>NZ_CP011005.1:0-1200000 GCF_000950575.1 Psychromicrobium lacuslunae
GGTAGTACCCGAGCGAAGGCACTGCGGCGAATATCTATGGTTGGGGACGGACCGCTGTTGGCGCGCCGGCCTCGTCGAAGCTGAAGACCGCGAAGGTCAGCATTGTGGGCACCGATGACCAGGGCTGGTCCGGCCCGTCAATCGTGGAAAAGACTGTTGACGGACAGGCCTATAAGGGCGACTCCGGTGGCCCCCTGGTGGCTAACGGCAAGGTTGTCGGCGTCTGCTCCGGAACAATGACTACAATGCGCCCGACGAAGTGGAATACGCTCGGTACCGGCCTCGGCGACTGGATCACCAGTGTCTCGGGTGTCTCGGTGAGCTAAGCGGCCGCAAAGCGGTTAGCAGCAGCTAAAGGTAGCTAAAATCGGTGAGATCTCGGCCTTTCCAGCGGGATCTCACCGATTTTGGTCTTCTCGCTGGCCTCTCAATCCCGCAATGGGGAGCCGATCACCTCGAATCGTTCCCACTCATCTCGCCGGAGAGCAGGGGCATCGCCTTGATCGTGACCTGAACAGAGGGCAACTGTGAGGAAGCCTGATGAGCTTCCTTCGATTCCCAGAGTTCAGAGACGAATACCTGGTCCGGGAAGTCCGGATTGATTCCCACCTCATACAACAGGCAACCCGGCAGCGGATCACCAGTGTCGGAGCGAACCAGGATTGCTACCACTTCATCGCGTCGCCCGGGTTGAGTGCCTAACTTGCCAAAGTATGCGAAGGTCATGCTCCGAGCGTAAGACCGAGGAAAGACAAAATGCCGATGCTGACTCCGCGCTGAGCGTGAGCTAAACTGGCCAAGTCGCAACTGGCGTAAGGTGGTTCACCACCGGGGAGCGGCCGAGTCAACAGCGACTCATACGCAGACCATGGATCGAACGCCTGGGACCGAGGTCATATCTGCCGGTACAGTCACTAATAAGTACTGGTAGCTACGACCCATAGAACCTTCTTCCGCTCAGGAGTCACCATGTCGAACGATCCCTCGAATACTTCTTTGGCCGAGCTAGACCCGGAAATCGCCCAAGTCCTGCAAGACGAACTGGGGCGACAACGCAACACCCTGGAAATGATCGCTTCCGAAAACTTCGCCCCCGCGCGGTGCTGGAAGCTCAAGGTTCGGTGCTGACCAATAAATACGCCGAAGGCTACCCCGGACGGCGCTACTATGGCGGTTGCGAATACGTTGATATCGCCGAAAACCTGGCCATTGATCGGGTCAAGACGCTCTTTGGCGCCGAATACGCCAATGTGCAACCGCACTCAGGTGCACAGGCGAACGCTGCGGCGCTTGCCGCGATGATCAACCCGGGCGATAAGATCCTCGGCCTCTCGTTGGCGCACGGCGGCCACCTAACCCACGGCATGAAGTTGAATTTCTCCGGCAAGCTCTACGAGGTAGCTGCTTACCAAGTTGAGGAAGATACCTTCCGGATCGATATGGATAAGCTGCGGGAGCAGGCTAAGGCGGAAAAGCCGCAGGTCATTATCGCCGGCTGGTCTGCTTACCCTCGACACCTTGACTTTGCCGCCTTCCGCTCCATCGCCGACGAGGTCGGAGCCTTGCTCTGGACCGATATGGCGCACTTCGCTGGATTGGTCGCGGCCGGTTTGCACCCCTCGCCGGTGCCACATTCCGACGTCGTCACTTCCACCGTGCACAAAACGCTGGCTGGTCCGCGCTCGGAGTGATCCTGGCTAAGCAGGAGTGGGCTAAGAAGCTCAACTCGGCGGTTTTCCCGGGCCAACAAGGCGGCCCGCTGATGCATGTGATCGCAGCGAAAGCGGTAGCCTTCAAGGTCGCTGGCTCGGACGAGTTCAAGGAACGTCAGGAGCGGGTGCTGGAAGGTGCCCGGATTTTGGCCGATCGGCTCAATCAGCCCGACGTCGCTGCAGCCGGTGTCTCGGTGCTCACCGGCGGTACTGACGTCCATCTGGTGCTGGTCGATCTGCGAAACTCGGACCTCGACGGCCAACAAGCCGAGGACCTGCTGCATAGCGTTGGGATTACGGTCAACCGAAACGCGGTGCCTTTCGATCCGCGGCCACCGATGGTCACCTCGGGGTTGCGGATCGGCACCCCAGCGCTGGCCACCAGAGGGTTCGGCGCGGCCGAATTCACCGAGGTGGCCGAGATCATCGCCACCGCGCTGAAGGCAGGGGCCGCTGTCGACGCGGAGGCGCTTAAAGCCCGGGTGCATAAGCTTGCCGAAGATTTCCCGCTCTACCCAGGAATTGAGGGCTAGCATGACGGCGCAAATTTTAGACGGCGAAAAGGCCGCCACAGAGGTCAAATCTGAGCTGGTAGAACGTATCGCGGCGCTGAAGCGGCGCGGCATCACGCCTGGACTGGCAACCGTTCTAGTTGGCGAAGATCCGCCCAGCCACGCTTATGTTCGGATGAAGCACCGCGACGCCGCTGCCCTCGGCCTGGCTTCAGTCGAGCGGCAGCTACCAGCAGAAACCAGCCAGGAAGAACTGGACGCGGTGATTGACGAGCTCAATGCCAATCCAGAGGTGCACGGCATTTTGGTGCAGATTCCGTTGCCCAAGCATTTGGATGAGCAGGCCGTGCTGGAGCGGATCGACCCGGCCAAGGACGCCGATGGGCTGCATCCGGTGAATCTGGGCCGCCTGGTACTGAACGTCAATGGCCCGATTGACACCCCGCTGCCGTGCACCCCGGTCGGCGCCATCGAGTTGATGCTGCGCAACGATATCGACCTAAAGGGTAAGCACGTCGTGGTGCTGGGCCGTGGCATCACCGTCGGCCGGGCGCTCGGGCTGTTGCTGACTCGTCGGGCTATCAACGCTACCGTCACCTTGACCCACACCGGAACCGTTGACCTGCCGAGCCACTTGCGTCAAGCCGATGTGGTGATCTCCGCGGTTGGAGTGCCGCATTTGGTGAAAGCCGCTGACCTGAAACCCGGGGCCGTGGTGCTCGATGTCGGCGTCTCCCGCGAAATCAACGAGGAGACAGGTAAGCCGAAGCTGCTCGGCGATATTGACCCGGCCGCCGCCGAGGTTGCTTCGTGGATCTCGCCAAACCCCGGTGGGGTAGGCCCGATGACGCGGGCGATGCTGATGAGCAATGTAGTGGCCGCCGCTGAGCGGCAAAACCCTCCGCGCTGATAACAGTCAAGAAATCTGCTACCGGGTACTCCCCTCGGAGTATCCGGTAGCAGGAGCATTGCTGCTGACGGAGGCTGACGGCGGTGGCTTGCCGGGACTAGGCTCGAAAGGTGAGAACCAGGCGGCCCTATTTGCGCACAGCGGCAATTGTCGTGGTGCTGTTGCTCCTCGGCCTGGTAGGCACTAGGTTCGCCAGCAGATTCCAGGTCACCAGTACACCGCTCGACACCTGGGCCTATATCTGTCTCATTGCCGGCCCGCTGACGCTATTTTTGCGCCACCGCTTTCCGGCGGTGATGGTGGTGCTCTCAATGGGTTTCAGCGGCTGGTACTTATTCGCCGGCTATCCGGCCGGTCCACAACCACTTTCTTTTGCCGTCGCGATTATTTTTGCGCTGATTGCCGGGCAGCAGGTAGTCACTTGGCTATGTATTGGGCTCAGCGTGCTCGGCGTGGTGCTTTACAACGCCCTGATGGGCGGCGATACCTGGCCGATCAAAACAGCAGCGCTGAGTGCCTGGCTGCTCATCCTCGGACTGGTGGGGACCGGTATCAAGGCCAGAATTGAGCGAACTACCCTGCTTCGCCACCGGCGCCAAGAGCAGGCCGAGGCCGCCCGAAGCGCAGAACGGCTGGCTCTGGCCAGGGATATTCACGATGTGGTGGCGCACTCACTCTCCAGCATCAATGTGCGGGCATCGGTGGCGCTGCACCTAGCCGAAAAGGACCCGGCTCAGATGCAAGCTGCTCTGCAAGCAATCAAGAGCAGTAGCAAGGAGGCGCTGACCGAGGTGCGCGAGCTGCTCGGGGTGCTCCGGCAGGATACCCCGCTGAGCCCGGTGAGTCCGCTTTCGCGGCTACCCAAATTGATCGAAGAGGCGCAGGCCAGCGGCTTGCGAGTTGAGCAGCACCTTAACCTGGCGCATCCGTTGGCCGCCGAACAGGAGGCAGTGGTTTATCGGCTGGTTCAGGAGGCCTTGACTAATGTCGTTCGGCACGCCGCGGCCAGCCGCGCGCGCATCACGGTGAGCAGCGCGGAAGCTGAACTCAGCGTGCAGATTGACGACGACGGCATCGGCCTAGTCGACAGCATTCCGGGTAATGGGATAGCAGGAATGCGCGAAAGGGTGGCGTCGCTGGCGGGGGAGCTGGAATTCGTCGAGAGGCACCCCGGGCTTTCGGTGCGTGCTCGGATTCCGCTTCAGAGCGCCCGATGAGCCAAGAGGAAGCTAATGATTGAGATTCTGCTGGCCGACGATCAGAAGTTGATTCGTGCTGGCTTTGGTGCGCTAATCAACGCCGAGAACGATATGCGCGTGATTGCGGAGTGCGGGACCGGTGCGGAAGCGCTCCGGCTGGCCAAAGTACACCGACCCGAGATTATTTTGATGGATATTCGGATGCCTGACGGTGACGGGCTGACGGCGACCGCGAAGATCACCGCAGAGCCAGCGCTCGCGCAGAGCAAGGTGATCATCCTGACCACTTTTGAACTCGACGAATATATCTCCGAGGCGGTGCGCGCCGGGGCAGCCGGATTCCTGGTGAAAGACACCGAGCCAACCGAACTGCTCCGCGCTATCCGGGTGGTTGCCGAGGGCGATGCCCTGCTCTCGCCCTCGGTGACGAAAAAGATGCTGGCACAATTTGCGCTGCAGGCACACCCACTGCGCGAACCCCAAGGTTTCAGCGACCTGACCGAGCGAGAGCTGGAAGTGCTCGCTGCAGTGGCCGAGGGACTGAACAATGCCGAGATCGCCGAACGCCTCTTCATTGCCCCGCTCACCGCGAAGACTCATGTCTCGCGGATCATGACAAAGCTCTCCGCTCGCGATCGCGCTCAGTTGGTGGTGCTCGGCTACGAATCAGGCTTGGTGAAACCGGGGCGAGCCGAGGGGTAGTTGTTTGAGCCTCGCGAGCCGACTGCTGCGATACCTCCGCCGGAGTATCCAGTCAGGTTAAGGTGACTCCGCTTAATTTTGCTCGAAAATGACGAGCTCCAGCGATCTAGATCGATCCACGTTGTTGAGGAACATTTGTATGTCGGTGCGAGTCAAAGAATCACGTGACGCTTCATCCTGCGACATGAAGCAAATTTGCCCAGAATGTGGCATTCTGCGCAAGAATGTAGCATATGGCCGGAATAACACTGAACGGTAGAGAAGTTGCGCCGATAATGCCCGAGGCTGGGCAGGTCGTCGAGGTCCGCGGTTCAACTTGGGCAGTGTCCAACGTCCAGGTCCAGGGTCTCCCGCGCAGTCCCGCTGACGAATCGGTCGCACAGCTCAGCCATGTTGTCGACCTTCAGTCGCTCGATGAGGGTAGCCTCGGTGCTCAACTCAGCGTGGTGTGGGAACTTGAAGTCGGACAGACTGTCACCCCAGCGCAGGGGCTCCCCGATTTGATTCACGCGGATAGCTTCGACGAGCCGGAGACATTGGCCGGGTTCATCGACGCAATGCGGTGGGGCGCGGTAACGAGTGCCGATCCTAATCGTTATCAAGCCCCGTTCTGGTCGGGTGTGAACGTCGAGGCGTACCAGCTGGAGCCGCTCCGCCGGGCTCTCGGTGCGCCACGTGCCAATCTGTTACTTGCTGATGATGTCGGCCTAGGTAAGACGATCGAGGCCGGGCTGGTCATTCAGGAGTTGTTACTTCGTCATCGCGCCAGGACCGCCGTAGTCGTCTGCCCACCGAGCCTGTCGCTGAAGTGGCGGGACGAGATGCGGGAGAAGTTCGGCCTGGAGTTCACCATAGTGAACTCCGAGCTGATGGCTGAGGTCCGCCGCACGCACGGACTCCAGGCAAATCCCTTCCAGATCTTCCCCCGCGTGATCGTCAGTATGGCGTGGTTACCGCAGATGCGTGCCCAGCGTCTGCTGCGTGACGTATATTCACAGGCGAGTAACCCAAAAACGGGTAGCCGGTATGCTTTTGACATCCTGGTAGTCGACGAAGCACATCACGTTGCACCGTCTAGCCCGTCGACCCTGGCGGGCGGTCGTGGCTATGCTGTTGATACGCAGCGAACCATCGCGGTGCGTCAGCTTGCTGAGAAGTGTGAGCATCGGCTCTTCCTGAGCGCGACTCCGCACAACGGGCACCCCGAATCGTTCACCGCGTTGCTGGAGATGATCGACCCGCGGCGCTTCGCTCGAGGCGCGCAGCTCGACTCCACTGCGTTGAAGGACGTGACCGTCCGTCGCCTGAAGACAGACTTGACGAACAAGGGCTTCAAGCGACGCAAGGTGAACACGATCTTGTTCGATCCGTCGAGCGACGAACAGCAGATGTTTGGCCTGCTTGACGCAATCGTCACCAAAAGCGCGAAGCTCAACGGTACGAAGCCCTCAGGTGACATCGTCACGCTGTTGCTGAAGAAGCGCTTCCTGTCCAGCCCGTACGCGTTCGGTGTGACGTTGCGCAACTACTTGTCGTCCAAGGCGGGACGCGGCCTATCAGATGACGAATACGACGACATCTTCGGCGAGGGCCAAGCAGACGAAGAAGAGGGCCTTTGGGAGCAAGTGGAGTCAGAGCGGCTGCGTGAGTCGAAGAGCTCCGACCCCCTCGTCGGTGCCGACCCTGGTCAGCTGGAAAAGCTGGCGAGCTGGGGCCTCGAATACGAGGGCCGCGCCGACTCTCGGGTTGAAAAGCTCATTGGCTTTCTTGATGCGATATGTCGCCCCGACCGTAAGAACTGGTTGAATGAGCGTGTCGTAGTCTTCACCGAGTACGCGGACACCGTCGAATGGCTCGCTCGTGTGCTGAGGCAGAAGGGCTATACCGATGATCGTCTTGCGGTAATCCAGGGCTCTACCACGCCAGAGGATCGCGAATTCATCCGATCGCAATTTACTGCTGACCCATCGAAGGAGCCGGTGCGAGTTCTGCTCGCCACCGATGCGGCGGGCGAGGGCATTGACCTTCAGACCTACTGTCACCGCTTAGTGAACTTCGACATTCCGTTCAACCCGTCGCGTCTGGAGCAACGCATTGGTCGGATCGACCGGTACGGGCAGACCGAGGAGCCTCAGGTCTATCATTTCGTACCCGATCGTGACTCCTCTACCTATGGCTCAGATTTGCGGTTCATGGAGATCATCGCCCGCAAGATTTCCCAGGTGGAATATGACCTCGGATCGGCCAATCAAGTGGTGGGGGAGGAAATCCAAAGGCACTTCGGCAAGAGCGCCAGTGCCACGCGTAAGTCGGCGGGAGTCGACACCAATGCGGTGATCAACCAGGCGCTCGCAGGTGGCATTGAACTCAACGCCCGACTTACGCAGTTGGAGCAGGGGTACGACGCCTCCCGGGCTGAATTGCATCTCGAAGCGGCAAACTTGCGTCGTGTCGTCGATACTGCGCTACGTATTAACCACCAGTCTCCGCTTGCGCCAAACTACGATTTTGCGCAGGATACCGAAGCCGAAGTGTTTGAGGTTCCGACTTTGACCGCAGGTTGGCGGGACACGCTGCGTGGCCTCGACACCCGCCTGAACCCGGGTGAGTTACGTCCAATCACGTTCGATCCGGATGCGGCAGATGGGCGTGCTGATCTCGTCTATGTGCACCTCGGGCACCCGATCGTGCAAAAGGCGCAGCGGCTGCTGCGCCGATCGTTGTGGAGCGTGGACTCGACGCTACGACGGGTGAGCGCCGTCGTAGTGGAAGATCTCGAAGAGTCGTTTGTTGCTGCTGTCACCCGGATGGTCCTCGTCGGTCGTGGCGGTGTCCGCCTGCACGAGGAAGTGTTTCTTGTCGGAGTGCGCCTGCGTGGCCGCCGAGCGATGGCGGAGGAACGCGCCGAGGAAGCGCTCGACATTGCCCTCGATGGTGAGAAACTCGTTCTCGCTGATGTGCGGGTGCGCGATCAGCTCGCCAATATCTGGAACGTCCCCGATGCCCCGCTTCGCCAGAGCCTCGAAACTGCGATGCGCGATCGGGCAGGGCGCAAGCAGACTCAAGTGACAGACCAGCTCCATCGTCGCGAGGCCGCCGATGTTCAGCGAGCACAAGAGATCTTCGCTGCGTTCCGCACGAACCTCCGTGATTCCCTAACCAGCCTCCGTGCTCAGGAAGCCGAAGCTCAGGGACAGCTCTTCACTGACCCAGATCAGGAACGCCAGCAGCGGCGTGACCGCGAGGCCATGCAACGCCGACTCGATGAACTCGACGATGAAGAAGCACGCGAGATCTCCGCCATCAAAGATAGGTACGCCGACGTGAAACCCCACACAACCGCCGCTGCCGTGGTCTTTGCACTCACCCGTTCCGACGCAGATGGGTGGCGCGACTGATGGCGCGCCGACCTGCCCGCAATCGCCCAGCACGGAGCGCCGCCGAGTTGCACCGTGCCTGGCTCGAACTCGTCGATACTGAGGGGCCGTTTCTGGCCATCCCGCCGCTCAAACGCGTCTGGCCGGAGGGCATGCCTCGGCTTGCTGACGCTCGTAAGGCCATCCTCGCCGATGCGCGCAAAGACTTTGAGCCTGCCTGGGAGCACTATGACCGAGGTTCTGACTCTGAATCCGTCCTTGACAGCTACCGAACGGCACGTGATAAGTGGGTAGAGACCGTTCTGCGGGACGTCGCAGGCTGGGCCGAATCACTTAGCTGGGGAGAGGTCTCTGGAGTCGCAGCCCAGTCGCCGAATCGAGCGGTCACAGTCCAAGCACAGGCCACCGTCAGCCGAGACGATGAGATCGGCGCGATCGTGCATGTCATCGACCCGGTCGACTCACTGCGCGAGGTGCCGGGTGACCTGTGGGCCGCTACTCCTGTCGACCGCGTCGAGGCGATGCTGCGCGAGAGTAAGGTACCGATCGGCATCGTCACGGACGGTCGTTGGTGGGGGGTAGTACACGCACGTGACGGAGTGATGGCCGCCTCCGGCATCGTCGATGCCCTCACTTGGACTGAAGAACATCGCACTCGTGATGCCTTTCTCGCCCTGATTGGGAGGCAATACCTGATCGGAGGCGACCCAGCCGAGCGCCTTCCGGTGTTATTCGAGGACTCGGTCGCCGCCGCCGAAGAGATTACTGAGGCGCTGGGTGCCCAGGTGCGCCGCGCGGTCGAGCTGCTCATCCAATCATTCTCCGAGTCCGCTGCCGAGGCGAAGCGCCGAAGCCTAGCCGTCCCGCTCCCGACTCGTTCGCATGACAGTTACGAGGCCGCAGTCACCGTGATGATGCGCGCCGTGTTCCTGCTATTTGCCGAAGAGCGTGGACTGATGCCGCAGGGCGGACTGTTCGACCAGGGATACGGGATCGCCGGCGAACTCGATCAGCTGACCGCCCGCGAGTCTGCGGAGAGCGAAGAAGCCCTCGACGCTACCTCGCTTAGCTGGCACCGCCTGCTGGCAACCAGCAATGCGTTGTACCGGGGTGCGACATTCGAGAATCTTCGGATTCCCGCCTATGGTGGCTCTCTCTTCGATCCGGCACGGTTTCCATTCCTCACGGCCACGAACGAACTAGGCGTCCTTGGTTTGACCGTCTCTGATCGGGTCATGTTGCATGTGCTCCGCGCCGTGCAAGTCGCTGAGATCAAAGGCGAGGCGCGCCGCATCTCGTTCCGTGACATCGACGTCGAACAAATCGGCTACATGTACGAGGGGCTTCTCGGTTACACCGCGACGGTCGCGCCCGAGATGGTCCTCGGCATTACCGGTACCCGCGGTGATGAGCCTGAGATTCCGCTCGCTAAGCTGGAGGAACTCGCTGCGACTCACAGTGACAGCAAGCAGTTGGCCAGGGCGATCCGTGCTTGGATCGAGACCGATCAGCCTTCAGCGAAGCCGTCCTCTGAGGCCGCTATAGCTAAGGCTGTCGGTGTAAACGTCGCGCCCAGCGTGGTGAGCGCCCTCGTCCAGGCCGTTGGCGGCGACCTCGAACTTGCTGAGCGTGTAAAGCCCTGGCTTGGTCTGGTGCGACTCGACCTGCGTAACCGACCCTTCGTCGTGCTCGAAGGTGCGTTGCTAGTCAAGGAAACTCCTTCCCGCAAGAACTCGGGGGCGCACTACACGCCGAAGTCGCTTGCCGAAGACGTGGTGAAGCACGCTCTCGAACCCCTCGTCTACGCACCCGGACCACATCAGACCGCGAACCGTGATGAGTGGAAACTCAAGTCGCCGGCCGACATCCTCAACCTCAAGGTCGCCGACATAGCTTGCGGTTCGGGTGCATTCCTGGTTGCTGCTGCGCGCTTCCTCGCAGACCGACTCGTCGAGGCATGGGTCACCGACAACCCGGCGTGGGGCGGCCGTAAGGACTTGCACACGCTCGCCATGCGTGAGGTCGTCGCTACCTGCCTGTACGGCGCAGATATCAATGAGATGGCGATCGAGATGTGCAAGCTCTCACTCTGGCTCGTTTCCCTCGACCGTGACCTGCCGTTTTCCTTTGTCGATGACAAGGTCTTTGTCGGCAATTCGCTCCTCGGGCTCACCGACATCAAGCAGCTACGCGCCATGCACATCGACCCGACCAAGGAAAGTCGGCAGCAGGGCATGCTCGATGTCTTCGAGGTCGACGTTGATTCGATCATCAAACGTGCTGTCGAGCTGCGGGAGAGCCTCGCCTCCCCGGTCGAGTCGGACGATAGCCCAGCGCGCTCGGCTGCGGCCAAGCGGCGACAGCTCGCGCAGCTTCACAATGTCACCGCGGATCTTCGCAAGCTTGCCGACGGAATTATCGCCACCGGGCTTTCGCTTGGCGGCAAACCCGGCCGTGCCCTCGATGCCGCCTATGAAGACCTGCGGGAGGCGGCTCGCAAGGCGTTTCCGGGTGCGCATGACGATGTAGCCGACTCGGCTTGGCTTGACTCGAAGATCAGCCTGGGGCTCACACCGACGGTCGACACAGACTACGTGCAGTGGCAGCCGCTTCATTGGATCATCGAGGCGGCCGACGTGATGGCGGATCACGGTGGTTTCGACGCGATCATCGGCAATCCGCCATTCCTTGGGGGGCAAAAGCTCACCGGTGCAATGGGAACCAATATGCGCGATTGGTTCGTGAATGTGCTTGCGGATGGTCGACGCGGCAGCGCGGACCTTGTCGCCTACTTCTTCTTGCGTGCGACCTCACTTTTGCAGGCAAAGGGGACGCTTGGGTTGATTGCGACGAATACGGTCGCTCAGGGTGATTCTCGTGAGGTTGGTTTGGATTCGATGGTGTCTGACGGGTTCACGATTACGAGGGCTGTTCAGTCGCGTTCGTGGCCGGCGTCAAGTGCGAATTTAGAGTATGCCGCAGTCTGGGGCACTCGCGAGGTTGTCGAGGAAGATGTTCCGCGTATTGCCGACGATATTGCGGTCAGACGGATCAGCACACTGCTCGAAGCACAAGGACGTACAGCGGGAAACCCGTTTCGGCTGGCAGAGAATGCGGGCATCGCTTTCCAAGGCTGCATCGTTTTGGGGATGGGTTTCGTACTGGAGCCGGAAGAGGCGCAAGAGTGGATTGCCTCTGATACCCGCAACGCTGAGGTACTGTTTCCATACCTCAACGGCGAGGATCTAAATCAGCGTCCCGACAGCTCGGCATCGAGGTGGGTCATCGACTTCAACGACCGAACCGAGGAACAGGCTGCTACCTACAAATTGCCTTACCACCGCTTGGTCGAACGGGTGAAGCCTGAAAGGCAGCGTCGGAAGTCGAACGGTGAATACGCTCTCCGAAAGCCTTTACCTGAGCGGTGGTGGCAGTACGGCGAAAAACGCCCAGCTATGCGTAAAGCGATCGCAGACTTGTCGGAGGTGTTGGTCATCGCTCTTGTCAGTAAGAGCGTCATGCCGCTAAGGGTGTCAACGAACCAGGTCTTCAGCCATCGGTTAGGCGTTTACGCCACGGATTCGTTTGCGGATCAGGCCGTCCTCTCGTCGTCGCTGCACTGGCTCTGGGCAATCACTTACAGTTCGACGCTCGAAACTCGGGTGAACTACTCACCGTCCGATGCGTTCCTAACGTTTCCTTTGCCCCAGCGGACAGAGCGTCTTGAGGCTGCCGGTCGTGCGTTGGAAAACGGACAGCGAGAGTTGATGGCGCGTCGTGGCATCGGCTTGACCGACGTCTACAACCTCGTTGCTGATCCTGCAGTCACGGGTGCGGAGGACGTGGGTCACCTTAGAAACCTCCACGTTGAAGTCGACGCGGCGGTACTCGAAGCATTTGGCTGGCGAGGCATAGAACTCGACCACAGCTTTTACACCGTGCGAAAAATGCAACGCTGGACAGTCGGTGCTTCCAACCGAGTTGAGCTGCTGGATTTACTTCTTGAAGAGAACCATCGACGCATGCAAAATCAACTGGCGCCCGCCAGCACGCTCAGCGGGACAGCCGATGCTGAAGCAATGCCACTTGGCTGATCAATCTTCTCGATCGCTCATCCAAACAATGTGGCTTCGGCGAACTCGTAAATAGATTCTATGTGTCCAGTCACTGGCGAAGACTCTGCTCTCGTACGATTCTCCTCGAGGAGTTTGTCGAGCAAATCAACGCGACTTGCGGCATCGAAACTCCACCGCAGAACTCGTCTGTAGGTGTGGAAACCATAGCGAGGGTGGATATCCCATCCATATGCCTCGATTAGCGCTTCGTCGATCTCAACGTGAAGATCGCGGACTCGGGATACATCTACGTCGCTGCCCGCTTCGGGCGTATTGACAAGGTTGTAGAGCTTGGTAAGCCCGAGACTTCGGCGAGCCATGATTTCGCGACGTTCCCTATCAAGCGCAGAGCCTGCTTGGAGCAATCGCTTGGTCATTTTGGGCCGTGGGAACGTGAGAAACACGTCAGATGGGGAGTAGCTCAGATCATTCTTCATCGCCCCCGAATACTTGCGAGCCCAGAAATAATGAAGGGATGATGACAACACCGCCATCAATCCACGGTTGTCCGATGCGAACACTACGATCTTGTGGCTCGGCACAATTCCTTTCGGAATGAACATGGGTTGTGCAGTATTGCTGACTTGAGCGAGGACCAAAACCTCCGACAAGTCTGAGATCGCTTTTCTCATCCCGGCCGCTCGTTCGGCGAACTGCCACCAGTAATCGCGTCGAGGCTTACGTCTGTTGTGCATCCGCTCGGGCCTCACGAGTTCGGACACTCGCTCGAACGGCCGTGGGTACTTGCGCGCCTGTTCCTCGGTTCGGTCGTTGAAGTCGATGACCCACCTCGATGCCGAGCTGTCGGGACGCTGATTTAGATCCTCGCCGTTGAGGTATGGAAACAGTACCTCAGCGTTGCGGGTATCAGCGGCAATCCACTCTTGCGCCTCTTCCGGCTCCAGTACGAAACCCATCCCCAGGACGTAACATCCAATGAAAGCCAAACCAGAGTTCTCGGCCAGTCGGGCAGGCATTCCATCGACTCGACCGGCTGGCTCGAGCAGTGTGCTGATCCGTCTGACCGCAATATCGTCGGCAATACGCGGAACATCTTCCTCGACAACCTCGCGAGTGCCCCAGACTGCGGCATACTCTAAATTCGCACTTGACGCCGGCCACGAACGCGACTGAACAGCCCTCGTAATCGTGAACCCGTCAGACACCATCGAATCCAAACCAACCTCACGAGAATCACCCTGAGCGACCGTATTCGTCGCAATCAACCCAAGCGTCCCCTTTGCCTGCAAAAGTGAGGTCGCACGCAAGCTAAAAAACCGCTGAACTATAACGATGAATCCTAAACAAGTACGTCAATGTGTCCTTTACGCCCGCCTCAGTGTTACCAAAGAAGAGTCAGTTTCCATCGCGCGGCAGCTTCAGTCTTGCCGCAGATACGCCGAGGCGAGGGGCTGGGAAGTTGTCGGTGAATTCATCGACGACGGTGTTTCTGCCACCGCAAACCGTCCCGAGGAACGTCGTGGTTGGAGGTCGCTAATTGAAGCGCGGGATTTCGATGCCGTCATCATTTGGAAAGTAGATCGCCTTGCCCGGCGGGTTCTTGACTTCCTCCACGCCGACGAGACGCTACAGCAACGAGGAGCTGGTCTTGTCGCTGTTGAGGATCCCATCGATATGACCAGCCCCCAAGGTCGTGCGTTCGCGGTGATGCTTGCGGTGTTCGGTGAGATGGAGGCTGAGGCGATCCGCGCTCGGGTCAGAGCAGCACGGGCTCAGATTCTCAAAGATGGTCGTTGGCCGGGAGGCGGAATCCCCTACGGATATAGGTCAATATCGAATGTAAGGGGCCCGGGTAGGGTTCTTGTGCAGGAGGAAGAACGGATCGAATGGCTCAAGGAGATCGTCGCTAGGGCCGCTCGCGGTCAGACAGTAAACGCAATCGCCAGATGGCTCACTGAGACAGGAGCACCGCTCCCAATACGTCGGATTGAACGGACCTCCGGCAGCACAAACTGGAACCGACAGACAGTGGACGGTCTATTGCGCAACCCCGTGATAGCCGGAATGACACCACGAAACCCTGGACGCGCAAAGAGCGCAAAACGTGCCGACCCCTTTGCAGTTCTTCGGGACGAGAACGGCGATCCGGTCATCAATGAGAGTCTTGCTATCGTCGGCGTCGAAGAGTTCACGGAGCTGCAACGACTCCTCGACGCTCGTGCTGTGCCGCAGGCTCGAAAGCTGGGCGAACGGCAGGCGACAAGCCCCTTCCTGTCTCGCGTGGCCCGGTGCCACGAGTGCTCGGTATACCTCTGCCGCGGAACAAATCAGAAACGCCCAATGCTCTACTGCCCGAAATGCCGCCAGACGATTGGGCGCACCGCGCTCGACGCCTATCTCATTGATCGACTTCTTGCGGAACGTACCGAAGAGAAAGTAGGCGAACTTACCGTCGCGGAAGCCTGGTTGCGTGCCGGTCATGACGATAAGGCGCGCCGGGCAGTGCTGCTCTCCCAGCTTGGCGCGCTCGTTATTCGTCGTGGCATTGTCGGACGCTACTTTGACGAGGAGCGAGTGCTGCTGACCTGGTCACCGTCAGAGCGCTTTTGACGTACCCTAACCGTCAATCAAGGTGTTGTGCGGCAGAATAGTGGCTATGTCAGAGAAGATGGACGCGGCAGCGCCAGCGGAGCCGGGATATCCACTCGATTTCCCACTGGATGGCACCTCTTTCAGTGTGCGCGAGAACCTAGCCGACATTCTGGAGCGTGAACTTCTCGGACCGATCTATGGGGAGAACGAGTTACTATCAATCAGCCCGAAGCAGCTGTATCTCGTCGGCTTGATTGCGCCGGTGAAACTTACTGACACAAAATCATCCACGCTCGATCAGGATGAGGCGGGCGACTTGGATGAGGTTCGCCTCGACGAGGATGGCGTCGCCGAGGGCCGCGGCGTTCCCGCGGTTGCCGCAGACGAGAGCGAAGCTGATGCCGAGGAAGACGATGGTGAGGATCGCGCGCCCAAGCAGGGGCTGATGATCCCAGCGTCGATGGGCCTGCGCTTCCAGGTGTCAGAGGATCTTCCGTCGTTCGAAGTCACGGCGTCGTGGGGCAGCTACGAGACGGTTGAAACAGGCGAAATGAAACCGAATGGCCGGCCGGAACGGAAATATCGGCGCACTCCGGTGGAGGAGACCCGAACCATAGCGATAGCGTCGCTGAAACCGGGGCACACCGAGACAATCGTGCTGCGCGATGCCATTTGTCTGCGGATTGACCGCTACGACGACCACGAATACGGGCGCGTCCTCGTGGAGATCGCACTTTGTAATGACCGCGAGACGCCACTGCCGATCCCGACCAGTATGTGGATGTTTCAGACGAAGCTGCTGATTGACTCGGGTGGCGACGAGGTGTTCCTCCCGGTGCGCGATGTCCTGGAGCAAGACTGGGCTGAGCATGATGACGAGGTTCGCCGGCTCGATCTGCAGTACAAAGATCGGCTGGAATTTGCCATCGGTCGTACCTGCTCTGCTGATTGGGTTGTGCGGAAAGGATCGCGTCGGGCAACCTCGGTATCCACGAGCTGGCTGCCATATGCGGAGACGCCTCAGACCCGGGCTGGCGTCGTGGAGGGCGCGACTTTATCGATGAAGGAGCTCGCATCAGCCTCCGCCGAGGAGCTGCGGGATGGTCTCACGCCACTGATCTCCGGTTATGGTGCGTGGCTCGAACGACAGCGAGGCAATGCAGCGGAGCTCCCCGCACACCTACGTGAGACCGCCGATGATGCGTTGTGGGAGGCACAGCGGGCGTATCAACGGCTGGTCGACGGTCTAGAGTTCGTGGCGACGGATGCGACCGCTCTGCAGTGCTTCCAGTTCATGAACCGCGTGATGCGCGATCAGCGTCTCGCTTCCCAAGTCGCCGAGGTGCGCAAGTCTGACTCATCGTTGTCGATTATCCAGGCGTGGAAGGACCTTGAGGCCGCCGAGCTGGACGGAGAACCGGTCGCATCTTGGCGGCCATTCCAGTTAGCTTTCATCCTTATGCAGCTCCGCGCGCTCACCAACCCGACAGATCCATTGCGAAGCGCGGACCTCAAGGCTGGCGTAGAGCTGCTTTTCTTCCCGACTGGCGGTGGCAAGACTGAGGCATACCTCGGCCTTGCCGCATACACCTTCGCGATTCGTCGGCGTCAGGCTGTCGTGCAATCCCAAGACGGCGCGTTGAACGGTGGCGATGGCGTCTCGGTGCTGATGCGCTATACGCTGCGGCTACTCACCGCGCAGCAGTTCCAGCGCGCCACCACACTCGTGTGCGCCGCTGAACTGGCGCGCCTTGAAGACGAGGCAACGTGGGGTGTGGAACCTTTCCGGATTGGTCTGTGGGTCGGTACCGATGTCAGCCCGAAGCGATTCGAAGAGGCGGATGAACAGCTCAAGAAAGTCAACGATGGAGCTTCGCACCGACTTACCGTGCTTCAGATTCAGCGTTGCCCATGGTGTGGTACCGAGATTAGTCCGGCGAACGTTAAGGGCGACGTCACGAGTCGCCGCGTGTTGGTGCACTGTGGTGACGAATTGGGTCGCTGCCCGTTCTCTAAAGGTGGCGGTGTACCCGAAGGGCTCCCGGTGCTCACTGTCGATGAAGAGATCTATCGGCTCGCCCCGGCATTCGTTATCGCGACCGTTGATAAGTTCGCTCGGCTCGCGCGCGAAGGCGAGGCCGCGTCGCTGTTCGGCTACGTTAGTAAGCGGTGCGGTCGGCACGGCTACATCCATCCCGACTACACGAACTGCGATGTCCAGGCGCATCCTGCGAACGGTGGGCACCCAGCGGCCACCGTGGTGCCGGTTGACCGACTGCGTCCACCGGATCTGATCATTCAAGATGAGCTGCACCTGATCACTGGCGCACTGGGTACCGCCGTCGGACTGTTTGAGGTCGCCCTCGAAACGCTGTGTTCATGGGAAACTCCAGCGGGTGAGGCGATCAAGCCGCTAATTGTCGCCTCCACTGCGACCGTGCGGAACGCCGTGGATCAGGTGCGGCAGCTGTACGGTCGCAAAGTCGAGGTCTTCCCGCCACAGGTGCTCGACGTGGCAGATACCTTCTTCTCCCGCGAGGTCGAGGTTTCTCAACAGAATCCTGGCCGTCGCTACCTCGGGGTGAGCGCGCCCGGTGTGCGTTTGTCTAGCGCCGAGATTCGCCTCACCGAGATCCTGCTGCTAGCGGGGCAACTGCTGTTCGACCGCACCGGTATCGAGGCCGACCCTTATATGACACTTGTCGGCTATTTCAATGCCACCCGTGAATTGGCAGGTATGCGCCGCTACGTAGATGACGACGTAACCAGCCGAGTACGCAGCCCCCGTCCGAAGTCCGGATTTCCGAGAAGGTTCGGCACCAACTTCGGTCTCAACGTTGCTGAACTGACTTCTCGTATTTCAGGTGCTGATATTGGCAGGACCCTCGACAAGCTCGGGATTGAGTTTGACCCTGACTTCGATGTCACCACGGCGATCAATGCCCGGGGGGCTGCTGCCAAGGCTAAGGAGGTAGTGCCGAAGCGTGACGGAGACGAGCCGTTCGACGTGGTGCTCGCGACTTCGATGCTCCAGGTTGGTGTCGATGTGCAGCGACTTGGATTGATGCTTGTGGTGGGACAACCGAAGAACACCGCCGAGTACATCCAGGCATCCTCTCGCGTCGGCCGCGATAGGAACCGACCCGGGCTAGTCGTCTCTCTAGGCAATTGGGCCCGTCCGCGTGACCTTGCCCACTATGAACAGTTCCGGCACTACCATGAGACGTTTTACAAACAAGTCGAGGCTTTGTCTGTCACGCCGTTCTCGCCGACTTCATTGGAACGTGGCATCGACGGATTGCTCGTTAGCGCGGTTCGTGTTGTCCAAGCGGCGAGAACGGACAGTCTTTCGCCCGAGAAGCAGGCAGGGAAGATAGAGGCAGAGTACTCGGCCGTCACCGCGTTGGTGGAGCGGTTGAATGCGCGCATTCTCGCCGCATCACCGGATGAGAGTCGAGCCAAGGAGGCCCGTGACAATTTCAAAAATCGAGTGGATAAGTGGTGTCGCCGCGTCAAACAAGCCGCTGGACTGCAGAAAATATTGGTCTATGAGCGTACCCGGGATGATAAGAGATATTTACCGTTGATCGTCAGCCCAGAAAATTACCAAGCACAAGCCGGTAGCCCGGTAGAGGCTCCGTTCAGGATCGCGAACTCAATGCGGGAGGTACAGCCGGAAATCAACATTCTGGTGTCGCCGATCGAGGAGAGGCTTTATGCGAGCCCGAGGGCGGACATCGAAGGCTGGGCACTACCCCTTGGGGAGGACGAAGAATGACCGACCAAGTCACCGGGGTGTTACCGAGCGCAACGGATTCTCTTGACCCACTTGGCGATGTCGAGAAAGGCAAATCGAAGAATCGTGCCAAGGTCGGATCGGCTCGGCCGTCTTCATTGTTGTATACCTACGGCCCTGGTTCGATTATGGACTTGCCGAGCTTTTCAGTGATGCCAGCTGGGCTCGATGATTGGGAGTCGATCTGGAAACGCCGTGAAGAAATCGATCGGATATTCGAACCACGACTGCTGAACGTCGTTCGTAAATATCGCGGTAATCAAGTCAGAGAGTTACGACCTTTCCCTTGGCAGCCGAAGAAAGGCCCGACATCGACGGAAGGATCCGACCTCGGGGTCCCTGCGCGAGTGTTTCCGCAGTGGCTGCGCTGTACCCACTGCCATTACCTTGGCCCATTGTCGCGCTTCGATTACAAGAACACCCATCCGTTTCGACCCGACCTCGCGCAGTTCACCCACAAGTGTGCGGCCAGCGGTAAAAGGGGCGGCTGGCCAGCAGTGCCGGCTCAGCACTTGCTCACCTGCACCAATGGGCACCTTGACGAATTCCCTTACACGCTGTGGGTGCACCGTGGGAAGAAATGCCCAAATACTGAGCGCGAACCGGACTTGAAGATGTTTGATGCCAACGTCGGCAAAAGCGTTGGGTCCAGCATCAAATGCCAAGCCTGTGATGCTCGCCGCGGCATGGCGGAGGCGATGGGAGCAGCCGGACGAGAAAAGATCCCGCAAGTCTGTCGCGGGCGTCATCCGCATCTGGGCGAGTTCTTCCCAGGGTGCGAAGCGAAACCTGCGCTGATCATGATGGGTGCCTCAAACCTTTGGTTTCCGGTAACCCAGAGCATTATCGTCATGCCGAGATCGGATGCGGAGCAGAAGGAAGTGCTTGCCGACCGACTACGTGTCGAACTCAATGTCGATGACCTAAGGACGTTTGGTGATCAGATCCCGGTTATCCGTGCGCTCGCCGGAGCACGCAACATCGACGTCACCGAGCTTGACGACGAGGATATTGCGACGATTGTTGCGAAGGCCCTCGTCCCTCCAACTGCCGAAGAAGCCTCGGAAGATAGCCATGCGGGCCGGGACCCGATCGAGTTGCTGGTCCCTGAGTGGTTATATCTCCAGCAGCCCATTTCATTTCCCGAGCAGCAGGACAGCGCAGGATTGATGGTCACAGAGATGCCACGCGGAAGGGAATTGAATCCCCTGATTAACCGCGTCGTCGGCGTGAATAAGATGAAGAAGGCCAATGCTGTTCTCGGCTTCACTCGCCTCGACGAGATGGACCGCATTAGCGATCTCCCCTCGCGCGTCGTACCTCTTACCCGCAGTAACAGGCCAACCTGGGTGCCGGCCACGGAAGACCGAGGCGAGGGCATTTTTCTGCAACTCGACCTCGACGCCGTCGACGAATGGGAACGCAGAATCGACGATCAGCCCATATCGCTCTGGACAGCGCATAAAGAAGCGCATCGCCGCAACTTTGCGCGCCGCTTCTCCGAGACCGCCGCCGAGATAGAGCCCGATGACCGGCTGCCTGATCCGCGGTATTGGCTGCTTCATACCTTTTCGCACATCCTGATTCGAGAGATGGCGATGCGCTCGGGCTATGGTGCCGCCAGTCTGACCGAACGTATTTACGCCTGGAAGGCTACTCCGGAACGCGAGGCAGCTGCTGGCCTGCTGATCTGCACGACTGCATCGGATAGCGATGGAACGCTCGGCGGTCTCGTTGCGCTCTCCGAGCCGGATAAGCTTCAAGGTATCGTCCGCGCCGCGTTACGCAGAGCCGCAAGATGTTCCTCAGACCCGATGTGCGCACAACGCACGCCGTCGGACCCGGAGGATTTCCTCCACGGTGCGGCGTGCCACACTTGCTGCTTCGTCTCAGAGACTTCGTGTGAGAAGGCTAATCGGTTCCTCGACCGCCGCTTTATCCTCGACCTTCCGGCCCAGAACCGTTTCACTGCGCCCGGGTTCTTCGGAAGCATCTATGGCCACTGACTCCGATCCGTTTGTTGAACTCGGCAGCTTCCTAAACGCGACCGAGGCGGCACGCCTTGCCCTGCAGTTCGAGATAGGCGCGCCACTCAGTGTCGCCATACGTGAGATAGCGAGTGCTCGTCGCGAGCAGGCAAAGTTGCTACTAATAGCAGCGGGTCTCACACCTCGGGATTGTGGGCGGGCCGTCAGTGTGCTGCGCGCGGTTGCTGGAGCGAAGTCCGTGCTCCGAGACGTGACTCCCGTATGGACGATGCCCGGCCACGAGGCGAACACGGGTCGACTCACCGCAGAGTTTCATCGGATCGTCGGAGAAGCACGCCAGTCGGTAACCGCAGCGACCTACAATTTCCAGAACAACTCTCAGATGCGGCGTGCCCTGAAGGCGGCCTCTGAGCGACCCGGTGTGGTGGTCACGGTCTATGTCGATGCCAGAGTTGCGAAGGCTGCCAGCGTCAAAGCGCAGCTCCCGCGGGCCACGGTGTACCAATCAGCCGTGCTTCCGAGCGGGAAAAAGGTGGTCAGCCATGCCAAGTTTGTCGTTGTAGACCATGAGCTGCTGTTCATTACCAGTGCTAACTTCAGTTACCCGGCTGAGAATCTCAACATGGAGTTCGGCCTCCTGCTTCGTGACTCGGCTCTCGCCGCCTCAATTGAGGCCACGATGACCAGCAAGCATGGCTCGCTCTACGAGCTAGTCCCCACTGCGCCATAACGAGAAACGCTGGACGGCTATCTTCTGAATCTCGTGCGTGACCCTCCAGCAATAGATGTCAATACCTTCACTTTTTTCTAAGGTACTGACATCTCGGTGGTCACTAAGTTGGAGCGTCTGCGTGAGGTAGCGCTAGGTCAGCACGGTTTTGTCACAACGGCTCAGGCCTTAGACGAAGATGTCTCACATGCTGAGCTGTCCATAATGGTTGCTCGCGTGAGGATCGAGCGTGCTGCCCGCGGTGTCCATCGAATACCCAGGTCTCGGAGAAGGAGTGCAACCAGAACCAGCTCGCCATTTTGTGGACGAGCGTGCCGGAGGCCTGTCTGAGCCACGATACAGCGTCAGAGGCCTGGGATACCACCGACATCAACGCGGATCGCATCCATGTCTCCGTTGACCGGCGGCGTTTGCGTCGAAGCGACGGAGAGTGCTACGTGAACTATTACGAAGACCTCGCACCGAACCAGCTGGACTGGTGGCAAGGTATCCGTATCGTCACCGTGCCGACAACGATCGCGCAGGGAGTGCTTCGAGCCTGCCGAGCTACCTCATCAGGCAAGCGCTCGATCGGGCGGGACGTACCAGCATCCTGCTAGGCCCCGAGCGCGAAAAGTTAACAGCGGAGTGGAGGCTCGTGATGGCCCAGCGTGAACCCGCGAATCTCGCGGACGCCCTGAATAACCTCGTGCCGAAGGACAAACAGCCGCATTTGTAAGAGTACTTAACGTTCGGATCGTGCAGGCTCAGGATCGTTTAGGTAAGGCTGAGCCGCCGCTCGTTGCGGCGACCGTCGTTTCTGCGACTAGTCGGCGGGCGATCAGGTCACTTGATTCCCCGACTGCGACTGCATTCAGCGAAAAGAGACCCTGTCGGATGGCATTACTAACTTTTTGCTCGCGCAGCTACCTCCAGGGGAGTATTCAACGGAGCTGAGATGACTCCGCTGGCCGGATGTGCCGGTAACCAGCCACGCAGCAGACTGATGGCATCAGGTCGGGAACCGTGCTCGACCGGTCACTAAGGAGACATCATGTTAAGTACATTGGCCGCCAACCCAGCGCTTACCGAGGCTGCTATGCACCCGGGCTGGGGTGGTTGGGGCTTTCCCTGGTTTTTAATTTTCCCCTTCGTCTGGTTGCTGCTGATCGGTTTCTTCATCTTCTTCGGCCGCCGGATCTGGTGGCGCAATAGGCTGATCAGCAATCAACAGGGTGCCGAATCGGTGCTGCGTGAGCGCTATGCGCGCGGTGAGGTGGACGAGACGGAGTATCGAGCCCGGCTCGAGGTGTTGCGTTCCAGGACTTAGCAACAGGGGGGGGCAAGACCAGCTCGATGGAGGTAGCGGGGCTCATCAGCCGAGAGGTTGCCGGGCCTCGCTAACTCTGCTTTCGCCAGTAGTCATCCGGAGGACCGAGGACTAGCGTGTGGGTATGCCGCAGAGCTGTCGGCGTCTTTATCTTTCGGACAAATACCTCCCGGCATAGTTTTCGTACCGGTGGCCGAGAAGAAGTCAAGCAAGAACCGACTTCACTTGGATCTCGCCTGCGATAGTGCGCAGGAGCGGGAACAGCAGATTTCCCGCTTCCTCGCTGCTGGGGCCAGGCGGATAGACGTGGGCCAAGCCGCCGATGCGAGCTGGGATGTTTTTGCCGATCCGGAGGGTAACGAGTTCTGCATGCTCTCGGCACGACAGTATTAGCTGTGCATGCTCACAGCAAGTTTGCACTTAGTGCAAACTTGCACTTAGTGTATGTATGTGACCCAGCTGATTGAACCCACGAATCGTCGTGAACTGAATAAGGCAGCGACTCGGGAAGCCATTGTGGTCGCTTCGCTCGCCTTGCTGCGAGAGCGTGGTCTGAATAAATTCACCGTCGAGGATGTGGCTGCTGCCGCGGGAATCTCGCGTCGCACATTTTTCAATTATTTCTCTTCGGCGGAGGCCGCCATTGCTTCCACCACCGAAGGATTTCTCGATCAAGTGATCGGCGAGTTCGCTCAACGCCCACTCGAGGAGTCATTGCTTGAGGCCGCGCTGCAGGCTTTGCGGGCACTCATTGATCCGGCCCGGCTGGCCACAGTGGCCGAGGTCTACAGCCTGACCGAGGCACATGACGCGGTTGGCCGGTTCCAATCAGAAGTGTGGAGTGACTGCGAGGCGAAACTCGTGGTGGCCGCACAACCGCGGGTCGATCCGGAGGCCAACCCGCTTTATATCCGGGCGCTTGTCGGTTCCATCATGGCCTGTGGAAAAGCCGCGATGGAGATTTGGTTCTCGCGTCATGGCACGGCCATCAATGAGGCCACCCTGAAAGATCTACGAAACTTACTTATCGAAGCCATTGGTCATTTGCGTGACGGCTTCGTGCTCAACGAACCCACTAAAGCTCACTGAAAAAGACTGATAAAGAACGGATAGCCTGATGGCGCTTTTGCTCTACAAACTGGGAAAATTCTCGGCGAAGCATCGCTGGTCGGTGATCGCGGTGTGGTTGGTCCTGTTGCTGGGGGTCGGGGCTTCGGCCGCGGCCTTCCACGGTCAGATGTCGAACAACTTCCAAATCCCTGGCACCGAGACTCAGCGGGTGCTGGACAAATTGAAGAACGATCTGCCCAGCTCGGCAGGTGGCAGTGCGGGCATTGTCTTCCAGTCGGAGGCTGGCTTTAGCGCTGAGCAGCAAACAGCTGTGGCTAAGGCTCTGAAGGACTTAGCAGCCAAGGATTATGTGCAGGCAACAGTGGACCCGTTTAGCCAGCAGAAACAGTTAGACGATGCCGCGGCTCAGCTCAGTAACGGCGAAAAACAAATCGATGCGGCGAAGAAGCAGCTTGAGGCAGCGAGCAATCAGCTGGAAGCGGGCAAGGTCCAGCTGGCCCAACTCAAGTTGACCCTCGAACAGGCAGTGCCGCCAAACCCGCCCGCTTTGGTCGCGCAGTACCAGGCCGGTAAGGCACAGCAGGACGCCGCAGAAGCCAAACTGGCCGCCGGACAGGCGCAACTATCGGCTAAGCAGGCAGCGTTAGCCGAAGGTAAGAAAAAGTTAGCTACCTCCGAAGGGCTGCGCTTTGTGAGCGACGATCATAAAGTGGCGATTGCACAGGTCCAATTCAAGGTTTCGCTCTACAGTCTCGAGGTGAGCGACCGGCAGCAAGTGCAAGACATCGTGAATCAGGTCACCGGCTCGGGCGTCAAGGTTTTTTACGACAAGGAGATCACTCAGGACGTATCGCAAATCTTCGGCACCGCTGAGGTCGTCGGTGTGGTGATTGCCGCCATCGTCCTGTTGATTATGCTCGGTACCTTGATCGCGGCTGGCCTGCCATTGCTGATGGCTATTATTGGCGTCGGGATTGGGGTGGGTGGCACCTTTGCACTGACCGGTGCCATTGAAATGAGTTCGATCTCCCCGATGCTGGCCTTGATGCTGGGTCTGGCGGTCGGTATTGATTACTCATTGTTTATTGTGAATAGGCATCGGCAGCAGATCTTGGCTGGCATGGAGATCCGTGAATCGGTGGCCAAGGCCACCGGTACCAGCGGTAACGCAGTGTTATTTGCCGGTCTGACCGTGGTAATTGCGCTCGCTGCTCTCTCCGTGACCGGGCTGCCGTTCCTGGCTATTCTCGGGATTGCGGCAGCGGCTACGGTGGCAATAGCCGTTCTCGTTGCGCTGACCTTGACGCCGGCCGTGCTGAGCTTGATCGGTCAGCGGATCGTCTCTAAGCGAGCTTGGCGAAAGGCGCAAGCGGCTATTGATTCTGAAAACGCTGCGGCGGACGCCGAACAGCATGCCGAAGATAGCAGGGCCTCCGGTGCTCATGCTGAGCCTGCGAAGTCTGGGAAGGGCTGGGTGGGGCCACAGCCTCGAGGGTCCCATGCCGAGCCTGCGAAGTCTGGGAAGGGCTGGGGAGGTCTAGTTACTCGTCATCCCGTGCTCACCCTGGTAACCAGTGTGATCGCGCTCGGCCTGATCGCGCTCCCGGCGATGAACTTGCGACTTGCTTTACCAGATGGCGGAGCGGAGCCCGTAGATTCGAGTGCCTACCAGGCCTATGAACTCACCGGCAAGAACTTTGGCGAGGGTCGAAATGGTCCTATTGTGGTGGTCGGTGACTTGCCCGCAGGGCTGAGTGCTGAGCAAGCCCAGCAGAAGCAAGCCGATGTGGCCACTGAGCTTCGCCAGATCAAAAATGTGAAGGTTGCTATACCGGTGGCGCTCAGTGATGACCGGAAGACGGCTGTCTTCCAAGTCATCCCCGCGGAAGGCCCAGCCAGCGCCAGCACCGTGCAGGTGGTCTCCGATATTCGCGCCGATGGCGGGAATATCAAGGGCGCCACCGGTGTGCAGATCGGCTTGACCGGTCAGACCGCTGCCAACGTTGACGTGTCCAATAAGCTCGGTGAGGCGCTGCCGCCCTACCTGGCGATAGTGGTTGGACTGTCATTGATCCTGCTGCTGCTGGTGTTCCGCTCCATCCTGGTGCCACTACTAGCAACCGGCGGTTTCCTGCTCTCGCTGGCCGCCAGCTTCGGCGGCGTGGTTGCTGTCTATCAGTGGGGTTGGTTGGGCAGCTTCTTCGATGTGCACAACCCTGGTGCGGTGCTGAGCTTCCTGCCAATTATTCTGATCGGCGTGCTCTTCGGCTTGGCGATGGACTATCAGGTCTTCATCACTTCGGGAATGCGCGAGTCCTTCGCGCACGGCGAGAGTGCAAAGAGGGCAGTGCGTAGCGGCTTCAGCCACGCTGCCCGGGTGGTGGTGGCCGCTGCAATCATTATGGCGAGCGTCTTTGCCGGTTTCATTTTCTCGCATCTGACCATGATCCGGCCGCTCGGTTTCGCCCTCGCCTTTGGTGTGTTGCTTGATGCTTTCGTGGTTCGCATGACGATCATCCCGGCGGCCATGTACTTGCTCGGTAAGGCGGCCTGGTGGACGCCGCGCTGGCTGGATCGGATTTTGCCCGATGTTGACGTCGAGGGCGCCAAAGTGGTGGCGCTGCACGAGGCGGCGGCTGAGCGCGAGCAACAGCAAGATCCCGACGAGAAACCCGAGTTGGTGGAAAGCCGCAGCTAACGACCTTCTAGTCAGCTTCAGGGCCTGGTGCAGCACGGTGTTTCGTGTCGCACCAGGCCCGCGTCGTTGAAGGTAGTTACTTCTTTTCGGCCGCAGTCAGCGCCTGGGTTTGCGAGATCACACTCGCTAAGGAGTTGCTTACACCCTTGAGCTTTGCCGAGGTCGCGGTGGCCGTGCCGGCGTTGATTGCAACGTTGAAGCGTCCATCGGCGCCGCCGATGATGAAGAACTTCCCGGGTGCATACTGATGCAGGAAGTAGATTCCGGTCTGCCCCTGCTGAAGTAGCGGCTCGAGTTCGTCCTGGATGAGCTCGCCGTTTACGGTGCCACCGGTCTGGTGAATCGTCGCCGTACCATCAGCACTGCCACCCTTCAGCCAGCGCAGTACCTTGAGCTGATGGTCGGTGAATGGAATCCCGTTCTTAATGGACTCTGACTTGCTGCCGACGGTAGCCAAAACCACCGCGTCGGCGCCCTGATGAAGGCTTTTCAGGCTATTGAAAGTCTTCGCCTGGGACAGGTGCATAACGGTGTGGCCGGTTGTCGCCGGTCGGGACTCTTGCTCGCTGAAGTTGTTTGTCGCGTAGAGCGAGCGGACCCCGTTTACGTCGTCAGACTGCGGCGTGCTGACGCCACAATCAGTGCGATCGGGGGTAGTGGGATTCATCAAAACACACGAACTGGTGTGGTCAAGGCCGAGCACATGACCGATTTCGTGTGCGGCAACACCTTTGCGCTTGGCTGCGTCGTAGCTCGCGGTGTAAGCGACGTTCAGATAAGCACTGACATCCGTGACGATATTGGTGTTGTTGTTCCAGCTGTAGTAGGTGATGCCATCCCAACCAACACTCGAATCGTTGGCATCGCCCAAAGTCGCGGTGCCGGTGCCCGAGGTGGTGCTCAGGCTGACGCCAGCTGAGGCGTCATTCCAGTCGGAAATCCCCGAAGTCCAAGCGGTCCTCGAGGCTGAGGAACCGCTGTCTATGCTGAAAGTGGGGCTGGAAGTGGAAAGCTTTGGTCCCTGCAAATGGTAAGCCTGGGCGGTGCTGGTGCCACCAATAAGCAGGACGAGGGCGACAGCAGCCGCACCCAGTGGGCGAACAAGAGTTTTCACAGTAGTCTCCTGATAGTTGATGGGTGCTCGACGTTGAGCACCCGCTGGCGAAGCTACTAGGCGAGGCTGGAAGGCGACGAGGAAACGGCTGGCAGTTCCCTTCAAGCCCGCCTGATTTCGTCGTCGTCATCGCTTTCGTGATCCGTTGTCACACTTTGTGACCCGGCTTCGACATCCTAGAGACGGCTGTTAGCTGCCCCGATCAGCGGGCCAGCCAAGAATGGAAGGAAGTGTTATGACCCGTATCGAGATGACCGAAACGAACAAGTCGGGATATGCGGCAGTGCTCGGGCTGGAGGCCTATGCGCGGAAGTCGGTGCAGCCGAGGCTATACGAGATCATTAAACTGCGCGCCTCAATCCTGAATGGCTGTGGTTTCTGTGTCGATATGCACGCCACCGACGGAGCCGCGCACGGCATCCCGCAACGCACTCTGCACGCGGTGGCTGCCTGGCAGCACGCGCGTAACCTCTTTGAGGAGCGCGAACTCGCGGTACTCGCGCTGACCGATGCCGTCACCAAGCTCGGCCCGGACACGGTAACGGACGAAATTTGGGCGGCGGCCTCCCAACACTTCAACGAGACAGAGCTTGGCGATATTGTGCTGGCGATCTCGGTGATCAACGTGTGGAACCGGATCGCCATTGCCACCGAAATGGCACCGCCGGTGGATGAGCAGCATCCAATTGTCTGAGCAGTTCAGCCCGCTAGTCTAGGAGAGTGATGGTCACGACGCCGGCTAGCTATGCCTGGGACACTGAGCGCGGCCGGTTGACTGGCATCGCCTACCGACTGCTTGGCGACTTCGGCCTGGCCGAGGACGTGGTTTCCGAGGTGGCGATCGAGGCGCTGCGCCAGGAACGGAAAGCCTCAGAACCGGTGCGATCGTGGCCAGCTCTACTGACCACGATCTGCGTGCGTCGCTCGATCGACCGTGCCCGGGAGCTTGCCCGGACACGTGAGGAGTACGTTGGTCATTGGCTCCCCGAACCAGTGGCGACGGCCCGACTTCCCGAGGACGCGGTTGCTGATCGGGAGATGCTCTCCATCGCGTTGCTGCACCTCGCCGAGCAGCTCACCCCGGAAGCCCGCGCTGCCGTCGTGCTGCACCGAGCCTTCGGCATGACAGCAATAGAGATTGGCGAAATCCTGGAGAAGACCGCGGTGGCCGTGCGTCAGCTGATCTCCCGGGCTGAGCGACGGCTGCAGGTTGATACCAGCCTTGAGGCGCCCCGATCACTCAGCCCGGAGGTGCTTGAGCATCTGCTCCGGGCGATTGGCGGCGGCGACGTGTCAGCTGTGGTCGAGTTGCTGGCGCCCGAGGCGATTCTCTGGGCTGACGGTGGCGGCCGAGTGCGCAGCGCGCTGAACCCGGTCTTTGGCGCAGAGCGGATCGCGCGCTTTTTCACCGGGATACTCCAGAAGTCAGCGGATTCGCCACCGGGCACCCGCTCCGGTGGTTGGCTCATCGAGATCAATGGAGAACCCGCGATTGCGCTGCGCCTCGCGGAGCGTATTGATGTGCTGACCTTCGAAGTCGGAACCGACGGTCTGATCAGGGGGCTGCGCCAAATCGCCAATCCGGAAAAACTGCACCACGCTTTCCTGCAGTAACCTCTTATTGAAGCCGACTATGCGTACTCATCTGTTCAGCTCGTACCTCTGCCGTGCTACCGGGATCAGCAGCGTAGCTTTTTGACCATCGCAGACGGCACGGTATAGCTGCTGGTGTCGACGAACCAAACGCGCTCGGTCGGATGGTAGGTCAGTACTCCGTGGTATGCCTTGAGAACTCCCGGCTGAGGGTAGCCATAGGTGACGCCCCTGCTGTCAAGACATCCGTAGACGATTACTCTGCCGTTCGGGATCGTCGCTATCACGTTCGGCGGCACGAGGTCTTCGGCCTCGGACAATGTTGCCTGGATCGTCCATTTCCAGGATCCACTCACGATGTAAGGCCGGTTCGGGTCGGCGAGTCTGTCCTCCTTGAAGGAAAGCCAAAGATGGCTGTTGCGATCCACATAACCAGCCAGGTAATCCTCCGTGAGGGTGCGGTTTTTCAGGTACCCGGTGAGCACGGTGAGGTAGCTCTCGAACACCTTGCTGGCGGTCGCGATGGCGGCTGCCTTGTCTGCCGGTGCCTCGGCTGTTTGCTGCTTGGGGGCGGTACCTGCGGTCGGGAAGATGGGCGGCAATGGTGAGGCTGTGCTCGGCGTCGCAGAGGCTGTGCTGGGTGAGGGTGAGGGTGCAGCATTGGGCGTGCACGCCGCGAGGAAAAAGATTGACACGAGGATGGTTGCAGGGAAGCCGAGCGAAGCAGAGCGACGGTTCATGACAAGGTCCGATCGGCGTCTTGCGAAGCCGCTAGCTTCGGGGGGTCGGTTTCGTGGTCCCATGATACAGGGCGGGAATTGGACCCGACAGCGCCTGGTAGCAGCGTCCCGGAGGTAATTTCCCGCGGGAACCTCTTATCAACGTCGAATGTATGTACTAGTCTGTTCTGGTGCTCAATGACGAACTTTCAGCAGCCGCCAATGGCATCTCCCCACAAACAGCTGTGGTTTCCGCCCGTAACTTACGCAAGGTCTACGACGATTTTGTTGCGGTAGACGGCATTTCCTTCGATGTCGCGCCGGGTGAGTCCTTCGGCCTACTCGGCCCAAATGGTGCCGGTAAATCCACCACGATGCGGATGATCGGCGGTGTCTCGCAGCGCACCTCAGGCGAACTCAACATTATGGGACTCGACCCCGAGCAGCACGGCCCACAGGTGCGGGCGCACCTCGGGGTGGTGCCGCAACAGGACAATCTGGACGAAGAACTCAAGGTGCGCGACAACCTGATCATCTACGGACGTTACTTCGGCCTGCCGCTGAGCTATTTGCGGCCTAAAGCTGACGAGCTCCTTGAATTCGCGCAACTCACCGAGAAGGCCAGCGCCAAGGTCGATTCACTTTCTGGCGGAATGAAGCGTCGGCTCACCATTGCGCGCTCCTTGGTCAATGATCCTAAGATTCTGCTGCTTGATGAACCAACCACCGGACTTGACCCGCAAGCCAGGCATATTCTCTGGGATCGTTTGTTCCGGCTCAAGGAAGCGGGCACCACGCTGATCCTGACCACGCACTACATGGATGAAGCCGAGCAACTCTGCGACCGACTCGTGGTGGTCGATAAGGGAACCATCATGGCCGAGGGGTCGCCCGCTTCGCTGATCCGGGAATACTCGACCCGAGAGGTGCTTGAGCTGCGCTTCGGCTCGGAACGCAACGCCACCGTCGGTGCCGAACTGACCGGGGTGGGGGAGCGGATCGAAACGCTGCCGGATCGGGTGCTGATTTACGCCAATGACGGCGAGGCCGCGCTGGAGCAGGTCTCGGCGCGAGGTTTGCGACCACTCACCTCCCTGGTGCGTCGTTCTAGCCTGGAGGATGTCTTCCTCCGGCTGACCGGAAGGAGCCTCGTTGACTGAGTCAGATCTTGGCAGTCGCAATTCACACGATCGGCTGCCTCAACGTTTAGCGGTGCCGCTCAGCCCTGAGCAATCGGCGGCGAAAGCGGTACGCTTTGGTTCCTGGTACTTCGCCGAGCAGGTGCTACGCCAAATGCGGGTGTACTTGTGGTCGGTGATCGCCTACTCGGTGGGCTCGCCGCTGGCTTATCTCTTCGCGATGGGGATGGGGCTTGCCTCATTGGTCAACGCCAGCGCGCAAAACCAGTTTGGCGGCGTGAGCTATCAGGTCTTTATCGCCCCGGCACTGGTCGCTTCCACTGCGCTAATGTCGGCGGCCGGAGAGTTCATGTTCCCGGTGATGGATGGTTTTAAGTGGCGCCGACTGTACTTTGGCCCGCACGCCTCACCGCTCACTCCGGAGCAGATCGCGAAGGGCCACATTATCGCGGTGTTCCTTCGGATCCTTTTGCCGACCGCCATCTATTACGTGATTGTGCTGTTGTTCCAGGCCTCGCCCAGCCCTTGGGGCTGGTTCTCGGTGCTCACCGCAACCCTGGCAGCGATGACCTTCGGCCTGCCGCTGATGGCGTGGACCGCAACGCTGAAGAATGACGCCGGTCAGTTCGCCGTCGTGCAGCGCTTCATCGTGATGCCGCTGTTCCTGTTCTCCGGCACTTTCTTTCCGCTCAGCCAGCTGCCCTGGTTCTTGCAGTGGATTGGCTGGATCTCGCCGCTCTGGCATGCCACCGAAATTGGTCGGGTGCTCAGCTTCGGCTATCAGGAACCAGCCTGGCTAACGATCGTGCACATCGTCTACCTGCTGGTGATTGCCGCCGTCGGTTGGGTACTAGCCCAACGATTCTTTGCCAAGAGGATGAACGTATGAGTCAGCTTTCGGATAATTCGACCAGCGTGCTCGCGCCAGACCGGGTGATGGCGGTGGACGCCAGAATGGGCAAGCCTTTCGCTTCGCTCTATTCGGGCAATGCCCGCTCGGTGATTGCCCGCGGCCTGCTGGCCACCCGGAGCACCAACTGGTTGGTGATGGTTTCTGGCTTCTTCGAACCGGTGCTGTACTTGCTCTCAATGGGCATCGGCCTCGGTGCCCTCGTGGGCACGGTAGCCGGTCCTGGCGGGCAGCCGATTAGCTATGCGGCTTACATCGCCCCGGCGTTGCTCGCCACCTCGGCGATGAATGGCGCGGTCTACGATTCCACCTGGAACGTCTTCTTCAAGATGAACTTCGCCAAGCTGTACCAAGGCATGCTCTACACCTCGCTGGGGCCGCTCGACGTCGCGCTCGGCGAGATATTCCTGGCACTTTTGCGGGGTCTGGTTTACGCCACCGGCTTCACCATCGTGATGGGCCTGATGGGCTTGATCACTTCCTGGTGGGCGCTGCTGATGATCCCGGCATCGGTGTTCATCGCCTTTGGTTTTGCCAGCTTCGGGATGGGCATCACCAGCTTCATCAAAACCTTCCAAGGGATGGACTGGATCAACTTTGTGATGCTGCCGATGTTCCTGTTCTCAGCGACCTTCTACCCGCTTTCGGTCTACCCTGAGCCGATCCAGTGGCTGATTCAGGCGATGCCCCTGTGGCATGGCGTCGAACTGCTACGAGAGCTGGGAGCCGGAGTGCTGGGCTGGGGGACGCTGCTGCACATCCTCTACTACCTGGTGATGATCCTGCTCGGCCTGATGCTGACCACCTCGAGGTTACGCAAGCTCTTCCTGCGCTGAAAATGTTCGCACACTCCACCTCCTGATATTGGCAACTGATAGCGGACTTGAGCTGTCCGGAATTGCCTTCTGCTAGCTGCCTTCAGCGGGAATCATTAAAGCAGCGATGATCGGAGGCAGGAGAGGCCATGTTTGAATATTTCAATTTCTCGGACCATGAACTGGCTCGCCGGGCGGAACATGAAAGAGTGCGGCGGGAGCGGCTGGAACTGTTGCGATCGCAGCGGGAAGCGCATCGTCCGCGGGCTACCGGGGGAGGTTTTTCCCGTTGGTTCGCTGCTCGACGGCGGCATGAGACGGTATGCCCGGCAGCGATGGTCAGAAAAGCGTAGTTTCAGTTCTGGCGTTGCAGGCTACCGCACGGCAGGCTCTGAGCTGCTGCGCTGAGGCATATCGTGAAACCGAGATTCGTGGAACAGCAGCGGTGCGTGCTTCTTATCGTGAGTGGCCACGGCATGCACTTCGAGTAACACCACTTGGTGGTCTCCGGCCGGTATCTCCGCATAGACGCTGGCTTCCATCCAGAGCGCCGAACCGTCAAGAAAAAGCGCGCCTTCCGGCGATGAGGTGAGCTTGAGGTGTTTGAAGCGATTCGGGGCCTTCCCAGCGATCTGTCGGCAGGCTTCGTGATGTTCGGTGCCCAATACTGAGATACCAATTCGCTCGCTGCCACGCAGCACAGGCCAGGTCTTGGAGGTGTTCTGCACAGCGAAGGAGACTAGCGCTGGTTCGAGCGAGACGCCGACGGTAAAACTTGAGGCAATCAGGCCCTGCGCCTCATCATTCACCCGAGCGCATAAGGCGACCACCCCCGAAGGGAAGCACGCGAATGCTTCACGGAGCGTGGCCGGGTTGAGATCACGATTGAGTGTCATACTGGCCGACGTCCCACCACGAACGGAATGGCAATGGCGCAGAGCGCATAGCAGACCGCCAGCCAGATCCAGCCGGCAGCACCATGATCGAGGATGGCCCAGGCAATCACTGCGGGGGCCACCATCTTGGCGATATCCGCTCCCATAGCGTGGGTGCCAAGGTATTGGCCAGCCTGATCCGGCGGTGCTAGGTCGAAGGAAACTCCCCAGCTACCCACTGCCTGACGTAGCTCGCCGACCGCGTGCACCAAGGCGCCAGCAAGCAAGATGAGAATGGTGACAATACCGTTTGAGGCGGTACTGACCGCGATCACCAGGCAGGCCAGTGCCACCAATAAGCCACCCTGGCGGTCCGCTCGGGCCGCACTATATGGCCCTTCGACGCCGCGTGAAGCTCTGACCTGAAAGCAAACCACGATGGCGGTGTTGACCAATAAGACCACTGTGATCATCCAAATTGGCGCATCGGTATGACCGACAATCCACAGCGGAATGGCGATCTCCAGCAGCATGGCGTGGGAGGTCAGCAGGCCATCGAGGATGGAAAATGCGAGATACCTGACGTCCCGCAGCACGGCCACTGAAGCGCCAGGCTTCTTCGGCTGACCCGGCACCTTGGGCAGACGGAGCGAGATCAGCCCGGTGGCCACGAAGGAAGCAGCGATCAGAATGATCGCCAATCTGAAGATCGCCGGATCCTGGCTGGCCAGTACCAGGCCAGCCAGGGCGGCTCCGATTGCCACACTGACATTGCTGGCGGCACGCAGATAGGCTCTGCCAGCCACCCGGGTCTGGGCCGGCAGAGCGCCAGCTATCATCGCCTTTCTGGCGCTTCGAGATGCTGCGTAGGCGACAGCGTAATAGGCCATCACCGCAACATAGGAATAGACGTCGTTGACAAAGAGCAGCAGCAGGATAGCGGGGGCAAGCAAAATAAAGGAGATGACCTGCACTGTGCGCGGCCCGAGTCGGTCTGCGAGATGCCCCATCGGGGCGGAGAGCGCCAGCGTGACAGCAGCGGCAGTACTGACGCCTAGACCGAACTGTACCGCGCTCAGCCCGATGATCTGGGTGACGTACACCGCGTTTAACGCGAGCCAGGTGCCCTGACCGAGAGTGTGCACCATGGTGACGATGGTGAGGATACTGCCGATCTGCCCGGCAGGCGGGCGCAACGTTTGTAACCGGACGGCGAGGCTCACAGCAGTCCGGAGAGCTCGGTCGGAGCAGCCGACATACTAATATTCGCCCGGATCCCGGCCACCGCTTCTTGGGCCTGCCGCACTGCGCTGGCGCCGTCCTGGGCGGTGGCACGCGCTGAAACAATGCGTGAGCGTGAAGAGGCGAGCCGCTCCACCTTGGTCCCCGGGCTGACTAGAGCGGCGACCTCGGTGACGCCGGGCAGCTGCCGAGCAGCCTCTAAGCCTTCCAGTGCGGTGAGTTCTCCCTGCGCTGCCGCGACACCAAACCAAATTGCGGACGCTGCCACCGGGCCGGGCGCAGCAAGGGTCCGCCTCAGCTGGGGCAGCACCTTATCTCCGATTACCTGGGCGACGGCAAGCTGTAGCTGGTCGGCGCCGGTGATATCGGCCACCAACTCCGGTATTTCATCGCCGCCCACCCGAGTGTGCGTTTCAATGATCACCGGCCCGTCGGCAGTGATTGCAATTTCGGTGTGGCTCGGACCGAAGCGGATATCCAGGGCATCAAGCACCGCCGGAACCAGCGCTTGGATTGCTGCTTCGGTTGCCTCGTCGAGTTGTGCCGGAGCCAGGTGACCTAGTTCGACAAAGCTTTCCGGATCGGAAAATTTCTGCGTAATGCAAAGAATCTGATGTTCGCCGTCTTCGCTGAACGCTTCGACGCTGCACTGGGGGCCGGTGAGGAAAGACTCCACGATGACGCCTGACCGCACAATATCGGCCGAGCGTCCACCGGCTTGGGCGAAGGCGCGCTGGATTTGCTCGGCGTTTTCGACTCGGCTGACCCCGACACTGCCCGAGCCACCGAGCGGCTTCACGATGCAAGGGAAACCATGTTGAGCGGTGAAATCCCGAATATCGGACTCTTGCTCGGCGAGTGCCGCCGGGGTGGAGTCTAAGCCCGCAGCACGTAGCGTTTCGCGCATTGCCAGCTTGTCCTGCACCAGCCGGATGGTCTGCACCGAATGGGTCGGCAGGCTGAGCGCCGCGCCGATGGCAGCGCAACGGTCCTGATCCCGCTCGCCGAAGGCGGCGATCCGGGTGAACGGATCGTGCTGGTGAACAGCCTCGGCGACCGCGATCCAGGCTTGGTCCGGAGCGTCGGCGGGCAAAGCCAGCAGATGCGAATTAAGCCCCGGATCACGCACTTTGTGAACGAATTCAACCTGGCTCATGAGGCTGGTTCGCACGCCGTCGAAAGCCCGTAGCCTGGCCGGTGCGTCCCGGCCGGTGCCGAGCACCAGTACATGCTCCGGGTTTCGCCCGGTGTCACCGGTCAGGGTTGTCGCCCCTTCATCAAGTCCGCTCATCTCAGTTCTCCCACCATCGTTCAAGTTCAACCATCCGGTTCGCAAGCTCGGCATGACTGTCAGCGCTCAGCACAGCGGTCGCTACCGCCGAACTTGAATCGCTGGCCACCGCTGTCTGCTCGCCGCGTTCAACCGAAAGTTTTAGTTCGACTCCCGGCACTGGACAGTCGCCAGGTGGCGGGTCGAAGACCTCACCGGTGCCGGAGAACATCAGCCAGCCGGTGTACGGCTGCGGGGTGGGCGCCGCCGGGATGTCTATCTGATCGCCATATTGGGAGAGCAAACCGGCATGCGCCAACTGCACACCGAACGACTTCTGGTAGCCCTGTACGATCGGACCACCACCGGCCCGGCTGGCGATCTCGCAAACTATCGCACTGCCGTCCGGCCGGATCCAGGCCTCTAGGTGGAAGGCGAGAGCTTCCGGCGCGCTGGGCAGGGCAGCCACCGTCTGCGCGGCTAATGCGCTTAGCGTAGCGGCAGCTGAATCAACCGGGTCGAGCATCAGGCTGCCGAGGTGCTTGTTCTGCCGCACTCGCTCAGCCAGTCCGCCGCTGTACCGGCTGGGGTAGCAATGCAATACCTCGCCGTCGCGCATGAGGCCGTCGACATGGTGGAAAAGCCCTGAAACATACTCTTCCACCATCCATTGGCCGGGCAGGAAGGGCACCGAGCTGCTCTGCTCGGTATTCAGGAACTCCGTGACATCCCACTCTTCGCGCAGGATGCTCACCGCAGCAGAGGCAAAACCCAGCCTGGGTTTCACCACCACTGGACCGTTGGCCCTTTCGATAAAGCTCAGCAGATCGCTGGGATTGTCCAGGGCCGAAAATGCCGGTATCGGAACCCCCGCTTTTTGCAGCAACTGACGCATTAAGAGTTTATCCCGGTAGGCGATAGCGCTTGGAACACTCTGACCGGGCAGGCCAAGCCGTTCCCGGAGCCGGGCCGCGCGCAACACATCCATTTCGCTGGTGCTCGCTACTCGCTCGACGTGGAACTTTCGAGCCAGCTGCTCGGCGCGCAATTCGGTGGCCCAGCTTTGATAATGCTCGACCGTTTCGATATGCGCAAAGCTGTGCAGCACCTCCTCCTCAACACCCTGCAGCGCAGCAGCGGTGGTCAGCAAAACGGTGTTTGCACTGTGCTTCAGTCCGAGCCATTGCTGCAGCGGCCTGGATCGCAGCGGCTGCCGAGAGAGCAGCAGCACTTTCCCGTCAGGATTACTCATCGATATTTCGCTCCGTTGGTATCACTCGCTGTCGTACTCACTGTCTTGTTTGCCGTCTCAGTGACGATGGGCCGGGCGATGCAAACCCAGATTCTCCCGCAGTGTGGTCCCTTCATAAGCGGTGCGCACCAGGCCCCGCCGTTGTAGTTCCGGAACTACCAGATCGGCGAAGTCATCCAGACCACGCGGCAGCATATCGGGCATGACATTGAAACCGTCGGCAGCGCCTGCCACGAACCACTCTTCCAGCTGATCAGCGATCTCCACGGGAGTGCCAAGCAGGAAACGATGGCCACGCCCGGCGGCGATCGAAAGGTAGAGTTCGCGAATCGTCAGGTTGTTCTCCCGGGCGTGCTGCACGATCACGTTCTGCTTGCCGGTGCTGCCTTCGATGGCTGGCATCTCAGGCAGCGGTCCGTCGAGGTCATGGCCGGTCAAGTCGACCATGCCGAGCTGGTAGCTCAGCATGCCGAGCCCGACCACCGGGTCGACCAGAGACTGCAACTGCTGATACTTTTCTTCAGCTTCGTCATGCGTTTCACCGACCACGGTGAAAACACCGGGAAGTACTTTCAGCTGGTCGGGCTCACGCCCGGCGTCCTGGGCACGCTGCTTGACATCACGGTAGAACTCTTGAGCGGCCTCGAGGTTCTGCTGCACGGTGAACACAACTTCCGCCCAATGCGCCGCAAAATCCTTGCCGTCGGGTGAGGAGCCGGCCTGCACGATCACCGGCTGACCCTGCGGTGAACGCGCCAGGTTAAGCGGGCCCCGAACCTGGAAGTGCTCGCCTTGATGGTTCAGAATATGGAGCTTCTCCGGGTCGAAGAAACGACCGGAGTCCTTGTCGAACTGGAAGGCGTCATCCTCCCAGCTGTCCCAGAGCCCGGTGACAACTTCCATGAACTCACGAGCCCGGGCGTAACGGTCGGCGTGCGGGGCCTGGCGTTCCAGATTGAAGTTCTTCGCTTCGGCGTCGGTGGCCGAGGTAACGACGTTCCAGCCGGCCCGACCGTTGCTGAGGAAGTCTAGCGAGGAGAACTTTCTGGCGATGTTAAAGGGCTCGTTGTAGGAGGTGGAGGCGGTGGCGACCAAGCCTAGGTGGCTGGTGTGCGTTGCCAGCGCGGAGAGCAGGGTGATCGGTTCGAAGTGCACCATTCGGCCTTGTCGGCTCAGCTCATCGGCATCCTTATAGGCGGTCCGCACCCCGGCCCCGTCGGAAAGGAACATTAAGTCGAACATGCCCCGCTCGGCGGCCAGCGCGAGTCGCCGGTAGTAGTCGAATTCCAGACCGCCTTGCGGGTGCGATTCCGGATGCCGCCAGGCAGCCAGGTGATGGCCCGGGGCGGGCAGGAAGGCGCCCAGCGCCATGGTCCTGTTCTTTTTCGTCATCTCTCTCGGCCTTTCAATTGCTCTGGTTGAGTACTCGGGTGGGCGTTCCGGCTAGAAACGCGCTGATGTCTTCAACGGCTTCGGTGAAGTAGACGCTGAGATTGTCAGCGGTGACATAGCCGAGATGCGGGGTTAAAAGAGTGCGCGGGGCCTGTCTGATCTGAGCATCCGCTGGCAGTGGCTCATGATCGAAAACGTCGAGGCCGGCGCCGCCGATCCGGGCCTCGCGGAGCGCCGTCAGCAGTGCTTGCTGATCCACGATGGCGGATCTGGAGGTGTTCACCAGCAGTGCGGAAGGCCGCATCGCAGCAAGTTGCTCAGCCCCGATCAGTCCCCGGCTGCGGGCGCCGAGCTTGAGGTGGATGCTGACCACATCGCTTGCCCCGAGCAGTGCCTCCAGGCTCGAGGCAAGCTCCACCCCGACCTCAGCGCAGCGCTGTTCGGTAAGGTTGCTGCTCCAGGCCTGCACCTTCATGCCAAAGGCCAGTCCAACTTTGGCCACCGCGGCCCCGATCCGACCCAGGCCGATCACACCGAGGGTGTGCCCGAATAGATCCCGACCTATTGTGCTCTGCCAGCCGCCCGAGCGCATTGCGGCATCCTCGCTCACCAGGTGTCTAGACAGTCCCAGGATGAGCGCCCAGGTCAGTTCGGCCGGTGGAGTGAGACTGCTCGCGGTACCACTGACCACCACGCCGTGTTCGCTTGCGGCGGCCAGGTCGATTGCCGAATTACGCATTCCGGTGGCGATCAGCAGCTGCAACTTCGGCAAGCGTTCGAAAACAGTGCGCGGGAATTCGATCCGCTCCCGCAAGGTCACCACAATCTCGGCGTCAGCGATCAGTTGCACCAACTCGTCTTCGCTTTGCGGATGCCGGTCGATGCTGCGGAGCTCCACCGCGTCCTCAAGCGCAGACCAATCCGCGCTCGACGCGGCGGCTTGCTGAAAATCGTCGAGTACCACGCACAATAAGCGCTTCGTCATGGCTTGTTTCTCACTTCTCTCTTCATGGTGCAACCGAGTCCAGGCCCGGTGGGTAGCTTAAGCACACCGTCGGACAAGGTCAGACCGCTGGCGAAATCGTCGGCCAGCAGGCTTGCGCCATCTAGATCTAGATAGTCGGCGAGTCCGGCTAGCTGGGCCACCGCGGTCAGCCCTAAGGAACTTTCCAGTTTGCTGCCGAGCATCACCCTAAGCCCGAGCGTGCGGGCCAAGCCCAGGGCGGTGAGCATCTCACCGAGGCCGCCGATCCTGATCATTTTCAGGTTCACGCAACTCACCTTCCCAGCTAATTCACTGATGGCCGCGATTCCGGTAACTGATTCATCAGCGGCTATCGGCACCGCGGAGGCGGCATGTAGCTCCGCGAGTGCGGCCAGGTCAGCGGCGGGTGTGGGTTGTTCGAACAGTTCCAGTTCATCAGCTGCCTGCTCTATCACGTGGAGTGCCTGGGCCACGCTGAAGGAGCCGTTGCCGTCAATGCGGATCGGACCTGCATATTCTGATCGAACCGCGCGGATCGCGCCGATAGCGGTTTCCGGTGTCACTTTGAGCTTCAGCACCGGTGCCTTGCTCAACAGCCGTGCCGCCGCCGCCGTTTCGGCAGGTTCGGCAACCGGAAGCGAGATCGCTGACGGGGGTGGCTGACCGCCGTCCAAGCCCAGCATGGTTCGCACACTGAGCCCCTGCTGGCGACCACGCAGGTCGAGCAGCGCAATGTCGACGGTGGCGCGCACCGCGGCGCTATAGCCCGCGGCGTTGAGTTCCCAACGAATCAGCTCTGATTCGGTAGCCGATCGTGGCTTCAGCCATTCGGTGATGGCCTCGAGCTCAGCGAGATCCGCGCCGCGCACCGAGCCATAACCGCTCACCTCGTGCTCGCTCAGGGCGAGCAATGGCTGGTGCACAGAATGGGTAACCCCTTGCGAATTGCGGAACGGGGTATGCAAGGGCAGCTCAAAGGGGGTCAGCTCCGCGGCGATCATGCTGAACCCGCCTCGAAAGCTGCGGCTATTGCACAAGCCTCGGCAATGCCCAGTTCACGGAAACCTGGGGGCTGTACCGATTCGGCGACCGCTAAGGGATCAGCATCTCGGGGTACCCCGGCTCCGGCGATGAACCGGTTGCGTAAGTAGGGGGAGAGCGACTGTCGATGCTCGCTGAACCAGCGGCTCGCCGAGCTGGTGGCCTGCTCGACGCCAAGTCCGGCGACCTCGGCAAACAAACCGGCGAGCAGCTCGGCATCGGCAGGCTCTCTGCTGGTGGGGCAAAGCATGAAGATGGCTGCCGGGATGAGGGCCAGTACGGTGGGTTGAACTTCCGGGTATTCGCCCAAAAGCGGGTCAACTAGGGCTCGCAGACTGCGCTGAGCGCTGGTGCGCATCAGGTAGCCGCTGCGTAGCGGAGGTGCACCGGCCATCGCCCGGGCACCCCAGTGCGGATGAACCCGATAAGGGGATTCCTCCAGGGGTCCTTTTTTGCCGCGGTGCCGGTGTGTGCTGAGCAGTGCGAACAGCACATTGGTGCACTGCAGCGAAATCACTGGTAGCCGCGCGGGCATCGCCCCGATGCGCTCAAAGAACGCCTCGGGCTCCAACAGAGCCGAGACCAGGTCCAGTGCGGCCTCGGCAACCGCCTCCGCATCCCGGTAATGCACACCAGCCAGCCGGAATCCGGTGCCTTCGGTTTCAAGAGCGCCGCGTTGCACAGTGCCGTCCAAGGCCACGGCATGACTGATGATCTCGTCGAAAGCCTGATTGCGCTGCTGCTTAGGAGCCTCGGTAATGAGTTTGCTGAGCAGCGCTGAAACCAAGGGCCGGTTATTAATCAGCACCGAAGCCCAAGAGGTGAAGGGATAATCCGCTTCCTCGCGCATCCGCTGCCACTGGGTGGCGGCGAGCGGTCGCAGCGCACCCTGGTGCTCAACCTTGACTAGCGGGCAGAACAGCGGCTGTTCCCGGTCACGGCGGCTGAACTGGCCGCCGTCCCAGGTGTAGATCGGCAACTCAATCCGTTGTCCGCGGTCAATGATCGAGCCCGGAGCGTAGGCTTCATCACCACCGGGTGCGCTTGATTCGGTGCGGTTGAAGCCGTAAATCAAGGGGTAGCCGTAGCCGTTCGAGCAGATCGTCGAATTGAAATCCATTGGCCCGGCCCGAGTCGCCGCAATATCCGACCAATTGCCGAGATGTCCGGTGCGCGGTGGCGTTAACGTCTCGTCGGCTTCGATCAGTTGCAGCACCTTGCCGATTGTGAGCGAGCCAAGGCCCAGGTGCACTGCGGCTATTGAACGGCGTCCGGCGGCAACTTCCTGGGCACCGAATGATTCTTCGAGCCGCAGTTCACTAATCAGCTCGCGGGTGTCAATGCTCATGCCCCGATGTCCTCGAGGAATGCCGCGAAGACCCCGCCGCTGGACAGCAGCCTGCGCTCCCGCTCGGTTCTAATATCGAGTTGCACGGTCACTGAATGCCCGGCCGAGCTGGACAGTTGCAGCTCCCCGTCGCCGCTCGCTGAGAGTTCGAGTTCCTCCGCACCGCTTAGGCCGAGTTCGCGCCACGATGCCGGGAGCACGATGGGAGCTATTCCCATCGCGCACAGGTTATTGCGGTGGATTGACTCGAAACTCTCCGCAAGCACTGCTTGCACGCCGAGCAAGCCCGGTGCCTTCGCAGCCCAGTCGCGCGAGGAACCTGAGCCGTAACGTTGCCCGGCGAGCACCACGAGCGGTGTTTCGGAGGCTCGATAACGTGCAGCGGCTTCGTAGGTCGGCAGAATGTCCCCGGAATCCCAGTGCACGGTGTGCCCGGCGGGACTGTCTGGCGTCAAAGCGTTCCGGAGCTTGGCGTTGCTAAAAGCCCCTCGCGCCATCACTTCATGGTTCCCACGGCGGGAACCGAAGGAATTCATCACTTTTTCGCCGCGTTCCCGGAGGTATTTCCCAGCCACAGAGTTCAGCGAAATGCTGCCGACCGGCGAGATATCATCGGTGGTTACATTATCGCCCAACGCCAGCAGCACCCTGAAGCCTGCTCGGGCGGCGAAGGGCTGCCGGTCGGTCGAAACATAGGACGGCGAACGGAGATAGGTTGATTCGGCTGACCAAGGATAGCGAGCGCCACTAGGCACCTGCAGGTTCTGCCAAAGCTCATGTTCCTGACGCCGCTGGGCGAGTGCCTCGGCAGTAACGAAGCTGCGTACCGTCTCGGCGATCTCTTCCCGGCTGGGCCAAAGCTCGCTCAGCATAACAGCTTGGCCATCCTGGTCGAGTGCGATCGGCTCATGGTGCAGATCGAGTGCGACCGTGCCGGCAATGGCCATCGCCACCACCAGGGCGGGCGAGGTGAGGTAGGTGCCGGCGGTATCGGCATGCACCCGGCCCGGGAAGTTACGATTTCCGGAAACCACCGCCGCCACTTGAAGATTCTCGTTTTCGATGGCCTGGCTGACCGCTGGCAGCAGTTCGCCACCACCGCCGTTGCAGGTCATGCAACCGTAGCCGGCAACGTGGAAGCCGAAGTGTTCTAGATCATCGAGCAGACCGGAATCGCTGAGATATTTGGTCACCGAGGGGGATCCCGGGGACAGACTGGTTTTTACCCAGCTAGGAACCATGCAGCCACGTTCCCTGGCTCGCCGAGCAAGCAATCCGGCGGCGATCATCGCGGCGGGGTTAGCGGTATTGGTGCAAGAGGTGATGGCAGCGATAGCCACCGCTCCGGAGCTCAGTTGACGACGGCCGGCCGCGTCCGGCAGCGCCTCACATACCTCGCCGAAAGAGGCCCCTAGCGAAGCTGGGGAGACTAACTGGTCAGGCCGTGAAGGACCGGCCAGGCTGGCGAAAATTGTCGAGAGGTCGATCTCAATGACTCGGTCGAAGCAGGGCGTGACTGAGTCATCGTAATCATGCATTAGGCCCATCGAGTCAAGCACCTGCTGGGCGGCCTCGACCACCTCAGCTGGCCGACCAGTCAACGCGAGATAGTCGAGCACCTGGGCGTCGGTGGGGAAGAGCGCGGACATCACACCGTATTCGGGAGCCATATTGGCTACCGTGCAGCGGTCGGGCACCGAGAGCGTACCGACTCCGCTGCCGCAGAACTCGATCATCGCCGGGCCGAGTTTGGCGTCCCTAATCCGTTGCGCGATAACCAGTGCCAGGTCGCTGGCTTGTGCGGTCTCACCCAGGGTGCCGATGAGTTTAATCCCGACGAGCTGTGGCATCCGGAAGGTCAGCGCTTCGCCAAGCAGCACCGATTGAGCATCCATCCCGCCGACTCCCCAGCCCAGCACCCCGAGGCCGTTCATCATGGTGGTATGGCTATCGGTGCCGAGCACTGTTTCCGGCAGCCAGCCCTTTTCGCTCTCCACGACGAGAGTGCAGAGCCGTTCAATATTGATCTGGTGGACTATCCCGGCACCTGGCGGATGCACGGTCACATTGTCAATCGCTTCTTCCGCCCATTTCAGGAAGGCGAACCGTTCCGCATTGCGTTGCAACTCGGTGGACTCGTTGCGAGTCAAGGCCAGCGGCCCGGCAGTCCACTCAGCCTGCACCGAATGATCAATCACAATGTCCACCGGAACCAGCGGGTTGACCCGGGCTGGATCATCGGTGGCGTCGCGTAACGCGGCGAGGTCGACCAGCATCGGTACCGCGGTGTAGTCCTGCATCACCATCCGGCTCGGCTGCATCGACACTTCAAATTGTTCATCATGACCAGTGCTGGGCCGAAGAAGTTGCTGCGCTACAGTAGTTTCGCCCCGAGCCAGCAAATTAGCGGCCAACAGCCGTTTGGTGAAGGGTACCTCTGCCGCCCGTCGACCCGCTTCGGCTAGGGCGCTGGCTAGGTCGACTCCGGCCCTCGGTGCCGTGTCGTTCCCGGTAATGATTCCGGTCATAATTACTGCCGCCTTCCGAGCGCCGAGTCAGGTTGTTGGTACCGCAGCAGCGGCCGGATCAGCACATTATTGGTGCGCTGCTCCAAAACGTGCGCGATCCAGCCCGGTAGTCGGCCGAGCACGAAGATGGCCACCGCGAAGTCCTCAGGAATGCCCAGCAGCCGATAGCTGAGCCCGGCGTACAGATCGACGTTCGGTGCCACCCCGTGCCTGGCTCGTGGCGCCATTGCCGCACTGAGCGCATCGAGGATATCCAATTGCCGGCTATCGCCGAGGGCGCCGGAAAGCTCAAGCACGCAATCCCGCAGATGCCCGGCACGCGGGTCGGTGACGCGGTAGACCCGATGTCCGAAACCCATCACCGGTTCGCCGGCTTCGTGTTTCCTCGCCACATAGTCCGCAGCATCCGCCGGGTCGTCAAGTTCGTCAAAGACATCGAGCACACCCTCGGAAGCGCCGCCGTGTCGCCGTCCGGTGAAAGTGGCAATAGCAGCTGTGATGGCATTAATAATTCCGGCCTCAGTACTGGTCGCCACCCGGGCAGCGAAGGTCGAAGCATTGGAGCTATGATCGGCGTGGATCACCAGCGCGCGGTTGAAAACCTTGACGGCGACCGGGCTTGGCGTTGCCCCGGTGAGGGCTTCCAGGACGTTTTCCGCATAGCAAGCCTCGGCGCGTGGCCGGGGCAGTGGCCTGCCCTGGCGTAGTGCGAGTTGAGTGGCGAGAATCATCGGCACCGCGCCGAGCAAGCTCAGTCCTCGAACCCGGGCCTGCTCGACGGTCTCGTCGAAGACACCCTGGGCGCTAGCCTCTGAGAGCATGCCGAGTGCCGAAACCGCGGTGCGAAGCAGCTCAAGCGGGTGCGCCTGGTGGAAAGTGCGGATCAAATCAGTAATCGGGCTGGCTAAGTTCATTCCCTCCAGCAGGGCACCGTGCAGCCCGGCAAGTTCCTGATCAGAGGGCAAGTAACCTTCGATCAGCAGGTGCATCACTTCCTCCGCGCTGGCGCGGTCAACCAGATCGTGGATGCTGAAACCGCGATACTCAAGTTCGCCGCGCTCGCCGTCGATGCGGGTGATTGACGAGAGATCGAATTCGACGCCGTCCAGACCGCGGTGCACGGTGGCTGGCTGCGTTTGCTGACTCGAACCAGTCCCTTGCAGCTTGCCGCCAGCCGCCACGAAATCTTTTATCTCGGCCACCGTACGCAATTGATGCACTTGTTCGGGAGCGACCTCTAGCTGGAAGGCTCGCTCGATGCTGCTCATAATGTTGACATGCCCAAGCGAGTCCCAGTCGGGGGAGGACTGATAAGCGAGGTCATCTCGAATATCCGAAACCCTCATCCCGAGCGCTTTGGCAATGACGTCATCGACGCTGAGCATCAGAGACCTTCCTCGCTGAGCAACTTCGCGAGCGCGGCTCGGTCGATTTTGCCATTGGTGTTTAGTGGAAATTCGTCGAGATAGCTGAACGATCTGGGCACCATGTAGTTTGGCAGCCGTTTGAGTACCCTTTGCTGTAATTCGGCATCTTGGGCCTCGCTGATCACGAAACCGTGCAGTGCTGCCCCGTCAACGCTGGGTAGACATACCGCCTGTAAACAACCCTCGGCTCGTAGGGCGGCTTCCACCTCAGCCAACTCCACTCGGTGTCCACCGACTTGGACCTGATGATCCAGACGACCCAAATGAACCAGGCCGGAGGACCTGACCGCGACGCGATCGCCGGTGCGATAGCAACGCAGACCATTGATGTCGATGAATCGGCCCTCGTCGAGTTCCGGTGCGTGCCAGTATCCAGTGGTCATCTGAGGGCCGGTCACACACAGCTCCCCTGACAGACCCGGATCAATGGGCTGCGAATGGCCTGCCTCATCGAGAATAAAACCGGTCAACTCGGGGTATAGCTCACCGATCGGCACACTGCCCAATTCGCATTCACCCGGTGAACTAAGTGGGTCCCAGCGGTAGACGGAGCAGGCTATGGTCAACTCGGTGGGACCGTACAGGTTCTCCAGAACTGAGTTGCCAGCAGCGGCTTGCCAGCGAACCGCTTGCTGTTCGTTGAGCGCCTCACCGCAGAACAGGCTGAGCCGAAGACTCGGCATTGAATCGGGCCGCAGTGCTGCTGAACGTTCCGCAGCGGTGATCACCGAGGGTACCGAAAACCACACGGTCAGGGCATTTCGAGCGATATAACTTGCCGGATCGAGTAGCTCGATCGGATCGGCCGGGCAGAGCATGGCGCCGTGTTCCCAGGCCATGAACATATCAAAAACTGATAGATCGAAGGTTTGTTCAAAAGTCTGGGAGAGTCGGTCCTGTGCGGTGATGCGGTAGCGCTGTTGATTGCAGGAAAGATGCGAACGCACATTGCGGTGGCTGATCGGCACACCCTTTGGGGCGCCGGTGCTGCCCGAGGTGAAGAGCAAATACGCTAGATCATCCGCTGCGGAAGCAACCGGCTCGGTGAGCGGCCTGGAAAAGTGCAGCGTGGCACTGTCCAAACAGACCACATCGGTTAACCCGAGTGCTTCGATGTGGCTAACCGTATCTTGCGGAAAGCCCAGGACGGTTCCAGCCCCGATTACCTCGGCCAGCTCCGGGAGCAGCAGGACACTGGCGGCATCCACCAGGATGACATCGAGTTCGGCGGCGGCGATCATCGATTTAGTGCGCGCCAGCGGGTATTTAGGATTCAGCGGTATGAAGGCCGCACCAGCGGCTAGCGCAGCGGCCACTCCGAGGTACGAAACCTCATTACGGTAAGCCAGAATACCTACCCGTCTGATCTGCGCTGCGGAGGAGCGTAGCCCCGATGCCCAGCGTAAGGCCGTGGCTGCGAGCTCGCCGTAAGAGTAGTCCCTGGTCCCCAACCGCAGCGCGATATCACGTGGATGCTGACGTGCGTGCTGGAATAAACCTGAGCCCAAAGGCTGGAAGTCTTGAGCGTGGGATGGTGGAGTTAAAGGCTTTTCGAGTGATGACGTAGTCATGGCAAAACAGTTCCCCCCGAATTAGTCAATGACGCCTGCCTTATGGTCTGCGCGATGCTTTGTGTCGCGGAATTAACCCGGTCGCCTGAGACAATTCCAGGCGAAACGAAAGTAGCTTAGCAAAGAGTTTTAAGGGCTGTGACCCGCATCTCATCGGGGTGATATTTTACCCAGCTGGAGAAGGGTGGTAGCTGGTTCGGGGAGCACTTCTGCAGTTATGGAAGCACGGTTTTACGACCCGAGTTTGGTAGCCGAAATCCGCCAATTTGCCTGAGGCAATTGGGCAAATTTGAACTTTTTCAACAGGCTCTTATCGGCTGGCTGTATTGAGTATTTTTTGAGCGGATTGTCAGGAAAGTCACAGGTTGTTTTTCGGGATATTTTTGGGGATATTCCGCCAATTTCTCAGTTAGTCATGATTAAGAAACCTAGGATCCTCTGGGCGTTTACCGCTCAGTTTAAGAACCGCCGGGCCAGCTCGAAGATTCGAGCCGGCCCGGCGGATCGGGTAGTGCTGAGGCGGTATCGGAGTGGTTAGTTCGGGTAGCTGTTGGTTGGCCAGCCGGTGGCGAGATGCCCCAGCCCGGCGATGTCTCCACTCACCGGTGTGGCGTAGTTCTTGTCCGTGTACAAGTAGGCGTCTCCGCTGCCCAGCATCCCGATCCACGGCGTTAGTGGGCCTGAAAGGCAGCCGCCCCTAGATAGGGTGGTGATGTTTTGCCATGAGGTTGATCGGACAACGACTGAGCTCCACTTTCCAGGCGTTTTTCTCGGTAGCGTGTATTCAATAAGCTGACCGGCCTTTGTGGTGGCAAGTAGTACGTCGCCAATGTCCCCGTCAGCTAACTTTTTGGAATAGTAGTAGCTCAGCGTGTTCACATTTTGCCAGCCCGAGGTGGCGACCACGGTCGTTCCGGTCATATTCTCTGGCTTGGCTGGCAGTGTGTAACGGTTGAGGCCGCCCTGATCGGTCAGCGCGTAGGCTATCGCGTCGGCGGTACCTGAGATGCCGAGGGTGGTAGTCATTTTTCGGATGCTTCCCCACGTGCCGTTCACCTTCTTTTTGGTGATCGTGTTGTCGTTATTGAGACCGATCACGTAAAGGCTGCCATCGCTCGCGTTCGCGTAGTAGTCCGAGCCGGAAGTGCCAAGCCAATTAGGCGACGGATCTGGGCCGGTGGTGCGTTTGTGGACGAGCGTCCTGGGTGTGAAGCCCAGTGATGCATTGTTCTGGATGCTGCTGCTCAGGGAGCCGGTGCCATTGGTGCTTGAGTAGAAGTAGTTAATGATTTGCTGCTTGGCGTTCACGCCGAGCAGTCCTGCCGAGCAAGTATTCGTGCCGGGAATGCCGATAGCGCTACTGTCTGCGGTGGTTGCTAGGGAGTTGCTGGCGATGCTCATCAGGCCGCAGGCTAAGGCTGCCGTGGCGAGTGTCGCACCGGTGCGTCGCACGATCATTTTCATCTGAGGTTCCCTTCTGCTGGCCGTGGTCATTAGTTCTGGCTCGGGTGTATTGAGTTGCCGACGGCGCGATCGAGTTGCTGGATGGAGTGAAGTGGATTTCTTTTATATCCATACGATAGTTAAATCCACTCAAAGATCTTGTCATCATTTCCAATGATCCTCAAGAGGAAGGGACTGACTCGTTTCGGAGCGAACCTGGGATATTCCGAGCTTGCCGAGAGAATGTTCAATTCTGATCGCGGCAAGCTCTAGGCTCAGAGCATGAGTTCAGTGTGGGAAGCGGCGCATCCGGGTTTGCTCGACCAGCTTCACCCTCGGCTGCAGAGTTATTTCAGCGAGATTCCGGTGGGCCAGGTCGGCCGCGGCAGTGGCATCTTTGATCGCGTAGGCAGTCCGCATCGCTGGTTATGGCCGGTGTTTCTGGTGCTGAGTTGGGACCGGATAATTTTCCCGGTTTGGCAGTCGGAAGTGCGATTTGAGATAGAAAATCGACCGCAGACGGCCCAGGGCGTGAAGTTGATCCGTGCTCGTCGCAGTTTCCACTTCGAGGCGGGCAGCCGGGTGATGATCGATGCCATTACGGCGGAACCGGCTTCGAAATCCACGACTCGGCTGGTGGACTACCTAGGTAGCAGCGGCAGGTTGGCAGCCTCTCTTCTGGTCAGCGCCCAGAATGGCCAACTTGAACTGCGGAGCGAGGCGATCAGTGTGCGGCTACTTGGCCGACGGTTCACCCTGCCCCGAGTGATTGCGCCCACTGTGCAGATCACCGAGGGCGTCGATGAATCCACCGGTCTGCAGCGAATCTCGATGGAATTGCGACAACCGCAGCTTGGTCTGCTCTATCAATATCAGGGAAGGTTCAACTATCAGATCGAATCCGATTGATCACGGCCTGGCTTGGTACTAATACCGTTTTCTAGACAGAAAATGGCTGCCTGCACCCGCGAGACTAGGCCTAGCTTGCTGAAGATTCTAGAGACGTGAGTTTTCACCGTAGTTTCAGCGATGCCCAGGCGCCGTGCAGCTTGCTGATTGGTCCAACCCGCACCCACCGCCTTCAGTACCTCTAATTCGCGTTCGGTCAGCTCGCCCAGATCTGGCTCGGTCTTTGGATGAACGCTGGCCGAGGCTGCCGCCCGCATATTCCTAATCACCACCTCGGTCACTTCGGTTGCGAGCACGGAATGCCCGCTGTTGACCTTACGAATGCCGTTCAACAGTTCCTCAGCGGAGGCGGATTTCAGCAAGAATCCAGATGCCCCGGCGCGCAGCGCCGCCAGCACATAGTCGTCAAGGTCGAAAGTCGTCAGAATTAGCACCTTGGCGGTGCCGAATTCGGTGATCCGACGAGTAGCCTCGACCCCGTCCATCCCCGGCATCCTGATATCCATCAGCAATACATCCGGTTCGAGTTGCTGGCTCATCTGTACGGCTGTGTTGCCATCCGCTGCCTCACCAACCACCTCCAGATCCGTTTCAGCGGAGAGGATCATCCGCAGTCCCTGCCGGATTGCCGCATGGTCGTCCGCGAGCAGCACTCTGATGCTTTTGCGGCTCATCGGGGGATCCGGGTTTCGAGTTGCCACTGCTCAGCTATCGCCGATGCAGCAAAGGTGCCGCCCAATTGCTGTGCGCGGAAGGCCATATTCTGCAAACCGCGGCCCGTGCCCTGCGGGGCGGGTAGTTCCTTCGGTAGCCGGTTATACACCCGAAGTACCACGTCCTCGCCGGCGGCGTGCAAGTCAATCAGAATGCGCTGCCCGGGAGCGTGTTTTGCCGCGTTGACCAAGGCTTCCTGGCAGATTCGGTACAGCGTATTGGCGCTGCCCGCCGAAATCTCCGGCACAGCGCTAAAGTCCAGTTCGATCTCGGCATCTAGTGAACTGCTGTTCTTGGCGAGCGCGCGGAGCTCGGCCGCTAGATCAGCCGCGCCAGCAGATTGCCGCGAATCGGGATCGGGGCCGCCGCCATGCAGCATATCGATCATCTGCCGCATATCAGTCAACGCTTGCACTGAGCTGCGCCGCGCGGTTTGCAGCACCTCACTTTGCAGCTCGGGGTCTGTGCTGCGCAGAGCTGCCTCGCTCTGCAGCGCAATCGCGGAAAGTCTGCCAGCGATCACATCATGGAGATCCCGAGCCATTCTGCTGCGCTCGGTGGCAATGGCGAGCTGGGTGTCAAGTGCCGCGAGCCGTCGTTCCTGAGCTACTAACTGGGCCGCCTGATCGGCCCTTTGCTGTTCAGCCTGAGCGATCTGCCGATGCGTGCGGACATTGCCTGCCCACCACATTGGGGTGAGGAAGACAATCACTGCCTGTAGCGCGAAAGCCAGAATGGCTTGTAAGTTCGCGGTCGCCGCCACCGCCCAGAGCACGCTCAGCACGCTCAGCAGCACGGCCACCAGCTGGCTGGCCCGACTCAACCGCTCCGAACCGTAGAGCACACCGCTGAAGATTATTTCGAAAACGAGCAGCAGGCAGATAATGCCCGCATCGCTGAGCAAGGCCAGCGCTGCCGCTATCGCACACAGCGTGATCATTAACTTTGGCCGGGTACTGCGTAGTGTCACCCCCGCGCAGCCGAGCAGCAATGCCACCGGCCAGAGCGCCGGGCCCAGACCAAGATGCAAAGGGAAACTGCTCAGGATATTGATTCCAGCGAGTTGTACGATCGCACCGAAAACTAGATAGAACAGCGCAATGCCCAAGTCGGCGCGTGGCAGCCGAGTCAACAGTTGAAAGGGCCGCGGCGTCATACTTCATTCTTTCCTTCTGTTCGGTTGGCCGACAAGCCTGCTAGTCAATGACTCCTTCGAAAGGAGGAGGCGCCCTCCTGCCGATGGCGGATGTGCGGCGGTGGAGCGATCGGCAGACTCAAGGTATGAAACATTGGTTGCTGCACACCGCGATCTTCCTGATCGCGCAGCTCATCTTCTTCGCACTTGGCTATTCCTGGCCATGGGAGGTACTCAGTGGTCGAACTCCGTTGAACTCCATTTTTAGTTCCATTGACGGGCAGTTGTGGACGGCTAATACCTCGCGGATCTGGAGCATTGTCTGGCTCATTGATTCGGTGATCACGCTGTTTTCCTTGGGGCGGAAACCTGCTGCGGCGGACCCCGCGGAACGCACTAAGCAGCAGGACGGTACGGCCCCATCAGCTCACCGGGATCTTCCCGGCGGAAACGCGGGCTAAGCAATGGATATTCTGCAGGCGGCCCAGCAGAACCCGATCGTAGCGCTGATCGTGGCGTGTGAGGTTGGGTTGTGGGTTTTACTGTTAGGCGGCTTGGCGTTGCGCTATTTACTGCGGCTGCGCAGAGTTAGCGCTGCTGTTTTGGCAGGGATCCCGTTGCTCGACGTTGTCTTGGTGGTGGCTGTTGCCTTGGATCTAATGCGCGGCGCGGAGGTTGAATGGGTGCATGGGCTGGCGGCCTATTATCTGGGAGTCAGCCTGGCCTTCGGGCCAGCTATGGTGCGCTACGTCGATGTCCGCTTCGCCCATCGCTTCGCCGCTGGGCCGCCGCCACCGGCCAAGCCGCGGCCCGGTGCGGAAAAGCGGGCCGCGGCTTGGAAAGAATGGTACCGAGTGGTCACTGCTGCGGCGATCGCTTCGCTGGTGTTGCTCGGCCTGATCGTCTTCTTCGCCAAGCCCGAGGCTCAGCAGACTTTGCTTTGGTGGATTGGCCGAGCCTGGGCGATCGCCGGCCTATGGTTGCTGTTCGGACCGTTGTTTGAGAGCGGGAAGTCTGCCGAGCAGCGTTCGCCCGGCGCGGAAGCCCGCTCTAACGGCGGCTGAAGCGCCTTAAAGCTGAAAGAATGGGAAGATGTTCCCGCAAAGCACAGACAGCGCATCAGCCAGTAATAAGCGTCGCCCGGGCCGCTGGGCGGCTGTTGGGCCGATCATCTTGGCCGTGGTGTTCCTGGTTGCCCTGGTCATGGCGGCAAATAACAACACGGTGCTCGGTTGGTTCATTGTGGTGGTGGCGCTGGCCTGGCTGATCTTGGCCACCCTGGTCTACATCGGGGTGTATCGGGCTGCGCGCTTCGGCGCCGATCAGATTCGTCGAGCGCAGTCCAGTTTTCAAAAGCAGGGCCAGCCGACACCCCCGGACGCTGGCACCCAGCTGGTTGATGCGGTGCCCACTGATGGGGTGCGGGATATGAAACTGGACCACAGCTTCAAAATTGTTCAGGTGCAGGCCAGAGTGATTGCCGATCAGCTTGCCAACGCCAAGGATCAGGAAGCTATTGAACGAGCATTGGAAACCATTCAAATCACTGCACACAATGGTCGGGACATGCTGGGTGTGAACAAGAAGGACGATCCTGGCTCTGAGCCGGTGACCGGCGTCGTGATCGACGGGTAGAGTTGGTCGGGTGAGTACTCCAAGCATAGAAAAAGCGAAGAACGCGCTCCGCGTGGCTTCCGTCAATGTGAACGGAATCCGGGCCTCCTACCGCAAGGGAATGGCCGAATGGCTGCCCTCGCGTGATGTTGACATCCTGTGCCTGCAAGAAGTTCGTGCCCCAGACGACGTGGTCGAGGGGTATCTTTCCGAGGACTGGCACCTGCTGCTGGCCGCTGCGGAAGCCAAGGGCCGGGCCGGGGTCGCGATTGCGTCGCGAAAGGACTCCGTTGAGCCGATTGCTACCCGAATCGGCATCGGCGATGACTACTTTGCTACCGCCGGTCGTTGGGTCGAGGCGGATTACCGGCTCTCTGACGGCAAGCAGCTCACCGTGGTGAGCGCCTATGTGCACTCCGGCGAGGTTGATACGCCTAAACAGGTCGATAAGTACCGCTTCTTAGATGTGATGATTACCCGGCTGCCGCAGCTGGCTGCGCACTCGGACTATGCCCTGGTGGTGGGTGACCTCAACGTTGGGCACACCACCTTGGACATTAAGAACTGGAAAGGCAACGTCAAGAACGCTGGCTTCCTGCCCGAGGAACGTGCCTATTTCGACCGTTTCTTCGGCGAGGAAATCGGTTGGAAGGACGTGCACCGCGAACTTTCCGGACCGGTAGAAGGTCCCTATACCTGGTGGTCACAGCGTGGCCAGGCCTTCGATAACGACACCGGTTGGCGGATTGACTACCAGATGGCTAACCCGGCGCTTGCGGCAGCTGCCAGCTCGGCCGTGGTTGATCGCGCCGCGAGCTATGACTTGCGCTGGTCCGATCACGCCCCGCTCGTCGTCGATTACACCATCCGCTGAACGGTAGTTATGTCTGAGATTCAACGCGCCAGGATCCTTTCTGGCATGCAGCCTTCCGCTGATTCCCTGCACCTGGGGAACTACCTGGGCGCCTTGCTGAATTGGGTGCGGATGCAGGAGGAATACGACGCTTTCTTCTTCATTCCCGATCTGCATGCCATCACGGTGCCCCAGGATCCGGAGATTCTGGCGCGTCGTACTCGGGTGACCGCTGCGCAGTACATCGCTGGCGGTGTTGACGTTGAGAAATCAACGCTTTTTGTGCAGTCGCATGTGCCGGAGCACACTCAGCTAGCCTGGGTTTTCAATTGTTTGACCGGTTTTGGTGAAGCTTCCCGGATGACTCAGTTCAAAGACAAGAGTCAGAAGCAGGGGACCGACAGCGCCAGCGTTGGCCTTTTCACCTACCCGATCCTGCAAGCGGCGGACATTTTGCTCTACAACCCGCAATTTGTGCCGGTTGGCGAGGATCAGCGGCAGCATGTTGAACTCAGCCGTGATCTGGCGCAACGCTTCAACTCCCGTTTCTCCGAGACTTTTGTGGTGCCGCAACCGGCGATCCAGAAGGACACCGCGAAGATTTACGATTTGCAGAATCCAACCGCGAAAATGTCTAAGTCCGCGCAGTCTCCGGCGGGCCTGATCAATCTGCTCGACGATGCCAAGACTATTGCAAAGCGAATTAAGTCGGCAGTGACCGACGATGGCACCGAAATCCGCTTTGATCGGGAGAACAAACCGGGCGTCTCTAATTTGCTCACCATTCACTCGGTGATCACCGGGCACACGGTGGACGAGCTCGAAGAGCAATATCAAGGCAAGATGTACGGTCATCTCAAGGTCGATCTGGCTGAGATCGTGGTGGATCGACTAGGCCCGATCAAGAGCCGAGCCGAGGAGCTTTTGGCTGATCCGGCTGAGCTGGATCGATTGCTCGCCGTCGGTGCGCAGAAAGCACGTGATATCGCCGCTGAAACAGTTGAACAGGTGTACCGGAAGGTAGGATTCCTGCCCGCTTTGCCGCTTGGGGCCGAGGATAACTAGTCCATGTCGGAAATTGAACCGGGGGAGCAGGTAGCGGGCGATCAACCGCGCTTGGTCGGTGTCGTAGTAGCCCTGCCGGAACCTTTCGCCAGCGAACTGAAAAGCTGGCGTGCCTCCTTTGGCGACCCACTCGCCGAGGTGGTCCCGGGCCACATCACTTTGGTCACCACCACGCCCGCAGAAGACTGGCAAGCGGTGCTGGAACACGTCCGGGCGGTGGCCGCTGAGCAGCATGGTTTCCAGGTTCAACTGCAAGGCACCGGGGCTTTCCGACCGGTGTCCCCGGTGGTATATCTCAATGTGGTGAGAGGTTTTGAGGACTGCGTCGCCTTGCATGAAAAACTCCAGGACGGACCGCTGGCCAGAGATTTGCCGTTCCCGTTCTATCCTCATGTCACGGTGGCCCACGATGTCTCCGAACTGGCCATGGACGAGGCGCAGCGACGCCTTGCTTCCTATCAAGCTGAGTTCCCAGTGGATAGCATGGGACTGTATGAGCACGACGCCGACGGCGTGTGGCAACTGCAGGAGGAGCTGTTTTTTGGCGGTCAGGAAGATTCCGAAAGCTAAGCAGGCGGCGGTATTGACGCCGGCTCCCACCGATCGTAAGGAGCTTGAGCGGCGGCTGCTACTGAAGCGGGTAGAGCTCAGCAAGGCGAAGCGCAAAGCCCCCGGCGCACCGAATCCGCTGCAAGCGCGAGTCGAGTACTATCTTGCCGCGCTCAACCTCTTCAGACCGATGCGTGCCTTCCAGACTTACTCCTTGCGGCACGGTCCGCTGCTGGCAGCCGGCTCTGCCTACAATATGTTCTTCTCGGTGGCTGCCATGCTGGTAGCGGGGTTCTCCATTCTCGGCATCGTGGCAAACGGGAACCGGGACCTGCAGAATATCGTGATCGATGCGGTGAATAAATCGACACCGGGCCTGATCAAGATGTCTGATGGCGAAAGCGGTCTGGCCACTCCTCAGGATTTGTTCAATGCCGGCAGCGGTTTCGGCTGGGCGTTGGTGATTTCTCTGGCCGCACTGCTGCTCACCTCGCTGGGCTGGATCGGTGGCCTGCGGGAGGGCGTCAGGGGTATTTTTGATTCCGGCCCGTTGATGACGAATCCAATACTGCTCAAACTGAAGGATGCCGCCACCCTGGTGGTGCTGGGGATAGTTCTGGTGATCACCTCGGTAATCAGTGTTGGGGTGGTGACCGCTTTGGACAGCGTGATAGCGGCGCTCTCCTTGGATCCGGCGAGTGTCCGGCCGATCACTTACATTGCTTCGCTACTGGTTTTGCTGCTGCTTGACCTGGCGGTTTGTATGGCACTCTTTCGGGTAGTCTCGGCGGTCACCATGCCAAGAGGCGTGCTCTGGCAAACCGCCCTCATCGCTGCAGTGGGTTCCACTGTGTTACGCGCGCTCTCCAGCTTGCTGCTGGCAAATGTGGCCGGAAAGAACCCGCTGCTAGCGCCGTTCTCGGTGATTCTCGGTCTCTTCGTCTGGTTTTACCTGCTCTCGCAGGTATACCTCATCGCGGCAGGGTGGGGTGCGGTAGGCAAGGCCGATGCCGAGCAAGGCAGGACGACACAGCCAGCCTAGCGACGACGCCTCGCGGTTCCCTCCCAGTTGTGCCACTGAAAGTCTCCAGAGCGACGAAAGTGCACTCTTGGGGAGCACTTCGGTCACAGTAGAAACATTCAGTGGGACAACTGGGTAGACGGCGGGCGCAGGTGCTGGCTATGGGTCTGGTTCAGCCTGCTTGGAACTTTTCTACCAGGGTTTGGTGGAAGTCCTGGAGTTGCTCGGCAGAGTCCAGGGAACGTGCGGCATCGGTGATTGAGTACCATTCGTTGGCCTGATCGTAACGACACCGCGCCACGGCTCGCGGCGAGGGCGCAGTATCATCCAGCGAGGATTCAATCTCTACCTCCCCGGTGATCACGCCGACCTCATCGGTCATAATTCCGCCCGGGGCGACCTTAAGGACTGTGGAAAAGACCTCAGCAGGCATTGAGTTCCTTCTGTAGTGCCGACTTTTCTGCGCTATCAATGGTGAGATTCCAGTAGGACTTTACCGCGATCCAGGCCTTTGTGTAGTCGCAGCGGAAGCTGGAGTTCGTGGGCATCCACTGTGCCGGGTCCTGATCGCCCTTGGAGCGGTTAGCGGAAGCAGAAACCGCTAGCAGTTGCGGCCGAGTCAGGTCGTTGGCAAACTTCTTCCGGTCATCGATGCTCCAGTTTGCGGCACCGGAACGCCAAGCCTCAGCTAGCGGCACCATGTGATCGATATCGAGCGATGAGGAATCGGTGATCGTGACATTATCGTAAGCGCTCGTCCAGCTCCCCGAGGTCGCTTTACAAGCCGAATCTGTCACCACGTTCTTGCCATCCCGCTTGAGCACCGTCTCGCGAGTGTCGCAAGTTCCGGAAATGGTGATCCAGGTAGGGAACTCCGAACGAGAATAACCGGTCATCGGGCCCTCCGCCGCCACCGTGAGCGCGTTGAGCGATTGCTGGGAGGTGGCGACCGAGGGCAGCGTCGGCAGCACAGCGTTTGCCGCTCCCACCGGGATGAAGAGAATCAGGGCGAGCAGGGCGCCGATCACGAAGCCGAGGCGTTTGAGCATCATAGGTCCTTTGCTGAGGTAATTCCGAAACGGGCAAAGCGGTTTCCAAATTATTCAGTCCAGGTGACGGGCAGTTGAACGTCTGACGACGCTGGCCACAACGCAAGCTGGGGGTTCCCGGTTAAACACCGCGAGTTCGTGGTAGAGTCTCGAATTCGCTAGTAATTCCTAACGAATCCGAGACTAAACCACGAACTCGGCGGGTGGTGGAGAGCTAGATTTGGCGGCTCAGGATGGCTTGCTTGACCTCTGAGATGGCCTTGGTGACCTGAATGCCACGCGGGCAGGCTTCCGAGCAGTTGAAGGTGGTCCGGCAGCGCCAGACGCCTTCCTTATCGTTCAGGATCTCCAGCCTCATATCTCCAGCGTCATCGCGGGAGTCGAAAATGAAACGGTGTGCATTCACGATCGCTGCCGGTCCGAAGTACTGGCCGTCGGTCCAGAACACCGGGCAACTCGAGGTGCAGGCGGCGCACAGGATGCACTTGGTGGTGTCGTCGAAACGTTCGCGCTCTTCGGCGGACTGCAGGCGTTCCTTGGTCGGTTCATGGCCCTTGTTGATCAAGAACGGCATGATCTCACGGTAGGACTGGAAGAACGGCTCCATATCCACAATCAGATCTTTTTCCACCGGCAGACCCTTGATTGGCTCCACGGTGATCGGCTTGCTGGTGTCCAGGTCCTTCAGCAGCGTCTTACAAGCCAAGCGGTTCCGGCCATTGATTCGCATCGCATCCGAGCCGCAGACACCGTGTGCGCAGGAGCGGCGGAAGGACAGCGAGCCGTCGTGCTCCCACTTCACCTTGTGCAGCGCATCAAGCACCCGGTCGGTGCCGTACATGGTGAGCTTCCACTCATCCCAGTGCGCCTCCTCGCCGTCGGGTCCGCCTGCTTCAGGGTTGTAACGGCGCACCTTGAGGGTGATATCGAAGGTGGGGATTTCGCCACCGCCGCCCACACTGGCAGGCAAAGTAACCTTTGATGCCGGTTCCGGGGCGGTTTCGGCGGTCTCAATCGCGGTTGTCATTAGTACTTCCTCACCATGGGCTCGTAGCGGGTGAATATGACGGGTTTGGTGTCCAAACGAATGCCAGCAATGTGCTCTGATTCGGCACCGTTATCCAGATAAGCCATTGAGTGCTTCATGAAGTTCTCATCGTCGCGGTCCGGGAAGTCCTCGCGGAAGTGACCGCCGCGGGATTCCTGACGGTGCAGAGCCGCAACAGTCATCACCTTGGCCAGTTCAAGCAAGAAACCGAGTTCCACGGCCTCGAGTAGATCAAGGTTGAAACGCTTGCCCTTGTCCTGCACGGTGATCCGGGAGTAACGCTCCTCGAGTGAAGCAATGTCCTTAAGCGCCTGATCCAGGGTTTCGGCGGAGCGGAACACCTGCATATTGGCGTCCATGGTGTCCTGCAGTTCCTTGCGGATCGCGGCAACCTTCTCACCGCCATCGGAGTTACGCACGTGCTCCAGCAGGGAGACGGTGTAGGCTTCCGGGTCTTCCGGCAACTCAACAAAATCAGCCGTCTTGGCGTATTCAGCGGCGGCAATACCGGCGCGTTTGCCGAAAACGTTGATATCCAGCAGTGAGTTGGTGCCGAGCCGGTTGGAGCCGTGCACCGAAACGCAGGCCACCTCACCGGCGGCGTAGAGACCCGGGATCACAGTGTCGTTGTCCTGCAAGACCTCGGCGGAAATGTTGGTCGGAATGCCGCCCATTGCATAATGCGCGGTGGGGAAGACCGGAACCGGCTCGGTATAGGGTTCGACGCCGAGGTAAGTGCGGGCGAACTCGGTGATATCGGGCAGCTTGGCATCAATGTGAGCGGGTTCCAAGTGCGTCAGATCCAGCAGCACATAATCCTTGTTCGGGCCGCAGCCACGGCCTTCGCGCACTTCATTGGCCATCGACCGGGCGACAATATCTCGCGGCGCCAAGTCCTTGATAGTGGGGGCATAACGCTCCATGAAACGCTCGCCGTCCGAGTTACGCAGGATGGCGCCCTCGCCACGCGCGGCTTCGGAGAGCAGAATGCCGAGCCCGGCCAGACCGGTCGGATGGAACTGGAAGAACTCCATGTCCTCCAGCGGGATGCCGCGGCGGAAGGCAATTGCCATCCCGTCGCCGGTCAGGGTGTGCGCATTCGAGGTGGTCTTGAATACTTTGCCTGCGCCACCGGAAGCGAAAACCACCGATTTGGCCTGGAAGACATGCAGTTCACCGGAGGCCAGGTCGTAGGAGACCACGCCGGCGACTCGCTTCTGGCCGTCGGCATCCTCCACCGTGAGCAGGTCGAGCACGTAGTACTCGTTGTAGAACTCAACCTGGTGCTTGACGCAGTTTTGATACAGGGTCTGCAGGATCATATGACCGGTGCGGTCGGCAGCGTAGCAAGCACGACGTACCGGCGCTTTGCCGTGGTCGCGAGTGTGGCCACCAAAGCGGCGCTGGTCGATCCGGCCCTCCGGGGTCCGGTTGAACGGCAGGCCCATCTTTTCCAGATCCAGCACGGCGTCGATTGCCTCTTTTGCCATTACCTCGGCGGCATCTTGGTCAACCAGGTAATCGCCGCCCTTGACGGTGTCAAAGGTGTGCCATTCCCAGTTGTCTTCCTCAACGTTCGCCAGTGCGGCGCACATGCCACCCTGGGCGGCACCGGTGTGCGAGCGGGTGGGGTAGAGCTTGGTCAGCACGGCGGTTCGAGCGCGTTGGCCGGATTCAATAGCAGCGCGCATACCCGCGCCGCCGGCTCCGACAATCACCACATCGTACTTATGGACCTGCATGCAACCACTCCTTGAGAGGCAAAAAAGAAAATCGAAGAGAAATTAGGGGGCGGGGCAGAAGCTGCCCGGTAGCGGCACGCCGTCGGCGCCGACGACGCAGGGGTCGAAGGTGAAGATCACCAGGGTGCCGAGCGTGATGATCACCACGGTGGCAATGTAGAGCACCGTCTTGAGAGTGATCCGAGTGCCGGATTTCTCGGCGTAGTCGTTAATGATGGTGCGGACGCCATTGGTGCCGTGCAGCATCGCGAGCCAGAGCATCAACAGATCCCAGATCTGCCAGAACGGGCTGGCCCACTTACCGGCCACGAAGCCGAAGTCGATAGCGTGCACGCCCTCGCCAACCATCAGGTTCACGAATAGGTGGCCGAAGATCAGCACCACCAGCACAACGCCGGAGAGCCGCATGAAGAGCCAGGCGAACATCTCGAACTTGGAGCCCGAGCCCTTATTGCGCTTGTAATTGACTTTGCTGCGTCCGCTCCGCGGAGCTTCAATGGTCGTCATTTTAGTGACCTCCCCAGAGTGGCGGGAGCACAATGCTCAATTGGCGGATCAGGAAGGGAACCATGGTGACAACCCAGAGGCCGAGCACACCCCAGAGCAGCTGACGCTGGTACTTGGGCCCCTTCTTCCAGAAATCAACGAGAATGATTCGAATGCCGTTGAAGGCGTGGAACACGATGGCCGCTACCAGAGCTGCTTCGCCGAGTCCCATCAACGGGTTCTTATAGGTGCCGATTACGGCGTCATAGGCTTCCGGTGAGACCCGCACCAAGGAGGTGTCCAGGACGTGCACCAATAAGAAGAAAAAGATCACCACACCGGTAACACGATGTCCCACCCAAGACCACATGCCCTCGTGGCCGCGATATAGGGTGCCAGCTGGTTTCGTCGGCACTGAATAAACCTCCCGGTAATGCAACTGCACGCAACTCTTACTGAGCGGCAAATCGCGCTCGACAAATAGCTCGCCGCAGTTGCGCTAGTTCAGCTAGCTCAAGCCTAAATCTAGGCTTCGCTCACAGCTTACTCAACTTAGGCTTCCCTTGCTCTGTGCAGCAGATCACAAGCCACCGTGTTGCAGCTCATCTCCGTACCTTAGCCACCGATTTACCCTCCTCTTTTCCCGTCGAGTGTCGAGTTGTGGGGCCTAAAACCCAGTTTTAGGCCCCACAACTCGACACTCAAGCCTTAGGGTGTGAGCGGATATCAGGGCGGGGGAGTGCTTGGTGGGCTAAAGTTATCCGCAATGACTTCCAATGACTCAACCGATACCCCGGCGCTGACTCCCAGCCAACTGACCGCGCTCGAAAACTTTCACGCGGTAATTCCAGCGGGCGGCGTGGGCACTCGGCTCTGGCCACTTTCCCGGGCCGCCGCACCTAAATTTCTGCATGATCTGACCGGTTCGGGCAGTACTTTATTGCGGGCAACTTACGATCGACTGCACCCGCTTGCCGGGGACCGGATGATGGTGGTGACCGGGGTGGCGCATCGCGAAGCGGTCTGCCATCAGCTGCCCGAGGTGCCAGACTCCGAACTGGTGCTGGAGAGTGAGCCGAAGGATTCGGCGGCCGCGATTGGCTTGGCCGCCGCCATCCTGCACCGCCGGGATCCCTCGATCATCATGGGTTCCTTTGCGGCTGACCATGTGATTAGCCCCGACCAAACCTTTCAGGCTGCGGTCCGCGAGGCTATTTTGACCGCCGCCCCTGCCGAGGACTCGGAAGGCAAGATCGTTACCATCGGCATTGAGCCGAGCCATCCATCCACCGGATTCGGCTATATCCGGATCGGTGAGGCTCTTTCGGTCGCCGGCGCACCGCATGCCCACTCGGTGGTGGAGTTCGTCGAGAAGCCGGATCAGGCTACCGCTGAAAAATACCTGAAGAGCGGCGATTTCAGCTGGAACGCGGGCATGTTCGTCGCCCCGGTGGCGCTGATGCTCAAGCATCTGGAAAAGAATGAGCCCGAGCTGTACGCCGGCCTGAATGAGATCGCCGAGGCTTGGGATACCGATCAGCGCGGGGAGGTCACCGCTCGAATTTGGCCGACGCTGCCCAAGATTGCGATTGACTACGCGGTTGCTGAGCCGGCCGCAGCGGCCGGTGACGTTGCGGTCATCCCAGCCGCGTTCCGCTGGGATGACGTCGGCGACTTTGCCGCTATTGGTCGGTTGAACAGTGCTAACGAGGTCGACGACGTCACTGTGCTGGGTGAAGGTGCCCGAGTTTTCACCGAGGATGCTTCCGGTGTTGTAGTGACCGATACCAAACGAGTGATCGCGCTGATCGGCATCGACGACGTGGTGATAGTCGACACCCCGGACGCGCTCTTGGTGACCACCACTGCGCACGCCCAACGAGTCAAAGCCGCCGTCGACGCGCTCAAGGCCAATGGCGATATGGACGTGCTCTAACTCGGTTGTGCCCGTCCGCCGAGTTCGTGGTTTAGTCTCGGATTCGCTAGTAATTACTAGCGAATCCGAGAGGTACCCGCGAACTCACGGGGGATTGAGGACGATTGCCTGTTACACGGTGATTACGTCGAATTCCTGCTCATTACCGGTGAAATGACCTCCAGTCGCTAGAGTTTCGTTGTGCGTAACTACTCCCATGAGGCGGAACCGACCGAAGCAATTGGCCCCTGGCTGGAACCTCTGCTCCCGGAACTCTTGGAATTCCGTCGTGATTTGCATGCACACCCGGAACTTTCCCGCCAGGAGCATCGCACCACCGACAAGCTGGTGGAAAGACTCAGCGCGGCGGGACTTGAGCCGCGGCGTTTGGAGGGCACGGGAGTCATTATCGACATCGGTGAGGGCCCGATCGCCACCGCGTTGCGCGGCGATATTGATGCGCTGCCGGTGATCGAGGAGACCGGCCTCGCCTTTGCCTCCACCAACCACGGCGTGACCCACGCCTGCGGTCACGATGTGCACACCACCACGATGCTCGGCATTGCTTTGGTGCTGGATGCGATGCATCGCAAAGATCCGCTCGGCGCCACGATCCGGATCATCTTCCAGCCCGCCGAGGAGATGCAGCCCGGCGGCGCGCTCGACTGCATTGCTCAGGACGCGCTACAAGGGGTACCTCGGATTATGGCCCTGCACTGTGACCCGCGGATCGAAGTGGGGAAGGTGGGCACCAGAATTGGCTCGATCACCTCGGCTTCGGACACCATTAAGATCGAGTTGACCGGGCGCGGCGGGCATACCTCACGACCACACCTGACCGAAGATCTGGTCTTCGCGCTGGCTCAGATCGCCATCAATGTCCCCGCCGTGCTTTCTCGCCGGGTCGATGTACGCAGCGGAGTCTCGGTGGTCTGGGGCCAGATTCAGGCGGGGGCCGCCCCCAACGCGATCCCGGCTAATGGTTTTATGGCTGGCACCATGCGCTGCCTCGATCGTGATGCTTGGCATTCGGCCGGGGAACTGCTCGACGATGTGGTTCAGCAGGTTGCCGCGCCGTACGGGGTCGACGTACACCTTGAACATATTCGTGGTGTGCCACCGGTGGTCAACTCGGAACACGAAACCGCGATCATTGAAGCGGCGGCGCGGGCTGAGCTCGGCGAAGACGCAGTGGTGTTGACTCCGCAGTCGATGGGCGGCGAGGATTTCGCCTGGTTCCTGCAGGACATCCCTGGCGCCATGATGCGCTTGGGCACGCACACTCCGGGTGGGGAAGTGTATGACTTGCATCGCGGTGATTATGTCGTGAACGAGGACGCCTTGGCCAACGGCATTAGGGTCCTCGCGGCCGCAGCGCTGCGCACCATTCGCGATCTACGCTAGCTGAGGAATGCCTTGCTGAGCGCTGCATGGCAGCGTTCAGCTGGAGTTCAATAGGTAATTGAGTTGTGCACAATTTAATTGTGGTCTACTGTGTTTATATGAGCGAAAGACAAGTCCTTAAAAGCCAAGTGTGCTTTGCGCTGTACTCAACATCGCGTTCCTTCACCGCTCTCTATCGGCCGATGCTCGAAGAGCTCGGGCTGACCTACCCGCAATACCTGGTGCTATTGCTGCTCTGGGAGCGGGACCAGGCCACCGTCAACGAGCTAGGTGAGGCCCTGCAGCTCGATTCGGGCACTCTTTCGCCGCTGCTCAAGCGGATGGAAACGGCGAGCCTGATTCGTCGCCGCCGCTCGGCAGAGGACGAACGACGAGTGGAAATCGAACTCACCGAGGACGGCGTCGCCTTGCGGCAACGGGCCAGCCTGATTCCACAAAGACTTGCCGAGGCATCCGGGGTGAGCCCCGAAGAACTTCAGCAACTGTGCGCCACTCTAGGCAAACTCAATGCCTCGGTGCGCCAAATAACAGCCAACTAAAAATTCATCGAGAAACAAGTAGGAGCATCATGAAAGCGCTTTACACAGCAGAAGCCCTAGCTAGTGGAGATGGCCGTGACGGTCAGGCTCGCACCTCGGACGGCAAGCTTGAGGTTACCTTAGCTACCCCCGTCGAGATGGGCGGCAGTGGTGAGGGGACTAACCCGGAACAGCTCTTTGCCGCTGGTTATGGTGCCTGTTTCCACTCGGCGCTGCGCGTGGTAGCCCGGCGCCAGAAGGCTGACGTTTCCGACTCGACGGTGCTGGCGAAAGTGAGCATTGGCTCGAATGGTCAGGGCGGTTACGGCCTAGCGGTCCAGCTTGACGTTTCGCTGCCCAAGGTCGAGGCTGCCACCGCTCAGGCTTTGGTCGAGGCAGCTCACCAGGTCTGCCCCTACTCCAACGCCACCCGCGGCAATATCGAGGTCGAACTGAACGTTGCCGAGGTAGCCGCATGAGCCTGCCGACGAGCACTAAGCAGTTTGAACTCGCCTCGCGACCTGAGGGATGGCCGACGCTGGAGAACTTCCGGCTAGCCGAGGCGCCGCTAGCCGAGCTGGGCGAAGGTCAGGTGCTGGTAAAGAACCATGCCATCTCGGTTGATCCGTATATGCGGGGCCGGATGAACGACGTGAAATCATATGTGCCGCCGTTCCAACTTGACCAACCGCTCGAAGGCGGTGCGGTTGGTGAAGTGATCTCCAGTCGGGCCGAGGGTCTGATCGCCGGGGATATCGTGGTGCATGGCCTGGGCTGGCGTGAATATGCGGTGCTTGACGCCGGATCGGTCAAGAAGGTCGACGCCTCGCTGGCGCCCGAAACGGCTTTCCTCGGTGCGCTGGGGATGACCGGGCTGACCGCTTATGCGGGCTTGGTAAAAGTAGCTGATTTTAAAGCAGGTGACGTTGTTTTCGTCTCTGGCGCGGCTGGAGCGGTAGGGTCCTTAGTTGGTCAGATCGCTAAGGCAATGGGAGCCTCGTGGGTTATCGGTAGTGCGGGCTCCGCCGAAAAGGTAGCCAAGCTGCTGGAGCTAGGTTTCGATGCGGCTTTCAATTACCACGACGGCCCGGTGAAGGATCAACTCGGAGCGGCCTTAGCGGAGGCTCCGGCGGGAACCACCGGCATTGATGTCTATTTCGACAATGTCGGCGGCGAACACCTCGAAGCGGCCATTTCGACGCTCAATCCCTTTGGCCGGGTGGCTTTGTGTGGAGCAATCAGCCAGTACAACAGTACCGAGGCACCAACCGCCCCTCGCAATCTGGCGCTTGCCATTGGTAAGCAACTCACGCTGCGTGGCTTCATCGTCGGTTCCTACGCGCAGTATGCGGATGAATACGCCGCTCTGATTGCACCGTGGCTGGCGGACGGGAAGATTCGCTACGAAGAAACCGTTGTGCACGGTATTGAGAACACTGCGCAAGCCTTCATCGATATGCTCGGCGGCGCCAATACCGGAAAGATGGTCATCACCCTTGACTGAAGCAGCTGCGCCCCACGCCCACGAAACTAAGGTCCCGCTCTCGGTGCTGGACTTGGCCAGCGTGGGGGTGGGACGCAGTTCTGCGCAGGCGCTCGCCGCCTCCACCCGTTTAGTGCAGGCTGCTGATCGGCTGGGCTATGCCCGTTATTGGGTGGCCGAACACCACAATATGCCCGCTGTGGCGTCCACTAATCCGCCGGTCTTAATGGCGCACCTTGCCGCTGCCACCGAGCGAATTAAGCTTGGCTCCGGCGGGGTGATGCTGCCCAATCACGCTCCATTGGTGGTCGCCGAGCAATTCGCGTTATTAGAGGCCCTGCACCCGGGACGGATAGATCTTGGTATTGGCCGGGCACCTGGCACCGACGGCCTCACTGCACAAGCCCTAAGGCGGCATTACTCTCCCTCTGGGGGTGCGATGAGCATCGAGGACTTTCCGCTGCACGTGATGGAGACCATGGCGATGCTGGGCGATGTTCGACCGGAGCTCATGGAGGCTGATTCTTCCCTCCGGGGACCGCGGGCTTCGTTGGCGGCAACACCGAATGCCGAGTCTTATCCAGAGATCTGGTTGCTCGGTTCATCAGGTTATAGCGCGCAGATGGCAGGCATGCTCGGGCTGCGTTACAGCTATGCGCACCATTTTGCTCCCGATGCGCTGGCCGCCGTCGACCTTTACCGTCGCTCCTTCCAACCCTCGGCGGTGTTAGCGGAGCCACACGTAATGATCGCTACCAGCGCTTTGATCGCGGAAAGTCAGGAACGGGCGGAATTCCTGGCCGGGCCTAGTCGGGTGCAGGCCCTAGCTTTGCGCACCGGCATGCTCGGGCCGATCGTCACCCCGGAGCAAGCGGCAGAACGAGTCTTCAGCGAGGCTGAGCTTGCCGCGATGAAGAATCTGCCAGCGATCAAGACAGTCGGCACCGCGGAAACGGTGATTCCGGAACTGCGCGCTCTGGTCGCCGAGACCGGAGCCGATGAACTGATGGTTACCGGCTACACCTACGAGGTTGAAGACCGGATCAATACCCTAGAAGCGCTCGCACGGAACTGGTAATCACTGATTCCATCCTGGTGACGGTGAACCTGCCCTCCCGTGCGCTGAGAACGAGCGGGGGACTCGCTCCTAGCGTTCGCGCGGGGCTCATAGTTGGTAACGAATTCCCAACAATGCGTTCCGAAGTGGTAGGTGGGTTTTTCTCAGTGGGCCTCGTCACACTAAGATAAGGTGATTATTGCGCCAACCTTAGTCGGGGGACTCTCCTGAGTAAGGGCCCAGGCGTAACACCACGAAGGCATTCAGTGAAAACAGAGATGCTTCTGACGCATCGCGCCAGGGGGAACGGCCACTCATTGAGACTTCCTGTGGACTCGCATCTTAAATTGGGACTTTCTGGAGGAAAATTGAAGAATTTGTCGCGACGCACTGCGGTTCGCGGGGCCACTATTGGCACCGCAACCCTCACCGCAGCCGCCTTGTTACTGACCGCCTGTGGTGCCGCACCGGGCAGCGACCCGAGCGCATCTGGCAGCGGCAGTGCGCAGTCAAACCCGAACTACACCGGTTGTATCGTCTCTGACCGTGGTGGTTTTGACGATCAGTCGTTCAATCAGTCCAGCTACGAGGGAATGAAGAAGGCCGAGACTGATCTGGGCATTAAGGTGAAGCAGGCGGAGTCAAAAGCTCAGGCTGACTTCGTGCCGAACCTCAACCAGATGATGCAGGCCAACTGCAATCTGACCGTCACCGTTGGCTTCTTGCTCTCCGAAGCAACGAAGTCCACCGCGGAAAAGAACAAAGAAGCTCACTTCGCGATCATCGATGACAACCAGATCAAGCTTCCCAACGTGAAGCCGATCATCTACAACACGGCGCAGGCCGCCTTCTTGGCCGGCTACGCCGCCGCCGGCAGCAGCAAAACCGGTAAGGTTGGCACCTTCGGTGGCATTAAGATCCCGACCGTGACCATCTTCATGGACGGTTTCTACGACGGTGTGCAGTACTTCAACAAGCAAAAAGGCAAGAATGTTCAGGTCCTCGGTTGGAACAAGAGCAGCCAGCAGGGCGCTTTTGCTAACACCTTCGACATCATCCAGGAAGGTACCAAGAACGCTCAGAACCTGATCAACGAAGGCGCTGACGTCGTGATGCCGGTCGCCGGGCCGCTCGGCACCGGTGCGGGCGATGCCGTACTCGCTTCGAATAAGAATGGCAAAGACGTCAAACTGATCTGGGTTGATTCCGACGGTTACCTGACCGCTCCGAAGTACAAGTCCATCATCCTGACCTCCGTGGTGAAGAAGATGAAGGAAGCCGTTGAGGAGGTCGTCAAGGCTGACCTGGACGGCAAGTTCGACGCCACTCCTTACGTCGGTACCTTGGAAAACCAGGGCGTTGACATTGCACCTTTCCACGATCTTGAGTCCACGGTTCCGGCTGACGTGAAGTCGGAACTCGACCAGGTCAAGAAGGACATCATCTCGGGCACCATCAAGGTTGAATCCGCGGCTAGCCCTAAATAAGCAACCAATACCTTTGAGCGCTGTCTGCTGAACCATCAACGGTCCAGTAGACAGCGCTCAGCGTGTGCTAGAGTGTACGCCGCGCTGCCCACAACTGATGATTGGCGTAGAAGTGAAACTTGAACTCAAAGGGATCACCAAGGCGTTCGGCTCTCTGGTGGCCAATGACCATATTGATTTGGTGGTAAACCCTGGCGAAGTACACTGCTTGCTCGGCGAGAACGGTGCAGGCAAATCTACCTTGATGAACGTGCTTTTCGGTCTCTACGAACCGACCGAAGGCAGCATCGAGATAGACGGTAAGGAAGTCCAATTCCAAGGCCCCGGAGACGCGATGGCCGCCGGAATTGGCATGGTGCATCAGCACTTTATGTTGATCCCAGTTTTCACGGTGGCGGAAAACGTGGCGCTCGGTAATGAGAGCACCGGTTTTGGCGGCGTGATGAACCTGGAAGCCACCAGGAAAAGAATTCGAGACATCTCCGATCAGTATGGCTTCGATGTTGACCCCGATGCCGTGGTCGAGGATCTTCCGGTTGGCGTGCAGCAGCGGGTGGAGATCATTAAGGCTCTGGTCCGGGATGCCGAGATTCTGATTCTCGACGAACCCACCGCTGTCCTCACTCCGCAGGAGACCGACGAGCTGATCGAAATTATGGCTCAGCTCAAAGCCTCCGGTAAGGGATTGGTTTTCATCTCTCACAAACTGCGTGAAGTGAAGGCTGTCGCCGACACTATTACCGTGATCCGCCGTGGCAAGGTGGTTGGTTCTGCCGAGCCGTCGGCTTCGGCAACCGAGCTGGCGAACCTGATGGTTGGCCGGGCGGTCAGCTTGAACCTCAATAAAACCCCCGCGGTGCCGGGCGAGAAAACCTTTGCGGTGAAAGATCTCAGCGTGCTCGGCGAGGCCGGAGAACGGCTGCTGGACGGTGTCAGTTTCGATGTCGCTAAGGGCGAGATTCTCGCCGTCGCTGGCGTGCAAGGTAACGGGCAGACCGAATTGGCCGAGGCCATTATGGGCTTGCAGAAGCACGTTTTCGGTTCCGTGAAGCTGGATGGCAAGGAACTGCTCGGGCGCTCGGTGCGCCAAGTGATCGACGCCGGGGTGGGCTTCGTGCCCGAAGATCGCACCGTGGACGGGCTAGTCGGCGATTTCAGCATCGCCGAGAACTTGATTTTAAACCTCTACAAAGACCAGGAATTCGCTTCCGCTGGCACGCTAAAACGCAACGTTATAAAGGCAAACGCTAAATCCCGGGTCGAAGAATTTGATGTTCGCACCCAGTCAGCCGAAGCTAAAGTTTCGACGCTTTCCGGTGGTAATCAGCAGAAAGTTGTGCTGGCCAGGGAGTTTTCCAGGCCGCTCAAGCTCTTTATTGCCTGCCAGCCAACTCGAGGCGTCGACGTCGGATCGATTGAGTTTCTGCACCGCCGCATCGTTGCTGAGCGGGACAACGGCACTCCGGTGATCATCGTCTCCACCGAACTTGAAGAAGTCGCCGAGCTGGCTGATCGGATTGCGGTATTCCATGCTGGTCGGATTATGGGCATTGTGCCGGGGAACACCGGCCGAGAGATGCTCGGCCTGATGATGGCCGGGATGACCGCCGAAGAAGCGGAATCGCAATTGAGCGATGGCAAGGAGCCAGGAAGCCATGACTGAACCTAATGACCAACTGACGCCAGAGCCGGCTAAAACGCCGCCGCCGGTGCCCGCCGATACTTCAGCTCAGACAACCACCGGGAACACCACCGAGAAAACTGCCGAAAAGGCAGCGGCTTCGGCTGAAGCAGGTAGCGGTAAGGCCCAGCAGATCCTTCGCGAGATCACTACCGGACCGGGACTGATTTCGGTGCTCGCGGTGGTGCTGGCGCTGATCGTTGGTGCACTGCTGATTATCCTGACTGATGCCAATGTGGCAAAGAGCGCCGGTTACTTTTTCTCACGGCCGGGGGATACCTTCTCGGCCGCCTGGAAAGCGGTTTCCGAAGCCTACGGTGCACTCATTCAGGGCGCCACCTTCAACCCGTCCTCGCGCACCGCAACCGGTAAATTCGGCATTATGGAGACGCTGACCCAAGCGACCCCGCTGATCCTGGCCGGTCTTTCGGTAACGGTGGCCTTCCGCGCCGGGTTGTTCAATATCGGTGCCAAAGGTCAGATCATCTTGGGCGCCATCTTCGCCGGTGGCATCGGCTTCGGTGCTGACCTGCCTCCGGTGGTGCATCTGCTGTTGGTGATTGTTGGCGGTGCCGTCGGCGGTGCGATTTGGGGTGGCGTCGTTGGCCTACTCAAGGCGCGCACCGGAGCGCATGAGGTGATTGTCACCATCATGCTGAACTACATTGCCCAGTACTTCCTGGATTTCTTGCTACGTACCGCGTACAAGAGCCCCGGCGGCGAACAGCCGATTAGCGCCCCGGTTGGCCCAAATGCGATGTTCCCGCCGTTGTTTGGTGACACTTTCCGAGTCAACTACGGCCTCATCATGGCGATTATCGCCGTCATTTTGGTCGCTTGGCTGATCAACCGTTCCACCCTGGGTTTCGAATTGCGCGCCATTGGTGCCAACCAAAATGCTGCCCGCACCGCTGGCATGCTGATTGGTAAGGGCTACATTTTGGTGATGGCGATTGCCGGTGCCCTGGCTGGTCTGGCTGGCGTCGCCCAGTTGTCCGGTACCGAGGGCTCGCTCGATGGCGACGTGGCGGGGAGTATCGGCTTTGATGCCATCACGGTGGCGCTGCTTGGCCGGTCAACTCCGTGGGGCACCTTCTTCGCTGCGCTGCTCTTCGGCGCTTTCAAGGCTGGTGGCCAGTCGATGGCAGTGCAGGCCGGACTCAGCATCGATATTGTGCTGGTCATTCAATCGCTCATCGTCCTGTTCATCGCGGCTCCACCGTTGGTGCGTGGCATCTTCGGCCTGGGCCGGACAAAACGACAACGCAAGGTTGAAGCGAGCAAAGAGCAGGTGGCAGCATGAGCACAGTAACTCCTTCTCGCGAGACAGCGGCGCAGAGCGGCCCACGGCTGCGCAACTGGAAGACCCCGATTGCCTTAGGCGTCTTGGCGCTCGCTGCCATCATCGCCTTCGCCATCTTCGGCGCTAATGGCAGCGCAACCTTCCGTCTCTCCCAAGACCAGGACGTCGTGCAGTTGGCTCCGGTAGCTGTCAGTGCGAAAGTTTTCGGCTGGATCTTCGCGCTGATTTGCGCGGCCTGTGCGGTGATGAGCTATTTCCAAGTCAAAGCGGTGGGTAACACTCGGCGCTGGGTGACCGCCATCTTCGCGGTTTCTTTCGTGCTCGGCTTTATGGTTTGGATCGTCGGCGGCACTCAATCACAAACGGTGAGCCTGGTCGGCATGCTGACTGGTTCAATGCTGATCGTGGTGCCGATCGTCTTCGGCTCACTCTCTGGCGTGCTCAGCGAACGAGCTGGCGTGGTCAATATCGCGATTGAAGGTCAGCTATTGGCTGGTGCTTTTACCGCGGCCTTGGTCGGCACGATGACCGGGAATCCCTTTGTCGCGCTGATCGCGGCGGCGCTCGCTGGCGTCGTAGTTTCGCTGATCCTGGCAGTTTTCAGTATTAAGTACGTGGTGAACCAGATTATTGTCGGTGTGGTGCTCAATGTGCTGGTCTCCGGTTTGACCGGCTTCCTCTTCGATAAATTGATGAAGGATTCGGGCGCTCAGCAGTACAACCAGCCGCCGCACCTTTCGCCGATCGGCATTCCGCTGCTGAAGGACATTCCGGTGATTGGGCCGATGTTCTTTGATCAGTCGATTCTCGGCTACATCATGTTGGTGTTGGTTTTCGGGATTTGGTTCGCACTGTTCAAGACCAAGTGGGGGCTGCGCGTCCGGGCAGTCGGGGAGCACCCGCAAGCTGCTGACACAGTGGGTATCAAGGTCAACAAAGTACGGTTCTGGAATGTCACCTTGGGCGGCGTGGTCGCCGGTATTGGTGGTTCCTACTTCACCCTGGTGGCGGTCAGCTCCTTCAGTAAGGAAATGTCGGGTGGTTTGGGCTTTATCGCCTTGGCCGCGGTGATCTTCGGTCGCTGGAACCCGATTGGTGCCTTCTTGGCGGCTTTGTTGTTTGGCGTTGCGGGCAACTTGCAGAACATTCTGTCGATTGCTGTCACCCCGGTGGATGGCGCCTTCCTGGCCATGCTGCCTTACGCCTTGACGATTCTCGCGGTGGCCGGCCTGGTCGGCAAATCACGTGCTCCAGCGGCCGATGGCGAGCCTTATGTCAAGGGCTGATCAGCCAGCTGCTGAGGTTGACTGGCAAGCCTTGGCGGTCGCCGCCCAGGCCGCCATGCAACACGCCTATGCGCCATACTCTCGCTTTCCGGTGGGCGCTGCGGCGCTGACCGAAGACGGCAGGATGATCAGTGGTTGCAATGTGGAGAATGCTTCCTACGGCTTGACGCTCTGCGCTGAGTGCACCCTGGTCGGCGCCTTGCAGATGAGCGGCGGCGGCAAGTTAGCTGCTTTCTACTGCGTTGATGGCGAAGGCAATATTTTGATGCCCTGCGGCCGATGCCGGCAGCTGCTCTATGAGCACCGCGCAGCCGGCATGCAGTTAATGACGGTATCGGGTGTGAAGACCATGGACGAAGTTTTGCCGGATGCCTTCGGACCGGAAAATTTAGAAGTTGAGGAGCAGCAGAAGTGACTGAACAATTTGATGCGGTGGATGTGATCCGCACCAAGCGCGACCGTGGTGTGCTTTCTGCCGAGCAAATCGCCTGGACCATCGACGCTTATACCCGTGGCGTGATCGCCGAGGAACAGATGTCGGCGCTCAATATGGCAATCTTGCTGAACGGCATGAACCGTTCGGAGATCGCGCAGTGGACGGCGGCGATGATCGCCTCCGGTGAGCGAATGGACTTTTCCGCGCTGCGCCCGGTGCCGGGCGGCCCGGCGAGTGCCAGCGGCTCGAAGCCGACCGCAGATAAGCATTCCACCGGTGGTGTGGGGGACAAGATCACCCTGCCGTTGGCGCCACTAGTTGCTGTTTTTGGCGTCGCCGTACCGCAGCTTTCGGGCCGTGGACTTGGCCACACCGGTGGCACCTTGGACAAGCTCGAGGCTATCCCGGGCTGGCGGGCTGCGCTCAGCAATGACGAGATGATGGACCAGCTGCAGGATGTCGGAGCGGTCATCTGCGCGGCGGGCTCAGGCTTGGCGCCGGCGGACAAGCGACTTTACGCGCTGCGCGACGTCACCGGCACGGTGGAGGCCATCCCGCTGATCGCCTCCTCGATTATGAGCAAGAAAATTGCCGAGGGCACCGGGGCTTTGGTGCTTGACGTCAAGGTTGGTTCGGGTGCCTTCATGAAGGATGTGGCGCAGGCTCGCGAACTGGCTGAGACGATGGTTGCGCTGGGTACCGACGCCGGTGTGAAGACAGTGGCGCTGCTGACCGATATGAATACTCCGCTGGGCCTTACCGCAGGTAATGCTATTGAGGTGGAGGAATCAGTTGAGGTATTGGCTGGCGGCGGTCCGGAGGACGTCGTGGAGCTGACTGTCCGATTAGCCGAGGAAATGCTGGAAGCCGCTGGCGTGCGCGGGGCAGACCCGGCTGCGGCGCTTAAGGACGGCCGAGCGATGGACGCCTGGAACCGGATGATCGAGGCGCAGGGTGGTGACCCACGGGCTACGCTGCCGGTGGCTAAGGAGTCCGAGGTTATTTACGCGCCCGCCGATGGTGTGCTGGTTGGCATGGATGCGCTCAGCGTGGGGGTGGCCGCTTGGCGTCTTGGTGCTGGACGTGCTCGCAAGGAAGATCAGGTGCAAGCCGGGGCTGGCGTGCGTTTGCACGCCAAACCGGGGGCTCTGGTACGGGCGGGAGAGCCGTTAATGACGCTACTCACCGATACTCCGGAGAAGTTCGATCGGGCCAAGGAAGCGCTCGCGGATGCGGTCACCATTGCACCCGAGGGATCGCGCCCCGCTCAGCAGCTGATCATTGACCGGATCGCCTGAGCCTCACGCAACGAGTTCGGAGATCTGCACTGAATAGCACGCTGAAAACGTGCAGATCTCCAAACTCGATAGATTGGTGCTGTTGCTCGGTGATCACCGGGCAACTCATACCGTGGGGTGAGTCGTCCGGTCCCAGGGTTCACTCTTAGGAACGATGGCGTGGGCTCGGTCAGCGTGGGACGATTGTAGTAATCTCGCACAATTCTAGGAGCCGTCCCCGGTGGACCTTATTGCATTCTTCGGCAGCCTCAATGAGCTGATCGCTCATTCGGCCAGCCAGTGGTGGGTCGTTCCCGTCGTGACGCTGTTCTGCTATATCGATGGCTTCTTCCTGTTTCTGCCTAGTGAAACGGCGATCGTTGCGCTGGCTGCGGTGGCTTTGCATACGGGTGAACCGAATGTCTGGTACCTGATGGCCGGCGGCGCAATTGGAGCTATCCTAGGCGACAACACGGCCTATTGGATCGGCAGTAAGGTGGGCACCGCCGGATTCAAATGGATGCGTCGGCCCAAGGTCGCCAAAGCGATGGAATGGGCACGGATGGAGCTGGATAAACGCGGTGCGGTGCTGGTGCTGACCGCCCGATACATTCCGGTTGGTCGCGTCGCGGTGAACTTTACAGCGGGGGCCACTCGGTATCCGTGGCGTAAATTCGTTTGGCTGGATGCCATTGCTTGCGTCACCTGGGCAGCTTACGGGGTGGCGATTGGTACCTTTGCCGGGCACTGGATTAAGAACAACCACCTACTCGGGGTGGGCATCGCGATTGTCTTTGCCATCATTATCGGTTTCATTGTTGATCACCTCATGAAACTCTTCCACCGCTGGTTAGGTAATCGGGCGGAACGCAGGAAAGCTGGATTGGAGAACACATCTTCGTCCGCAGAAGCAGACTCCTCCGGCACAGCGGCATCCTCAACATCGCAGCACACCAGGCTCCGCGAACCGCATATCTAAGACCGGGTCTGCGAAGGGCGGGTCTGCGAGTTGGGGACCACGAAGTTGTAACGGTAGGAAGCGTTACAACTGAGGTAGTATCGCCCTATGGCGGTGGATTCTTTTCGCTTTGACGGCGGTAAAACCTGGCTTGACCTCTTCAGTACACTCGGTCGGCGTTATTCGAGTGAGCCCGAAGAGCGACTCCTCTCCGCTGAGGCTCTCTCCGGCTGGCTGATCGCAATGGAACTTAGCCCGCGTGAAGCGGCAACGGAGCGCGACGTATTCCTTGCTCGGGGGCTCCGCGAAGCACTTCGGAATTGCACGGCTGCGCTGTTGAATCGCGAACCGTTCGCCGAGCAGGATGATCGATTTATCCGAGAGATGCTTAGCTACCGCGAACATCGGACGCTTTCTGCCGCGCTCACGCTTGAGCACTTTTCCTCCCCTCAAGCAGTATTCGCCGAGTTCGCTGAACAAGCGATTATCGCCTGGCAGCATCCGGAAAACCTGAGCCTTTGCGCTGAACCGGATTGTCGTCGTGCTTTTAGAGATCCGAGCGGCCGGCGCCGTTGGTGCCCGACGCCGGCCTGCGCGAGCCGGGGGAGGGTGCGCGCCTTTCGTCAAAATCAACCGCAGGAGGCTCACCATGACTGATCAGACCATCTCCACCGAACTGCTCGAGGTGAGTTATCAGGTCGCTGGCCCAGCGAGTGGCCATCCGGTGCTTTTAGTACACGGTTGGCCGGACTGCCGAAGGAGCTGGGACGCGTTGCTGCCCGAATTGCACGAGCGCGGATTCCGCAGCTATGCAATGGATGTTCGAGGCTTCGGCAACACCCGATTCAGGCACCACGACACGAAACGCTCGGGACAGCTTGTCGCTCTTGGTCAAGATATTTTGGATTTCGCAACGGCTCTTGGGCTGGAAAGCTACGCAGTGATCGGTCATGACTGGGGTGCCCGGGCCGGTTATATTGCGGCCAATCTCGACGGTGGCAAGAAGATGACCTCGCTCACCGCGCTTTCGGTCGGCTGGGGGACCAACGATCCGGAGCAGCACATTTCTTTGCAGCAAGCACAAAACTACTGGTATCACTGGCTGATGGCCACCCCGCGCGGTGCCCGACTGGTGGAGCAAGACCGAGAAAGTTTCATTCGCTATCTTTGGCAGAGTTGGAACCCCGGTTACCAAGTCCCCGAACCAGCAGTTGAAGAAGTTATCGATGCCGCTCAAAATCCAGACTGGGCAGCGGTCACCCTCGACTCATACCGTTCGCGTTGGGGCTGGTCGGTACCGGAGGAACGTTACCGAGAAACTGAATTGGCGATGCAGCAGAATCCGCTGATCGCGGTACCCACCCTGCTGTTACACGGGGCCGTCGATCCCTGTAACGCCCCGCAAACTTCCGCCGGTAAAGAGGCGCTGTTTACCAGCGCTTACCACCGTGAGGTGCTGGAGAAAGTGGGGCATTTCCCACAACGCCAAGTGCCGGAGCGGGTATTGGCGGCTTTACTGCCCTTTCTCGAGGAAACCAGTAAATGAAATTTGTGATTGGGTATGAATTCACTAGTAACCGGCGATCTTGCCGGTCGCGGGCCGGTCTAGCTGAAGTAGAGTTGAACCGTGACTACAGCAGCTGAAATTGCCCCCGATGTTCCCTTCGACATTCGCAACCTTCCCAAGGTCTCGCTGCACGATCACCTTGACGGTGGTTTACGCCCGGCGACCATTATTGACTTAGCGGCCAAGGTCGGCCACACCCTGCCCTCGACTGACCCGGTGGCGCTCGCCGAATGGTTCCGTGAATCAGCTGATTCCGGTTCCCTGGTGCGCTACCTTGAGACCTTTGATCACACCATCGCGGTGATGCAAACTCGTGAAGGTCTGCAACGCGTGGCCCGCGAGTTCGTCGAAGATCTGGTCGCTGACGGCGTGGTTTACGGTGAGGTGCGCTGGGCGCCCGAGCAACACCTGAGCCAGGGGCTCAGCCTGGACGAAGCCGTCGAGGCGGTACAGGCTGGCATTGAAGAAGCAGTGGAAGCTAGTGGATACCGGATCCAAATTGGTCAGTTGATCACCGCAATGCGGCATGCCGACCGTGGTCAGGAGATCGCTGAGCTTGCCGTTCGACATCGCGATCGGGGAGCTGTTGGCTTCGATATTGCCGGCGCTGAGGATGGTTTCTTGCCGTCCCGGTTTGCCGAGGCGTTTCGTTACTTGGCTGAGCAGAATTTCCCCACCACGGTGCACGCCGGTGAAGCTGCTGGCCTGGAGAGCATTCAGTCCGCATTGGTCGACGGACGAGCCTTGCGGCTTGGCCATGGCGTGCGGATTGCCGAAGACATCGACGTTGAGTTCACCACCGACGAGGCCAATGAGGCTGACCTGGGCATGGTCACGCTCGGCCCGCTGGCGGCTTGGGTGCGCGATCGAGGCATTGCGTTGGAGATCTGCCCTTCCTCGAACTTACAGACCGGCGCTATCTCGGCGTGGGGTGAGGAGATCGATCAGCACCCCATCGACTTGCTTTACCAAACCGGTTTCCGGGTCACCGTGAACACCGATAATCGACTGATGAGCTCGGTTACCCTGAGCGACGAATTCGAGCTCCTGATCGACACCTTCGATTATGACCTCGATGATTTGCTTGAGCTCACGCTGAACGCTGCCGAGGCGGCTTTCTTACCCCTGGAGCAGCGTGAAGCCCTGGTCGAGCAGATCACCGAGGCCTACTCAGAACTGCGCTGAACTCCTTGTCCGCCGAACTAGATCGCCTCGTCGAGGTTATTGCACAGCTCCGCGAGCATTGTCCGTGGATGGCGACGTTAACGCACCAGTCGCTGCTGAAGTACTTGATTGAGGAGAGCTACGAGCTGGTGGAGGCGATTGAAGAATCGCATCCACCAGCCGAGGTTCGCGGCGAATTGGGAGATATTTTGCTGCAAGTGGTGCTGCACGCGAGATTAGCCGAAGAAGCAGGGGAATTCGTGCTCGCCGATGTGGTGCGCGGCTTGACCGAGAAAATGGTGCGCCGCAACCAACACGTCTTTACTCCCAGCGGGGAGCTCAGATCAGAGTTTCCGGCCACTATCGAACAGATCGTGACCAGCTGGCACCAAGCTAAGTCATCTGAAAAGCCGGAGCGTGGGCGTTTCGAGGGTATTCCCGCTACCCTTCCGGCGCTCGCTCTGGCGCAAAAATCGCTACAAAGAGTGGCTGAAGGGTTTCAGAATCGAGAGGCTGGGGCTGAGCAAACCGCTCGAGCTGAGGCCGAAATTCAACTAGGTGAGCGGCTCTTGGAGCTCCTCCGCGGCAGTCCTGATGTTGACGCGGAGCGAGCGCTGCGATTAGCGGTTCGCCGGATGCAGGAGAGCCACCATGAGTGAGAGAGCCGAAACCGAAGTCCAGGGGGAGCCGGAGCTGTTCAGCGTTGGTGATGTTTCATTTCGCCGGGCAGTAGTGAACGATCTGCCCGGTATTTTAGAACTCCTGATTACTGACCAGATTGGCGCCTCGCGTGATGGGGGCGATTTGGCCCCTTATCTGCGCGCTTTTGACCTGATTGATGCCGACCCCAGCCAGTTGCTGTTGGTCGGAGTCCAGAAGAGCGATTTGGTGGCTACCTTGCAGTTGTCATTCATCCCGGGCTTAGCTCGACGGGGATCATTGCGAAGCCAGATTGAAGCGGTCAGAGTTGCCGACAGCTTGCGGGGCAGCGGAGTGGGCAGTCAAATGATTGAGTGGGCGATTGCCGAATCCCGTCGTCGCGGCTGCTCATTGGTCCAATTGACCACCGATAAGCAACGAGTGGATGCGCATCGGTTCTATCAGCGCTTGGGCTTTGAGGCTAGCCATGAAGGTATGAAGCTCCTCCTCTAACTGGACTCGTTGCCCCTCGCCGCCATCGCTGCTTCTTCCTGGGCCGCCGCGGCTTTTCGGACCGGTGGACTTAGCCAAGGCCATTGTGGGCGGGCGGCGAGACGCCGGGAGGTTTCCACGGCATGGCTCGCCGCCAGCTGCTTGGCGATGAATGGGGTGGTCATGGTGATTAGTCCGAGAGCAACTTATAAATGGTGCGCCGTGCCTCGTCGAGCGAAGCGGTGACGGTGCGTAGTTGTTCTTCACTGCCGTCCAGGCTGATCTGGTGCACTGCGCCCATCAGCTTGCCAATGCTCATCCGCAGATCTTGGGCTACTCCGGCTTCCTCGTTGACCTCGTCCCAGACCGCAGCAAGTTCATCGTGGTGCTCGGAGACATAGGCGCGTCCGGCGTCGTTCAACTCGAATTCGGTACGTCGTCCTTCGCCAACGGAGATGATCAAACCTTCTCCCTGTAGTGCGGTCAGCGCCGGGTAAACCGAACCTGGGCTGGGTCGCCAGGCACCATCAGAATGGGTGGCGATCGCCTTGATCAGACCGTAGCCGTTGTAGCTGGACTGGCTCAGCAGCGAAAGGATGGCGTTTCTGACATCACCCTTCTTAGCGCGCCCCGCCGGTCCGAAGCCGAAACCGGGTGGGAAGCCCTGGCCGAATCCTGGACCAAAGCCTCTGCCGCCACGGTGAGGTCCACGGGGGCCAAAGCCACCGCCACCTCGTGGACCGCGGCCACCTCGGCCGGCAAAATTCTGATTTCCTTCGTCGCCACCGCGTGGATCATGGTGATGGCGGTGTTCTTGATATCGATTTTCGTTTCTCATTATCAAACTTTCTTTAGTGGGTATCACGAATGCTATCGCGATACGTCAACGATATATCGCTGAATAACTTTTGTCAACAGAAAGAACACAAGTTCAGCTGGGGCCCCTCGGAGTGGGCCCACGTTTCCGAGGGCCCCGCAGCGAGGCACGAGCTGTGGGACGGAAATGGGGCAGCGCCTATCTCCCTCCCCAAGAGAACTGCGAGGGACCCGTCGGCGGCTTTTTGCCGAGGGGAAGCAGTGATCGTTCACAAGTTCAGCTGGGGCCCCTCGGGAGATAGCGCCTATCTCCCTCCCCAACTTCACAAGTTCAGCTGGGGCCCCTCGGGAGATAGGCTTAGGGCGATAGGTTTGTCCTTTGTGCAGGCGCTGGTGCGCAGGCACACCGCTGAGAGCTCAAGGAGCACTTCATGGCCATTATTGACGCCATTCATGCACGCGAAATTCTGGATTCCCGTGGTAACCCCACGGTTGAGGTCGAGGTTGGACTCGACGATGGTTCGGTGGGCCGGGCTGCGGTTCCCTCCGGCGCCTCTACCGGCGCTTTTGAAGCAGTAGAGAAGCGCGATGGTGAGAAGGGCCGGTACCAGGGCAAGGGTGTGCAGCAAGCGGTTGCTGCGGTCATCGACGTGATCGCGCCAGCACTACTGGGCTTTGACGCCACTGATCAGCGTTCCATCGACCAGACCATGATTGACCTCGACGGCACCGCAAATAAGGGAAAGTTGGGCGCCAACGCGATCCTCGGTGTCTCGCTGGCAGTGGCCGCCGCCGCCGCTGACTCAGCTGATCTGCCGCTTTACCGTTACTTGGGTGGACCGAACGCGCACTTGCTGCCGGTGCCGCTGATGAACATTTTGAACGGCGGTTCGCATGCCGATTCCGACGTCGACATTCAGGAATTCATGGTGGTTCCGCTCGGTGCTGGTACCTTCTCCGAGGCGCTACGTTGGGGGGCCGAGGTCTATCACGAACTCAAGAAGGTGCTCAATGAGAAGGGCTTGTCAACTGGTCTGGGCGACGAAGGTGGCTTCGCGCCGAACCTGCCGTCCAACCGGGCGGCGCTCGATCTGATTCTGGAAGCCATTAAGCGGGCTGGCTACACCCCTGGTCAAGACATTGCGCTGGCACTTGATGTTGCCTCAAGTGAATTCTTCAAGGATGGGGCCTACCAGTTCGAAGGGCAGTCGAAATCTGCAGCCGAGATGAGTGCCTATTACGCCGAGCTGGTTCGCGATTATCCGCTAGTGTCGATTGAAGATCCGCTCGATGAGGATGATTGGGAGGGCTGGAAGACGCTCACCGATGAAATCGGTGACAAAGTGCAGATTGTCGGCGACGACCTGTTCGTCACCAACCCGGAGCGTTTGCAGCGCGGTATTGATGCCAAGACCGCTAACTCTCTGCTGGTTAAGGTCAACCAGATCGGTTCGCTGACCGAGACGCTGGAGGCCGTGTCACTGGCGCAGCGCAACGGTTACACCACGATCACCTCGCACCGTTCTGGTGAAACCGAGGACACCACCATCGCCGATATTGCGGTGGCCACCAACGCCGGTCAGATCAAGACTGGTGCACCGGCTCGTTCGGACCGGGTGGCTAAGTACAACCAGTTGCTCCGCATTGAAGAGGATCTGGACGACGCAGCCCGCTACGCCGGTCGCAGCGCCTTCCCGCGTTTCTCGGCCAACTAGCAGCGTGGGCTGGCTATGCTGAAAGAGTCTTAGCCAGCCCATGCTCTGCCGAAGAAGGTTTTACTATGGCCACACGTCGTCCCAAGGTGCCGCACACCTCTCGACCGACCGAGGCGACATCGCGAGCAGCGCAAGAGCAAAACGGCCCGAACGAGCGGACGGAGTCGGTGGCTGAAAGGGCTTCAGCGAAACCGAAAGTCACGGTAGAACCGATAACGAAGCACAAGCCCTCGACGAGGTCTGGCGGCGCGGGTCAAGAGAAGTCGTCGGCTGCGAAGCCTGATACCTCGCGAACGGTCAAACCAGCCAATCCAGCAAAACAAAAGCTCAGTACCCAGGCGGCCAGGGCTAGGGCGACAGCTGCCAGTTCGAGTGCGAAATCAGCGGTGCGAACGGTTCGGCAATCTGTGCAACGCAAAGGTTCAACGGCAAAAGCCGCGGCTGCCCCGGTTCCCGCTCGTTCTTTTTCCGGTCGCCTGATTGCTTTGCTCGTGGTCTTTGCCGCCGTTGCCGTGATCCTGGCACCCTCACTGAACACGTATCTGCAGCAAAGGGCGAATATCGCCTCGCTCAAGGCCGAGATCGCTGCCGAACAACAGCAGCAGAAAGATCTGCAAAATCAGATCTCGCGCTGGAATGATCCGGCCTATATCAAGCAACAAGCCCGGGATCGGGTTAATATGATGATGCCTGGTGAGACAGGTTATTGGGTCTATGGCGGCTCTGACACCCCGGCGGCACCGCAGCAAGCGGGAACTAGCAGCAACCCGGATTCGCTGCCCTGGACTGAGGGTCTCTGGCAATCAATTGTCAGATCTGCGACCGAGTAGTCAGTGCATTAATATCGACATTCAGGAGTTACCGAGTGAATAGCGCCGAACGGCCAAACCATGATCAACCGAGCGCTCATGATCTCGACACTCTCAGCCTTCAGCTAGGCCGCCCGGTGCGCAATGTGGTGAGTATCCCGGCGCGCTGTGTTTGCGGAAATCCGCTAGTAGCTGCCACCGCGCCGCGGCTCAGTAACGGTATTCCGTTCCCGACGACCTTTTACCTTACGCACCCGGTGATTACCGCGGCGGTTTCCCGGCTGGAAGCCGATGGCGTGATGAACGAGATGAATGAAAGGCTGGCCGTGGATGCGGAACTGGCGGCCGCTCATCAGCGTGCCCACCAATCCTATTTAGCCGCCCGGGCCGATATCGCCGCTATCGCTGGCACCGGGCCGGTCCCGGAAATTGACGGTATCTCGGCCGGCGGGATGCCTCATCGGGTGAAGTGCCTGCACGTGCTGGTAGGGCATTCGCTCGCGGCCGGGCCCGGAGTGAACCAACTGGGGGATGAGACGGTAGTGCTCATTGAACCCTGGTGGACCGCGCAGCGTTGCTACTGCGTTGGTGCCTGGGACGTGGACGCTCCGGTACCTACCAAAGATCTGAGTCGGCACGTCAGACACCTCGGTGAGCAGAACCAAACGGAAGTGACAGAAGCATGAGCCGGGTGGCTGCCATTGACTGCGGGACGAACTCGATCAGGCTCTTAATCGCTGACCTGCTGACCGCGCCGGATGGTTCAAGACAGCTGCGCGATGTGCATCGAGAGATGCGAGTGGTCCGGCTCGGGCAGGGCATCGATACCACCGGCAATTTTGCCGTCGAAGCCCTTGACCGAACCTTTACAGCGGTGGACGCTTACGCTCAGCTAATCCGCGAAAACGCCGTCGAAACGGTACGGTTCGTCGCCACCTCTGCGACTCGAGACGCCGGAAATCGTGATGCCTTCATTGACGGCATTCGTTCCCGCCTAGGGGTCAGCCCCGATGTGGTCTCGGGTGAGGAGGAAGCCGCGCTGTCGTATTCCGGGGCGGTGAGCGTGCTGCCCGGCGCGCCGGGGGAATCAACCCTGGTCGTTGACCTCGGGGGCGGCAGTACCGAATTCGTGATTGGCGACGGCGCGCGAGTTGAGGCCGCGCGCAGTGTGAATATGGGCTGCGTTCGCTTCACTGAACGATACTTGCGCTCCGATCCACCCACCGCGGAGGAACTGATGGCGGCAGCTGAGGAGGCGAATCGGATCATTGCCGAGGTGGCCGAGCAGATTCCGCTCAGCCAGGTGCAAAGGGTGATCGGTGTGGCTGGCACCATCACCACGGTGTCCGCGCATGCTCTGCGGCTGCCCAGCTATCAGTCGGAGCGGATCAATGGCAGTACCTTGAGTTTCGAGCAATTGCAGGAAGCTGCTGACTCGCTGACCGCGATGAGCAGAGCCGAACGGGCGGAATTGCCCTATATGCACTCGGGTCGCGTTGATGTGATTGGTGCCGGTGCGTTGCTCTGGGGCACGATTTTGCGCAACCTCGCCGAGTTGAGTGCTGGTGCGCTCCGCCAGGCTACCGCAAGCGAACACGATATTCTTGATGGAATTGCCCTGTCAATGGGCTAGCAACCGCTCGTGTGTTCAGCCCCGGCTAGACGCACGGCTAGATGAAGGTACCCACGAGGCTATGGCCACAACCACCCGCAGAAGTACTCTCAGAGTAACCACCGCGATGGCTCTGTCCGTGTTGAGCCTGTTGGGGGTACTGAGCGTCGCCAGCGTTACACCAGCGAGCGCCGACGAGATGCGGGATAACCAGTACTGGCTGGATGAATATGGCATCACTAAGGCCTGGGAGAGCACCAAGGGGGCCGGCGTCAAGGTTGCGGTGATTGACAGTGGGGTGGACGGCAGTCACCCGGATCTCAAAGGAGCCGTTGTCGGCGGTGCCGATGTTTCGGGTGCTGGTGCCAAGAATGGACAGAAGGGGATCGGCGATAAGCCGGTACATGGCACTTTGGTGGCTTCGTTGCTGGCGGGCCGCGGGCACGGCGGTAAGGCTGATGACAGCCCAAAGCCGGACGGTGTGGTGGGCGTGGCCCCGGAAGCCCAGCTGTTGACCGTCTCCACCTGGTTGGGCAGCCCGAACCCGGCCGGGAAAAGCATTGATGATCAAATTCCGCAGGCTGTTCGCTGGGCCGTGGATCAGGGCGCAAAAGTGATCAATATGTCATTGAGCAGCACCTCGCCGGCCTGGCCGGAGAGCTGGGACAGCGCCTTCCTTTACGCCGAACAGCACGATGTGGTGATTATTGCTGCTGCCGGTAACCGCGAGTCAGGGTTGACTCAGGTGGGTGCTCCCGCCACGATCCCGGGAGTTGTCGCGGTCGCCGGCTTGAAAAAGGACGGCACTTCTTCCCAGGATTCTTCAACTCAGGGCATCACGATTGCCGTTTCTGCCCCGGCGGAGGCCTTAGTAGGAGCGGTGCCGGGCGGCGGCTATGCGAACTGGAGTGGGAGCAGTGGTGCAGCACCAATTGTCGCTGGAGTGGCTGCGCTGATCAGGGCCAAATACCCAGATATGAAAGCTGCGCAGGTGATCAACCGGCTTCTGCTTTCGGCCAAGCATAAGGGAAGCGCGGGGCACAACAGCATCTATGGCTACGGTGCCTTGGATGCGGATGCGGCTCTCAATGCTGATATCGCTCCGGTGACGGTGAGTCCACTGCCAAGCTTGCAGGATTGGATCACCATTCATCGGCGCAATCAGCCCACTCCGACGGTGACCAAACCAGCTGCGCAACCACCGGTAACTCCCGCCCCAATGCAGCCGGAAGCCACCACTCCGGTCGCCCTGCCGCCCTCACAACTTGACTCGGCGTTGCCGGCAACCATCGTGATCGGATTTGGCGTTCTGCTGCTTCTGGTCCTGCTAGCAGGAGCGGCACATTTGACCGTTTTAAGACGTCGTTCCGTCATAGAACGACGATCTCAGGACACTTCGTGAATTTTTTCACAAAGTGAGCTAGAATTGAAGCATGGCTACCACCCCAAAGCTTGAAGACCGTCCCCGCGTACTCGTAGTTGGCGGCGGCTACGTCGGTCTCTACGTCGCGTTCAAACTGCAGAAGAAGATCGCCAAATCAGGTGGCATCGTCACCGTGGTGGATCCGCTGCCCTATATGACCTACCAGCCGTTCCTGCCCGAAGTGGCCGGCGGCAGCATCGAACCGCGGCACGCCGTGGTGTCTTTCCGCAAGCACCTACCGCAGACCGAGTTCATTCAGGGCAAGGTCACCAAGGTCGACCACGCTAACCGGACCGCGGTGATCGCCCCGGCCGATGGTGGCGAGCCCTTCGAGATTCCTTATTTCGATGTGGTGATGGCGGCGGGTTCGATCACCCGCACCTTCCCGATCAATGGACTGGCTGAGCAGGGTATTGGCCTGAAGACCATCGAGGAGGCCGTGGCACTGCGCAATCAGGTGATTGAGCGGATCGAGTTGGCCTCCACCGAAACCGATCCGGCCAAACGCAAGCGCGCTTTGACTTTCGTCGTGGTCGGTGGCGGGTTCGCCGGTGTCGAGACCATCGCCGAGTTAGAGGATCTGGCCCGAAACTTGGCTTCCAAGAACTCCCGAATCGATGTGGAAGAACTCCGCTTCGTGCTGGTTGAGGCGATGGGCCGGATCATGCCGGAGGTCACCGAAAGCCAGGCTGAATGGGTTGTCGATCACCTGCGTTCACGCAATGTTGAGGTGCTGCTCAACACTTCGCTCGCCGACGCCGATGGTGGCCACCTGAAACTGATCAATATGCCGGATAAGTCGGCTGCCGATGAGTTCGAGACGGACACCCTGATCTGGACCGCTGGTGTGCAGGCCAACCCGACCGCCAAGAACACCGACTTCCCGATCGACGAACGCGGCCGGGTGAAGGCTGGCGCCGATCTGCGGATCACCGGAGAGTTCGGCCCGATCGAGAACGCCTGGACAGCCGGTGACGTGGCAGCTGTGCCGGACTTGACCGGCGGCGGTGTGGGCGGCTTCTGCGTGCCGAACGCACAGCACGCCATCCGTCAGGCGAAGCGCCTCTCGAAGAACCTTTGGGCATCCCGTTGGGATAAGCCCATGAAGGATTACAAGCACAAGACCCTCGGCGCGGTAGCCGGCCTCGGACTGTGGAAGGGTGTCGCTAAGGTCGGCAAGCTCGGCTTCCGCGGCCCGATCGCCTGGCTGATGCACCGTGGCTACCACGGCTTGGCGATGCCGACCTTTGAACGCAAGGTCCGGGTGATCTGGAACTGGATTCTGAGCTTCTTCATGGGCCGCGATATTGCCGAGCTAATGGATCTGGACCAGCCTCGTGCCGCCTTCCGCGCCGCCGCGACCCCGGCACCCAAGCCGGCTGCTGCGCAGGCACCGGAGGCTGCGAAGCCAGTGGAACCCAAGTCTGAGGGCGCACAGGCCGAGGCTCCAGCTGAGCAGAAACAGCCGGCCGAAGCCAAATAGCCGATCGAAGCCAAATAGTTAGTTGCTTTGAGGGAGGGCACCGCGGTTCGCCGCGGTGCCCTCCTTGCTGTCTGCGGCAACTAAGGGCTGACACGCTGTCCGGACCCAAGCTGGAGTTCTGCGCCGGCCGTTAGTCGAAATTGCGCTCTAGCCTGGCCGCCAGGGCCTTCAGAGCAGCTTGTGCAGCCTCTCGCACGAGGGGTTCTGCGTCCTTGAGCAGTTCCTGGACCGCGGCGGCATGTTCTGCCTCGCCGAGCTGCCCGAGCGCCCGTGCTGCTGCCGCGCGGACCCGGGGAGTCGGATCTTCCAGTAACGGAGCGAGCTCGTCAGTGCCGATCTCACGATAACGGCAGACCTTGGCGCACATCTCACGAACTCGCCAATACTCAGAACCAAGACCCGCCAGTATCGGCTCGGTGCAGTCCTCATGCCAGAGGTAGAGACAAGCTCTAGCGCCCCAAGTGGGCAGCCAGTACGGTGCCCAGCCGGTGGTGCCTGCGAAGGCTTGTATCTCTATCTCTGGGGTGTTTCCCTGCAGCAGGGCGATGATGCCGTCGATCATCGGCGCATAGCCGTAACGAGCCAAGCCCTGCTCGATTACGACTGAAGGGTGAGTCATGGCTAAAGTGTAGAGTGCAAGAAATTGTTAGACTAGACGCTGCGCCCCAGTAGCCCAATCGGCAGAGGCAACAGACTTAAAATCTGTTCAGTGTGGGTTCGAGTCCCACCTGGGGTACCAAGGAAGAACTGGGCAGAAAATGAAACACCGATTCTGCCCAGGCATTCAGTTAGTCTTCGCGGTAACCTTAAGCAAGCTTCAGGTTACTAGGGGGAACGATGCCGCTGCGACCGCAAGATCTGTTGACCGTTGGCGAGGTGTCAAGGCGCACCGGGGTGCCGGTTTCCGCGCTGCACTTCTACGAAAACCAGGGCCTGATTTACGCAGAGCGCACCTCAGGCAACCAGCGCCGCTATCCGCGCCATATGCTGCGCAGAATATCCCTGGTGCAGGTGGCGAAACGGTTAGGCATTCCACTCGCTGAAGTGGCCGAGGTTTTCGCTGCTCTTCCGATGGACAGGATTCCGCGGAAGAAGGACTGGGATGTCATTTCTCAACGCTGGAAGCAACACCTTGAGGCGCGACGACAGGAAATAGAACGCCTAGAACAGGAACTGACCGGCTGCATTGGCTGTGGCTGCCTGTCGATGAACCGCTGCCGGTTGCTGAACCCGGCCGATGCTTTGGCCGAGGAAGGCCCAGGTGCGCGGCGTTTGCCGCCATTGGATATCTAAGTTCGGGCTGGGGATAGGTGGGCTGGCGTGAGCCGAGATGCTGTGGCTGTCAGCCATCCCGTCCCGACCCAGTCAAGCGAACATGATTGGTAGCCTGAGTTCATGAGTAACCCTGTCAACCGCCCGTTGCTCGGCCGCAATATTCTGATTACCGGCGTCTCACGGCGGCGCGGTATCGGCTTTGCAATCGCTCGACGGCTTGCCGAGCAGGGGGCCAGTCTTTTTATTCAGCACTTCAGCCCGCATGATCTTGAGCAGCCCACCGGTGGCGACAATGTGGCTGAACTAATAGCGGAATTGCGCACCGCTCAAGCGCCAACGGCGGGTTTCGGTGACCTCTCTTTGGATTTGGGTGTGCCCAGCGCCGCCGAGGAACTTATCGGCGCTGCCTCGACCGCGCTGGGCCGATTGGATACCCTGATCTGCAACCACGCTCGCAGCGGCGGTGACGGTTCAATCTTTGAAATGACAGCCGAGGCGCTCGACTCGCATTGGTCCGTCAACGCCCGCTCCACGCTATTGTTGACCAAGTTCTTTGCCGAGCAATTCAGACCGCAAGAGTTGCGGCACAGCCAGCCCGGGGTAAAGCAGCAACAGCTTCCACAGGACGAGTTCGATACCGCTCGGGTGATCTGGATGACCTCGGGGCAGCTGGACGGTCCCATGCCGGCAGAGGTCGCCTACGCTGCGTCCAAGGCTGCGCTGGCCGGGGCGACTAGCACGGTCGCCAGCGAGTTGTTAAGCCGTGGAATACTTCTCAACACCGTCAATCCTGGGCCGGTGAATACCGGGTACATGGACCCGGAAACTACTGACCGGCCGCTTGAGGCCTTGCAGCAGGTGCTGCAGAAACTGCCCTTCGGGCGCTTCGGTGCCCCGGATGATCCAGCCCGGCTAATCTCTTGGCTGATTAGCGATGAAGCGCGCTGGGTGGTAGGGCAAGTACTCACCAGCGACGGCGGATTCCGTCTGGTTTAGTCAGCAAAGACTGGGCAAGTTGCGCCGAAACAGGCCAAAGCTTGACCGGATTGTAAGGAACTTTCAGCCTTCGCGGGACGTGTAGTTGTTAGGCTTGATTAATCACTCGCCCAAGAAAAGAGGACGAACCATGGCATTCGGTGGAAACCCGGTATTTGCCAATAATAAGAACTTCAGCAATAAGCCGCCGCAATTCCAGGGTGCGCCGCCGCAGCTCTACCCACAGGGCTACCCGGGTGCTCCGACGCAAGGCGGCTACGCTCAAACTGGCTATGCTCAGCCCGGCCAGCAGTACTCGCCTGAGCAGCTGCAGCAGATGTACAACCAGCCGCCGGCATCTCAGTCCCAGATGGGGCGGATGAGCTTCGATGACGTCATCATTAAGACGGTGGCAACGCTCGCTCTGGTCATCGTCGGTGCAGCCATCGGCTGGTTTGTGCCGGCACTGATGATCCCGGGGGCGATCGTCGGCCTGGTGCTCGGCTTGGTGAACTCTTTCAAACGCGAACCGTCCAAGATCCTGATTTTGAGCTATGCGCTCTTCGAAGGCTTCTTCCTCGGCGGCTTCTCCGGCTTCCTTGAAAAGCTGTACTCGGGCATCGTGATTCAAGCGGTGCTAGGCACCCTGATTGTCTTCGCGCTGACCCTGGTGCTCTACCGGAGCGGCAAGTTCCGGGCGACCCCCAAGATGACCCGATTCTTTATGATCGCGCTCGGCGGTTACGCCCTCTTCTCGCTGGTGAACTTCGGCATCATGCTGTTCGGTGGAATGGCTGGCAATCCTTGGGGGATGCGCAGCATTCATATCTTCGGCATTCCGCTCGGCGTGATCATCGGCATCGTCGCGATTGGTCTAGCGGCCTTCTCGCTGATTCTGGACTTCACCTCGATCGATCAGGGCGTCAAGAATGGGTTACCGGCAAAGTACTCCTGGTCCGCCGCTTTCGGGCTGACCGTAACCTTGGTCTGGCTATACGTTGAGATCCTGCGACTGCTAGCAATATTACGAGGTAACGACTAGGGCCGAACCGCCCAAAGAACGACCGTGAGAGGCCCCGCTCAGACAACTGAGCGGGGCCTCTCACTTTGGCTTAGCTGCTCGGTTCAGCTGCTCGGTTTGACTGCTCGGCTTAGCAGTTCGGGACGATGATCCGTTGGGCACCAGGGCCGGGAAGCACAGTGAAAAGATCTGGCTCGCCAAATCCGGCGTCCGCAAAAGCTTGTAGTAAGGCCTGCCGAATCCCCACCTCGCGGTGTTGTGGGATCAGAGCAATAGCAGAACCGCCGAAGCCACCACCGGTCATCCTCGCCCCCAACGCACCGTGCTGCTGAGCAGTCTGCACGGCCAAGTCGAGTTCGGCAGAAGAGATCTCGAAGTCGTCCCGCATCGATAGGTGGCTGCTATTGAGTAGCTCCCCAATTGCCTCGGGACCGGTTTCGGCCAAGCTCGCGACAACCTTGAGCACCCGGGCGTTCTCGGTGACGATATGTCGAACCCGCCTGAAGGTCTCCTGATCCAATCGCGTTTCGATCTGAGTCAACTGCTCGACCCCCAGTTCGCGCAGCGAAGATACCCCGAGCTGTTCGGCGGCACGTTCGCAAGAGGCACGACGGTCAGCGTAGCCGCCATCGGCATGGGCGTGTGAGACTTTGGTGTCTATTACCAACATAGAGAGGCCAGAAGCCGGTAGATCCAGTGGCACCAGGCGCGATTCGCGGCTCAGACAGTCAAGGAAGACCGCCTTGCCCTCGGCGGCGAGTAGGGAAGCGGATTGGTCCAGAATCCCGGTCGGTGCGCCTACCACCTCATTCTCCGCCCGCTGACCCACCAGAACCAGCTCCTCGCGGCTCAGCCCGCCACCGAGCAAATCATTGAGAGCCAAGGCGACTGCGGATTCGATCGCAGCCGAGGAGGACAAGCCCGCTCCGCTGGGCACTGTTGAATCCAGTAACAGTTCAAAGCCCGGAAGGGACAAACCTTCCTGTTGAAGGACCCAGGCCACCCCTAAGACGTAGGCCGACCAGCCGGTCGCCTCCGCCAAGCGGTCAACCGAGGTCTGTACCGCCTCCGCTCGGCTATCGAGTGAGTGAAGCAAAATCCGCTGGTCGGTACGCAGCCGCAGCGCGACGCTGGCCTGCCGATCAATGGCGAATGGCAACACGAAACCCTTGTTGTAATCGGTATGTTCACCGATCAGGTTGACCCGACCCGGGGCCTGCCAGAGGCCATCTGGGGCGGTTCCAAAGATCTTCTGGAACTCCTGAAGAATCCTCATAACGCGGCCTCCCTCAGCGTCTTTGCTATCTGCTCAGGGGAGCTGTCATTAATAAAAGCCCCCATCGCGGCTTCGCTGCCGGCCAAATACTTCAACTTATCCGCGGCCCGCCGCGGAGAGGTGATTTGAAGATGCAATCTGCTCGTGGCGCGTAAGTTCGGTTCTAACGGTGCCTGATGCCAGGCCGCAATGTAAGGGGTGGGCGAGTCGTAAACCAGGTCGAGCCGATGCAGCAGATCGACACTGAGCGGAGCTAGTTCCTCGAGTTCTTGATCGTTGAGTTCGCTGAGGTCCGCTACCTGGCGATGCGGGGTGAGGTGAATTTCCAGCGGCCAGTGTGCGGCGAAGGGCACATAAGCGCTGAAGTGTTGACCCTGGTAGATCATCCGATCGGCAGCATCTTGTTCCGATCGTAAAACGTCGGCCAGCAAGTACCTTCCGGTTTGCTGATGGTGTTGAAGAGCCTGCTTCGCCATCACCTCGGCGCGCGGCGTCAGGTAGGGGTAGGCGTAAATCTGACCGTGTGGATGGTGAAGCGTGACGCCAATATCCTTCCCCCGATTCTCAAAGGCGAAGACTTGCTTGATGCCGGGCAGTTCGTTGAGGAAGCCGGTGCGCTGGGCCAGAGCTGAGAGCACTGTATGCGCTCGTTCGGCACTCAGGGTACCGAAAGAACCCTGGTGTTCACTGCTGAACGCCACCACTTCGCATCGGCCGAAAGCTGTGCTGAGCGTTCCCCAGCCGGGGCTCTCCGGCGCTTCGCCGAGTGCTGGACCCAAAGAAGGGAATCGGTTTTCAAAGACCGCGACGTCATAGTCGGAAGCTGGAATCTCGGAAGGGTTTTCGGCAGTGCTAGGGCACAGCGGGCATTGATTAGCTGGCGGTAAATAGGTGCGGCTGCCGCGGTGTTGGGCGATCGCAACCCAATCTCCGGTCAGGGCGTCATAACGAATTTGCCCGGTGTCAGCATCCCGCCGACGCTCGAGTGGCCTGGTGTCGGTATCTTCCCGGTTTTGAGCGGTTTCATCGAAATACAGCAGCTCGCGGCCGTCGGCCAGTCGAGTGCTAGTAATTAACGGTTTCATGCTTGGCTCATGCCGTTCGGCAACTGGGCTGCGGCGTTATTGGGTCCCCAGCCGGGTCTGAGGTCGATACCAGGCATTGACCTCCTCGGCCGATCTGCCCTGGCCTGCGCAGCACGGGAGCGGTCAATAGACAGCGGCATGAACATGGCACCCTCGCTAAATTTTGAACTTATTCAAACAAAATATAACAAAAAATATCGTTTAGCTAATGCTACCGTGATTTCATGAGTGAGTTCATCAGCCTCCGCAGCGGCTCCGCACGGGCAATTATTGCGCCATTGGCGGCGGCGTTACGAAGCTATAGCCGTGACGGTGCCGATCTGGTCGAAGCTAATCTCGATCCGGTGGCGCCCGGTGGCTCAGGTCTGACTTTGGCGCCCTGGCCAAATCGGATCGCGGAGGGGCGCTGGGTGCTTGAGGGCGAGGTGCAACAGCTCGATATCACTGAGGTTTCCCGTGGAAACGCCATTCATGGCCTGCTGCGTAATACCGGCTATGCCGTCGAATCGCGGTCCGAGAGTGAAGTTCGCCTGGTGGCGACGATTTACCCACAGCACGGCTATCCCTTTCAGCTCACGCATCGAGTGAGCTATCGACTTGAGCCCGACGAGTCGCTGCGGGTTTCGCAAAGCTTGCACAATGATTCGCAGCTCGCTGCCCCCGTGGCGCTGGGCGCCCATCCCTATTTGAGAATTGCCGAGCTGCCCACCGAGGAACTCAGACTGAGCGTCCAGGCCGGGACTGAGCTCCTCGTCGATGAGAAAATGATCCCCATCGAGCCTGCTTCGGTATCAGCAGATTCCGATTTGCGTCGCGGTAGGAGGGTGGCGGAATTGGAGATGGATCGCAGTTACACCGATCTGGCGTTCGCCCCGGATGGCCTCGCCCGGCATACCCTCAGCGCGCCTGACGGGCGCTCGGTGACGCTCTGGCAAGATAAAGCATGCCAATATGTGCATATATATGTCTCGACCGGATTCCCTGGCCGGAATAAGGCGGTGGCGATTGAACCAATGAGCGCTCCTGCCAATAGTTTCAATAGTGCTCGTGGGCTGCACTGGCTGTCTCCGGGAGAAGAATTTGCTATTGAATGGGGCATCGAATCAGTGCTCTAGAGCTCGGTGCGTTCTATTAAGCGAGCAGATTTCGCAATTAATGCCGACTGCGGAATGATGTGACTCAGTACGGCCCGTGGTCAATGACGGTTCGACGATCGCACGGAAAGAGCAAACAGAGTGAACTCCACAACAGCGCTCCCGCAGCTTCCAGTCAATCTTGAGGATATCCGCCAAGCCCAGCAGTTGCTCGCTGGGATTGCCGAGCGGACCCCGGTGGAGAGCTCCCGTGCGCTGTCTCGAATTATTGGCTCAGACGTTTTCTTCAAGTGTGAGAATCTGCAACGCGCTGGCTCCTTCAAAGTCCGCGGGGCCTACGTTCGGATGGCGCGACTCAGCCCGGAGGAACGCGCCCGGGGGGTGGTGGCAGCTTCCGCAGGCAACCATGCGCAAGGTGTCGCGGTGGCTGCCAAAGCACTCGGCATCCAAGCTCGGATCTATATGCCGCTCGGCGTAGCACTGCCAAAATTGGCGGCAACCCGTGGTCACGGTGCCGAGGTGGTGCTGCACGGGGTGAACGTTGACGAGGCACTCGCCGAGGCTCAGCATTATGCCGATCAAAGCGGCGCGGTTTTCGTGCATCCGTTCGACAATGTTGATGTCGTGGCGGGACAGGGCACTATCGGACTTGAGATATTGGACCAGATTCCCGATGTTGACACGGTGGTGATGGGTGTCGGTGGCGGAGGTCTGCTGGCCGGGGTCGCGGTAGCGATTAAGTCGATGGCCCGTGAGCTGGGGCGTGAGATTCGGATTATTGGGGTGCAAGCGGAAAACGCGGCTGCCTACCCGCCCTCGCTCGCCGCAGATGCCCTGGTCCCGCTCGCCCGGGTGTCAACGATGGCAGACGGTATTGCGGTCGGCCGACCGGGCCAGATTCCGTTTTCCATTATTAGAGAACTGGTCGATGATGTGGTGACGGTGAGTGAGGATTCGCTCGCCCGGGCGCTGATTTTCCTGCTGGAGCGATCCAAAATGGTGGTCGAGCCGGCGGGGGCGGTGGGGGTTGCGGCATTGCTCGATGGCACCCTCAACACCGCTGGCGCTAAGCCAGGCAGCACGGCGGTGATTTTATCGGGTGGCAATATTGACCCGATGCTGATGCTCAAGGTCATCCAGCGCGGGCTTTCGGCGGCTGGCCGGTTCATGACGGTGCGAATGCTGTTGGATGACCGGCCTGGTTCACTCGCCACGATTTCCCGGATCATCGCTGAATCGGATGCCAATGTCACCGGTGTTGATCACACCAGAGTCGGTGGCTCGATCAGTATGGGCGACGTGTCCATCACGGTAAATATGGAAACCAAAGGTCACGAACATTGCGAGCAAGTCTTGCTGAACCTGAGAGCCGAGGGCTTCCAGCCCATCGTGGTGCACTGAGTTCGGCGTTTCAGTAACCGTAGCGAGGAGTTCCTCGCCAAATAACCGCTTAAATGGTGTGTGCTCGCCCGCGAGTAGCGGGCGAGCACACAGAGGTCCGATCGGCTAGCCCGTATAAGGTTTTGCGGAGACAATCTCGACTTTAATGTCTTTGCCGTTTGGTGCTGTGTAACTGAGCTTATCGCCCACTTTGTGCCCGTGAATGGCTTCGCCGAGCGGTGATTTTTCGCTGAAAACATCCAGATCGGTATCGCCTGCTACTTCGCGGCTGCCGAGCAGGAAGGTGGTCTTTTCTCCAGCGATCTTGGCGACAACCAGCATGCCTTGTTCAACCACACCGTCGTCAGCCGGAGTCTCGCCAACATGAGCATCACGCAGTAGCTCGGTGAGCTGGCGAATCCGCGCCTCGATCTTACCCTGCTCTTCCTTGGCCGCGTGGTAGCCGCCGTTTTCCTTCAGATCGCCCTCAGAGCGAGCTTGTTCGATCTTCTTGACCACTTCGACGCGAGCAGGCCCGGAAAGCTCCTCCAGCTCGGCGCTTAGCCGATCGAATGCTTCCTGAGTAAGCCAGGCAGTGGGTGCGCTAGGGGTAGACACGGGTGTCCTCCTCGTAGTTTGACAAGCAAAGACCCCGCCTGCCGTGGCCTCCGAACCAGTCCAATGCCGTCAAGAAGCCGTCAAGCGGGGTAAAGATAATTCACCAGTGTAGTCAAGACGTTGGAATAACCCAAGGAGTGTTCGCGCTAAGCGTGGCATTGTGTCCGAAAAGCAATCTCGCGATGGCGAATGCGAGGGCTAGTTCTGCACGATCCAACAGCTATCGACGACCGCGGAGACCGCGAGGGAATCGGTGAGCAGCTGGACCTGCTGGCGAGTTGTGCGGCCCTGTTCAGTGCCTTGATCGACGGGATTAGCCGGCACGGTGGCAATTTTCCAACCAACCACTGTGTAGCTGTCATCTAAGGCTTTAACCTCGCACTGGGCCGTGGAGGCTGGGTCCTTGGTGACCTGGAAATCAACGGTGGTCTGCGAGTCGTTGACCACGGTGAAGCCAATTAATTTGAGGTCGGCGCCCGGGCCGCGACCAAAAGTCAACCAGCTGACGAACGCGAGCACCACTAGTGCCACTGCGCCGATCAGCAGGATCCTTCGTCCTTTGCTCATTCCCTTGAGGGTGCGTTGGGGGGAGCCATAGCGATTAGCTAGGCTGGGGGATACCTGTTGCGCAGAGGCTGGCTGAGGCACTCTTCTTCCCGCCGTTCTGAAAACTCACGTAGCAGTAACATAGCTTTGAGTTGTTCATGTCCAAAGCTTCACCTTCCAGTCTAATTCGTCTGGCGGTCGAGCTTGACATCGAATCAGAGGAAGCCCGAGGGAAGACCAGGGGAAGGGGAACGGATTGGCGGCGCAACAGGTGAAGCAGGGTGAGCTCCGGCTATTGGCGGTACACGCGCATCCGGATGATGAATCTAGCAAAGGTGCCGCGATGATGGCCAGTTACCGGGCCCAGGGTGCCCGGGTAATGGTGGCCAGCTGTACCGGTGGTGAGCGTGGTGATGTGCAGAATCCAGCGCTTGCGGCGGACCCCCATGCGCTTCGCGATATGGCTGGCGCGCGAAGGCTGGAAATGGCCAAGGCTGCCTCGATTATCGGTATTGAGCATCGCTGGTTGGGATTTGTCGATTCCGGGTTACCGGAAGGTGACCCGCTACCGCCCTTGCCTCCAGGTTGCTTTGCCTTACAGCCGCTGGAGCGTGCCGCCGCTCCGTTGGTCCGGCTAGTCCGCGAATTCAAACCGCAGGTGATTGTTAGTTACGACGAAAATGGTGGTTATCCGCACCCGGACCACATTATGGCCCACCGGGTGGCGGTGGAGGCCTTCCATGCTGCCGGGGACCCAGAACGCTATCCGGACGCCGGCGCGCCTTGGCAGCCGAGCAAGCTGTACTACGATTTAGCCTTCAATCCGCAACGTTTCAGGGCCTTGCACGATGCTTTGGAGGAAGCTGGCATGAACTCACCCTATGCTGAGTGGATCGCGTCTTGGTTAGAAGCTGATGCGGAGGGCAACAAGCCTGCTCGGGGCCAGCATCCGGCGACTACGCAGATTGAGTGCGGAGATTTTTTTGAGGTGCGCGATAACGCTTTACGTGCCCATGCTACCCAGGTTGATCCGCAAGGTTTTTTCTTCGCGGTGTCTCTCGATCTGCAGCGCAAGGTTTGGCCCTGGGAAGATTATTCGCTGATCGAATCACTTGTGCCCACTGAGTTGCCGGAACGGGATCTCTTCGCGGGATTGCGTTAGGTCTTGACGGTGTCCGGGGCGCAGGACACCACTGATTTCGCCTTCGGTGCTGCTTAGCGGGAGAATGGTGGGGTGCGCCCCGTGATCATGTTCTTTAATACAGTGCCCTTAGCCTCACCAACCCCTTCGCCGACGCCCTCGTTAAAGGACGGTTTGACTACCGATCAGGTGAGTCCGGGTTTTCTAGGGTTCTTAGCCACCTTTTTCATTGTGGTGATCATGGTTTTCCTGATTGTCGATATGGTGCGTCGAATCCGCAGGGTACGTTACCGAGCCCAGGTAGCCGGCGAATTAGCGGCACCGGTAATCCCGGAAGCTCACCCCGCTACCGACGGTGAAACAGTGGAAAGTGGGCAATCCACCGCTGAAGGCTCGCCAGCAGAAGCTCCGGAGGAGTCAGCTAACGGCAAATCCAGCCCGAAGTAGCGCCAACTCAAGGTGAGAACTCTGTCAGCAGGGCAAAGGGCAAAAACGACGAGAACGACGACACCTACGAAAATACCGCGAACATAATGGCGATGAAGTGGCAGGTGAACCCGACCACGGTGAAGGCGTGAAAAAATTCGTGGAAGCCGAAGTGTGCCTGGGAGAAATTCGGTCGTTTGATCCCGTAAAACACTGCGCCCGCGATATAGAAGGCGCCGCCAACGCAGATCAGTACTGCGGCTGGAATGGAAGCGGCAAAAAAGTCGGGGAAGAAAAAGACTGCAGCTAGGCCGAGAATGCAGTAGATCGGCACATAAAGCCAGCGTGGCGCACTAACCCAGAGTACCCGGAACGCCACTCCAGCTATCGCGCCCACCCAGATCGCCCAGAGTAGAAGAGTCGCTTTTTCCGGTGGCAAGAGTAGCGCCGCCAGCGGGGTGTAGGTGCCAGCGATCACCAACATAATATTGGTGTGGTCTAAACGCTTCAGCACGGCTTTGACGGTGGGCTTCCAGTTACCACGATGGTAGAGCGCGCTGATCCCGAAAAGAAGCATTCCAGTAAATGCATATATCGCCGAGGTTACTTTGCCAAGCACCGTTGGTGCCACGCAAATCAAGACAATCCCGGCCGCCATCGCTAGCGGAGTGGCCACCAAATGAATCCAGCCACGCCAGCTTGGTTTAACCCCTAGTGTTGGCTTGAGCGGCACTGGTGGGGGTTTCACTGGGCTAGAAGCTTGACGCACCATTCTTCTATGGTAGCTCAATCGGCGAATAAGTTACTTGTGAGTAATATTTATTTGGCATTGCACTCTGCTATCTGCGGGTAACCTATGGAGAGGTCGAAAAGTTCGACGCTTGAGGATCAGGAGGTGGTGTGCGGATGGCGTGGAAAATTCCGCACCCGCTGTACGGTCTTTACGAGCGCAGACTGGCAAGATCGCTACGCGGCCAGAAAATTCCAGAACACGTTGCGATGACAGTGGATGGGAATCGCCGGTGGGCTAAGCAGTTCAATGCTTCGGTTGGCCATGGGCATCAGGCCGGTGCGGAAAAGATCCACGAGTTCTTGGGCTGGTGTCAGGAGCTAGGTGTTAAAGTCGTCACTCTCTACATGCTCTCCACCGAGAACATTGGTCGCTCGAAAGAGGAGCTCGACGAACTACTTGTCATTATCGCCACCATGATGGATCGACTCGATTCAGACGATACGATTAGCGTCAGCGCGATGGGCGCGCCCGAGGTGCTACCCGACTATCTAGCGGAACGCCTGATCCGCTTGACCCAACGCACTCCGACCACCGAAAAGCTGCATGTGAATCTTGCCGTCGGCTACGGTGGCCGACGCGAAATTGTCGACGCAGTACGCGAGCTGCTGCGCGACGCGGTCGCACAACAGCGTGATATCGCCGAACTAGCGGAAACCCTCGATGTTGAGGACATCTCTCGTTTTCTCTACACCAGGGGTCAACGCGATCCCGATCTGGTGATTAGAACCTCAGGGGAGCAGCGGCTCTCCGGATTCTTACTCTGGCAGAGTGCTTACAGCGAGATGTATTTTTGCGAGGTGCTCTGGCCGGCCTTCCGCCGAGTCGACTTCTTACGCGCGCTCCGCGACTACGCTGGCCGGCATCGTCGCTACGGCTCCTGAGCTTCGCTCACGACCCGGATGTAGAGTTCACGCGGAGTTAACCGACACGCCGCCGGAGGCTACTCGCAGCCTCAAGTGCAAGGCGTAGATTGTGATTCATCGATGCTCACCCAGGGCGTTGATCGGGGAGGCCAAAGATGCGAACTATCGCAGCATCGAGCGGAAGCTGGCCTTGTGTCGTGCTCCGCAGCACCCCGCCGCATCTTAGGAAACTGAGCTCTGGCTCAGGGTCTGGAGTCACGTGGCCCTCATGAATACACCATCCGCAGCCGAACAGCCTGCCGCTCGCGGCAAGCGAGGCCCCGCCAAAACCACTAAGACCAAGAAGACCGGATCAGCGTTAGCAGCTGCCGGTCTTTCGCGTTCTTATGTATTGGACACTTCGGTTCTACTCTCTGATCCTCGCGCGATTACCCGATTCGCAGAGCATGAAGTCATTCTGCCGATCGTGGTGATTAGCGAGCTCGAAGCTAAAAGGCATGACCCAGAACTGGGGTATTTTGCCCGGAAAGCTTTGCGTTTGCTTGACGATTTACGGGTAGAGCACGGTGGTTTGAACAAGGCGATCCCACTCGGGGAAGAGGGCGGATCGTTACGGGTTGAACTCAACCACATCTCTTCCGAAGTGTTACCCGCAGGTTTTCGCAGCGGCGATAACGACGCCAGAATTCTTGCGGTAGCAAAGAACCTGGCCAATGAGGGTTTCGACGTCACGGTGGTCTCCAAGGACCTACCGATGCGGGTCAAAGCTTCGGCGATGGGCTTGCAGGCTGAGGAATACCGCAATGAGCTGGTCCAGGACTCCGGCTGGACCGGTGTCGCGGAGCTCGATGTTGCTGAGGAAGAGGTCAATACTCTTTACAACCACGAGCCGGTCTTCGTGCCGGCCGCTGCGGAGCTGCCGACCAATACTGGTTTGGTTTTGCTCTCGAACCGCGGTTCGGCGCTAGGCCGAGTCGGCGCGGATAAGCAGGTTCGCTTGGTGAAGGGCAATCGCGATGTCTTTGGCTTGCATGGACGCTCTGCAGAGCAGCGGCTGGCTATTGACCTGCTGATGGACCCTGAGGTGGGCATTATCTCGCTCGGGGGCCGGGCTGGTACCGGTAAATCTGCTTTGGCGCTCTGTGCGGGCTTGGAAGCAGTGCTGGAGCGTCGGGAGCATCGCAAAGTGATGGTCTTCCGGCCGCTCTACGCGGTAGGGGGTCAGGAACTCGGCTTTTTGCCGGGCTCTGAGACAGAGAAGATGAATCCCTGGGCGCAGGCAGTTTTCGATACCTTGGGTGCCTTAGTCTCCCAAGAAGTGGTCGAAGAAGTGATGGATCGGGGCATGCTCGAAGTGCTGCCGTTGACCCATATTCGGGGACGATCCCTCCACGATGCTTTCGTCATTGTGGACGAAGCTCAGTCGCTGGAGAAGAACGTGCTGCTCACCGTGATGAGCCGGATCGGGCAGAACTCCAAGATTGTGCTTACCCACGACGTCGCGCAGCGAGACAACCTCCGAGTGGGTCGTCATGACGGTATCGCTGCGGTAGTGGAGACGCTCAAGGGTCACCCGCTCTTCGCGCACATCACCTTGAACCGCTCGGAGCGTTCGCCGATCGCAGCTTTGGTCACCGATCTGTTGGAAGGTGCCGAAATCTAAGATCGAGACTAAAGCAAGCCAAGCACCCCGAATACTGCTCCGAGGCCAGAGCTAAGGCCTCGGAGCAGGTTCGAGCGGGACCATTCGGTGGCAAAGCGGGGCCAGAAATCGGGTTCGGCACTTAACCGACGATTACGTGGCACGTTGTGCACCATGGTGATCAAGGTGCCAAACAGGCTTAGCACCGCCCCAGCGATACGCCAGAGCGCAGCTGTTTCGCCCAATTGAGGCAGGTTGAGCAGCAGCACAGCTACCGCCGAGAGTGCGCCGAGGGCGAAGATCGAAAGGAAACCCGGCTGTTCGGCAGCAACGTTGATCTTATTCATAACTCCGGCGGCATCTCTGCTCCCGGTGCGCTTGAGTGCCGGCATCACCATGCTGGTAAAGGCTAGATAGACGCCGCCGAGAAGAGCCGCGCTGACAATTGAGACGATACTCGCGGTGGCAGTCCAAGGATCAGTCATGGCTAATCAATACCACAATGGGAGCGGCGCTAACAGCGCTATCTCTCCGAGCTACTGGGCTTGCGGCAGTTCCCATTCGATGTGTTGGCGAACGTCCGTGAGTAATGAGGAGTCCTGGGTAAATAAATCGTCGAGCATGTATTCATCCACTGCCAGCACGCTGATCCAATGGCCTTGCCCGGCGGTTGCCCCATCTAGTGATTGACTTGCCAAGCAAATCCCGGTCTCCACGTCGATCCGTACCGCGGTGCGGCCTGGAAAGAGGATGGCGGCGCCGACGGTACGTGGCTGATAGCTATGGTTTGCGGTGAGTACCGCCTCCACTGCCTCTCGGCCTTCATGGTCGACGAAACGGAGTTCGATGGGTTCGGTGACATTGGCGAACGGAAACTCAATCGGCACCGGCGCGTTGCCAGCCAGTTCGACCGGGTCGAACCAGGCGGCGAACCGGGCGGCACTCAGCTGATCAAGACCGAAGCCAGGCTCACCATACTGCGCCTCGGGTCGACGCCTTACCAAACCGTCAGCCTGATACAGCGGGGTGACCAGATGCGGCGGCAGTAACCAAGGTTTTCTCGACCCGGAGGTGAAAAGCGAATCCTTTGAGTCGTTCAAACCGGCTGTGCTTTGCAAGACGGTGCCGTCCAGCGCCTCAATGCGCAGGGCGAGTGGGCGGCGGATCCAGCCGTTGACTGTGCTCGCCGCCGAGTCATTAGGCAACCAGCGCACCTGGAAGCGCAAGCTACGCCATTTCCACGGCGAAGATCGACACAACGCTCGGAAAACATCGGCGGTAAGCTCCATATCCACAGTGTACGCTGGCGGGGCTGCGGAGTAGCGGTGTTTTCGAGTAGCATCCCAGCATGATCCCGAGGCTTTGCCAATTGATCGTCCAATACCCGTTGAGTTTTGTTTTGACGGCGCTAGCCTGTGCCTATTTGCTGGTGATAGCTGTTTGGTTGAGCATAATTGACCTACGCAGCCATCTGCTCCCAAACCGGATCGTTTACCCCTCAATCGCGGTAGCCCTGGGGCTGCTGGGATGCTCTGCTCTGCTAGCCGCTGACGCTGGAACTGCGCTCCGCGTCCTACTCGGTGGGGTGGTTCTAGGGCTCGGTTACCTACTCCTACGCGCGATCTATCCGGCGGGAATGGGGCTAGGGGATGTGAAATTGGCGGTGCTGCTCGGCTGTTATCTGGGGTACCTCAGCTGGCTGCACCTGCTCTATGCCAGCATCCTTAGCTTTATGTTGGGCGGTCTGGTGGGCGTTGGATTGCTGCTCAGCCGCAAGGGCACTTTGAAAACTGCTCTGCCTTTTGGGCCGCTAATGTTCGCCGGCACGATACTTGCGTTGCTCACCCCGGCCTAACCTTCGAAGTGGTTCAAGATAGCCAAATGACTTCGGGATAGCCCAGTTACTTGCTGTTGGACTATCCCGAAGTCATTGCGTTCTCGCGAACACGGCTTCTCGAACCGACGGATATTAGCGGCGGGCGTCCTCTAACTCGGCGCCACCGTCGTCGTCAGAGTTCGGCGCCGAGGGAACTGTGCCAGCACTAGCTCCGATCCCAGCGGGCACTCCGGACTTCTGCGTGGCCAGCTCAGCTTCCAGGCGTTCGGCCTCTTCGCCCGAAATTGCCTCACCACGTGCCACCATCCCTGAGGTGTCGGAGAGTGGAATCTGCTTGAGGGTAATTGCCAAGATCAAAGCGATGGCAATGAACGGCACCAGGTACCAGAACACCGGAGCCAGCGAGTCCGCGTAGGCGTTCACAATCGAGTCCCGCACGCCCTCTGGCAGGGTGGCGAGTTTCTGCGGATCGAGGGTGGCCGCAGACTGCGAAGCATTCGCCGCACCGCCCGGCAAGCCAGCGAACACATTCGTGAGCGACTCGGTCAACCTGCTGGTGAAGATGGTGCCGAAGACCGCGACACCCAACGATGCACCCACTTCACGGAAGTAGTTATTGGTACTGGTCGCGGTGCCGATTTGGGTGGCCGGTACCGCGTTCTGCACCACCATCACGATCACCTGCATGATCAAGCCAAGACCTGCGCCGAAAACGAAGAGTTGCACGCAGATGAGGAACAGCGGAGTGTCCGCGGTGAGCGTGGTCATCCAGAGCATGGCCAGAATGGTCAGCGAGGTACCAATGATCGGGTAGATCTTGTACTTACCGCTCTTGCTGATCGCAATACCAGAGTAGATCGAGGTGGCGAATAGGCCCGCCATCATCGGCAGCATTAACAAACCGGAACCGGCGGCGGAAGCCCCGGAGGACATTTGCAGGAAGGTCGGAATGAAGGCCAGTGCCGAGAACATACCGAGGCCTAGGGTGAAGCCAATGGCGGTGGCATTGATAAAGATCCGGTTCTTGAACAGGCTAAGCGGGATGACCGGATCTTCAGCCTTGCGCTCGACCAGCACGAACAGGGTAGCTGCCACGATCAAACCAATGCCCCAGGCCCAGGTGCCCCAGGCGCCCCAGCCGTAGAGATTCTCGCCAGGAGCGTTTTTCTTGCCACCGAAGTCGGTGAAGAAGATCAGGCAGGTGGTGGCGATCGAGAGCAAGACGACGCCAAGAACGTCGATCTTTTTTTCGGCCTTCTTGCTGGGCAGTCGTAGTGCAAAGACGGCGATTAAGAAGGCGGCGATGCCGACCGGGATATTGATGTAGAAAGCCCATTCCCAGGTAAGGTGATCGACGAAGAAGCCGCCCAGCAGCGGCCCGGCCACGGCGGCCAGGCCGAAGATGCCACCGAGCGGGCCCATGTATTTACCGCGTTCGCTGGCCGGTACGATATCGGCAATAATCGCCTGCGAGAGGATCATCAGACCGCCGCCGCCCAAACCTTGCAGGGCGCGGAAGACCACGAACATCCAGAAGTCACCGGCGAAGGCGCAACCCACTGAAGCTAGGGTGAAGAGCGCGATGGCGATGAGGAAAAGGTTCCGCCGCCCCAGCACATCACCGAATTTGCCGTAAATTGGCATCACAATGGTGGTCGCCAAAAGGTAAGCCGTGGTGATCCAGGCTTGGTTTTCGACGCCGCCGAGCTTGCCAACAATGGTTGGCATCTCGGTGGAGACGATGGTCTGGTCGAGGCTGGAGAGCAGCATCCCGGCGATGAGCGCCGCGAAAATCGTCCAGATTCGCCGTTTAGTCAGGAGCAGCGGTTGAGCTGCGCTGAGAGTTGTCATGGTTTGTCCTTAGTCTTCTAGCGTGGAATTCTCAATGAGGTCTTTGATTGCTCGGGTGTAGCGCCGCATGATGCTAGGAATCTCTTCGGTGGTACCGGGGAGGAAGGAGGCTTCGGAGGATTTGCGAAGAATCGCACCAACCAGCACTACCGCCATCTGGACCCGAAGGTCCTCGGCTTCGCAAGATTCTCGCTTGGCGATCAACTCGCGCAAGGTCTGCTCACGTTTCTCGAAGCTATCTAGAGCTTTGGCGAGGAGCTGCGGTTCACTCAGAATCACCTTGTGCAGCTTCCGGTGTTCCTCCGGAGTGCGGGGAAGCCGGTTTGTATTCTCGGCGAACATGGTGAGCAGGTCTTGCAGCAAGGTGCTGGATAGCTGACCGGGCCGATGCTCGGTTGACTGTCCTGCCACGAACCTAGCTTGGAGATCCTCGGGGAAGTCTCCGCCGTCCCAGCCCAGCACGGCATCTTCCTTGCTGGCGAAATAGTTGAAGAAGGTGCGGCGGGAGATGCCGACACTCTCGCACAGTTGCTCGACGGTGAATCCATTAAAGCCGTGCTCCAGGGTGAGATCTTGTGCCACCTTCACGATGGCGGCCCTGGTCGCCTGCTTCTTCCGTTCACGCAAGCCGAGTGAATCGTCCTCGGTCGGCGACTCAACGGAAATTATTGCACTATCTTTCACGAAGTAAAGTTTTGCACTATGTGTCGAATAGTGCAAAATTAATCGACATGAGTTGTGTCACTTAACTGAACCGAAGCTGAAGCCATGAGGGCTTAAATAGCAAGCGCCCGGTAGCGCTGCCACGGGTTGAACCGTGGAGCGCCGCCGGGCTGAGCTAATACCGTTTGACTACTGCGGTGGCCGGGTCATCGAGAGCACATCGAGCGCGCTGTCGAGCTGCGCTTCGGTGAGTTCGCCGCGCTCCAGGTACCCGAGGGCAATAACTGCCTCGCGGACGGTGAGGCCTTCGGCAACTGCCTTTTTGGCGATCTTGGCGGCGTTCTCGTAGCCAATGAACTTGTTCAGCGGAGTAACGATCGAGGGTGAAGCCTCGGCGAGGAAGCGTGCGCGCTCGACGTTCGCGGTGATCCCGTCGATCATCTTGTCAGCCATCACCTTGGCGGTATTGCTGAGCAAGCGGATCGACTGCAAGAGGTTGGCGGCCATCACCGGGATGCCGACGTTCAGCTCGAAGGCTCCATTGGTGGAGGAGAGCGCAATGGTGGTGTCATTGCCGATCACCTGAGCGCAGACCATAATCGATGCCTCGCAGATCACCGGATTGACCTTGCCCGGCATAATTGAGGAACCCGGCTGCAGATCAGGAATCGCGATCTCGCCCAGACCGGTGTTCGGGCCCGAGCCCAGCCAGCGCAAATCATTGTTGATCTTCATGAGCGAATAAGCGATATTGCGCAGCTGGCCGGAGGCTTCAATCAGTCCGTCGCGGTTCGCCTGAGCCTCAAAGTGGTCGCGGGCCTCGGTCAGCGGCAGGCCGGTGTCTTCGGCGAGCAGGGCGATCACTCGTTGCGGGAAGCCAGCTGGGGTGTTGATTCCGGTGCCTACCGCGGTACCGCCAAGCGGAACCTCGGCAACCCGGGGGAGCGAAGATTCAATACGTTCGATGCCATAACGCACCTGAGCAGCGTAGCCACCGAACTCTTGGCCTAGCGTGACCGGAGTCGCGTCCATCAGGTGAGTACGTCCTGACTTCACCACCTCTTTGAACTCTTCGGCTTTGCGACCGAGCGAATCGGCCAGGTACTGCAGTGCGGGCACCAAATTATTGACCAGGGCTGAGGTTGCCGCCACGTGCACAGAGGTCGGGAAGACGTCATTGGAGGACTGTGAGGCATTGACGTGATCGTTCGGGTGCACTTGGGTCTCGCTGCCAGCAGCTGCCAAGGAGCGATTAGCCAGCGCCGCGAGTACCTCATTGGTGTTCATATTCGAGGAGGTACCGGAGCCAGTCTGGAACACATCAATCGGGAAGTCGCCGTCGTACTTACCAGAAATAACTTCCTCGGCAGCGGCCGCAATGGCCTGGGCGCGCTCCTCGTCGAGCACCCCCAATTCAGCGTTCGCCAAGGCGGCGGCCTTCTTGATCCGAGCCAACGCCTCGATGTGAGCGCTTTCCAAGGTGGTGCCCGAAATGGGGAAATTCTCCACAGCGCGTTGCGTTTGGGCGGCATAGAGGGCATTGGCCGGAACTCGGACCTCACCCATCGTGTCGTGTTCGATCCGAAATTCTGGCTCAGTCTGCGTCATGGTTATAGATTATCCGGGCCATCCGCTCCGGACAATTTCGGCTAAGCGGGGCAGCTAAGCAAAGTTTTAGAGCTGCCCCAAGCTGCTGACCAGTTCGGCGCGACCTTCCTCCAAGCGGTAGGCCAGGCCGACCACGGCGACCTCTTTGCGTTCGACAGCATCGGCCACCGAGCGGGAGGTTTCAACCAATCTGGCTGCGGTCTGTTTAATGTGCTCGACCATAAAATCGTTCACGCCCTGACCGCCATCGCGCTGTGAAGCTAGCACCGAAGGAGTGATCCGCTCGACCAGATTGCGCAAATACCCCTTGGGCATCTCGCCGCTCTCCACCGCGTCCTTAGTGGCGGTGACCGCGCCGCAGTTGTCGTGGCCGAGGATCACGATCAGTGGCACGCCGAGTACCGAGATGGAGTATTCAATCGAGCCCAGTACGGCCAGATCGATCACCTGCCCAGCGGTCCGCACCACGAAGGCGTCACCTAGCCCTAGGTCGAAGATAATTTCTGCGGCTAGGCGGGAGTCCGAGCAGCCAAAAATCACCGCAAACGGATTCTGGCCTTCGACCAGCGACTCGCGATGTGCGGAATCCTGGTTGGGGTGTTGTGAGCTGCCGGAGACAAAGCGTTCATTGCCTTCGTGCAGCTTGAGCCAAGCATCGTGTGGCGTGAGTTGGTTCATTTTCCAGCCGCTCCGTTGAGTGAGTTGACTACCGCGACAGCCAACTGGTCGAGATCGTTCAACGGCACCGCGCCGTTGCTGAACTCGCCGCGCAGCACGACAGTGGTTTTGTTTGTCAGAATCAATGAGGTTGAGGTACCGGGTTTATCCCTGAGCTCCCAACTGGTGCCCTGCTCGGGTCGATCCCCGGTCACGTTGGCATTATCGGTGCGCCCAGCCAGCCAGGTCGGATTGGGTTGTGCGGTTTGGGTGAGCACAATGAACTGCTGAGCTGCGGTGACGTAGCCGACTTCCCAGAAAGCCACTCCATCGCTGCCTGCTGGGTTCCAGCGGGCGTAATTTACTGTCCAACCACTGGGCAGCGCCGGTGCCACCGGGATGAATCCGGCGACGCCTTTGGCATCGATAGCGGCTGCGCTGACGTCGACTGCTGGCCGGTAGCTCTGGCCTGCGGGCTTAGCGGTGAAAAAGGCCAGTGGCAAGGCGAGAACCAGGCAAAGTAGCACCGCGACCAGCATCCCGATCACGGTGGCGTTAGCCCGCTTAGCAGCCGCTGGCTGGAGCAGGATGGGCGATGCGCCATCGTAGGGTCCTGCCCCCTCGGCGGGCGGTGCTGGAGCGGAAGTCTCGGCGCTCTCTGCCGAGGCCAGGGCAGCGTTATTCGCCTCAGCGCTGGCCGACTTACTGCCGGGAGAAGCATCACTCATAGCTCTATGTTCTCGCACTCTGGCACCGGAACACCATTTGAGGCATGCATCACAATAGCTCGCCGGGAGTTCTTCGGTGGTCCAAGCCAAACTATGCTTGAGGGGACGTGACCGCTCAATGATGAGGAATTACCGTGCCAGAGCCCAAATTTTCTGCTGTTCCTGAAGAAGCCCAATACTCAACTCTCTCCTCGGCGCTTGCTGTCGGCGACGACGAACCGGATCGCAACCTCGCGCTCGAACTGGTCAGGGTGACCGAGGCAGCGGCGATCGCTGGCGGACACTGGGTTGGCTTCGGCGATAAGAACAAAGCTGATGGCGCGGCTGTTGATGCAATGCGCTCCTTCCTGCACACCGTTCATTTCAACGGTGTTGTGGTGATTGGTGAGGGCGAAAAGGACGAAGCTCCGATGCTCTTTAACGGTGAGCGAGTTGGCGATGGCACCGGCCCCGAGGTTGATGTCGCAGTTGACCCTATTGATGGCACCCGGCTGACTGCGCTAGGGATCAATAACGCGCTTGCGGTACTTGCGGTGGCCGAGCGCGGCACCATGTTCGACCCCTCGGCCGTGTTCTATATGGAAAAGCTGGTTACCGGCCCCGAAGCCGCTGACATGGTCGATTTACGGCTGCCGGTGAAACAGAACCTTCATCTGATTGCCAAAGCTAAGGGTGTCAAGGTCAATCAGCTCAATGTGATGGTGCTGGATCGGGATCGGCATAAGCCGCTGGTGGAGGAAATCAGGGCAGCCGGGGCGCGTACCCGCTTCATTATGGACGGTGATGTGGCGGGCGCCATCGCCGCTGCCCGATCCAATACCGGGGTCGACGCCTTGATGGGGATTGGTGGTACACCCGAGGGGATCGTGGCGGCCTGCGCCATTAAGGCTCTGGGAGGCGTTATTCAGGGCAGGCTCTGGCCAACCTCGGATGAAGAAAAACAGAAGGCGCTTGACGCCGGGCACGATCTGGACCGGGTGCTTTCCACCAACGATCTAGTGGCCAGTGACAACTGCTACTTTGCGGCTACCGGCATCACCGACGGCGATTTACTGCGCGGCGTGCGCTACACCAAGGACCGGGTGGTAACTCAGTCGATCGTGATGCGTTCTAAATCGGGAACCGTGCGCTTCGTTGATGCCGAACACCACGCAAATAAGTGGGAGTCCTACGCGCGGCGATAACGCATCGCTAACAATCTCCGGCGTAACAGGGCAACCGTTCGGTTTTGCAATCGGTTAGGAGTATCTTTTTACAGACTGATGTTTTGGTAGACGGGGGAGATGATGGAAGAACGACTCCTAGCGCAAGGAGCTGAGGAACTCGCCACGCGGTTTGCTCCTCGCGAAGCGAACATTTGTTTTCATCTGGAAGCCAATCCGGCGCTGAGAAAGATTTCTGAAGACGTTTTTGGCCTGGCAGCTATCCGCGAGCGGGATCTGGAGAATTTGGTTAAGTTCGCCGCGGTTTTTTACGAGCGGCAACTCAAAACAGCTGAACAGAAGGCCCTGCTTCGCGCTGGCTTGGGCTTCCTCCTCATTCAGTATGAGCCGAATGAGCATGATTATGCTTTGATACAGCGAGCTAACCCTCGAACCCGAGTTATGAATGCGAAGACCAAACAAGTCAGAGATACTTGGGCCTTTATGGTCTACAAAAGAAGTTTGTTGTTTGATCCGGAGCAGAGCTATTCGGCTAAACCTGGTCAGACCCTGCGCCCGGCTTTCCGGGACGCGGTGTTGACAGCTTTTAGCTATGCCATGGAAAACTTGTCGGAGTTCCGTGAGGCGACTGCCGAGATGCTTTTGGAGCAGCGTTCGCGTCGTCTCCTGGCGCTACCCAATGAGGTGGAAACGACAAGCCGGAGTAACCAGACCAGGTCTGAAAGAGTTGACGCCTCGGAATTTGTCACCGAGTCCATTCCTGACGGTTCTCTTTTACCAACCAATACCACCGTGACCAAGACGTGGACCTTGAAAAATGTTGGTGAAGTGCCATGGATTGGACGCAAGTTTCGGCGAATCACACCGTTGAGCGCCTCCTATCCGGCCTCAGCGTTGGAGGTGCCGGTGGCCGACACTTTGCCAGGGGAGACTGTGGTTATCGCCGTAGATGTCACCACGAGTAGCGTTGTCGGGTTTAGCGAGATCAAGTTCAAAATGGTCGATTCAGAGGGGAATCTTTGCTGGCCCGATGAGTATCCGCACGGCGCTCTGATGGCCATCGAAACGAGGAAATTAGTTTGGACGCAACGTGAAACCGGAAATGCGCATCGGCGTTGGGATGGTTGAGAGCCGCGCAAGGGCGTAAGTATCGGCAAGGTTTTGCTGGTGCTGCTGGCGTAATCGAGCCGCCTTGCTCCGCGATAAAGTAGCTACCATGGTTTGGGCAGCCGCTGTTACTGAAATTTCTGATCGCTTCGCGTCGAATCGCAACGATCCGCGGCTCTCGGCTGCCAACTGCCCAAGTCTCACCGCCATTGCCAAGGAGCAGTTAGCGGCCGACCTTGGTGATGATCAATTAATAGCAAAATTCCTCTTCGCAGTATGCAAGTTATACCTAGCCTCGCCTACCTCTGTTGAGGAAAGTGCTTTGATCCGAGGTGGTCTGGCCTACCTGTTGTGTGGTTACCTGCCCAATGATCATGACCTCTTTTTGATCCGTACCGTCAACCCCGCCCTCAAGGGTTCCCAAACTAACACCAAACAGGTGCGAGACGCGTGGGCCTTCATGAACTATAAGCGTGCCTTACAGCGGAATCCGAACATTGGCTATACGGCTAAATCGGGAAGGACTAAGCGGGTGGCTTTTCGAGACGCCATCCTACGCGCGGTCAACTTCTCGATGACTGATCTCGCTAGGCTTCGGGAAGGGCTAGCGAAGATCCCGGCGGACGAAATAAGCGGAGGTGCTGCGACCGGCCTTGTTGCTAGCGATCGACGGGAATTAGTGGATAGTTCAGAAATTATTTCCGAAACTGTCCCGGACGGCACGATTTTTCCTTTCGGTGCTACTTTCACGAAATCATGGACCCTGCGGAACAGTGGCGAAGTGCCCTGGATCAATCGCACTATCCGACGTATGACGCCTAACACGCCGACCTATCCGCATTCTGCGGAGACAGTGCGGCTGGCCGATACGATGCCTGGCGAGAGCGTAGTTATCTCGCTGGAAATGACGGTGAATCGATACCCGAGTATTGCCATTGTGCGGTTCAAGATGGTCGATGAGCGAGGAAACTTATGCTGGCCGAATAGCTATCCGCTGGGTCTTTCAGTAGCCGTGGAAAGCCGAGGACTGCACTGGCGAAAAGAGCAGTGAATTCTCCCACCTCGCGGCCAGCTAGGCTTAAGACATGACTGTGAAGACTCCCTTGGACGCTAAGCCTTGCCACGATCGAAATGAGTGGGACGCAGCTGTAGACGCCCAAGGCGGCCATCCCATGCAGCTTTGGGGATGGGGTGAGTCAAAAGCACAGCATGGCTGGCGAGCTGAGCGACTGCTGGTCCGTGACGGGGCGGATTTGGTCGGGTCAGCACAAGTCTTGTACCGAAGCTTGCCCTTTCCGTTCCGGTCGCTTGCCTATATTCCTCGCGGTCCTCAGGCAGAGCTGAGCCGGCTAGCTGAAGTGCTTTCCGCCATCGAATCGGTGGTGAAGCGAAGCGGTGCAGTGGTCCTCACCGCCGAACCAGATTGGGAGTCGACCGATCCGGCGTTGTCCGTGTTGTCGGCTAGCGGCTGGCAAAAAGCGGCTACCCAGATTCTGATACCCCGTACCCTTATTCTCGATCTGAATCGCAGCGACGAGGAACTGTTCGCCGCAATGACCAAAAAAACCCGGCAATACATTCGGAAGTCGGGCCGTGAGGAGCTTGACTTCCGCCTGGTCGAGCAAGCAGAGCTGAAACAGTGCCTTGAGGTGTATCAGCAGACCGCCCAGCGAGCGGCTTTTAACATCCACCAAGATGCCTATTATCTAGATATTTTTGAGAATTTAGCCGCGCGTTCGCCAGTCTTTGGGGCTTTTAAAGGGGACCGGGTGGTCGCCTTCCTCTGGTTGGCGCACAGCGCCGATACGGCTTTCGAGCTTTACGGTGGAATGACCGATGAAGGCTCGCAGCTACGAGCTAATTACGCACTTAAGTGGACAGCGATCCAAGCCATGCGCGAGCGCGGTGTACATCGCTATGACTTCAATGGCTTACTTAACGACGGCGTCTCACAGTTCAAATTCGGTTTCGCGGATCATGAAAACTTGCTGGTGGGCAGCTGGGATAAACCTCTTTCAGCTTTCTACCCGTTTTATGCCAAAGCCCTGCCGATGGCGCGAAAAGGACTACGAAAGTTCAGCAGTCTACTCAAACGGTAGACGAGAGCGCTGTGGTTACCGCGAAGGCAGTGCATCCTTGCTGGGAGTGCAGCAAAACCGGGCTCTCCGCCGCGGCAATAAAGGCGCTTTCACCATGTGCCAGGGCTAGATCGCCACGGGGTGAGTCGAGGAATGCGGCTCCCTCCGTGATCAGCACCAGCACAGGGCCATGTTGAGCGAGCGGCACTGGTTCTGTGCCAGCCTGGATGGTGATCCGTTGCAGTTGAAATTCGTTGAAACCGGGGATGTAAAGTTCTTGCCCCAGGGCTGTGCTGCTTGCAGTCACCTCGGGAGCTGGCAGTTCATGAAAGTCGACGATGCGCAGCAACTCAGGGATATCGACGAATTTCGTGGTTAGCCCGCCACGCAAGACATTGTCCGAGCTAGCCATTACCTCGATGCCCAGACCGTTCAGATAGGCGTGTACGTTCCCCGCTGGCATCGAAAGGCATTCACCCGGGGATAGCTTGACCCGGTTGAGCAGCAGCGAAATTAGCACTCCCGGGTCACCCGGGAATTGCTCGTTTAGCTCTAACAGGGTGTCAAACTCTCGTTCAAACGGCTGCTTGGACACCCCTGACCGCAATAGTGTCACCGACCAGTTAACCGCGGCTGTGGTGGTTTCGGCACCGTTAATCAGCAGTTCAAAAGCGTCGCGCAAGGCCGCTGAACTGTCGGTATTCAGCAAACAGTTAATGACCTGGCTGAGCAGCGCTGGGAAGCCGCCGGAGTCGGAATCTGACCGCTCCGCTAAGTGCCGAAAAATGGCGAGTGTTTCGGTGACGGGACGAAAACCGCAGAGCGCATCGAAGGGGGTAAGCGCGAAGATCATTTCAGGTTTGTGATTATCGTCTTTGTAGTTGCGGTTCTCGGCGTCGCGCGGAATTCCCGCCGCATCTTCGGCCTGGAAGCCCTCAGCAGCCTGAGCCAGGGTTGGATGAACCTGCAAAGACAGTGCCTTATCCGCGGCAAGCACCTTGAGCAGGAAAGGCAGCCGATCGCCAAAGGCCGCCCGCGAATCTGTGCCCAGGGTCTGCTCCGGGTCCTGGTCGATCAGCTCGTTCAGCGGCACGCTATGGCCCTCGCTGAGCACCATGGACGGCGCACCCAGATGAGCGCCGATCCAGAGTTCTGCCTCCGGGCCACCGCTTGGCTTTCGTCCGAGCAATCCAGCGATCGCGTTAAGCGAACCCCAGGGGTAGGGGCGAATCGTGTTGCTGAGTTTATACATGGCGTCCTAACTGGGGGTGCAGTTGCCGTTATTGGCGAGCAGGCTGATCAGCTCGGCCTGATTTCCATTCACCGCTAATTGCTGCAAATACTCCTTGGTCAGCTGCGGAGCCTGGGTTTTTGGTGCTTGCTGGGCAGGTGGGTTCACCGTGGCAGGCTTCGCTGCGGGTGGCTTGGCAGCCGAGCTGGCCGGAGTCTGATCTGCGTCGTTGGCCGCCGTGGCACTACTCGGCGCAGCAGTCTTGCCAGCGATTAAGTCCTTGACCTTCTGATGAATAACAGCAAAATCGGGGTTGGTGGAGAACTGGATGTCGAAATCCGGTGGCCCGATCGTCAACCTTTCCAGTGGATGAGACTTTGCCTTAATCGCCAGATCGAGGAAGCTGCCCAGCTGCTGTTGCGGAATATCGGATTCGATGACCTTGGCCCCCGCGCTGGCAATAGCATCGAATTTGGTCAGCACTGTGGCTGGGTCCATCTGCTTCAGAATAGCCTGCTGAATGCATTGCTGACGCTGACTACGAGCATAGTCATTGACCCATTCGCGGGATCTTGCGTACCACAGCGCCTGCTGGCCATTGAGGGTTTGCTGGCCTGGCGCAATCCAACCCTCGGGGGCTAGATGTCCGCCATCGGCGGTGGCTGCACCGCTAATGGGCACCCAACCACCGGCGTTAATCTTAACGCCGCCAAGAGCGTCTACCAGCTGAGCAAAGCCAGCCATATCTACTAATAGATAACCCTGAATGGTCAACCCTAGAGTGCCCCCAGCGGCGTCCATCATGGCCTGGGCGCCGGGATCGGCCTCACCGGGGTAGAGCTTTGAATATTTTTCGGTGACCTCGGTGTAGAGGAAATTAATAATGCAGTCATCGCCACAGTTATAGCCGTCGGGGTAAATCTGTCGCATCGGCGACTTGGGGCTGAACTGTGCGTTCTGCAGATTTCGTGGAATAGAAATGGTTACGGATTGGCCCGTATTGGCGTCGACGCTAATGACGATAATGCTGTCCGGGCGTCGACCGATCCGGTCAGCGCCGGCATCGCCGCCCATCACCAGGAAGTTATACCGGCCGTCCACCGGGGCCATATCCGGTCCGCTGGCAAAAATGTTTCCAATCGCGCTACGACCCGAGTTGACCAACCAGGCGACGTAGCCGAGTCCACCTGAGGTGATGACCATCAACACCACCACTGCGGCGGGGATCACCGCCCGTAACCCTGGGGCCAGCATCACGGGGCGGATGATGCGCAGCGTGTCGATAAAGATCACCGCCCACCCGATGGCCAGGGCGATAAGCATCACGATGAGCAGCAGCGAGACGATCGGGTTGACTAGTAAGTTGACGAATTGGGAGCGGGAAAACAAGAAAAAGAGAACCGCCAGGATAACCAGAACCCAGATCGCTATGGTGATTCTCAGTGCGATCCTGCCCAGCCTGCGATTGCCGGCGACCAATTGGGCGCTACCGGGCACGAACAGGCTGAGGATCAAGAGTAGGAAGGCGCGTTTAGTGCGCATGGGGGCGTTTGCCGATTGTGGATAACGCACCGGATTGGTCAGAACGGCCGGTCGGTTGGAAGCCTTCGTGGTTTTAGGTGAGCTGAAACTCATAGGCTGCCTTCCTTCGCAGCGACGCTGCCCGGGAAACTTTCGCCGACTCGGCTGCGGAGCGCACTGCCCTTCTGCTCCGCCTGGGCCTTGAGTTCAACGGCGAAGGATTCAAGCGCGGCGCGTAGCTTTTCGGCCAGTGGATCAGCCCCTGCGGCCAAGATCCTGACCGCGAGCAGGCCCGCGTTCCTTGCTCCGGCGATCGAAACCGTTGCCACCGGCACACCCGCGGGCATCTGTACAATTGATAGCAGCGAGTCCATACCATCAAGGGTCTTTAGCGGTACCGGCACACCAATGACTGGTAATGGCGTCACCGAGGCCAACATGCCCGGTAAATGGGCGGCTCCGCCTGCCCCGGCAATCAGCACCCGCAAACCACGTTTGGCCGCGTTTTGGCCGTAGTCGATCATTTGCACTGGCATCCGATGTGCCGAGACCACATCGGCTTCGAACGGGATGCCGAATTCTTCGAGAGCCTCGGCAGCGGCTTGCATAACCGGCCAGTCCGAGTCGGAACCCATCACCAGGCCAACCAGCGCCTGCCGTGCTTGGTCTTGTTTTTGTGTGCTCATCAGAGGCCTTTCTGCTGCGATCAGCGAGGGGTCGGATTTACTGCCGTGCTGCCATCCCGAATGATTCGGGCGGCGCGTTCAGCTCGCTGTCGTTGCGCGTCGAGAGACTCGCCCTGCTTAGCTAGAGCGTTCACATGAGCCACTTTCCGGCCCGGCCGGACGGATTTACCATAGCCGTGGAATTTAACCGCTGGTTCGCTGCTCAAAGCGGTCGGAAGCGCGGCAGCTAGGTCATGGTTACTGCCGCCGAGAATGTTTTTCATCACGGTACGGCAGAGCAGCTGCGGATCTCCGAGCGGCAGATCAAGCACGGCGCGTAGATGCTGCTCGAACTGGCCGGTGAGGGCGCCGTCCATACTCCAATGACCAGAGTTATGTGGCCGCATTGCCAGCTCATTGATCAGAAAACCCGGTCCCAGGCCCGGAGTTTCGAATAATTCCACCGCCATCACGCCGGTCACCCCCAGCTCCTCGGCAATCTCTAAGGCAGCATTCTGAGCGGCCACCGCCACTCGCTCATCAAGTTCAGGGGCTGGTGCGATCACCTCATCGCACACCCCATCGAGCTGATTGGATTGCACCACCGACCAGGCCCGGGCCTCGCCGCTGGGGCGTCGCGCCACCAGCGCGGAAAGCTCGCGGCTGAAATCCACCTTCTGTTCCACCAACAGCGGGGTCATGGCGGCAAACCAGTCGGCGCTTTCAATGGCCTGTTCGGGGTTTTGCACCACTCGGACCCCCTTGCCGTCATAACCGCCGCGAGGCGTTTTGAGTACCACCGGCCAGCCATGCTTATCGGCAAAGGCGATCAACTCCGCCGGCGAGGAAACCGCTGCCCACGCCGGATTCGGTAACCCAAGCCGTTCCACCGCGGCCCGCATCACCAATTTGTCCTGAGCGTGCTGTAGAGCTTCGGGGCCCGGCTGAACGTTGACCCCCTCGCTAATCAGGGTCCGCAGGTGCTCGGTCGGTACGTGCTCGTGGTCGAAGGTCAGCACGTCAACGCCTTGGGCGAAGTCACGTAGCGTCTCCAGGTCGCGATAATCGCCGACCGGAGCGTAGCGAGCGGCGCTCACCGCGGAGACGTCATCACCCTCGGCAAGTATCCGCAGCTCGAAGCCAAGCTCGACTGCGACCGGAACCATCATGCGAGCAAGCTGGCCGCCGCCCACCACACCAATCACTGGAAAAGTCACAAGGTCAAGAGTACCGATTGACTGACAACGATGCTTTTTCCGGCGCGGCGAACAGCAGAGCCATCAAGTTTTCACAGCGGAGTCAGGGTGTCGCCGGCGAAAAATTCGGAGAGCTCGTTAAACCAGGTAAAGTGGCAGGTTAGGCAAAGATCGAGCGGTCGACGAGGCAGCGCTGTCCGCAATAAGTCTCATCGGCAACTCGCTGGAGGAATCAATAGTGCAGTCAGTTTTTCAACGAGCAGTTGGCTTAATTCAGCTGCTATGGCGCGAAGTCGCCAAATTTGGCGTCGTCGGCGGGCTTGGCTGGGTAATTGATAACGGCCTTTTCTTCATTCTGGCCCACGGCATTCTCTCTGACGGAACTATTAAAGCAAGAGTCGTCTCCTCCAGCATTGCCATTCTGTTCTCCTGGTTCGCCAATCGTTATTGGACCTTCCGGCACCGACGGGGCAATAAGCCGTGGCGTGAGTTCTTCCTCTTTATTGTGATGAGTCTGATGGGGCTCGGCATCGCAGTAGGCTGCCAGTACATCTCCCGCTATGTGCTGGGATTCCAGACGGTCACCGCTGACTTTATCGCCGGTGGCGTGATTGGCCTGATACTGGGCACCATCTTCAGGTTCCTGACGTATCGTTTCTTTGTCTTCACTGAAGAGCTCGATGCTGAACCGGAGTATGCGGGCGATCACGCCCTGGTGGAAGCGCCGCAGAAGAAGGCCTCGGCAACGCAGCCGGAACGCAATCCGGTGTCCTAGCTCAGCGCAGCCTGGCCGCTTCCGAACTGAGCAAGCTAGCGGTCAACAGACTCCGATGCTCGGCAAGCACTAGGGAACCCGCCGATTGCCAAATCCCTAATGCCGTCGTTGCCACCGCTGACAGGCCGACGGTCGAGTCGAGGGCAATGCGATCCGCTTGCGAGTATTCCTGACGAAGTTCGGAAAGCTGCTGATACTCGCACTGAAGTTCGCCAATGCTCAAGGCGAGCTGGCTTTCGGCCGGGTCGTCAAAACGTTCGAAGCTATCGGCGAACATCCTGACTTCAGCCGCGTAATCGCGAACCTGGGGGCCCAGTTCACCGTCCCAGCGCAGCGCTAAGGCGGCGAGCGAAACAGCAATGGCCGGGCGCTGGTCCAGCTCAAGGCGCTGCTGATCGGAGCTCGCCAGCAGTGTTCCGCCTTGGGCGGAGGTCACTGTGCCGCCTGCAGCTAGGGCACCCAACAGGATGCAGAGGGACTTCCAGTGCGCTGGCAAGTCCAGGCTGAGGCTCATCCCAGGACCGAAGTCGAACTCGTCGACCAGAAAGTTAGCAGTTTTTGCGACCCAGTTGTCCAAAACCTTGCCGGAGAGCTCAATGCGTTCCCCAGTGCTGCCGTACCAGGTTAGCCGCGGCGAAGCGGGATTCACCCGACGAAAATCGGCTAGCAGAGTGTCGATGCTGGTAATGATGTTTTGCTCTCTTCCAAATCTGTCGGGAGCGTTTCCCGGTGCTCGGTGGAGCTGCGGCTTAGGACGCAGTGGGGAATCCCAGGATACGTGCTCTCAGCGGCATTAGCTTCGGTGCGTCTTGCGCGCGGGATTTGCCTCGAAGCTTGGTTCAGTCGATGAATCAGAATAAAGAAAAGATTCCGGAGCCCAACACGCCGCATCCTTTCGTTAAATCCCGGGCGTGGCGATCCTGAGAATTCCCCCCCAAACTGGCTAAAATTCCCGTCCCGCACTTGACGAGCATCGTATTACACCGTTGTAATTAGAAGACGAAGCTGCAGCAGTAGAACCTGTATTAGCGAGATACCAAGCAAGACCAAAGCAACACAGCTGCGGCACGACCAGGAGGACCAGCATGGGGCAAGCGGAGCGTAGTGAAATCACTCCGGATGGGCAGGTCACCGGATTCGATGATGAATCCGCGATCGCCGCGCAAGCGGCTGCGGTTTACCGTTCACGCGGTGTGCCGAGTGACTGGTTTGTCGATCCGGCCGACCCCTCAGCGGCTGAACGATATCGTGCAGCCGAAGAGAACTCGCTGGAAGATACGGCCACCGCCTTCTTAGCGGCTCATGAAGCTCTGGCCGGCAGTGAGCAGAGCAGCACCGAGATTTGGGCGGCGGAACCAGAACTCGATCTCAGCAAGTCGAGCCAGAGCCAGGCCATTTGGATTGGCCTACCAGGGATTGCCGTCGGTGACCCTGCCGATGAGGGCGAGTTGGGTTGGCAAGCCGACGCACTCTGTGCCCAAACTGACCCGGAAGCCTTTTTCCCGGAAAAGGGTGGTTCAACTAGGGATGCCAAGAAGGTGTGCGGCTCTTGCAACGTGCGCTCCCAATGCTTGGAATACGCCTTATCAAATGATGAACGATTCGGTATCTGGGGCGGCCTCTCAGAACGAGAGCGACGCCGGTTACGGAAGCGAGCGGTCTAATTTCTGAATCTATTCGCGTCACAGCCGTTGTGGTTTCCCACAACGGCTTGTCGTATTTACCCCGCACTCTCAAAGCGATTGAGGCTCAGCGCCGAGCGGCTGACCGGGTCCTCGGTGTCGATTCGAGTAACGGCGATGCCGCGGCGAAGCTGCTTCAGGATTCGCTAGGCGCGGCACAGGTGCTCACCCTGGGATCGCGAAGCGCCGGTGGCTTCGGCTCAGCTGTGAATGCGGTACTGGATCGGCTAGATAAACCGCCAGCGGCTCCGGAAACCGAGTTTCTCTGGCTTTTGCATGACGACTCGGCTCCTGAGCCGGAGGCGCTCGCAGAACTACTCAAAGCCGTGGAGCGCGCCCCCTCAGTCACCATCGCAGGCTGTAAACAGCTCGACTGGGACGATCCGCGAAGTTTGATTGACGTGGGTTTGAGTACCTCCCGATGGGGAGAGCGACTCACCATGATCGAAAACGACGAGCAGGACCAAGGCCAATACGACGGCCGAAGCGACATTTTCGCTGTCAATTCTGCGGGCATCCTGATCAGACGTGATGTCTGGCAAGCGCTGGGTGGTTTCGATCCGGCGCTGCCCGGGGTGGGCGATGACGTCGACCTCTGCTGGCGCAACCGGCTTGCTGGGCATCGCGTGGTGGTGGTGCCCGCCGCCAAGATGCTTCATCAGCGAAACCGACCTGGGACAAATAACACCCTGCAAGCGGCCCGTAAGGCTGAGATTCATCTACGGCTTAAGCACGCACCTTGGTGGCAGGTTCCTTTCCTCTGGATTGGTGCGCTGCTAGGCGGTTTCTATCGTCTTTTGACGGGGATCTTATTCAAGGATCCGGGGCACGGCTTCCGTCAGCTCTTGGCCACCTTTGCGGCCTTGTTCCGGCCTGGAGCGTTCTTTCGCGGCAGGTCGGTGGCAAACCGTAGTCGGCGGGTTTCCCGTTCAGTGATTCAGGGTCTTCAGGTTAGCGGGCCGGAGGTGCGAAGTTATCGCCGTGCCCTGCTGGAGTCGCTGATCGGGGATGCTGGTGATGCTGAGGACCAATCGGTCGAGCAGACCGAGTACATTCCCTCCGGTGATGCCACCGACGATTTTGCTGCCTTAGCCACTTCTAAGCGATTGTGGGTAGGTACTGGGGCAGTTGTTTCGGTATTGCTGCTTGCAGCGCTTTCCTTTGTCGTATTGTTCAGATTCATCGGTGCAGAGGCATTGCGTGGTGGTGCTTTGTTGCCGCTTTCCGATCGGTTGGCTGACATCTGGCACAATGCCACCGGCTGGTGGATCAACCTGGGTGCGGGCTGGCCCGGGCACGGTGAACCCTTCGACCTAGTGCTTTGGCTCTTGGGCGTATTTGGCCTCGGGAACGGCTCCAACGCCGTTGTCTGGTTGGTGCTGCTCGCGCTGCCATTGGCAGGACTGGGTGCCTGGTTCTGCGCTGGCGCATTGAGCAAGAGTCGCTGGCCGCGGTTTCTGGCTGCACTGATCTGGGCTGGCGCGCCGGTACTACTGATTTCCTTGGGCCAAGGGCGGCTGGGCGGCTTGATCGCTCATATTCTGATTCCCTGGGTATTTCTTGGCTTTATTCGTGCAATGGGCGCTGCACTGCCGAAGCATTCTGCGGATCCGGCCAATACCGCTGCCTTGCCCTTGAGTAGAGAAGGGGCCAGGGAGCGGGTCTCCTGGACTGCCGCTGCTGCCACCGGCCTGGCGCTCGCTTTCGTTACCGCCAGCGCGCCCAGTTTATTGCCGCTAGCTGTGCTGTTGGTGATCGGATTGATGATCTTCGGCGGTCGACGGGCGCGCACCTTGTGGTGGACCTTGCTGCCAACCGCGGCACTCTTCCTGCCCTTTATCCTCTCCACCCTTGATCGTCCGCGAGCTATTCTCAGCGACCCCGGTGTGCCGCTGAGTTTCAATAACGCACCGAGTTGGTTGCAGCTACTCGGTCAGCCGGAAACCATTGATGCCAACGCTGCGCTGAGCGGTCTCGGCTGGTTGCCGAGCGGATTCCCCTGGGCCTGGCTTTTCGCCATTGTTATTGGCGGCCCGCTGGTCCTACTGGCATTCGCCGCTTTGGTCTGGCCCAAGCGTCGTCCGGTCGCTGTGCGGGTGCTTTGGGGTGTGGCAATCCTTGCCATTGCGCTCGGTTACGCCAGCAGTCTGATTGCCACCGCAGTCGGTGAGCGTGAACTCGTCACTCCGTTTAGCGGCCCGGCAGTTTCAGTACTGGTATTCGCCCTCCTTGGTGCCGCCATGATCGGCTTGGACGGCGTACAGCGCTGGCGTTTAGCAGAGCAGTCTGAGCGTCGGCTGCCGCGTACCGTCGCCGGCGTGCTGACCGTGCTGCTCATCCTTTCTCCGATTTTGTCGTTGGGGCTTTGGACGGCTCAAAACTTCGCCGGCTCGTTGAGCGTGCAGGCTGGAAGTGCGCATAGCCTACCCGCCACCGCCACCGATCGAGGGTTAGGGCCGGATCAGAGTCGTTCCCTGGTGATCACCATCACTCCGGACGGTAGCTACACGGCCAGCCTGATGCGCGGCAGCGGCACCACCCTGGATGCACTATCCACAATCGCTCAGGCGCAGGGCATTAGCGGGCTGCCAGGAGCAGAAACTGTCGGCCAAGATGATTTGGTTGCTGCTGCGGTGCGCAATGCGGTAGCGGCCGTGGTGGCCGGCACCGGCGTCAACCCCGGACCGCAGCTGAACGATCTCGGTGTCGGGTTCGTGGTGCTGCGGAAGGGCGATACCTCGGCTGAGTTGCTCGCCAGCCAGATCGATGCGGTACCTGGCCTAGCCACTGTGGGACCGACCGATCAGGGTTGGCTATGGCGGGTCGCCCCAGTGCTGGCGAAGGGAGCCGATGCTCAGCAGGCAGGCTCAAGTGCGATTAGTCGAGTGCGGATCGATGACGGTAAGGGCGGGGTTCTTGGCTATCTGCCCTCCAGCCAGAACGACGTCAACACCTCGATTAGTGCCGGGCCGGAAGGTCGGTTGCTAGTGCTGGCAGAGCGTGCGGATCCGGGCTGGAGTGCTTGGCTGAACGGGAAGAAGCTGAACTCTTCGGCAGCCCCGACCAGCGCAGCGTGGGCTCAGGCCTTCGAATTACCAGCTGCCGGCGGCAGCTTAGAAGTCCGCTACCAGCAGCCCTGGGCGCCGCTGTGGTCAATCGTGCAACTCGTGGTGATCGCGTTGACGGTGCTGCTGGCTATTCCGATGCCAGCCAGCCGAGGCCGGGCGGGCCAGGCTAAGGCGCTGCGGTTGGCGGCAGCACGTCGGCAGCAACGCAGCATGAGGAAATCCGTAGAGGACGATGATGAGTCGAGCTAAGAAGAACCACTCTCGAAGCGGATTGCTGGTGGGGGTGCTCAGCGGAGTTGGCATTGCCGTGGTGGCGGGTGCCTTGGTGGGGGCGGGCACGGTGTTCCCCGGTCCGGCCGCTAGTAAACCTTTGCAAGCCGGTTCAGCACAGCTGCCAGCGGGACAGACCGTGGCCAATTGTTTGGGCCCTGCGCAGCTACTGCAGGGCACTGGCAATGGCACCGATCCGCAGTTCTCACCCGCTTCGGCCACTGCGAAGAACCAGATCACCGCCCTGGTGGGCAGCAACGATCAAGCGGTGTTGCCCAATGGGGTGCTCGCGCCCTTGAGTGCTGATGCTTCAGCTAGCGCGTTGGCGACCATTTCTAGCCAGCCCAGCAGCGTCCCGAGCCCGAGCCCGGGTGCAGCTCCGGCGCAGCCCAAGGCAGCAGCGCTGCCGGCCAAGGAAGTAAATTCTTCATCGGTGCTGCGCGTCGATCCGCTCAACGATCGTCGGACTCCGGCCGCCGCGGTGCAGCTCTTCAGCGCTTCGGACGGCGATTTGCAGGGGCTGGCAGGTTCCAGCTGTCAACCGCCTGCGAATGAACTCTGGTTGGTCGGTGGGAATACCCAGGTCGGCCGCACCGCCATCTTGAACATCTCAAACTCATCGAGCACGCCTGCGACGGTGAATCTGGATCTCTTCGGTGCGGCCGGGCAGATTCAAAGCTCGGGGGCTCGTGGCTTGCTCGTCGCCCCGGGCGCAAGTCGAGCCATTGTGCTGGCGGGATTGGCGCCGGATCAGAAGAACCTTGCGGTCCACCTGCGCTCGAGCGGCGGGCCGGTCAGTGCGACTATCCAACAGTCGGTGCTGCGTGGTCTGACCGCCGGTGGGGTGGAGAACCTGACCCCGGTGGCGGCTCCCAGCCAGCGCCAGGTGATCACCGGGATTCAAACATTGGCTCCGGCGCTGGCGGCTCAGATTTCCGGACAAGCTGATTATCAGGATGCCCAGACCAGCCTCCAAGTGGCAGTACCGGGCAGCAGCGATACGGTTGTGCAAGTGAAAGTCTATGGTCAGAGTGGTCCGGTCGCTTTGCCCAATGGTGGAGTGCTGACGGCAAAAGCCGGTTCGGTGACAGAGCTGCCGTTGAGCGGCCTGGCCGCTGGAAACTACACGGTAGATCTCAGCTCGGAAGCACAGGTTACCGCCTCGGTGCGCAGTGTGAACGGCACTAAAGTTGCCGCACCGATCGATTTGGCCAGCGCCCCGGCGGCTAGCAAAATCACCGACAATCAAATGATCGTGCTGCCTTCCGGAGCGAGTAGCAAGCTCAGCTTCAGCGCACCGACGGGAGCGGCAACGCTGTCTCTGGTGCCGGTGAAGAGCGATGGTAGCCTGCTGCCGGCCAAGGCGCTTCAGTTGAGGACCGCGACTACAGTGATCATCGATCCGGCAACCCTGGCCGGAAGTGCGGTGGTGGGCTTTCTCGCCTCATCCAGCGGCGAGGCCTACGGTGCACAATTGCTAAGCCAGAGCGGCGGCGTCGGACTCACCGTGCTGAGTATTCCGCGCAGCGTGGTGAGCCAGCCGAACAGCGAAATCGCACTGGGGTATTAGTAGCTCCTGAGCTAGATGTAGTTCAGGAATGGTTCAGAACCGACGCATCCTGCCGTAGCTCGGATCCACCGATTCCGGGCTGAGATTCAGGAACACCGCGACCTGCTCCACCACCGCGTCATGCACCACTTCGCGAAGTTCCTCTTCGCTCTCGGTGCACTGCTCTATCGGTTTGCGATAGACAGTGATGGTTGCGGCTTGCTTGGCGTCAGCCGCTCGAAATGCGGCCAAAGGGGCCTTCTCGCCGAGACTGATCAGGTTTTCCAAATCGGAGGGAATCTCCTCCACCGCGAATTGCACGCGATCCATCGCGGCTCCCCAGATTTCCTCCAAGCGGTCGGCGGAGTCCACTACAAGATCATCAAATCGCTCCGAACGGCTTCGTGCGCCTGGTAGCGGCGTGAGCATCAGCGGGCCACGCAGTCCGCGTCCATGTCGATCGCGGCGTCTGGCACGGAAGCTTCGGCGTGTCGGCGCAATAACTGGCTCCGCTGAGGAGAACGCGGAGAGCGTGAAAGACAATCCTTCAACCCGGGCGAACTGCATACCTCGATGCTAGTCCCGATCTTCAATTTCGGACTACTTTCCTGCTGTTTTGATCCGTTTCGCTTGATCGTTTCGCGTTATTGGGCTTCGCTTGAGGCGAACTGTCTGTCACTGCGGGTAGGCTACATATTCGTGGGAAAGATGCGTCAGTGTTCACGGTCCGGTTGCCAGCGATCAGCGGTAGCCACCTTGACGTATGTTTATGCAGATTCCACTGTGGTGCTTGGCCCGTTGGCAACTTTTGCCGAACCACATAGTTACGATTTGTGTGCCTTGCACGCCGAACGGCTCACTGCTCCGCGCGGTTGGGATGTTTTGCGACTGGCCATGCCGGATACGCCTCCGCCGCCCAATCCCGATGATCTCCTGGCGCTCGCCGATGCGGTGCGAGAAGCGGCCGCCGAACCTAAGGAAGTTGTTTCGCCACCGGTGCAGCGCAGTACTCCAACACCTTTGGAATCGCCGGTGGATCGGTCTAACGCCCCCAGTCACGCGAATCGGAAAGCACATTTGCGGATTCTTCGGGATTGAGCGGAAGCAGTATTCTAAGGAGATGTCCCGAATTCGGAGCGAGTTGCTGAGTGTGTTGCGTTGCCCTATCACCGGAGGCCGCTTACATCAGCGGGACGCAGAGTTGATCAGCGATCGAGCGGACCCCACCGGGGTTTTCCCACGCTATCCGGTGCATGATGGCATCGCGATCTTGCTGCCCCAAGAACCAGAAACCCACCCCGTCGGCAACGACGTCAACAAAAGCCGCTGAGGAGCCCACGTGTCCTTTGACTACAAGATTGCCGATATTACCTTGGCGGAAGCCGGACGGCATCAGATCCGTTTAGCTGAGCATGAAATGCCCGGTTTGATGTCGCTTCGCGCCGAATTCGGGGAAGCTCAGCCGCTCAAGGGTGCACGGATCGCTGGTTCATTGCATATGACAGTGCAGACTGCGGTGCTGATTGAGACCCTGGTGGCCCTGGGTGCCGAAGTGCGCTGGGCCTCTTGCAATATTTTCTCCACCCAGGATGAGGCTGCCGCCGCAGTTGTGGTGGGCAACGGCACCGTGGACAGCCCTGCTGGCGTGCCGGTATTTGCTTGGAAGGGGGAGTCCCTTGAGGAATATTGGTGGACCGCTGATCAGATCCTGAGCTGGCCTGGAGCCGCAGAAAACCCCGAGCTAGGCCCCAATATGATCCTCGACGATGGTGGCGACGCAACCATGCTGGTGCATAAGGGCGTTGAGTTCGAAGCGGCGGGCGGGGTACCTTCCGATGCCGAGGATGATTCGGAGGAATGGCGGATTTTCCTGCATCGACTGCGGGAGTCGCGTGCCGTCGACGCGCAGAAATGGACCAAGATCGCGGCCCAAATCCAAGGCGTCACCGAGGAAACCACCACCGGCGTGCACCGGCTTTACCAACTTGCTGAACAAGGCAAACTGCTCTTCCCGGCGATCAATGTCAACGATTCGGTGACGAAGAGCAAATTCGATAATAAGTACGGCATCAGGCATTCACTGCCTGACGGTATTAACCGTGCCACCGATGTGCTGATCGGCGGTAAGGTCGCGGTGGTCTGTGGTTACGGCGACGTCGGCAAGGGGGCTGCGGAGGCGCTGCGGGGTCAAGGTGCCCGGGTGATTGTTACCGAGATCGATCCGATCTGTGCCCTGCAGGCCGCAATGGATGGCTATCAGGTGGCTAAGTTGGATTCGGTGATTGCCGAGGGCGATATCTTTATCACCACCACTGGCAATAAGGATGTCATTATGGCTGAGCAGATGCTGGCCATGAAGAATAAGGCGATTGTTGGCAATATCGGCCATTTCGATAATGAAATCGATATGGCCGGCCTCGGCAGAGTCAATGGTGTGCAGAAAATTGAAATCAAACCCCAAGTTCATGAATGGGTTTTTGACGCCGGCCAGGATGATGAGCGATCAATTATCGTGCTCTCGGAGGGTCGGCTGCTCAACCTGGGGAACGCTACCGGTCACCCCTCATTCGTGATGAGCAACTCCTTTGCTAACCAGACCATCGCCCAAATTGAGCTGTACACCAAGCGTGATCAGGACGAGTACGAAAAGCAGGTCTATGTGCTGCCGAAGATCCTCGACGAGAAGGTGGCGCGGTTGCACCTTGATGCGCTCGGCGTGGAGCTGAGCGAGTTGACCAAAGAACAGGCAGAGTACCTCGATGTCGATGTTGCTGGGCCCTATAAAGCAGAGCAGTACCGTTACTAATTACTCACAGAATTTCGTTGTCGTACTGAGACCCGGCATTGCACTGTGTGCTCACTTTCCTGAGCTAAAATAAAATATACATTTTCGCCGGATTTATTGGCGTGGGCTGCGTTGCGGGGAGTAGGCATGACAGAGCTGGGACAGGCTAAGCAGAGTCGTAAAGGGTGGAAGATCGCGGTCGTTACCGGCGTCTGCGTTCTCGCCGCCGCCGGTGGAGTGGGTGCTGCTACGGTGCCCACTTGGGCCAATAACACCGTGGCCTCGGAGACTCAGAAGCCCGCCAATAGCGAACCGAGTCTGGCAGCTCCGGTGATCAAGCCGATGGTGCTCGGGGTAACCCCGACAAATGGTGCTCTGCAAGTCAACCCGGCAACTCCGGCCGTGGTCAAAGCCACAAATGGCACTGTTAAAAAGGTGAGTTTGGTGGAGGACGCCAGTGGCGTTGCCGTACCGGGCAGCCTAAGCGCCGATGGTTCCACCTGGACCGCGAGCGAACCGCTTAAATTCAATAGCAGCTATACCTACAAATTCACCGTGGTTGATCAGGTTAACCGTGAAACCTCCAAAACTCAGACCTTCACCACGGTGCCGACCACCCATGAGGCTGACGCCACCAGCTACACCCCAGATGGATCGGTGGTTGGCGTTGCGCAGCCCGTGCAGCTCACTTTCAGTGAGCCGGTGACCAATAAGGCGGCGGTTGAAAAGGCCATTAAGGTCAGCTCGACCTCGGGGCAGGTCGGTGCCTTCCGCTGGTACGGAGACACCATGCTGCGTTACCGGCCAGCGAGCTTCTGGAAAGCTGGTAGTACGGTAACCGTCGATATGAAGCTCTTCGGGGTGGACTTCGGCAATGGCCAGATTGGCAACTTCAATAAGAAGATCACCATGAAGGTCGGTGATAAGCAGGTGCTCGAAGCGGATGCTGCCGCCCACGTGGCTAAGTACTATGTCAATGACAAGCTGGTGAAGACCATCCCGGTTACCATGGGTGATCTCCGTTTCCCCTCCGCCTCAGGCTACCTCGTGGTACTGCGGGATAAGCAGGATCCAGCGGTATTCAAGGCATCCACCATCGGCCTGAAGCCGGGTGACCCGGCCGACTATGGCACCATCACGGTGCGGCATGCGACCAGGCTGAGCCTGAGTGGCGAGTTTATCCACCAGGCCACCGATAGTGCGCTGCCCTATATTGGACAGACCAACCTTTCACATGGCTGCATTGGCATGGATGCGGAAAACGCGAAATTCATGTTCGATAACTTCCTCTTCGGTTCTCCCGTTCATGTGGTCAACTCGACCACCAAGGAGACCATCGCCAATGATGACGGCTTTGGTGATTGGAACATTCCTTTCGCGCAGTACGCTGCCCGGTAAGGCTTAGCAGCTGAATTTAGCTAATGCAGTGGGCGGTGGCATCCTGGATGCCACCGCCCACTGCGCTGTTAAAGGGGCTCCGGACGCGCTCTGATGACTACTCGTACGGCAGTTTGCTCAGCCGTGTCCCGAGTGCGTCCGCTCGAGCCTTGACCGCTGTGAGTCGACGGAAGTCCCGATCACGGCGTTCGGCGCTTACCGCAGCCAAAAAGGCGTCGGGCATGGTGCCCGGGGGAGGCGGCGGGGAGACCCAGGAACTTACTTCATCGGCGAGCGATCGAGAAAGCTGATCCCGCGAGACTGGGGTCATCTTTGCCGCCTGCTGTTGGAATTGCGAAATTCGCCGGGCCAGGCCGTCCGGCAACCGGCCAATATCGGCTAACTGAGCCCAGCCTTGCAGATAAGGTGGACCATTGATCGTCAATAGCGGGGTGGCCGGGACTCGTTCCCGCATTGAATAGGTCCCCGCCACCATATCGCCAAGCCGCTTGGATTTCTGATTGAAGATCGAGACTAGAAAAGCGATCGCGCCGAGGCAAAGATAAAATTCGAAAAAGCCCAGCAAGCCGCGGATAAATGCCTGCCTGAAGCGGATCGAGCCACCGTCATCCCGCACGATTCGCAAGCCCATCGCATACTTGCCCAGCGACTTCCCACGCGTCATGGTTTCTACCAGTACCGGCAGTAACACGGTGTAGAAAATGAGCAAGCTGGTAATAATCGCTGTCCCCGCGGCCCGATCAATATTGTTGAGCAGTCTGAAAACCAAGAACAGGGTTAGTAGATAGGCGATCAGGGTGACGGCTAAGTCAATCAAAGCGCCCAGGCTACGGGCGGCAAAAGAGGCTGGCCGTAGTTCTAGGACGACGGCTTCGCCGGTGACGATACTGCTCATGAACCCAGCCTAAGGCCTCTGTCGATCCGATGGGCTAATCCAGTAGGGTTGAGTTGTGGATCTTGATGCTTTCACGGTGGTGCACCGTGAGGAATGGGCGCGGCTTAAGCAACTCGCTGCACAGCGTCGGCTAAGCGGGGCTGAGGCCGACGAATTACTCAAGCTGTATCAACGTGCCTCAACGCATTTGTCGATGATCCGTTCGGTCTCGCCAGAAGGTGCACTTTCCGCTTCGCTTTCCACGCTCCTAGCTCAGGCCAGAACCCGATTCACCGGGGCAAGATCGAACGTCTTCGAAGACGTGGCAAACTTCTTCGTGCTCACCTTGCCGTTAGCGTTTTATCGAATTAGATGGTTGACGCTGGCAATTGGTGCTGCTTTCGTGCTGATCACCGTGTTCTATGCGATCTGGGTGGCAGGAAACCCGGATGTCTTGAAAGCTCTTGGCAGCGATGCGCATTTCCGACGCTATGTTGAGGAAGACTTCGTTAATTATTATTCGGAGAACCCGGCGGCTTCCTTTGCCGGCCAGGTCTGGACGAACAACGCCTGGATAGCCGCCCAGGAAGTGGCCTTTGGTATTACTGGCATTTTTGTGCCTTCGGTTATTTATGGAAATGCTTCAAGTTTGGGCATGTCGGCGGGGGTGATGTTTTCCTACGGTCGGGGAGACGTGTTCTTCAGTTACATCCTGCCGCACGGCATGATGGAGATGACTGCGATCTTCATTGCAGGGGCTGCTGGACTACGCATTTTTTGGGCCTGGATTTCACCCGGTCCGCGTCGCCGTTCGGAGTCTCTGGCGGTCGAGGGGCGGTCGTTAATCACTACGGCGCTGGGCTTGGTGCTGATCTTGCTGATTTCCGGCCTGGTGGAGGGTTTCGTCACACCCTCACCGATGCCGCTCTGGCTCAAGCTGAGCATTGGTGCGCTGGTGCTGGCCGCCTACTGGTGCTACACCCTGATCCTTGGCCGGCGGGCGGCCAAGGCCGGTTACAGTGCCGATCTGGCCGAACAAGACGCCGGTGCTACTGTGCCAACCGTCTAATTGACCTATTCAGCGCTGATTTGGCTGTGCTCGGGGTGGCAGCGTGAACCCAGCAGCCCAGCCCGGTAGCCTCACAGTGTGAGCGAAAAAGAGCAGCGCGAGAATGCAGAGCAAAAGAAGCCGGGACCGCAGGCTTCGCCAGATGCTGGGCCGCAGGAAGACCTAGCTAAAGCACTGGCCGAGCACCAGGCCGCCGCAAGCGATGAACCCGCCTTTGACTGGATGGCCGGCGGCACCCCGGCGACGTCGAAAGACGCATCCGAAACGGTAGCTAAGTCCGTTGGGCAGCAGCAGAGCGAGCCCCGGCAGGCCGAGCAAAATCAGACTAAGCAAAATCAGGCTCAGCGAAACCAGACTGAGCGAGGCGCGGACCCGCAGCTGAAACCGACGACAGAGGCTAGCGGAAAGCCGCTGGCCAAGCCAGAGTCAGCGAATCAAAGCGAGAAGCTGGATAGCTCGACCACGCACCAGGCGCAGCCGCTCACCCAGCCAGAGGTTTCCACCAGAACCACGATGTTGGCAGTGCGCCCGCCCGCCGAGGAAGTCGACCGACGTGTTTCGGAGCGCGAACAGGCAGCGCAGTCACGCCCGGTGTGGCCAGGGATCTGGCAAGTCTTAATCGCAATATTCTTCCCGATCGTGTTGTTAGCGTTGGCGATCCGGGCGATTGCTTCGCCGGTGTTCTTATGGATCGAATACAACCGACCGGGCTTCCCCGCAGACAGCTTTGGTTTTACTAGCGACGACCGGACGACTTTCGGGTCCTATGCGGTGGATTACCTCAATAACTTCGCTGGTTCGCGTTTTCTCGGTGACCTGGTGGGTGGCCAAGGAGCTAAGCTTTTCCAAGATTCTGAAGTCAGTCACATGGCCGATGTGAAGGGTGTTTATCAAATCTCGATGCTGATCGGCCTGCTGCTGCTCGTCCTGATGGTGGTTGGCATGTTCTACTTATCCCGGCGTAGCGTTGGCGGCAACCGACGGGCCTTATTTGCCGGATCGATTGCCACCGTGGTGATCATTATTGGTATTGGCGTGTTTGCCCTGCTCGGCTGGGATCGCTTTTTCACCGACTTCCACCAGCTTTTCTTCGCCAATGGCACCTGGACCTTCCGGCTTTCCGATACTCTGATCCGATTGTTCCCGGAGCAGTTCTGGACTGATTCAGCGGCCAGCATCGGGGTATTAGTACTGCTGGTGTCCATTCTGACCTTGATCTTTAGCTGGCCGACGAAGCGTCGCCGGCAGCTCGCCGCGAAAGCGCAAAAGCCGAGCCAAGGACGTCGCGCAGCCGTCTGAGTCAGGTAGGGCTCATAGCCTCTCCTCCCAACGCGCTGTGGGGTGCCGGGCCTGGGGCTGGTGAGCTTAGGGCTGATAGAGATCGTCGATCTGAGCTTGATAGTCCTGCAGGACCGTTGCTCGCTTCACCTTCAGTGATGGGGTGAGTTGTCCCGATTCGACGCTGAAGTCTTCCGGCAAAATGGTGAATTTGCGGATCGATTCAGCGCGGGAGACACCAGCGTTGGCGGCATCAACGGCCTTTTGCAGCTGCTCGCGCAACGGGGTTGAAGAGTTGGCGTCTGTAAGGCTCAGCTCAATGCCTTGCTGTTGTTTCCAACGTTCGAAAGACTCTACATCCAAGGTAAGTAAGGCCGCGATGAACGGTCGGCCTTCGCCCACCAGAACCGCCTGAGAGATCAGCGGCGCATCGCGTAGCGTGGCTTCGAGCGGGCCGGGGGCGATATTCTTCCCGCCAGCGGTGACCAGAATGTCCTTCTTTCGGCCCGTGATGGTCAAAAAGCCATCATCATCCAGCTGCCCCAAATCGCCAGTGCGGAAGAAACCATCCAGAAAAGCCTCGGCGGTGGCCGCCTCGTTGGCGTGGTACCCCTTGAAAACACCGATCCCTTTGACCAGGATTTCGCCATCCGGAGCGATTCGAATAGTGGTTCCTGGTAGCGGAATACCTACTGTGCCGACCCGGGTCTGGCTTGGTATGTTTGCCGTGCAGGGAGCGGTGGTCTCGGTCAGGCCGTAGCCCTCCAAAATCATCACCCCGGCACCACGAAAGAAGTGTGCTTGGCGAGCACCGAGCGCGCTCGCCCCGGAGACGGTGTAATGCGCCTTGCCGCCGAAGGCCTCGCGAAGCTTGGCATACACCAGTTTGTCGAAACACCAATGCTGCAGACGTAATACCGGAGAAGCTCCTCTGGACGTGCCACGCTGTCGCCGGTCCATTGCCTCAGAAAACCTGATCGCCACCGTTACCGCACGGGCGAAAATTTTTCCACGACCGCTTTGTTCCGCTTTGAGTTGGGCAGCATCGAGCACCTTTTCGTAAATCCGAGGCACGCACAGCAAGAAGCTCGGCTGGAAGTTCCCCAGATCATCGAGCAATTCCTTCACTCCGCTAGTGTGCCCCAAAGTGGTACCAGCGCTCAGGCTGACCAGCTGCACAGCGCGAGCCAAGACATGGGCCAACGGCAAGAACATTAAGGTTCGAGAGTTCTCGGTGAGCAGGAGCTCGCCAAGAAACGGGGGAGTGTTCTTGGCGACCAAGGCAAAGTTGCCATGCGTGATCTGGCAGCCTTTGGGACGACCCGTGGTGCCCGAGGTGTAGACCAGAGATGCGACCGATTCGAGGTTCGCTGCCGACCGCTGCGTCTCCAATTCGGCTTCGCTGATCCCGTCGCCGACCGCTGCCAAGGCAGCAAGATGGGGTGAGTCGCCGTCGTCCTCGATGCACCATAGCGAGACAGGGCCCTGACCAAGAAGCTTCGAATCCGTGATGACGGTGCGTAATTGTGAAAGTTTCTCCGCGTCTTCGACCACCACCAGCTTTGCTTGAGAATCTGCCAAGATCCATTCGATCTGGCTTAATGAGGAGGTCTCGTAGATTGGCACCGTGATGCCACCGGCGAACCAGATGGCAAAATCGAGCACGCTCCACTCATAGCGAGTCTTGGACATCACTGCCACCGCATCACCGCTGGAGACCCCGGAAGCTACCAAGCCTTTAGCGAGGCTCTTCGCCTGTTTCAGAAAGTCTGTCGCGCTGACCGGCTGCCAGACGCCGTTAATTTTGCGTTCGTAGAGTGCCGCTGCTGGGGTTAGCCGGACACGCTCAAGCAGCAGGTCAGTGATATTTGACTCGGCTGGCAATTCGACCAGCAGCTCGGTGCTCGCTTCAATCATGGACTTTTCCTTTTCCCGATCTATACCCAACTCGGCATCCACATATGACTGCGCCAATAGTCGTAGCTCGTGGTTTCGGCAGTCCAAAGCGGCAGGAAGAAGGCGCTGAGTAGGACTGCGAGCACCACCAAACCGCCGACAATAGCGGCGCCCTGCTGTCTTCGCCAGGGTGGTGCAGTGCTAGGGGCCAGGATTAGCCCGAGGCAGAACACAATGGCCAGGATCATAAAGGGTTCATAGGCGATCGCATAGAAAAAGAAGATGGTGCGATTCGGGTACATCAGCCAGGGCAGATAGCCAGCCGCCCAGCCGCAGAGAATGGCCCCCGCCCGCCAATCTCGACGCAGGATCCAATAACCCACCAGGAAGATTAACGCGGCACTGCCGCCCCACCAGATTAAAGGATTGCCGAGCGAGGTGACGATTTGTGCACACTTTTCGGTACCGCACTGATTATCCGGATACTCGGCATAGAACGAAGTTGGCCGACCCATCACAAACCAAGACCAGGCGTTGGCCTTATAGGGATGATCGGAATCCAGGCCGGTGTGGAAGGTATAAGCCTGCTGGTGATAATTCCAGAGCGACCTCAGCGGCCCGGGAATCCAGTCCCAACCATTGGCCGGATTGGTGGCTGCCCACTGCCTGCCCCAGGCATCCGATGAGCGCAGCCAGCCGGTCCAGCTGGCCAAATAAGTGGCCAGGGCGACCGGAACAATGCTCAGGAAGGCAATCGGCGAATCCTTCAATAACGCGCCGGTGAACCAATACCGGATACCTGCGATTCGCCGCGCATTGATATCCCAAAATACCGTGAGCAGCCCGAAACCAGCGATAAAGAAAAGCCCCGACCATTTGGTTCCAGCGCACAGGCCGAGGGACACCCCGGCGGCAATCCGCCAGGGCCTGATGCCCAACCAGGGTCCGTAGAGTAGCAAGCTGGAGTCAGTCTTTTTCGGTTCAAAAGCCAGCTTCCGCGCCATCTTTCGAGCCAGTCGTTTCCTGCCGTCATCGCGATCCATCACCAATGCGGCGAAGGCCAGCAAGGCAAAGAACATGACGAAGTTATCTAGCAGAGCGGTCCGCGACTGCACGATGGCATGACCGTCAACCGCGAGCAGCAGCCCGGCGATGCCGCCAAGTATGGTGGAGCGGAAGATCTTCTGAGCCAATAGGGCAATCACCAGAATGGCCAGGGTGCCAACCAATGCAGAGCTGAACCGCCAGCCAAAGGTGTTACTAGGCCCGAAGAGCCACATTCCGAAGGCGATCATCCACTTGCCAACCGGCGGGTGCACCACGTACTCAGGGGAATCCAAGAGGCCAGAGAAGTTTCCGGCATTGAAGTTCTCATTAGCATTATCGGCCCAGCTACGTTCGTAGCCGCTGATCAAGAAGGAATAGGCGTCTTTGACGTAGTAGGTCTCGTCAAAAACCAAGGACTTCGGTTCCTCGAGCCGGATGAAGCGCAATAACCCGCCTAGCAAGGTGACCAGCAGCGGAGTGAGCCAATACCAGAGCCGTAAGGAGAGCGGGAATTCGAGGAAGCGCCAGCGCGGTCCCTGAAGTCGTTGGAGCAACTTGCGATAGCTAAACGCGTTCCTTGGCTCGCTTAGCCAGCCGCGATCCGGGCGGCTGCTCTGCCGCGGCGGAGCAGGGTCGAGGAGGTTAAGACTCACCTTGTCATGCTACCGGGAACGACGGCAGATCACCGGGAACCCTGCTGTTGGGGGCCCTCGGTTAGGGGACCCTGGCGGTAGCGCCTACCGCCTGCCCTCACCTCGCAGGCTCGGTTAGGGGGCCCTGGCGGTAGCGCCTACCGCCTGCCCTCACCTCGCAGGCTCGGTTAGGGGACCCTGGCGGTAGGCTTAGCGCTATGCAGTCTTCGCGGGAGGCCGATTCGGTTGGCCAGATCATTCTTGGGGCCACGCCGATCGGGAATCCAGCGGATGCCTCGGCGAGACTTATCGATTGGTTGGAAACAGCTGATCTGATTGCTGCCGAGGACACGCGTAGGCTGCTGAAGCTGGCTGCTGCCCTAGAGATTACCGTGAGCGGACGCATTCTCAGTTATCACGAACATAATGAGGCCAGCAGGACCGAGGACTTGATTGCGCAGGTTCGTGCCGGGGCCAAGCTCTTAATGGTTTCCGATGCCGGGATGCCAGCAGTCTCGGACCCCGGCTATCGCCTGGTGCAAGCGGCGATCGCCGCAGGGGTACGGATCACCGCGATTCCGGGTCCCTCAGCTGTGCTCACCGCTTTGGCTCTCTCTGGCCTGCCGACAGATCGCTTCAGCTTCGAGGGATTCCTGCCTCGTAAGGCAGGCGAGCGCCGGGAGAAACTACTCAGTCTGGTCAACGATCAACGCACTATGATTTTCTTTGAAGCGCCGCATCGCTTGGCCGTGATGCTTTCGGCGCTTGCCGACGTTTTCGGCCCGGCACGACAAGCGGCTGTGGCCAGGGAACTCACTAAGACCTTCGAAGAAGTGCTGCGCGGCAGTCTCGGGGAATTACAAGACTGGGCCAACAACTCTGAGGTACGGGGTGAGATTGCCGTGGTGGTCGGCGGCAGCGATGGTGCAGTGGGCTCGGTCGAGGAACAGGTAACTGCGGTGCTTGAATTATCGGAGAGCGGGATGCGCCTGAAGGACGCGGTTGCTGCGGTGGCCGAAACCGCCTCATTGAGCAAACGGGAACTTTATGAAGCAGTGCTGGCGGCGCGCACCAGCCACTGATCTGCTCGGCTTGTCTTTGGTTTGTTCGAATGCACAACAGATTTGCTATTAATAAGGCATTGATCTCATAGACACCGGCTAGAGCCGGCAATAACGTGAGGTCAAAGCAGTTCAGAATTCAAAGAAATTCAAAGAAATTCAAAGAAAAGGACGAGCCATGACCGTCTCCGAATCTCGGATTAAAGATCTTCTCGCCTCGGTGCCGACCGGCTTGCTCATCAATGGTGAGTGGCGGCCAGCGGCCAGCGGTAAAACCCTCGATGTGTTCAATCCGGCTACCGGTGAGGTGTTGCTCAGCATCGCTGATGCGGCAGCCGAAGATGCCGCCGCCGCGCTCGATGCGGCGGACGCCGCCCAGCAATCTTGGGCTGCTACCGCGCCGCGAGAGCGCGGAGAGATTCTGCGTCGTGCTTTCGAAGCGGTCACCGCTCGGGCCGAGGATTTTGCCTTGCTGATGACTTTGGAGATGGGCAAGCCATTGGCTGAGGCGCGGGGCGAGGTGAGCTACGGTGCTGAATTTTTGCGTTGGTTCTCGGAAGAAGCGGTCCGTGCCTTCGGCCGTTATTCGATTGCCCCGGACGGTAAGTCACGTTTGTTGGTGACGAAGAAAGCGGTTGGCCCCTGCCTATTGATCACCCCATGGAATTTCCCCTTGGCAATGGCTACCCGTAAGATCGCACCCGCCGTCGCCGCAGGTTGCACAATGGTACTCAAACCGGCCGCGCTAACGCCATTGACCTCGCAGCTATTTGCCGCGGTGATGCAAGAAGCCGGGCTGCCAGCGGGAGTGTTGAATGTAGTCGCCACCAGTACCGCGGGCCAGACCACTGGTGGTCTGATCAAAGACTCGCGGCTTCGTAAGCTTTCCTTTACTGGTTCCACCGAGGTCGGTCAGCGGTTATTGGCCGATGCTTCGCATAATGTGCTGCGAACCTCGATGGAACTCGGTGGAAACGCGCCCTTCGTGGTGTTCGAGGATGCTGATGTAGACGCTGCAGTTGCCGGAGCGATGGTCGCCAAGCTGAGGAATATGGGCGAGGCGTGTACCGCCGCGAACCGCTTTATCGTGCACGAGAGCGTCGCCGAGGAGTTCAGCAGCAAGTTCGCCGCTAAGGTTGCCGAAATGGCCACCGGACCCGGCATTGAGGACAGCACCAAGGTCGGGCCGCTGATCGACCAGAAGAGCCGGGAAAAGGTTCATGAGTTAGTCAGTGATGCTGTTTCAGCCGGGGCGGTCGCGCTCACCGGCGGCGCCCCGGTCGATGGCCCCGGTTACTTCTACCAACCCACTGTGCTGACCCAGGTGCCTGCCGAAGCGCGGATCTTGGCGGAAGAAATTTTCGGTCCGGTTGCTCCGGTGGTGACCTTCAAAGACGAGAATGAAGCCGTCCGACTGGCCAACGGCACAGAATACGGCCTGGTGGCCTATGTCTTCACCCGCGATTTAAACCGTGGCCTGAGGATGGGCGAAAAGCTGGAGACCGGGATGCTGGGGCTAAACGCTGGCGTGGTGTCCAATGCGGCGGCACCGTTTGGCGGCGTCAAACAGTCTGGCTTGGGCCGTGAGGGCGGCCTTGAAGGTATTGAAGAATATCTTTACACCCAGTACATCGGCATCGCTGATCCCAACGCCTGAGCCGGGTTCGGCGGCTGAGCGAGCGCGGCGGCGTGAATCCCGCCGCCGTGAATTCAGTGACGTCGCCGGAAGGGTCGGGACAGTGCTTCAGCCCAGCGGCGAAGTGTTGAAGCTGGCGCTAACAGCGCTTTGAAGCGTTGGCCCGGAGCCGAAATGAGTCGGAACGATTCACGGCTTCGGGCCAGCTCTGTGCTGGCTTGATTGCTAGAACTGAGATCATCGGGGCGGCCATAGCTGCTCCGCTCTACTTCACGCAGTAAGTTGGTCAGCTCAGGTCCGGGCGTGCCAGCCAGGCCCGAGTCCTTAATCCGCCTGACAAAGCGGCGAGGCGTATCGCTGCGCTCTGCAGGTAGCCCGTAATCGACGGCGGTGTCCCGCAACTCCTGCCACAGGCTCATTGGTGTGGCCAGGCGCTCACGGCGACGCCGCAATAGCAGCCGACTCAAGGCGGGGATCAGAAGTACCAGGACGAGCGCCGGCCAGATAACCCAGAGGAAATCCACCCCTTGGCTAGCTGGACTCTGGCCGATATTAGGCACCGGTGCCGCCGCGGCTGAACTGCTGGACTTGCTCGCGGTGGGGCGCGGCAGCTCATCCGGTGCAGAGTCGGTAGGCAGCGGGGCACTCGGCGGTATCGCGTAACTCGGCACTTGACCCCGCGAGGGAGTGGGTTCGAATGGCACCCAGCCCAAACCTTCGAAATATAGCTCCGGCCAAGCATGCGCGAGTCGCCCGTCGACGGTGTAGCTGCTCAGCTTCTGCCCGAGCACGTATTGGGTGTCCCCGCTGGCCGCCCCGGGCGAGAAGCCCACCGCAATCCGGCTCGGAATGCCAGCTTCGCGGGCCATCACCGCCATCGCTGCAGAAAAATGCACGCAATAACCGCTCTTCTGCTGCAGGAACTTAGCGAGGGCATCCATACTGCTGCCGTCGTAACCTCCGGAGACCGGGGCCTGAAGGGAATAACTGAATTCACTGCCGCGAAGATATTGCTGAATTGCCATCGCTTTGTCGTAAGGAGTCGGTTGGCGGGAGGTCAATGAAAGCGCGGTCTCTTTCACGATGCCGGGGGTGTTCTGCGGCAGGGTCATGAAGATCGGGTCGAAACCGGGCTTTGGTCGGGAGGTCGCTTTACGGAGCAACTCCGGAGTGAGTTTAGGCACGAGGCTGAGCACGGTATAAACCTGGCCCAGGGTGTCTTGATCGATGGCCTTGATACTGAGGGTTTTGGGATCCACGTTCCAACGGCCATTCAATCCGTTGATCTGGGTCGGAAGGTAAGGTGCCGGCAACCACCTATTGGAGAAACCAATGGCATTGATTTGCGTGATATTGGTGCTGAAATCGACTCCGCTCGTGTCGAGGTCGTTAGCAATCGGCTGCTCGCTGAGCTGAATGCCGTCACCACGCTCGGTCGGCTCCCAGTTCTCACCGTCGAAGTTCTCGATCGTCACGGTGCGCAAATATGGCGGACTCGTTGCCGAGGTGGCGTAGTTGATTTGACCGGTGCCGGAGGGGTTGCGTAGATCGCTTCCTAAAGAAAGGAACGGGCTCAATCCGGCCACTGGGCCGAAGGGGTTAAAACGAGACCCCTGAGGGAAAGTGCCAACGCTGAAGCCGGGCATCAGCATCGAGACGAGCAGCGAGAGCACTACCGTGATGGAGCCAATGCCGGCAACTTTCCCCCAGGGGATAGCTGATGCGTTATTTGCTGTCTCTGGCCGTAACCGACCACTGAGCACCAGGATCAACAAATAGCCGATGATGCCCAGCACAAAACCGATCACCCCCAGGCTGTCGACTTTGACGATCGCTGGAATCAGTGCGATCACCAGCAGTGACAGACCACTGGTGGCGGGCATCAGCAGGCCAACTGCGAGGATATCGGTCAAAATAGCTGCCAGGCCGATGCCTAAACAAATGACAAGTACCACACCCGGACTAGCCGGGATCGGGGCGACTCCGCGAATCACTGCTTCGGAAGCCTCAGTAAACAGCCCGCCGAGTTGGTCGAAACTTGCCGATGTTGGGATGAACCCTAAAAAGGCGGTGCTGTTCAGGAACATCCCGCTGAGCAGCACCAGCAGCGCGGTTACCCCGAATACCGGAGCCCAGCCGCCCGGTAACCGCAAACTGCGGCTCAGCGTCATCGCGGCGAGCACAGTGGCAACGGTGAAAGTGAGGATCAATATCCAGCCACCGCTGCGTACCACCCCGGTGAGTCCGACCGCGGTGCCACAGCAGGCAAAGCAGATGGCAGCCGCCATCTTCCATGGCGCAGAACCCACCTTTTCGCGCCGCTTTTTCGGCGGCTTTGGCTGCTTTGAACCGGTCTCGGCAGGCGTGCGGCTCATCGTGGCGGTCATCGCTGACCAGCCCTGCTACTGTCCTGAAGCCCAGGCTCGTCGGCGGGCTCTGAATCGAAATTACGCCAGACTTCGGCGAGTGAACTATCTGCATCGCTCACCGCGACCTGCCAGCCACCACGTCGAAGCACAGCTGCGGCTTCCTCAGCTCGGCTCGGTTGGGCGGTAGAAATGATCGCCAGCGCGGCGGTGTTGCCCTCTGCAGCAGCCGCTAAACTCAGTGCCTCGGAGACCGAGATATCACCCAAAAAGGCGATCAGCGGTCCACGCTGCCGGCTGAGCGAGAGCCGGTCGAAGAGTTTCTCGTTAAATGGCGTGAGATTGCTGGTCTCTTCAAGCTCGATGGCAGCCAAAGCTTCGGCGATGCTGGCTAGGCCGGCGTTGCCAGCATATTCTTCAGTCATTGGTTCGGGGGAGGAGCGGGAAGTGCTCAGTCCAGGCCTGGCGAAAATATCGAGTAAGCGCAGATCGTAATTGTGCTCAATGAGGTGCGTGGCGATCGACATAATCGCAATCACTGCCCACTCAAAGCGATTTGAGCTGCGCAAATTCGCCTCGCTTTCCGCTCTCCGGTGCGGGCTCGCACTATTCTGCTCAAAGCTGGACGAGCGCTGATCGATCAGCAGTACCGCTTCCGGGGTGGTGACCGACTCCTCTTGTCGCACCATCAGCTGCCCATGTCGCGCGGTGGCTGGCCAATGAACCCGGCGCATTGGATCGCCGTGCCGATACTCTCTGGTCATCACATCATCGTCACTGGGATTTGCCTGTTGTCGAGTGGCGCTAGAACCGTCGGTGCCGCGGGCCCCGGAGAGACGATTGAACGGTAACTCAATGGCTCGTGGAGTCACCGTCAATGTGTCGGTGCCGTGCAGTGATTGCAGGTGCTGACTCAGACCAAAAGCATCGCCCAACTGGGCGCTTACCGGGCCGATGGAATACTGTCCCCGATGGTTGGAGCGCAAGTGATACTGATACCGTGAGCCCTGCACGCCGACGTCGAGAGTGGTCTGTACCCGTCCCGGATAGCTGAACTCCGGTGAGCGTCCGAAGCTTTGCGGCAGAGCCTCCCGCATTTTCACCCGGGAACCCAATTTGCTGCTGCCACCGACGGCTAGGTCGACTGTGGTGGTCATTCCGGTTTCCAGCACTGCTGGGCTGAACTCGCGATGCACACTGAATCGCGGTGCCACAAAGCGGATCCCCAACGCAGCCAGCAACGGCAACAGCACAAGGAATAAGCCGAGGGTTAGCAGATCTTTCCGGCCCATGATTTGAGCCAACAAGATCGCGAAGAAGCCAGCGCCCAGCATTCCCCAGCCACGGGTGGTGAGGAATCGGACGCCGGTGAAGTTCATCCCTAGCCTCGGGCTGCGGTGTGTTGCGGAACGGGTAACTTGGCAAGTATCGAGGTAATCAGGCCAGCTGAGGTTTCACCCGCGCCGATAGCTCTGCGGTCCAGGATGATACGGTGCGAAAGCACCGGGGCGGCAATGGCTGAAACATCGTCTGGCAACACAAAATCCCGCTGTGCTAAAGCGGCGGTAGCCTTGGCTGCCCTGAGCAATTGCAGCAGGGCTCTGGGGGAAGCACCGAGCCTGATTTGGGCATGTTCGCGAGTGCTTTGCCCAAGCGAAACCAGGTATTCCTTCACCGCTGCAGAGACATAAACCTCTTGCACGGTCTTGATCATCGCGGCGATATTTGCCGCGCTGGCCACTGGGCGGACTTGCTGCAGGGGTGAAATCGATTGATGGGTTTCCAACATTTCAATTTCTGCATTGGCATCAGGGTAGCCCATTGAGATTCTGGCCATAAAGCGATCACGTTGCGCCTCTGGCAACGGATAGGTGCCTTCCATCTCGATCGGGTTCTGGGTAGCGATCACCATAAAGGGCTCGGCGAGCGGATAGGACTTCCCATCAACGGTTACCTGATGTTCCTCCATACATTCCAGGAGCGCCGACTGGGTCTTAGCCGACGCCCTATTGATCTCGTCTCCGATCACAATATTCGCAAATACCGCGCCTGGCCGGAACTCAAAATCATGCGAAGCCTGGCTGAAAATGGACACGCCGGTGACATCCGAAGGCAGCAGGTCCGGGGTGAACTGAATCCTGCTTACCGAGCAGTCAATCGCCCGGGCGAGAGTCTTCGCCAGCATGGTCTTACCGACGCCAGGTACGTCCTCCAAGAGCAAGTGGCCCTGTGCTAAAAGCACCGTGAGAGCTAGTTTGGAGGCTTCCGCTTTACCGTCCATTACGATATTGATTTCATTCAGAATGCCGGTGCTGAATTGCTCAAACTGCTCGGCGGGCAAGCCGCCACCCGGAGCCTTTCCGACATCTCGTGACTGCTCGGTATGGAATTGCGGTTGGCTCACTGAATCTCCCCACGTTGATCCGCTCTGAAGACCGGTGTGATCAAGGTTACTATCTTGTTCCGACTGCCGTGTAGTTGCTCTGCCTGATTAGAGTGGATGATATGAGTTTTGAGGTGCCTCCGGCCTACCGGTCACAATCGGAAAACCTAAGCGCAGACGTGCCGGGCCCGGCACGAACTGCGCAGGATGAGTCAGGGCGTCGGCGCAAGCTCGACTATCCGCCCGCTCCGGAACCGCTACCCGAGACCGTGATCGACAATCACACCCATCTGGACTTCCGCGATGGCCTAGTCGAAGTTTCGGTGGCACAGGCGCTCGACGCTGCCGCCGAGGTGGGCGTGCAGGGGGCTGTTCAGGTCGCCTTCGACCTGCCTTCCGCCCGGTTCACCGTTGCCGCTGTTGAGGCTGACGTCAGGCTGCTTGGCGCCATTGCGATTCATCCTAACGATGCTCCGCTGCTCGCCGCGGAAGATGGCCTGGAGGCGGCCTTGGCTGAACTTGCTGAGTTGGCCGCGCATCCTCGGGTGCGGGCGATCGGCGAGACCGGCTTGGATTATTTTCGAACCGATATCACTGGTCAGGCCCATCAGCACTACTCCTTCCGACGCCATATCGAGCTGGCGAAACGGCTCGGCCTGGCTCTGCAGATTCATGATCGTGATGCCCATCATGATGTGGTGCGGATCCTGCTTGAAGAAGGCGCTCCGGAGAAAGTGGTGTTCCACTGTTTTTCCGGTGACGCTGAGCTGGCCAGAATCTGCAACGAGCATGGCTGGTATATGTCCTTCGCTGGCACGGTGACCTTTAAAAACGCCGAACCATTGCGAGCGGCCTTGCGTGTTGCGGAGAGATCATTACTGCTGGTGGAGACGGACGCCCCATTTTTGACCCCGCACCCTTTCCGAGGCCAGCCCAACGCCAGCTACTTGGTGCCTTATACGGTTCGTGCAATGAGTGAAGTGCTCTCCGCTGACCTTGCTGGGCTCTGTCTGAGGCTACGCGAAAACACTGAGGCTGTTTACGGTTCTTGGGCCTGAATCGCACCGTCGTCGAACCAAAAAGTGTTATAGATCACACCGTTTTGTGATTTTTCTTGGAAGATAGGTAACAGTTCGGTTACAGTAGAGTGCGATAGCCGGGGTCGGGGAAGACCTACGGACAACGTCGCACTTGAAGTTCCTTTACGTTTTCGACTCGCGTCGAGCGTGCTGCGAGGGGTTATAAGTACTGCTGCCCTAGTTTTTCGCGGCCTTTTTCAGGTGTAGGCGGCGCGTGCGTTGCTGCGGTAAAGCTGAACTTGATCAAGTTCAACTGAGACCCGCAAAGATGCCGTGCTTGTTCCCGTGCCCGGACACTTGAGTAGTTAAGAGCACCTGTGAGCAATATCTTCACCACCAACGGCAAACTGAGTTGGCTAAAAATTGGCGGGCAATCGCTTGTTTTAGTGGCCCTAGTGCTCGGTCTGGTCGGTTTTGTAACCGCTAATAAGACCGTCAGTCTGACCGTTGACGGCGTACAAAGCTCGGTGCAAACCTTTGGCGGTTCGGTCAAAGATGTGCTGCAGCGCGCCAATGTGAAGACCTCCTCGGAGGACCAGGTGTCGCCCGGTCTTGATTCGGCGGTCGCCAACGGCACCAACATCACGGTGAACACCGCTAAAGATGTGAAGGTGACCTTGGACGGTGCGCAGACCACTGTGCAGACCCATGCCGGCAATGTCGCCGGACTGATCAGCCAACTCGGTGTTGCCTCCAATGCGGTGGTCGATGTTTCTCAGGACGCCCCGCTCAACACCGACGGTGTTCAACTTAAAATCACCACGCCGAAAAAGGTTTTGGTCCTCGCCGACGGCAAACGGACCGCGCAGGTTACCGCAGTGGCTACCGTTGGTGAAGTGCTCAAATCGGCCAAGATCACTCTCGGCGCTAAGGACTTGGTGTCAGTTCCCGCGGCTGCGCCGGTGGTTGCCGATATGGTGATCAAGGTCTCCCGGTTGAAGTCCGACGGCGTGGCCACCAGCACTGAGGATGTGCCGTTCCAAACTGAGCAGACGGTTGATCCGAAGGCGTTCAAAGACGAGAAGAAGGTCACCCAGCAGGGTGTGGTTGGCACTCTCACCAAAACTTACAGCGTCACCACCATCGACGGCCGCGAGGTGAAGCGGACACTGAACGGGCAGAGCGTCACACTGAAACCGGTAACTCAGAAGGTCACCGTCGGAGCGAAGGATCGCCCGAAGGAAGAAACTAAGACTGCCGAGGCGAAGTCCGGTAACACCGGCGCCGCCGCGCCGCCCACCGCTAACGACGCAATGTGGGATCGGATCGCGCAGTGCGAGTCCGGCGGTAACTGGTCAATCAACACCGGCAACGGTTATTACGGCGGTCTGCAGTTCGATGCCGGTTCATGGCTTGCCAATGGTGGCGGTGCTTACGCGCCGCGTGCCGATTTGGCCAGCCGCGCGCAACAAATCGCGGTGGCAAACACCTACTATGCGAAGGCTGGGCTGGCTCCCTGGGGCTGTGCAGGCGCCGCAGGCTAGTCCCTGACTGTTTTCCTGGCCTTGGCACCGGTTTCTTTCGAGAGTCCGGTGCCAAGGTGTTTTAACCCTTTGGCACCGCCAGTTCTGAGCTTGGCACTATCCAGCTGGTCGCCGCTAGCTGCCCGGGGAGCGGGAGAGTCCACTGCGAGCGCTGCGGTGTTCTGTGCGGCCGCCGGATAGACTGCTCAGGTGAATCTGCCGCCGTCAAACTCTGCTCTGCCGTTATTAGGTGCTACCGAGATACGCCGATTAGCCGCAGAGTTAGACGTGCGTCCAACCAAAACACTCGGCCAGAACTTTGTCATTGACGGCAATACGATTCGCCGAATTGTCGGAGTCGCCGAGCTGCAGGAGACCGAGACGGTCCTGGAGGTCGGGCCGGGCCTGGGCTCGCTGACACTTGGCCTGCTGGACGCCGCTGCGCAAGTGGTGGCAATTGAAATCGATACTAAACTCGCCGAACGGCTGCCGCAGACGATCAAGGAATTCCGGCCAGAGCGTGCCGACTCATTACACGTGGTCGCTGCCGATGCGCTCAAGGTGACGGAGCTGCCGCTTAAACCCACCGCCTTGGTAGCGAACTTGCCGTATAACGTCGCGGTACCCGTGGTGCTGCATTTACTGGAACACTTCCCCTCGCTCAAGCATGGTCTGGTGATGGTGCAGGATGAGGTGGCCGATCGTCTGGCCGCGACCCCCGGCAATAAGATCTACGGGGTACCCTCGGTAAAGGCCGCCTGGTACGCCGCGGTACGCAAGGCCGGGGTGATCGGCATGAACGTGTTCTGGCCGGCGCCGAAAATCTCTTCCGGTTTGGTGGAATTCGTGCGTCGCGAACCTCCGCAAACAACAGCCAGCAGGGAGCAAGTCTTCGCGGTGATTGATGCCGCCTTTGCGCAACGCCGCAAGACTTTGCGGGCTGCCCTGGCCGACTGGGCGGGCAGCGGAGCGGTGGCTGAGCAGATCATCCTGGCCGCCGGGGTTGACCCGGTGGCTCGCGGAGAGGTGCTCGATGTGGCGGCTTTTGCCAGTATCGCAGCCGCCAAGAAGAGCTTTGAAACCAAGAAAAGTTCTGAATAGGCCACAAGCAAGGCTGAACGATTGGCGCTGAGTCGCGAAACAGATTTATTACCCGGCCGTTGATAGGTTAGGGAGATGACGCCTTCACGCGCCACCCCTGAGGCTGGCTCAGCCCGTTCCCGGACAGTCAGAGTAAAAGCTCCGGGAAAAATTAATGTTTCCTTTTCGGTAGGGCCGCTGCGCCCGGATGGCTATCACTCGGTGGCCAGCGTCTACCTGGCGGTGTCCTTATACGAAGAGGTGGCCGCGAGCACCACCAACGACGGTGAGATCACGGTGTCCCTGCGTAAGGGATCACTCGCCCAGGAGATGCCACTCGACGAGAGCAATCTAGCGGTTCGGGCGGCCCGGCTAATGGCTGAACTCAGCGAGCAACCCAGTGGAGTGCACCTAGAGATCACCAAACGAGTACCGATAGCCGGGGGCATGGGGGGCGGCTCGGCCGATGCAGCAGCCACCCTGCTGGCTTGTGATGCGCTCTGGAACGCCGGGCTGTCGCGAGAGGAACTTGCGCATCTGGCTGCCGAGCTGGGTGCCGATGTGCCTTTTTCGCTGCTCGGCGGGGCGGCGATTGGCTTGGGAGTCGGCGATCAGCTCACTCCCGCATTGGCGCCGAACCCGCTACATTGGACGCTGGTCCTGCCGGATTTCGGCCTCTCCACACCGACGGTTTTTGCCGCTCTGGACCGGATCCGGATTGCGAGTGGTTTTGAACCAGCAGAACCCGAGCAAATTGACCCGGCGGTGTTGCGGGCTTTGCGTGCCGGGGACGCTGAGGCGCTTGCCGACACCCTGCATAACGATCTGCAGCCTGCGGCAACCAGGCTGGCCCCACAACTGGTGGACGTCTTGGAGCAGGGCAGCGAATACGGTGCCCTGTCGACGATTGTCTCCGGCTCCGGGCCGACCGTGGCGATGTTGGCCTCCTCGGAAAGCCATGCCCTTGAACTGGTCGATCGCCTGGCTGAGGCGGGACAGCATGCCTTGGCTGTGCACTCGCCGGTCCATGGTGCGAAAATTGTCTCGGACCTTATTCATTAGGGTTCATGAGAAGTCACAATTTCTACTCAGTAGTTTTACTTGAGTTTTATTTAGACAGGATGATTTGGCGCATTTACTAGGAGGCGAAGGCCTCACCGTTCAATTTGCCAGCCGCACCGTGCTCGATGGCGTTACTCTCGGCCTGGAAGATGGTGATCGGATTGGCATGGTCGGCCGCAATGGAGACGGGAAGTCAACCCTGATGCGGCTTTTGGCTGCCAAGCAGGAACCGGATTCTGGGCGAGTGGCGGCCCGCCGTGGCCTGGATATCGGTTACCTGGACCAGTCCGATGTGTTGGACGGCGAGTCAACAGTGGGTGCGGCGATTGTCGGCGAGCGGGCGCACCAGAACGATGCCCAGCATGAGTGGGCGGCCAATCCGAAGATCCGCGAGGTGATGAGTGGTTTGATCGCCGAGGTCGATTGGCAGGCTCGAGTTTCTTCGCTCTCCGGCGGCCAAAAACGTCGGGTGGCGCTGGCTAAGCTGTTGATTGGTGACCACGATGTGATCATGCTCGACGAGCCGACCAACCACCTCGACGTAGAAGGCGTCGCCTGGCTAGCCGAACACTTGAAAAACCGCTGGCGTGCCAATGAAGGTGCCTTCCTGGTGGTCACCCATGATCGCTGGTTTTTGGACGAAGTCTGCAACCGCACCTGGGAAGTCCATGATGCCACCGTTGACGCCTTCGATGGCGGCTACGCGGCATATGTGCTGGCTAGGGCGGAACGAGACCGGATGGCCGCTGTGGTGGAGAACAAGCGGGTCCAGCTGGTCAAAAAGGAACTCGCCTGGCTGCGTCGCGGAGCGCCGGCGCGGACCGCTAAGCCGAAGTTCAGAATTGAGGCGGCTAATCAGCTGATCGCCGATGTGCCGGTCGCCCGGGACAGTGTGGCGCTGAACAAAATGGCCACCGCTCGGCTTGGCAAAGACGTCTTGGACTTAGAAAACGTCAGCCTGACGCTGGGCGATAAGGAATTACTGAGAAATATCACTCTCCGGTTGGCACCAGGGGAGCGGCTCGGAATTGTCGGTGTCAACGGGGCCGGTAAGACAACGCTCTTGAGGTTGCTGAACGGTCAAGTCACGCCGACGAGTGGTCGGCTCAAACGCGGCAAAACCGTGCAAACAGCCGTGCTCAGCCAGGAAGTTACCGAACTGGATGATGTTTCGGAGCTGCGCGTGCTCGAGGTTATCGAGGCCGAGAAACGGGTGGTCAGCATTGCCGGTCGGGAACTCACCGCGGGACAATTGGTGGAACAGCTCGGCTTCAGCAAAGACAAGCAGTGGACCCCGGTGCGTGAGCTCTCAGGCGGCGAACGACGGCGACTACAACTGTTGCGACTGCTGGTTGGCGAGCCCAATGTGCTGATGCTGGACGAGCCGACAAATGATTTGGACACCGATACCTTGGCAGCGGTAGAGGATCTGCTCGATGGCTGGCCGGGCACTTTGGTGGTGGTCTCCCACGATAGGTACTTGCTGGAACGGGTGACAGATCACCAAATGGCCCTGCTGGGCGACGCTAAGTTACGTGATCTGCCGGGCGGTGTGGAGCAATACCTGACATTGCGGCAGCAAGCTGAGCAGGCCCAGGGTGCCGAGGCCGTTGGGTTGGCAACGGCCACCCAAGCTACTGCGGCTGAGGCTATCTCCGGACGATCCGAAGCTGAGCTACGTCAGGCTCGTAAGGACGCCAACCGAGTGGAACGCCAATTGGCTAAGATCGCCCAGCAGGAAGAGAAAATTCACCAGCAGATGGAGACAGCATCAGCGAACGGCGAATTCGATGTACTGAACGAGCAGAATGCCAGCCTGCAAACTTTGCAAGCCGAAAAAGAAGCCCTCGAATTGGAGTGGCTTGAGGCCGCTGAAATCCTTGGCTGAGCCCTCTCCGGCCGGGCTCGACTCGCGCCGCGGGTGCTAGTCATGGCAGACTAGATGTTCGTGCCTAAAAGTGCACGGTCCGCTCTGGTGTAACGGCAGCACCCCAGCCTTTGGAGCTGTGGAGTATAGGTTCGAATCCTATGGGCGGAACTCCGGCGCTCAGCGTCGGTAGGAGTGTGCGGGTGGGGATCGGTTGCTCTAGGTAAACTGATTACCATCGGTATTCGCCGTGCTACCAACGGCGGGTACCAGCGCAGGCTAGCCACCCAAGCGAACTACAGGAGCCAGGTTGAATTCCGTGCCGTCCGAAACCGCTGAGGGCGCTGAGCTCTCCGTTATTGTCCTCGCCGCCGGTGCCGGCACCCGAATGAAATCTCGTACCCCTAAGATCTTGCATGAGCTTGGTGGTCGCTCGATGATTGAACACGCCCTAGTTGCTGTGCGTTCACTCAAGCCACACCGCTTAGCCGCTGTGGTGCGTCATGAGCGGGATCTGGTGGCCGCGAAGATCAATCAACTGGACCCCGAAGCGCTGATCGTCGATCAAGACGAGGTGCCGGGAACTGGGCGAGCAGCGCAACTAGCACTGCAAGCGCTGGCCGAGCAGTCAGCCAGCCAGCTCGAAGGGACTGTGCTGGTCAGCTATGGTGATGTGCCGCTGCTCAGCTCCGAGCTACTGCAGCAGTTGGTGCGCGCACATCAGCAGCAGGGCAACGCGATTACGGTACTCACCGCCTTGGTGCAGGACCCCAGCGGCTACGGCCGGATCCTGCGATCCAGGGATGGCACAGTAACCGGCATTCGCGAGGATAAGGACGCCTCCGAAGCGGAACTGCTGATTACCGAAATCAACTCCGGAATCTGTGCTTTTGACGCCCAGGTGCTGGCCTCCGCATTGGCGCGAATCAGCACGGATAATGCGCAGGGCGAAATGTATCTCACCGATGTACTGGGTATCGTCGCCGCCGACGGTGGGCAGGTTGCCGCGGTTGTCACCGATGATCCTTGGCAAGTCGAGGGTGCTAATGACCGGGTTCAGCTGGCCGCCTTAGGGGCAGAGCTGAACCGTCGGGTGCTCGAGTATTGGATGCGAGCCGGTGTTACCGTGATCGATCCCGCCAGCACCTGGGTGGATGTCCAGGTCAAGCTGGCCGAGGACGTTACCTTGCTTCCCGGCAGCCAATTGCACGGTAACACCACGGTGGATCGTGACGCTGTGGTGGGCCCGGACTGTACCTTGCGGGATGTGCAGATCGGCGAGGGGGCGACAGTGACCCGCTGTCATGGTTCCGGGGCGATTATCTCGGCCGGTGCCTCGGTCGGCCCGTTCAGCTACTTGCGGCCTGGCACCGTACTCGGGGAGGAAGGCAAGATCGGAGCCTTCTACGAGACCAAGAATGTTCGGATTGGGGCGCGTTCCAAACTGTCCCACCTCGGCTATGCCGGTGATGCCGAAATCGGTGAAGACACCAATATCGGTTGCGGAAACATCACCGCTAACTACGACGGCGAAAAGAAGCACCGCACCGTGATTGGTTCGGGTGTCCGCACCGGTTCGAACACCGTGTTTGTCGCCCCGGTGGAGGTGGGCGACGGCGCCTACAGTGGCGCCGGTGCGGTGCTAAGGAAGTCGGTGCCACCCGGAGCCCTGGCGCTCAGTATTGCTGCGCAGCGAAATGCCGAGGAATGGGTGATAAACCACCGTCCGGGCTCGCGCTCCGCCGAGTTGGCGCAGTCAGCGCTGCAAGGCCTTGAGGCCTCATCCGCATTACCGATCGACGCTCCAGCAGGGGAAGGCAAGTAGCCATGAATGAAATTACCGCGCACGGCGAAAAGAAGTTGCTATTGGCCTCGGGTCGAGCGCACCCCGAACTGGCTCGACAGATCGCCGTTGAGCTGGAAACGGACCTGTTGCCCATCGATGCCTACGACTTCGCAAATGGCGAGATCTACGTACGAGCCGCACAGAGCGTGCGTGGTGCCGATGTCTTCGTGCTGCAGGCGCACCCCGCCCCGTTGAACAACTGGCTGATGGAGCAGCTCATTCTGATCGACTCCTTGAAGCGTGCCTCGGCCAAGCGGATCACCGTGGTTTCACCTTTTTACCCCTATGCACGACAGGATAAGAAGGGCCGCGGCCGGGAGCCGATTTCGGCTCGTCTGGTCGCTGATCTATACAAGACCGCAGGCGCCGACCGGCTGATGAGCGTTGACTTGCACACCGCGCAGATCCAAGGTTTCTTCGACGGCCCGGTGGATCATTTGATGGCTACCCCATTGCTCGCCGACTATCTGCGCACCAAGGTCAACGTGGAGGAAATCACTGTGGTCTCGCCGGACACCGGCCGAGTCCGGGTAGCCGAGCAGTGGGCCGATCGCTTGGGTGGCGCCCCCTTGGCTTTTGTGCATAAGAGCCGCGATCTGACCGTGCCGAACCAGGCCGTCTCTAAGCAGGTGGTTGGTCAGATCGAGGGCCGCACCTGTGTGCTGATCGACGACATGATTGATACCGGTGGCACCATTGCCGGCGCCGTGCAGGTGCTCAAGGACGCTGGCGCTCGGGATGTCATTATTGCCGCCACTCACGCGGTGTTCTCCGATCCTGCTGCGCAGCGGCTGGCGGATTGTGGCGCCAAGGAAGTTGTGGTGACCGATACGCTGCCGATTCCCGCCGAGAAGCGATTCGAATCGTTGACAGTGCTCTCGATCGCGCCGCTGATTGCCCGCGCTATCCGTGAAGTCTTCGAAGACGGCTCGGTGACCTCACTCTTCGACGGCCAAGCCTAAGCTCCCGTCCTGCGCGAGTTCGCGGTAAAGTCTCGGATTCGCTAGTAATTACTAGCGAATCCGAGACAAAACAACGAACTCACGGTGGGACCGTGGTGTTGGGGAAGGGCTACGGATGTGGGAGCACGACGTCGAAGCTGCTAAACTTTATGGGTACCTTGGCGAGGGAAAACTCGAGAATGAGTTTTCCGTGATCGACATTGGTTTGCACTCCTTCTCCAGGGGTCGGCCCCGTCGTCCTTGCTTTAATTATTTAGAAGGAGTTCCTCATGGCTGAAAATAAGCTTGCAGCACAGCTGCGCACCGAATTCGGCAAGGGCGCTGCCCGTCGGGCCCGTCGCGCTCACCAGATCCCCGCCGTTATTTACGGTCACGGTGCTGAGCCGCTGCACATCGCCCTGCCGGAGCGCGAGACCACCCGTGCTGCCCGTAACGCCAACGCCCTGCTCACCCTCGACATTCAGGGTGAAGAGCACCTCGCACTGGTCAAGGACATTCAGCGTGACCCGGTGCTGCAGATCATCGAGCACATCGACCTGCTGACCGTTCGTCGCGGCGAAAAGGTTACCGTTGACATTCCGGTCACCCTGACCGGTGAAGTTGCTCCGGGTGCCGTCGCCAACCAGGAGGCCACCTCGGTGAGCGTCGAGGCAGAAGCTACCCACCTGCCTTCCGCCCTCGAGGTGAGCATCGAAGGTCGTGGTCCGGGCGAGCACGTGCACGCTTCCGATCTGGTGCTGCCGAAGGGCGTAGCCCTGCTGACCGATGCTGAGACCCTGATCGTCAACGTCTCCGAGCCGGTGGCGCAGGATCTGGGCGAGGACGCTGAAGCTGAAGCCGAGGCTGGCAGCGAAGAGTCTGCTGAAGAAGCGCCCGCCGCTGAGTAATCTGCTGCGATGAGCAATACCTGGCTGGTAGTCGGGCTCGGGAATCCCGGGCCCGACTACAGTCGTACTCGGCACAATATCGGTTTCATGGTGGTCGAGGAACTCGCCGAGCGGCTGCACGCCAGTTTCCGAAGCCATAAGTCTCGCGCCCTGGTCGCCGAGGGGCGGCTCGGCATGGGCGGACCGAAAATAGTATTGGCGAAGCCGCAAACCTTTATGAACCTCAGCGGCGGACCGACCGCGGCACTGGCAAAATTCTTCGATCTCGGGCTGGAAAACCTAATCGTGGTACACGATGAAATAGACATTCCGTTTGATCAGATCAAGCTGAAAATTGGTGGTGGCGAAGGCGGCCACAATGGCCTGCGGGACATCAGCCGGACAATGACCAGTAAGAATTATCTCCGAGTGCGAGTCGGAGTGGGGCGACCGCCCGGCAGCCACGGAGATGCGGCTAGCCATGTACTCAAAGAGTTCTCGGCGGTGGAGAAAAAAGAACTCCCCTTTCTGATTCACGATGCCGCCGATGCAGTTGAGATGTTAATCACTTCAGATCTGCTGAGCGCGCAGCAACGGTTTCACGCACCTAAGTGATCTTTTTCTCAGAATTTCTACGCCTCGCTGGTTGGCGATAAGTTTACAAATTTAATGGCCTTTTTAAGCGTTCCCACATCTTTTCACTACTACTCGAGTAGATTTAATTCCCGCATCCTGATTAACTCGGGTACGAGAACTGAAATCGCTGAATCATAGATTCCTGCGGCATGGATCTGTCCCGCTGCGAATCTAAGGTCGCCGAGGTTTAGGTGGCAACAGCGAAACATTGCTGACATCTGGGGGCATGGTGGTGTTTTTTGCGGACGTAGGGCGGCGGCGAGCGGTGAGCTGGTTGGCGTGGCTGTTGCTAGGGTCAACGCTGGGCTTGCTTGGCTGGGCCCGGTGGCGGCGTCGGCAATCCGCTGCTCTGACAAAGCCGGGCCAGCAGACCGGTACCGTGCTGCTGCTGGGCGAGCCCGAGGAGATTAGGGCCGTGCTGCGCCAGGGCAGCAGTCGATCCTTCGCCAATCAGTACCTGGTTGCCGCGGTGATACCTGAACGGTATCTCACTGGCCGCCCGCAACGGCTCGGCCGCATTCCCGTGCTGGGAAGCTCCGAGAAAATTGTCGAAATAGCTCGGGCGACCGGCGCGGTGACATTGATTCTGGCCGGAGCGGAGGCCGCTCAACAGGCCGCTACGCTACGTAGCGCGCTGGCCGATAGTGATACCGAGCTCTTGGTGGCCTCAACCAAAGTGTCATTAACTGGACTATTGGGTCAGCGCATGCTGAGCTGCCAAACCTAGCGGGCTTGCTCTGCGCCGCCGACCTTGGCGGTACTGGTACCGACCTGCTAAGAAACCTCAGCTGGGGGAGCGAGCCGAAGCGTGGGACAATTGAGAAGTGACTCAGCCTGCTTTGACCGATATTGAAGTTCAACGGATTCGCAATGATTTCCCGATTCTGCATCAAGAAGTCAATGGACACCCCCTGGTCTATTTGGACTCTGGTGCAACCTCGCAAAACCCGCTGAGCGTGCTGGAAGCCGAGCAAGAATTTTATGAACAGCGTAATGCGGCGGTACACCGAGGTGCCCATTGGTTGGCCGTCGAAGCCACTGAGTCTTATGAAACCTCACGGGCGGTATTGGCTCAATTCATCGGGGCGCAGGAAAACGAGCTGGTCTGGACCTCTAACGCCACCGAGGCAATCAATCTGTTGGCCTACTCATTTTCGAACGCCAGCATCGGCCAGGTCTCAGCGGAAGCCCGGCGCTTTGCGCTGGCCCCCGGGGACGAAATTCTGGTCACCGAGATGGAACACCACGCGAATCTGATTCCTTGGCAGGAATTGGCGCGACGCACCGGTGCTGAGCTGAAGTTCGTGCCGATCACCGATCAGGGCGAGCTCGAGCTAACCGATCTGCCCGCCCTGTTGACCGAACGCACCAAAGTGTTCGCTTTTAGCCATGCTTCTAATGTGCTGGGCACTATTAACCCGGTGCGCTCGCTCACCGAAATGGCGCATAGCGTCGGCGCCTTGGTGGTTCTTGATGCCTGCCAGTCAGTACCGCACCTACCCGTCGATGTTGTCAGTCTCGGCATTGACTTCGCGGTGTTCTCCGGCCATAAGATGCTGGCGCCAACCGGTGTCGGCGCACTCTATGGCAAAGCAGAGTTGCTCGATGCGATGCCGCCATTCCTGACCGGCGGTTCGATGATCACTTCGGTGACCATGCAGAGCGCTGGCTACCTACCGGCTCCGCAGCGCTTTGAGGCGGGCACTCAGCGGATTTCACAGGCAATTGCCTGGGCTGCTGCGGCCAATTACCTCAGTGAAACCGGGATGCACAGAATCGCTGCTTGGGAGGCTGAACTCGGGCAGTTATTGGTCACCGGACTGTCAGAGATACCGGGGGTTCGAGTGCTCGGTCCCGGCGTTGGCACCGAGCGGCTCGGCTTGGCGGCTTTCGATGTGGCTGGCGTGCATGCTCATGACGTCGGCCAGTTCCTCGATGATCGTGGCATTGCGGTCCGGGTCGGACACCATTGCGCGCAGCCGCTACACCGCAGACTCGGTCTGACCGCGAGTACCAGGGCGAGTAGTTATTTATACACCAGCCTTGCCGATGTGGAAGCCTTTCTGGCTGCTGTCGCTGAGGTACGCGGCTACTTTGGGGCGGCTCAATGAGCGGGTTGGATTCGCTTTATCAGAGCATCATCCTGGAGCATTCCAAGGCTCGGCACGGTTCGCCGTTGGAAGGGCACCCGGCAGCCCCGGGGCTGCCCACTGCCTCCTCGCATCAACTCAATCCGGTCTGCGGGGATGAAATAACCCTGCGGATTGAAGTGGACGGTGAAAAGATCAAAAGTGTGCGCTGGGACGGTGCTGGTTGCGCCATCTCAATGGCTTCGGCTTCGGTGCTCAGCGATCTGTTCGATGGCCTCGACCGCTCCGAAGCAATGGAGCTGATTGAGGAGTTTCGCGCCGTGATGCGTTCGCGTGGACAACTCGTGCCGGATGAGGAAGTGCTCGGTGAGGCGGCAGCTTTTGGCGGCGTAGCGCGTTACGCGGCAAGAGTGAAATGCGCCATGTTGTCCTGGGTGGCTGCCGAGGACGCACTGCGACAGCTCTAGCGGAGCGCGTCGTAGGCGAGCACTGCGGAGTAAAGCGTGGAGATCACCTCTCCTGAACTCAGATCCACGGCGAGGATTTCTTCTATTAGGGCCAGCCGCTGATAGAACACCGAACGCGACAGATGGCTGCCAGCGGCGGCTTCGGTGCGGTTGGCGGGGTGCCTCAGATAAGCGCGTAACACTTCTAGGAGATCGCCTGAGTGCTGGGCGTCCCAGCTCAGTATTTTGCCGAGCGTCAGCTCGACAAAAGCCTGCAGACTGTGTTGATGGCGCAGTCCGCCGATCAACAGCCTGAGCTGGTGTGTCTCGGCATAGCGGATCGGTGCTGGTGCTTGGCTGTTCGATTCCATTACCGGCAAGTTGAGCAAGCTGATCGCCTCGCGGACCGATCCACTGAGCTGGTCGGCGTCGTTGGCTGACCGTCCGACCGCGATTTTTGCCTTTGGCCAATGCGCATGGATTGAGGAGATCAGAGTGTCAAGCTGATTGCTGTCTTGCAGGATCAGAATCAACCGAGTCAGTTTGAGGTTTCCGGAATCGACGGCTACCAGCGCCTTCAGCCCGTTCGCTTCGACGGCCTCGGCTAGTGTGTCGGCGGTTGGAATTACTCCGGTGGTGGCGGGTTGTAGAGGTATTTCCGCGACGATCCCAACGCAGTTCTGGTTGCGGATTGGGAAGCCGAGCGTTTCGGCAAGCTGGTTGAACTCGTCCGCGGAGGCAAAGTCATGGTTGTTGAGCGCGCCAATGAGCTGGGCGTCGCGGGCGGTTCGCCAGGGGTTGGTGCTGCCAGCCGCTAGCCGATCAACGGCCAGGGTGAGGGCTGCTTGGCTGAGGATGTATTCAACTCCAGCGCTGCTGGGATTGAGCGGCTGGCTAGAATTCAATGACGGCGAGGAGGCCTGCGGAGACGATAATCGAGACCTCAGGCTGCCCCAGTGCTGACCGTGCGCGGTAATCGCCGAATTAGCCCACAGCGCTGAATTGCTCAATAGTTCGCGCACTACTGACTCCGTCTCACCGTCTGCGCATTGCACGCCAGTCACCCGTTCCGCGATATCTACTAAGACCACGGGCGAACCCAGGAGCTGATAGCACTGCTGCAAGATCGCGGTGCTGGAAACGCCGCGGGAGATCATCTCGGCAAAGCGTTGGTTGACTGCCTCCCGAGCCTGTAAGACCGCCATCTGCTGAGCGGTGATCATGCTGTGCACGTGCTCAGTGACGACAACGAATTGAATCTGCCGATGCAACACCACAAGCGGTATTTTGAATTGATGGCAGGCTTCCACTAGCACCCGCGGCGCGTGCGGCAGCCGTTCGCTGAGTTCTAGCACCAAACCTGAGACCTTGGCTTCGGCCAGGGCGGCGGCCAGCGAGCGCAAGGCGTCCGGCCGGGTCGGCCAAGCTGCACCGGTGCTGAGCACCAGTTCTTGGCCACGCAAGAGCGAGTGTATTTCGGAGGTTTCAAGAATATGCACCCAGCGCACCGGATTGTCGAGTGTCTGGCGGGCGGCAAGTACCTCGGGCTCACCACGCTGAAATTCGCTGAAAGCCAGTACCTCGCGCACAGTTGGTAGCGCCGGGCTTTGCGCCAGAGATTCTGGTGTAGCCGCTGAAGCCGCTGAAAGCTCTGAGAATGCAGTCATACAATCTGTTCTGTTTTGGGGGAAGTTCTAACAACTTGCCTGAGTGGCCAGTACTTTTACCTTGCCATAATTGAAATCGAGTGAATCATACAAAACGTACTGGTTCAAGCAATTTCCCTGGCGGTAGGCAAAATTTCAACGAAGGCGGCGAGATGGCAAAAATTGGGCACTATATCGATGGATCGCTGGTAGCAGCGGACACCGAATCGACTCAACGGTTCGGTGCGGTTTATAACCCGGCCACCGGTGAACAGCAGCACGAACTAGCCTTCGCCTCCTCGGCTCAGGTGAGTCTGGCCATTGAGGCGGCTGCTCGAGCATTTCCCGGCTGGCGTGCCACCTCCTTGACCAAGCGCGCTGATGTCTTCTTCAAACTGCGGCACCTGGTCGCCCAGCATCAGCAAGAACTGGCCGCGCTGGTCACCTCCGAACATGGCAAGGTGCTCTCCGACGCTGGTGGTGAGATTTCGCGTGGTTTGGAGAACATTGAGTTCGCTGCTGGGCTGATCCAGCACCTCAAGGGTGACTACAGCGAACAGGTAGCAACCGGCGTCGACGTGCACTCGGTGAAGCAACCGGTCGGCGTGGTCGGCTGCATCACTCCCTTCAACTTCCCGGTGATGGTGCCGTTGTGGATGGTCTGCAATGCGATTGCCTGCGGCAATACGGTGGTGCTTAAACCGAGTGAAAAGGACCCCTCGGCAGCGTTGCTGATTGCCGAACTCTTCAGCCAGGCGGGGCTGCCGGCTGGGGTGCTCAATGTGGTGAACGGTGATAAGGAAGCAGTTGATACGATCCTGGAGAGTCCGACCGTCCGAGCGGTGAGCTTCGTTGGATCCACGCCCATCGCCAGGTCCATTTATCAACGCGCCAGTGCGGCAGGAAAGCGAGTGCAGGCGCTAGGCGGCGCGAAGAACCATATGGTGGTGCTGCCTGACGCCGATCTGGATGCCGCCGCCGACGCCGCGGTCTCGGCTGCTTACGGCTCAGCGGGGGAACGTTGTATGGCGGTTAGCGTGCTGGTGGCCGTTGGCGGCGTGGCGGATGCGCTGAGCGAGGCCATTCAGTCGCGGATCGCCAAGCTCAGCATTGGCGATGGCACCGATGCTAGCTCCGAGATGGGCCCGCTAATCACCGCTGAACACCGAGACAAGGTGGCAAGTTATGTCCATAACGCCCCCGCGGAGGGCGCCACCGTGGTGGTGGATGGCAGCCAGGATGCGGTTGCCGCGCAGCCAGGTTTCTTCCTCGGCGTCAGCTTGCTGGATCATGTCAACACCGAAATGAAGGCCTATCAGGACGAAATCTTCGGTCCGGTGCTCTCGATTGTGCGGGTTGATAGCTTTGAAGAAGCGGTTGCCCTGGTCAATCGCAATCAATACGGTAACGGGGTAGCTATTTTCACCCGGGATGGCGGCGCCGCCCGGCAGTTCGAGTTTGAGATCGAAGCCGGCATGGTAGGCGTGAACGTGCCAATCCCGGTGCCGATCGGTAGTTTCTCCTTCGGTGGCTGGAAAGATTCGCTTTTCGGCGATTCACATATTTATGGCCCGGAGAGCATTCACTTCTACACTCGAAGCAAGGTGGTGACCACCCGCTGGCCAGACCCGGCCTCGTCCAGCGTGGACCTGGGATTTCCCAGCAATCATTGAGAGGATCGCAGCATGAGCATTGAAACCACATCCCAGCAGGCGGTGCAGAGCGCGGAGGCGCAAGTTCGTTCCGACGACCGGAATCATGTCTTCCATTCCTGGTCGGCGCAAGCGCTCATTGATCCGTTGCCGGTAGCCGGTGGTGCCGGTTCGACCTTCTGGGATTATTCGGGCAAGAAGTACCTTGATTTCTCCTCTCAGCTGGTCAACCTGAACCTCGGACACCAGCACCCGCGGCTGGTTGAGGCAATTAAGCGGCAGGCAGACCGGCTGGCAACTATTCAACCCGCCTTCGCTAACGACGTGCGCGGTGAATTGGCCCGTTTGCTCGCCGAGCGAGCACCGGGGAGCCTGAACAAGGTCTTCTTCACCAATGGTGGTGCCGATGCTAATGAACACGCGGTGCGAATGGCCCGCCACCACACCGGTCGGCGGAAAATTCTGGCCGCCTATCGCAGCTACCACGGTGGTACCACCACAGCGATGAGCCTGACCGGTGAGCCGCGTCGTTGGGCGAATGACCCGGGCGACGCTTCGGTGGTGCATTTCTTCGGCCCTTACCCGTACCGCTCAGCCTTTCACGCCAGCTCCGCAGCAGAAGAGACGCAGCGCGCCCTGGAACACCTTGAATCGGTGATCCAGTTGGAAGGCCCGGGAACCATCGCCGGCGTTATTTTGGAGACCGTGGTGGGGACCAATGGGGTGCTGATTCCGCCGCCTGGCTACCTCAAAGGTGTACGCGAAATCTGCGACCGCTACAACTTGGTCTACATTGCCGACGAAGTGATGGTCGGTTTTGGCCGGATCGGCGAGTGGTTCGCGGTCGACGCTTTCGACGTCGTGCCCGACCTGCTCACCTTCGCCAAGGGCGTGAACTCAGGTTATGTGCCGCTCGGTGGGGTGTTGATCTCCGATGCAATAGCTGAGACTTTCGCCAACCGGGCCTATCCGGGTGGCCTGACCTATTCGGGGCACCCGCTAGCTTGCGCGGTCGGGGTGGAGACTATGCACGTTTTTGAGGATGAGCAGATTGTGCAGCGGGTGCGTGACCTTGGTGAGCGAGTGGTGCGCCCGGAGCTGGAACGCTGGCAGCGGGAGCACCCCAGCGTTGGTGAGATCCGTGGCCGGGGTTTGTTTTGGGCGGTCGAATTGGTCAAAGATCAGAGCAGCCGGGAACCACTGGTGCCGTTCAACGCTTCGGGTGAGGCAGCTGCGCCCATGAATGCGGTGGCTGCCGCCTGCAAGGCGGAAGGGCTCTGGCCGTTCACGCACTTCAACCGAGTCCATGTCGCGCCGCCGCTGGTGATCTCCGAAGAAGAATTGCGCCGCGGCCTGGACATTATTGACCGTGCCTTAGTTCAGGCCGATGCCCTGGTCACCGGCTAGTCGTACTGTTCAGATAGCTGGGTGAGCTGCCGGCTCGCTCACCCAGCTAGGCATCGGGTAACTGGCTGACTGAAGGCTTTATGTAGCCTTGTATAGAGCTGTGAAATTCGACCTTAAAATTGAGTTTTCCTGATTTTGGACCGGACGTTTCAGTCACGAATTTCATTTCTGAAACAAAGTTGCCCAAACCCATAGTTTCTTTTCCAGCGTGGAGGTATCTTCAAAGAGATGCTTCGTTGAGCAGAACACGGTGAGGACAGGAAAATGAATAAAGTAGCAAAAGCCGGTATTTCTGCCGGCATCGCCGGGCTGTTATTGCTCGGCGGCGCAGGAACCTATGCACTATGGCAGGACAGCAAGACAGTCAATGCGGGCACTGTGCAGACCGGTCAGCTTAAGCTGACTCTGGGTGCGGCTGGCACCTGGAAGGACATTTCCTCGGACGTCAGCGGTGCGCCGACCATCGACCCGGCGGTCTTTAAAATCGTCCCCGGTGACACCATTCAGTTCACCCAAGGGGTCACAATTCTGGCTGATGGGCAGAACCTCAAAGGTCAGCTGACCATTGATCAATCAACTGTTACCGCGGCTATCCCGGCTGCCTGGCAACCCTATGTGACGGTCACCGTGGCACCCTCCGGGCTGCCCGCCGGGATCACAAATAATGCTGGCGTGCTGTCCTTCACCGCACCTGGTAGCTACAGCTTCAACGTCGGTATCACCGTCGCCTTTGCTAAGGGAACCAATGCTTCGGGCACCGATGATGAAACCATCGAGAATCAAACGGCTAATCTGAACGGTCTGGCGCTCAAGCTGGAGCAGATCCGTCCATAGGCGGGTGCCTAGTTCATGCGCCGGAGGTTCATTTTCGCGTCCTTAGCGGTCGTGCTGGCCTTCATCCTCTTGGGTGGGGCCGGTACGGCCGCGTTGTGGCGCTCGAATGCGACCATCAATGCCGGCACGGTGGGCACCGGTACATTAATAATTCTCAATGGTGATGCCAGTACCCAGGTCAAAAACACGGTGCTCAGCTCATTGACCGCCAGCGCCTTGGTGCCGGGTGGTTCCGCGCAGGCCCCGCTGACCGTTCGGAATGCTGGCACAGCGAAGTTCGCCTATGGTCTGGCCGGTATTACCGGTAATGCCGTCGGCACGGCTTCAGTAGCGCTGCAGAGTGCACTGCAAATCAGCATTATCGCGGTGGCAAACACCGCAGCTTGCCCGGTCAATGGGGCAGCGGCCTCGGGCACTCAGCTTTACAACGGCGCGGTTTCCTCGAGTGCCACGTTCTCCGCGGTTCAGAACTTACTGCCCAGCACCAGCATGGTGCTCTGTTTGCGGATTACTTTGCCTAGCAGCGCCACGGTGACGGTTGCGGCCGGACAGCTGGCGCTCACCTTCAACTGGCGAGCGGATCAAATCCGATGAGCGTCGTGCAGCAGAGCCAGCCGACCGCCCGCCGAGTGCGGAGGCAGAAAAGCCAGTGGCATTGGGCCGGACAGATCCTGTCCTGGTTGCTCTTATTATTGGTACTAGCTGCCGTGCTTGCCACTATTGTGGTCCCTCGAATCGGTGGCGCCCAGAGTTATACGGTGCTGACCGGATCAATGGAACCGGGCTTGCCGCCGGGCACCTTGGCGGTGGTGAAACCGATCGACCCGGCTGAGCTGGCCATAGGCGACATTGTCACTTATCAGATCAAATCCGGCGAACCGGCTGTGGTGACGCACCGAGTGATTGCAGTGACCGCGAGCACCGATGGGCAGCTCCGCTTCATCACTCAGGGCGACGCCAATAACGCCCCCGATGAGCAAAGCGTTCGACCAGTGCAGATTCGAGGCAAGCTTTGGTACTCGCTGCCGCTGGTCGGTTATCTCAATACCGCGATTAGCGGTGAGGCACATATTTGGCTGCTCTGGATAGCGGTCGCGGGTTTGCTTGGTTATGCCGCGTTTATGCTGGTCAGCGCTTATTTGGAGAGGCGGCGAGGGGTGCGAAAATGACAACATTTTTCACTGCAATGCGCCGCCGCTTCTCGCTCGCGCTCGTGATGGTAGCCGTTCTAACGCTGGGGTTCGCCAACACGGCGCAGGCCGCTGGCGAACTTGAGTTGAGCAAGGACGGCAATCGCTGGGCACAGTCAATTGCCGCGCCACTTTTCGATCCGCAACAAAAGTTGGTGCCTGGAGGCTCACTGAAAACTGAGTTCTGGGCACGGAATTCAGGCCCTTCAGCTGCCCAGCTTTCAGTGAAGCTCGGCTCGACAACCTTGGGCGAGCTGTTTCAGCGCGATTTACTCAGCCTGAGCGTCAGCGCGAGCAACGGCACCGTTTGGACGGCCAGCCGAACCGCTTCGAACTCGGCCAATTTATTAGCCGATCTGCCGGTGAGCGGTACCCAGAAACTGACCCTCACGATCAGCTTGGCTGTTGCTGCGGCGAATGACACCGAACTGCGTTCGGTTCCGGTTGATCTGCAATTAATTCTCGCCGGTACAGCTGGGGACAACCACCCGGTGCCGCCGCAGAAACCTGAGCTACCTAACACCGGGATAGTCATGTTGCCGCTGCTGCTAGCTTTCGCTTGCTTCGTCGGCGGTTGGTTTGCGGTGCTGGCCACCCGGCGGCGTCGAGATCGGGCAGCGATGATCCCGGGGGAACTGCAATGACCATGTTCAAAGGGCGCTCGCGGTGGTTCAAGATACGGCTGATCCTCTGCTTGGGCACCGTGCTGGGGCTAGGGGCGGTCGGTACGCTCGCCGCCTGGCAAGACTCAGCGACGGCTACCTCCGGTACGCTGACCGCCGGTACTTTCGATCTGACCTTACGACAGGCCAGCTCGGGGGCGGATGGTGCTGTTGGAATTGGAGTTAATTTCGCGTTCAGCGACTTTACCGGCACCGGAATGGTGCCCAATGGAACCGCGATAGCAAAGGCTCTTACTCCTAAGAACAGCGGCAATACGGCGTTTGGTTACCAGATTGCGGTGAGCGGTTCGGGAACCCTGGCGACTGCAGCTACCGGTCTGAATATCGCGATTTACGCCACCTCGAGCTGTAGTGCCGCCCTACAGGGCACCGCTGGTTCACTGTATTCCGGCAAGGTCGGCGGCACAGCCACCGCCTCGCGTACGCTAAATGCTGCTGCCACTGATCCACTCTGCGTCTTAGCCTGGCTCGACGCCTCGACAGCGAATGCGCTGCAAGGCCAAAATGGCACCGTGACGCTCTCCTTTACCGCGACGCAGGTGCCATGATGACCCAGAAACCAGCAGCGAAGAATTGGCAGCACTGGCTCCGCGAAATAGGTCTCACTCTGGGCGCCCTGGTCGGCTTGGTCTGTGTGCTGGCCGCCATTGGTGCGGTCTTCTTTGGTCTGTCACCGGTTATTTTCCGTTCCGGTTCAATGGCTCCGGCAATTGATACTGGAGCTCTGGCGATAGCCCAAAATGTTCCGGTGCATGAGGTGCACAGCGGGGACGTGGTGAGCGTGCAGAACTCGGACGGGGAGCGGGTTACCCACCGGGTTGTCGCGGTGCAATCACTGAACCCCAACGAGGCGATGCTCACCCTCAAGGGCGACGCTAATCCGCAGCCCGATTTGCAGAGCTATCAGGTCAGCAAAGTGGACAGGGTGTTGTTCTCGGTCCCCGGTATTGGCTACTTGGTGGCTTGGCTGCAGAGCCCATGGGTGATCTTCTTGGGCGGTCTCCTAGTGGGCGTGCTGCTCACCCTGGCTTTCCGCCCGACTCGGCGGAAAGCGGCTGAGGAGCCGGTTGAGCCAACGACTCTGATCGAGCCCTCGGATAGTCCACCGGGCAGCGAAGCCGATGAAAGTGCCGACAAACCAGCCGGGCAACGGCTCGGTCGGGCGCTGTCTTTACTAGTGGCTGGTGCCTTACTGGCCACCGGCTTAGCCGCCGGGGGAGTCAGGGACACCATGGCGAGCTTCCAGGACACCGCCGCTGCGGCCTCGGGCACCTTCAGCTCCGCCACCCTGCCACAACCGACGCCCAACCCGCCTAATTGCGCGGCGAGCGGGATACCCTCTACCGCGCAGGTCAGCTGGAACGCCGCCACCTTACCCAGCGGTGCCCAGTTTAGGCTCCGCTACAGCGGGCTAATCAATGGCACCGTGCTACTGGGTAGCGCGACCAGTTACACCTTCCAAGGATCATTGCTCGGTGGCTTAGGCCTGGGCAGTGGCCGACTCAATGTGGACGTTGACACCATTATTTCGGGTACAAACTGGGTCAGCCCGGTGGCCAGCAGAACGATTGGCTACAGCATCACCGTGGTGATCGCATCCTTTACTTGTTGATACCTGCTGATACCTGTTAGTCCTTGTTGGCGAACACATCGGGCACGCCATCACCGTCATCGTCTCGGGCCTCAAGCTCAGCGATTCGACGGTACTGCCTGTTTCGGATTCTGAGCACCACGGTGGCGATCAGCGCAGCGATCAGTGAGGCGCTCAAAATCGCGATCTTGGCATGATCGTTGTGAGCTGATTCGACGCCGAAGGCGAGTTCGCTGATCAGCAGCGACACAGTGAAACCGATGCCCGCCAAAATTGCCAGCCCAAGCACATCAATCCACGATAGTCCTTCGTCAAGGCTTGCCCGAGTAGTTTTGGTGACAATAAAGGTGGCGGCGAAAATGCCTATCATCTTGCCGAGTACTAGGCCGAGTACGATGCCGATAGTCACCGAGTCGCCCAGCGCGGAACTCAGACCGGACCAGCCCCCAATGGCAACTCCGGCCGAGAAGAAAGCAAAAATTGGCACCGCGACGCCGGTGGAGAGCGGGCGGAAGCGATGTTCAAAATGCTCCGCTAGGCCGGGACCGTTATCCGGATTACGATCCCGGCGCAGCACCGGAACCGCGAAAGCGAGCAGCACACCGGCCACCGTGGCATGCACACCCGAGGCGTGGATCAAGACCCAGGTGATAATGGCCAGCGGCAGCAGTAAATACCAGCTGCGCACCCGCTTTTGCACCAACCAGGTGAACAAGCCCAGTGGAATCAGAGCCAGCGCCAGATACTGGGGTTCTAAGCCGTGTGGGTAAAAAATCGCAATGATCGCAATAGCGATCAGGTCATCGACCACCGCCAGGGTCAGCAGAAAGGTACGTAGCGCGGACGGTAAATGACTTCCAATCACTGCCAGTACAGCCAGCGCGAAGGCGATGTCTGTGGCGGTGGGGATCGCCCAGCCATGCAGCACTTCTGGTCCAGCCGTGAGGTTGACCAAGGTATAGATGATGGCTGGCACCGCTACGCCGCCAATTGCCGCCGCGATCGGCACGATAGCGCGGTCAAAGCGGCGCAGATCCCCGGCGACGAACTCGCGCTTGAGTTCCAGCCCGGCAACGAAGAAGAAGATCGCTAGCAAGCCATCGGCAGCCCAGGAGCCCAAGCTCAGTTTGAGGCCCAGGAAGTCAACGCCGATTGACGTTTCACGGAGCGAGAAGTAGCTTGCCGAACCGGCCGAGTTCGCCCAGATCAGTGCGACCACAGTAGCCGCCAAGAGCAGCGCGCCACCCACCGTTTCTTTGCGCAAAATAGCGCTAATGCGCAGATATTCGGGGTGGCTGGTGCGGCGCAGGATGCGCTGTACGGGGCGAGTAATGATCATGCTGGTCCTGACTGGAATCTGGGTTGCTAAAACAACGCCGACCAGACTTCCCGGCACACCACTTACCACTTTACTTTCTATTTTACCCGCCGGCAGCGGTTGTTTCCTAGCCGCCGATCAGCGAGCGCACCCCAATCACCGCGGTGGCGAGCCCGAGAATCATCGAAATACTCACCAACATGAAGTGCACCATCAGGAAGCGAGTGTACTTACCGGATTCGTCTTTGGCTCGCGGATCCTTGAGCACCCTACGCAGAAATGGTGGCCAGACTAGCAGCGACCAGACGCCAGCAATAATCAGGACCCAGCTCAATAGCGGTGGCAGGCTCATGCTGATTCGAGTACTTTGCGGGCTTCGCTGACCTGAAGATTCAGCGCCTTGCCGAGGGCTGGTTCGGCTGCCTGGACGATCTTATTGCCGAACAGCGGGATGCTCGAGGTGACCGATCCTTCCAGGTCGATCCGGGTACTTTCACCCTCGGCCACAATGCGTTGTACAGCCTTGGCTTCCACCGGGGCGCCAGAGATCTTCGCGCTGATCTGCACTTCCCGAGAACCGTCGGCGGCCGGTGCTGACCAATGTTCTTGCTGCTGCAAATTCAACTGGGCGCCCACGAACTTGCGGGCCAGATCAGGCAGCCGATCGGTCGGCATCGAACGGACCGCCACCGTGCTGAAAGCTCCTGAGGTATCTCCGGTCACCGTGTAGGACTCCAGCGTGCCGCCGGCTGCCTCACTTACCTGACGAACGAAGTCTTCGCTGCTGAATAGTTCAACAATGCGTTCGACCGATGCGGGCAGGGACGCGGACGTGGACAAAGCCATAGTGCTCCTTCAAGGGGATCTTTTCTCCCCACCATTCTACGTTCTCCAGAGCAACACCTCCCGATGAGTGTCGAGTTCTGGGGCTTAAACCCGTGTTTTAGACCCCATAACTCGACACTCGACACGGCGGAGGGGCGAGGAGGAGGAATGTGAACCAGTGCGAAGGAACGGCTGCGGCTGGGAGAGTGTCGGTGCGGGTTGATAAGATCTAAGTACCCCCGGGATTCTTAGGAATTTCGGGTTTTTGTGCTGTCGTTTTTGCACTGTTTGGCTGCACTGATTGTTTGTTCTATTGCACTGTTTCGATCACGCCCGCCGGTTCTGCTGGCTGGTCGCGATTCCTTGTTCGTCGTCGCTCTGTTTGAGGTGTTTTGATGGGTCTGAATGGTTTGCGCGCGTCACTGCGTGATGATTCGAGCGTTACCCGGGTGCGTCAACAAGCTGAGCAGCCGCATGCCCAGCGCAGCGAAGATCTACAAATTGGTGCCCCGAATGGCTTGCGTGCGCCACTGCTAGCCGAGATTGCCGAGGGCATGGCAACCGCGGTAGCACCGACCGACCGCTCCAGCGTGGTGCTGGCGATTACCGCTACTTCCAGAGAGAGCGAAGACCTGACCGAAGCGCTCCGCGCCTACTTGCCTGCCGACTCGGTGATTGACTTCCCGAGCTGGGAGACCTTGCCGCACGAGCGCCTTTCGCCGCGTTCGGACACTGTGGGTCGCCGTCTTGCGGTGTTGCGCAGGCTCAAACACGGTGCCGCCGGGCAGGGCGAATTGCGCGTCGTGGTCGCGCCGATCCGGGCCGTAGTGCAGCCCATTGTCGCCGGACTGGGCGATCTAGAACCAGTGGAACTCACTGTGGGACAGCTGATCGCTTTTGACGAGGTAGTTCAGCGGTTGGCGGCTGCCGCCTACGCACGGGTCGATATGGTCACCCATCGTGGTGAATTCGCAGTTCGCGGCGGCATCATCGACGTTTTCCCGGCCACTGAGAGCCACCCAATCCGGGTCGAGTTCTTCGGCGACGAGGTCGATTCAATGCGTTGGTTCGCGGTCGCCGATCAGCGCTCGCTGACTTCACTGAGTGGCACCATTACCCATCCGGAGCGGCTTTATGCGCCGCCTTGCCGGGAACTGCTGATCACTCCTGAGGTGCAATCCAGGGCAGCGAAGCTCAAAGATCAGTTCCCCGCCGCGGCTTCTATGCTGGAGAAAATCGCCGGGGGCATCGCGGTGGAAGGGATGGAATCTCTCACGCCAATCTTGGTCGATGCCATGGTGCCGGTGGTCTCCGAGCTGCCGCCGGGGTCGATTGCCGTGGTGCTCGAACCGGAGCGGGTGCGCGGCCGGGCCCACGACTTGGAGGCCACCAATGAGGAGTTCCTGGAAGCTGCTTGGTCTTCGGCCTCCGAAGGCGGTGCCGCCCCGCTGGATGTCGGTGCACTGAATCAGCAGCTTTCTAGTGCAAGTTTTGCTTCGCTGGCCGAAACCCGCACCGCGGCTCTGCGATCTGGACTGAGCTGGTGGTCAGTCTCAGCGCTAGGCACCGACCAGGAGTTGAACCCTGAGCTGGACGTGCTCAGCATTCCCGCGCGGGAACCCCGCGGCTATCAAGGCAATGTGGCCGAGATGCTCGAATTCATCGGCTCCAGGGTTCGCGATCAATGGCGCGTGGTGGTGGCCACCGACGGTCCCGGTCCGGCGCAGCGCCTCGCCGAACTATTCCACGACGCCGATATTCCGGCGAGCCGGGTGGAAACCCTGGATGCCGCGCCCGAGCCGGGCATTATCGAGGTGACCACCGCCGCCGTCGGGCATGGTTTCGTGTTTGACGAACTCAAACTGGGTCTGCTCACCGAAGCTGATCTATTGGGCCGTTCCTCGGCTTCCGGCACGAAAGACATGCGGAAAATGCCGTCCAAGCGACGCAATGCTGTCGATCCACTTCAGCTGCGGGCTGGCGACTACGTGGTGCACGAACAACACGGTATCGGCCGTTTTGTTGAACTGATCCAGCGCCGGGTAGCGGGTACCGATGGGAACCGCGAGTACCTGGTACTGGAATACGCACCGGCGAAGCGTGGCGCGCCCGGTGACAAGCTTTTCGTGCCGACCGACCAGTTGGATCAGATCACCGCTTACGTCGGCGGTGACACCCCGGCGCTGAGCAAAATGGGTGGCTCGGACTGGGCCTCGACGAAGAACAAGGCACGCCGGGCGGTCAAGGAGATTGCCGGTGAGTTGATCAGGCTGTACTCCGCTCGGATGGCCTCTAAGGGGCACGCCTTCGCCCCGGATACACCCTGGCAGCGGGAGCTTGAGGAAGCCTTCCCTTACATTGAAACGCCGGATCAGCTGACCACCATCAATGAGGTCAAAGCCGATATGGAACGGGAGATCCCGATGGATCGGCTGGTTTCCGGCGACGTCGGCTACGGCAAGACAGAAATCGCGGTCCGGGCCGCGTTCAAAGCCATCCAGGACGGCAAGCAGGTCGCCGTGCTGGTGCCGACCACCCTGCTCGCACAGCAGCACTACGAAACCTTTTCGGAACGGTTCTCCGGCTTCCCAGTGCGGGTCAAACCGCTTTCCCGCTTCCAAACTGGCAAGGAGGCGAAAGAGACCGCAGAAGGGGTGGCTAATGGCTCGGTAGACCTGGTGATCGGCACCCACCGGCTGCTCTCCAAAGATTTCCATTTCAAGGATCTGGGCTTGGTGATTGTCGATGAGGAACAGCGCTTTGGTGTGGAGCACAAGGAACAGCTCAAGAAGATGCGCACCAATGTCGATGTGCTGGCGATGAGTGCGACGCCGATCCCGCGGACCTTGGAAATGTCGTTGACCGGTATCCGCGAGACCTCCACGCTGGCCACCCCACCGGAGGAACGGCACCCGGTGCTCACCTACGTCGGGCCGTACACCGATAAGCAAACGTCGGCGGCGATCAGGCGCGAGCTGATGCGCGAAGGTCAGGTCTTCTTTGTGCATAACCGGGTGTCCTCGATTGAGCGAATTGCTGCGCACGTGCAGCAACTGGTGCCGGAAGCGCGGATCGCGGTGGCACATGGTCAGATGAGCGAATCTCGACTTGAACAGATCATTGTGGACTTCTGGGAGAAGCGTTTCGACGTCTTAGTCTGCACCACCATTATTGAGACCGGCTTGGACATTTCCAATGCAAATACGCTGATTGTGGACGGCGCGGATAAGTACGGCCTCTCTCAACTGCATCAGCTTCGTGGCCGGGTGGGACGTGGCCGGGAACGCGCCTACGCCTACTTCCTCTACCCGGCGGAAAAGCCGCTTGGCGAGGTGGCCTTGGAACGACTCAAGGCGGTGGCGGCGCATAATGAACTCGGTGCTGGTATGCAGCTAGCTCTGAAAGATCTGGAAATCCGCGGTGCGGGCAATCTGCTCGGCGGCGAGCAGTCCGGCCACATCGCCGGGGTCGGCTTCGACTTGTATATTCGGCTGGTCGGCGAGGCAGTAGCTAACTTCCGAGGTGAGTCCGAAGACAAGGCAGCGGAGATGAAAATCGAGCTGCCGGTCAATGCACATCTGCCGCACGACTATGTGCCGGGGGATCGACTCAGGTTGGAGGCTTACCGAAAGCTCGCCTCCGCGCAGAATTCAGAAGCAATTGACGAGGTGCTCGAAGAGCTCGTTGACCGCTATGGTGAGCCGCCGCTCGCGGTGAACAACCTGGTCGCGGTGGCCCGCTTCCGGGTCGCTGCTCGGGAGCTGGGCCTGAGCGATGTGGCGGTGCAGGGTAACTTCGTGAAGTTCACACCGGCGGATCTACCGGAGTCCAAGGCGATGCGGCTCAAGCGGCTTTACCCCGGTTCGCTGGTGAAACCTGCGCTCTCGCAAATCCTCATTCCCAAACCCAAGACGGCGCGGATCGGTGGTCGTGATCTGGTGGATGGTGAGATTCTCGGCTGGGCCGAGCAGGTACTGACAGCGATCTTTAGCGACGGACCCGAGGCCTGAATCGGACCAACTATTCCTACGGCGTATAACCCCGCACGGTACCGTCCGGGGAGGCATGTTTAACGATCAGTGAGCAGTCCTTATCTCCGAGCCCTTCGTTGATGAGCTCATCGAGCTGTGCGCTGACCAGCTCGGCGGCTGGAAGCTTGACGCCGGTGCTGAGGCCCGCTTGCAAGGCAAGACCGACGTCTTTGCGGGCCAGGTCGACCCGGAAGGTGGCGTCGAAATTATTATTGGCCGCTGCGGTCGGTACGACGCCTGGAGCCGGATACCAGGTCTGCTGCGCCCAGGAGCGTGCCGAGGAAACCGAAGCGATCTCCCAGAACACCTGCGGATCCAGACCGAGGTGCTCAGCCAGCTGGGAACCTTCGGAGGCAGCCATCAAGTCAATGAAGAGCATCATATTATTGCAAATTTTCGCCGCAATACCGGCGGTAGCCGCACCGGCCACAATCGTCTTGCCGGACATCGGCGCCACATAGTCGCGCACGCGCTCGGTGTCCTCGGGCTCTCCGCCCAGCATAAAAGCAAGGGTGCCCGCGGCGGCTCCGCTGATTCCGCCGGAAACCGGTGAATCCACGAAGTGGAAGCCGAGGTCAGTCGAACGTTGATGGCAGAATTGCGAGGTCTCAATATCCACCGTTGAGCTGTCGGCAAGCAGGCTGCTCTGTGCGGCATTGGCCCAGATCCCGTCCGGGCCGTCAAAAACACTTCTGACATGTTCGCCCTTGGGCAGCATGGTAAAAATCACCTCGGCCCCGGCCACCGCCTCCGCGATGCTGTCGACGATCTGCACACCGCTTGCAGCCGCTGCCGCACTGGCTTCCGGATTCAGGTCGAAGCCGCGCACCTGATGACCTGCTTTGGCCAGATTTGCGGTCATCGGCCCGCCCATATTTCCTAAGCCGATCCAGCCGTAGTTCGTCATTAGAAGCCTCCTCGATGTGGTGTAAACCACTCTAGGGACGGTGTAGCTGGTAATCAACGCACGCAATTGCGGCATTATTGCAAGCGATTTGTGCATTAATGCACAATGATCGGATGAGAGAATTCGTGGATTCACACCGCCACCTGGAAGCACTAATGACCTTCCTGGCGGTTGCCCGGCTCGGTCGCTATAACGCTGCCGGAGAAGCACTCGGAGTCAATCACTCAACGGTGTCCCGTCGGATTAGAGCCCTGGAGAAGGCAATGGGCGGCCGGGTGCTGAGCCGGACGCCGGCGGGTTGGGAAGTCACCTCCCTAGGGCGTCAAGCCATGCAGGCGGCTGAACAAGTGGAGGGCGCGCTCGCTTCGCTGGAACGAAACAGCAATGGGGTGGAGATGAAGGGTGTGGTCAGGGTCGCGGCACCGGATGCCTTCTCCACCGAGTTTGCCGCTCCGGCGCTAAGCCTGCTGCAAGCCGAACATCCGGGGCTGAGCGTTGAGCTGATCAGTGCAACCCAAAGGGTTCGACAAAACCGTTCAGGAGTTGACCTTGAGGTAGTGGTGGGGAAACCCTCGGTGCACAAGGCGACCGCCTTGCATCTGATGGACTATGCGCTCGGTCTCTACGCCACGGCCGAATATTTGGACCGCTACGGCGAGCCAAAGAGTATTGCCGAATTGGCCGATCACCGGATTAACTTCTATATTGAATCCGCACTGCAGATCGACGATCTTGATCGGGCGACCGAGGAACTGCCTCAATGCCGGCGCGGCATCGACTCAACCAGCGTGTTCGCGCATGTCGCCGCTACCGAGGCGGGGGCCGGCATCGGCCTGTTGCCGACCTTCTTGGCCGAGCAGCGCAGCGGGCTTCTCAGGCTACTGGCCGAGGACTACTGCCACCCGCTCTCGTACTGGGTGGTAATCCGCCAGGAGGCGATGCGCAGCCCCGTAGTGGCGGCCGCGCTACGCACCCTGCAGTCCCTCGCTTAGCGCTAGGCGGTTCCGCGCAGGCGTTGCCGGTCTGCCTCGTCCAAAGCGTGCAGTGAACTGCCCTTGGTCTCCCGCAGGAAATAGACCGCGATGAGCGTAATCACCGCGGCGATTGCCATATAAATCGAGATCGGCACCCAGTTGCCGTAAATGCTCAGCAGCCAGGTGGCGATCACCGGGGCCAGTGAGCCAGCCACAATCGAAGTCACCTGATAGCCCAGCGAGACACCCGAATAGCGCATCCTGGTCGGGAACATTTCCGCCATAATCGCCGGTTGGCCGGCATACATCAGCGCATGCACCATCAGTCCTAGGCAAACGGTCAGCAGGATAATCCAGTCGTTCTTGGTATTGAACAGAGGGAAGCAGATGAACCCCCAGACAATCATCAGCCCGGCACCTAGCGCGTAGAGCGGACGCCGACCAATCCGGTCGGTGAAGCGACCCACGATCGGCACCACGATGAAGTGGAGTACGTGTGCCCCGAGCAGCAGGATAAGAATCGTCGAGGTGACCATCTTGAGCTGCGAACTCAGGTAGGTGATCGAGAAGGTGACCACCATGTAGTAGAGGATATTCTCACCAACCCGTAGCCCCATCGCGGTGAATACGCCGCGTGGGTAGAGCCGGAAAACCTGGAAGACGCCGTAGCCGGCCTTCTGGTTCTGTTCGAGTTCTTTGCGGGCTTCCTGGAAGATCGGTGCATCGGTGATCCGGGAGCGGATGTAATAACCCACCGCCACGATCACTACCGAAAGCCAGAAACCAATCCGCCAGCCCCAGGAGAGGAATGCTTCTTGACTGAGCGTGCCGGAGAGGATGAGCAGCACCAAGGTAGCCAGAATGTTCCCCATCGGAACTGCGGCTTGTGGCCAACTGGCCCAGAAACCGCGCTGCTTATCGGGGGAATGCTCGGCAACCAGTAGCACCGCGCCACCCCATTCACCGCCCACGGCGAAGCCCTGGAAGAAGCGCAATACCACTAGCAGGATGGGGGCTAGGTAGCCCACCTGCCCGAAGGTGGGTAGGCAACCCATCAGAAAGGTGGTGACGCCGACCAGAATAATGGCGAATTGCAGCAGCTTCTTCCGGCCATACTTATCACCAAAGTGACCAAAAACGACGCCGCCAATTGGCCGGGCAACGAAACCAACGGCATAGGTCAGGAAGGCTTTGATAATGCCATCCAGGACATTGCCGGTATCGGGGAAGAAGATTTTACTGAAAACCAGGGTGGCAGCCGTGGCGTAGAGGAAAAATTCGTACCATTCGACCACGGTGCCGGCCATTGATGCCAGCACCACTCGCTTGAGGCCACTTGGCTGAGTTATTGCGGTATTACCCTCCGGTGCGAGCTGATTGCTGTTCGCCACTGACTACCTCCTCGTAGTGTCAGGAGGCCGCCCCAACGCAGCACCCTGTCAACTGTGATCTAGAACACTTTTCTAGTTTAGGAGTATTCAGTTTCGTTCCGCGCACAACAAGCGAGTTTTCTGCATGTCTATGGTGCAAAAATGTCTACTCGGCCGCCGGGAACTGGAGTGAGGGCCACTTAGGCAATGAAAAAGCCTGGGTCATACCTTTGCGGATGACCCAGGCTGCTGTTCGAATCGCTTAGAACTCGCCGGACGGTTTCCGGGTGCGCGAACGCACCATGGCGCGACGCGAGCTGTCCGAGCGGCCCATGAAGGTTTGCGGAATCCAGAAGGAGAGGAAGAACAAGCCGATCCCAATCGCGAATGGCCAGACGTTGTTCAGGCTTCCCCAGGAGAAGGCGTAGATGCCGCCGAGGAAGAGGACGAGAAAGACCACGAACAGCACAATCGAGGTAAAGAGATTGTTTTCGCGTTCTGGTTCGTTGGTGGACAAGGCTTCCTCCTGAAGTCGGTTCATCATAATTCTAATACGAGCTGCTGCCGGTGCTGCCGGTCACGATCGCAATCCCGGAGCTAGCGCCAATTCGGCTGGCCCCAGCTGCGATCATTGCTTCGGCGTCCTCACGGCTGCGCACTCCACCGGAGGCTTTGACGCCGATCTCGGGCCCGACCACTGAACGCATTAAAGCGACATCTTCCACTGTTGCACCGCCACCGTTGAAGCCGGTGGAAGTTTTCACGAAGTCTGCACCGGCTTCGACGGCGGCTTCGCAGGCGAGTACTTTTTGCTCATCATTGAGCAGTGAGGTTTCGATAATCACTTTGAGAATCGCTCCACCGGCGTGCACGGCTTCGGCGATAGCGGCAATATCGTCGACCAAGGCGCCTTTATCGCCGGCTCGTGCGGCGGCGATATTAATCACCATATCGACCTCATCGACACCGTCCAGGGTGGCGCCGCGGGCTTCGAAAACCTTCACATCGGTGGGGGTGGCACCGAGCGGGAAACCGATCACCGAACAGCTCAACACCGGGGAGTCGCGCAGTGCATTGTGTACGGTCTTGACCCAGATCGGATTAACACAGACCGACTTGAAGCCATATTCGATGGCCTCGGCGCAGACTTTGAGCACATCTTCTCGGGAGGCTTCCGGCTTCAGCAGCGTGTGATCAATGTAGCTGGCTAGGTTTTCAGTCATGTGGTTATTCTCTCAGGTTTTCGTGAGCTTGGAGCTAGAGACCGAGTGCTTCGCGTACATCGTCTAGCACGCTGTCTAATTCGGCCCGGGCGGCGCGTTTAGCCGCTGGCAAATCGGCTGCCGAATCAACCGGCACGATGACTTCTAGATAGCACTTGAGTTTGGGCTCAGTGCCGCTCGGTCGAATGATCACCCGGCTGGAGTTCTTAGTCAAGTAGAGCAGGCCATCGGTGGGAGGGAGGCTTTCGCTCCCGGCCGCCAAGTCGATTGCGGCATCGACCGCCGAGCCGCCGAAACTCTGCGGTGGATGCTCCCGTAGTCGATTCATCATGGCGCTCAGCAAGCCCAGATCGGCGACCCGAACACTCAACTGGTCCGAGGCGTGCAGCCCGTGCCGTAACGCCAAATCGTCGAGCGCGTCGAAGATGGTGCGACCCTGAGCCTTGGCGTCGGCCGCGAGCTCAGCAATCAACAGTGCAGCGGAAATTCCGTCCTTATCGCGAACCAGGGACGGTGCGACACAGTAGCCTAGAGCTTCTTCATAGCCATAACTCAGCCCGGGCACCCGGGAAATCCATTTGAAGCCGGTGAGGGTTTGGTGATGTTCAAAATCGTTAGCGGCGGCAATTCGGGCCAGCAGCCGGGAGGAGACAATTGAGTTGGCGAAGACGCCGCGCGGAACTGCGGTTTCGCCTTCAGCGGCCGGAAGGGCAGGGCTATCCGGATGAGCTGGAGCGGCTGGATGAGCCGGAGTGGCGGCGCTACGAGCGACTAAATGAGCGCCCAATAGGGCACCCACTTCGTCACCCCGGAGCATCCGCCATTGTCCACTGCTCGGGTCGACCGCGGCCACTGCGGCTCGGTCCGCATCGGGGTCATTCGCCAGCACGATATCCGCGCCGAGCTGTTCCGCCGTCTGCAAGGCGAGGTCCAAGGCCCCGGGTTCCTCTGGATTCGGGAATGCGACGGTGGGGAAGTCAGGGTCTGGTGCGGCCTGCGCGCTGACCTGGCTGACATCGTTAAAGCCAGCTGACCGGAGTACTTGCTCGGCTGTTTCGCCGCCTACCCCATGCATCGGTGTGAGCACGATTTTCAGTTCACGGGCCGGGAATTGCTCTGGCTTGAGCAGTTCTAGCAGGCCCTGAGCATAGGCGGCGATTATTTCGCTCGCCACGGTTTGCCAACCGCTCGGGGCCAGCTCAATCGAATCCAGCGGGCCAACAGCGTCGATCTGCTGCGCAATCAGCGCATCGTAGGGTGCCACAATTTGTGAGCCGCGGCCTGACTCGTCGACGGCTCGGCCGCCTAGGTAGACCTTATAGCCGTTGTCCTGGGGCGGATTGTGGCTCGCGGTCACCATCACGCCGCCCTCACAACCCAGCGCACGCACCGCAAAGGCCAGCAACGGGGTCGGCAGCGCGGAAGGCATCAGGAAGGTTTCGATGCCGGCAGCGGTAAAAATAGCAGCGGTTTCCTGGGCAAAAATATCTGAATTGTGCCGGGCGTCGAAGCCGACCACAGCACGTGGCCGATAGGGCTCAGCTGCTTCGCTGGCCTGTGCGAGCAAGAACGCTGCAAGGCCGGCTGCCGCACGGCGCACCACGACACGATTCATCCGGTTTGGTCCGGCCCCCAGGGCTGCGCGCAGTCCAGCGGTGCCGAATTGCAAGGTACCGGCGAAAGCGTCCTGCAACTCCTGCACCGCCTGAGCAGTGATACTGGGATCTTGCGCTGATTGGACTGCCTCGAGCAGGGCACGCAATTCCGCGGCGGTTGCCGGGTCGGGGTCTGCATTCGCCCATTCCTGGGCGCGGGCGAGTAACTGGGCGTCAACGGCAGTCATGGTTCAAACCTATCCGGATTTACTTTTGAGGCGAATCAGAGCTTACTAATAATAGCGGCGAGCAGTGCGGAGATTCGCGGTCCGGCTGCCTCGCCGGCTTCAATCACTTCTTGGTGACTGAGCGCGGTTTCGGAGATCCCTGCCGCCAGGTTAGTCACCAGCGAGATACCGAAGACCTCCATTCCGGCGTGCCGGGCGGCAATCGCTTCCAGCGCGGTGGACATGCCTACCAGGCTGGCGCCGATGGTCTTGGCGTACTGCACCTCGGCCGGTGTTTCATAGTGTGGGCCGGTGAACTGGGCGTAGATCCCCTCATCCAGGGTGGGGTCGACTTCGCGGGCAAGGTCGCGCAAGCGGCTTGAGTACAGATCGGTGAGGTCGACAAAAGTGGCGCCCTCAAGCGGCGAGGTGGCGGTCAAGTTAATGTGATCGCTGATCAACACCGGTGTGCCTGGAGCCCACTGCGGGTTGAGGCCGCCGCAGCCATTCGTCAGGACTAGGGTCTTCGCCCCGGTCGCTGCCGCGGTGCGCACCCCGTGTACCACGGCGCGCACTCCTTTGCCCTCGTAATAGTGAGTGCGGGCTCCCAACACCAGGGCACGCTTGCCCTCTTTGGTCAGCACGGACCGAATGGTCCCGACATGTCCCGCCACCGCAGGTGCCGAGAAGCCAGGCACATCGCTTGCGTCCAATGTGGCAGTGGTTTCACCGATCAAATCGGCTGCTGCGCCCCAGCCAGAGCCCAAAACCAGGGCAACATCATGATTCTGCACCCCGGTGTGTTCGGCAATGTACTGGGCTGCCGCAGCTGCGGCGTCGAAAGCTTCCTGAAAATTACTCACCGTCATAACATACCGGCAGGATCAGCCTTGGCACACCCTGAGCTTGGAGCAGGCTCCTGAATGCGCGAGAATAGTGCACTGTGAGCATCCAAACTGATTTGCAAATTCCCTCCCTGGCAATTCTTGGTGGTGGCCCTGGCGGTTACGAGGCGGCAACCGTGGCGGCCGCTCTCGGTGCCAAGGTAACGATCATTGAGCGCGCGGGTTTGGGCGGTTCCGCGGTGCTCACCGACGTAGTGCCTTCGAAAACTTTGATTGCCACCGCCGATGTGATGAATCGTTTTGCCGGGGCAAGCGATTTGGGGGTGCGCTTCGACGTTGACGGCGGTGACTGCGTCCCGCTGATGCGAGCCGATATGAAAGAAGTCAATGATCGGTTGATGCGGCTCGCTCAGGAGCAATCTGCTGATATCAAAGCTGGCTTGGAAACTTCAGGGGTGCGGATCCTGATCGGCCAGGGCAAGCTGCTCGATAATCACACTATTGAGGTGACTAGCGACAACGGGGTCGAAATTGTCACCGCCGATGCCATCTTGCTCGCGGTGGGCGCGCATCCGCGCGAACTGCCCTCCGCTAAACCTGACGGCGAACGAATTCTGAATTGGGCGCAAATTTATTCGCTGACCGAGTTGCCACGGGAGCTGATCGTGGTCGGCTCGGGCGTCACCGGTGCGGAGTTCGCCTCAGCCTATGACGGGCTGGGTTCACGGGTGACGTTGATTTCCTCCCGAGATCAGGTGCTTCCCGGCGAGGACCCCGATGCAGCTCAAGTACTTGAAGACGTCTTCGCCCGTCGCGGCATGACTGTGCTTTCCCGCTCCCGCGCGGAGTCCGTGGTGCGCACCGACGATGGCGTGCTGGTCACCCTCGCGGATGGTCGCACCGTGACCGGTACGCACTGCCTGGTCTGTGTCGGCTCGATTCCCAACACTGAAGGCATTGGGCTGGAAAATGCGGGGGTGGCGCTCACCGAAGCCGGGCACATCAAAGTCGACGGTGTTTCCCGAACCACCGCGCCGAACGTCTATGCGGCCGGTGACTGCACCGGGGTACTTGCCTTGGCTTCGGTTGCCGCCATGCAGGGACGGATTGCGATGGCTCATTTGCTTGGGGACGGACTGCGGCCGATCAAGCTGATGCAGGTGGCATCAAATATCTTTACTTCACCCGAAATCGCCTCGGTGGGTGTTTCGGAGGCGGATGTGCTGGCCGACCGTTATCAAGGTGATGTGATCAAACTTCCGCTCAAAACCAATCCGCGCGCCAAGATGCGCGGCACCACCGATGGCTTCGTGAAGATCATCGCGCGCCGGGGCTCCGGCACAGTGATCGGCGGCGTTGTGGTGGGCGCTAATGCCTCCGAACTGATCTTTCCGATCGCGCTCGCGGTGACGCAGAAGCTTCACGTAGACGACGTTGCCTCGACCTTCACCGTTTATCCTTCGCTAACAGGTTCAATCTCCGAAGCAGCCCGCCGCCTGCACGTCCACATGTAGCGTTCGCGGGGCTGCCCTTCGCTTCGTCACCGCCGAGTTCGCGGTTAAGTCTCGGATTCGCTAGAAATTACTAGCGAATCCGAGACTTAACCGCGAACTCGCGCTGGATGGAGGCCCAGAGCGACGGTGGCTGATGATGTCCGCATTGTGGACTCGCCGTCCACAGAGTGAAAGATTGTGGGCTGCTCAGGACTACGATGACTAAATCTATTGAGGATTAGGCAGCCGCAGTAGCGGTCGTTGGGGCACAGCTGGACTGCCGTTAGTGGAAAGCTCGCACATGTCAGTGAACGATGTCGTTATTCCCAAGGCCAATACCCGGGGGCGAGTGATCATTGCCAGTCTGGTTGGCACGTCGATCGAGTTTTACGATTTCTACGTCTACGCCACCGCAGCGGTTTTGGTCTTCCCCAAGCTTTTCTTTCCCAATGCCGACGGGGTCACCCAGCTGCTGAGCTCCTTCGCCGTCTTCGGCGTCGCATTCGTTGCCCGGCCGATTGGCTCGATTCTCTTCGGCCATTTCGGCGACCGGATCGGTCGCAAGGGAACCCTGATCGCTTCACTGCTCACGATGGGCATTGCCACCTTCCTGATTGGCTGTTTGCCCACCGCACAGGTCGCTGGATGGACCTTCTGGGCACCCGCTCTGCTAGTGGTGATGCGGTTCGCACAGGGTCTGGCGCTCGGTGGAGAATGGAGCGGGGCCGCCCTGCTGGCCACCGAGAACGCGCCTAAGAACAAGCGCGCGATCTATGGCACCTTCCCTCAATTGGGGGCACCGATTGGCTTCATTCTGGCCAATGTGTTGTTCCTAGTGCTCAATCTGACGCTTTCCGCTGAGGCCTTCAGCTCATGGGGCTGGCGGATTCCCTTCCTGGCCAGCGCCGTGATGGTGATCATCGGCCTCTATGTTCGGCTGAAGCTGGTGGAGACCCCGGCTTTCCAGAAGATCGTCGAGCAGGGGGAAGTTTCTAAACTGCCGATCGGTCGGGTCTTCCGGACCAGCTGGTGGCAGCTGATCCTTGGCACCTTCATCATGCTGGCGACCTACGTGCTGTTCTACTTAATGACCACCTTCACGCTGACCTTCGGCACCACAGCGGCGAGCATTGATGATGCTAAGGCTGCTGCGGTGAAAGCCGGTAAGCCGATGACTCAGGCCGCGATTGATGCCTTCGTGCCGGGCCTTGGCTACACTCGTAATGACTTCCTGCTGATGCTTATTGTCGGCGTGGTGTTCTTCGGTATTTTCACCCTGGTGGCTGGCCCGCTCGCGGAGAAATACGGCCGCCGCAAGTCCCTGATCGTGATCACCGCGCTGATTTTCGTCTTCGGGCTATGCTTCGTGCCCCTAGTGGCTGGCGGATTCGTTGGCGCGATGGCTTGGCTGATTATTGGCTTCACTCTGATGGGGCTGACCTTCGGGCCGATGGGAGCGTTCCTGCCGGAACTCTTCCCGACTAATGTCCGCTACACCGGCTCAGCGGTCAGCTACAACGTCTCCAGCATCCTGGGTGCCGCGGTGGCGCCGTTCATCGCCGTTGCACTCTGGCAGGCCGCTCACGGCAGCACTTGGCTGGTCGGCATCTATCTCAGCGCGATGGCGGTGCTCACGCTGATCGCGTTGTTCCTCTCCAAGGAAACCAAGGATAAGGATCTGGTGGAGCTCAGCTCCTAAGCCGAACGGGATGCTGGGGCGGGCAGCCTCTGCAGCCGGTAAGAAGAGCCTTGTTAAAGATTGAGTGTGCAGATCTGCAGGTTATGAAGCGTTCATAACCTGCAGATCTGCACACTCGGCGTTTAAGGCTTGACGAGGCCCGTCGGGGCTGCCGTCCTATTCGTCGATGGTGGCAATCACAGCACCGGCCGACACCGTGTCACCGGGCTTTGCGCTCAGACCGCTAATGGTGCCGGAACGGTGAGCGGTCAGCGGCTGCTCCATTTTCATCGCCTCCAGCACCACGATCAGATCGCCCTCGGCGACCTGATCGCCGTCCGCCACTGCAACTTTCACGATGGTGCCCTGCATCGGGGAGGTGAGCGCATCGCCATCGGCCACGGTCGCGGCTGCACTGCGTGAACGCCCCGGCTTCTTACCCTTGCCCTTAGCTGGGGCAGTTCTGCTCCCGGCCGCCGCGAGCGAGGCGGGCAGCACCACTTCAAGTCGTTTCCCGCCAACTTCGACGGTGACGCGCTGACGCTCGGACTCGTCCTCGGCATCGCTGACCGCAGCGGGTGCAAAAGCAGGCAGATCGTTGACGAACTCGGTCTCGATCCAGCGAGTGTGCACGCGGAATGGCTCTGCGGTGAAGGCCGGATCGCTGACTACCAGGCGGTGGAAAGGCAACACGGTTGGCATCCCGGTGACCTCGAACTCAGCGAGCGCGCGACGCGAGCGTTCCAGGGCTTGCTGCCGGCTGGCGCCGGTGACGACGAGCTTGGCGAGCATTGAATCGAAATTGCCACCAATCACCTCTCCGGACTCAATGCCGGAATCAACCCGGACCCCAGGACCGGTAGGAAGTTTCAACGTTTCGACGGTGCCTGGGGCTGGCATGAAGTTGCGGCCGGGGTCCTCGCCGTTGATGCGGAACTCGAAGGAGTGGCCCCGAATTTCGGGGTCCTGATAGCCCAGTTCCTCGCCGCGCGCCAGCCGGAACTGCTCGCGCACCAGATCAATGCCGGAGACCTCCTCGGAAACCGGGTGCTCAACCTGCAGACGAGTGTTAACCTCCAGGAAGGAGATCACCCCGTCCTGACCCACCAGGAACTCGCAGGTGCCAGCGCCCTGGTAATTCGCCTCCCGAAGAATGGCCTTGGAGGCTTCGTAAAGCCGAGTGTTCTGTTCTTCACTCAGGAAGGGGGCCGGAGCTTCTTCGACGAGTTTCTGATTACGACGTTGCAGCGAGCAGTCCCGGGTGGAAACCACTACGACATTGCCGTGCGCATCCGCCAAGCACTGGGTCTCAACGTGCCGGGGTGAATCCAAGAAGCGCTCGACGAAGCACTCGCCGCGGCCGAAAGCGGCCACTGCTTCACGGACCGCTGATTCGTAGGCCTCGGCGATTTCGGCGCGCTCCCGGACCACTTTAATACCGCGGCCGCCGCCACCGTAAGCGGCTTTAATGGCTAACGGAAGTCCGTGCTGATCAGCGAAATCCAGCACTTCTTGGGTGCTCTGCACCGGGTCTTTGGTACCCGGCACCAGGGGTGCGCCAACCTTTTCGGCAATGTGCCGAGCCTGCACTTTATCGCCCAGTTTCGAAATGGCATCGGGGGAAGGACCAATCCAGATCAGCCCGGCGTCTAAGACTCGCTGTGCGAATTCAGCGTTTTCGGAGAGAAAACCATAACCGGGGTGCACGGCGTCAGCCCCAGACTGCGCGGCTACTTCAAGGAGTTTGTCCATCACCAAGTAAGACTCGGCTGCGGTTTGGCCGCCCAAAGCCCAGGCCTCATCGGCCAGTCTGACGTGCAGCGCCTCACGTTCCGGTTCGGCGTAGACGGCTACCGAGGCGATGCCTTCGTCGCGTGCCGCACGGGCGACCCGAACTGCAATCTCGCCGCGGTTAGCAATGAGTACCTTGGTAATGGTTGGCACGCTGTGATTCGACACCTAGACTCCTTCTACATCTTTCCAGCTTGGAGCCTAGCGCTTTTGTGAGGGTTTCGCTGAGACATCAGCCAAATCTGCGGGTATTTCTTTATTTTATTGTAGGGAAGCTACAAACCGGAGCGGTAAGAGTTCAACCATCGGCCCGGAAGCCGTCGACCAGTCTCGAACGAATGAGGAACCTGACACCCTCCGGGGCCTCGAGTGAAAAGCCGCTGCCACGTCCTTTCACCACATCGACTGTCAGATGAGTATGGCTCCAGTAGTTGAATTGTTCCTTCGACATCCAAAATTCCAACGGCCCCTCGGGCAGGGTAAAGACACCAAGCAGTACGTCAGCGGCTGAGGTAATGAATTCGCCTGCGGGGAAACACATTGGTGAGGAGCCGTCGCAGCAGCCGCCAGATTGATGAAACATCAGCGGCCCATGCTGCTGCCAGAGGTTGGCGAGCAATTCTTGGGCAGATTCGCTAAGCGCGAGTCTGGATTGGCTCTCACCCTCGATGGTTATGGAGGCTGCTAGTTCTGGCATTGTGCCCTACTCACTGGGTTTCCGCTCGCAGTTTTGACGACGCCTCGGCTGAGGCTCTGGGTGGCTGGGACGCCGAGAACCGTTGGAAGGCCCCGCGACTTCAGGGGCGATGTCGAGGGGGCCTCCCAACGGTGACTTGGGGCTCAGCCTCTAGAAGAAGCCCAGCTTGGTTTCGCCGTGGCTGACCAGTAAGTTCTTGGTCTGCTGATAGTGGTCGAGCATCATTGCGTGGTTCTCCCGGCCAATACCGGAAGACTTATAACCACCGAAAGCTGCTCCGGCCGGGTAAGCGTGGTAGTTGTTCACCCAGACCCGGCCGGCCTGAATTTCTCGGCCAGCCCGATAGGCGACATTGCCGTTCCTAGACCACACCCCGGCACCCAGGCCGTACAGTGTGTCGTTGGCGATCTGCATCGCCTCCGCGTAATCGTTGAATCGAGTCACCGAGACCACCGGACCGAAAATTTCCTCTTGGAAAATTCGCATGCTGTTCCGGCCTTCAAAAATAGTGGGCTGCACATAAAAGCCTTCGGCAAGGTCACCCTCCAGCTGAGTTCGGGTCCCGCCGCTAAGCAGTTTCGCGCCCTCCTGCTTGCCGATATCGATGTAGGAGAGGATCTTTTCCAGCTGATCATTAGAGGCCTGGGCACCCAGCTGAGTTTCGGTATCCAGCGGATTGCCCTGGATGATCTTTGCGGTTCGTTCCAGCGCATCTGCCATGAAGCTGTCGTAAATCGAGTCTTGGATCAAGGCACGGGAAGGGCATGTGCAAACTTCTCCTTGGTTGAAGGCATAGAGTGTGAAGCCTTCCTGAGCCTTGTCGTAGAAAGAGTCATTGGCAGCCGCAACGTCTTCGAAGAAAATGTTCGGACTCTTGCCGCCGAGTTCAAGGGTGACTGGGATCAAGTTGGCACTGGCATATTGGCTGATCAGCCGACCAGTGGTGGTTTCGCCGGTGAAAGCGATCTTTCTGATCCGCGGGCTGGAAGCGAGCGGCTTCCCAGCTTCGACGCCAAAACCGTTGACAATATTGAGCACCCCAGGCGGCAGGATATCTGCGATCAGCTCGGCCAAAACCAAAATCGATGCCGGTGTTTGCTCAGCAGGTTTGAGGACTACCGCGTTACCTGCGGCCAGCGCGGGAGCGAGCTTCCAGACAGCCATCAGGATGGGGAAGTTCCACGGAATGATTTGGCCTACTACGCCGAGCGGCTCGTGATAGTGGTAGGCCGTCATGTCCTCATCGAGCTGAGAGAGATGCCCCTCCTGAGCTCGAATCGCTGAGGCGAAGTAACGGAAATGATCGGCCGCGAGCGGCATATCGGCGTTCAGCGTCTCGCGAATCGGCTTACCGTTGTCCCAGCTTTCCGCAACCGCCAGCAATTCGAGGTTCGCCTCAATCACGTCAGCGATGCTGTTCAGCGCTGCCGCACGCTCGGCAGCCGAGGTTTTACCCCAGGCTGGAGCCACCTTATGTGCGGCATCGAGGGCTAACTCAATGTCTTCTGCGGTGCCCCGGGCCACCTCGCAGAACGCCTTCCCGGTGACCGGCGAAACATTCTCGAAGTACTGTCCCTTGACCGGGGCAACCCACTCGCCGCCGATCCAATTTTCGTAGCGGTTCTTGAATTCAACCTTGGCACCCGGTTGACCTGGAGGGGTGTAAACACTCATCGCTAACTCCTTGACTGTGAAAAGACCTCGTCGTCTTATCATCAGGCTAGGAAGCTAAGGGTTGCACTGAGGTTGCATCGCTCAATTCAGTAACTGCTCCAGGTGGGCCACCACGGCAGCACGCCGTGGCGAGCGAGCGGGCAAGACCCGTAGCGCGGTTTGCCAGGCTTGGGCGTCATCACTGGTTTCCGGTAATTGTAGGTACTGCCAGAGCACCTCGGGGGCGGCATCGCTGAGCATCACCTCCCGGAGCTGATGACTCAGCCTATTGCGCAGCTCGACAATGGCCGGGGCCTCCGAGCGTGGCAGCAGTAAACCCGAATACTCGGTCAAAGCCATTCGGTGTGCGCCCCGGTCGAGGAAGCCAAGTACCTTTTGCAGGTCAAGTTGCATTGCTTCGGGCAGTCGATAGGGTCGGGACTGCAGCGTCAAGGCGGTGTCGAAACTAGCTAACTGTCGCCGAAGTCTCAGTAGCTCTGCGCGCACAGTGCTGGCCGGGGTGTGCTCGGTGTAGACCATCTCGCTGAGCTCCTCGGTAGTTAAACCGCTCGGATGCATCGCGAGCAGCACCATTAGCTCGGTGTGCCGCTCGCTTAGCGCCGTGGACCGTCCGGATCGTCGTAGCAATCCACGATCCCGGCCCAGTGTCTGCAAACTCAGCATGCCTCGACTCAGCGTGTCTCCACTCCGGGTTCCTCGACTCCGTGTTCCGGTGTGCACTTCGCCGCCGCCCTGAGTTGGTTGAACAAGTCGCTGCCCGCCGGTCGAGGCTGCACCGGGGGAATGTTTGTTACGTAGCTTTTGCAGGCTGAGTTCGGCGCGTGCGGCCGCCACCGTGGCCTTCACCAGCGAGAGCGAATGCCCGGCGACGGCATGACTGCCACCTGAAATATCAATAACGCCTAGTAGTTCATTGGTCTCTGGATGCCTAATGGGCACCGCCGTGCAATTCCAGGAGAAAACCAGTTGGCTGAAGTGTTCGGCTCCGGCGATTTGCACACTTCGGCCGGTGGCGAGCGCGGTGCCCGGCGCGCTGGTCCCCATTGCCGCTTCGGACCAGTCGGTGCCCGGCAAGAATCCCGCGTTCTCCGCCATCGCGCCGAGCCGATGGTCTCCCTCCACCCAGAGCAGTCGCCCGTGTTGATCGCCTACCGCGATGAGAAGTCCGCTGTCCTTACCGGGATCCACGAGTAATTGGTTGACCACCGGCATAATCGCGGCCAGCGGATGCCGTTCCCGATAGTCCCGGAGTTGGCGCTCATCCCAAGCCGACCGCCGAGCTGGCGATTGGTTAGCACTCGCATAACGCAGTGAACGTTCCCAGGAAGCACGCACCACCGAGCGCAGGCTGCTATCGACGACCTGGCGTTCGACAAGTCGTTGATGTGCGAGCTGAACCTCACGTTGAAAATTCAGGTCAGTCAGCTGATACTGCTGGCTGAAGGCCCAGCTTGCAGGATTGATGGCTGGCACGCTCACGGTAGCTCGTCCCCTTCGACCGAGATTCCCTCAAGTCTAGGGGGTCTCGGGCCTCTTGAGCTGCCAAAGTTCGGTAATTCCGACTCCGCGCTGGCTGAGCAGCTCGCGCAGCGTGGAGACCGAAAGCCCAACCACTGCGTGCGGGTCGCCATTGACGCTCGTGATGAAGGCACCGCCCAGACTATCGATGGTGAAGGAGCCAGCGACCTGGAGTGGTTCGCCGCTGGCCACATAGGCGTCGATTTCGTCCTCGCTGAGGGTAGCGAAGCTGACGGTTGCCGAGGCCAGCGCCCCGTTCCCGGTCGCTCCAGCGCCGCTGGCGCCACCGTCACGGTTGTCTACCAACCAGTGGCCGGTGTGCAACACTCCGGAACGTCCACTCATATTGCTGATTCGGAGCTTAGCGACCTCGGGTTCCCACGGTTTACCGTAAGCCTCACCCTCAAACTCAAAGACCGAGTCGCAGCCCAGGACCAGCGCATCCCGGCTTTCGGCCAGTCCGGCGACCGCCTCGGCCTTAGCCCGGGCAAGCAGTAGCGCGATCTCAGAGGGTGTGGTCACACCGGCCTGGGCGGTAACCGCGTCCTCGTCCACCTCGGAGACCCGCACCGTGTGCCGGATTCCGGCGTCGCTGAGTAACTTTGTTCGAGCGGGTGAGGCCGAGGCCAGGACTAGCCGCGGAATCACCAGGCTTGCTGGACGTTCGGCGGCATCTGAGGTGCCTGCGGCTGCTGCACGGGTGCCTGCGGATTTTGCGCCAAGTAGGCGGACTGTCCGGTGGCGCCGGGTTCGCCAGCAGCGAGTGGAATCACGAAGGCAGCGGTGCCGTAAGCGCAAACCTCGGTCCAGGTCTGGCCCATTTCAGAGGTGTCGAAGCGCATCGCAATAATCGCGTTGGCACCTTTCTGCTGGGCTTCATTGACCATCCGGTTCATCACTTCGTGGCGGCTCTCATAGAGCGCCTTGGTCATTTCGGGCAGCTCGCCACCGCCCAGTGAACGGAAGCCCGCGGTGATGTTTGCGCCAATGTTTCGGGCGCGCACTGTCAGGCCCATTACTTCGCCGAAGATGGCATCGATTTTGTACCCCGGAACGTCATTGCTGGTAACGATGATCATATTTTCCCCTTGGATCGTGAATTAGTGACTGCGCTTAGAGTATCTCCGCAGCAAAGGCTGCACCAGCGCAACATCTCTGGGCTAGCTTTGAAGCCCATTTGAATTGTTCAGCTGGTGCAGCCTTTCGCTGACTTAGTTGTTCAGCCCAGCAGCGCCTTTTTGAGTACGTCTAAGGGCAGGCCGCCTAGGTTCAGCGCTTCAGTATGGAAGTTTTTGACGTCGAAGTTCTCACCTTCGCGCTGTTCCCGCTCGTCCCGGATTTGCTCCCAGATCCGCTGGCCCACCTTGTAGGACGGCGCCTGCCCAGGCCAACCGAGATAGCGCAGGTACTCGAAATTGAGCTGACCTTCGCTGATATCCAGATTCTTCCGGAGGAACTCCAGGCCGGTCTCCGCCGTCCAGGTGCCCTGACCCCAGCGTTGTGGAATTTCCAGCTCGAGGTGCACGCCGATGTCGAAAACTACCCGGGCGGCGCGCATCCGCTGACCGTCGAGCATGCCCATCTTGTCGCCCGGATCGCTCAGGTAGCCAAGCTGATCCATCAAACGTTCAGCGTAGAGCGCCCAGCCTTCGCCGTGCCCGGAGACCCAGCAGAGATTACGTCGCCACATATTGAGCAGTTCGCTCTGATAAGCCGCGGTGGCGCACTGCAGATGATGGCCCGGCACGCCCTCGTGATACACCGTGGTGGTTTCGCTCCAGGTGGTGAAGCTGTCTTCACCTTCGGGAACTGACCACCACATCCGGCCCGGGCGGGAGAAGTCGTCGCTCGGCGGCGTGTAGTAAATGCCGCCATCCTGGGTGGGGGCGATCTTGCATTCGAGCTTCTTCATAATGTCCGGGATGTCGAAATGAACCCCGGCAAGCTCCTGGACAGCGGTGTCGGAGAGTCGCTGCATCCAAGCGGTTAGCGCTTCGGTACCCTTGAGCTGGCGTTCCGGATCGCTATTGAGGATTGCTTTGGCTTCCTCAATGCTGGCCCCGGGCTTGATCTGTTCGGCTACGGCCTCCTGCTCGGCAATAATCCTGTCCAGCTCTTCGACGCCCCAACGATAGGTGTCTTCCAAATCGACGGTGGCGCCGAGGAACTCACGGGAAGCGAGTGCGTAGCGCTCCCGGCCGACAGCATCCTTGGCCGGAGCCGAGGGCAGCAGCTCGGTCTCCAGGAAGCTGGCGAGCTTGAGATAAGCCGCCTTAGCCTGTTGCGCACCCTCCTCGAGCGCCTGCTGATGCTCTGCGGCTTGCTGAACGCCGTCGGCGGCTAGCTTGTCGAAGAAGCCTCCGTCCGCGCCGTATTTGCCGGTCTGCTCGATCACAATTTTGACCTGCCGGGAGGCGGCGACCTTGCCGTTATCCCGAGCGGTGGCGAGCGATTGCAGGTAGCCGTCGATCGCGGTTGGCACGTTCTTCATCAGGCCCGCGATGTGGCCCCACTGTTCTGGGGTATCGGTGGGCATCAGATCGAAGGCGGCTCGGATGCCCTGGGCCGGGGAGGCGATATTGTTCAGCGTTGCCAGGTCCCAGCCGCTTTCATGCGCTTCTAAGCTCAGGCCGAGTCGTTCACGCATTGCGTCGAGGGTTACCTGATCGACAGCGTCGACCGGGTCCAGCGTGTTCAAGAGGTCAAGGGTGCGTTGGTCCAGCTCGGCGAGCGCGGCAAGGCCGGCCGGGGAGTGGTCGTGGTATTCGGTCTCATGCCCCGGGAAGCCGAGGCTGGTAGCCAGTTCTGGGACTAGTTCGAAGAGCTGCTCAGCATATTTTTCAGCGGCGGCGTCGATGGCGGACGGGGTGCGAGTGGGTTTGGTGTTCTCAGTCACACAGCGAGCCTAGTGGTATGTGTCACAAGAGGCCACTTCGGCACGATTACTCGCCGTGCTGGTTAGCGCCAACTGCTACGTTTCCACGCACCCGGTCCGGGAGCGGGTGCAAGCCGCAAGTTGCTGCGCCGCACCCAGCTTCGACCGGAGCCGGGCTGGTTGGTGTCCGGCTCTTCGTTTTCGTTGGACAAAGCAAGCACGACGGCGGTCAGTGCGGCGAGCTCTTCGGCGTTCGGCTGGCCCTTAACTACCTGGAGCAGCGGCAAATCCGCTTGTTCATCAGCCTGAGCCTGCGAAGCGAGGGATGGGGCCACAGCGGCGGGGTTCCCTGGCTGAGCTGGCGAGGCGAGGGGGTCGCTGGGGATCATAGGGGAATGTTCCCGTGCTTCTTCGCCGGCAGCGAAGCCCGCTTATCGCGGAAGGCGCGCAGTCCGCGAATCAGTTGCACTCTGGTCTCCGAGGGGGCGATAACGGCGTCAATGTAGCCCAATTCGGCCGCCTGGTAGGGGTTTAATAACTCTTCCTCGTATTGCTGAATAAACTCGGCACGCTTGGCTTCGACGTCGCCACCCTCGGCAGCGGTGGCCGCCAGTTCACGGCGGTAGAGGATATTTACCGCTCCCTGTGCACCCATCACACCGATTTGCGCGGTGGGCCAGGCCAGGTTGAGGTCTGCGCCGAGCTTCTTGGAGCCCATCACGATGTACGCTCCGCCGTAGGCCTTGCGGGTGATCACGGTCAGCTTGGGCACGGTCGCCTCGGCATAGGCGTAGAGCAACTTCGCACCACGACGAATGATGCCTTGGAACTCTTGGTCCTTACCGGGCAGGAAGCCGGGAACGTCGACCAGGGTCACGATCGGCACGTTGAAGGCATCGCAGTGCCGAACGAATCGAGCAGCCTTTTCCGAAGCGTTGATATCTAGCGTGCCGGCGAATTGCATAGGCTGATTGGCTACGATGCCAACCGTATGACCTTCGATCCGGCCATAGCCAATAATGACGTTCGGGGCGTAGAGCGATTGCATCTCTAAGAAATGCCCGTCGTCAATAATGCCCTCGATCACGGTGCGCATATCGTAGGGCTGGTTGGCCGAGTCTGGAATCAGAGTGTCCAAGGCGAGATCGGCATCAGCTATTTCGGCCACTTGATCATGATCGGTGAGCGGAGACTCGGAAAGATTATTGGAGGGCAGGAAATCTAGCAGTTCACGGACGAACTCGATGGCGTCGGCTTCGTCGGAAGCCAGGTAGGTCGAGGTTCCTGTGGTGGCATTGTGCTGCCGGGCACCCCCCAAGGTCTCCATATCGACGTCTTCGCCGGTGACCGTCTTAATCACGTCGGGGCCGGTGATGAACATATGGCTGGTTTTATCGACCATTACCACATAGTCGGTGAGTGCGGGGGAGTAGGCTGCGCCACCCGCGCACGGTCCCATAATGAGCGAGATCTGCGGTACCACGCCGGAAGCGTGCACGTTATTACGGAAGATATCGGCGAACATTGCCAGCGAGGCAACGCCCTCTTGAATTCGGGCACCGCCGCCGTCGTTGATGCCGATCACCGGGCAGCCGTTACGCAGCGCGAACTCTTGAACTTTGACGATTTTCTCGCCATTAACCTGGCTCAGTGAGCCGCCGTAGACGGAGAAGTCTTGGCTGTAGATCGCCACTAGACGACCGTCGACGGTGCCATAGCCGGAGACCACGCCGTCGCCCAATAACTTTTTCTTTTCCATCCCGAACGCGGTGGAGCGGTGCACGGCTAAGGCGTCGAACTCCACAAAGGAGCCCTCATCGAGCAGGAGGTCAATGCGTTCGCGGGCGGTGTGTTTGCCGCGGGAGTGCTGTTTTTCGATGGCTTCTGGCCCGGAGGGCTGGGCCGCCAACGCAATCCGGTCGCGGAAATCAGCGATCTTTCCCGCGGTGGTGGTTAGGTCATGGCTCATCGTGATACCGGCTCCTTTGGGCAATTCCTCTAAATCCTTCCCAGCTTAGTCAGCATCCTTCCAGGAGCGACTGTAGGAAACCTACAAATTTCATCAAAAACCATAACAAGTTACTTATCAGTAACATTTTTCCGCAGAAGATTGTAGTCTTGGCTTATGAGCGAACAGAACAGTGCCTATCGACCCGCTGAAGGGCGTTCCTTGGCAGGCAAGGTCATCCTGATGTCCGGCGGCAGTCGAGGAATCGGGCTGGCGATTGCCTTGCGTGCCGCGCAGGATGGCGCCAAAATCGCCTTACTGGCGAAAACTGATCAACCGCACCCGGCTCTGGAAGGCACCGTACATACCGCCGCCGAGCAGATTCGCCAAGCGGGCGGTGAGGCCTTGCCCGTGGTGGGCGACGTCCGAAATGACGAATCGGTAGCTGACGCCGTCGCCGCCACAATTGAGACCTTCGGCGGCATAGACGTAGTGGTCAATAATGCCTCCGCGATTGACCTTTCCGGTACTGATGCGCTGGCCATGAAACGTTACGACTTAATGGCCGATATCAATGTCCGGGGCACCTTTCTGCTTTCGAAGCTGGCGCTGCCTGCTTTGCGGGAATCCGCTAATGGTCACATCCTGACCCTATCGCCGCCGCTGAACTTGAATCCCAAGTGGTTCGCTGGTCACCTGGCCTACACGATGGCGAAATACGGTATGAGCATGACTACCTTGGGGCTGGCTGAAGAGCTCAAAGCTGATGGAGTTTCGGTCAATTCACTCTGGCCGGTTACCGCAATCGACACGGCAGCAATCCGGAATATTCTGGGCGGTGAATCTTCGGCCAGGCTCTCCCGGAGTTCGGACATTATGGCCGATGCGGCTCACGCTGTACTTACTCGGCCGCGGGGTCAGTCAACCGGGAATTTCTTTACTGACGAAGCCGTGCTGACCGAGGAAGGCATTACCGACTTCACCGGTTACAGCTTGGGGGCGCCCGAGGACAAGCTGATCAAGGACTTCTTCCTGGACTGAAGACGTCCCATGGCACCAAGTGCAGCCTCCGAGGGTTTGAGCTACCCTCAGGCTCCGGGTGGATAGGATCAGGGTATGAATGATGTCGTCATCCGGTCGCGTCTGCCGCTTGAAGTGCAGGGGCTCAGCTCGCGCTTAGTGTCGCCGCGTGGTCCGCTACAGCGACTGGACTGGCTGGCGGAAACCGCTTCCACTAATCCGCTGCTTGCCCAGTATGCCCTCGACGAGTCGGCCAGCTGGCCGGACCTGAGTTTAGTCACTGCCGAGGTGCAGACCCAAGGGCGTGGCCGACTGGATCGCGGCTGGCAGGTCCCAACTGGCGCTGCTTTGACCCTGAGCGTCTTATTGCGGCCCGCCGAGTTGCCCATTGAGCGTTTCGGCTGGCTCAGTATGCTCAGTGCGCTGGCAGTCTGCCAGATGTTGCAGCAGAGGGCGGGTTTGCAGGCCAGGATCAAATGGCCGAACGACGTGGTGGTGATCGATAACGAGGGCATAGCGAAGAAGATTTGCGGTGTGCTCGCCCAATTGGTGAGCGCCCCCGGCCAACCGCCGGCCGTCGTGGTGGGAACCGGTGTCAATATCTCTCAGCAAGCTGAAGAACTGCCGACCGAAACATCGACATCGGTTTTTTGCTCGGCTGGGAGCACCTTGGATAGAAATATTCTGATTGAGGAATACGTTAATTCCTTTACTCGGTTATATCAGCAGTTCCGCGAGGCTGCTGGCGATCCACAACGGTCAAGTGGCGAGGACGAGAGCATCCTGCACAAAATCAGTGCGCTGATGATTAGCCTGAATCAGCAGGTGCGCGCCGAGCTGCCGGGAGGCAAATTTTTGACCGGTACCGCGACCGGACTAGATCTCAGCGGCGCCTTGCTGATCACCGACGTACGAGGAACCACTACCGCAGTATCGGCAGCCGATGTGGTGCACTTGCGAAGGGCGCAGGGCAGCTATGCGTAGCTGGTTACTCCCCGGCGAGCAAATGATTGTGGTGAGCCGGCCGCATGCGCGCGTCCTATTCGGCTCCGCGCTCGCGGTAATCCTGTTGCCGACGGTGCTTGGACTGGTGAGTGCCTGGTTTAGCCGGGCACGCTGGAGCAGCGGCGCAGAACCTTGGCGAGTCCCGGTGTGGGTTGCGCTGCTCATCCTGGCGGGGGTGCTCATTCTGCTCTATCCAGTCCGGCGTTATTTACAGTGGTTATCCACTAAGATCATTCTGACCAGTCGCCGGATAGTGGTGCGCCAGGGCATTCTGAGCCGCAAGCACCGCGATGTTCCGCTTTCTAGCCTGCGCGCCCTTGATGCTCGGCAGCGGTTACTGCAACGAATATCTCATTCGGGGAATATAACCTTGGTCTCAGGAATGAATGAGACCATAATTGTGCGTGAAGTACCTGAGGTGATGGCGTTCAAGAGCTTGGTGCTCGATGCCATTGCTGAGCTGCCGCACTCGGTGCTAGACAGCGTGGGAATCAACGAAACTGAACTGAACGGGAGTGAATGGGTGTCACAGCAGGTCGGCCTTAGCCAGTCAGGGCAGTCCTCAAGGCATCACCATGGGCAGGAGCAGCATGGACATCCCCGAAACTAAGCTCACCGGACTTGGCAATATTGACGATGCCAATGCCCGTCTTCTCGCTGACCGTTTGAAGGCACCATCGGCGTCCGAGGAAACAGCTAGCAACCAGCCCCTACAGCCCCCAACACTTCACAATGGTTCCAGCCTTGAGGAACAGATCCCCGCCGAGGAACCGGTGCCAGCCGCATTGCGGCAAAACATTCGGGCGCTTGAGTCAACACTGCTGGGCGGCGAGCGCAGCCTGAGACGCCGTGAAGTGGCCGCCGGTGCCGGTGTTTCACTGCTCTCGGCGCGCAAAATATGGCGGGCCTTGAGCTTCCCGAACCTTGGTGATGAAGACAAAGCCTTCACGCCAAGTGATGAAGTGGCGCTCAGCACCATTATTAACCTGGTGCGTGAGGGCAAGCTCACCGAGGATGCCGCCATCTCGCTGACGAGGGCAGTGGGTCAGATGACCGATCGGATCGTGGTCTGGCAAGTCGAGGCCATGGTTGAAGACCTGGTCGCGCAGCGCGGCCTGAGTGACGCCCAGGCTCGGCAGGAATTGATCACCTCGTTGCCCGAGCTCATTGAACCCCTGCAGGAGATCCTGGTCTACGCCTGGCGGCGACAGCTTGCCGCAGGTGTACAAAGGATGGCGGTGCGGGCCCAGGCCGGTCTCGATGCAAGCGAGGAAGGCCGCGACGGTGACGAGGACGATGCTCCGCTGCCGTTGGCTCGGGCAGTGGGCTTCGCCGATCTGGTCAGCTATACCTCGTTGTCGCGCCGGATGAACGAGAAAACTCTCGCCCAGCTGGTGCAGCGTTTCGAGAATAAATGTGCGGAAATCATCTCGGTGGGCGGCGGTCGGCTGATTAAGACCATTGGCGATGAAGTTCTTTACACCGCGGAGACTCCGATTGCCGGCGCTGAGATCTCCCTCGCCTTGGCCCAGGCCTTCACCGAGGACGAGGTGTTGCCGCAAGCCCGGGTGTCGATGGTCTGGGGGCGCATACTCTCGCGCCTCGGCGACATTTACGGACCGACAGTCAATCTGGCCGCCCGACTCACCGCGCTCGCCGAACCCGGCAGCGTGCTGGTCGATGAGATGACCGCGGCGGCGCTACGCAGCGATCAGCGGTATGTTTTCACCGAGTTGCCAGCCGAGCATGTCAGAGGTTTTGGTGATATTCAGCCGATCCTGCTGAGCCGTGGCCTAGGCAGCGGTCTGGTCTTGGATTAGTAGCCGCTCTCGGTTAGTAGCGGCCGGTGGCGACTGCTGTTATTCAGCTGAGTTCTCCGCTGGCAGCCCGATTGATGGGTGGTAGTCGATGGGGAGCACTCCCCATTGCGATAATGCTAAATGACGGGCAAACTGGTAGATGCTCAGGGACTGCCCTGCAAAATCATAGCTTTGCCCGCTTAAAAACAGTTCGGAACGTAAACGATCATGGCCTTGACGAACATTAGTGCGCGACTCAAGAACAAATCTCGCTACATTGCTGCAGGCACGTTGGGCCTGGTGGGGGCGGTAGTGGTAGCCGGTGCGATTATTTACCCCGGTTTCACAACAGCCAATGTCAACCTCAACGACGGTAGCGTCTGGGTGACCAATAAGAGCAAGAATCTGGTTGGTCACCTCAACTATCAGTCGCAGGTATTGGACGGCGGTTTTAACGCCACCACGAGCGGCTTCGATGTGCTGCAGCAGGCAAGCAATGTCTTTATGAACAATGACGCGGGTTCTTTGCTTTCCCCGGTCAGTGTGCCCGATATGGCCTTGCAGCCCGAGACTAAGTTGGGCGGCGGGAAGCAAACCTCGCTGGGCAATTCGGTGCTTGCACTGGTGGATCGCTCAAAGAAGAGCGTCTGGGCCACCACGGCCGCCATTGCGGGTTCATTCGACGATAAGACCAGCAAACCCATCCTGATCGACCAGCAAAACCCTGCTGTGGTGGTTGGTTTCAACGACACCGTCTACGCCGTTGACGGCAAAAGCGGCACCTTGACGACCACTACGGTGGACGATAACGGTCAAGTCAAGGAACAGAAGAACTCCAAGATCGACGGCCTGAATACCGATGCGCAACTGCAAATCACCGTGGTCGGGGATAAGCCGGTGGTTTTCGACTCCGAAGCCGGCAAACTCTACTTACCAGGCAATAAGACGGTCAACGTCAACCAGGCCAGCGGTGCCAAACTGCAGCAACACGGCACTGAGGCGAACTTCGTCGCCATCGGCACCTCTAACGGTTTGATCAGCCAGCCCTTGGATGGCTCCAGCCCGCAGAACTTCGATTTGAAGTCCAGTGGCTTACCGGCCGAGCCGATCCAGCAGGGCGGCTGTATTCACATGGCCTGGTCCGGGGTGGCGAAATACTTGCACTATTGCCAAGGCGGCGAGAACACCCCGGTTTCGGTGCCGCAGGCACCGGCTGGAGCGCTGCTGACGTTCCGACAGAACCGCGATGTGGTGGTGCTCAACGACACCAACGGCGGCAAGATCTGGTTGGTCAATAACAATATGGTGCTGGTGGACAACTGGCAGGACTTGGAAACGCAAACCAAGAACAATGCCGACTCCAAAAAAGACTCGGCTGATCCTAATTTCGTCAACACCTTGCCGGACCGCACCAAGCCGAACCGCCCGCCGGAAGTGAAACCCGACCAGTTTGGCGTGCGCGCCGGTCGCACGACTCTATTGCCGGTGCTGTACAACGATTCTGATCCTGACGGTGACGTCCTCACCGTGCAGCCGGTCAGTAAGCAACCGGAAATTGGTCAATTGCAGACCGTTTATGGCGGTACCGGGCTCCAGGTAACTGTTCCCGCAAACACCACCATCACCTCGGATCAATACAGCTACACTGCCGAGGACGGTCGAGGCGGCAGTGCCTCCGCGCCGGTTTCGATCAGAGTGGTGCCGGAGTCGGAGAATAGCCCACCCACGCTGCGGCGTAACACCACTCTGCTATTGGAGCAAGGCCAGTCGCTGACTCAGAACGTCTTGACCGACTGGATCGACCCTGATGGCGACGACGTTTTTTTGGTGAGCGCTAAATCGGATGATGATTCGGCCACGATTAAAACCACGCCTTCCGGAGAACTTACCTATGACGATCTGGGTAAGACGACAGGCATTAAGACAGTGACTTTGGTGGTGTCCGACGGTCGCACCACAACAACCAAGCAGCTTAAAGTTAATGTGAAGCCCTCGGGCGGCGCTCCGCCAGTGGCAAACGCTGATTTCTTCAAGGCCGTCGCAGGCCAGCAGATAACTATCGCGCCGTTGAAAAACGATGTGAACCCCTCAGGCGGCGAACTGCGTTTGGCTAGCGTTGAGCGTAACAACACGGTCAAGCTCTCGGACATTGCCGACGACAACACTTTCACTTTCACCGGGACTACTGCGGGGTCGGTTTATCTGACCTATCAAGTCAGTAATGGGCCGCAGAGTGCAACAGGTTTGATCCGGATTGAGGTTACCGGTAAAGACCAAAATTCGCCTCCTGTTGCAGTGAAAGATATGGCGCTCCTGCCCGCTGGAGGTTCGGCACTGGTTGACGCCCTGGCTAATGACACCGATCCTGGTGGAGGCGTACTGGTGCTGAAGTCCGTCCAAGTTCCTGCGGGCTCGCCGATTTCAGCCACCGTGCTCGACCACAACGTAGTGAAAGTTAATGATCTTCGAGGCCTTAACGCCCCGGTTGAGTTGAAATACACGGTGGCTAACTCCGCTGGCACTTCCACTGGCGTGGTCAGTGTCATGCCTATCCAGGCGCCGTCCAAGCAGCTACCGCCAGTGGCAAAGCCTGACGAGGCTACCGTTCGGGTTGGCGATGTGGTGAACATCAAGGTTCTCGGAAATGACATTGATCCTAATGGTCAGCCGTTGAAGAGTCCGAAGATCATTAGCGCGCCGGATCCGGCGAAGGGAAAATTGTTCGTCGATCAGGATCAGCTGCGGTTCTTAGCGGGTTCAACTGCTGGCACTTTCCAGGGGATTTATGAGATCACCAATGCCTCCGGACAGAAGGACTCGGCGGCAATCGTCATTCATGTGCTGCCGGCGGATCCAAGCAATAACTCCGCACCAACGCCTAAGCCATTGACTGGTCGAGTAATTGCTGGCACCAGTCAGCAGATTCAGGTGCCGCTTGACGGTATCGATTCGGACGGTGACTCGGTGGAGCTAGTCGGGATTGATAGCCCGCCAAGCCTTGGCACCGCAACGGTGGGAAGTAATTACATCTCCTATCTCGCGGCGGCGTCCTCTTCAGGAACTGATACCTTCACCTACCGGGTGCGTGATCGTTTGGGGGCGGAATCTACCGGGACCGTAAGGGTTGGCGTCGCAGCGGCTGAGATCATAAATCATCCGCCGGTCGCTAATGACGACGAGATTTCAATGCGTCCCGGTCGCAACGTGGCGTTAGATGTACTGCTCAACGATTCCGACCCTGATGGAGATGTTCTCGCCGTCGACAAGAACGGATTCACCGGCCCGGATTCGATGAAGCCACGCCTCAGTGAGCAAGGACGAGTCATTCTAACTTCGCCCACCAGCGAGGGCACCTACACGATGAATTACACCATCACCGACGGCAAGGCCACCGCGCGGGCCAATATCAAGATGAAAGTGACTGCAACTGCGCCCCTGCGCGCGCCGATTGGCCGGGACGATCACGTGACGGAGCAAGAGACGCTGGGTAAGACAGCTGTCGACGTGCCTGTGCTGAAAAACGACGAAGATCCCGATGGGGTGGCAGATGAACTCAAGCTCAGCTTTGACGGAGACCACCCGACGGCGAGTGTTGGCAGTGCTGGCAATATTCATGTCACCTTGACCAAGGATCCTCAGCTCATTCCCTACACGGTGACTGACGTTGATGGACTCAAGGCAACGGCGATTATCTGGGTCCCTGGCCTAGGTAAGCAGTACCCGGTGCTTTCGAAGAACGATCATCTGCAGGTAGTGGCTGGTAAAACTGTCACGATGGACTTGAATGAGTGGGTTAAAGTTCGGGACGGACACTCTCCTAAGCTCACCCAGGTCGATAAGATCGCGCTGATTGGTGCTGACAAGGGCAGCGACGTGGTGGCAGGCAACGGTACCGGGGTGGTTTACCACGCTAAGTCCGATTTCTACGGTGTTGGTTCCATCACTTTCGAGGTGATGGACGGCAGTGATCCGCAAGGCGAGGATGTCCTCAAGTCCACGTTGACTGTGCTGGTCGATGTCAAGGCAGATCCTTCCCATAACCGCCCGCCGCAGTTCACTAGTTCGAGTGTTGAGGTGGCTAAAGGCGAGACCAAGGAGGTGGATCTGAGCACACTGGCCAAGGATCCCGACCAGGACGACAATGCCAATCTGAAATTCAGCCTGGATGGTGAGAAGCCCGCAGGGTTCGATGTGGATCTCAACGATAAGACACTCAAGCTACAGGTCAAGGGCGATGTCAAGGCCGGAGCCAATGGAATTGTGCCGCTCAAGGTGACCGATGGTAAGAGCCCGGAGGTCAAGGCGCAGCTCACCGTGGTGGCAACCTCGACTAATAAGCCGCTCGCCGTGGCTAATGATGACTTCGTCGATGACGCCCAAGCAGGTAAGACGAACTCTGTTGCGGTACTTGCCAATGACGTGAATCCTTTTCCGGAGACTCCGCTTTCATTGAGCGATGTGGTGGTCGAGGTCGGTGGTAGCGCCATCGCTACTTCCATCAAAGGCGACAAAGTTGATATCACGAGTAATGAGGATTTCAAGGGGACGGTAACTGTTCGTTATACCGTTGAGGATGCGACTGGGGACTCGTCCCGACGAGTTCAGGGGCGCATCCACCTCAACGTTAAAGGCAAGCCCGAGCCCCCCACTGCTCCTCGGATAGTGGAGGCTAAAGATAAGTCGGTGCTCCTGAACTGGGCACCGTCAGCCGATAATGGTTCTCCGATTACGAGCTATACTGTACGGATTTCGGGGGGAGGGCAGCAGGAATGCGCTAGCAACACCTGCCTGATAACTGGATTGACTAACGGTCGTAGCTACACCTTCAGCGTGATTGCCAACAACGCCGTCGGTGCCTCGGGGCCCTCGTCTATTTCGGCCTCGGCGACTCCTGATCGTGCGCCCGATGCGCCAGCTGCTCCGTCCGCAAAATTCGGCGATAAGCAAATCACTGTGAACTGGAGTACTCCGGTAGGCGATTTCACACCAGTGACTAAGTTCAACGTGCAGATTTCTCCCGCTCCAGCGGGGCAAAACCCGCAGAAGACGGGGGTTACTGGGAACAGCCTGGTGTGGAGTGGTCTGAGCAATGGCACGGCCTATACCTTCAGAGTGCAGGCCATCAATAAGGCCAAGGATCCGAGTGCCTGGAGCGCCTACTCAGCTAAGCAGATTCCAGCGGGTCCGCCGGCTGCTCCGGCTGCCCCGACTTCCAAGGCCACCAGCCAGGTGGGTAATAGCAATCAGGCCCAAGTGAATTGGACAGCTCCGGACGGAAATGGTGATAACAATATGAGCTACGTGCTCAGGGTGTATCGCGGTGGAAGTGTGGTGCAGACCTTACCCGCGACTACTGCGACAGCGGCAACAGTGACGTTACCGAACGCCCAAGAAGGCTATTTCTTCTCAGTGACCGCGAGGAACAAGGCAGGAACTTCAGCGTCTAGTCCTCAGTCGGCCGAGCAACGTTCGATTAGTAGGCCAGGTACCGTTGGGCGACCAAACATTGCTGCCGCTAATACAACTGGTTCTGGGCAGAGAGTGAAAGTTAACTTCAGCCCGCTAAGCCAGTCTGAACTCCATGGCTCCCGCCCCAATGAAATCACCTATTATGCAAACGTCAGCCCGGGTGGTTCCAACATGCCGGTGAATCCGGGAGATGTGATTTCTGCGAGTAATGGCAATTCAACAACTGTCTCGGTTTATGCTGTCTCCAGTGCCTATGCAGGTGGGGGTGGTAACGCTTCTGCCCCGTCTAACGCAGTCGTTCCCTATGGGAGCCCGAAGGCTGCCTCAGTGAGCGGGCAGGACGGTGGTAAAGGTGATAGGACTGTCGGTTTCACCTGGTCGGCTCCGGACAACGCCGATGTCAAAACGACCAAGATTCGTATTGATGGGGGCGCTTGGCAGACAGTAGCAGCAAGTGGTAATACCACCAAGGGTGGAAACTACAGTGAAATCCACAAAATTGAAGTTCAGAATTTCAACTCGAAAGGCGATCCAGGCCCAATTGCGAGTACTACTGCAAAGGCCGGTCCGGATAATCCGCCGGTGACCACGGTACAAGTACAGGCGGGTACTTGGCATTCGTGCACTACCAATGGATCGGATGGGGTCTATTCAGATAATCCTGCTACTTGTGACGGAAATGTTTCGCCTGGTGGGGACGTGAATCTAGGCGGGCATTGGTTGGACACCGCCGACGGCCCTGTCACTGTTGATAAGTGTGGCAACCCATGGGGTGGCGGCGGTAAGACCTGGTATCACATGACTTCCGGTCCGCAGAATGGTCGATGGGTTAAAGCAGCTACGGTTGATCGAAAAGGCGACAGCGTGACCTGTAATTAGTCTTTAAGGCACGGCATAATAACGAGAACAACAAAGAGGACACCCTAAATGACAATGAGCACAGAGCAGGCCAGTTGGTTTGCTGGTACTTTCGAGAAGCTCGTGAGCAATATTGGCCAGGCCGTGCTCGGCAAGTCCCATGTAGTGCGCCTGACGCTTACCGCGATGCTGGCCGAGGGCCACGTGCTGTTCGAGGATGCCCCGGGGACCGGTAAGACCATGCTGGCTCGGGCGCTCGCGGCCACGGTGCAGGGCACCAACTCGCGGATCCAGTTTACCCCGGACCTGCTGCCCTCGGACGTCACCGGTGTCACTATTTACGATCAGAAAACGCAGAAGTTCGAGTTTCACAAGGGCCCGATTTTCGCCACTATCGTGCTGGCCGACGAAATCAACCGAGCCTCACCGAAGACTCAGTCGGCGTTGCTCGAGGTGATGGAAGAGTCGCGGGTCACCGTGGACGGTGTCACCTATGAGGCGGGCCGGCCCTTTATGGTGCTGGCTACCCAGAACCCGATCGAGCAGGCGGGCACCTACCGGCTGCCAGAGGCCCAGTTGGACCGCTTCCTGATCAAAACCTCAATCGGTTACCCGGATCACGCCTCGACGGTGCAAGTGCTCGGTGGTTCCAGTCAGCGTGACCGTACCTCGAATATGCAACCCATTATCACCACCGCGGCGGTGGCGGATATGGCTGATCTAGCCGCCACTACGCACACCGACCCGGCGGTGCTTGAGTACATTTCCAGGCTTTGTGAGGAGACCCGCAATGCCGCGGAAACCCGCCTCGGCGTGAGTGTGCGCGGTGCCATTGCGATGGTGCGGGCGGCCAAGGTGTGGGCTGCGGCCCAAGGCCGCAACTTTGTGCTCCCCGACGATGTCAAGGAGCTCGCTCCGGTGGTCTGGACGCACCGTCTGGTGATGGACCCGGAGGCCGAATTCGCCGGCGCCACCCCCGATGTGGTGCTCAAACGAGTGCTCTCCGAGGTAGCCGCCCCGCAGCAGCGCGCCAGCGCCTAATCGCCCTACGACTGTTTTCGTCCAAGGCGTCATTAAGCTCACCATTTAGAAGACCAGCAACAGAGGGTTTCTTTTTTCTGCGGCCACGGCGGTCATGATGATAAAGACATCGGAACTGCAAGCTTGGTGAGCAGCTTTGGGACGTTTGCACACGTGCGTATCTGATAAGAAGGGATCTAAGCTGAAGGACGTATCGGTGATAAATCCAGCCATGGTGGTTGATGCTAAATCTCCAGCGGTAGCCGCAGCTTCTTGTTTATAGCTGCCGTCCTTATTCCTTAGTTTTTCAGCTAAGAAAACGGGATTGAAATTCCATCTAAGATTCGTGTTTTTCTGCAAGTACCAGGCTGCATAAATCTCGACCATCTTCGACGGTACGGGTACGTCTAATGGCTGCTTGTACGTTCCTGGGGTATCGCCCATGCGTTGCTGAGCGGCCACAAGTCTCGCTGCGGTGGCGAGGGAACGATTACTCAAAGCCTGCTGAGTTTGTTCATGATAGTTTTCCACCGCCTGAGCTGATGCAGTTCCAGAATTTACAAGTGATTTTAATATCGACATTAGGACGACATTATTTTTGGTCTCAGCTGAAAAACTTCTGTCGACATTTTCGGCGGAGATGCCGAGAGGTAAACCACAGGTTTCCTGCAGTAATGCCCAAAGAACCGTGTCGCTAATAGTTGGCGGTGATACGGGGATCCATCCGCCAGCAACTGCGCCACTCGTCAACCGTAGTTTACGCTTATCGATTCCTGTTTTGTGTATGTAATAGGTAAGTTGGGGATCGGGAGTGCTTGATCCTTTCAGCCCGTACCAACCGTTTCCGAATGTTGATATTTGCGAAGAGATCTGTGGAATTTCGATATCGGCTTTAACGTTGGCTGCTTTTGCGAGGTCGACCAGTGTAGCTGTAGCCGCAAGGCCAGCCAAATCTAGCTCACCGCGCTTTTTTGTCAAAATCTTTACCCATTTGCTGATTAGATCGGCCGTGACTACCTCTCTCACCTTCTGGTCTGTTGTGTTAAGTGCCAGGAGCGCGGTGGCCGTTGCCTCTATCTGAACGGCATCAGTCGGTTCCGGGGAATGAGTAAGAAGCGTATTTTCCCTAAGATATTCAATTCGATCTGTTTTCGCACTTAATCCAAACTTTTGTTCAAAGAGGGAGATTTTCGCGTTATCGAGGAGGGACATCCATCGATCTTTTTCTTTTACTATGATGGATTTGGTTGCACTCTCCAGGGCAGTCGCGTCTTGATCGGTCAGAGCCTTTAAGTCCTGACCAACTGTGGACAGGTAGAGGACATTGGGTCGGCTGCCTAACTCTGATGTTTGCTGAGGAGAAAGGACGGACAATAGGGTGTCACGAACTTTAGAGAGCCTTTGGGCGGGTGGTGGATCTGCATAACCTTCGGCCTGCAACTTCAAGGACCATATGCTCAGGTATTGGGAGGGAGCTTGTTCATAATTTTCCACAGCTCCCTGGGACAGAGGCGAAGGAAACCAAGGCTCTGTGTTCGAGATGGGTCCCAGGAGGTTCGCCGCTGCGCAGGCTGGAGCTCTCAACTCAACAGGTCGTGGCTCAACCGAGGAGCACGAAATCAGCGTCGTTGTTAATGCGAATACAAGGACTGACGTATGAAGGAACGACGCCCGACTGGACTTGGAGGTCTTGTCGGGACGTGCGCCTCTTCTGTGTTTATTATTCAACTGCTATTTAGTTCGTGGTCCAACGGTAGGTGGTAGACCCTTCGGTCCAAGAACCAGTCACGTTTTGATTAATTGTCAGCAACGGGCCTGAAAATTCCGCGCCACCATAATTGTCAATAATTACATAATTATTCGGCACCGTTGCCTTGTATGTCACCGTCTGCTCGAATATTGACCCAGTGGCACCAGCTGGAACGCTCACGCTAATGCCAAGTCCGGTCGCCCAAATTTTTGTTTCCATCTCGCCGGCAGCAACTCTCGGGTTCGAAGTAGGCTCACCGAGCATCCATTCGGAGATGGACTGTCCCTTGTTTATGCGCACAAATGTTCCCAGGTTTGCAACGGTATATTCGGTTTTGAAGTTATTCCAGACCTCATTGCCGCCGTTGGAAGCTTCCATGGTATGAGTGACATTTTCCCCTCCGAGCGATCCTGTCACTTCGGGCTGGGGGTGCCCATTTAGGGGGGCCTGAACGGTGTGGATAGTTAGAGAGTTCTGAGTCGTCTGAGATAGCGCCTCCTTGGGGTCGAATGACGCAGCAGAAGCTGTCGTTGTTACTGTGGTGAGCAGGGCTGTCGCAACCAACGCTGCGCTGGTCACACCTAGAGCAGTTCTTCGCATGTGATCTCCTTTTGAATATCAATATGATGTATAAAGTGTATTCGCTAAGTTTTGACTTATGCAAGAGGAAGGACACTGTTGAATTCCCCAATTCAAGCTAGTAGAAGAAGTTCGCGAGAGCAGGCCGGTAGCGTATCAGCACCGGTTTAGATGAAGCTTCATGATCTGAAGTCTCGACTACCCGCAGCTTATGCAGTTCGAATATTCGCGGAGCTCCGATGTGTTGTCGTAGATTCTTTGCTGCGAGTTTTGAGGATCGACGCCTAGCGTAGAGAGAGGCGTTCTTATGTTTGCGCCGATCAACAGTAATAATAGGAAAGTGAGCACGGAGAAGGTGGCGGTTACGCGTTCAGCTAATCTAGGTGGGTGCATGTGAGGTCAGTCCTTTAAATGGATTTTGTCTTCTCTAAATCTAACTTGGATAGATCATAGCCGGGTCTTTGGGCAAGATTTGCCCGAATACGTTGCCCCCCGCTTTATGGGACCAATGAAGCCTTGTCCTGTTAGCCGCCGTGATGAAGTCTCGCATCCTTAAGATTTGGCAAATGTCAATGGGGAGTTCTGGCCGTCCTGCCCCTAGCCTCCCGTCAGCGTGACCGGTAGCCTTTATAGTTGATCCATTTCAGAGCCTTTCCAGAAAGCCCCGCAATGTCAATCAGCTCCACGGCCTCGAAGGTGGCGTCCAACACCTGGGCCACCTTGCGTAAACCGTTCCGCCGCAACGGTCAGCGCACTCGGCTGCACCCGGCCTCGCTTTTCGGCCAGGCCGGTCAGGTCGCTGGGGCCTTTTTCGGCCCGATCTGGGCTAAGGTCTGGGGCTGGGTTAAGAAGTACCTCGGCCCGGTCTTCGCTCCGATCAGCCCGCTCGGCTGGATGGTGCTGCTCACCGTGATCGCGCTGTGGATCGTCGGCGGTATTTTCGGCTGGTTGGAAACTCAGGCAGTGGCACTGCTCGGTAGCCTGCTGTTGCTGATTGCTATCGGTTTTATCCTGGGGCGTTCCTCCTACGGCATCGTGCTAGACCTGGCCCGCACCCGAGTGGCGGTGGGCGATCAAGCCGTCGGTAGCGTCGCGGTCTCAAACACCTCGAACCGGGCACTGCTTCCGGCTAGTCTAGAGCTGCCGGTCGGCGGCAATACCGCGGTATTCCACCTGCCCAGAATGAAGCCGCAAGAGGTCCATGAAGATCTCTTCACCATTCCCACCGTCCGGCGCGCCGTGATCGTGGTCGGGCCGGTGCGTTCGGTGCGCGCGGATCCGCTGCGTTTGCTGCGCCGCCAGGTGCTCTGGACCGAGCCCACCGATCTCTATGTGCACCCCCGCACCACCGCGCTGATCGGTTCGGCGGCAGGTTTCCTGAAGGACCTGGAAGGTCTACCAACCACTGAGCTTTCCAGTGCAGACGTCTCCTTCCATGCGCTCCGGGATTACATCCCCGGCGATGACCGGCGGCATATCCATTGGAAGACCACCGCCCGCACCGGCAAGCTGATGGTCCGCCAATTCGAGGAGACCCGGCGCGCGCACATCGCTATTGCACTCAGCATTAACACCGCAGAATACGAAAACGAGGAAGCCTTTGAGCTGGCGATCTCGGCGGCGGCCTCAATTGGTCGGCAAGCGATCAGAGAACAGCGTGAACTGAGCGTGCACGATCAGCGAGGTCCGCTGCACTGCGCCACCGGACGAACCCTGATGGACGATATGACCCGGATCCAGGGCAGTAGCCGCTTGAAAGACTCGGTCGAGCTGGCACGCGAAATGGCCGACGCAGTGCCCAACGCCTCGGTGGTTTTCTTCGTGGTCGGTTCCCTCGTGACACCTCGCCAGCTGAGGGCCGCTGCGGCCTCGGTGCCACCAGGGGTGCGCACCTTCGCGATCCGTTGTGCCCCCGGCGCCAAGGCGGCAAGAAACAACATCGCCGATTTAACCGTGATGACCCTGGGCGAACTCAGCGAACTTCCGCTGATTCTCCGGAAGGCGGCGGCATGAGCTACCAACAAAGCAGTGCACCCGGCAGCCCCTACGGCAAAAATAATGCTGCCCAGCAGCCCGGGCAGAAAAAGGCTCGGCAGAAAAAAGAGCCGAAACCGGTCAAGGCCTCAGCGTTTGCCGGACGCAGTGCTTTTCGCAATTGGCTCGACGTCGCAGTGCTGGTGCTCTTGCTCGGTATCGCGGTGCTCGGTTTCGCACCGACCTTTGGCGGCGATCCGCACTATCTGATCGCCGGGCTGGGCGGCGTCGTACTTGGGCTCGCACTGGCTGCGGCTGGGGCACATTGGCGGCTCGGCTTGTTGCTGCTGACCGCCTTGAGCTTTGTCGCCTATATGTTGCTCGGCAATGTGCTGGCTGCTCCTAAGGAATCGTTGCTTGGCTTCATCCCGACCGGGGCTTCGCTGCGCGGACTGCTACTGGGCGTCGTGTTCTCCTGGAAGCAACTGCTCACCATCGCCGCCCCGGTGGGCACTTCGGTCGACGTGCTGGTGGTGCCCTTCCTCTCCGCGCTATTCTGCTCCATTGTGGCCGGCACGCTAGCCTGGCGGTTGCGGCGCGCTTACTGGACCCTGCTCCCGGTTCTTGCACTGTTCATCGTCAGTATCGCTTTCGGCACCTCCGAGCCATACTTCCCGGTGATCAGGGGTGCGCTGCTGGGCATCATCGCTATTGTCTGGCTGGCCTATCGACGCGAAGTGTCGCAGCGCAGCGGCCAATCAGCCACAGCTTTGCAGCCAGCGGCAAATCAGGCGGTGGTCAACGCGGACCGCCGACGCCGGTTGATTGCTGGCGGCATTGTGGTGCTGCTGGCAGGCGGCGCGACAGTAGCGGTCACCCCGGCCCTGAGCCAGGCCGAAGACCGGCAGGTGCTCCGTGATGTGGTGATTCCTCCGCTGGATCCGCATAACCTGCCTTCGCCGTTGACGGATTTCAGGCGCTACCTGGATACCGATAAGGAAAAGGTACTGTTCAACGTCGTCGGCCTGCCCAAGGACGGTCGGATCCGGCTGGCCGCGCTGGACGATTATGACGGCATAGTTTTCAACGTCGACGGCCCGAGTTCAGGCGCTTTTGCTCCTATCGGCGATCCGAAGGCATTAAACAACTCTTCGCAGGGTGGCGATACCGCTCAGGTTGACTTCACTATCCAGGATTACTCGGGTGTTTATATCCCCGACGCCCGGGTGGCTCGTTCGCTGCAATACACCCAGGCCGACGGCGGGAATAGCCCGCTTTACCTGAACAGTGAATCCGACACCGCGGTGAAGCTCGACGGCGTGAAAACCGGCGACAAATACAGTGTTGCAGTAGCTTTCCCGGAGCGGGTTGACCCCAAACAGCTCAGCAATGTGGGCTTTGGCAATGTGGCTACCCCGAAGCTGGAGAACGTGCCACCGGTGATTAGCTCCAAAGCCAACGACATCATCGGGGACGCCTCCACTCCGATCGAAAAAGTCAATAAACTGGTGAACTACTTCCGTCAGGCCGGTAAGTACAGCACCGGCGTGCCACCGGCGGTACCTAGCCTCTCCGGTCACGGTGCGGCCCGGATCACCAAATTCCTTTCCGGCAAGCAGATAGTCGGAAATGATGAGCAGTATGCGGTCGCCGTGGCCTTGATGGCTAATCACCTCGGCATCCCGGCGCGAGTGGTGATGGGTTTTTATCCTGACGCCAAAAGCCCGGCCTATGGTGCCGATAGCATCGATATCAAAGGCGCCGATGTGCACGCCTGGATTGAGGTGAACTTCCAAGGTTTCGGTTGGGTGCCTTTCGATCCGACCCCGGATAAGGACCACGAACCGAATCCACCGGACCCGCAGAACGCTTCCTCGCCTAAGCCTCAGGTCCTGCAGCCGCCGCCACCGCCGCAAGAACAAGCGGAATTGCCACCGGACAGCAGCCCGCAGGCTGCCGATAGCGATAAGAAGAAAACCGACCCCTGGGCGATTCTCTGGCAGATCCTCGGCATTATCGGTCTGGCCGCTATTCCATTGGTGATTTTGGCAATCCCCTTTATTGTGATCGCCATTTTGAAGTCGCGCCGCCGGAAGAAACGGCTCAGCCGCGGCGATGCGGCGCAACGTGTCGGCGGCGGCTGGAGCGAAATGCTCTCGTTGGCCACTGACCTGGGCGCGGCCATCAACCCGAAGGACACTCGGCGGGAGACCGCAAGCAGCCTAAATGAGGCTTTCCCAGCCGCGCAGTCAACCACGACGGCGCTCGCCGAGCGGGCCGATGCCGCGATCTTCGGTGCTGGGCAGCCCAGCGAAGCCGAGGTTCAGCAGTTCTGGGGCATCGTTGATGACTCTCTGAAGGGGATGAATGACTCGGTTGGCCGCTGGCACAGGCTGCGGGCCAGGTTCTCGCCGCGTTCGCTGCTCAGCGACGCTGGAGTGGCCCTGGCCTCGCGGGGGGCGGGCAGCAAACTGAAGCCGTCCAAGCCAGCAAAGGCCACCGAAGCCGTGGTCTTTGGTGGCCCGGAAGCACAAACTGGCGTCAGCTTTGCTGACGGTAATATTGGGCGGGAAAACCTTGGCAGTTATGGTAATTCCCAGGCTATTGAAGCCAGCGAAGATACTGTAGCGCGTCCTCGCCGACGCAACGACCAGCAAGGAAGCGAATGAGTCCCGCCACATTGACGTGTCGTAACTGTGGAACGGAATTGGCCCCTGGTGCCTCCTTCTGCACGCTTTGCGGTGCCGCAGTCTATAACCGGGCTGGGCGCACGGCTCAACAAGCTGAACAACAAGCCATTGACGAAAATGCTCCTAAGCTGCAAATTCCGGGTATTATCCCGGTTACCCCCTATAGCCGGGGTCCGGCGTTGGTGCCGGCGGTGGATGAGCTTGGAGAGAGCATGGCGCGGTTGCATATAGTCAGTGCGGGTGCTGGCAAACGCCTGGCTGCCAAGCTGATCGACATGATTATCCCCACCGTGCTTACGGTGGTTGGCGGCGTTGTCGGGGCGCTTAATATTTCGGTGACGCGACTCAATGATCAAGCGGTCTCCATCGACTCGACCTGGCTACTGGTCTGGTTCGGGGCGGCCAGCTTACTCAGCTTGGTCTACTGGGTGCTGCTCTGGTTCTGGGAAGCCAAGACCGGTAAGACTCCGGGGAATCTGCTGCTGAAAATCCGCACTACCGATCTCAAGGGCTTGCCGCCCGGCATTTTGGCCATCTTTGTCCGGAATCTGCTGATCAGTATTGCCTTCGCGATCGCCGTGGTTGGTGGGGTGGTGCTGATGATTTCCAATCTGTGGGACAAGAATCAGAAGCGCCAAGGCTGGCATGACAAAGCCGCGCACACCCTGGTTTTCGACATTAAAGCGGGGCGCGACACATTGACCTCCGGTGGCATCGACGGGCCGGCTTCGTTCGCCCCGGTGCAGCTTCCGGCGACCACCACGGTCAGCTCCCCGGTGGCTGGCCGACAGCCCGTCGCAGCGCCGAATCAGCAATCCAGCGCGGTCCCATCGGACAGCGCCCAGTTCGCCCCGACGCCGCCGCAGCAAGCTCCGCAGTCGCCTGGTGCCGCGGTATCGCAGCCCGCGGTATCGCAACCCACCGGGCCGCAGTCGAGTGCGCAGCCCGTGGTGATTTCCCCAGAGCCGCAGCCGAACCCCGCGATCGCTCAGCAACCGACGGTCATCCCCGGTTTCGAACCTCAGCAGCAGGCCTCGCATAATCCCAATCAATGGCAACCGCCAGCCGATCCGGCGGGTACCGCGGGCTGGTTGCCGACGCCGGGCGAACCGCATCCGGATGAGTTGGCCGGTGAAACAAAGTTTCGGCCGCGAGCCAGCGCCCAGACGCTCAAACTCATCTTTGACGACGGCAGAATTGTCGATCTAGACGGTGCCGCGCTGATCGGTCGCAATCCCTCTGGATACGATGGTGAAGTGATTGACCAGCTAATAGCGATCCCGGATGAGAGCCGCTCCATCTCCAAGACTCATTTACATGTCCGCGTCGCTAATGAAGGACTTTGGGTGACCGACCGCCAATCGACAAACGGCAGCGCTGTGATTGGCGCCGACGGAGTCACTAACCGACTGACTCCTGGCGATGCCGTGCTAGCGCCCTTGGGCAGTACTGTACGCTTCGGCGATAGAAGCCTGAGTGTGGCCAAAGCATGAACGATTCAGCAAAGCATCATCTTCTCGATGACGCGGACACCATTAAGAACCTCGAGCCCGAAAGCCCTGCCCAGGGTGTTCAGGAGCACTCGGTGCAACACCAAATCACTGTGCGCTCTGGCTCGCAAACCGACCGCGGCCTGCGTCGTGAACTGAATGAGGACTCGTTCCTCGCGGTTGACCCAATTTTTGCTGTCGCTGATGGGATGGGCGGCCATGAGGCCGGAGAAGTGGCTTCCCGTGAATGCATCAATACTCTGATTGAGACACCTGAGCTGGCTGCCGGGCGCCGAGATGCCGGGGCTGCCGATGTGCAGGCAGCACTTTTGAAAGCCGATAGCAGGATTCGCGAACTGACTAATGCCCGGGCAGGCACCACCGCGACCGGCGTGGTCCTGGTGGAGGAGGCCGGTAATCCTTATTGGCTGGTTTTCAATGTCGGTGATTCCCGAACCTATCGGCTCAGCAAGGGCACTTTCGAACAAGTCAGTGTCGATCACTCAGAGGTCCAAGAGCTGGTAGATGCTGGGCAAATAACCAGTGCCGAAGCGCTAGTGCATCCGCGTCGTCACGTGGTTACCCGGGCGCTTGGCACCGGTGACGATATTGAAGCGGATTATTGGCTTATCCCGGTGGAGGACGGTGATCGTTACCTGGTCTGTTCAGACGGTCTGACCGCTGAGCTCTCCGATGAGCAGATCTTCCGAACGCTTTCGACCCTGGGGCAGCCGCAGGAGGCCGCCGACTCATTGGTGCAGGCAGCACTTCGATCCGGCGGTCGAGATAATGTCACGGTGATTGTGGTTGATGCCACCGATGTTTTACAGGAAGCTGATTTGCTCACCACCGCTCCGCGTCCGGAAACCGAGACTGATACTTTGCCACGGGGCTTACCCACAATTGAGCCGGTAGCGGAGCCGGCGACTCCCTCGGGGCTAACCGGGACCGAAGCGGCAGCGAACGAGTTTGTTTTTAATGAGCCTGCGCCGGAGCCATTGGAGGAAGCGGACACGGCGGAGTCCGAGGTTGAATCGAGTTCCTTGGATTTGATCACTGATTTGCTCGATGAATCCGAACAGACCGAAAACGGTGCAGAGGGCGGTGAGGAGAAGGGTGAACACTAATTACACCCCGGGGACCTGGCTAGGCATTATCCGATCAGCCACCGTCATTGTGCTTGACGAAAATACTCCGTCCGACATCGTCCGGGAACTGTGGGATTTCCTCGGCAGCGGTCCACAGATCCACGAAGTGCTCAATAAGGTGACAGCGAGCTTTGGTACCGAGCTGACCGGAATGCCCTCTTTCGGCATTCTTACCGTGGGCGCCAAACCTCGCGCGGTATTGCGCGGGGAGATGTCCCTGACGGTCCGCAATGGCAATACCGAGCTGGAGGTTTCCGGGCGGGAGGTAACCACCTGGAGCGAGCGTTCGCTGCCCGCTGCTGAGCTTTTCAGCCTGCGGCTTGGCCAGCTGAAGGAGGGCGAGCTGCAGCTGCCGCTGGCCGAAGGCGTGGTCAAACTGGCCGGGCTGCAGGTGGCTCACGCTGAAGCCGAATTGCCGAGTGCTATTCCGCCAGTGAAGGCTGCTTCTGAATCGGCAGATCAACTAGCGGCGCAGCAGCCAATATCCGCCGGGCCGCATTTTGCCGCCGATCCGGCGTTGCCCACTGAGGGATTGGTCGGTGCGGCCCAATCCGGTGAATCCAACAACACCAGCGAAGCAGCTGGACGGCAAGAGCCCATCGAAGCGCTAGCGCCCACTGAGCAGGTAGAACCCGCGCAGCCAGCGGACCCCATTCAGCCAGTAGGGCTGGTCGAACCTGAGGCGCCAAAGTCTGATCAAGCTGCGACGGCCGAAACCATAAGTGCTGACTCTGCTGCCGAGCAAGTGGCGGAATCAGCCGACCCCTCCGTTGCCGAGCTGGACTTAAGCCAAACCCTGATCAGTTCGGACCTCAGCGAAGCTGCCGGAGTCGTCGAAGCTAGCGAACCGGGATCCGCTGAACTGCCCCTCGATGCCAACGGTGCGGCGGCCGATAACGCGGAGGGCACCAAGGAACAAAGCGCGCCTACACAGGACGAAGCCTCAGTCGGCCAAGCAGAACCTGACGAGCCACTCTTCACCGAAGCCCCGGATAACACCACCAGCTACGATCACCTGTGGGACCGCACGGTTTCCCGCTCGGTCGAGGACGCCGCCATCCGAGCCGAAGAAAACCCTGAAGGCTCCACCGAAGCCGCCAGCGGGGTTGCCGAAAACCTTGGATCATCGGCTCCGGGAGCCGTGCAACCCCCTCAGGGTGCCGAGGCTCCGGCACCGCCCGCCCCGACGACGCCGACAACACCTACAACACCAGCGACCCCGGCGCCGATAACTCCGGCTCAGGCGCCGACCGCAGCCTCGACGCCGGGCGGACCGATTGGCGCCTCGGGTTTTCCGGCAGCGCCAGTGGCAGCTCCGGGTGGCGCCTTGATTGATTCGGTTCCTTGGTTGAAAACGAGCAACCCACTGCCTTCCGAGACTTCCGCGCAGGCCGGTTTCAGTTCGGCGCCATCGGCACCATCGGCGCAGCCAACCCCGGTTGCTCCATCAGCTCCTCCGGCCGGGCCGTCGAGCGTAGCAGCGAACTCGGCAGTGGATTCCGACCATGACGGTCATACCGTGATGCGGAGCGAGCTAGAGGTCCCCGAGGCGCCCTCGGCCCCGCCGCAGAGCGCCCCGACAGCACCTGGTACCGGAGCGATGGTGCTGGCCAGACTGTGCGGTAATGGGCACGCCAACCCGCCGACCTATGCGCGCTGCGCCCAATGTGGACAGCCAATTATGGGCGAGGCCTTCCAGGTACGCCGCCCGGTGCTCGGCCAGATGCGGATTTCCAGCGGCGAGGTGATTGATCTGGATCGTTCGCTGATTATCGGTCGGCAGCCCTCGGTCTCCCGGGTCAATGGGGAGGGCATGCCCAGGCTGATCCAAGTGAAAAGCCAAGCCGGCGACATTTCTCGTTCACACGTCGAAATCCGGTTGGAAGGCTGGGACGTGGTGCTGGTCGATTTGAAAGCCACTAACGGCACGGTTCTCGTGCGGGAAGGGCAGCCACCGCGTCGGCTCGGCCAAGGCGAGCAGGCATTGTTGTTGAACGGCGATATCGCCGAATTGGGGGAGGACGTTTCCTTGAGGTTTGAGGGACTATTGTGAGTGCCAAACGACCACCAGCACCACCGCCTGATATTCCTGGCTATCAGTACATCTCGCTGCTCGGTTCCGGTGGCTTCGCCGATGTTTTCCTCTACGAGCAGGATCGACCGCGTCGTAAGGTAGCCGTCAAGGTACTGATTTCAGACCTCAAAACCGAAGGCGCCCGACGTCGCTTCGAGTCCGAAGCGAACTTGATGGCGCAGCTTTCCAGCCATCCTTATATTGTCACCATCTATGAAGCCGAGGTGACCGCTGCCGGGCATTCCTATTTGGCCATGGAGTATTGCTCCCGGCCGAGTTTGGACGTCAGGTATCGGCGAGCTCGCTTCAGCGTCGATGAGGTGCTTGCGGTCGGTGTCCAGGTGTCATCCGCGGTCGAGACCGCCCACCGAGCCGGTATTGCGCACCGCGATATCAAACCAGCCAATATCCTCGTCACCGACTACAACCGACCAGCGCTGACCGACTTTGGCATTTCCGGCACCACCGATGCCAGCGATGATGACGATGCTGGTATGTCAATTCCGTGGTCCCCGCCGGAGTCGTTCAGCGGACGCAATGTCGACGGTGTCAAGGTCGATGTTTGGGCGCTGGGCGCGACTCTCTACACCCTGCTGGCCGGACGTTCCCCTTTCGTGATCCCGGGGGCCGATAACTCTCAACGAGAGCTCATCAATCGGATTAGTACCGCGCCGCTGCCCAAGCTCGGCCGGGCTGATGTGCCGGAGTCGCTCGAACTGGTACTGGCCACCGCAATGGCGAAGTCAGTGGATTCGCGGTACGCCTCGGCCCAGGATTTCGCTCGTGCCCTGCAAAGGATCCAGGCGGAGCTAGGACTGTCTGTCACACCCTTCGAGGTGCAGCAGGATGTGCATTTCGACGACGTGGTCTCCGATGATGACAACACCGAAGAAACCAGGGTGCGCAGCGTCATTTCGATTGACCCCGATGCCACCACGGGCAGCGGTACCGGGCAGCGCACCGGTCCTCGTTTCCCCGCGATGGATTGGAACTCGGCGGCCGATCGGGCCGGCACCGTTGATCGCAACCCAACCGCCGACCGCAGCCCTGTTGGCCCGGCCAGTCAGGCCGGTCAACAGCAGAACCCGGCATTTCCGGCCGCTAGTGCGACCGCCGGGCCGAGCATTAGCGCAGTGCCCGGCGTCAATGCCGCTCGGGCCCAGCAAGGGTTCACCACGGCCCCACAGGGCTGGACGCCGAGTTCAGCTGACCTAGAAGACGCCGAGCTCGCGGCCACCGTCAATCGCCCGGCGGAAGCTCCCGCGGAGGCTCCGGCAGCACCGGTCAAAAAGCCAAGCCGAGCCCGACTCTGGCTCTCACTTATCGCCGGCCTGGTTCTGGTCGGCGCAGTGGTGGTGGCTATTGTGATCGTGAACGCCAACGGTCTGCCCACCAATAATCCGAGCACGCCGGTGGCAAATACCTCGAAACCCACTTCGGTGAACCTCGGTGAGGCGGTGCCGGCGGTGACCAATTTGAAGGCCAAAGCCGGTGACGGCGGAGCGACCTGGACCTGGACCAATCCGGACCCCAAAGAGGGGGATCAGTACCAGTATGCTTCAGTAAGCCTGCTCGGTACTGATACCCCGAAACCAATCAAGACCGCGTCCGTCTTCATTAGGAATAATGCGAGTAATCAATCCTGTATCTCCGTCATCCTGGTTCGCAAGAACGGTACAGGCTCGCCGGAAGTCAGAAAATGCTTCCCTGAGGCTGGCAAGTGAATCAGGCGATGCACGAAGCGGGGTCCGATCAGCGACTACACGGAAATGCGCACAGAAGAGAATTTAGCCGTGGTCTCGAGCAGAGAGCGAGTGGCAATGTCCGATCTGAGTATTGATTTCTGCGGTGAGTGGTACGAACCGGCCCAATCGGAGGTTTTCAGCATTGGCCGGGAAGGCGACCTAGAGGTCGACGACAACCCCTATCTGCACCGGAAGTTCTTGCAGATCGCCTACTACGACGGCATCTGGTGGTTAACCAATGCCGGCAGCATCCTCTCCGCTACGGTCGCCGATGCCGGCGGCGGTATGCAGGCTTGGCTAGCGCCGGGCGCCCGAATCCCGCTGGTTTTCGGCCAAACCAATGTGGTCTTTACCGCCGGGCCGACCACTTATGAATTCTCCGTTCACCTGAACACGCCCGCATTCAAACAGCAGAGCTCCGAGTCCGATGCGGTGGGGGACACCACCATTGGCCCGGTGATTTTCACCGATTCCCAGAAGGCGTTGATTGTCGCGCTGGCCGAGCCGATGCTGCGCCGTGAGGGCACCGGCTTCGCGGCCATTCCTTCCTCGGCGGAAGCCGCGAAGCGATTGGGCTGGGCGCTGACCAGGTTCAACCGAAAACTCGATAATGTTTGCGACAAACTGGACCGTGTCGGCGTGGTGGGCTTGCGCGGTGGTGGCGGCAAACTGGCCACCAATCGACGGGCCAGACTGGTCGAACACGCGGTCACCTCGCATTTGGTGACCGCCGCAGATTTACCGCTTTTGGAAAGCATGAAGATGCAACAAGAAGACGAGGAGTAACGGACTCGTGAGAATCCGACTGACCCTGCGCCGAGATCCCGAACCCGCAAAAGACCTTGCCGTCACCGTTGACGGTCTAGCCACAGTGGGCGACATCGCGACCGAGCTTTTCTCCGCTGACCCGGCCAGGCAAGGTTCTCCGGTCCCGGAGAAGCTTTCCCTGCTCGTCGATGACGCCCCAATGGCAGGTGGCAGTGTCAAGGGCCGCGCACTCGACCCCGAAGGGAACCTCATGGAGTCCGGGCTGCGCCCCGGCTCCACCATTTCGCTGACCCAGGTCAGTGAGCACTTCGCCACACCGGGGCAGAACCGTGGACCGGCAGCGGCCACGCTTCGAGTGATCGCCGGCCCGGACGTCGGCAAGGAATTCTCACTCCCGGTCGGCACCAGCTACATCGGACGGGACCGCGATGCGGATGTTCGGTTGAGCGACCCGATGATGTCGAAGCGGCATGCCAGGATCACCATCGGTGACTCGATCGAAATCGTCGACACCAACTCGGCCAACGGGTTGACCATGGAAGGTCTGCTGGTTGGCCGCGCCGTGCTGGGGCCAAACGATGAAATCACGCTGGGCGATAGCACGCTGAGCGTGGTCTCGCTCGGCGGTGGCGGCGGCTCCGCACCGACCAGCCCGCTGGTCGAGTTCAACCGGTCACCGAGAGTGGTGGCCAGATTTGACCCGGATGAGCAGGCCATCCCGGAAGGCCCGCAACGCCCGCAACCGGCCAGATTCCCGCTGGTGATGTTATTGGCTCCGGTACTGATGGGTGGCGTGATGTTTGCCGTCACCCAGAACCTCTTCAGCCTAATCTTCATTTTCATGATGCCGTTGATGCTGATTGCCGGTTATGTGGACCAGCGAGTCAACGCGAAGAAGCTGCTGCGGCTGGGCACCGAATCGTTCTACCAAAACCTTGAAGTTTTCAAGAACCAGATGGGCAAGCTGCAACTGCTGGAACGCGCGGTGCGGGTCGCAGAGAGTCCTTCGGTCGCCGAAACGGTTGACAGCATTTACAAGCTGGGACCGCTACTGTGGACGCATCGACCGGAACACAACGGTTTCCTTTCGGTGCGGTTCGGCCTGGGCCAACAGCCCTCCAGAATTCCAATCAAGATGCCCAACGCCAATAACACGGTGGCCGAAATTCAGCAGGTGATCAACCAGACCAAATCGGAGTACGCAAGTATCGAGGCGGTTCCGGTGGTTTCGCAGCTTCGCACCTCCGGGGCGCTCGGCCTGGCCGGTTCGCGCGAAGTGCTCGACGACGTCGCTCGCGGCATTGTGTTGCAAGCGGTTGGCTTGCATTCCCCAGCTGAGCTGGTGGTCACCGCGCTGACTAGCACCGAATCAAGAACCCGCTGGAGTTGGCTGCAATGGTTGCCGCATGTCGGTTCCCCGCATTCACCACTCGGCGGAGACCACCTCGCGGCCGGACCGGGTGCCGGTGGGATCTTGCTGTCCAAGCTTGAAGATCTGATGGTCGCTCGAGGTGGCTCGTTGCTGGCGAACTCGGCCGAGTTACGCGGCCTGCTGGAGAAGAAAAAAGACGATAAGCTGCCCACCCCGGTGCTGCCGAGCATCCTAGTGATTGTCGAGGACGACGCCAAGGTAGATCGCGGTCGGCTGGCCAGATTGGCTGAGCACGGTGCCGATTTTGGCATTCATGTGATCTGGCTGGCCGGTTCGGTGGCGGCGCTGCCAGCTAGTTGCCGGGACTTCATGCAGGTGGACGGCCAAGCGGGTAACACCACCGGCCAGGTGCGTCTCGGTGAACTCAGCTACCCGGTGAGCTGCGAAAGCGTGGACGCTGAACTCGCTGTGCAGCTGGCCAGAATGCTCGCCCCGGTGGTAGATGTTTCCAAACCGGTGGACGATGACTCCGATTTGCCCCAGTCAGTTTCCTGGGCGACCTTGGCCGGTATTGAGATCACCGAAGCCACCTCGCCGATTGCCGATCGTTGGAAAGAGAACAACTCGGTTGCCTCCAGCGCGGTGCCCAACCGGAAACATCAGGGTTCTCTCAGGGCCTTGGTCGGTTCCAAGGGCGTCGAACCGATGTACCTTGATCTGAAGACCGAAGGGCCACACGCCCTCGTTGGTGGCACCACCGGTGCCGGTAAATCTGAGTTCTTACAGGCCTGGGTGCTCGGCATGGCCGCTGCCTATAGTCCGGACCGCCTGACCTTCCTCTTCGTCGACTACAAGGGCGGCGCCGCCTTTGCCGACTGCGTCAAGCTGCCGCACACCGTTGGCTTGGTCACCGACCTCTCCCCGCACCTGGTGCGGCGAGCGCTGACTTCCTTGCGCGCCGAACTACATTATCGGGAGCATCTCTTCAACCGGAAGAAAGCCAAGGATTTGCTGGCGATGGAGCGCGAGGCTGACCCGGATACCCCGCCCTCGCTGATCATTGTGGTCGATGAGTTCGCCGCCTTGGCTAAGGAAGTCCCGGAGTTCGTCGACGGCGTGGTTGATGTGGCCGCTCGTGGCCGATCCCTCGGCCTGCACTTGATTCTGGCCACCCAGCGTCCGGCCGGTGTTATTAAAGACAATTTGCGTGCCAACACCAATATGCGAATAGCGCTGCGGATGGCCGACGTCGATGATTCACGGGATATTCTGGGCGATCCAATGGCCGCTTACTTCAGTCCCACCATCCCGGGGCGTGGCGCGGCGAAGACTGGTCCGGGTCGCATCCAAGGTTTCCAAACCGGTTATGCCGGTGGCTGGACCACTCGAATTCCGCAACGGCCGCGGATCGATATTGTGGAAATGGATTTCGGTTCGGGCGCGCAGTGGGAGCAAGAGCTCCAGCAAGCTCCGGTAGAGGCAGATGCTGGCCCTAATGACATCGCCAAGGTGGTGGCAAACGTTTCTCAGGCAGCCATTGAGCTGGCTATTAAACCGCCGAGAAAGCCTTGGATGGAGGAACTTGCCACCACCTACAATTTCTCCCTGCTGCCGAACCCGCGAACCGATGAGCGCTTATTGCTGGGCGTGGTGGATGACCCAGCCAATCAAGCGCAGCCGACTGTTTTCTACGAGCCGGACCGTGACGGCAATATGGCGATTGTCGGTGCGTCCGGTAGCGGTAAGTCAGCGGCATTGCGCACCATTGCGATTGCGGCTGCGATCACCCCGCGTGGTGGCCCGGTCCAGGTTTATGGCATTGATGCGGCTTCCAACGGCTTGCAGATGCTCGCGCAATTGCCGCATGTCGGCGACATCATTGCCGGTGACGACCACGAGCGCGCCGGCCGCTTGCTGCGTTATTTACGTGACATCGTGGAAGAACGCACCGAGGCCTTTGCCGCAGTCAAGGCGGGCAGCATCGCCGAGTATCGTAGATTGGCCAATAAGCCCGACGAAGCGCGCATCATTTTGCTGATTGACGGGCTTGGCGCGTTCCGCGAGACCTACGAATTCAAAGCCGGTATGACGCAGTTCGAAACCCTGCAGCAAATCGCCACCGACGGTCGGCCGATGGGCGTGCACGTGGTGGTGGCCGGTGACAGTCCGAAGTCGCTGCCGCCTTCGTTGGCCGCGTCAATCCAGCGTCGTTTAGTGCTGCGGATGGCGAACACCGACGACTACTTGTCGATGGGTGTGCCACGCGATGTGTTGAGCGCCTCCTCGCCTCCAGGCCGCGGCCTGTTGGAGAAGCAGGAAGTGCAGTTGGCCATTTTCGGCGGCAACGCCAACCTGGCTTTGCAGGCGCGCCAGGTGGAGAAGCTCGCCGAGTCGATGCGCAGGCAAGGGGTGGTGGAAGCGCCAGGAGTGCTCGCGCTACCGGAAAATATGGATCTGGACGTGTTGCCTGCCGGCTCGCCGGGTAATGCGATTATTGGCGTCGACGACTTCAACCTAGAACCGGCCGGGGTCGCCGCAACCGGTGCCCTGATGGTGACCGGGCCGCCAGGTTCGGGGCGCACCACCGCCCTGGTCACCTTGGCGGAAGCGCTCAAACGTTCCTCGCCGCAAACCAAACGCGTCTACTTCGGTGCTCGGAAGTCAGCTATTGCCTCGCTCGGGGTCTGGGACGAGGCCTATGCGACTCCGGCGTTGGTCAAAGAGGAACTCGAACGTCTTACCGCGCTGACCGAGCAGAACGCTGATACCGTGGCCTTCTTCATTGAAGGAGTAACCGAGTTCACCGATTCGCCTGCCGAGATGGATTTGGTCACGCTGATCAAGAGCGCGGTCAAGACCGGTCAATGGGTGGTGGGTGAAGCGGAGACCTCTACCTGGTCGGCGGCCTGGAACTTAGCGGGCTTATTCAAAGCGGGGCGCCGAGGGGTGCTACTCAACCCGGGTGACACCGAGGGCGATACCTTGATGAACACCTCGCTGGGCAGGCTCCGGGGTAATAAATTCGTTCCCGGGCGTGGCTATATCGTCGGCCGAGGTAAGGCTTTCAAAGTCCAGATCGCCAATACTCTCGACCGCTCCTGAGCGGTCAACACCCGATGGGGAGTCCTCCCCATCGACATCGGTAGTTAGTCTCTTATAGATTCTTATTAGTCGCTCAGCCGGATGGGCCGGTTGGGTTCAGAGTTTGCCGGATCTTCCGGGGCTCTTATACGAAAGGTGCGTCTCATGGGTGAAGCATTCCTCGGTAGCAATCCGGAAGATATGCAGGATTTGATCACGAAGATCAATCAGGCTGTTGATCAGATTCATCAGGCTGTTAATGGTTTGGATTCCAAGGCTACTTCGGTGCAGTGGAATGGTCCGGATGCTAATAACTTCAAGCACACTGAGTGGCCGCAGCATAAGCAGAACCTGAATAAGGTTGCTGATGATTTGCATCAGGTTGGTCAGACGGTACAGAAGCAGCGTCAGCAGCAGATCGACACTTCCGGTCACTAGTTGGTGTTTGGGGCGGTTGGTCCGCTCCAAAGTGGTGGGGTCGTCATCCTCGGATGACGACCCCACCAGCATTTAACCTAGAAAACCCATTGGCAGAATAGTCCTGAAAACTGAAAATTATCCGAAAATATGACCTGAATATGGCGGGAATTTTATAAGGTTGACAACCTTATTTACGGCACAGAATAATCTCCATTAATTCTTGATTATTAACTGTCATGGAGGCCGATCGTGCCGTTTCAGCTTCATCGTTTCGCCATCTCCACTGCCCTGCCCGCTGCTCTACTAGCCGCGCTGCTTGGCCCGGTCTCGGTGGCGACCGCCGCCCCCGCCGCGGTGGCAGCGCAACAGGCTAACCCCTACGTGCCGGACGGTGCGGTCTGGACTCAGCAATACTTCAACTCCGGCAGCGGAACTAATAAAGCCGAATTGCATGCCGATATATTACGTCCTAAGAATTTGCCGGCGGACGCTAAAACCCCGGTTATCCTTTCCATCGGACCTTATTTCAGTCATTTTGGTTCAACCGGCGATGAGGGGAAAACTCAGGCCGGTCCTTCCACCCGGTTCAATGACCTAGTGGTCGGCGGAAAGCTGATGGAACGCGGTTACACCTTTGTGATGGTGGATCTACGCGGCTTCGGTGGTAGCACCGGTTGCCTGGATTGGATGGGCCCCGGCGAGCAAGGCGACGTCAAGGCAGCTCTGGACTGGGCTGGGCAGCAGCCCTGGTCCAACGGGCAGGTGGGCATGTATGGCAAGTCTTATGATGCCGCCACCGGGCTGATTGGCCTAGGCTCAGGCGCCAGCAGCCTCAAGGCGGTGGTTTCCCAGGAGCCCGTCTACGATGCTTACCGTTATCTCTACACCAATGGACTAGCACGCCCCAACCACCTCGGCACCCCGCAAGCCTATGACGGCATCTCTCAATTGCCACCGGTGGGAGGCGTCAACGGCGATGATGCGCACTATGCTCAGAACGCGGCCTACGAGGATTCGCATCCGGAGTGCGTCAAGAACAATGACACGCTGACCCAAAACCCGGACCACCAATCAAGTTTCTGGAAGGCCCGCAATTTCCTCACTCCGGCCCGGGGCTCAACTGTTCCGCTCTTTCTGACTCAGGGGTTCATTGAATCGAACACCAAGCCAGAGGGAGTGCAGGAACTTCTTCAGGGTCTGAAAGGCCCAGTGCGTGGCTGGCTAGGACAGTGGGATCATGTGCGTGGCAATGAAACCGACAGTTCCGGCGCGTTAGAGATGGGCCGGGCCGCTTGGTTCGACGAGGTAATGCGTTTCTATGACAAGCATTTGAAGGGGACTGCTCCTAATGTTCAGGATCCGGCTTTTGCTATTGAGGGCAGCGACGGAAGCTGGCGGCAGCAGACGAACTGGCCGCAGGCTGGCGCTAGCCCCACCGTCGACCTCAAGACCGGCAGCTACAGCAGCCCGCTGAAATCTCTCAGTGTGGCGGCCGCCCAGCCGAGCGCTGAGGCAGCAGCTAAGTTTGCCCAGCCTCCGATGAGTTCAGCCAAGCAGCTTCCCCCGGGCGTTGGCAGCAACGGCCAAGATCTTGAAAGCCTTGGATCGGCCGGACTGAACCCGCCGGCCGGGCTATCCGCTGCCGAGCAAAAAACCAAACCGTCAGCCAAAACCCCGAAAGCTGCAAGCGGTGGGCTCTGGACCGCCTCGCAGCCGGTGGCTAGCGCGACCCGGATCACCGGCACCCCGAGCTTGACAGTGCAGAGTAGCGCGGCGGCGGGCGCCAATATTGCGGTTGAACTTTACGATCTCGCTGCCGATGGCTCCGGGGTGCTGATCAACTCGATGGTTTCGACGCTGAACTCCGGAGCAGCTACCCGGGTGGAGCTGCTCTCGCTGGATTGGGCCTTAGCCAAGGGGCATTCGCTCGCAGTGCGGGTGGGCGCGGCGAAGGGGAGTCTGCAGGTTCAGCTGACCTCGGCGAAGCTATCGCTGTCGCTGCAGTCCACCAGCCAGGACCAGGCCACCCAGGGCGACCGTTCACCGTATCTTGACTATTACATCTCCAGTTACACCTCGAAGCTGCCAACGATTAAGCCAAGTTTTCAACTGAACCTCAAACCCTAGGGAGATCCGCTGTCACGTTCCTCGGAGTAACTAGTTGAGCGGAATTCACCGGCGCTAAGGCGTAAAAATGTCGGTCTAATGCGGCAAGATGGTGATGTGAGCAAAGTTGATACCCCCTCGGATGGGCTGCGAGCAGAGTACGATTCCCTCGTCGAAGAGGTGCGACGTTATCGCTTCGCCTACTACAACGAGGACGCGCCGCTAGTTTCCGACGCCGAATTCGATCAGCTGTTCCGGAAGCTTGAGGAGATCGAGGCGCTGCACCCCGAACTGGTCAGCAACGACTCTCCCACCCAAGAGGTAGGCGGCGAGGTCTCAGCGGTTTTCTCCCCGGTCAAACACCTGAGCCAGATGTACAGCTTGGAAGATGTGTTTTCCCTTGAAGAGCTAGAGTCCTGGGTCAATAAGGCGCAAGTCAACGCCGAAAAGCTTGCCAGCTCTCGACTGGCTGAGGCCCCGCTGCGCTGGCTGACCGAACTCAAAATCGATGGCCTGGCGGTCAACTTGCTCTATCGCCAAGGCAAATTGGTGAAGGCGGCCACCCGCGGCGATGGCGTCACCGGTGAGGACATCACACATAACGTGCTCACCATTAAAGAGATCCCACGTCAGCTCAAGGGCACAAACTTCCCCGAAGAAGTCGAGATTCGCGGTGAGGTGTTCATCGCCAGCAAAGATTTCATCACGCTCAACGAACAGATGGTGGAAGCGGGGAAGGCCCCCTTCGCGAACCCGCGTAACTCGGCGGCAGGTTCGCTGCGTCAGAAAGATCCGGCCGAGACCGCCAAACGCCCGTTGAGCATGCTGGTGCACGGCATTGGTGCGCGGCAAGGCTTTGAGGCGAGCAGCCAATCCGAAAGCTACGCTTTGCTCAAGGAATGGGGCTTGCCCACCAGCCCGTACTTCAAGGTGCTTTCCAGCTTTCAAGAGATCCTCGATTTCATTGCACACTACGGTGAGCATCGGCACGATCTGTTGCATGAGATTGACGGCATCGTGGTCAAGATCGATGACTTCGACACCCAGCGTTCGCTGGGCTACACCTCTCGGGTGCCGCGATGGGCCGTGGCCTATAAGTACCCGCCGGAGGAGGTTAATACCAAGCTGCTCAATATTGAGGTCAATGTTGGTCGTACTGGACGGGTGACACCGTACGGGGTGATGGTGCCGGTCAAGGTGGCTGGCTCAACCGTCGAGATGGCCACGCTACACAATCAGGACGTGGTGAAAGCCAAAGGCGTGCTGATTGGCGATACCGTGGTGCTGCGCAAAGCCGGGGACGTGATTCCGGAAATCGTGGGCCCGGTGGTGGCACTACGCGACGGCACCGAACGCGAGTTCGTGATGCCCACCCAGTGTCCGGCCTGCGGAACCACACTCGCGCCAGCCAAGGAGGGCGACGTTGATATTCGCTGCCCCAATGCGCGTTCTTGCCCTGCGCAGTTGCGCGAGCGGGTGTTCCACCTAGCCGGCCGCGGCGCTTTTGATATTGAGGCACTGGGCTGGGAGGCCGCGATTGCGCTGACTCAACCCGCCGAACCCGAGGTGCCGCCGGTCAGCAATGAGGCCCATATTTTCGCGCTGAAACCGGAAGATTTAGCCGAGGTCAAGATTGAACGGCATAAACGGCTGAAGGGGGAGGTGCTCGAAGAGAAGGAGCTGGTTCCCTACTTCTACAGCAGGGGTACCGCTAAAAAGCCTTCCGAGCCGACCGCAAATACGCTCAAGCTCTTCAACGAATTGGAAAAGGCCAAGAGTCAGCCGCTATGGCGAGTACTGGTTGCCTTATCGATCCGGCATGTGGGTCCAACCGCTTCGCGAGCCCTGGCCAGTGCTTTCGGTTCAATGGAAGCTATTCGCGCCGCCAGCGAGCAGGAACTGGCGGAGGTGGACGGGGTCGGTCCGATTATTGCGCAGGCCTTGGTGGAGTGGTTCAGCGAGGACTGGCACCGAGAAATCGTTGAGGCGTGGGCTGCTGCTGGCGTCAGGATGGCTGATGAACGTGATGAGTCGGTGCCGCGTACCCTTGAGGGTTTGACCATCGTGGTGACCGGTTCCTTGCAGAACTTCAACCGAGATCAGGCGAAGGAAGCGGTGATCAGTCGCGGCGGTAAGGCCGCCGGTTCGGTGTCGAAAAATACCGACTTCCTGGTGGCCGGCGAAAACGCTGGCTCAAAACGAGATAAGGCCGAGCAGCTCGGGGTGCCCATTCTCGATGAGGCGGGCTTCGCTGAGTTGCTAGAAAACGGGCCGAGCCTTGATGCAGACCCGAGTGGCGAGGCGGATCAGGCTGGCCTCGAGAGCGCTGATGGCGGGGAGCAGGCGAGCGATGACTGAGCCAACAATCGCTGAATTGCTTGAAGTGGCCAAGCACGCTGCTGCGGCAGGTGCTGCGATCTTAGCTCAGCGAGATCCGCAGACTTTCACCGCGAGCGTGAAGAGCGGCGAAACCGATTTGGTGACCGAAATTGATGTGGCCGCTGAGCGGGCGGTGCGCGAAGCTATTCATGGTCTGCGGCCCCAGGATGCCGTTACCGGTGAGGAACTCGCCCCGGCAATTTCTGCCCAGAGCTCGGGATATCGCTGGTCAGTGGATCCGCTCGATGGCACGATGAATTTCATCCGCAATATCGCTTATTACTGCACCTCGGTGGCGGTTGCCGGGCCCGACGGTGAATGGCTGGCGGGGGTGGTGGCCGCACCGGCGCTGGGCCGGACCTACTATGCCAGTAAGGATGGCGGTGCCTGGCTCGAACAACGTGCTGCCGATGGTGAACTGCGAACCAATCAACTCAACGGCCCGCGGCAGCAGCGCACTGGCCGTCTGCTGGCCACCGGTCTAACCTACGAGCCGGAGATTCAGGCTCGGCTGATCAACGAGCTGGAGGCGCGACTTGAAGGTTTTGGTGACTTCAGGCGCCTCGGTTCAGCTGCTCTCGAACTCTGTGCGGTGGCTGAAGGTGGCGTGGACGCTTACTTGGAGTACGGCCTGTACGAGCATGATTTTGCCGCCGGAGCACTCATCGCGGAGCAGGCTGGTGCCTGGGTTCGGCGGCCTAGGCTGAGTTCAGCCCTGGAAGGGCTGCCGCCGCGTAGCGAGGCGCTGGCCGCTTGGACTGCCGCTTCAATTCCCAGCCTCGCCGAGACCTATACGCCGTGAGGGGCGGATCAGGGTCAGATCCGGCCAGGGTGAGCTGGCAGGCTGCCTTCGCAGCCTTGCAGCACCCAGAACTGTTGGCCGAGTATTGTCGATTCGTGATGGCGGAGGACGCCGCTCAGCAGGACACTACAGCGTCGCCAGCTTCGGTCTCCCGATTACTTAGCGTCGGGTTGTTGCGGAGGGATGAGCAGGGCGAGTTGCGGGTCAACTCGGCTTTCTTCACGGCGGCGCTGGCCGAAGCTGAGAAGCACAAACCCACCGGTCCGGAAAAACATCTCCAGCTGGGCAGCCTTGGAGCCCTACCGCAGAAGGCCGCAGAGCGGGAGGAACTGCTTAGTTTCTTGGCTGATCGGCTTTTTGAAGTACAGCGACAGTATTCTGAGTCCGAAGTCAATAGTTTGCTGCGAGTAGTGACCGACGATATTTCCGGGCTGCGTCGCGCCTTAGTTGATTGGCAGTTCCTCGGCCGGACTGCTGATGGCTCAGCCTATTGGCTGGTACCGGAAACCAGCGAGACGCAATGATTACCACGCTGGCTATTCATAACTTTCGGTCCATTCGGGAATTGGTACTCGAACTGCACGGCTTCGACTTAGTTACCGGGGCGAACGGCAGCGGGAAGTCGAACCTTTATCGAGCGCTGAGATTGCTTGCCGATGCTGGCACTGGGGAAGTGATTGGCTCCTTGGCCCGGCAAGGTGGGCTCAGCTCGGTGCTCTGGGCTGGACCGGAAAAAATCAGTAACGGGGTGAGGTCGGGGGAGTTCGCGGTGCAGGGCACGGTGCGACAGGAATCGGTGAGCCTACGGCTGGGCTTTGCCTCTGACGACTTCGGCTATCTGATGGATCTGGGTTTGCCGTTGCCCAGCGAGACCGCCTTTGGCCGTGACCCGATCATCAAGAGGGAACAGATCTTTGCCGGCCGCACCGCCCGGGGAGCCGCCGTGCTGGCAGACCGTTCGGAGGCTCTGGTGCGTAGCCGAGTCGAAGATGGTGGCTGGTCCGAACTGAGCCGTTCGATTAACCCTGATGAATCAATGCTCAACGAGCTCTCCGACCCGTTACGTTCTCCTGAGCTCTACCGGATTCGCCAGATGATGCGCTCCTGGCGGTTCTACGATCATTTCCGCACTGATTCGCTGGCGCCAGCCCGGCAACCCCAGGTCGGCACCCGGACACCGGTGCTCAGTCATACTGGAGATGATTTAGCTGCCGCTCTGCAAACCGTGCTTGAGGCCGGTGGCGGCGGACGGTTAGCCGATTCCATTGCCGATGCTTTCCCCGGCAGTCAGCTTCAGATTGAGGTGCGGGACGGACTCTTTCAGACCACTTTGCGCCAGGCGGGTATGCTCCGACCACTGAGCGCGGCCGAACTCTCAGACGGGACCTTGCGCTACCTGTTGCTGTGTGCCGCGCTGCACACTCCAAGGCCGCCGGAACTGATGGTGATCAACGAGCCGGAAACCAGCCTGCACCCCGAACTCTTACCCGCCCTGGCTAAGTTACTGGTCGACGCCTCAGCGCGATGCCAATTGCTCGTGGTCAGTCACTCCCCGGTGCTGATCAAGGAACTAGAGCGATCCGGTGCCGGGCAAGGCCGGGTGCACCGTCACGAATTAGTGAAAAGTCTCGGTGAAACAATCCTGGAAGGGCAGGGGCTGCTCGACGCGCCGCCTTGGTCGTGGCCAGTTCGTGGCAGGATGGGCAGATGAGGAATGAGTCTGAATCACGTCTTTGGTCTAAGCCAGCCGCTGAGCGCGAAGGCACTCCGCTATTGGTGCTTTTGCACGGCTACGGTGCCAATGAGGCTGATCTGTTCAGCCTGGCTGAAGCACTACCTGCTGACTTCACCGTAGTATCCCTGCGGGCGGGCCTAGCCGCAGGCCCAGGTTTTGCCTGGTTTCCGCTCGGCCCGGACGGCAGCGGCGGACTCGCCTATAGCGTTGCCGATGTGCAACACGCTGTTACCGAGTTACTGGATTGGATTGATTCAGTCCGGGTGGGGCACAGCAGCGTGAGCTTGCTTGGCTTCTCGCAGGGCATGGTGATGGCTAGTTCGGCAGCCAGGCACCGGCCCGATGACTTTGCCGCCATCGTGGGGCTTTCTGGCTTCGTTGCCGATTCGGAGCCCAGCGACTTTTTTGCCGATGAGCAACTGGCAGCGCGGAAGTTACCGTTCTTCTGGGGACGCGATCAAGCCGATCCGGTGGTGCCGCAAGCGTTGGTTGAATACAGCAATGAGTGGCTCAATCAGCACACGGCCCTCACCAAGGTGCTCTACACCGGGATCTGGCACGGTATCTCGCCAGCCGAGATCAAACACGTGGGGGAATTCCTGACCATGAGTGTGCTGGATCAGCGGGCTAGTCTCGAGCGATAGTGACGGATTGGCCGTTAAGGCTGACCACGGAGCCGGGGTGTAACTGGCGTCCACGACGAGTTTCAATTTCGCCGTCGACTTTGACCAGGCCATTTTCGATGAATTCCTTGGCTTGCAGGCCATCTTCAGCCAAGTTGGCGAGTTTCAGCAACTGACCGAGACGAATAGAGTCGTCTCGGATCGTGATTTCATCGGAATGAGTCATAGCATCAATCATGCACCATCCGAACTAGCCGATACCTCGGGTTAGCAACGTTGCTGGACTCGTTCTTGTCCCACCAGCTAAGGAGCCTGATGACCTCGCATAAACTGCCCATTGCGGTGGGGATGCCTCTCGCCGTGGTCGCCGGACTCGGCATTGCGGCGCAGGGCAGGATTAACGGTGCTCTCGGTGCGCGCCTTGATGATGGTCTAGCCGCTGCCCTGGTCAGCTTCGGCACTGGCCTAGTGGTGATTATTGCGGCCTCACTGTTATTGCCCTCCGGGCGGCGCGGCTTGCGCAGCATGCTGCCCGCTTTGCGCGCCAAGAAGTTCCCCCGCTGGTACATAGCCGCCGGTGCGATTGGCGCCTTTTTTGTGCTCGCCCAGGGCCTGACGGTATCGATCATTGGTATCGCGCTCTTCACTGTTGCGGTGGTCACCGGTCAGAGCCTGAGCGGCCTGCTGGTTGACCGGATCGGGATTTCACCAGCGGGTAAGCGAGCTATTACGCCGATCCGAGTGATTTCTGCGGCCTTGACGATTGCCGCGGTGATCTGGGCTGTTTCACCGCGGTTCGCTAAAGCGGACGATATTGCTCACTGGCTGTTGCCGGTGTTGCTTCCGCTGGCCGCCGGTTTTTTGATGAGTTTTCAGCAGGCGATGAATGCCACTCAGACGATGCACTACGGCACTCCGCTGACCGCAACGTTGCTCAATTTCGTGGCTGGCACCCTGGTGCTGGTGATTGCTTGGCTGGTCAAGGTCGGCGTGTCCGGGTTGGGCAAAGCACTGCCTACCGAGTGGTGGTACTACCTTGGCGGTGCCATTGGCTGCCTCTTCATCGGCCTGAGCGCCTGGCTGGTCAGAGGGCTTGGGGTTTTGCTGACCGGGCTGGGTACGATCGGTGGTCAATTACTGGGCTCGCTGATGCTCGATCTGATCTTCCCGGCGTCCGGCACGGTGATCACGGTCGCTACTTGGTTAGGTACGTTGCTCACTCTGATGGCGATGGTACTCGCCACACTGCCCTGGCCACGACGGATCAAAGGCTAAACCTCCCCTCCTACCGTCGAGTGTCGAGATGTGAGGCTTAAAATCGCTCTTTAGGCCCCATATCTCGACACTCAACAGGCGGGAAGCTGGACGTTGACCGCACTGCGACTGGGAGTTCGCTAGGTCTTCTGAATATTTCTTGAATGTTTCTCACCATCTCATTTAGGTTACTTAAGGCAACTAAATATGAGAGGTGGAAAACTTATGTGTGGAATTGCGGGCTGGGTGTCCTTTGAGCGAGATCTCAGGCAAGAACGGCAGACAGCCTTGGCTATGACCCGAACGATGATCTGTAGAGGCCCCGATGACGAAGGTCTCTGGATTGATCAACACGTGGCGCTTGGGCACCGACGGCTTTCCATCATCGACCTAGAAAATGGTCGGCAACCGATGCTCCGCGATGAGGCGGAGGCGACCAGGGAAGTGCTGATCTACACGGGTGAGACTTATAACTTCCGTGAATTGAGAGAGCAATTGGTGAGTGCGGGGCGGCACTTCCGAACCAGTAGCGACACTGAGGTGGTGCTGCAGGCGCACGCTCAGTGGGGCGCGGATAACCCGGCGGACGCCGTTGAGCGTTTCAATGGCATGTTCGCCTATGCACTGTGGGATACCAGCAAGGAAGAACTCATCTTGGTGCGGGACCGGCTCGGCATCAAGCCCTTGTACTACCTGCCAACCGCGGACGGCGTACTTTTCGGCTCCGAGCCCAAAGCCATTCTGGCGAATCCGCTCGCCGAGCGAGCGGTGGACCTGGACGGCCTGCGTCGGCTGATGGGGTTCGTCGCTGACCCGAGCAACGCGGTTTTCAAAGGCATGCGTGAGGTGCCCCCGGCGCACATTGTGCGGATCAGCCGGAACGGCATTAGCGAGCATCGCTACTGGGCACTGGACGACCACGAACACACCGATGATCTGGAAACCACCATCGCCACCGTGCGGGAATTGCTTGAAGATACCGCCAAACATCAGCTCATCGCCGATGTGCCGATCGGTACTTTGCTCTCCGGCGGTCTCGACTCCTCGGCGTTGACCGCGTTGGCCGCCGAGCAACTCAATCTGAGCGGTGAAGCGGTTCGTTCTTTCTCGGTTGATTTCGCTGGCTATGAGGAAGAGTTCAAAGCAGATGAGCTCCGAGAAACCCCGGACGGCCCATACATTATTGACGTCGCCAAGCACCTCAAAGCGGCTTACCCGCAATCGGAACACACCAATCTGGTACTCAATAATGACGAACTAATGGATCCGGCGGCGCGCTCCGCGGTGCTCACGGCCCGCGACTTCCCGGGCCTGGGTGATATGGACACCTCGCTTTACCTACTCTTCAAGGCTGTCCGGCAGCATTCCACGGTAGCTCTGTCCGGGGAATCCGCTGATGAGGTCTTCGGTGGTTATAAAGAATTCCATGATCCGGTAGCCCGGGATGCTGGCACCTTCCCCTGGCTGGCCGGGGTAATGTCGCGTGGCTTTGGCGTCGAAGGGATGAGCAGCTGGAATGCTGATTTCCTGGGCAAGCTGAAACTACCTGAATACTTGAACGATCAATATCAGCGGGCGCTCGCAGAAGTACCACGACGGGCCGGCGAAACCGGTCTGGAAGCGCGGATGCACGAGGTGAGTTACTTCTATCTGACCCGATTCCTGCCGATCTTGCTCGACCGGAAAGACCGGATGAGCATGGCGGTTGGCCTGGAAGTTCGGGTCCCGTTCTGTGATCACCGTCTGGTGCAGTACGTCTACGGCACGCCGTGGGCGATGAAGACTTTCGATGGCCGGGAGAAGTCGTTGCTACGTGCCGCAACTAAGCACCTGCTGCCTGAGTCAGTGGTACAGCGGGTGAAGAGCCCTTATCCTTCGACCCAGGATCCGGAGTACAACAAGTCACTGTTCTACCTACTGGGTGAGGTCTTGGACCGTGGTGATAGCCCGGCCTTGCAATTTGCCAATGTTCCGGTGCTGAAGGAATTGGTCCGGACCGGAGGCTCGGCGAGTCCTGCCGCCCGCTATCAGGCCGAGTCTGTGCTGCAAATGGATAGCTGGGTGCGGCAGTACGGCGTCGACGTTCAGATCTAGCCAACTACCGGCTAGATCTGAACCACTGCTTGGCCGGAACTATTGGATAGCTAGAACAGCTGGGACTGCTGCTGGCGGGGTGTTGTCATCTTCGAGAGGACAGCACCCCGCCAGCGACATTTCAGTTAGGCTGCGAAGATGGAATTGCTCGTCGGCTCTTACACTTCAGCTCAGAATCACGGTGCCGGGATCAGCGCTGTCCCGATCAAAGCCGATGGGTTACTGGGCGAACCGCGGACACTGGCCGAGATTTCCGATCCTTCCTTTCTGGCTCTCGCCGACGACGGGGTTTTCGCGGTACAAGAGCAGCAGCAAGGCAAAGTGGCGGTTTTCGAGCGCGATCCAAGCAATGGGGCGTTGGAACTGGTGAGCGAGTCCGAGGTGATCGGTGTTGATCCCTGTCATCTGACGCTGCTTACCGATGGCCGGGTGGTTGCGGCGAACTATGGTTCTGGATCGGTGGTGCTTTTGAGCGCGACTAATCGTCTAGAACTCCAAGACCTCGTGCAGTTTGACGGCTCGGGGCCGGTGACCGAGCGTCAGGTTGGCCCGCACGCTCATCAAGTGGTGCCAACTCCGTACGGTACGCTGCTGGTCAGCGATCTGGGCTCGGATACGGTGACCGAATTCCGTCTGGTCGATCAGCGGCTCGAAGCGCAGGCCACCCTACGATTACCCGCCGGAGCCGGGCCACGGCACCTGGTTTTCCGACGCGGCGAAACCACTGATTGGCTTCTGGTGCTCGGCGAGCTCGACGGTGGTTTCCATCTCTTTGCACGACCACGCCGAGAAGCTTCCGGAGACTGGAACTACACTGGGAGCGTCCCGCTCGCCAGCAGAGAAAGCGTCGGAACAAGCTACCCGGCCCATATCGAGTTGTCTGCCGATCAGCGCCTGGCTTATGTGAGTGTGCGAGGCCAAGACCAGATCAGCGTTTTTGACCTGACGCCATTGGGGCGGGACGAAATGCCGCTGCTGCTTCAGGAGCAGCCGACGGAAGGAGTTTGGCCCAGACACTTTGCGCTGGGAAATGGGGTGCTTTACGCCGCCAATCAGTTTTCCGACAACATCGTTGTCTTCGCGTTGGGATCAGATGGGCTGCTGGCTGAAAAGCTCCAAGAAGTGACTATCGGCACACCGGTCTGCCTGGTACTCGGCTGAACTTCACCCCGGTGCCGCAGGCCGGTAGGCTTGCAGTGTCGATCTGAGTTGATCGGACAATAAGACGTTCCGTTCCGTATTTTGCGTACCGCATCCAGCTGTTCGCCTATCCCAGGAGTTGACCATTATGGCCGCCAATAAATCCGCTCTCGACCCGATTATTTCGCTGGCTAAACGCCGCGGCTTTGTCTTCCAAGCGGGCGAGATCTACGGCGGTTCACGGTCGGCCTGGGATTACGGACCACTCGGCGTCGAGCTCAAAGAGAACATCAAACAGCAGTGGTGGCAGACCTTCGTCCGTGGCCGCGACGATATGGTCGGCTTAGATTCCTCCGTCATTCTGCCCACCCCCACCTGGGTGGCTTCGGGGCACGTCGAAACCTTCACCGACCCGCTGGTCGAGTCGTTGCACACCCACAAGCGTTACCGTGCCGATCATTTGATTGAGGCCTACACCGCGAAGCACGGCCACCCGCCGGAAAATGGCCTAGCCGATATTAAGGACCCGGACACCGGCCAGCCCGGCAGCTGGACCGAGCCGCAACTTTTCTCCGGTCTGATGAAAACCTACCTGGGCCCGGTGGATAACGAAGAGGGCTTGCACTACCTGCGCCCGGAAACCGCTCAGGGCATCTTCACCAACTTTAATAATGTGGTGACCACCTCACGGAAGAAGCCGCCGTTCGGTATCGGTCAGATGGGCAAGGCCTTCCGCAACGAGATCACCCCGGGTAACTTCATCTTCCGCACTCGTGAGTTTGAGCAGATGGAGATTGAGTTCTTCACCGCGCCCGACGAGGCGGATGAATGGTTCAAGCACTGGGTCGATGCCTGCTGGAATTGGTTTGTCGATCTCGGCATTAACCCGGAGAACATGCGGCGGTTTGACGTGCCGGAAGAGGACCGCGCGCACTACTCGGCGGGCACCATCGACGTCGAGTACAAGTTCGGCTTCCAAGGCTCGCAGTGGGGCGAGCTAATGGGTATCGCGAACCGGACCGATTTCGATCTGACCAATCACTCGAAGGCCTCTGGTACCGAGCTCAGCTACTTCAACCAAGCCACCAATGAGCGTTACACGCCGTATGTGATCGAGCCGTCCTTTGGCTTGACCCGCTCCATGATGGCCTTCCTGGTGGATGCTTACACCGAAGATGAGGCACCCAATACCAAGGGTGGTGTGGATAAGCGCACCGTGCTCAAACTCGACCCGAGGTTGGCCCCGGTCAAGGCGGCGGTGCTACCGCTTTCACGCAATGAGGATCTGTCGCCGAAGGCAAAGGCGCTGGGTGCCGAATTGCGTAAGAGTTGGAATATCGAGTTCGATGATGCCGGCGCAATTGGCCGCCGCTACCGCCGCCAGGACGAGATCGGCACACCTTTCTGCATCACCGTTGACTTTGACACCTTGGATGATCAGGCCGTGACCATTCGGGAACGCGACTCAATGAGCCAGGAACGGGTGGCGCTGGATAAGGTGCGCGGCTACCTGGCCGAGCGCTTGCTAGGAGCATAATGGCGCTGGAATATCGACCCTGGCAAGAGGGCGACGACCGGGAGTTGCTGCAAATCTGGGGCGACCCGGAGGGTGATCAGGTCACCTGGTACCGGCAAACCCTGGAGCCCAGCACCGACGGCGGTGTGCAGCCGGATGGTTCACGACGGCATTGGAAACGGTGCATTGTGGCGACCGATCAGGGTATCCCGGTAGCTGCGGGCATGGTAATGGAGCAGAGCCTGCACAATACCAAGCTGTGGATTTATGTCGAGGTGGCCAAAGATCATCGCCGTCAGGGTGTTGGTGCTACTTTGCTCACCATGTTGCGCCATGAGGCCGAGCAAGCGCCGAGCGGTGTCCGGGCGGTGACCAGCAAGGTCGATGAAGGTACCTCCGGGGCCGCTTTTGTCGAAGCTTTGGGCTGGCAGACGGTACAGACCTCACGGTTCATCCAGGTCGATCCGGGTAGCTTGGCGCTGCCGCGTTTCCCGAAGCGTGAGGACCAGGCCGATGAGGATGCCGGTTCTGAGTTGGTGCAAGATCTGGCTACCGGCTCAGTCGAACTGACCGACGTCGTCGGACGCTGGTACGAGGCCGTGCATAGCGGCTGGAGTCCGACCGGGACCATCAGCCCGGGTACGGTTCAGTCGTATTTCCTTAACGATCAGGCTGGTGCGCAAGGGGCCATTGTGTTGCGCACCGAGCCGGAAAGCGCCTTTGGCAGTGCGGTTGCACCGAGCAAGAGGGGCAGAATTAGGGCGTTTGCTGTGAGCTACGGTCCGCACCCGGCGGCTGCGCCTTCAGAGGACCCGCCAGCTGATGTCTTGCTCGGCTGGGAGCCCGAGTTGGAACTGGCGGACGCTACTGCCGCGGTGCGAGACCTGGTATCCCTTTTGGCCTATCAGCATCCCGTGGTACTGGAAGTCGATAGTTCCATGGCGCCGTTGACCGCTCTGGTTGAGCCCTTGCTAGGGGCTGGAAAGGCCAAGCAACTTAGTACCACCACGATCATTGTCGACGGCTAGTCTCCGCCCTGGGGCGGACCGTCGCTATTGAGGCAGCGCTTCAGCTGATGTGCTGCTGCTTAGAGCGGTTTGAGTAATAGCAGCAAACCCAAGCCGAGCATCACTAGGGCGATCACTCCGTCGAGAATTCGCCAGGCCAGCGGCTTGGCGAAGAATGGTGCCAGCAGGCGCGCTCCGTAGCCCAGCGCGGTGAACCAGAGCACGCTGCCGAGCACTGCTCCGCCACCGAAATACCAGCGCCCGGGTTCGCCGTGAGTGTTGGCAATTGAACCCAGTAGCAAAAGAGTATCCAAGTAGACGTGCGGATTCAGCCAGGTGAGCGCCAGGCAGGTGGTGAGGGCAACAGCGACTGAGAGTGGCTTGCCAGCCGGATCCCCACGCAGCTTCTCCTTACTAAAGGCCCGCCGTGCTGCCAGCAAACCATAGCCAATCAAGAAGGCGGCGCCAGCAAATCGGATAATGGTCAGTACCAGGGGAGAGGTCGCGATCAATAGGCCGATGCCGGAAATGCCGAGCAAAATCAGTAAAGCATCCGACCCTGCGCAGATTGCCACGATCAGCAGAACATGTTCTCTGCGGAGACCCTGGCGCAGCACGAAGGCGTTCTGGGCGCCAATGGCAATAATGAGTGATAGTCCGGTGCCCAGTCCGGAGAGCGTAGCAAGAATGTCCACTCGTCAAGGCTAGGGAACGACACAATTTTAGTACAGCTAATTTTTCTGAAGGAATATAAGATCTACTTATGTTAGATCTACAGTTCGAGCAACTCCGGACCTTGAATGCGATAGCCACTCTGGGCAGTTTTGAGGCCGCCGCGCTGGAATTACGAGTGAGTCAATCAGCGGTTAGCCAGCGGATGAAAGCGCTCGAGAAGCAGCTGGGCCGGCCGGTGCTCTGGCGGAACAAGCCGCTGAGACTGACCGAGCCGGGAGAAGTCGTACTGCGTTTTGCTCGCCAGCTAGAGCTCCTGGCCGTCGAATTGCAAACCGAATTAGGGTTCGGTCAGATAGTCGAACCGAGCATTGCCATCGTGGTTAATGCCGACTCGCTCAGCACCTGGGCGCTTCCCGCGCTCGCCGAGTTGAGCAGCAACCATCGTTTAGAAGTGCTGCGGGAGGATCAGGATCATTCGCTTGAGCTATTGCGTTCCGGCAAGGTAGTAGCGGCAATTACCTCCCAGGCCGAGCCAATGCCAGGGTGTCTTTCCCGCAGGCTTGGCGCGATGCGGTACTTGCCAGCCTGCACAGTTGAATTCGCGGAACGCTGGTTTCTGAATGGCGCTTCACCAGCGGCGCTGGCCGAGGCGCCGTTGGTGGTTTTTGATCGAAAAGATGACTTACAAGACCGTTACCTGCGGCTTCGGACCGCTCATCGCTTGGAGCCACCGCGCAATTACATTCCGTCCTCTCACGACTTTTTGCGTGCAGTTGAATGGGGATTGGGTTGGGGAATGCTGCCCGAGGCGCAATGCGAGGAAGCCTTGCGGAGTGGCCAGTTGGTGACGCTCAGCGAGCATCACCTCGACGTGCAACTCTTCTGGCAACAATGGCGGCTGCACTCAAAGGCGCTCGACGCGGTGGCCGCTGGAGTTATTGAGGCAGCTGCTGGCCTGCGCTAGCCAGCGGCTGATCAGCAGCTTCGGTTAAGCCGGGCCGTAACGGAACTGGAGACAGTCGCTCTTCAATCGCCTTGAGCAGTTTCAGCACTCGCCGTTTGCTCAAGCGGAAGGCTTGAAAGGCGACGGTGCTGGTGGAGAACCCAATAATGAGCGTGGTGGTTTCAGCTTCGGGCCGGAGATAAGCGGCTAACCAGTATCCGGCCCGATCATACTTTTTCCCGAGCGAGGCTCGGAACCAGTCCTCGCCTTGATCTACCAGCAGCAACTTGGTATCGGCTGAAATGGCTTCGGCGGTGGCGTTGCGTACTTGTTCAGCGGGGGCTTGGATAGAAACGGCGACGGTAAATTCAGCGCCGTGCTCGACGGCTCGATACGTGGCGGTTTCGTAAGCGTAGTGGGCTGAGCGGCTGGCTCGGTTCAAGAGCCAGATCAGGCCGAGCAAGGGAAGCATTGAGGCAATATACAGGTTTGCGGCGGGTGAAGGCTTTGGCTCGTGTTGAAACAAGGTGGCTATATTTAAAACACTAAAAACCACGCACCAGAGCGCGTACAAGGCGAGTAATAACCCAATCCAAGGTCGAGCGTAGTGTAAGAATTTCCCCATAGCTACAGTATAAACAAAAAATTAGCTTCTGCTAGACATCAAATTTTCTGCTCAGTAGGCTGCTGGGCGAAATGTGAAACCGGTACGGGGGCCGACGGCTGATACGTTAGCGGAATCATTTCTGCCGGGGCGATCTTGCTGGTCAGTGAATTAAGCAGGCGAGTGATTCTCCGGCGGCTCCGGCCGTAATCGTAGCCTCGGAAGGTCTTTGTCCAAATCCCAAGAGTCAGAGTAGTTCCGGCAGCGTCGGTGCTGAAATAAGCTCCCATCCAATAGCCGACTCTGTCAGCGGTCTTGCTTAGTGAAACCCAAATCCAGTCCGGATGTTCAGCATGAATGCGAAGCTTGCCGTTCTCCTGCAAGACCTCTTTCATCGCCGAGTGAACCTCAGCTGCGCTCATTGGGATAGAAACTACGCCAACGCATTCTGCGCCACGTTCCCAGAGCCGATATGGAGATCTTTCATCGACGAAGGAGGTTTTACTAATGAAGTTGCAAGCGTTTAGCGCTGCCATCCCGAGAAAAAACAAAATTAGCGTCGGCAAGGGATTGATTCTAAACGTGCCGAATGATATTTGCTTCGTAAAGAACAATATGAGGAAGATGATTTCGGCTAAGAGGATAGCAACAGCGAACGCTATTAGAACCGGACGAGCCTTATGCAGAAATCTCAACATGAGTTTCACTCTATCAGCTTGTTCTCAAACCTCTTTATTTCCCTTAGCGGCCAAGCGTAATAAAGTTTAGTCCTCAGAATAACGTTTGGCTGCGGCTAATGCGACCCGCAAAGTTAGCACGGTAAAACTCGAAACGTAGGCCGCGGTATCGCGTTGGAAACGCCAGCCTTCGCTGAGCGCTCCGGCGTCGATGACGTCAAAACCAAAGAGATCAATAAGGTCAGTGACGGTCTTCTTAGCGGCCTCGTCGTCGCCCGCAATTGGCAAGGCTCGACGGTGCTCGGTGCCTGCCAGGGTCCCGTCAGTGATCAAATCCGCGGCGGCAATATTATTAAAGGCTTTTACCACCGAGGAGCTGGGTAAATGCTGCTGCAATAATTCGCTGACAGTAGTTTCCTCTGAGTTCAGTTCGGCAATCTGGCCATCCCGCTGCGGATAGTAATTATTGGTGTCGATCACGATTTTGCCGGCCAACGGTTCCACCGGCACCTGCCGGTAGGCCTTCAGTGGCACCGTGACTACCACAATATCGCCGGCCGCGGCCGCCTCGGCCGGGGTAGCAGCCCGGGCGTTCGGGCCGAGAGACGCTACTAAGTCTTGCAGAGTCTCCGGTCCGCGAGAGTTACTCAACACCACTTGATAGCCGTTGTTCACCGCAAGTTTTGCCAGCGCACTGCCAATGTTTCCGCTACCGATCAATCCTAAAGTTGTCATATTTTTGTCAACCGAACTGCGCAAAATATATTCCACGTCAAGGAAATTTTTCAGCAAATTTTCAGCTTTTGCTGTTTCCTTGACAGCCTGGATCAGGCTATGAAGTATTGACCCGGGGGTGAGGTGACTATGAAAACCATCGACGAAAGAATTTTCACCATGTGTTCAGAACATATTCCAACAACCGCCGCTGAAGATACTAAACCTTCACTGAGTCGTCGTACCCTGATCCGCGGTGCTTCGGCTGCCGTGGTGGCCGGCGGTGCGCTGCTGGGCGGGGCAGTTCCGGCGCTTGCGGCTACCTCGCAGAATGGCTGGCCGGCAAGCGAGAAACTACCGCTGACCGCGATCAAAGTCGGTAAGGCAGATTTCCCGCCCGGGGTGTTGAAAGGCAATGTGGCCGTCGTGCTGACCTATGTAGCTCAGCAGTTCAACGCTCATGTTGAGCCATTACATGATGGCTGGTGCTGGGGCTTCAGCTACCGCAAGATCAGTGGCAGCACCCAGTACTCGAACCACTCGAGCGGCACCGCGATTGATTGCAACGCTCCCGATCATCCGCTCGGCAAGGAAGGGACCTTTACGAAGGCCCAGGTTGCCGCCATCCACAAGATCATCAGTTACTGCGATGGTGTGGTGCGCTGGGGTGGGGATTACAACGGGCGCAAGGACGAAATGCATTTTGAGATCAATGTCGGTCCGAGCAGCCCGAAGCTGCCAGCATTGGTGAAGAAAATCAAGGGCTAAAGCATTGGCCGCGAAGGGCTGGGTTGCCGATCGGCAACCCAGCCCTTCAGTGTTATTGCGTTTGATTCATGGGCGGACTAATGCCCACTGAGCCTCGCCTGAGACTTCAGTATTTTGCCAGATAAGGTCCAAACCATGGATCCTGGCTCAGCTGGCTGCTCTGGGTTGTGCCCAGGGCGTTGGTCAGACTCGGGATGACGATATTCATATACCCCGGAATCAACCAAGGGTTGGCCTTCTGGATCTCGTACGGGGTGCCGATCGGCAACGGTAGGGCCGGGCCATAAGGAATTTGTGGCGCCTGCTTGATCACCGTGTCGCCGTTGCCGCGATCTCGCAGCGGATTGATGTCGTAACGATGGTCTATCGTTAGGTATCCTTGGACGCCATTGGCGAAACCGATCGCGTTGGTAATCATGTTCTCGGAGTGGCAGATGCCGTCGTTTTGCTTGCAGATCTCATGCACAGCGATTTTATTGCCGAAACCGCGGTAGCCGGTCATGTGCATGCCCGGAATCACGTTGGGGAAGTTGCCCATAATGCCGCCGACGCCGTCAGCGGGCCAGCGCCGCGGATCCCCGTAAAGCACGCCGTCAATCTGGTTGTAGGGGATTGAGGGGTGATCGGCATAGTCGGCGATCACATTGCCGGCCACCAAAGCGCCTTCTGAATAGCCGGAGATCAGGATATGAGAGCCGGGGCACGCTGCGTGGAAACCATTGACAGCATTCTTGAGTTTGGTTTCGCCTTCGGCCACAGACTGATCAAGCGCAGGCTGCACAATAATCGGCGGAACATTTGCGGAATAGTTGATCAGTTCAACGTGGTAACCCTGCTGGCGGGCGCCATTGGCGAAGTTGCCATAAGCGTTCGCGCCGGTGGGATCACCGTAGCCACCCACTGCGAAAATGCCGGTTCCGGCGCAAGCCGCCTGGGCGGCGACGGGGGTTGCTACCGCGATGCCAGCGGCGGCAACGCCGATCACCGGAAGTGCAGCGAGCCGTTGGAGCCATTTCTTGCGAATCATTGTGTCACCTTTACTGTCTGATGAGTTTTCTCTCGGACTGCTGATTGGCCTTGTGAGCCGCTCAAAGGTGCTGGTTGAGTGCGGATAACGGCTTTGGCGGGCACTTGCTTTGCCCCCAGTAGCAATCTGCTGTGCGTCGCCTAAGCAATCACGAGCCTACGACGTTTGAAAATGATTGACAAGTTAAATCTAGATTTCGTAAATAAGCACCAAAAATTGAAAAGGGTTTGCCCATCGTTCACCGAGGGGTGTTAGGGGGTTGGCCCAGGGAACCTAGTTCTGGCCGCGCCGGATTCGATCCTGTTGATCGGCGCTACGCTGTTCTTCAAGGGTCATTGCGCCGCCGCCCTGCGCAGCTGGAACCCACCAGGCACCCGCTTCGGCTTGCAGCGGGAAGCTGGCACTGGCCTGATCGATGCCCTGTTGTAAGGCGCTGCGCAAAGTTTCGGTGCTGGTGACGGCGTCATCGGTGCTGGAAAAGCGTAGCTGCTCGCCAATCTGCACCTGGATTGGAGCTTTCCAGCTCCGTAAGAAATTGAAACGATGTCCCCGAGTCATCAATCTATGAGCTCCCCAGATGGAGATCGGAACTATCGGGACGCCTGCCTCAGCGGCCATCCGAGCCGCACCGGTTTTGCACTCTCGTACGGTAAATGACCTGCTGACTCCGGCCTCTGGCAAGATCGCGATGTATTCACCTTCGCGAAGTTTTTGCACCGCCTGCTGGTAGGCGTCGGCACCCGCTGTTCGGTCGACCACTACGTGCCCGGCTGCGGAAATCGCCGGTCCGGCAAGCCAGTGCTCGGCGGCCCCCTTGTGGATGAGATAGCGCATTTGCACCTTGCCGTGTTTCCACATCACCAGGGAGGCGACTGCGAAGTCCAGGTAGCCAAAATGCGTGATGGCAATGACCGCGCCCTTGCCGGGAACTGGCTTCCTGGCTTTGCCCACAATGGGGTCTGGGGTGGGCAGGTGCTCGCTACCGTTGATACGTACATCGAGTTGCAGGAGCCAGCGGAGAAAGAGCCCGGTGCCGACAATGAAGCGATAGAAGGTGTTATTCGGTGCCGGGCGCCAGGCCATTAGGACTCCTTGGGTTTGCGCGGTGGAAGCGGAAAGAAGCCACTAGTTTGTTCAACGTATTCACGGTACCCCGGGCGTTGACTCATCCGGGCCTCGGTCAGCGGCTTTCCGGTTTTGCCAGCCAATGCCCAAATCATTAGGGCAGGGGAGAGCACGCTCAGAATGCCCGGCCAGGAGTCCGCGACAATCAAGAAGATGCCCAACCAGACTGCGGCGTCCCCGAAATAGTTAGGGTGCCGGGTGTACCGCCAGAGTCCGGTGTTTAGCACCGTGCCACGGCGTGCCGGATCCGCTTTAAAACGGGCGAGCTGCCAATCGCCAATTGTTTCGAAGACTAGGCCGAGCAGCCAGATGGCTGCGCCGATCCAGGCGATAACGCCGAGCGTCCCGGTAGCGAACATACCGATCTGGACGGTGAGTGAAACGAAGAACAGCACGATGCCCTGCGGAAGATAGACCCGTCGAAGTGCGTAGACATTTGGATTTCCGGGTGCCTTACTGAGCATCTCCTGGTACCGCGGATCCTCTTTGCCATCACGAGCTCGCCAACCAATAAAGCCGGCTAACCTCAGCCCCCAGAGCGCGACGGCGAACAACAGCAAAAGCCTGCGCCCGTTGTCGGCTGTAGTGCTGGAAGATGCAATGAAGCTCAGCGCAGCGACCACCACAAAGCCCACTCCCCACGCGGTATCGATGACACTGTGCCGCTTCTGGAGCAGTGCGACCAGGAAGGTAACAGCGAGCACAGCGATCACTCCAAGCGCTGACCAGAGCAGGTTGAGTGTGAAAGCGCTGCCAGAGAAATCGAGCGATACATTGAACATTTGCTACCTCTCTATCGGGAGTCGGGAGGGCGATTGGTAGAGCCGATCAGCGGCTTCGGTGATTTTGGAAGCTAAAGAAAGTTCAAAACGCCTGGCAAAATCACGCAGAATGAACGAGGCGCTCAGTTTGTGCCAGATCGGCACCTTACTGAACATGAAATGACCGGCGCCGCGCAGTTTTACATAGAACAATTCACGGGCGGCGGGGGCCGCCCGCTCAGCGTAGAGCTGGGAGTACGGAGCGCTGGTCCAACGATCCTGATCGCCATGTAGGATCAGTACTTTTCGGCCCCGTACCGATTCGGTATCACTGTTCGGATCAGTCCACGGAGCCAGCGAAACCACAGCCTGAACCGAAGGATCATCGGCCACCGCGAGAGCTACCGAGCCCCCCATCGAATGCCCTATCAGGTATATGGGTAGGCCAGGGTGCTCCCGGTGAATTTTCTCTAGCGCCCAGCGCGCGTCCTGAACAGGGGAGCGTTCCTCGCCGTTCCAGCCCCGTACTCGATTTCGCAGTGACCAAACGGCGAGTCCATAAGGCGCTCCCCAGCGATGCAGCAACCGGGCGAAAGGGATCATCCGAGACGGGCTCAGGTGCCTGGCCCGCACTGGCTCGTAAGAATTAGCTCGACCGCCGTGCAGGACCAGAACAACGGCTCGGGCGGCTACCGAAGCGGGTCGTATGGTTAATACTGGGGCATGCGCCAGGGAGCCCTTGGGCAATTCGTCAGCTTCGTTGATCTTGCGCTTGAACACACTGCCTCTTTCGAATAATGACACCATCCGCGAGGGGCGAGTCCTTGTCTCCTAGCCTAACGGCCCAAACCGCTGACACGTTCCGCCAACTTGAGACCGGTTCTCAGGTAGGCTTCGCAAGGAGGTGAAGGTATGACACACGGACACTCGCATTTGAACACTGGTAGTTCGGAGCACGCGAGGCCACGGATGGCTAAGAAGGCGAAACGTCGTTCAGCCGTTCTGCTGGGTATCTTTCTGGTACCGATCGGCCTGGCTGCGCTAATCCTGATGATCGTGCTGTGGCCAAGTGGCAAGGCGGCAGATGTGCAATTGAACAGCCCTTATGCAGCAGCCCCCGGGGCCAGCATTGACACCGGCAAGGTGCAACGCACCGCTCAGGAAAACTGCCCGGGCAACAACACCCCCGGCACCAGCTGCCTAGTGGCCTATACCCAGCCGGACGCCGGCGGTAGCCCAGTCCCGGTGCTGATCAGTCCTGAGATCGCCAAATCTCCCGGCGTCAATGCCGGGGACACCATCCGCTACGTCAACCTATCGAAACTAGGCCAGAATCAAAACGGGCCAGCCTACGTTTTCATGGACTTCGTGCGCGGGGTGCCGATGGTTTTGCTCGCCCTGATCTACGCGGCGGTGGTGATAGCGGTAGCCCGTTGGCGGGGACTGCGAGCTTTGCTGGGACTGATTGCCGCCTATCTGGTCTTGGCCTTTTTCATCCTCCCCGGCTTGGTTGAGGGCAAGCCCGCCCTGCTGCTCGCGGTGGTCGGCTCCACCGTGATCATGTTCGGCGTGCTGTACTTCTCCCACGGTCTGTCATCACGGACCTCGACAGCACTAATCGGTACCCTTTTCGGCCTCGCCATGACGGCAGGCCTCGCCGCCTGGGCCACCGGTTTCACTCATTTGACCGGCACTAGCGACCACAATGCATATCAACTGCAGGCCGTGGCGGGGCAGCTCTCGCTCTCCGGGGTGATCACCTGTGGCTTGATCATCGCAGGCCTCGGGGTGCTCAATGACGTCACCATCACCCAATCCTCGGCGGTCTGGGAACTTTACGAACTGGCCCCCGAATCCAGTGCGCGCCAGCTATTCTCTTCAGCGATGCGAATCGGCCGCGACCACATTGCCTCCACCGTCTACACGATCGCCTTTGCCTATGCCGGTAGCGCGCTACCGGTGCTGATCCTGGTCTCGCTGTATCGACTACCGATTTTCGACGCGCTTACCAGCGCTGAATTGGCGGAAGAAATTGTGCGCACCTTGGTGGGCTCCATCGGGCTGGTGCTGGCCATTCCGGTCACCACCGCGGTCGCGGTATTAGTGGTGAAAGCGAGCGGAGCAGGCCGGAAGAGCCGCCTAGTTCGCTCAGCCCAGAGCGATGAGTTGGTTTAGCAGATCAGCGTCGATCTCGCGGTCTGCGTAAATTCGCCGCGGCAAGGCAATGGTGGAATGCGGATCGTCGCTTCGCTGGCTGCCGTGGTCCGAGGCTGTCTCAGCGTATTGCCAGCGTAGTTTCAGCCCCGCTTTCTCCAACACCACGAATGATGCCGGGTTGTTCTCCAACACCCTGCCGGTTACCGGAGTCTGTGCCGAAAGCTCAGCGGCGAAGGCCATCGCCGCCAGCGCAAGCTCGGTCGCAAGTCCTTTTCCCCAGCTAGCCGGAGTCAATCGGTAACCGAGATTCCATGCCCCGCCAACTGTGACGTTAATGCCGCCAGTTCCGATGAACGCGCCCTCGGCCAGATCGTTCACGCCGTGTCGTAGTCGTACCGCCCATGCGCCGGCACCCTGCTCGCTCCAATCCTGTTCGGCGCGCCGCACCATCTGCTCAGTTTGGGCTAACTCGGTGTGCCGTCCCGAAGGCAAGTGAAGCCAGGTCTCCGGATCGGCGTAAACCCGGTGAGTTTCGTTGAGATCGGCAAGGCCGAGGGGTGATAAAAGGAGACGCTCAGTTTGCATGCTTTCAGTATCTCGTATGCCTCCGACAGCCTCGTGATGACATTTGTCACCCGGAGTTGATGACAGCCGTCTGCGCCGAAAATTCGGTGTTGGCCGGAAGATTTTCTAGAAGGCAGCTGCAGGTTGCCTAAACCATCAAGAAACCATGAAGGAAGTAGTCAGAAAATGTCTGCGCAACTCGTAGTGAACATCCTGCTAGCGGTGCTGGTGCTTTGTTGGGTGCTTTACCGGCAGCTCCAAGCCAAACCAATCAAGGAACGGAGCCCGTACACCCTGATGTTGGTGTTGGGTGTGCTGGGGCTGCTGCAAATTGCTCAGCTCACCGCCAAAGTAGAGATCTCGGCGATTGGCTACGCAGCGCTCGTAATCGGGCTGCTCAGCGGCGCCGCCTTCGGTTGGTTACGAGGTCGGTTAGTGCATCTCTGGCGCGCTGACGACGGCACCCTGATGCGACAGGGCAACTGGCTCACCATTGTGCTCTGGGTACTGGGCATCGCAGTGCATCTCGGCATTGACTGGATTGGCGTCGCACTCTCGCCGAACGGTCAGACCGCCGGTGCCGAAGCTCTCGGCACTACCGGAATCATGCTTTACCTGGCCGTCGCGCTGGCCGCCCAGCGTTTCGCCACTCTCGCCCGTATCCCCGCCGCAAGCCCGGTTCGCTGAAAGGACCCCTGATGAGTCAACTACTAGGAAATACCAAAGAAACCCCGACTCAAAGTCTCTACGCGGTTGACGCCGAAGGGCTGCAGAAGTCTTATGGCAAGGTCAAGGCGGTGGACGGCATTGACCTGCGGATCAAGCCTGGCGAAATCGTCGCCTTCCTGGGGCCGAATGGCGCTGGTAAGACCAGTACCATCGACATGCTGCTTGGTCTCTCCAAGCCGGAAGCGGGCAGCATTACGGTGTATGGCAAGAGCCCGCGTCAGGCCATCGCACACGGTCAGGTCTCTGCTGTGATGCAGACCGGTGGGTTATTGAAGGACCTCACGGTGCGCGAAACGGTGGAACTCACCGCCTCGCTTTTCGCCGAGTCCCGTCCGGTGGATGAATGTTTGGAGCGCGCGGGTATTAAGGACATCGGCGACCGGATGGTCTTCAAATGCTCCGGTGGTCAGCAACAGCGCTTGCGCTTTGCGATGGCCCTGGTCTCCGATCCCGGCCTGCTGATTCTCGATGAACCGACCACCGGAATGGATGTGGAGGGACGCCGCGACTTCTGGAACGCGATCCACACCGATGCACGACGTGGCCGTACCGTCATCTTCGCCACGCACTACCTCGACGAGGCAGACGCTTATGCGGATCGGATCATTCTGGTGCGGAAAGGGAAGATCGTTGCCGACGGCACCAGTGCTGAAATCAAGGCGCTGGCTGCGGGCCGCACGGTGCGAGCCAGCGTTAGCAACCTGGATCAGACCGTGCTGGCCGCGCTGCCCGGGGTTGACGGAGTTGAGCTGCGTGCCGGTATTGTCACTGCTCACGCTAAGGACTCCGACGCTGTCGCACGTTATCTGTTGAATAACACCGATGCCAAAGACCTCGAGATCACTTCACACAATCTAGAAGACGCCTTCTTGGCGCTCACCGCCGACGAGTCTGATGCCGACTCAGTCAAGACCAACTAAGGAACCATTGTGACCACCGTGAATAGTATTCCTTCAAGTATTTCCACCGAACGTCATGTGCCGCCCTTCGGCGGTTTCAACCTCACTCTGCTCGGTATTGAAATGAAACGCCGGCTACGCAATCGCAGAAACGTTATTTTCGCGATGGTGCTGCCGGTGGCAATGTTTTTGATTATTGGATTACAGGTCAAGGACACGCCCTTGGATCCGAGCCATCCGATCAGTGCCGGTGGACAGTCTGTCTCCGCCTACATCATGCTCTCGATGGCGGTCTACGGTTGCATGATTACCGCCACTTCAGCTGGCGGCGCGGTCGCGATTGAGCGGTCGATGGGCTGGAGCCGGCAACTGCGGCTCACCCCGCTCAGCCCGGCCGCCAATATCGCGGTGAAAATCGTCGGCGCACTGGTGCTGGGCGCAATTGCTATTGCGGCTGTTTACATTGCCGGCTATGCCATTGGCGTGCGGATGGACGTGGGTATCTGGGTGATTGGTGCGCTCGCAGCGCTGCTCGGTTCCCTGGTTTTCACCGCACTGGGTCTGCTGGTCGGCTACTTGGTACCGAGTGAGAACGTGATGCAATTCATGGGTCCGGCGATCGCCTTCCTGGCCCTGTTTGGCGGTTTGTTCTTCCCGCTGGATGGCTGGATGAAGAACGTCGGAGTCTGGACGCCAACCTACGGTATCGGCGAAATTGCCCGTTCTCCGCTCACTGGGGCGGACTTCAACTGGTTGGCCTTGGCCAACGTCGCCCTGTGGTTGGTTATTTTCGCCGCCGGAGCCGCGCTAGCTTTCCGCCGAGATACTCGCCGGGTCTGACGTACAGTAACCGTATGCCAGGCCAGCAGAACTCAACCGCAGCCGAGCAGCTCCCCGAGCAGCTCCCTGAACAGTTAGACAGCAGACTGAGCTGGATACCTCAGGGTGGCGGCCGGGCGCTGAATTGGCGTGAGCTACTGACCGCCAGAGGTGCCCGGCGCTGGTACACCGGGGCATTCTTCGCGGTGCTGATCTGGAGTTTCAACACGCTACCGAACCTGCTCAGTCACCAAGGCTCGGCCGGGGCCATCACTAGCTATATTGCTGTCACCGTGGTGATGTTGCTGAGTTTCATGTTCATTCCGCCGCTCAGCTGGGGGCGCAGCGAAGCCTTCAAGCTGAGCGTGCTGGGATTCCTGATTGTGCTCGGCGGGCTGTCGCTGTTTTTCGTTGGCCGCTCGGGTGGTTGGTTCGCCACCTTCATCACGGTGTGCGCCGCCATGCAGCAGTATCGGCGGCGCACCGCACTCGGCATTATGGCCGGCATGTTCTTGCTGATCATCCTGGTCCAAATGGTGATGGGGGCGTCTTTCGAAGATGCTTTCTCAATGGCCGCGGTGGCTGGCTCAGTTGGACTAATGATGGTTGCTTTTTCCCGTCAGATAGAAGCGGTCAGGACCTTGCGTGCTACTCAACGCGAGTTGGCGGATGTTGCGGTTCAGGAAGAACGTAACCGGGTGGCCCGGGACATGCACGATATCCTGGGTCACTCGCTCACCGTGATCGCGGTCAAGGCTGAACTGGCGGGGCGGCTGCTGGAGGACGCTCCCGAGCGCGCAGCGGTTGAGATCCAGGAGGTGGAAGACCTGGCTCGGGGTGCGCTCGCCGATGTGCGAGCCACGGTCAGTGGTTACCGTGGCGTCAACGTGCTTTCTGAGTTGGCCAACGCCAGATCAGCGCTGAACGCGGCAGGTATTGAAGCGGAGCTGCCGGGGGCGGCTGATGAGGTACCGGCTAAGTACCGTGAGCTCTTCGGCTGGGCGCTGCGCGAGGGCGTGACGAATATTGTCAGGCATTCCTCCGCGAGCCACGCCAAGGTGACAATGGGGGCTGGTTTCATCCAGATCGACGACGACGGGGTGGGGTTACTACAGCATGATGCGCCGTCGACCGCTAATGGTCTGAATGGGCTGCGAGAACGCGTTGAGGCTCAGCAGGCGTCACTTTCGATTGGTCGCTCCGGACTGGGTGAGCACGGCGGTTTCCGGCTCCGGGTCGAGTTGTGAAGCGGCCGAGATTGGATAGATTGGGCAGATGATTCGCCTATTGATTGCTGACGACCAGGCGTTGGTGCGAGGTGCCTTGGCTGCGCTCTTGAGCTTAGAGCGCGATATTCAAGTGGTGGCCGAAGTAGGTCGAGGCGATGAAGTGGTGCCAGCTGCTCTTGAAGCTGCCGCCGAGGTCGCTTTGCTCGACGTTGAAATGCCCGGCCTGGACGGTATTGCCGCTGCCGCCGCGCTGCGTCGCGCGCTCCCTGAGTGCAAGGTTCTGATGGTGACTACTTTCGGTCGGCCAGGTTATCTGCGTCGAGCCATGCAAGCCGGAGCGAACGGTTTCGTGGTCAAGGACACGCCAGCAAAACAGCTCGCCGATGCGGTGCGTCGCGTGCATTCTGGGCTGCGAGTAGTCGATCCCACCTTAGCGGCGGAGACCTTGACCAGCGGGGAAAGTCCGCTGACCGAACGGGAAACCGAGGTGCTGCGCGCCGCTAGCCAGGGTGGCACTGTCGCCGATATCGCTCGGGCTACCTTCCTTTCCGAAGGCACGGTGCGAAACTACCTCTCTAGCGCGATGGGTAAGACCTCGGCAAGGACCCGAGCCGAGGCAGTGCACAATGCCGAAGAAAATGGCTGGTTGCTCTAGTTTCAAGCTCCTCAAACCAAGAACTCGTCGTCCTGGGGAGCGGTCGGATGCTGTCGAGTGTGCAGATCTACACGTTATCGGAGCCTCATAGGGTGTAGATCTGCACACTCGACGAGGGGATTCGCCCGAATTTTCGGGGTTTGACAGAACTTTGAGAGAATATAACCGTGACTGTTACTGATATCCCCGCGCCGACGGACCGGCTGGAACTGCCGCCGCTCCAGCTGGGCAATATCACCATTGATACCCCAGTGGTGCTGGCCCCAATGGCGGGCATCACCAATACCGCCTTCCGGCGACTCTGCCGTGAATACGGCGGCGGCCTCTATGTCGCCGAAATGGTGACCTCGCGGGCCCTGGTGGAGCGCACTCCGGAGAGTCTACGGATCATCTCCCACGATGATGACGAAAAGGTGCGCTCCGTACAGCTTTACGGGGTCGACCCGCTCACCGTGGGCCGCGCCGTCCGGATGCTGGTCGAAGAAAACCGTGCCGATCACATTGACCTGAATTTTGGCTGCCCGGTGGCTAAAGTGACTCGGCGCGGCGGTGGGGCCGCACTGCCCTGGAAAACCGAACTCTTCACCTCGATCGTGCAGACAGCGGTTCGCGAAGCTTCGCGTGGCGGGCTGCCGCTCACCGTCAAAATGCGCAAGGGCATTGACGAGGATCACTTGACCTATCTGGAGGCTGGCAAAATCGCTCGGGATTCCGGTGTTGCCGCGGTCGCGCTGCATGGCCGGACGGCGAGTCAGTTCTACTCGGGGGTCGCCGATTGGTCGGCGATAGCCCGGCTGCGGGAGGCACTGCCGGACATTCCGGTGCTCGGCAACGGTGATATCTGGAGTGCCGAGGACGCGATCCGAATGGTCCGGGAGACCGGCGTCGACGGCGTGGTGATAGGTCGTGGCTGCCAGGGTAGGCCGTGGCTCTTTGGTGATCTGATGGCCGCTTTCGACGGGGATGCTCAGCGTTTCCGGCCAGGCCTCAAAGAAGTCGCAGACACCGTTTACCGGCACGCCCAGTTGCTGATTGAGACTTTTGGCGAGGAAGACAAGGCGCTACGGGATATCCGCAAGCATATGGCCTGGTATTTCAAGGGCTACGTGGTGGGCGGAGAGTTGCGAGCCAAGCTGGCTTCGGTGCCGACCTTGGAGGTGCTGCGAGGCTTGCTCGACCAACTGGATATGGCCTCACCTTATCCAGGCGTCGATGCCGAAGGTCCGCGCGGCCGAGCTGGCACTCCGAAGCGCACCGCGCTGCCGGAGGGCTGGTTGAACAGCAAGGATCTGAACGAGGATCAGCGGGCCGGAATTGCCGCCGCAGAACTGGATGTCTCTGGTGGCTGAGCGCCCGGGGGAGGGCTATCGGGCCGCCGATGCCGAGCGCTGGGTAGCGGAGCCAGCGAAGAACTCTTATCGCAGCCCTTTCGAACGCGACCGCGCCCGGGTGCTGCATTCCTCGGCGTTGCGCCGGCTCGGCGCCAAAACTCAGGTGGTCGCCCCGGACACCGATGACTTCGTCCGTACCCGGCTGACCCATTCACTTGAAGTCGCCCAGGTCGGCCGAGAACTGGGCCGAGTGCTCGGCTGCGATCCCGATGTGGTCGATGCGGCCTGCCTTTCCCACGATCTCGGTCATCCGCCCTTCGGCCACAACGGCGAAAGCGCACTGAATGACCTGACGCACTCGATTGGCGGTTTCGAAGGTAATGCACAGACCCTTCGGTTGCTGACCCGGTTGGAGCCCAAAGTGCTCGCCGCCGATGGTACCCCGGCGGGCTTGAACCTGAGCCGAGCGAGCCTCGACGCCGCATGCAAGTACCCCTGGCTGGCGGCCGATGCCCCGTTAATCCACGGGCATCGCACCAGCAAGTTTGGGGTCTACACCGACGATGAACCGATTTTCAGTTGGTTACGCGAAGGCGCTCCGGAAGGCCACAGCTGCATCGAGGCCCAGGTGATGGACCTTGCCGATGACATCTCTTACTCGGTCCACGATGTCGAGGACGCCATTGTGGCCGGAAACTTCCAGCTTGCAGACCTTGCCCAGCAAGATAACCGTGACCGGGTGATCGGTTACACCCAACAGTGGTATTTGCCGCACACCGACCCGGCCGAGATCGATGCCGCGCTGTCCCGATTAGAAGCCACACCGGTCTGGGTCGCCCAGGCAGATGGTTCAAGGGCCGCCATGGCGGCGTTGAAGAATATGACCAGCCAGTTGATCGGACGGTTCTGCCAAAGTGCCCTGGACACCACTCGAGCGATCTACGGCGACCAGCCGCTGACCAGGTTCGCTGCGGATGTTGTGGTGCCACCGGAAACAGTGGTGGAAATTGCTGTGATGAAAGGCCTAGCCACCACCTTCGTGATGACCACCGACCGTCGTCAGCCGATCTACCAGCGGCAGCAAGAAATTCTGCATGAGCTGGTCGCGGCCTTAGTGGCGAGTGGCGATCGGCATCTGGAAACCATGTTCGCTGCGGACTGGCGAGCCGCCACTGATGATGCCGGAAGGCTTCGCGTGGTGATCGATCAAGTCGCCTCGCTCACCGACGTTTCGGCGCTCGCCTGGCATCGAGAGCTCGGCAAATAGCCCTGAACTGGGCCGAGTTAATCGGCGGAAATTTCTGTTTGCATAGACTGTTGCTATGACGACAGCAGAGCAGATCTACCAACAATTGCTGGCCCGCGCGCAAGGTACCCCCTACACGGTGTCCTTGATTGACGGCGGCTTACGCGTGCATCTCAACGTTGCGGATATGCATTGGCTCACCCTTTTTTACGAAAATAAACTCGATAAGGAGTACAGCATTAACCTGCTCCTCGACGAGGCATCGCAGAGCTACACCAAGGAACAGGTGCTCAAGGAAGTCAGTTGGCGGGCGGGAGCCAGCCCGATTGGGTTTGTGCCACATTTCGAGCTCAGCAGCACGGTGAGCAAGGGCACCATGGTGGAAATCAGTAGCGCCAAAGTTGCCGGTGTGCAGGAAAAAGGCGGGCTTTACGACGGCTACACCCTCGATACCCGGGAGATGTCAAAGTTCGTTGATGAGGTGATGGTGCCCTCCGGTTGGTCTAAGAAGATGGACAAGAGCACCAAGCTCGGGCTAATTTTTGCCGGCGTCGGGGTCGGGGTGGCACTGATCGCCGTACTGGTGGCGATCATTATCGTGCTCAACGTGGCGAAATAAGCCCAGCCAAGGAAAGGCAGCGCAGAGGCGTCGGAGCAGGCTGAAAGCGAAAGCCAGCGACGCTGTCGGCCTGCTGTCATAGACTATTCGGGTGGCCGGACTGATCAAACGCGAAGATATCGAGGAGCTCCGCGCCCGCACCGATATCAAAGAAGTGGTTGAAGGCTACGTCACCCTGAAAAGCGCGGGTATTGGTTCGTGGAAGGGGCTCTGCCCGTTCCACGATGAACGCAGCCCGTCCTTCAATGTCCGACCGCAGGTAGGGCAATATCACTGCTTCGGCTGCGGAGAGGGTGGCGATGTGATCTCCTTCATCCAAAAAGTGGATCACCTCAGCTTCACCGAGGCAGTGGAGAAACTGGCGGCTCGCATTGGTTTTGAACTGCATTATGAGGACGGTGGCTCCGGGCCGCGCCGCGAGGAGATAGGTCGGCGTCAGAGGCTGCTTGACGCACATAAAGTAGCCGCCGAATTCTTTAGGGAACAATTACTCAGCCCGGCTGCCGCCGCCGGTCGGCAGTTTTTGAGCGGCCGTGGTTTTGGCCCGGCCGACGCCGAGCATTTCGGCATTGGCTTCGCGCCGCAGGGCTGGGACTCCCTGTTGAAGCACCTGCGCGGCCGGGGTTTCACCGAGGAAGAACTGCGGCTCACCGGCATGTTTTCCACCGGTAGCTCGGGAAATCGGCTGTTCGACCGTTTCCGCGGCAGACTGATCTGGCCGATCAGAGATATCGCGGGGGAGACGATTGGTTTTGGCGCGCGGAAGTTGTTTGAGGAAGATCAGGGGCCGAAGTATCTGAACACTCCGGAGACCGCGCTCTACAAGAAATCCCAAGTACTCTACGGCATCGATCTTGCCAAGAAGACGATCGCTAAAGATAAGCAATTAGTGGTGGTGGAGGGCTATACCGATGTGATGGCCTGCCATCTCTCAGGCGTGGGCACCGCGGTCGCGACCTGTGGCACCGCCTTCGGCGCGGATCATGTCAAGGTGGTGCGCAGACTGCTTTCCGACGACGGCAGCGGCAGCGTGATCTTCACCTTCGACGGTGATGCTGCCGGTCAGAACGCGGCGCTCAAGGCCTTTGACCTAGACCAGCGTTTCCTCTCACAGACCTATGTCGCAGTGGAACCCAATGGGATGGACCCTTGCGATCTGAGACAGTCGGGGGGCTCCGAGGCGGTGCGGAATCTGATTTCCTTGAAGAAGCCGCTCTTCGAATTCGCGGTGCGGACCGAGTTGAACAAATTCGATCTGAGCAGTGTTGAGGGCAGGGTGCGTGGTCTGCGCGCCGCCGCCCCGATCTTGGCAGACATTAGGGACAACTCGACGAAGGTTGGATACAGTCAGCTGGTCGCGGGCTGGCTTGGCATCGCCGACCCGAACGAGGTGCTCAGGTCGGTCAACGCCGCGGCCAAGAATCATGACCGAGCAGCTCGCCAGCAGGCCGATGCACCGGCCGAAGGCGCCGGGAAAGCCATCGAGTCGGGGCCCGCGAATCAGCAAATTGGTTATAGCCGCCCTGACCCTCACGATCCGGCGGCACGAATGGAGCGTCAGGCTCTCGAAGTGATTCTGCAGCAGCCGGAGTCGCTGAGTGATGCGGACTGGCTCCGGCTAGCCGAGGTTAGTTTCGTGGTGCCGGCTTATCGAGCGGTTCACGAGGCAATCAGGGCGGCGGGTACGCCCGTGGGCCTGTCAGCGGCGAGCTGGTTTCACAAAGTCACCGAGGAAACACCCGAGCCCCTAGTGCCGTTGCTCTCCGAACTCACCGTGGTGGCATTGCCCGCCAGTTCAGCTGAGAGCTTGCGAAACTATTGCACCTCGATTGTCCGCAGCCTCTTCGAAATGCAACTGACCAGGCAAAAGGCCGAGAAGCTCGGTGCCCTGCAACGGATGGACCCAGCTACCGACCCGGAAAAATATCAGCTTTTGCAGCGTGAGCTGATGGATTTAGAAGTGCAGAGACGCGTACTTCGGGCCGACTAGACGCTCGATTTCACAGCATCGAAATCCTTTGTTAGAGTTATATCTGCTTCATTCCTCCTTAGCTCAATTGGCAGAGCATTCGACTGTTAATCGAAGGGTTACTGGTTCAAGTCCAGTAGGAGGAGCCCAGAAAAAGCCCGGTGTCACACGAAGGTGTGACACCGGGCTTTTTGTTGGCGTTCCGCTCCTTTGGTTCACTCGGCACGCTACTGCTTAAGGCAGAATCGAGTCATGAAACAATTTCAGCTGACTCGGGCGACGTCCTGGGAGGGTCGGACCGTGAAATGGGACGTCTTCGGCTCAGGCCCGGACCTGGTCTTCCTGCACGGCACGCCCTGGTCTTCAGCGTTATGGCGGCCAATAGCTCAGGCACTCTCTCGGCGATTCACCGTGTACTTATGGGATATGCCTGGGTACGGCGAATCGTCCAAGGACGCCTCTCACGCTGTGGATCTGGGCACTCAAGGAGAGCTTTTCGCTTTCTTGCTCGATCAATGGCAGGTAGATCGTCCTCATCTGATAGCGCATGACTTCGGTGGGGCCGTCGCCCTCCGCGCGAGGCTGCTGCACGGCGCGGTATACGCTTCGCTCTGCCTAGTAGACGTTGTCGCACTCTCGCCTTGGGGGTCTCCCTTTTTCAACCTGGTCAAAGAGCATGGACAGGTCCTCCAACAACTGCCACCAGCTATTCATCAGGGAGTGCTTGAATCCTATATTCAGGGCGCCAGTTACCGGGGTTTGCGTGAGGATGAGCTGGCCCTCCTCACTAGCCCTTGGAGCGACGAACAAGGTCAACGAGCTTTCTATCGTCAAATTCAACAAGCTGACGAGGGTTTTACCGATCAGATCCAAAGCCGCTACGCAGAGATATCAGAACCCACCCATATCATCTGGGGAGCAGAAGATACCTGGATACCTCGGGACCGCGCACTGCAGCTAGCTGAGGCCATACCCCATGCCTCGGTGGCCATTCTGGAGGGGGCGGGGCACCTCATCCAGCTTGACGCCCCGGCTGAGCTCGCTTCGGAGCTGACCGGATGGTTACAAACCGTAACGTCGTGAATTGTTAGAAATTCTAACCAGCCGCCGGTGTGCGAGCTGGCAGAAGGCTCACTTTCACTTCCGATGTCATCCAGTCGTGCCAAGCTGAGCAGCTTGGCACCCAACTGTGAGGGGTTTTTCAGGTTGCTGTCAGTTTCGCTGACTTTAATATCATGCACCGAAGCTAGTTCAGCCCAACAGAAAATTGGACGTCAGAATGAAAACATTAGCTCGTTCAACAGCCACCCTCGGTGCCACACTTGCCGTTTTTGCCGGGGCTATGCTCTCCGGACAAACCGCCTCGGCAACTCCGGTAGAGAACCTGCCGATTCAGCCGGTTGGCTACACCGTGGTGAACGGTGTGCCGGATAAGGCGCACCCCATTACTAAGGCGGGAATCACCGGCGACGTCGGCTACAACGTCACGGCAGCCTCAACGGGGACGCTGCCGGTCGCTGAGTCGGTGATTGGTCCGGATGGCCGGACAAAGGTCACCAACACCACTGCCAGCCCCTACCGTCGCACCGGTCAGATCACCTTTAAAGAAGGCGGCAGCTCCTACATCTGCACGGGTTGGCTGATCTCAGCGAGCACTGTGGTGACCGCAGGGCACTGCTTGAATGGTGGCGACTCTACGAATATCACCTTCACTCCCGCGCGCAATGGTGCCACTGACCCCTACGGCACGTTCACCGCAACCGAGGTCTGGGTAGATAGTCGCGGGGTGGACGCTGACGGCGGAGACTGGGGAGTCATTCAGCTCAATAAGCCGGTTGGCTCTCAGCTCGGCTGGTACGGCATCCAAGCGGCAGCACCGAGTTCACTGAGCGGGAAGACTGCGCACATCATTGGGTACCCGGGGGACAAGCCCAGCGGGACGATGTGGCAGCACACCGACACGATTAACTCGGCTACTGGTCGTAACTTCTACTACCAGACTGATACCGCAGGCGGTCAGAGTGGTTCTGCCGTCACCACCACCAATAATGACGTGTCCAACGGCATTCACGTCTGGGGCAATGGCGGCTCAGGTAACGGAGCCACCAGGATCACTGCTGAACTGTTCAACACGCTGGCTAAGCTCCGGAAATAACTAAGGCCTGCAAGGACGAGGGGCTGTTGTTGCTTTCTGGCCTAGCGGCTAGGAGGCAACAGCGGCCCCTCCTTGGGCCCTACCAGTGTGTGTTTGACGAGTTTGCCTAGCGGACGCTCCGAACATCGCCCTGCACGATCAGTTCGCCAGCCCACCCGGATGACCCAATGCCTCCAGATCGCCCAGTGCCTCTAAATCGCCTAGTGCCTCTAAATGACTCAGTAGCACCCGAGCGTGATTATGCTCGGGATCGGCGGCTCCGTAGAGCAAGCTGACGCCGCTGTGCTCGGCCAGCAACCCGAGCAGGGTTTGTACCGCCGGGTTAGTCTTCAGCTCCTCCCGGTACTCATCTGCATAATGCTGCCAGGGCTCGTTTCCCTGATGCCAGCGCTTCCGCAGCTCCGGTGACGGCGACACTTCCTTGAGCCAGAGATCGAGCGCGGCGCGTTCCTTGCTCAGCCCGCGCGGCCAGAGCCGATCCACCAGGATGCGATAACCGTCGGCGGGTTCAGCAGCTTCGTAGACTCTCTTCAGCTTGACGTCCATCGCTCCAGCATCTCAGACGAAGTCCATTTCCAGCTGAAGAAACCTCTCAGCCTCAATAATTGCCTCCCGAAAGGCCAGTTCTTGATCACCTGGCTCGCTTGGATTTCGAGGTTGCCAGCCGTGGACGGCGCTATGCACCCGCAGGACCCCTTGCCCTGGCGGGGCGTAGAAAATGCCAAAGCGCTGTAATGGCCACTCGGGTGCGGTTTCCGGAGCAACCAGTAGCGCCGCATCCAGGGCCGGATTGTGCCACTGCGCGATGGGGCGTCGTCGATCTTCGGCGAATAGTCCGGCGGCAAAACTGCTCGCAGAGACCGGATTGGACTGTTCGCATAGCCGCTGCCACCAGAGCGGCAGCAGAGCGTTATCCACCCGAAGCCAGGCTGCGGGTGACGAACCCTCGAACCGAGAGGTGGACACAGCAAAATTTTATCTCTGCCAGAGTGCCAGGGCCAGAGTGCCAGGGCCAGGATATGGGGCCGGCGCTACGGGTGCAGAGCTTTTAGCGTCCGGTAACCAGAGTCGCTCGTGACAAACCTGAATGCCGGGCAGTGTCTGACATCGGAGTAGGCAGCGCTGGCTTAGCCAGGGACGGCGTAACCAAGGACTGAGCGGCCAGGGACTGAGTAGCCGAGGACAGAGCAGAAGTTTTATTGCTGGCCCGGTCCGCGAGACGTGACTCGACTGTCTCTACCCTCTCAATCACCTCAGCCGCCCGGGGGGCCTTGAATTGGCGTCCTCGACCGCCGGTAGTCAGTGACCAGAGCAGGGTGCCGAGAACCGGCAACGCAATCACCAGCAAGCCCCAGCAGATGGCTGAACGTCCTCGCAACCGTCCGGTTTGATACTGCGCCAGCACACCGACCATACCGATCAAAATCACCGTAACTAAAGCGATCGCTATTCCGATTGTGGCTACTAAGCCGACGCCAGCTAAGCCACCGAGATGAGCAATCTTTCCGAGTGAATCGGAGCTGCTAGCTGCCTGCAACATGATGGACCTTTCGGATGAGTGGAAGTCTTAGTTCCACTCTGCCGATTGGTTGAGCTGAGCGCCTCAGCGCGCGGCATGATCCTGCGGGCTTAGCCCTCAGACTCAGGTATGAGGTCAATTAGCGAGGAGTTGCCTGAGCATCTGAGTGCGTTGCCGTGCGGATTGCCCGGGCAGGTAAGCCTCGGTAACCGCCAGCGCGATGGAGGGCAGCGCCAAAGGGTCTTGGTAGTACATATACATGGTGCGATGCGTGGGCTGGAAACGAGCCTTGAAAGCGGCTAACGAGCGGAAACCATAGAACGGTTCCAAGGTGACCGCGAGAAACGCCAAGAGTCTAGTCATGGCGTCCTCAGCACGTTCACCATCCTGATTGAAGGAGCCCGCAAGAGGGGTGCCGGAGAGCGAAATTTCGCTGACCTGCTGCTGAAAGTACTTCACTGCGGAAGCGATCATGAATTCCATCACTCCGTTGAAGGAATCCGGGTGACGGCGCATGAAGTCTAGGGTCCAGGAATTGATCTGACCATCTTGATAGACCGGTAACCAACTGGTGACCGCGAGCACGGTGCCGGCGTCGTCCAACGCGACACAGCAGAGCACCGAATCATCTTTCAATTCGTCCAGTCCGCCAAGGGTAAAGCCCAGCTGAGGCAAGGCTTTCTCGGCGACCCACTCCTCGCTGAGCTGGGCAATCTGGGCGCGGACGCCGGGGCTGAAGGAAGCATAGCTGCCCCACAGTTCCTTGATCTCCAGCTTGCGAGCTTTATTGATAGCGGTGCGTACGTTCTGCCATTCCTTGCCCCGGAAGTTCTGTGAGGTCACCTGCAGCCTGGTTTCTTCGGCTACTTCGAGCGGCCGGAATCCCAGTTCCGCAATACCCGGGCCCAGGGTGGCAGGGGCTGAGTAAAAACAGGGCACCAAACCGAGTTCTATGCTGTGGGCTACGAATCCCTGAGCGGCAGCGGCTTGCCAGCGTGGATCACCGAACGGTCCTGCCACGGTGAGCGCCACGCCGTGGTGCACTTGATAACCAATGCCGGCTTGACCGTCTGGGCTGAACCAATAGTGGTTGTTGTCCCATAACGCCATATGGGACAGGGAATCGCCGCCTCGTCGAATGAGTTGCGCCGCCTTTTCCCGGTCTGCCGCCTGGTCGGTGTTCTGACCACTGAATCGCCAGTAATCCCTGATCAGCAAGTAAAGCAGCACCAACCAGATCGCTGCGGCCCCGAAGGTGTACAGCAGGGTGCAGATCAGCCCCTGCGGGAGATTACTATCGAAAGGGCCGGGGAATGGGATCAGCAGGTGCGGCAGCTGTGCCAACAAACTAGTTGGCACGTCATTATCGAGATTGTCCTCGGCGAACCAGGCCACTGAGTACACCACAACCAGCGTCACCGAGAGGATCAAGCTTGTTTTCGCGAGTTGGCGGACGCTTTGCTTAGTAGATGACACCTGAAAAGCGTGCCGGTTGAGAATCAATGCCAGGATCACCAGCAGCGGGGCGAGCACCATGGGGGCGAGGTAGACAGCTAGCACGCTGAGGACCTCCGAGGTGCTGTCACTACCCGGGTCGAGGAGGTAGACCACGCTGACTAGGAGGCAGAGTGCTGCCAAATACCCCTGCACCGCAATGGTGATCCAGAAGGAGAGACGGCGGCCTCGGCGCAGACCTTCGGCGCAGACCAACGAGAGCAACACCGGAATCAGGGTCAGCAGGACGGCCCCTGGGCTACTCGCGCCAACTATAGACTGCAGGTTTTCGCAGGCTGCCTGGTTATTGCAGGCCTCCTTGACCGCCTCAGCGTCGAGACCTGCCTGCAGGGTGAACTGATTGATCAAGGACAGCGGGCCGGCCGAGAAACTCGCTGTGAGCTGGGCAATCAGCGGGCCGATCGCGAAAACCGCGACGATAGTGGCTAACAGAACTCGAGTTTCACGGGTGCTGGAGTGGCGGAGATGGAAGTCCGTTTTGCGCCGGGACAATAATGGGCCGAGCGCAATCCCGAGCAGCGCGCCGAAGAAAGCCAGAATGCTTTGGCCGACGCCGAGATACAGCATGAACATGATGCTTACCGCGAGCAATAAAAGCCGGATCCTGCGACGCCAAAGCATCTCCAGCTGCGCGGTGGTCATCCCGACAGCGGCGCACAAGCCCGCATAGCAACCCACCTGATAGCTGCCGCCTAGGTAGCCCAGCCATTCAGCGTCGTTATTGACTCCCCAGTCGAGCAGCAGATTGAGCACGAAGGAGCTCACCACCGCACCGAGGAAGAAAGCTAAGGCGGTACGCCAGACGCCAGCGAAGCGGCAGGCGAAGCCAAGCCCGATCAGCAGCAACAGACTGCTGACCAGATAGTCCGCCCAGCCAGTGGCAAAAAAGCTCGAGGTGATGAGCGTCCAGGGCTGTCCGCTCGCGGTGCTGAAGTCTAGGGCGAAGGCGGTGAAGGTGGCATCTGACGGGCCGTCAGCTACCGAGCCGGTGAAAATTCCGAGTAACCAAAAGACGAGTAAATACGCCAACGGCAGAGCCAGGGTACGAGGGCTTAACCAGCGCTGACTCCTTGAGGAGCGAGTCGGAATAGTCACGACTCAATGCTAGAGCCTGGGCGGCCGAAAACTGGTAGTCGAAGCTGAGAAATGGATGTAGGCCTACCAAATGGTAATTTTGTGGGGTAGGCCTAGTTCTACAGGAACATCACAGCCATGGAGGCAGTAGCAATGAGCAGTCCCCGAACGCAATCTCCCGGTCGGCCCACCGACGATTCTCTGCTGGGCAATGCTCGAATGATTATTCGCCTGGCGCCTCGGCAGATCAACGATGAAATTTCGCTGGCGAAGCAGGAACTCAAAGCCAAGGGCGTCAAGGTCGGGGTTGCTGCGGCGCTCTTCGGTGCCGCGTTGTTGATCGTTAGCCTGCTGGTGATTGCCTTGGTGGTGGCGGCCATCATGGGTTTGGCTACGGTGATGCCAGCCTGGCTAGCTGCTTTGATCGTGGCGGCCTTTTTCTTGATCCTGATCGCGATTGCGGCGCTGCTTGGGCTACGCAGCTTCAAGAAGGCACTTCCCCTGCTGCCAGAGGAAGCCATTCGTGGACTCAAACACGATCTTGGCATTCTGCGCGAGGGCAATAACTTTGATCCGCAGACACTCGTCAAACCCGAGCTCAGCAAGGAAGAGAAAGAGGCTCTGAAGGCAGAGAAGCTAGCTAAGGCCGAAGAGGCTAAGGCGGAACGCGAAGCAAAAGCGGCGGCCGCCGATCCGGTACCCACCGATGCCGAGCTGCGTGAGCGTCTCAGTGTTCGTCGACAGCATCTGCTGGGGCTCCGGGAGGACCTTTTGCAGCGGATGGACGTCAAAAAGCAGGCGCAGCAATTGCTCGATGATCCGGATTCAGCGGTGAATAAAGTTCGACAAAATTGGCTTCCCTGGAGCGTTGCCGCCGTGTCAGCCACTACTTTCTTCGTTCTGCTGAGAAGGTTGTTCAAGAAGTAAAACTCAGCTGAGTAAAGCGGTTGACACTAATCATTCGGGAATGGAGGGGCGGGGTATGAGGTTGATCGGCGCTGGATCTCGCCCCGGTGAGCCAATCGTGGATCATGACCGCATCGTCACGGTACCGAATATCCTCACAGTGATCCGGTTTCTGGGCGTACCGCTCTTTGTCTGGCTGGTGCTCGCCCGGCAAGAGTACGGCTGGGGGGTTTTAGTGCTGGCAATCATGGGCAGCACCGATTGGGTTGATGGGTACATTGCCCGGCGCTTCAATCAAACCTCGAAGTTGGGACGCATCTTAGATCCGGTGGCAGACCGGATAGCGCTTATTACGGTGGCGATTACCCTGGTGCTCGCTGAGGTGGCGCCGTGGTGGTTGCTCGCGGTGATCATCATTCCAGACGCCGTGCTGTTCACTGTTTCGCTGATTTTCTTCCGCTGGCATCCGGATTTGCCGGTCAGCATTATTGGCAAACTGCGCACTGCGGCGCTTTTGGTCGGTACCCCGATGCTGCTTTTGGCCAAGGCGATTGGCAACGAGCCCAATACACTGACAGTGATCTCCTGGGTCGCTCTCACACTCGGCATCGTCGGGCACCTGATCGCTGCCTACAACTATTTCTGGGCCATTGTGCGCAAGCACCACGAACTGCATCGGCCGGCGCAGCACGACTCCCCGGAGCGTAACGCCTAATGGTGTGGCTCGCGGTAGCCTGTGCGATAGCGGGTGCGTTCTTCCTAGCTTTTGGCGCACAGCGCCAGGGCAGTGCGGTGAAAGCGAATACCGGCGGCTTGGCTTTGGGCGGTAACGGCTTCATGCGGTTGCTGGGTAACCCACGCTGGGTGTTCGGGCTGCTGCTGCTCGGTGCTGGCATGGTGCTCAACGTGGTGGCGCTCAGTCTTGGCTCGCTGACGGTGATCCAACCAATTGGTGCTATTGCTCTGGTGATCACCACGATCGTGAACTCCAAGGACCAAGGCCTGCGGATCAATCGTGCCACCGTGGTGGCGATCACTATCTGCGTCACCGGAAGTGCTTCCTTTGTCTTGCTTGCCGTCAATGTGGTGCGGGAGAACACCCACGTCACGGTGGAGGAAGAGCTCACCATCGTGCTGCTCTTGATCATTGTGGTGGGGATTTTCGGCGGTTCGGTGTTGCTCTGGCGACGCCGTCTCAAGGCTTTCTTCTACATCATCGGCGCCGGAGTGCTTTTCGGTTTCGTTGCGGTGCTGACCCGGATCATTTCCAAGCAGCTTTTCGATCCCAATGGCCTGTTTCTGCTCAATGTGCAGTGGTATTCCATCATTGCCATTGCGGTGGCTGGCGGCCTCGGTTCCTGGTTCGTGCAGAGTGCTTACTCCTCTGGCCCGCCCGATTTGGTGATCGCTGGCCTGACGGTGATCGACCCGATTGTCGGCATCGCGATCGGCATCGCCATTCTGAAGGAACTGCAGCCCAATGTGCCCGCAGTGATCGCAATTGCCATGGTTGTGGCGGCATTGCTTGCTATCGTTGGAGTCATTGTGCTTTCGCGCCATCATCCCGATGTGGTGAAGCGGAAGCGAGATGCCAGAGATGCGGCCAAACGGGCGCAGCGCAAGTAGCGCCCAATCTAGCGGCCCGCGGGGCAGTGATTTCAGGAGTGATAGGTGAGTTCGAGAGCTAAGCACAGTAGAGAGCATCAAAAGCAGCCGGGGGACCTGCCAGAGAACAAACTCGTCGTGCTGATCGCGGCGGATACCTATCCGCCGGACGTCAATGGGGCAGCTCAGTTCTGCTATCGCCTAGCTAAAGGTATGGGCGCCCGGGGACACGAGATGCATGTATTGGCCGCGCGTAGCGAGACCGGACCGAGTTTCACCGAGATTCGCCCGGAGGCGCAGGTGCATCGCTTGCGTTCGCATTCTATTTTTACTCACCCCACCTACCGACTGTGTTACCCCTGGGAGATCAAACGGGACATCTCCTTGCTCTTCGACCGGGTGAAGCCCGATGTGGTGCACATTCAATGCCACTACATGATCGGCAAGGCGACCATTGAGGAGGCAGTACGCCGGGGTATTAGGGTGATCGCCACTAACCACTTCATGCCGGAAAACCTCAATCCTTTCCTACCCTTCCCGGACTGGTTCCTCAAGATCGTGGCGAAGAACTCGTGGCGCGATATGGGCAAGATCATGGGTAAGGCCGCGGTGGTCACCACCCCGACGCCGCTAGCAGCCAAGGCCATGCATGACCATGCTTTCCTGCGCAAGGTGCTGCCGGTTTCCAATGGCATTGATGCCGCAGCCTACGAGTTGGAGCCGGGGGAGCAGTTCGCAGCTTCGGATCGTCCCTCGGTGCTCTTCGCTGGGCGCCTTGCCGAAGAGAAGCACGTTGACGTGCTGATCGATGCTATTGCTAAGGTGCCGGCCGAGTTGAAAGCGCGACTGGAGATTGTTGGCGGTGGCGAAGTGCGGCCCGCGCTGGAGGCTCAGGTGGCTCGATTGGGCATTGCCGATAAGGTGACTTTCCTGGGTTCCGCCTCTGATGAAGAGTTGCGTAAGGCCTATATCCGGGCCGCGGTATTTGTGCAGCCGGGAACCGCAGAACTGCAGTCACTTGTCTCTCTTGAAGCGGCCAGCGCCTCGACGCCGCTGGTGCTCGCGAACGCTATGGCGTTGCCTCATTTGATAGATGACGAGAAGAACGGGTTCTTGTTTGAACCCGGCAATAGCACGGATCTGGCGGAGAAAATCACTCGGATTCTGTCCTTGCCTGCCGAGCAGCAGCGGGCAATGGGAGCGGCGAGTCGTGCCGTTGCTGAACGGCACAGCATTGAGGCAACCCTGCAAACCTTTGAGGACCTCTACTACGGTGCCAGCTACGAGGACAAGATCATTTAGACGCGGTGCGCCAAGCGCCAGCGGATTCCACTAAGATGGGAAAGTTGAGTTTCCGCGCTGCTGCGCAGGGGGCCAACGCGGGGCTGTAGCTCAGCTGGTTAGAGCAGAGGACTCATAATCCTTTGGTCCAGGGTTCAAGTCCCTGCAGCCCTACAAAGTGCCCCTGACCTGCGGAAACGCCGGGCAGGGGCACTTTGCTTTTGAGTGAACCGGAGTGGATCCATCGTTGCCCGCCGCAAGCGAGAGCCCACGAATGATGGCTGGCAGACGGTCGAGCTGAGCAAGAAGACTGGTTTAGCGGCCTACACCTCATGTTTCCAGGGCGAGCGGTAGCCAAAGCGGATTGTTGAATGGCGAGAGTGCAGCAATAGATCGAATTGAAGAGGTTGCAGCCAAGCCCGCCCCTTGCCTGGGTAATCTCAGCGCATGTTAGTATGGCCAATTGATTTACATATCGTCAGTACGTCTGGCGCTGTTTGATCTGATATTGACACGACTGTGAACCGTCGCAGCACCACGTTAGGAAATGATGTTGAAGAAGAAGTCTCTCGCCGCCATTGCCATCACTCTAGGTTTGATTGTGATGGGGCCGATCTCCTCGGCCAGTGCCGCAGGTCCAGGGGATGGCCTTACCACCCCGGACGCAGACGCGGCCCAGGGAACGACTCTGTGTGGCGCGTACCAGAATAAAGGCACGGGCTATACCTACAAGATGGGCAAAGATATTCCGATCTCCAGCGCCGGGTGGGGCCGTCTGTACCAGAATGACCCCTATGGTCTGAAGGTTGCCGATAACATCTGGGCCAAGACCAAAACGCAGCTCGGCTCGGTCTTCCCCCTTCATAACTACACCGATGTCACCTATGAGAAGATCAATACTGCGCCCCCGAATGGTGGTTGGCTCCGGACAAACAACAACCTGAACAAGGCGATGAACAATCTCACCTGCGGTTCAACTTTCCACCTCGGTTTTGTTAAATCCTTACAGTCCGATGCGGCAGCATTGCACTCGGACTTGCCCGCACCCGGACATTTCAAGGTCATTGAGGTGCGCAGCAACGGTGTGTCCTTCATCGGCATCGATGGAGTCATGAAGGACGCGGTGATGAACTTCCGCATCGTTTCAGGAGCGTCCAAGACTTGGCTCAATGTCCACACCACCGGGCCCAAACTATCCTGGGGGTCAGTCGAGGACACGATGCGAAACTTCATGGAGGGCCAGGCCGGCGCAACCTGGCAGGAGTTTGCTAACAAGATCGGCCAGGTGCAGTAACAAGGCCCCAGCAGAAAGCCCAATGAACTAAGACCTTCCCCACGCCGAAGGCCTTGCCAATTCAGCGGTAGCTCCGGCCAGCTGGGCCAGGACCTCATGCGAGTCCGATCAGTTGAGCAATTCAGCACGACGAAAGTGGCCCGACGCCTGATACGGTGTCGGGCCGCTGCAACGCTCGAAACTAGGCTAAGTCTTGTCAGATAGTTACGCCTTGTGATGTATTAAAACGCATGGTGAAACGAATATTAGGAACCTTACTCGCTATTACGGCCCTTGCTGGCGGCATACTCGTTTCTGGGGCAGCGACAGCAACAGCTGCTAACTCTTGCAGTACTCCGCCAACCGGCGGACCCGACGGATATGTAGTCGGATCATGTGCGGGCACCCGGCCAGATACGCAGATCTATTACGACTACATTTGCGTGTCCAACGGAGTGCAGAATCGTAACTACGTCACTGTTGGCTACGGGCAAAGTTTCCGGGTGAAGCCTTGCAATAATCTCGGCGTTTCGGTGGTTCGCTGGAGTTTCGTCAAGCAGACCTCCTAGAACGTGCTGAGCCTGCATAGGTATCCACGAAGCTGCTTCAAAAGCGAAGAGTGAGAGATGTTCAACCTTAACTTGCTGGAGGGCCTGCTGGTGATTATCTGGGTTCTCGGGGTCGTCGCAGCTGTCGCGCTGATCTTCGGGCGTTCCCTCCAGCTTCGCGGGAGGTTCGCGGTGCTGGCGTGCGCGATCTTAGTTCCGCTTATTGGCTCAATTGCTGTGATCGCGTACGCCATTTACCGCTTCGCCAGAAAGCAAGAGCAGCACAAAATTTGAGCACCAACGCCACCTTTTGTTGTGGATCTCTTCTCAGTCCGAACGGTTTCTTAGTAGGTTCTCATTGTGGGCGTGCGGAATTATCTCCTCGAAGGCGTTTCGGGGACCGGGAAGACCTCGGTCGGTCGCGAGCTTGAGCGTCGTGGTTACCAGGTGGTGCACGGTGACCGTGAGCTTGCCTACCAGGGGGATCCATTTTCTGGCGAACGCCGTGAGGGTGTGACGGGGGTAGCCGTTCATGAACATCACCTTTGGTGCGTCGAGAAGGTGAGGGCGCTAGTGGTCGACCACTCCCATTCGGTGACGTTCTTCTGCGGCGGCTCAAGGAACTTCCCAGAATTTATTGATTTGTTCGATGGAGTCTTTGTGCTGACAGTAGACCGCTCGACCTTAATGCGCAGGCTGGACCAGCGGGACGAGACTGAATGGGGAGGGAGAGGGCGGTGGGAGGAGCGCGAACTCATCGAGCGTTTGCACCGTACCGAGGTCGATCTCCCCGCAGCTGGAGTGAGGATTGACGCTTCCCTAGCTTTGTCGAGAGTTGTCGATGAGATCTTATTGGCTACATCCAGCAGTTGCTGAATTTCCAGGCACGCTACGTCGGTTTCGCCCCGCTCGCCGTTGATAACAGTTTTGGTCCGGCGACCTACAACGCAGTCGTTGCAACTCAGCGAAAGTGGAACTTCACCGTGGACGGAATTGTCGGCCCCCAGGTGTGGAGTTTGATTTGCTATCCGCAGATGGGCCCCGGAGGCTGAAAGCGCGGGCCGGGTTGTCGACGAAGATCGCCTGCCAAAGCGTTTCGCCCAGCAGCCGACGGATCCGCTGCCCGGTAGTTGTGAGCAGAGCGGGCATTCCGGGACCTGAATTGACCGATCGGGCCTCGGCGGTGGTGGTGTCCCCGCCCAGCAGCAACTGCGAGTGATGTTCGGCGGCCAGGGCCTCGATGATAGCTAATAGCCGCCAATCAGTGGCATGGTTGGCGCGGGAGGGGCCCTCAAAGCCGAGCCAAACACCACTGCGAGCCAGGTCTTGAAGGTAATAAGGGTCGGGATTGCGACCCAAGTGCCCCAGCACAATCGATATCGGGCTAACCCCAGCGGCCAGCAACTCGTCGAGGACCAGCGCACCGGAAGAGCCGAGTTCTAAATGAATCACCACTGGCGCTCCGGTAGCGGCATGCGCCGCAGCGGCTGCTGCCAGCGAGGTTCGCTCAAAGGTGTCCAAGTGGTGGAAGCCAACGCCGATCTTGATCAGACCGCTGGGTAGCTCCTCGGCATGAATATCGTCGATAAACCTCCTGGTCAGCGCTTCCAGCGATAGCGGAGGCTCCGCTATCGAGTAGTGCTCGCGGCGGTGTCGCCCGGTGGCGCTCAGCAAATGTACGCCGGTGCGTCGAGAGATTGCCGCCAGCTCGGCACGGTGCCGCCCCAAACCGGCCGGGGTCCACTGCACAATGCTCTGGCCCCCCGCGGCCTGGAAGGCCCGCACTTCCGCCTCGGCGAGCTGGCTATCCAGCAGCTCCTGGCCAGGCAGTTTCTCCGAACGGAAGAACAGATGATCGTGGGAGTTGGTGACCCCGAGTGTGTCGCTCTTCAAATCGCCCAGGATGCTTCGAACGATGCTCATAGCGGTGCGCTGACGTGAAGTACGGTATAGAGAATGTCGCCGGTCTCTGGCTCGGGCACGTCGTGATATAGCGCCAGCTGCAGGCTTTGCCAGCGTTCGGTATTGACGCCCAGCGCTGACCCCAGCGCTTCCGTGGCAGTGTGCCGGTTTTCGGTGAGTTCGACGAGCTGTGCCACTTGCGAACCCAACTCCTGTTCGGCCGATAACTCGGAAGAGCGGAGCGTGAGGTAAAGCGGATGATCAGCACTGCACTCCGGGAAATGCTCGAAACCACTAATAGTGGCCGGTAGCCAGCTGTGTACCGCGGGTCGGCCGAAGTCCTTAATGATTCCCTGGAAGCCGCCGCCGCGCCAGTGAAAATCGGCCATTGCCTGGGCCTGCCGCCAAAAGTAAAAAGGTGCGTACTCGTTGACGGTTGAACCGTGCTGGGTCGCCTCGCGGATAGCGTAGAACTTCAAGCCCAGGCCTTCACGTTGGTCAAGCGCCGAGCCTCGTTCCCGGACTCGTCGTCTAATGATTTCCATCTGATAATCGGCCGGTAGTCGAAGTGGATACTGGGCGAGCCAGGAAATTTCCGCGCCGTTCATTCGGCTTTCGCCTCCTCATCGGTGACTGGTTCCCGCCAATCAACTTCTTGTTGCTGCCCGTCCCTCGGTCTGGTCTGCACCGCGAGATGTGTCATTCCGCTGTGCTGGCTAGCCCCGTGCCAGTGTTCTTCACCCGGCTCGGTCCAGACCGCTCGACCCGGAGAGAGCTCGAACTGCTGTCCGTCCCGAGTGCCAACAAAACCGTGCCCTGAGATACAGATCAGTAGCTGGCCATTGGCGTGGCTATGCCAAGCGGTACGGGAATTGACTTCGAAAGAAACCACGAAGGCGTGCAAGGCGGTGTCGGTGCTGGGGATGAAGTCCGCCCCGCTCACCGAACCGGTGAACCGGGGGTCATCGGTGAAGGTGGTCGGGGTCATGTCGACGGCCCTCATGAACGAGCCTGCCCATCGGCGGCCGCGCGCAGTAGTGCCACCGCACCGTTTACGGCGCGTTCGAAGGGTGCCGGATCGTTCTCTGCCCTGGCCAGCACGTAGCCACCCTGAACTATTGCTAGTACCGTGTCAGCGAGCTCAGCCGGTGCCAGGCTGGTCGGTAACTCTGCTGTCGAGACCCCTTCGCTCAACACCTCGGAAATCAGTGCCCGCAGCCGGTTGAAGGTCGATTGCAATATCTCGAAGAGTTCTGGAGTGGTGAGCACCTCAGCGTCCTCGGCCATCCGGCCCACCGGACAACCGCGTAAGACATCTCGCTGCCTCAACAGGTAACTAATAACTCGATCGAGGGCTGGTGTGCCGTTGTCGAGTAGTAGCTTAGCCTTGCGATAAGTGGCCTCGGCGGAGAGCCTAAAGGCTTCAGCGGCCAGCTCGGTTTTTCCGCTGAAATGGTGGTACATAGAGCCTTGCCCAACGGCTGCCTGTTTCATAATGGCCGCCGGGCTGGTCGCGGTGTAGCCGCGTTGCCAGAGCAGTTCCTGGGTGCTTTGGATAAGTCGATCGCGTGCCAGATTCGTCATAATGTACATACTAGTAGTTACAAAATAAATTGAAAAGACTTGTTTATTGAGCGACTCAACACCATCCGGCGCTCCGCCTTTGTTGCTGGCGAGCGTTTCCAATGCCTCAAGGTGAAGACCGTTTCAGAAGTGAATTTTGCTGAGCTGCCAGGGAGCCGCTGGACCGTGAGTCAACTTCGTCAGGGTTCATCAGGGATTAGTGCGGAGGCCTCCGCGCTTGGGGGAAACGGAGGCCTCAGAACACAACATTGGCGTTCCCAGCTCGGGGGGAGAGCCGACGCAGCCGAATTACTTCGGCTCACTAATAAAAGCAAAACTGCTCCCGGTAGGCAACTGTTTAAGCAGGACTTTAACGCGGGACTGCGCTTTGTGAGGCGGCTGCCGAGAGCTATTGAGCGCTAACTTGACTGAGGTTCGCTGGCTTGCCGGCCATTGCTCGCGAGTTGAGCTATCGGTTCAGCAGCCGAATGCTGCTCAGGCTGGAGACATTTCCGGCAGCGTCTACGCTGCGGATTGCCAATTTTGTGCCAAAGTCAGCAGGGATGGTGATGTTGTTTGAGTCCCAGCTGGCGGTGGAGATGCGCTGTCGATTATTTCCCATGCTGAAAATTTCAAAATAGACAATGTGATACTGCGTTGATGCTGGAATCCGCCAACTGATCTTGGCTGTGTTCTGACTGGAAAGTGTCATGCTTGGACTGCCAGGACTGGGGACGCTAGCCACCGGCACTGCGCCGCCACTTAGATAATCGAGATATCCGACGCTGAACCAGTCATAGCCGATGGTCCAAGGACTCCAGTGGTGGGAAAAGCTGAAATTGGTAAAGGCTGTGACATAGGGTGCTGCCGCTTTCATCGCCTCGACTGCGTACTTTACTGTCGCTGCCCCGATCGCTGGGTTGCTTTGGAATAGCTCGATATTTGCCCAGGTCTGCGCGCCGTTATTTGCTGCAGCGACACCGCGGGAGACTGCGGCCGTCCACTCGCTGATCAGAGCGGCGCGGAAGCTATCGGTTTCCTGATAACTGGTGGTCATGTCCGCGTAAACCTGGAGGGCTACCACGTCAATGCTGGTACCACTCAGGCTGATTCTCCAGAACTCTTGATAGTCCGCGCTATTAGGCAGTGCGCTGAAGTAGAAGGGCGAGATCATAATCGGCAACGGCGAACGCTGAGCGGCGGTGGAGACAGCGTCGATAGCCTCGCCGAGCTGTAAAAAGAAGCTGTGCATTATCAGTGGCCGGTTGAGACCGGTGGAGACCACGGCGTCGTAGTTGTTGTTCTCGTAGGGCTGATACCAGCCAGCAATGGTGTCATGATAGGCCGCCCCGTACTGCGCCCATAGATCCTCAGCCAGTCGGCCAGCCAATTCGGCTTGGGTTGCTAGCCAGCTGGCATCGAGTTGCCCGCTGCTGAACCAGGTGGGATTGTCGGTTTGCAGGCCAAGCCAGACGGTCATTCCTGCTTTTTGTGCCGCCCGCAGCGCTGATCCGACGACGTCGACGGGGGCACCATTCGCGGTGGCAATGTGGTAGCCACTCAGGGTCGTTGGGTAGTAGGCGGTTTTCGCGGTGAGGCCGCTATCTGCTTGATCAACTGAGGCATCCGAGAGTGAGGCGGTGAGAACTATTGAGCCGATACCGAGGCGCTGAATTGCGGCGAGCTCTCGATCCCAGCGGAGCTGGTCCCAGGAGGCTGCTTGGCCGGAGCTGAGCAAGCTGGAAGAGAATTGTGGCGGGGTGCTAGCGGATTGCGCAGGCGTCGCAGCTAGGCCATTGAGGGCGAGCAGCAGCAATACCGAACAGAGGAATGCCGCGGTCATTCTCATGGCATGAATTTACTCTGTTTGCCCGGGCCGTTCTAGAGCTCAGGAGAGTAAATAGTTTGTATTCTCAGTGGCTTTATCGTTTAGTTCACTATTGAATATTTTTCCGTGCGAGGATGACAGATCGCCGTCGAGAAAATGGCGAAATCTAGACCGTTCCGGAGGCCGGCCAGACGCCGATAATGACTGACATCACTAGTACCGTGACGAGCTCATGCGAAATGTTAAGCACCGTCAGTCCAACGGTTCGGCGATCAAAAGCATCATGGGTGATGAATCGTGCTGCAGTGAAACCAGCCCACAGTACAACGGCTGTCACGACGGCATTGAGCAGGTAGCTTCCGCCGTAAAATTTCCAGGAAATGAAGGTTGCTCCGGCCAAAACCCAGGCGGTTATAAAGCTCACTACAACTGTTACCGCGATGGGGCCGATGGCGTCTTTGGCCTGGCCCGAAGGTTTGACATCAGCAGCCTTCATCCAATAGTTACCGAACACCTTTGGTGTGTACCAAATGGAGCCGACCAGCATCGAAGAGAGCGTGGCGAGGAGAACAGCCCAGTAATTGATTTGCGGGATCATCATCGACCTCTCTCGATTTTCTCTAAGCTGAGCAGATCATACCTCTGCTTAGCGTTAATTTATCGCGAAGCGGGGGGCGGGCTTGATCGTGCCGCCAGGTCAACTGCCTGAGTTCTCTACATTCCCTGGGTTCCCTGGGTTCCCTTAGTTCCCTGAGGTCCCTGGGTTCTCTGGCTTTGGCGAGGCTAGTGCCTGCTGGCTCGAGGGCGACCTTGTAGGGTTGCCTTCGGATGCTTTACCAGGCGCTCGATCTGAGGTAGGTTACTCATAAGTAACCTACCTATTTCGCCGCAAAGGATTGCTATGTCTAAAAAAGTTGTAGATGTCAATGACCTGCCGTACGCGGACGGTGACTTTTACTCCTTTGAGCAGTTGCTCAGCGATGCCGAGCGCGAACGCTTGCAGCAGGTGCGCGATTTCCTCGCCAAAGAGGTCAAGCCCATCGCTGTGGATTACTGGAACCGCGCAGAGTTCCCGATGGACCTGATCCCCAAGATCGCCGAACTTGATGTGATGAGTCCGGTGCGTCGGCAGGGTTACAGCAATCTCTTTGCCGGTCTAATGCATGCTGAGTTCACCCGAGCGGATACCTCGATCGCAACGTTTATGGGTGTCCACGATGGCCTCTTCACCGGGTCAATCGAGGCGCTTGCCTCGGAGGAGCAAAAAGCTGCATGGCTGCCTGATATCTACGCGATGAAAAAGATCGGCGCTTTCGGCCTCACCGAGCCGCTCGGCGGTTCAGATGTTGCGGGCGGCACCAGGACCACTGCGCGCCGCGAAGGCGACAAGTGGATCCTCAACGGTGCCAAGCGCTGGATTGGTAATGCGACTTTCTCCGATTGGGTAGTCATCTACGCTCGCGACGAGGCGGATAACCAAGTCAAGGCTTTCCTTGTCGACACTAGCTCCGAGGGGTACTCGGCCAGCAAGATTGAGAACAAGATCGCCTTGCGTAGCGTGCAGAACGCGGATATCACGCTGGAGAACGTGGTGGTTCCGGATGAGTTCAAGCTCGCCAATGGCAACTCTTTCAGGGATACCAATAAAGTGCTGAAGGTTACTCGTCTTGCGGTGGCTTGGCAGGCTGTGGGTCAACAGTTGGCAACCTTCGATGTCGCTCGCCGCTATGCCGTTGAGCGGATTCAATTTGGTCGCCCCCTGGCATCTTTCCAGTTGGTACAGGATCAGCTGGTCCAGATCCTGGGCAATGCGGTGGCGTCGATGTCAATGATGGTCCGGCTCTCGCAGCTTGAAGATCAGGGTGAAGCCAAGGATGAGCAGTCGGCCCTGGCCAAGGCTTACACCACGGCGCGAATGCGCGAATCTGTCGCTTTGGGCCGCAGCTTGCTCGGTGGCAACGGGATTGTCACCGATTACGAGATGGCGAAAATCTTCTCCGATGCCGAGGCGATTTACTCGTACGAAGGCACCTATGAGATCAATACCTTGGTCACCGCGCGTGCTATTACCGGAATTTCGGCGATCGTTTAGTCGAGGTTCAAGGAGCTGCCGGCCAGAAGCGTGGCCCTCGTACCCGCCGGGTTAGCCGCCGGGTACGAGCGGTAGTAAGACGGAGGGCTGCCGGTTTCCGAGCATCAGTAGGGGGTTGAGATAGTTCTCGCCGCTTCGCACTCCCCAGTGCAGGCAGTCTTGGGAACTGCAGTGCCCGGCACCTTTGAGTCGACCAATCTGGTCACCGGCTTTGACCGCGGTGCCGAGTGGTAGCGAGCTTTCCACCGGTTCGAAACTGCTCTTGAGACCGTTCTGATGATCAACGGTGATGACCAGTCGGTCGACCACCAGCCCGGCGAAGCTAATGACGCCGTTGGCCGGTGCGAGTACCTGACTGCCCTGGGATGCAGCCAAGTCAACGCCGCGATGCCCTGCCAGCCAGGGCATCGCCGGTGGATCAAAGCCTCTGAGTAGTAGAGGTTTTGGCCGAAGTGGCCAGCTCCAGCCGGTTTGTCGAAAGTTCGTCTGAAACCTGCCGGAGTGCGCTGCACTTGCCTGGGCGAAATCGCCCGGTCCAAGACAGGCCGCCAACGACAGTAGGAGACAGCAAGTCAAAATCATCAGTAACTTTGATGGCTTTCGCGCCCGATTGGTGATGATTGTTCTCATCCTCCTAGCCTCGGTGGGATCGCCGAGACTGCCAAGGGCGAAGGGAAGCTATGTGATGAATCTGATGAACCTCATGAATATGTATAGCTGGGCCGGAGTTGTTGGAGGGGGCTGGGACTTCTCCGAGCATGGTGGCATGCGCGGCTGGGGCCGTGCGGTACACTTAATACCGCAGCGCGCGTAATGTGCGTTGACTACGCGTGTCTATTTCCACGGCGCATCGGTTTGACCGATGACCGGGGATGTGCCTCTTTCGGTCCTTTGAAACCAGTGTCTATGACAGTGATTTCGGCGGAGGAGAGGCCATCTGGACACTAGGAATAACCGTAAAAATTCAACCTGAAGGAGCGTCGGCATGCCCGTCGTAACTATGCGCCAGCTGCTCGACAGCGGCGTACATTTCGGTCACCAGACCCGTCGTTGGAACCCGAAGATGAAGCGATTCATCCTCACCGAGCGCAACGGCATCTACATTATTGACCTGCAACAGTCGCTGTCTTACATCGACCGCGCTTTCGAGTTCGTCAAGGCCACTGTGGCTCACGGCGGCACCGTGCTGTTCGTCGGCACCAAGAAGCAGGCCCAGGAAGCTATCGCTGAGCAGGCTACCCGCGTTGGCCAGCCCTACGTCAACCACCGCTGGTTGGGTGGCATGCTGACCAACTTCCAGACCGTTGCCAAGCGGATCCAGCGGATGAAGGAACTCGAAGAGATCAACTTCGAGGACGTTGCCGCTTCTGGTCACACCAAGAAAGAGCTCTTGTTGCTCAAGCGTGAGTTGACCAAGCTGGAAGCCAACCTCGGCGGCATCCGTAACCTGACCAAGGTCCCCTCGGTGGTGTGGGTTGTTGACACCAAAAAGGAGCACCTGGCCATTGACGAAGCTAAGAAGCTGAACCTTCCGGTGGTAGCCATCCTGGACACCAACTGCGATCCCGATGAAGTTGACTTCCCGATCCCGGGCAACGACGATGCCATTCGTTCGGTCAACCTGCTCACCCGCGTTATCGCTGACGCCGTCGCCGAGGGCCTGATCGCTCGTAACTCCAAGGCGACCGGCTCCGAGGAGGGCGCTACCGCCGCCGAGCCGATGGCTGAATGGGAGCGTGAGTTGCTCGAGGGTCACGCCGCTGCGCAGAGCGAATCAGAGGCGATTTCCGCTGAGGAAGCTGCTGAGGTCATCACCGGCACCGAAGCTGAGAAGGCTGCCGAAGCCTTCACCGAGGAAACTCCGGCAGCAGAAGCTCCGGCAGAAGAGAAGTAAGACAAGCACTAACTGCTGAACGCTGCCGGGATACTAGCCACGCCACAACGGGTTGGTGTTCCGGCAGAGTTCTGCGACCAGAGGTTTTGCCTCCGCAGTTTGCAACTGCTCCTAATCGAAACTCATCAATAGACAACTCACAGATAACCGAGGAGTTCACATGGCGAACTACACCGCCGCTGATATTAAGGCTCTCCGCGAGCGCACGGGCGCTGGCATGATGGATGTTAAGAAGGCGCTGGACGAGGCTAACGGCGACGCCGAGAAGGCGCTCGAACTGATCCGTATTAAGGGTCTCAAGGGTGCTACTAAGCGCGAAGGCCGCTCCACCGCTGAGGGTCTGGTTGCCGCCACCGTTCAGACCGAAGGTCAGCAGTCGGTCGGCGTAATGGTTGAGGTGAACTGCGAGACTGACTTCGTCGCCAAGTCGGCCCCCTTCATCGAATTCTCCAATAAAGTTTTGGCCGCTGCTGTGAGCTCCGGCGCTGAAGACGTCGATAGCCTGCTGGGCACCGATGTCGAGGGCAAGCCGCTCTCCGAACTGGTGATCGAAGCCGGTGCCCTGCTCGGTGAGAAGGTGGCTGTGCGCCGCTTGGCTCGGGTTGCCGGTGCAACCGTTGATGCTTACCTGCACAAGACGTCGAAGGACCTGCCCGCCCAGGTTGGCGTGCTGTTCGCTGTCGAGGGCGAAGGTGATGAGGTTGTTGCTGCTGCTCACGACGTTGCCGTGCACATTGCTGCTTACACCCCGAACTACCTGAACCGCGACGAGGTTCCTGCGGAACTGGTGGAGAGCGAGCGTCGCATCGCCGATGAGACCGCACGTGCCGAAGGCAAGCCGGAAGGCGCCTTGGCCAAGATCGTTGAAGGCCGGTTGACTGGCTTCTTCAAGGAGAACGTGCTGCTCGACCAGCCGTTCGCTAAGGATGCCAAGAAGAGCATCGCTCAGGTGCTCGAGGAAGCTAAGGCTACGCCGGTTGCTTTCGCCCGGTTCCGAGTCGGCTCCTAAGCTCTAAAGCAATATTTAGGGCAATAATTTCAGCAGAAAATAGCCGCCCCGCCTGAGACTCAGGCGGGGCGGCTATTTTCTGTCAATCGTGGGCACCTGTCAGTGCTTGATTTCTGCGGCCACCCCGGTGACTCGCACGGTAGAGTCAGTCGGGTTCAGTTCAACGAGCAGTTCGCTAGGCCGGCCAAGTTCGGCACCTTGCCGGATGGTTAGCTTCGCCGGTGGTGTGAGGATCCCTAGCTCGCGTAAATAACCGCCAAAGGCAGCTGCGGCTGCTCCGGTGGCTGGATCTTCCACCACGCCTCCCGGAGGGAAGGGATTGCGGGCGTGGAACAGTAGCTCAGTTTCTGCCCAGACTAGTTGTAGAGTGGTCCACCCCTGCGCTGCCATCAGGCTTTCCAAGGCCGGATAGTCGTAATCCAGCTCGCTGAGTAGTTCGTGGTGCGCCACCGCGAGTACCAGGTGATCATTCCCAGCGAAAGCGATCCGGACTGGGTATCTTGGGTCCAGATCCTCAATTCGCCAGTGCAGGCTTTGCAGCGCGGCCTGCAAGGCGTCCGGGCTCACCTCACGAACATGGGTCGCAACGCTTCGTAGCGTCGCGGTGGTGCCATCAGCGCCAGCGCGGGTCTGCACGGTGATCTTCCCGGCCAGCGTTTCGAAACTGAAATCACCTGGTCCGTTGAGATCACTGAGCGCGACGGCAGTGGCCACGGTGGCATGACCACAAAAGGGAACCTCCGCCTGCGGACTGAAATAACGCAAACGGTAGTGCCCGGGTGCATCGGAATGATCCACAAAGGCGGTCTCTGAATAACCCAGCCGGGCCGCCAAGCTGAGCCGCGCCTCATCATCTAGCTCATCCGCGTTCAGCACCACGCCCGCCGGATTCCCGCCGCGCCCCTGCCGGGTGAATGCCGCGTAGCGCTTAATCTCGGGGGAGTGGGCGGCTTCAACTTCGCTCACTATTATTTACGGTCCTTTGCGTTCGTGGGGGTGCTGCGATGCTGCTGCAAGGCCTGCAACTCGTGGGAGATCCGCAGATTATCCCGATCGGCCGGAGTGTGCGCGCCAAGCGGAAAACCGGCATTCCCCTGGCTGAGCGCGGATCGCCTAGTTTGATTTTTAAACCATCCCTGAAAAGTTCTCATATTCCATGGTGAGACGGAGCAACTGTTCAGCACAAGCGATTATTTCTATCAAACAATGAAGCATTGCTGTATGATCGCAGCATGTTAGACCCACATCGACTGCGCATTCTGCGATCAGTGATTGCTAATGGTTCGATTCAGGCAGCAGCTTCTCATCTCGGTTACACACCTTCGGCGATCAGTCAGCAGGTGGCTTTGCTGCAGCGTGAGACCGGTCTGACGCTCTTTGAGAAGGCAGGACGCGGTATCGTACCAACCTCCTACGGTACCGCCCTGGCGAATGAGAGTGACGAGGTGATCGCCAGTCTCGGACGGTTGGCCGGGGTGGTTGCCGATTTGCGCGAGGGGGTCACCGGACGCCTCACCTTGGGCTATTTCTCCTCAGCTGGTTCCACCTGGGTGCCGTGGATGGCGCGCAAATTAATGGACGAGTTCCCGCAATTGAGGTTGGAGTTGAACCTCAACGAATTGCCGGCCGGTCAGCAGCCGATCCTGCCAGATATCGACGTCATCGTGCAGTCTCAGTACCATCAGCGAGCCGTTCCTAAGGGGTACCGGCAGCTGCCGCTGGCCGATGATCCTTATGTTGCGGTAGTGCACCGCTCCCATCGGCTTTCGGGTGCAGGCGAGGTGCCGCTGCGCGAATTGCGCGAGGAGGCCTGGGTGGATAACGACTTCGTCGATGGGCATTGCCGTCAGGTGATGATGGGGGCTTGTGATGCGGCAGGTTTCTCGCCGCGATTCCTGGTGCAGGCTCAGGATCATCACACCGCGATCGCTTTCGTGGCTGCGGGGATTGGGGTGACCATCCTGCCTAGCCTGGCGGCCCGCAAGCTGCCAGAAGCAGTTTGCGCTATTCCGGTGGTGGATCCGGAGCCGATCCGGCAAATCTCGGTATTGGTCAAGGACTCTATTGCTCACCGCCCAATTGGTAAGCGAGCGGTTGAGTTGTTACACGAGTGCGTGACCATACCGTTGATGGCAAGCTAAGGCCTGCCTCTTATTCAATCAACTGGTTGACAAAGTGTTTCGGAACTGCTTTGATTATGTTATCAATCGATTGGTTGATAAAAAGATTGGTTGAATATGCATCAGAACCAGCTTACGGCTGAAGAATTGGATCGAGCCTTTGCAGCATTGAGTGACCCGATCCGTCGCCAGATCATCGCGCGGTTGTCGATTTCCGATGCCACCGTCAATGAGTTGGCCGCACCCTTCGACATCAGCCTGCAAGCGATCTCGAAGCATCTGCAGGTGTTGCAGAACGCCGGTCTGATCAGTCGACGCCGGGAAGCGCAGCGTCGACCATGCCATTTGATCAGAGAAAACCTGGCTCAGCTGACCGCCTGGATCAATGAATACAGCACCGAGCAGGAGCAAAAATTCCAACGACTGGAAGCGCTGCTCACTAACGAAAAGGATTGATCATGACTGAATTACAAGTTATTGCCGAATCAGGAACCCAGAACATCACCCTGATCCGAGAACTGAACGCCCCGCTCGCGCGGGTGTTTGAGGCGTACACCGAGCCTGAACTGGTCGCGCAGTGGCTTGGCCCGCGTCGTTTAGAGATGAAAATCTCCGAATGGAATGCGGTGAGCGGCGGAGGTTATGCCTATCTTCATATCGATAGCGATGGCACCGAATATGGTTTTCGTGGCACCTTCCACACGGTGCGGACCGATGAACTGATTATCCAGACCTTTGAGTTCTTGGGCGCTCTGGACGCAGTCAGCGTCGAGACCGCGAGCTTCGAGGACCTGGGCGAGGGTCGTACCCGGCTCACTTCGACTGCCACCTATCCCTCTGCCGAGGTACGGGAAATGATGTTGCAGTCGGGGATGGCTGACGGGGTCAAAGAGTCGTACGAACGTCTCGAGGAGCTGCTCAGCTAGCCTTCGAAACTCCCGCTGTTGGGCCTCCAGGACTGCTCGCCGAGAGCTGACCGGAGGCTCAGCCGTGGGCGAGACGCCTAAGTGCTTGCCCAGAGTTCGCTCGCTAGGGCGAGAACAGGATAATCTAGCTCAAGCCCCACAAGAGCACTGAGAGTCCCAGGGAAGGCGCCATGGAGAGCAGCAAAGAACCCTTGAACATCCCGGCCAAGACTAAACGAAGGGTGCTATTAAAGCTCTCGGGTGAGGTTTTTGGCGGCGGCAAGCTCGGTGTTGATCCGGCAACGGTGCGCGGAATCGCTGAGCAGATCGCGCGAACGGTCGGCGAGGTTGAGGTGGCCGTGGTGGTCGGCGGCGGCAATTTCTTCCGCGGCGCAGAACTTTCGCAATCCGGTATGGACCGTTCACGTGCCGACTATATGGGCATGCTCGGTACCGTGATGAACTGCTTGGCCTTGCAAGATTTCCTTGAACAGGCTGGGGTAGAGACCAGGGTGCAGAGCGCCATCACGATGGGCCAGGTGGCTGAAGCCTATATTCCGAGGCGCGCTATCCGACATCTCGAAAAGGGCCGAGTAGTGATCTTTGGCGCTGGTGCCGGTTTGCCCTATTTTTCCACCGACACGGTCGCCGCGCAGCGGGCACTCGAGGTGCACGCCGATATTGTGCTGATGGCGAAGAACGGCGTGGATGGCGTCTATACGGCTGACCCGAGGAAAGACCCCGCCGCGGTCAAGCTGGACCGCTTGACCTATAACGAGGCATTACAGCGCGACATTAGGGTGCTTGACCAGACCGCGTTCAGCCTCTGCAAGGACAATAATCTCTCCATGCTGGTCTTTGGTATGGAGGGCGATGGTAATGTCACCAAGGCAATTCGGGGAGAAGACTTAGGAACCCTGGTCACGCCGTAGGATGAAGATGAGCAGTTTTACTATCGAAAGAAACAGGGAAACCAGTGATTGAAGAAACCCTACTCGAGGCCGAAGAGAAGATGGACAAGGCCGTTGAAGTAGCCAAAGAGGACTTCAGCTCGGTACGCACCGGGCGAGCCAACCCCGGCCTCTTCGCCAAGGTGATGGTTGAGTACTACGGCACGCCGACGCCTTTGCAGCAGCTCGCTTCGTTCTCAGTCCCCGAAGCGCGCACCTTATTGATCAGTCCCTATGATCGCAGCGCGCTCGCTGATATTGAGAAAGCACTGAGTAACTCTGAGGTCGGCGCAAATCCCTCAAATGATGGCAATGTTATCCGTGTGGTGATCCCCGAGCTCACCGAAGAGCGTCGTCGTGACTATGTGAAGATCGTGCGAGCCAAGGGCGAGGACGCCAAGGTCTCGATCCGCAACATCCGCCGCAAAGCCAAAGAAACCCTGGACAAAATTGTCAAGGATGGCGAAGCTGGCGAGGATGAGGGTGCGCGGGCTGAGAAGGAACTTGACGGCCTCACCAAGTCGCATACCGATAACATCGACGAATTGCTCAAGCGCAAAGAAGCCGAACTGCTCGAGGTCTGATGAGTCAAACGCCCGAGCCGCCTGCCCTGCCCAGCCGAAGGGTTTTGCGCGCTGCTGAACGTGAGGCGCAGAAGCAGGCTGCCCGGCAGCAGCGAGGGGCCGAGGCGGACTCCACGCCAGAGCAGGCTGGCGCTGAGGCAGCCCCGACCGCCGAGTCAAGGCAAGCGGCGGCCCAGCAATCACCGACCAGATCGGATGAGTCCACCGCCACCGCTCAGCCACAGCCCGGGACACGCAGCCAGCAACTCCGGAAGTCGTCCTTCACCGGGCTGATTCCGGCGGTCCCTGCCCATCAGGGTCGAGTGGTACCTGAAATTCCCCGGCACTCGGGTCCGCTGGCGGAAATTCCACGGGCTGCCTTTGTCGCCGCGCCGGTGACCGAACCGACGCTGGCACTGCCGAGCAAAGCGGCGGAGGAACCCCCGCCAGCCGAGCCAGAAAAGACATCGCGGGCCGGCCGTAACTTACCGGCCGCGATCGGGGTCGGCCTACCGCTACTCATTGTGGTGCTTGGTGGCTTGTTGTTTTACCCACCGGCCTTCCTGGCCATGGTCGTACTGGCCGCTGCCCTTGGCGTCTGGGAACTGAGCCGAGCGCTGTTGCAACGAGGCGTCGCGGTGCCACTGCTGCCCATTATGGTCGGTGTGCTAGCGATGCCGGTCTCGGCTTATTATGTGGGCACTGAGGGGCTCTTATTCGCCTTGGTCGCCTGTTCGCTAGCGGTCCTGGTATGGCGCACCCTCGACCCGGTCCCCGGAGCCGGTCAGAGCATCTTCGCCGGTACCTTCATACTGGCTTGGGTACCTTTTTTGCTGAGTTTCTCGGTGTTGATTTTGCGTGAGCCGAACCATCTCGCCAGTGTACTGGAACTGCAGAGCTGGCCTGCTGGACAAGGAGCTCTGCAGGTATCCACCATGTTGCTGCTGACAGTCGCCAGCGATACCTTCGGGTATCTGGTGGGAGCACTTTTCGGCAAGCATCCGATGGCACCGAAAATCAGCCCCAAAAAGTCCTGGGAGGGCTTCGCAGGTTCGGTACTTGGTGCGCTCATCATTGGTGTACTGGCAGCGATTTTCCTGCTCGATAGGCCCTTCTGGTTCGGCATCGTGCTAGCGGTGGCCATAGTTGCCGCTGGCACCGCAGGCGATTTGGCCGAGTCGATGGTGAAGCGCGAGCTTGGCGTCAAAGACATGTCTAGCATCCTGCCGGGTCATGGCGGAATCATGGATCGTCTGGATTCGATTCTTTTTGCCGCCCCGATGGCATTCCTGGTTTTTGCCGCGCTTGGGCTGCTTTAGCGGCGAAAGGTAAGATAACGACGTGGCGGAGATTACACAACAACGGACCTCGACGGCACCGTTTGCCCGGGTCGACCGGGCCAGTTATGGCTATAACACCAAGCAAGTCGACCAGTTCCTGGCAAAGGCGCGGGCTATTTACACCTCCACCGAGCAGTCGCCGAAGTCGCTGAGCTCTCGCGATGTGCGGGAAATGACCTTTGATGCGGTGCGCGGCGGTTACCAGCCGCAGGAAGTGGATGCGGCTCTTGACCGGCTAGAGGACGTTTTTGCTCAACAAGAACGTGACGCTTTGATTGCCGCTAAAGGTGAGGACGCCTGGCTCGCTCAGATCGGTCGGCTCTCTGGGGTGTTACGGGCGCGTCTGCACCGTCCGGATGGCGAACGTTTTAGACGACCGCGTCGGAATGCTCGGAGCTATCAGACCGCCGATGTCGATGCTTTATGTCACCAGCTGCTCGACTACTTTGAGCAGGATAAACCGTTGAGCGTGGATACCGTTAGGCGTGCGGTCTTTGGCTCAGCGCGCGGCAAAGAAGGCTACGAGGAACAGCAAGTTGACGCTTTTCTGGATCGGGTCATCGAGTTGATGGCCGCGATCGACTGAGTTCGGCCGCTTTCAGCGATTCCGGAGTATGCAATCGAGCGAGAATTTTCGCCACCGAACTATGCAAGCGATGTGGCGTCAGCTTCGACACCACAATCATCGCGAGAAAAGCCGCAGGCACCGTCACAATAGCGGGCTGCGCCAATAAATCGGCCACAACGCCAGCGGATGGCGACACACCGATGGCGAATAGACCACCGAAGAGTAAGGCACCGCCGCACAGCACTGCTCCCACCGCAATGCCGACAATGGCGCCCACATCGGTCAGCCCACGCCACCAGATGCCAAGTAGCAAGAGCGGGCACAGAGTCGAGGCGGTGAACGCGAAGACGGCACCAATGCTGCTCGCCAGCGCACTGGAATCAGCGAACAGTGAGACCGCGAGCGGAACCAAGGAACCGATCCCCGCGGCCAACCTGAAACCACGCACGCTTCCGCCGAAGAGGTCTTGGCTCACGACACCAGCCAATGACACTAGGAGTCCAGAGGAACAGGAAAGGAAAGCCGCGAAAGCCCCGGCAATCACCAGTGCGGTCAGCGCTTGGCCGACTGGTCCGGGTAGTAGCTGCGAAGGCAGCAACAACACGGTGGCATCGGCTTTACCTCCGGTGGGGTGCATCCGGCCGAGGGTGCCAAGCGTGGTGGGCAATAGATAGAACAGGCAGAGTAACGGCAGCACGATGAGAGTAGTGCGACGCGCGGAATGGCCATCCGGATTGGTGTAGAAGCGCACCAGCACATGCGGTAGTCCGAGGGTGCCAAAGAGCAAGCCAATCATTAGGGAAATAGTCCGCAAGGGGCTGCTTGCTCCCTGGATGCTTGCCATCTGGAAGGCATCAGCCGCCTGCTCAGGACTTTGCGGATTACCCATCAACACAATCAGCAAGAAGACCGTAGGCACCGCCAACGCGGTGAATTTTAGCCAGAACTGGAAGGCCTGGACGAAAGTAATGGAGCGCATGCCACCGGTCATCACCACGACGCAGACCACCGAGATCACGATCAGCGGTCCTAACCAGCTCGGTAGCCCGGCGGTGATACTCACAGTGAGAGCCGCGCCCTGCAATTGCGGAACGAGGTACAACCAGCAGATTAAGATCACGCAGCAACTGGTCACCTTGCGAACCGACTGGGATGCCAGCCGGAATTCGGCAAAGTCCGGAATGGTGTAGGCGCCGGAGCGGCGTAGCGGCGCGGCCACGAAGAGCAACAACATTAAGTACCCGGCGGTGTATCCCACCGGGTACCACAGACCGTCAGGGCCGGAGAGCAGGATCAGACCAGCGACCCCCAAGTAACTGGCTGCGGAAAGGTATTCACCCCCAATGGCTGAGGCATTCCACCAGGGTTTAACGGTGCGTGAGGCGACGTAGAAGTCACTGGTGGTCCGAGAGATGCGTAGCCCGAAGACGCCAACCACTACCGTTGCCAGCGCCACCAATCCGATGGTGGTGATGCTGAGCGGATTCATTGATCAGAAACCAATCGGTGGAAGGTCTCTTCGTCGTGCTTGGCCGTGCGGGTATAGAGCCAGGCGCACAGACAGATCACCGGATAGAGAGCCGCTCCGAGCAGCAACCAGGGCAACGGAATGTGCCAGAGCGTGATTGACTTCAGCTCAGGAAAGAGCGCCAAAGCGGTCGGCACTGCAGCCAGCAAAATCAGGAAGCCAGCGCCGACCACAAGCGAGAGTCGAAGCTGAGCCCGAATCAGCGAACTGATCAACAATCGACCAACGCCGCTTTGCTCATCGAGTTCCTTAGCGACCGGAAATTCTGCGCTCACCACGGCATGTGCACGTTGTGCCGTAACCCGGGTGCGTCCCAGCGCCGGGGCTGGCAGCTGCTCGGTGCCTGGTTCGTTGGGATTTGATTGATCGGCACTGGACTGGTCAGCGCCGGGCTTCGCATTGGCTTCGGTCATCCGCGTGGCCTTAAGCGATTGGCAGACATCCGTTCGCGCAATTCCGGCAGATGGCTTCGACTGACCGGCAACTGGCTTTCGCCGATGCTGACCGAAGCGCTACCTTTGCTCAGCCGAACTTGTTGCACATGACTCATCGCAACTAGGTAGGAACGGTGCACCCGGAGAAAGCCAGCGGGCTGCCATTGCTCAGCCAATTCACTCAAGGGCACTCGGATCAGATAACTGCCATCAGGGGTGTGCAGCCGCGCGTAATCGCCTTGGGCCTGCACATAACGCACCTCTGAGCGGCGGATCATTTTGGTGACCCCGGCCTGGTCGACGGTAATCAGCTCCCCACTGCTAGTCAATTCCTCAGTCTCGGACCGGGGCCTCAGCTGTTCAATAATCCGCTGTACGGTGGCCTTCAGCCTTTCCAATCGCACCGGTTTGAGCAGATAGTCCAGCGCGGCCAACTCGAAAGCTTCTAGGGCCATTTCCTCATCGGCGGTCACGAAAACCACGGCCGGCTGATGCCGTTTGGCAAAGCGGCTAATCACCCTACCCAGCTCCAAGCCCCCAAGCCCAGGCATGTGGATATCCAGAAAAAGCGCGTCGACCGGGTGTGCTTCGAGAAGTTGCAGGGCTTCGGTGGCACTATTAGCCGGATAAATTCGGCCAATTCGCGGGTCCTTGGCAAGCAGGTAGCTCAACTCGTCGACGGCGGGTTGCTCGTCGTCGGCTACTACCACCTGCAAGCCCTCCGCCGGGGTGCTGTCCACACTGACCATGCCCCCTAGCATAGCGAGTGAGCATAGCGAGGCTGTCGAGCTCAGTCCAGGGAATGTTCTGGCTGAAATTTCGGGATTCGGAGCGTAATCAGAGTGCCAGCATCCGGTCCGGTATCCACTACCAGTCCGTGGTCCTCACCATAAACTTGCCGCAGCCTGGCATCCACATTGCGCAAACCAATATGGTCACCCTCGGCCTGGCCGGCCAGCACAGCCGCGAGTTGCGCTGGGTCCATGCCGACGCCGTCGTCTTCTATGGTGATCTGGGCATAGGCACCAGAATCCTGTGCGGTGATCTTAATGTGTCCCACCCCAGCTTTTGCTTCAATGCCGTGCTGCACCGCGTTCTCCACCAAGGGTTGCAAGCTGAGGAAGGGGATCAGGGTGCTTAATACCTCGGGACCAATTTGCAGGCTGACCTGCAGCCGGTCACCAAATCGAGCCCGCTCCAGCAAAAGGTAGCGGTCGATTGAGCGGAGTTCTTCGGCAACCGTGGTGAAGTCGCCATGTCGCCGGAACGAGTAGCGGGTGAAGTCGGCGAATTCGACAAGCAGCTCCCGGGCGCGTTCTGGATCGGTGATCACATAAGAGGCAATCGCATTGAGCGAGTTATAGATGAAGTGTGGACTGATCTGGGCACGTAGTGCGCGCACTTCAGCCTCCATGAGCAAGGTTTTCGAGGCCGAAAGTTCGGCTAGTTGAAGTTGCCCGGCCACCCAGTCCGCGACTTCATTGGCGGCTCGGACCAGTCCCGCGGAAGGAGCGGATTTCGTGGAACTCGACGAGCTGCTCAGCGCGCTCAAGGTGCCGATCACTCGCTGGTCTAAGCGGATCGGCACCACCACGGCGGCCCGTAGACCCATTTTGGTGAGTCGTTCATCGAGCGCTTGGACAGCGGCATCGGATCCTCGATAGGGAAACCGAAAAACCTGGCTCCGGCCGCTCTGCAAGGTCTTTTGGGCTAGTGCGAAGCTCTCCGAGAAGCCGCGCTCAAGGGCCAGTGGGGTGCCGTCCCAGGCCAGCATCTGCTCGGTATCGGAGATAGCTAAGGCATCGCAACCGAGCAGAGCGCGTAGCTGTTTTGCGGCTTTGGCCGCGCTGCCAGGCTGTAGTCCGGCGCGCAGCTGCTCACCCGCCCGGGCGGCCAGATGCAGGGTGGTGTAACTGGCTCGGTCAGCGTCGCTGCCGAGCTCCCGATGCGAACGGGAAAGTCGAAATCCCAGCAGCGCCAAGAGAGTTGCCAGGATGGCTAAGCCAATGAGCAACGCAATGACAGCGAAGGTGGGCTCCGGCATGCTGCAAGCATAATCCGTTCTTTGCAATCCAGCCTGGATGAGTCATTGGTCGCATTTCCGGCACCGTTCGTCGTCTGCAAAGTCGGACACGGTCCGCCAGCTCAAGAATCTCCGGAATAGTGAGACGCATCACAGTTTCGCCGAGGGGCACGTCGAAGTGCGGCGGACACAGATACCGATCAATGTCGAAGGAGACATCATGGCTCAGCCAAGTCAGCTCGCGGATTCCGGAGCTGTCGCTCCGGATTTTGTCGCGATTCAGGGTGAGGAACGATTCCAGCGGTTGCGGAGACGGCATCGCAGCTTTGTCTTCCCGCTCGCGGTGATTTTTCTGCTCTGGTACTTTCTGTATGTTTTGCTCGCCGATTACGCGCATGGCTTCATGTCGATCAAAGTGTTCGGCTCAATCAATATTGGGCTGATTTTTGGCCTGCTCCAGTTTGTCACCACCTTCGGCATCACCACCTGGTACGTCATCTATTCGAATCGAAAACTCGATCCGTTGGCCGTTGAAATACGGGAGGAAATCGAAAATAACACCATTGCTGGGGAGCGCGGTAGTGGAGCTCCGGAATCGGGGGAGGTGCGCTGATGATCGCTTCAATGCAGAGCAGTTCCTGGATCAATATTCTGATCTTCGCGCTTTTCGTCGCGATCACCCTGGTCATCGTCTTCCGCGCTAGCCGGAACAATAAGACTGCAGCAGATTATTATGCCGCTGGTCGCTCCTTCAGCGGTTCGCAGAATGGCACGGCGATTGCCGGAGATTATCTATCGGCCGCGTCCTTCTTAGGCATTACCGGTGCGATCGCGGTGAATGGTTATGACGGCTTTTTGTATTCAATTGGGTTCCTGGTCGCCTGGTTGGTTGCCCTCTTGCTGGTTGCGGAACTGCTGCGTAATACCGGCAAGTTCACGATGGCTGATGTGCTGTCGTTCCGGCTGAAACAGCGACCCGTGCGGATAGCCGCCGCGATCTCGACCCTGGCGGTCTGCTTCTTCTACCTCTTGGCGCAAATGAACGGTGCGGGCGCCTTGGTTTCGCTTTTGCTGGGCATTGGCGATAAGACCGGGCAAGCACTCGTGATCACCGTGGTCGGTGCCCTGATGATCGTTTATGTCTTGATTGGTGGCATGAAAGGCACTACCTGGGTGCAGATCATTAAGGCTGCTTTGCTGATCGCAGGCGCCGCGGTGATGACCATCTGGGTGCTCTCGCTTCATGGTTTCAACCTTTCCGGGCTGATGGACGCGGCCGTCGCGAAAGCCGGTGCAGGCGGGGAAACCCTGCTTAACCCCGGGAAAGAGTACGGCGTCTCCAGCACAAGCCAACTTAACTTCGTCTCGCTCGGTCTGGCCCTGGTGCTTGGGACCGCCGCCTTGCCGCACGTGTTAATGCGCTTCTACACCGTGCCAACCGCCAAAGAGGCGCGCAAATCAGTGGTCTGGTCGATCTGGCTGATCGGCATCTTCTATCTTTTCACCCTGGTCTTGGGTTATGGGGCTGCAGCTTTGATCGGTCCGAAGGATATTGCGGCGGCTCCTGGCGGGGTGAACTCGGCCGCACCGCTGCTGGCCTTCGCGCTCGGCGGACCGGTATTGCTCGGTTTCATTGCCGCCGTTGCCTTTGCCACCATCCTGGCGGTGGTGGCCGGTCTGACCATCACCGCAGCTGCCTCATTCTCACACGATATCTATGCTTCGGTGCTGAAGAAAGGCAAACCGGAACCCGGCAGCGAGGTGAAAGTGGCCCGCTGGACGGTGATCGTAATCGGCATCGTGGCGATTATTGGTGGCATCGGCACCAACGGGCAGAATGTTGCCTTCCTGGTTGCACTGGCCTTTGCGGTAGCGGCTAGCGCTAACCTGCCGACCATTCTGTACTCACTGTTCTGGAAGCGCTTCACCACTCGCGGAGCGCTCTGGAGTATTTACGGCGGGCTGATCACGGCGATCGTCTTGATCGTATTTTCCCCGGTGGTTTCGGGTAATGCCAAGGCAATGTTCCCAGCTGCCAATTTCGCCTGGTTCCCGCTGTCGAATCCGGGTATTGTTTCGATTCCCCTGGCCTTCCTGTTGGGATGGTTGGCCACTATCTTCGACCGAAGGCAGGAGGATCCGGTCAAGCAAGCGGAGATGGAGGTCCGATCGTTGACTGGACTAGGGGCCGAGAAAGCAACTGAACACTGAGTTTGGTGGGGGCTGGCGATGCATCGCCAGCCCCCACCAAACTGCCTTCATTCCGGGCGAATGTTTAGCAAACGACATCAATGATGATGGCCGGTCTCAAAGCCCGGGATATTCATCTGCATTTGATCGTGCGGAATGGAGAATTGTCCCGCTGTGCCGGCGGCTAAGCCCGCGGTGGTCACCGCAGAAACTAGCAGTGCGGCGGCAAACATCACCAGCAGCAATCTGCCAGCTGCCGGAGTGCCTGGCGTAATATTTGGCCGTCGTGCTAACCAGCCCAGCGTGCCCAGGAGTAGCAACTGCAAGGCGATCGTGGCGAGCAGGCCGCCGTCGAGATGTTTCTGACTGAACTGCCAGCCGAAGCTCAACAGCTCAACCGCAACCAGTACGCCCAGCGCAATGCCGACACGACGCGTTTGCACGGGATGCCCGGCCCGGAAGCTGAGCACCGCCCAACTCAACAGCAGGGCAGAGCAGATTGCCACGGCCAGCGCGGCCGGCCAAGCAATCCCGGCTGCTAGCCGGTGTAAAACAAGGTCTTCACTGAGTAGGTTCGAAGCCAGGCCGAAACCGCTCACCGCCGCGCCAAGGCCGGCGAAGGCGGACAGCATGCCCACCGCAGCCGGAGCCAAGGGCCCGGATTGGGTGCTCATTAGAGCGCCGCGCTGGCTGACTTGCTTTGCTTGTCTTGGCTCAACGCCACGCCTAGCAGGACGACGGCGCTAGCCAAGTGCAACACGTTATCAGCACCGTTCAACGCGATGATGTTCAGCGAGCTGCCGAGCAGAAACAGGCCGACAATGCCGACCAGCAGGTAGACCGCGCCAACCGCTAGGTTGACGCCCTTGGCTGCCGCCGCCGAGCTCAGCCCGGCGAACAGCAGAGCCGCGCCGATGGCCAGGTGAATGATGTTGTGTAGTGGGTTGACCGCGAAGATGATCAAGTTATTTCCCTCGGTGGCGGCGAAGCCGATTCCGGAGGTGACGAAGAAGCCCAAGACGCCGACCAGCAGGTAGACGGCACCGAAAATGGTGGCCAACAATCGGTTGGGTGAGGTGCGCATGAGGTATGCCTTCCGTCAATCGAGTCCCGGCGGGACCCGTCCTTATCGAAGCGACGTTTGACGCTTCCACAAAGTGTTCGTAACTCCGGCAATAATGGATGGTTCAGGCTGCAAATAACTTTCATCGAGGCGAGGCCCTCGCGCTGGGCCGTGCGGATCCTTGCTGTGTTGTGCTGTGCTGTGCTGTGTTGGGCTGGGCGTCACGGCCCAAGTGCCTGATGCCAAGCAACTCGCCCTCGCTGTCTTGCCCGCGGCGGACCAGGCGATTGTCAGCCGGTCAGTCTGTCGGCCGCTAGCCCGCGTCCTGCTTGCCCGTACCTTGGGCGGCTTGTTCTAGTAACGGTTCGATTCGGAACGGCACGAATTCATTCATTGCCAGCGAGGTGTCGGTGCGTTCCACGCCGTCGCAAGCGAGTATTTTGCCATTGATCCGGAAAAGGTCCTCGGCATCTTTGGAGACCACCCGGACCAGTAGATCGGCTTCGCCGGTGAGGCCGTGGGCTTCCAGAATTTCAGGTATCTCGGCCAGCGAACCGGCTAATTGCTGGAGTTTCTGCTGCTGGACATGCACTGAAATGAAGGTGGTCAGCGGGTAGCCGAGAGTGCTGGGGTTGATCCGGCGGCCGAATGGCAGGAAGGCGTGTTTGCGCTCCAGCGAGGCCATCCGCGCCTGCACGGTGTTTCGGGACAGGCCGAGTTTTTGGGCGAGCGCCACCACGGTGTGCCGGGAATCCCGTACCAGCGCTGCGATCAGGCGAAGATCGGTGTTGTCGAGAGCTTGCATAGTGCTCAAGATTAGCACGGTCTATACCATCTATATTGAGCATAATGCTCAATATTTTCGATGTCGGTTGTGCCGGATTGCTGCTGTGAGTATCGTCACATGTATCTGGTGATGAGTTCGATGTTGAACGAAAGACCGGGTACAAAAACCGTGTGCTGGTCACCATCTCCGACCCTCACACCGCTAGATCTCCGGCGCTCACCATGGCGTTCGGTGTCGAGGATTAATCCAAGCCGTCATCGTGGCTCGGGAAAGAGAGGGACATCATGTCAGCCGAAGAATCCGGGCCAGCCGGAAGCGCCGCGCTTTCCGGGTGGGAGGGGCGGAAAGGTCCCGCCGATGACAACTTCGTCCAATTACTCAGTCCTGCGGGGGAGCGGCTGAGCAATCCAGAATATGATTCCTGGATCGAGGACCTCAGCGATCAGGATTTGCTGGGCTACTACGAAGACATGGTGGTCGTCCGACGAATCGATACCGAGGCCACCGCCCTGCAGCGGCAAGGTCAATTGGCGCTCTGGGCGCCCCTGCTTGGCCAGGAAGCCGCGCAGATCGGTTCGGCCCGTGCGCTGCAACCCGCCGATTTTGTTTTCCCCAGTTACCGGGAGAACGGGGTCGCCTACGTGCGCGGCATCGACTTGGTGAACTCCTTACGGATTTGGCGCGGTAATACCCATGGCGGCTGGGACCCATATGAGTTCAATATGGCGACCCCGCAAATCATTATTGGCGCGCAGACCTTGCATGCCACCGGATACGCGATGGGAGTGGTTAACGACGGGGCTGACTCCGCCGTGATCACCTACTTCGGCGACGGTGCGAGCAGCCAGGGCGACGTCAATGAAGCGATGGTTTTCGCCGCTTCCTTCCAAGCTCCGGTGGTGTTCTTCTGCCAGAACAATCATTGGGCAATTTCCGAACCGGTCGGTCTTCAAGCCCATCAGGCCATCGCCGACCGTGCGCCTGGTTTTGGTATTCCCTCAATGCGGGTGGACGGGAACGATGTACTCGCCGTGTTGGCCGCTACTCGGATCGCCCTGGATCGGGCGCGCAATGGCGGCGGACCTAGCTTCATTGAGGCGGTCACTTACCGGATGGGCCCACACACCACGGCCGATGATCCGACCCGTTACCGGGATGCCAATGAGCTTGAGGACTGGGCGGCAAAAGACCCGATCACCCGGCTTGGCGCGCTCCTGGACGCTAAGGGGCTGCTCACCGAGGAGGCGAAGGCAGCGGTTCAGGCCAAAGCCGACCAAGTCGCCAAGGACTTGCGGGCCAACACCATTAGTCTGCCGGAACCAGAAGCCTTGCAAGTCTTTGACAATGTATATAGCGAGCCACATTCGGCGCTAGAGCGGCAACGTGAGCACTATCAGCATTACCTGGCCGGATTCGGTCCAGCCGAGAACACCGCAGCCGAGGGGGCACACCGATGAGCCAGCTGACTTTTGGCCGAGCTATCAACGCCGGCCTACGCAAGGCTATGGAGCGGGATGCCAAGGTGGTGCTGATGGGCGAAGACATTGGCAAGCTCGGCGGCGTCTTTAGAATCACCGACGGCCTGCAGAAGGACTTCGGCGCGCATCGGGTGATCGATACCCCGCTGGCGGAATCTGGCATTATGGGCACCGCTGTCGGGCTCGCTTTCCGTGGTTACCGGCCGGTGGTGGAGATCCAGTTCGATGGGTTTATTTACCCAGCCTTTGACCAGATCGTTGCCCAGGTGGCAAAGCTGCATTACCGCACCCAGGGCAAGGTCAAAATGCCGATCACCATTCGGGTGCCGTTCGGCGGTGGAATTGGCTCGCCGGAACATCACTCGGAATCTCCCGAGGCCTATTTCACTCATACCTCGGGGTTGCGCGTAGTGAGTGTTTCCAATCCGCAAGACGCCTACATCATGATTCAGCAGGCAATTGCCAGCGATGACCCGGTGCTCTATTTTGAGCCGAAACGCCGCTACCACACCAAGGGTGAGGTGGATGAGAGCATCGATCTGAGTACCGCTCCAGCACTGGGCAGCGCACGAGTGGTGAGCTCCGGTAGTGATGTCACCCTGGTCGCCTACGGGCCGCTGGTGGCCACCGCTAACGATGTGGCGCTTGCCGCAGCCGATGAAGGCATCTCGGTTGAGGTAATCGATCTGCGCTCGCTCTCGCCGATCGACTTCCCGCCGATAGAAGCCTCGGTGCGTAAGACCGGTCGCTTGGTAGTGGCCCATGAGGCCTCGCAGACCGGTGGTTTGGGGGCTGAATTGGCGGCCAGTATCACCGAGCGTTGCTTTAATTACCTTGAGGCCGCTCCAGTGCGGGTGACCGGCTTCGATGTGCCGTATCCGCCGTCGAAACTGGAGAAGCATCATGTGCCGGATCTGGATCGGATCCTTGACGGTATCGACCGGGCGATGGGGCGTCCCAATTCATTGAGCGGCTTGACTGGCCAGGAAGGATCATCGCAGTCATGATCAAAGTTTTTACCCTTCCGGACCTCGGTGAAGGGCTGACCGAGTCGGAGATTGTTTCCTGGAAAGTTGCCGTCGGTGACCAGGTTGAACTCAACCAGGTGATCGCAGAAGTGGAGACCGCCAAGGCGGTGGTCGAGCTGCCTTCGCCGTATCACGGGGTGATCTCCAAGCTGCATGAGGAACCCGGCACCGTGGTAGAAGTGGGGAACCCGATCGTCTCTTTCGACGTCGAAGGAGAGGAAGAGGCTGTACCGCAGAATTCCGGCGACGGGACCGCCGAGGCGCCAGCAGGCCGCATACCGACCCTGGTCGGGTACGGGGCAGAACCGGAAAAGGGTGGTCGCCCGGCTCGGCGTGCCCGGCTCAACCAGCCCGCAGCTCAAGTCGTAACACCCGCCGCTGTCGCGCCGATGACCGCTCATGCCCCGGCGGTTGCTCAAGCCCCGGTGGCCCAACAGCCGCAGCGCAGCGAACCGGTCGCCGAGCGGCCGCGCTCAACCCCGCCGGTACGAAAGCTAGCGCGCGACCTCGGTGTCGATCTGAGTACTTTGAGCGGGACCGGAGTCGATGGGCTGATTACCCGCGATGATGTTCGGGCGGCCAGCTCCACTGCTCAGGGCGTCAATTTCGGCTTCGTCGCGGGGGAGCAGAACATGCCCTTCGATCTGGAAAAGCCCAGGGAGAGTCGCGCCCCGATCAAGGGCGTGCGCAAATATACCGCGGCGGCAATGGTCGCCAGCGCTTTCACCGCTCCGCACGTCACTGAGATGCTCACCGTTGATGTCACCCCGAGTATGGAATTGCTCACCAAACTCAAAGCCAGCCGTGCGTTCAGGGGACTCAAGCTGACGCCGTTGACGCTGGTTGCCAAGGCGGTCTGCATTGCGATTGCACGTAATCCTTCGCTGAATTCGCGCTGGGAAGAACAAAGCCAAGAGATCGTCACCATGCATTACGTCAATCTGGGCATTGCCGCTGCCACCCCGCGTGGACTGACCGTGCCAAATATCAAGGATGCGCAGAAGCTCAGCCTGACCGAGTTGGCCCAGGCGCTCTCCGAGCTGACTGATACCGCGCGGGCTGGTAAGACGACGCCAGAGGATCTCTCGAGGGGCACGATCTCAATCACCAATATTGGTGTTTTCGGCATCGACGCGGGCACCCCGATCCTGAACCCGGGGGAGGCAGCGATCCTGGCGATGGGCGCGGTCCGCAAGCTGCCCTGGGAATACCAGGACGAGGTTGCCTTGCGGCAGGTGATGACTTTGAGCCTATCCTTCGACCACCGTTTGGTGGACGGCGAGCAGGGCTCGAAGTTCTTGGCCGACGTTGGCACGATCCTGGCTGACCCAGGCATGCTCATCACCATGATCTAGCCGCTGATCAGGATGATCTAGACCGGCTTCGCGGCCCCAACGACGTGGTCGCGATAGCCCATTGACTCTGGGCTAGCCTACTACGCCAGCAGAGCTGCCAAGGCCATCCGTTCCAACACCGGGCGGGCGATCCTGGCCGGTGTGGCTTTCCCCGAGCTGCTGTGCGAACGCAAGGAGTGCGGAGTGGAGTTAATCAGGCCAAAGGCGGCATGTGCCTGGACGCGGAGTTCTAGCTGCTCGACGTTGGGATGCAGCAGACGCAATACTTCCACCCAGAGCGCCACGTAGTCGCGCTGCAGTGTGCGTACCTGGTGCCGATCGTCCTCGTTCATGCTGGCCAGATCCCGGTCTTGAACCCGGATGATATCGGCATTGCCTAGCGCGAAGTCGATCTGGAACTCGATCAACCCGCGGATGGCTTGCTGCGCATCGGGGGAAGCATCTACCACGGCTTGGCCGCCGCTCAGCAAGTCCTCGCTGACTCCTAGCAGCAGGGCGGCAAGAACTGCCTGCTTGCCGTTGAAGTGTCGATAAACCGCCGGCCCGCTCACGCCGGCCGCAGCACCAAGCTCCTCAATTGAGACGCCATTGAAACCGCGCTGCGCGAAGAGCTCAGCGGCGGCATCTAAAAGAGCTTGACGGCGGCTTGCCTTTGCCAAGCTGCGCTGGGTCGGTTCCTGCTCCTGTTCAGCAGTTTCCTCAACGAGTTCCACGTGGACTCCCTCCGTGGTGGACATCACAGTTAATAAAGACTAACCTAAAACTCAGTTAACGAACACTAACCCAAGTAAGCATAGGTCCGCGCCAGGCGGCCTATCGAGAGGGAGTCAATGGAGACCTTGACGACGTCCGCTGTGCCAGGCAGCGACAACTTCGCCGCCAACGACGCCGATCATCGCGCCCTGCTGAGCCAATTGCGGGAAAAGTTGGCCACCGCAGCTCTTGGTGGACCGGAGCGCTCCAGGCAACGGCACCTCGACCGCGGCAAGTTGCTGCCGCGTGAGCGGATCGATCAGCTACTCGACGAGGGCAGCCCCTTTTTGGAGATCGCACCGCTCGCGGCGGACGGACTCTACGACGATGAGTGCCCAGGCGCCGGTGTGATCGCCGGGATCGGGCTGATCCATGGCCGACAGGTGGTGGTAATTTCCAACGACGCCACCGTCAAAGGCGGTACCTACTACCCAATGACCGTCAAAAAGCACCTGCGTGCCCAAGAGGTGGCGCTGGAAAACCGGCTGCCTTGTATCTATCTGGTCGATTCCGGCGGAGCCTTCCTGCCCAAGCAGGACGAAGTCTTCCCGGACCGTGATCACTTCGGCAGGATCTTCTACAACCAGGCCAAGATGTCTGCCGCCAAAATCCCACAAATCGCCTCAGTGATGGGGTCCTGTACTGCTGGTGGTGCCTACGTCCCGGCGATGAGCGACGAGACGGTGATCGTGCGGAATCAGGGCACCATCTTCCTGGGCGGGCCGCCACTGGTGAAAGCAGCCATCAGCGAAATTGTCACCGCCGAGGAGCTCGGTGGTGGGGACGTGCACGCCAAGGTTTCCGGCGTCACCGACCACTTGGCCGAAAATGATGAGCACGCGCTGCAAATCGTCAGGGATATTGTTTCCACCTTGCCGCTGCCGGAAGCGCCGGCCTGGGACACCGTAGCAACCCGGGAACCAGTGGTCGATCCCGAAGAGCTCTACGGCGTCGTGCCAGTTGACGTGCAAGCCCCCTACGACGCGCACGAAATCATCGCCCGAATAGTTGACGCCAGTGAATTCCATGAGTTCAAGAAGAACTACGGCACCACGCTGGTCACCGGCTTCGCCCATATCCATGGCCACCCGGTGGGCATCATCGCCAATAATGGCGTCTTGTTCAGCGAGTCGGCGCTGAAGGGTGCACACTTCATCGAGCTATGCGATCAACGCGGCATCCCACTGCTGTTCTTGCAGAACATCAATGGTTTTATGGTCGGTCGTGACTATGAAGCCGGCGGCATCGCCAAAAACGGCGCCAAAATGGTCACCGCGGTGGCCTCCACTCGGGTACCGAAGCTGACCGTGGTGGTCGGCGGCTCCTTCGGGGCCGGTAACTACTCAATGTGCGGCCGGGCCTACAGCCCACGTTTCCTCTGGATGTGGCCGAACGCCCGGATTTCAGTAATGGGCGGTGCACAGGCTTCTTCGGTGCTAGCCACGGTACGTCGGGAGCAGTTGGAAGGCCGCGGCGAAGAGTGGTCGGCCGAGGCTGAGGATGCCTTCAAAGCGCCGATTAAAGCACAATACGAGGCGCAGGGTAGCCCCTACTACTCGACCGCGCGGTTATGGGACGACGGCATCATCGACCCCGCCGATACCAGGGACATCGTGGGCATGGCGCTCCAAGTATGTTCACAAACCCCGCTGCCGGAGACCTCCTTCGGCCTGTTCAGGATGTGAGCGGCCAGATGATGATGGGGCAACAGACGAAGATGCAAGAAAAAACCATGTTCACTACGGTCTTGGTGGCCAACCGCGGTGAGATCGCCTGCCGGGTGATCCGCACGCTACGCCAGATGGGGATTCGCTCGGTGGCGATTTATAGCGACGCCGATGCCGGGGCCCGGCACGTCAAGGAAGCCGACCTCGCGGTCCGGATTGGCCCGGCGGCGGCCTCCGAAAGCTACCTCAACATCGGGGCAGTACTTGAGGCTTGCCGCAGAACTGGCGCGCAGGCCGTGCATCCCGGTTACGGCTTTTTGAGTGAAAACCTGGCCTTCGCTCAGGCGCTCGACGCGGCGGGTATCACCTTTATCGGCCCGAACCTCGAGGCGCTGAACGTGATGGGCGATAAGATTCGCTCCAAGAATCACGTCCAGGCACATCAGGTTCCGGTGGTTCCCGGCATCGCGGAGCCAGGGCTCTCCGATCAGGATTTGATCGAGGCAGCGGAGGAGATCGGCTACCCGATCCTGATCAAACCCTCGGCTGGCGGCGGCGGCAAAGGCATGCACTCGGTTTTCGAAGCCGATCAATTGCCAGAAACCTTGAAGACCGCGCGCCGAGTGGCGGCCTCGGCATTCGGGGATGACACTCTCTTCCTGGAACGTTTGGTGGCAACTCCGAGGCATATTGAGGTGCAAGTCCTCGCCGATAATCACGGCAACGTTATTCACCTAGGGGAGCGCGAATGCTCGCTACAAAGGCGTCACCAGAAGGTGATCGAAGAAGCCCCGTCTGCGCTGCTGGATGAGGCAACCCGGGCCCGCATCGGCGAGGCAGCCTGTAACGCGGCTCGCAGCGTGAACTACACCGGTGCCGGAACCGTCGAGTTTTTGGTTTCCGACGATGCGCCAGACGAGTTCTTCTTTATGGAAATGAACACCCGCCTGCAAGTGGAGCACCCCGTCACCGAGCTGGTTACCGGAGTCGATTTGGTCGAATGGCAGCTGCGGATCGCAGCTGGCGAGTCGCTCACCGTGCTGCAGTCCGACGTCGTACTGAAGGGCCACGCGGTAGAAGCCCGGCTCTATGCTGAAAACCCTGAACAAGGTTTCTTGCCGGAGACCGGCACCGTATTGGCGCTCGCCGAATCTCCGCTCTCCCGCAATGACTCGGCGCTTTTGCCGGGGTTGGAAATTGGGTCGAATTACGATCCAATGTTGGCCAAAGTCGTTGTCTGGGCCGAGGACCGGGAGGCGGCGCTCAGTAAGCTCGACGCCGCGCTCGCCCAGACTGTAGTGCTCGGCGTGAAGACCAATATCGAATACTTGCGGCTGCTCATCAATGACGAGGACGTCCGGGCGGGGCGTCTCGACACCACGATGATCGAACGTAAAATGCCAGACTTCGTCTTTGCCGCGCCAAGAGAGGATGAGCTACAAGCCGCCGCACATTTCTTCGCCGCTCAACTCATCGGCGAGCAGATTTGGGATCGCGCCGACGGCTGGCGGATCGGCGCGCATCGGCCGCTGAGTTTCTCGATCGCGAACGGTGCGGAGAATCATCGGGTCACCGTCGGTGACGGTGAGTTGGAATTTGATGGCCAGCAGCTCGCGCTCGGCGTGAACGGCCTCCGTCAGCAGTGGGATTACGCCTTCGACGCCGCAGCGGATACCCTCTGGCTGGGCCGCGACGGCGTCGGATTTGCACTTCGGAAACGCAACCGCGAAGAGCTGGTCGAAGCTAAGAACGCCTCGATGGCTCGAGCCGCAGGCAGCGTTGACCCGGAAGTCCGTTCGCCGATGCCGGGCACCGTCGTCTCGCTTTCGGTCAATGACGGCGACACCGTCTCGGAAGGCCAGACGTTACTCGCCGTTGAAGCAATGAAAATGGAACACCAATTGGCGGCGGCAGTGGCCGGCGTCGTGAAAATCTCGGTACGAACCGGTGATCTAGTCAAGGCCAACCAAATCCTCGCCACCATCCACCCCAGCGAATCAACAGCAGCAGCTGCCTCCGCGAACCCCGCCGGACAGGCACAGAAACAGGAGCAATCATGAACAACGCAGAGAACTACGGACTCAGCGACGAATATCAAGAGCTGAGCAATATGGTTCGTGAATTCGCCGATGAGGTGGTTGCCCCGGTCTCCGCCAAGCACGATGAAGAGCACAGCTTCCCCTACGAAGTGGTCAAGCAAATGGGCGAACTCGGCTTGTTCGGGCTGCCCTTCCCGGAAGAACACGGCGGCATGGGTGGCGACTACTTCGCGCTGGCCTTAGCGCTCGAGCAGCTCGGCCGGGTTGATCAATCGGTGGCAATCACGCTGGAAGCTGGCGTTTCGCTCGGTGCAATGCCGGTGTACCGCTTCGGCACCGAGGAACAGAAGCAGCAGTGGTTGCCGATGCTCGCCTCCGGTCAAGCGCTCGCGGGCTTCGGCCTGACCGAACCGGAAGCCGGCTCCGATGCCGGCGGCACTAAGACCCGGGCCGTTCGGGAGAACGGTAACTGGGTGATCAACGGCAATAAAGAGTTCATTACCAATTCCGGTACCGACATCACCCGACTGGTCACCGTGACCGCGGTGACGGGCGAATCGACCCGGGCCGATGGCACCGTGAAGAAAGAAATTTCCACCATTCTGGTGCCCACCGACACCCAAGGCTTCACCGCCGAGAAGGCCTATAACAAGGTGGGCTGGAACGCCTCGGATACCCACCCGCTGACGCTCAGCGATGTGCGCGTGCCGGAAGCCAATTTGCTCGGCGTCGAAGGCCGTGGTTATGCGAACTTCCTCTCCATTTTGGATGAGGGCCGGATCGCGATTGCCGCACTAGCCACCGGTGCTGCACAGGGCTGCGTGGACGAGTCGGTGCGTTACGCCAAGGAGCGGATGGCTTTCGGTAATACCATCGGCAAATACCAAGCGATCCAGTTCAAGATTGCCCGGATGGCAGCGCGGGCGCACACCGCCAGGCTTGCTTATTACGATGCCGCAGCGCGGATGCTGGCCGGTAAATCGTTCAAAACGGAGGCCGCGATTGCCAAGATGATCGCCGGTGAAGCAGCAATGGATAACGCCCGCGATGCCACCCAGGTGTTTGGCGGCTATGGCTTCATGAACGAATTCACTGTCTCGCGGCATTACCGCGACTCTAAGATACTTGAAGTGGGCGAAGGCACCACCGAAGTTCAGCTGATGTTGATCGCCCGAGATTTGGGTCTTTAGAACTCAACTAAGACGTTCCACCGCAGGGCAAGTTCTCGTTGAAAGGATTCAGATGATCGACAAAACAGTGCCGACAGCGGCCGAGGCCGTGGCTGACATTGCAGATGGCTCCTCGCTCGCGGTTGGCGGGTTTGGGCTCTGCGGAATTCCGGTGGCGTTGATCGACGCGTTGCATACTCAGGGCACTGCCGAGCTGGAGACCGTGAGCAATAACTGCGGGGTCGATGACTGGGGCCTAGGCATCTTGCTGGCCGATGGACGAATTCGGCGCACCATCTCCTCCTATGTGGGGGAGAACAAGGAGTTTGCCCGGCAATACCTTTCCGGTGAGCTGGAGGTGGTGCTGACGCCGCAGGGCACCCTGGCCGAGAAGCTGCGGGCCGGTGGTGCAGGCATCCCGGCGTTCTACACCACGGCGGGAGTAGGCACTCAAGTTTCGGAAGGCGGGCTGCCGCAGAAGTACGACGCCGAGGGCAATGTGCTGATTGCCTCCGAGGCCAAGGAAGTCCGTGAGTTCGGCGGTGCCGAGTACGTGCTCGAAGAATCCCTGAATCCAGACTTTGCGCTAGTACATGCGGCTAAGGGCGACCGGCACGGCAATCTGGTGTTCCACGCCACCGCGATGAACTTCAATCCGCTCTGCGCGATGGCGGGCAAGGTGACCATTGCCGAAGTTGAAGAGTTGGTGGAGCCGGGGGAGTTGGACCCGGAACAGATTCATCTGCCCGGCATTTTTGTGCAGCGAGTGGTGCACGTTCCAGCGGGTGCACCGCATTCCGAGAAGCGGATTGAGAAGCGTACCGTTTCGGCCTCTCCGGCGGATACGGAAAAGATTGCTGCCGAGCAAAATCAAGTCGTGGGAGGCTGAACGATGGCTGCGGAAACAAAAAGACTGAGCCGAAACGAACTCGCTGCCCGGGTCGCCCAAGAACTGGAAAATGGCCAGTACGTGAATCTGGGTATTGGCATGCCGACGCTGATTCCGAACTACATCCCGGCTGGTGTTGAGGTGGTGCTGCACTCCGAGAACGGCATTCTGGGCACCGGACCTTACCCCACCGAGGACGCTGTCGACCCGGATCTGATCAATGCCGGCAAGGAAACCGTCACCGTCAATAAGGGCGCTGCCTTCTTTGATTCGGCTGCTTCCTTTGGCATGGTGCGCGGCGGGCACGTCGACGTTGCGGTGCTCGGCGCGATGGAGGTGGCACAGAACGGCGACCTGGCCAATTGGATGATTCCCGGCAAAATGGTCAAGGGCATGGGCGGCGCAATGGACCTGGTCTTTGGCGCTAAAAAGCTCATTGTGATGATGGAGCACACTGACAAACTGGGCAATCCTAAAATCTTGACTGAATGCACCCTGCCACTCACCGGCAAGGGTTGTGTTGATCTGATCATCACCGATTTGGCAGTGATCGAGGTAGTCCCGGATGAGGGCTTGGTGCTACGCGAAACCGCGCCCGGTGTTTCGGTAGGCGAGGTCGTTGCCGCCACCGCCGCGCCGTTGCGGATCGAATTATCGGAGGCTGCGTCGAATGTCTGAATCGACCGGCGCTGAGGCAACGAGTTCCAAGACAAGTGAAACCGCGCTGCCGGTGATTGAACAGCGCGGGTTGTTTCTCGATGAGTTGCAGACCGGAGTTGTCTATGCACATCGTCCCGGCCGCACCGTCACCGAGGCGGATAACGTGCTCTTCACCACGCTCACCATGAACACTCAGTCCTTGCACCTGGATGCTGCCTGGAGCGCCAAGCAGCCCTTCGGACAGCGGCTGGTGAACTCGATGTTTACGCTTTCCACGGTGGTTGGTCTCTCGGTGGCTCAGCTCACCCAGGGCACCATTATTGGCCAGCTCGGGTTGACCGATGTGCGCTTCCCGCACCCGGTATTTCACGGTGACACGCTCTACGCCGAGACGGTGGTGACCGAAAAGCGGCTCTCGGCCTCTCGCCCCGGTCAAGGCATTGCCACCATGAAGCTCGTCGGCAGGAACCAAGACGGAGTGTTGGTGGCCGAGGCGACTAGGAGCTGCCTGATGTGGGCCAATGCTGAGGCTGCTGTTACGCCGATTCCGAAGGAAGCCTAATCATGGAAACCTTTACGATGGGTCCGGCGATTCTGTTCTGCCCGGCGGATCGACCGGAGCGTTATCTCAAAGCGGCCGAACGCGCGGACGCCGTCATTCTTGATTTGGAGGATGCTGTCGCCCCGGAAGCAAAAGCGCAGGCGCGGAAATACCTGATTGAGAACCCGCTTGATCCGGAGCGAGCCATTGTGCGGATCAATGCCGCGGACACCTCCGACTTCGCGCTCGACCTCGATGCGGTATTGCGGACCGAGTACCGCACCGTGATGCTCGCCAAGGCGGAATCTGCCGAGCAGCTGAGACTGATTGCCGATCACGGCGTGCAACCACGCGCCTCACTCAGAGTGCTTGCGCTCTGCGAGACAGCGCTCGGTGTGGTCCGCGCCGCTGAGATTGCCCAAGAGCCGAACGTTGTGGGTCTGATGTGGGGAGCGGAAGATCTGCTGGCTTCGCTCGGCGGCTCATCTTCACGGCATGATGACGGCAGCTACCGTGCGGTGGCACTGCAAGCTCGTTCGCAGGTGTTACTCGCCGCCGGAGCCTTCGGCAAAGCAGCCATCGACGCTGTTTACCTGAACATCCCGGACACCGCAGGCCTGGCCGCAGAAGTCGCCGATGCTGTCGCCTCGGGCTTCGCTGCTACCGCGTGCATCCACCCGAGTCAGGCCGCTGTGATTCGGCAAGGCTATGCGCCGAGCGAAGCAGAAATTGACCGCGCCCGGGCGCTACTTGAGGCCGCCGAGGCCGCCAGCAACGGCGTCTTCCAGTTCGACGGCAAGATGATCGACGGACCCGTACTCAAGCACGCCCAAGCCACCCTACGCCGGGCCAGCCAAGCCTAGCCCCACCCCGCTGAGTTCGCGGTTAAGTCTCGGATTCGCTAGTAATTACTAGCGAATCCGAGACAAACCAACGAACGCGAGGGTGAGGGAGGGACTTAGTTGAGCGGCTTAATGCCGTCCGGGAGCACGCCGCCGGCCAGTAGGTCCTGCGCTGCGGCCTGCAGGGCGGTCAGTGCCAAGCGTTGGGTGAGCGGGCCGTAGGAAATCCGACTGACTCCCAATTCGGTAAGTTTGGCCGGCGCGAGCGAACCAGGCAGGCCGATCACCGAGAGCTTATTGTGGCCCAAGCCGTCAACCAACGCCGTCACCGTGGCCTCATCGAACAGTCCGGGCACGAAGACATTGGTGGCGCCTTCGTCGAGGAAGGCTTTGCCGCGCTTGATTGCCTCGGTGATCTGCTCCTCCTTATTCGCCTCCGGGCCGCCCTTCACGAAGACATCGGTGCGCGCGTTGAGCGCGAAACTCACGCCTTCATCGGAGGCAGCCTTGACCGCAGCCCGAACCGCGGCAACGGCTTCGTCAAAGGGTTTGAGCTGATCCTCAAGGTTCGCGCCGACGATGCCGACGCCGATGGCCTGCCGAATGGTCTCGCCGGCATCGCCATAGCCGGCTTCCAGATCAGCGCTAACCGGTAAATCAGTGGCCGTCGCGATTCGGCCTACTGCCTCGATCATCAGTTCACGCGGGATATTCTCGCCATCTTCGTAACCGAGCGAAGCGGCAATCGAGTGACTGGCGGTGGCCAGCGCCTGAGTGCCGTCAAGATCACTGATCACCTTGGCAGAAATGACGTCCCAGACGTTGATTACTTGAAGTAGTTCCGGAGCCTGGTGGAGCTCGATCAGGCGCTGTCCCTTGGCATTGTTTGCTGCGGTCTGTGCTGTAGTCATAGCTCCACGCTACGCGGAACCAGCCCGCGACCCAAGGTGTCCCTGCTCACTTCGTCATCTTGTGGTGCGGGATACTGGGAGCATGTCAATTGATACAGCTGGTCAGGGTTCACCGAGCCGCCGGGTTGCCATCCTGGGTTCCACGGGTTCGATTGGAACCCAGGCGCTCGAGGTGATCAAAGCGGCCTTCCATGAAGATGGCGCCCCGAGATTTCTGATCACGGCGCTGAGCGCTGGTGGCGCAAATCTGGAGCTTTTCGCCCAGCAGGCGGTGGCGACGCGTGCCGCAGTGCTCGGTCTTGCCAAGGGAAACGTGCAGGAGCTCAGCGAGCGACTAGAAAGTTTAGCCCCGGGCTACCGGCCCCAGATCGAGGTCGGGCCGCACGCCTCTACGGTGTTGGCTGGCCTTGACGTCGACGTGGTGCTCAATGGCATCACCGGTTCCATTGGGCTCGCTCCAACGCTCGCCGCTCTGCGGGCAGGCAACACCCTAGCTCTGGCCAATAAAGAATCGCTAATTGTCGGTGGTCAATTAGTGAAGGACGCCGCCCGTGAGTACGGCGCGCAGTTAGTGCCGGTTGATTCAGAACATTCAGCGATTGCCCAGGCGTTGCGTTCCGGCACTGCAGCAGAGATCGAACGGTTGATCCTGACCGCTTCCGGTGGCCCGTTCCGAGGCAAGAAGCGCCACGAACTCAGTCAGGTGACTCCGGAACAGGCACTCAAACATCCCACCTGGGATATGGGGTTGATGGTCACTACCAACTCGGCCACCCTGGTGAATAAGGGTCTAGAACTGATCGAGGCACATTTGCTTTTCGATGTGCCGCTGGACCGCATTGACGTTGTGGTGCACCCACAGTCGGTGGTGCACTCAATGGTGCAGTTCATCGATGGCTCCACCATTGCTCAGGCTTCGCCGCCGGATATGCGGCTACCCATTGCCTTAGGCCTGGCCTGGCCGGAGCGGGTGCGCGGCGCTGCCCAGCCGTGTGACTGGAGCCAGGCTACCGAGTGGACCTTTGAGCCGCTGGACCACCAGGCCTTTCCCGCTGTGGAGCTAGCTAAGGACGCGGCCAAACAGGGTGGTACCCACCCCGCGGTTTTCAATGCTGCCAACGAAGAAGCCGTGCTAGCTTTCCACCAGGGGAGCATCGGATTCCTCGACATCGTCGATACCGTTGAAGCGGTGCTCAGCGAACACTCAGCGCAAGCATCGCTCTCCGGGCTTACCCTGGAGGCGGTACTAGAAGCTGAAATCTGGGCACGACGGCGGGCTCAGGAACGTTTAGCCGGAGAGAACTAGTTGGAAGATTCACTGTGACGGTATTGCTTTTTATTCTTGGCGTGCTTTTTGTCGTCTTTGCGGTCGGCATTTCAATCGCGCTACACGAGGTCGGCCATTTGGTGCCCGCCAAGCTTTTCAAGGTGCGTGTCACCCGGTACATGATCGGCTTCGGGCCGACTTTGTGGTCGAAGAAAAAGGGCGAGACGGAGTACGGCATTAAAGCCATTCCGGCGGGTGGTTATGTGGCCATGATTGGGATGTACCCGCCCAATAAAGAAGACGGTAGCGTCCGGCCCTCCAGCACCGGAATGTTCCAAACCTTGGCCGAATCTGGTGCCGCGCAACGGGTCAGCAGACAGCGCAAATCGGGTCGCTTCGAGCAACTCGCCACCGATGCCCGGGCCATGGCCCATGAAGAGGTCGGTCCCGAGGATGAGAACCGGGTGTTTTACAAACTCCCGGTCTGGAAAAAGATCATCATTATGCTCGGCGGTCCGTTCATGAACTTGCTGATCGGCACCGTGCTAATGGGGGTGCTGTTGATGGGGTTTGGTACCGCTCAGGCCACCACCACGCTTGCCGTCGTGAACGCTTGCCAGATCAAAGAAGGCGAGGCAACGCCGGATCCGAAGAATTGCACCCCGACTCCGGCTGCTGCCGCCAAATTACTGCCGGGCGACACCATTACTTCCTTCGATGGCAAGCAGGTGACGGGCTGGGACGAGCTGACCTCCTGGATCCGCAGCTCGGCGGGAAAGTCAGTTCAACTCACCGTGCAACGCAACGGCAAAGCGGTGCAGCTGAATATCACCCCGGTGCTCACCGCGCGTCCAGTGCTCACCGCCGCGGGAACACCGGAGAAAGATGCCGCCGGAAAGGTGCTGACCCAGGACGTCGGGTTTATTGGAGTTAGCCCCAGTAGTGAGAATGTGCAACAACCGATCACCGCGGTGCTGCCGACCGTGGGAAATAATATTGCCCAGGTTGCAGGGGTCGTGGTGAATCTGCCGCAACGCCTTGTCGCCGTGGCGCAGGCGGCCTTTAGCTCGGCGCCACGAGATCCAAACGGCCCGGTCTCGGTGGTTGGCGTGGGTCGGGTTGCTGGACAGGTAGCAGCCATGGAGGACGTGCCGTTGAGCGCACGGTTCGCCACCTTGCTCGGTTTGATGGCTGGGCTGAACTTCGCGCTTTTCGTCTTCAACCTCATCCCACTTTTGCCCCTTGACGGGGGGCACGTAGCTGGGGCGCTCTATGAGGCGGTGCGGCGCCGGTTAGCCAAGCTTTTCAAACGGAAAGATCCAGGCCCCTTCGATATTGCCAAGCTGCTACCGCTCACCTATGTGGTCGCCTCAGTACTGCTGGTGATGGGTGCGCTGCTGATCTACGCCGATATCGTGAAGCCCGTTAACCTTTTTGGTTGATTTTCTATAATCAAGCAAAAAGGTTTGATTTCAGAATATCAAGCGAATATAGTTGATCTATGTTCGTGATGACGATAGATCAACGCAATAGCCGAGAGAGCGTCGACCGGGTACCAGTCCTCATCGAGCGCCTTTCCGGGGTATCAACGCTGTTGGCCTTTGAGCGTTCCATCGGAGACGAATTGCAGGGCGTGCTCGAGGATGCCAATTCCGTGGTCGAGGCGACGATGCTGGCGCTAAGGGACGGCGGGTGGCATATCGGCATTGGAGTTGGTGAGGTGCGACAGCCATTGCCTCAGCATTCCCGGGAAGCGCAAGGCGGCGCGTTTATTGCTGCTCGAGAAGCCGTCGAACGAGCCAAAAAATCAGGCAACCGGGTGCCGGTGAGTGTTTATGGCGCCATTCCCAGCAAGCAGATCGATGCCGCTGAATCTGTATTGCGATTACTGGGCGGCCTGGTGATGGCGCGAAGCGCGGCAGAATGGCGGATTCTCGATCAGCTCACACCCGGTCAACGAGGTACTCAGGCCGAGGTGGCGGAGTCGCTCAAGCTCAGTCCTCAGGCGGTCAGCAATGCGGTCCGGCGCTCCGGTTGGCTTGAGGAGTGGTCCGGCCGGGAGGCGGCAGCGTTATTACTGGAACTGGCAGATCAAACGGTGGCTGAGTGGAGTTGATCCCGACCGCTTGGACCAGACGAAAGTAGGCTGTTGTCATGACCGTACTGATCATTATCGGGGCATTGCTGATAGCTGGTTTTCTGGGCTGGCCGCTGACTACTCTGGTGCTTAAACTTGCGCGCAGCGTCGATCACCGGGCTGCCGAGGCTGTTTCGTCGGAACAGGCCACCGTGGCCGAACCGGAACCAGCAGTGGTTGCTGAGTCGACGAGTGCTGACTCTGTCACTGCCGAACTTAACCCGGCCGAACCGCAGAAGGTCGAGCCTGGCAGGGGTGAGCAGAGCGGGGCCCAACAGGGGTCAGCGGCAGCATCTGAAGTGGTTGGTGTGAAGGTGCTTCGCGGTGGCTTGCTTATCGGTATCCTAGAGCGGCTCGCCGTAGTGCTTTGCCTGGTCTTCGATCAGCCAGTAGCGATTGCCTACGTGATAGCTGTCAAAGGGCTGGGGCGGTACCCAGAACTCAAGGAAAGTCCGGCAGCCAGCGAACGATTCATTATTGGCACCCTGAGCTCGATGATTTTCGCCACTCTGATTGGCATCGCGGCGCGTTGGCTGATCGGAATTCTCTAAGCATCAGCTCAGCGCAGGGCGTCGGAGGAATGAAGCAGAGGTGAGATTGCCGACATCCGGTCCGCCCCGCGAAGCGGCTGTGTAGGCTGAGAGGATGAGCGTTTATGCCGTTGAATACACTTATGTCGCCGAGACCGCGGCGGCCCGCGATCAGCATCGACCGGAACATCGAAACTGGCTGAGTAGTCAGGTTGAGGCAGGGAAAATCTTGGTTTCCGGACCTTATCCAGATGGTAGCGGGGCACTGATCATCTTCCGTGCCGAAACCATCGAAGAGCTAGAAGATCTTTTGACCCAGGACCCTTTCGCGATTCAAGGCTGCATTACCGGGCATCAAATCAAAGCCTGGAACCCAATCATTGGTCTGCTCAAGGAATACCTCTGAGCTTGAGGAAGCTTAGAATAGAGAGTGTGCTCGTCGGGCGGCAACCGTCGATTCGGCAGAACGCAAAGCATGTAACGGAGTCACAGTAATGACATCAGTCAGTTTGGGTATGCCCGCTGCACCGCCGCCGGTGTTAGCCCCGCGGAGGAAGACTCGGCAGATCAAGGTCGGTTCAGTGGGAGTCGGTTCTGAATCGCCGATCAGCGTGCAGTCAATGACCACCACACCGACCACTGATATCAATGCCACACTGCAGCAGATCGCCGAACTCACCGCTTCCGGTTGCGATATTGTGCGGGTCGCTTGCCCCTCCGCCGATGATGCTGAAGCACTGCCGATCATTGCTAAGAAATCACAGATCCCGGTCATTGCGGATATTCACTTTCAGCCAAAATATGTTTTCGCCGCGATTGAAGCCGGCTGCGCAGCGGTCCGCGTGAACCCCGGTAATATCCGCAAATTCGACGATCAAGTCAAAGAGATCGCCCAGGCTGCTAAAGACCATGGTGTGTCGATCCGGATTGGCGTGAACGCTGGTTCACTTGATCCGCGCTTAATGCAGAAATACGGCAAGGCGACCCCGGAGGCGCTGGTCGAAAGTGCGGTCTGGGAAGCTTCGCTCTTTGAAGAGCATGACTTCCACGACTTCAAAATCTCGGTCAAGCACAATGACCCGGTAGTGATGGTTCGCGCCTACGAACTGCTCGCCGAACGCGGTGACTGGCCGCTGCATCTTGGCGTTACCGAAGCAGGTCCGGCCTTCCAGGGCACGATTAAGTCGGCCACTGCCTTTGGTGCACTGCTCTCGAAGGGGATCGGCGACACCATCCGGGTTTCGCTCTCCGCTCCGCCAGTAGAAGAAATCAAGGTCGGCAATCAGATTCTGCAGTCACTGAACCTGCGCCCGCGCAAGCTGGAAATTGTCTCCTGCCCGTCATGTGGGCGGGCGCAAGTGGATGTTTATACTTTGGCTGAACAGGTGACAACCGGCTTGGAAGGAATGGAAGTTCCGCTCCGGGTGGCCGTCATGGGCTGTGTGGTAAATGGGCCTGGTGAAGCTCGCGAAGCCGACCTAGGAGTGGCTTCCGGTAATGGCAAGGGCCAGATTTTCGTGAAGGGAGAAGTCATTAAGACTGTTCCCGAGGACCAAATTGTTGAGACACTCATTGAGGAAGCAATGCGGATTGCCGAGGAGATAGAAGAGGCGGGTGGAGCTGATGGCCAAGGCGGCGTCAAGGGTTCTCCCGTGGTCAGCGTCTCCTAGGTTCGCCCGGGCGAACGAATCGGCTATTCGGGTCCTCACCGACCCGGATACCGAGTTGTTGCGTGAGTTGGTGGATCGAGATCCGATAGCCAACGTGTTCATGGCCTCGCAGTTGGAACACTATGGCAGCGCCGTGCCAGGCTTGCTGGGTGTGCAGACAATCGGTTATTTCGACGATGCGGGGCAGTTGCTCGCGGCCTGCTGGGTGGGCAGCAATGTAATTCCGATTGAGATGAGCGCCGAATTGGCGCCACATTTTGGTGAGTACCTCAGTGCCCTAGGCCGCAAACATGCCAGCATTTATGGTCCGGCGGACGCAGTGCTCGGTATTTTCCAGCGCATGCATAGCAACGGTGCCAGGGCGGCAGAAGTGCGCGCTTGTCAGCCGTTGATGGCTATTGATCAAGATTCTCAGTTATCCGCTACCCCCGAACTGCGGGTCAGCGAGATGGCGGATTTTGATCGTATTCTGCCCGCTGCAGCGGCAATGTTTGAGGAAGAAGTTGGTTACTCGCCCTACAGTGCAGGCGAAGATTTCTACCGGCGCAGGGTTGCCTCATTGATCAGGCAGGGTCACTCTTTCAGTCATCTTGACGGGGCAGGAGAGGTGATTTTTAAGGCCGATCTTGGTGCGGTTTCGCAAGCGGTCAGCCAGGTCCAGGGGGTTTGGCTCCGTCCGGAGTTGCGTGGGCGAGGCCTCAGCCATGGCTACATGGCCGCAGTGGTGCGGCTGGCCCGACGGCTGACGCCAACCGTCAGTCTCTACGTCAATGACTACAATCGACGGGCCTACGCGAGTTATCAAAAGGTGGGGTTTAAGAGAGTTGGTACCTTCGCCACTGTGCTTTTCTAGGCAGCTCGCTGGGGTGCTAAGCGGAATCGACTCGCGCAATGAGCTGAGCCGTCTGGCGTGCAATGAGTTCCGGGTATTCACCATTGAGGGCGTGCGACGCCTCTGGCCAGAATTCCACAGTGCCTTGCGGCAAGGTGGTGTTAGCAGTTTGCAGCGCCCGTTGCGGGTTTTGGATAATGCTCCGGCCAGCGATGACCGCCAACACTGGTACGTCTAAAGCTCGAAGTTGTTGCTCAGAGAACGGTCTCGGTGTCGGAAGACGCAGCGTGAATTCGCTCATCCCTAAGGAGATCAGTCTGCCTTCGGGTAGCTCATCGGAAGATCGCGCGCCGCCAGACATCCAGCTCAACAGTCGATGCCTCAGCGATTGAGGCAACCATGGGAAGACCGAGCCAAGTGAGACCAGAATCATCTTGAGACTGACCGGGGCAAAGCTCATCGCGGGATCGAGAAGGGTCATCGAGGCGATTCGATCCGGATAATGCAGGCCGTAGTTGATCGCCGTCCAGCCGCCAATAGAGAGCCCCAAAAGATGCACCTTGGGCAGTTCCAGGGCCTTCAGCACCTGATCAAGCCAGCTGGCCTGCTCCGCATCAGTGGTGATCGGTCGCTGCTGCACGCTATAACCAGGTTCTCCCAATAGATCAATGGTGTACACGGTGCGCAGCGCCATCAGGGTGGGCAGATTTGCTCGCCAGAGCGGCGTCGCCGCTTGTCGGCCAGGCAGCAGCACTAAGGGGGTGCGCCCGTCAGTACCGAAACGATAGACCCGGACTGTACCGAAGTCGGTGACAATATCCCAATGCGCCGTTGGCTCCGGAAGCTGTTCAAGGCCGTCTTGGTAGGCGGAGAAATAGTTGTTGGCGCCCACCAAGTTAGTGAAATACCCGAGTCCGCGGTGTTTGAACTGAACACCGATATTTGCGGTGGCTGGTTCGCTCATCAGGTCTGAACTTTCTCGAGAAGAATTTTTACAATATGATCATAACGTTAAAAGGAGTGAGGGTATGCCAAAGATCGTTGACGAGGGTGAGCGCCGCCGCAGCATTGCGGAGCATGTGCTTTCGCTGTTGTCGCAAAGTGGCACTGACGCTGTCACTTACAGCACGGTGGCTGCTGAGGCGAAGGTGTCCCGGGGGATGCTTCAGCATTACTTCGCCAGCCGGGAAGAGCTACTTGATGCCGCAGGCCAAGCCCTGCATGGTCGGATTGATAGCCGTATTACTCAGGCGCTAGCTTCGCCCACCCCGACGCTCAGGCTACAAAAAGTTCTCTGCTGCCTGTTACCCGGTGATGATTCAGCGCTGCGGGACGTGCTGGCTGGGAGGGCTATCTTGGCCCGTTCGCTGGCCGATACCGAGATGAGGGGCCAGTACATTCTGGCCCGTACTCAGTTTGCCGAGTTAGTCGAGGGACTCATCGAAGAATTAGTTGGCCAGCCGCCGGGCCGAGCTGCTCTGCTGGCCAATATGTTGATTGGGCTGCTGGCCGAGTGCACCGAACAACTGCTTTTGCAGCAACTCAGTCTCGTTCAGGCGGAAGCTCTGCTGGACAAGGCGGTGAGCGAGTTTGTCACCGAATAGGGGCGGCGAGCAGCTCTAGCTGGAGCTGGTATCCTGCTGATCCTGAGCTTGTTGCTGGAGCCGTCTTGACGCTTCGAGCAACATTTCCGCTGCCTTATGCAAGGTCGGTGCGTGTGAGGAATTCCAGGCATGCTTGAAGAAGAAAGCATCTGGGCCGTGCCACTGCAGTGGGCCATTGACCTTAGCGCTGAGGGTGGCTCGTGCTTCCCGTAACTGATCAGCACGCTGCGACATCTCCCGGGCCAGCGCTCGTAGCTCTTCGGGATCGGCGCCCAGCATATTTTCGCTCACCGGCGTCCTCCCCAGCTTCTCATCTATCCAGCCTAGGGCCTGAGGGATTCGGGCTGCGATGGGGAGTACTGCCCATTGCGATCATCTGAGTTTGGCTCTTGAGTGATTTCACCGGTCAGATAGCGCTGGATGGTCGGAGCCGTCCAGTGCACCAGCTCGGTAATCGACGCCGAGGCCAATGGCTCAATTTTGACCACATGCCGGGCCACAATCACCCCGAGTAGCTGGCTGATCACCAGATTGCCTCGAAGCCTGAGCTCTGCCGGACTGCCATCTAGCCCGGCAGTGACCTGCGGCATCAGCAGCCTATTCATCACCTGTCGCACCAATGATGCCCTGAGCGGAGAGCTGATTGCCGAGTTCACCAGGGCAAGTAGTGCCGGCCGTGCCGAGGAATCCCAAAGGCCCAGCACCGCGCGGATCAAGCTTTCCGCTCGCTGTTCCGGGGAACTGTGAGCCACTGTTGCTAACACCGCCAGAGGGTCGGCGGGTAGTTCCACGCAGGCTGTGAACAGCGCTTCTTTGGACTCGAAATAGTGATGCACCAAGGCCGAATCAACTCCGGCGTGCCGGGCAATCTGGCGCAGGCTGACGCCTTCAAAGCTTGATTCGGCGAACAACTCGCGAGCGGCACTGAGGATCAACTCACGAGTGTCTTCACCGCCGCGCCGCCGACCACGCTTCGGACTGACGTTCTCTTGAGTCATTAGCTTTTACGGCGCAAGGTGAGCGAGGCAAGGATGAGCATGGCCACGACAATAGCAGCCAAAACCACCAAATCGAGCTGCAAGGTGCCGGTAATCTGTTGATGACTCGCCACTTCGCCGAGCGCTTCCACTGAGTAACTCAAGGGCATTACTCGGGCGGCGGCTTGCAGCACGTCATTCATCTGGTCCCGGGCGACAAATAAGCCGCAGAGTAGCAATTGAGGAATCACCACGAGGGGCATGAACTGTACGGCCTGGAACTCGGTTCGTGCGAAGGCTGAGCAAAACAGGCCCAGCGCTACCCCGAGGACGGCGTTCAGCACGGCCACCAGGATGACGAACCCCGGCGGGCCGATGATGTTCAGACCGAACCACCAGTACGCGATGAGAGTTGCCACCAAGGTTTGCAGGATGGCCATCAGGGAGAAGGCGAGGGCATAGCCGATGATCAGATCCGCTTTGTGGATTGGCGTGGTCATTAGCCGTTCCAGGGTGCCGGAGGTACGCTCGCGCAGCATTGTGATGGAAGTGACCAGGAACATCACTACGAAGGGGAAAATGGCCAGCATGATCAGGCCGATTCGGTCGAAACTGCGAGGCGCTCCGGGAGCTAGCCGCTCATTTTCAAAAAGGAAGTAAATCGCGCTGAGCAGCGCGGCTGGCAGGACCAGAATCAGGGCAATGCTGCGTGGGTCGCGGCGTAGCTGCCCGAGCACTCGAATGGTGGTTGCCCAGCTCATCGAGGGGCTCATGATTCCTCCTGGTGGGTTTTGATCAGCTGTAGAAAAGCGAGTTCTAGATCCTCGCTCTTTCCGTTTTCTCGCAACTGCTCAGGAGTTAGTTGGGAGAGCAATTCGCCCTGTCGTAAGAGCAGAAGCGAGTCACAGTGACTGGCTTCTTCCATCACATGGCTGGAGATCAACAGCGTGCAGCCGCGATTGCTCAGCGAGCGAAAATGCTCCCACAACTGAGCGCGCAATAGCGGGTCTAGGCCGACCGTTGGTTCGTCCATTACCAACAAGCTGGGGTTTCCGAGTAAAGCGCAAGCGAGGGATACCCGACCAAGTTCACCACCGGAGAGCGAACCGGCGCGGCGCTGCCTGAGCTGAGCGAGCCCGACGTCTTCCAAGGCATTAAGTACTGCGGTACGGTTCGCGCCGAGTAGCCGACCAAAATATCTCACGTTGTCCAGCACGCTGAGATCCCGGTAGACGCTGGCAGCCTGACTGACATAGCCGATTCGACCGCGCAGCTTGGCGCTGCCGGCCTGCTGGCCAAGCACGCTGACCTTGCCTCCGGTGATCTTTTGTACGCCCACTATGATGCGCATCAGGGTGGTTTTTCCGGCCCCCGAAGGACCCAGTAAACCGGTGAGACTGCCTTCTGCTAGCGAGAAACTCAGCTCCTTAAGGATGCTGAGACGGCCCTTCTGAACGCTGAGCTGCTGTGCCGCGACAGCCGAGGGCGAGCCCAGTGGAGGAGTCAGAGGAGAAGACTGAGTGTTCCGTGAAGCTGCCATCGTAACCGCCTAAATTCATCGAGCGATGAATTTATTTTAGATCGGCACTTAGGTCTTGTCGATGGGTTGACGTGAGTTGCCCCAGATCGGATCGTCAGCCGGAGGTGACCAGACCGGGGGTTCGCCCGCGAAGGCGTAGTCGCCGCTCTCGATTCTGTTCAGGGCAGCTGCTGTCCAGTTCAGATTTCCGCGCAATAGCTCCACCGAGAACAAATGATGCTCCAAGACATGCGGCGGGACATCTGGCTGGCCCTGGGAGAGTTGCGCGATGGCCGCAGACTCGGCCTGCAGCCCTCGTTCCAAACGGGAAGCACGCTCGCGCAGCAATTCGGTCACCTCCGCGCGGTTGAAAAAGGGTAAAAAAGCGATGCCCGCCATGCTGGTGGCAATGGTTGGTGATGCTACATCGGCGATTGACTGGCGAAAGAGCTGGCTGAACTCCGTCAAACCGGCCTCAGTGATCTGGTAGGAGGCCTTTGCTACCGAATCGTCCTGCTCAGCCTGGACGACCTCGAGCAGCCCTTCTTTCGCTAGAGTCCGCAGAGCTGAATAGATCGAACCAGGCTTCACATTGGCCCAGCGATCCACTTGCCAAGAGTTCAGCTCTTGTAGCAATAGATAACCGTGCGCTGGTTGAAAAATCCGGACCACGCCGAGCACCAATAACCGAGTGGAGTAGGGAGCCATGCACTGAGTTTAAGGCAGCGTTCTTCTGGAGCCCTAGCTGACGGTAGATTAGTAGTGGCTTTTCATCCGAATAGCGTGAACGAACCAGAAGGGAGCCACATCGGTGGTACTTCGCCTTTCCCAGCTTTTCCTGCGCACCTTGCGCGAAGACCCAGTGGACGCCGAAGTCGCCAGCCATAAGTTGCTGGTACGGGCTGGCTATATTCGCCGCGCTGCGCCGGGAATCTATAGCTGGTTGCCGATGGGGCTCAAGGTACTCGGCAAGGCGGAGCAGATTGTTCGCCAAGAAATGGCGGCTATTGGTTCTCAGGAAGTCCATTTTCCAGCGTTGCTACCGCGTGAACCCTACGAAGCCACCAATCGCTGGACCGAATACGGCGATGGCATCTTCCGGCTCAAGGACCGTAAAGAGAACGACTACTTGCTGGCTCCAACGCACGAAGAAATGTTCACCCTGTTGGTGAAAGATCTTTACTCTTCCTATAAAGATCTGCCGCTCAGCCTGTTCCAGATCCAAACCAAGTACCGTGATGAAGCGCGGCCTCGGGCGGGCTTGATGCGTGGCCGTGAGTTCATCATGAAGGATTCTTACTCCTTCGATATTGATGATGACGGACTGGAGAACAGTTACCAGGCGCATCGGGCTGCCTACTTTAAGATTTTTGAGCGATTGGGCCTTGAAATCATCGCCGTCAAGGCCACCTCTGGTGCGATGGGTGGCTCAAGGAGTGAAGAGTTCCTGCACCCGACGCCGGTCGGCGAAGACACCTTCGTGCGCTCAACCGCCGGCTACGCGGCCAATGTCGAGGCGGTCAGCACGGTAGTACCGGCGGATATCGACTATACGGATTTTGCTGCCGCCGAGGTTCGAGACACCCCAGATACCCCCACTATTGAGACTCTGGTCGCTGCAGCTAATCAACTTGCGCCGCGTGCCGACGGAGTTGCCTATACCGGTGCGGACACCCTGAAGAATGTGGTGCTGGCGATCGATCTGCCCGGCGGCGAACGTCAGCTTGTAGTAATCGGCGTGCCGGGGGATCGAGGAGTCGACCTGAAGAGAATTGAAGCGAATATCTCCTCCCACCTGGGCCTTGGCGGCGAGGTGGAGGTAGAGGCGGCAAACGAAGCGGATCTGAAGAAAAATCCGCTGCTGGTCAAGGGCTATATTGGCCCCGGCCTGGATCTGGCGAATCCGGTGCTCGGCCTGGAAGGCAGTAGCAAGCTGCTCTACCTGGTTGATCCGCGAGTGGTCAGCGGCAGCCGGTGGATCACCGGGGCAAATCAAGCCGGTAAGCATGTCTTCGGCCTAGTAGCCGGCCGTGATTTCGGCTGGGACGGCGTGATTGAAGCGGTTGAGGTTCGTGAAGGTGACGAAGCACCGGATGGCAGTGGTCCCCTAGAAATCGCTCGAGGCATCGAGATGGGCCACGTTTTCCAATTGGGTCGTAAATATGCCGAGATCTTCGATCTCAAGGTGCTCGACCAAAATGGCAAGCAGGTAGTCGTGACAATGGGTTCCTACGGCGTCGGGGTGACTCGTGCGGTCGCCGCAATAGCCGAGAAGTACCACGATGATAAGGGCCTGGTCTGGCCGATCGCTGTCGCCCCGGCCGAAGTTCATCTGGTCGCGGTCGGTAAGGATGCCGCGGTCTTCGAAGCCGCCGAAAAACTTGCCAACGAACTCGAAGCGGCAGGTCTAGAAGTGCTCTTCGATGACCGACCGAAGGTTTCTCCCGGGGTGAAGTTCGGCGATGCCGAGCTGATCGGTGTGCCGATGATTCTCGCGGTAGGTCGCGGTCTGGTGGACGGTGTGGTCGAGTTGAAGAATCGGAGCAGCGGCGAAACCGAAAACGTGCCGCTAGAGCAAGTAGTGCAGCAGGTACTCACGCTCCGCGACTCGCTCTGAGCCAGGCACTTGATGCTCTCCGGCTTTGAGGACATCCAGTTTTACACGATTTTGCTCATCCTGGTCGCCGGGCTGGCGGCAGGTTGGGTAGACGCCGTGGTGGGTGGTGGGGGATTGATTATGCTGCCGGTGATGCTGATGGTTCCCGGCATCACCCCGGTGCAGGCCCTTGCCACCAATAAAATGGGTTCCATTTTCGGAACCACCACGAGTTCGGTCACCTATTACCGCCGGGTTGGTCCGGACCTGAGAACTGCTATTCCGATGGCGCTGATCGCCCTGGGCGGCAGTTTCGCCGGTGCTGTGGTGGCCGCGAACCTGCCGCAATCGGTCTTCAAGCCGATTATTGTGCTGGCCTTGATCGCGGTGGCCATTTTCACCGCGCTCAAGCCGAGCCTCGGTGCGCACACCGCGCTCAAACACTCCGGACATCGGCATTACCTGCTGGCCTGCCTGATTGGGGCTGCGATTGGCTTCTACGATGGCCTGCTTGGCCCGGGCACCGGATCGTTTTTAGTGATCGCGTTGGTGAGTCTAATGGGCTATGCCTTCCTGGAAGCCAGCGCCAAGGCGAAGATCGTAAATATGGCGACCAATGCGGGCGCGCTGCTGTTCTTCCTGCCACACGGCTCCATTTTGTGGGGCTTAGGGCTCTTGGCCGGTGCGGCCAATATGGCTGGTGGTTATCTGGGCTCCCGGATGGCGGTACGCAAAGGCAGCGGATTCATCCGAGTGGTTTTCCTCGCGGTAGTGGCGGTGCTGATTATCAAACTCGGCTGGGATGTCTGGCAGGAGAACGTGCTGCACGCTGGGCGCTAACGCGTTAGGGCGCTAGGGTCCGCTGTGATGGGCTTGGCCTAGCTGATCTCCAGGCTGTGCGGGTGCGGTAAACCTTGGATCGTGCGGCCCGCTAGGGTGCTGGACAACCACAAGGAGCGGTTGAGATCCCTCTGGTGATCGCGCTTTGAGGCGTACCATAAGGCGTCCTCGACCTCGCGGGCAATAGTCCATTGTCTGGCCACCTCAACGTCCAGGCCCGCCGCCTCGCAGAGCATGTTCAACCGATCCAGCAGGCCCAGCTCAGGATTCTGCACCGGCAGATCGGAAAGCCGGTTGGACAGCATCGGCATCACCGAAAACTCGGCTTCACCAACCATGCCCTGCGGGTCAATGGCCAGGAAATCGTCGGCCTGCCAACCGCTGGTACCGGGCCTGGCGAGAATGTTCATACCGTGCAGGTCGGCGTGCACGAGGACGTCGTGGCTTTCACGGCGGCTCACCGCCCCGCGAGTCTGGCATACTTCAAGCGCGGCCTCTAAAAGCCAGCGCGGGAACGGCTCGGCTAGCTCTTTCCAGCGTTGCGGCAGTTCGTCGTTCCAGCGTTCAGTCTGTTCGGCCAGCGAGGGAATACTTAGCCATTCCGGCCGCTGATCAGGGCTGATCGACAGTTTCCTCACTAACGTCCCCCAGACCGAGATGGCCTGCTCAAGAGGCGCTGACTGTAACCAGCGGTCGGAGTCCAGCCGCTCCAGCAACATAGCCCGATCCGTTCGATCATGCTGCAACAGCCGCACCGCGCCGCGTCCCTGCCAAAGCTTGAGCGTGTCAGGTTCATGGGCGATGTCTTCGTAGGGGAAAGAAATTTTAATCACGGCAGCACTGCCATCGTCAGCTGACACCGGGACCGCAATACCGGTGAATCCGTTCCAGGGCTGCTGACCAGGAGCCAGCTCGGGCTGCACCTTCCAGCGGTGATAGGCGTTGTGCAACAACTGCGGCAACCTGGCTAACCAGGCCCGCCGCTCGGCGGTGTTACTGTAGCGCCGTTGCAGATCCTCCGGGATTGGCACGCTCATCATGACATTCCCGGCAGGGCAGCTTTCGGCGCGGCAAAGATGAGTGCCTGACGGCTGGTATTGAGCAGCTGGCCGATTGCCCACTTGCGCAGGCTGCCGTCGCTGAGGGCGATCAGATCCCCGTACACCGCAGCAAGCTGAGTTTCCAGGCTGCTGAGCTCGGTGTTAGGCGCAGCCAGGAAGGCCGCACTCAAGCCAAAGCCTGCCTGCTGTGCAGGCAGTTGCTGGCAACGCGAGCTCAATTGTTGTCGAACCTCTCCCAACGTTTCCTGGTGAGCCGCTAACAGCTTGAGTGCTGAATCGGCGGCCGCCGGAGTTCCCAATCTGGTGGCGGCTACTTGGTAGGCGTAGACAGCCTTCTGCTCGGCTAGCTCAACAGCGTTCAGAGCCTGCTGCTGATTTACCTGGCCCTGCTGATCCGGCTGAGCCGATTGATCACTGGCAGCGGCGCTAGGGTTAGGGCAACTCGAAGCGGGTGCGTCGACGGCGGGTGCGGCAAAGCTCGGCGCACTTTGCGGGATCCCGCCGAGCTGGGCGAGGTACTGGCTTGCAATGGCCTCACCGGCACCTATCGAGGCAAGCAACCGGGCAAGCCCCGGATCAACCCGGCCCGCGGTCTCCAGATTTTTGGCTGCCTGCTGTTCCAGCCCCTTCAAGAAACCCGAAATCGAGGGTGTCGTAGCCGAGGTCGGCGTGGCGCTGGGACTCGCCGAGGCGGTGCCAGGAATGGTCAAGGCCTGCACCGCTGCGTCCAGGGTGTTCAGCGAAGTTTTCAGCGCTGGCGTCAGTGTGCTGGAGGCAGGTCTCGCGTTGAGTAGTTTCGCCTGTTCAAGCAGCACCGTAGTTTCGCTCAGCGTCTTGACTCTGGCCAATTCGGTCTCGGATGGACCAAGCGGGGCCTTAGTCGTGACGGTACTGCCGATCGCCACAACCAACACAGCGATCAGTAGCAAGAGCAGTGAACGTCGGCCCCAGGCCAGTATCGTGCGGCCAGTTTTGCGCTCCGGGCGCTCGATGTCTTTGGCGTGTTCTCTGGCAGCTTCCCGAGCACGTAGCGATTGCCGGGTGAGCGGTGCTACTTCAGCTGTCGGCTCAGTGCTTGGCGTCGGGGCCGAGGCGCCCAGCGGTTCAGCTGAGTCGACTGGTTCCATTGGCTCGGCTGGTTCAACTGGTTTGACCGGCTCCACCGACGGCTCGGTAGCCTCACTGACCCGCTCCGGTGCCTGCAGGAAGGCCGGTTCACCGCTCAGATCGAGGTCGTTGGCCAAGCTGGGATCGGACAGGAAGTCGGCGTCGAGAAGCGCAGCCGCCGGTTCGGCTAGGTCGCTCGCTTGAGCGACCTCGTGTGCTGCTGTTTCAGCTGACGCTAGCCGCCCGAGCTCTGAAGCGCCGCTTGCTTCAGCCGACTGAGACGAGTCAACGCGAACCGGCTCCTCTGGCGCTGTTGCTGCGGGTACTTCCTCAGGTTCAGTTGACTCGCTAGATTCAGCTGGCTCTGTGGTCTCTGTAGACCCGGTTCGGTCGACCGGTCCAGAAAGCTGCTCGGTTTCCGTCCTCGTCCCGCCACTTTCCGCGAGCGTACCGGCTCCTTGAACGTTCTCATTGCTCGCCGCCGTTGGCTCCTCGCCAGCTGTTGTGACGGTGTCTAGGCCGGTCTTAGTAGTTGCCGAGGTCGTTTCAGTCTGAGATTCAGTCTCAGCTGGCTGATCGACCGCATCGGCTGGAACGAGGATCAGCGGGCTGAGTCCGGTCGAGTTGGGGGTGCCAGCGGCGGCACTGGCACGGCGAGATTTACCCCGCTTCGTGGTGATAATGCGAGGCGTGATACCGGCTTCAGGGCTGGCTGGCGCGGCACCCTCGGGATTTTCAGGGTCTCGCTGATTTTGCGGTGCCGCCGGGTCATTCACGGCTATGATCATGCCATGTTCGTGCCGCCAATGCACTTGAGGGCACACCCGGAAGGCCGAAGGATTGGTAGGCTAGATACCTACAACATCATCACGTGGGGCCCGCAAGGGCGCAGGAAGGCTTTGAGAATGTCCAAGCCGGATCGGTCGCAGCGGCTTTTTGCGCTGCTTGAACCCCTCGTGAATGAGCAAGACCTCTACCTCGAAGAGGTCACCATCCAGCACACCGGTGATCATCGCATCATCCAAGTAGTAGTCGATCTGCCGGAAAATCGTAGCGGCAGTGTCGCCTTGGACACCATTGCGGAGGTCTCACAGTTAGTGGGGGCTGCTCTCGATGACGACCCGGAAGACGATGGCAGAGCCTACGATTTGGAGGTCTCCTCGCCCGGAGTCAGCCGACCGCTGACCGAGTTAAGGCATTGGCGCCGGGCATTGGGGCACATCGTCAGGGTCAACTTGTTTGAGGGGGACAATCCCACTGCTCGACTCGTTGGTGTGGAGGACGATGGTGTGACGATTCGCGAGGAACGAATCGTCAAAAAGGGGATGAAGCCGAAAATCCTGGATCCGGTGTTCATTGAGTTCTCGAAGATTCGTCGAGGCAATGTTGAGGTGGAATTTGCTCGTTTAGACGCGGTTGAACCGTATGAACCGGCCGGAGACGAATCCGGCCAGAAAGGTCAGGATTGAGATGGATATTGACATGAGCGCGCTGCGTTTGCTGGAGCGCGAACGTGAGATTCCGCTGGATAAACTCATCCCGACCATTGAACAGGCGCTTTTGGTCGCCTATCACAAAACGGCGGGAGCCTATGAACGGGCTCGGGCGGAACTGGATCGAAAGAGCGGCCACGTTACCATCTGGGCGGCTGAACTCGATGATGACGGCTCCGTGGTGGGTGAGTTCGACGATACCCCGGCGGGCTTCGGGAGAATCGCTGCCAGCACTGCTCGGCAAATCATTTTGCAGCGCCTACGTGATGTCGAGGACGATAATGTGCTCGGCGAGTTCCGTGGCAAAGAGGGCGAGCTGGTCTCCGGCCAGATCCAACAGGGCCACAACCCGAATATGGTACAGGTCAACCTCGGCACCGTGGAAGCAGTGCTGCCGCCCACCGAACAAGCGCCAGGCGAGCGTTACCCACACGGGAATCGACTGCGTGCCTACGTGATTGACGTGCATCGAGGTCCGAAAGGCCCGTCAATCACGCTTTCGCGTTCCCATCCGGGGCTGGTCCGGAAGCTCTTCGAACTCGAGGTGCCGGAGATCGCCGATAAGTCAGTGGAGATCGTGGCACTCGCCCGAGAAGCCGGGCACCGCACCAAGATCGCGGTGAAGGCTAATCAACCCGGTATTAATGCCAAAGGGGCATGCATCGGTGAGATGGGCGCTCGGGTGCGTGCGGTGATGAATGAATTGAACGATGAGAAGATCGACATCGTCGATTTCAGCGATGATCCGGCGACCTTTATTGCCAATTCGCTCTCGCCATCACGCGTTAACTCGGTGACCATTGTTGATGAGGCCGCCCGCTCGGCTCGGGTGATCGTGCCTGATTACCAGCTTTCGCTGGCGATCGGCAAAGAAGGCCAGAACGCTCGACTAGCGGCCAAGCTGACCGGCTGGCGCATCGACATTATTTCCGATGCCGTCGCCGAGTAATTTTCCCGAACTCAAATCCTCCAAGGGTAGTGATTGGCTGCTAGGCAGGCCGGAGGGCTAGAATAGCTAAGGCCGAGTTTTTCGACTTCGGCGTCCTCCGTTGTTCGTGATGGGTGTAGCAGAAGGTTTTGTAGTGTCCAATACACCAACGCGTACGTGCGTGGGATGCCGTCGGCGAGATGCTCAGCCAATGTTGCTACGCGTAGTCAAGAACGGTCCCACTGTGCTGGCGCTGGATCTTGAACGTCGGATAGCTGGTCGGGGTGCTTGGTTGCATCCAGATCTGGATTGTCTGGCGCTGGCGCTTAAACGAGGTGGCTTTGCCAGAGCTTTCAAAGCTCAGGTGAATGCCAAGGAAGTAGAGGGGCAGTTGCGCACAGTGATAGTACAAAACGAACTTATCCAAGCTGAAAGCGGGTCAGAAAACTGATGGAAACCCGATGAGTACCCAGCGATGAGTGCCAATCTGCGAGCTAAGCAATGAGAATTTCACTGCGCTCAAATGTTGGCCATTCCCCGGTGGAAACCCAACTGAAGAATTAGATGGTTCGTGCCTGACTCGGTGCGAACCGAGACAGGAGTAAAGCGTGGCCAAGGCCCGTGTACATGAGCTCGCCAAAGAGCTCGGAATTAGTTCCAAAGACGCAGTTGCCAAACTGCAAGAGTTGGGCGAGTTTGTTCGCTCAGCTTCCTCAACTATTGAAGCGCCGGTAGTCAAAAAGCTTCGCGAAGCATTCCCCAATGCGGCTCCGGCTGCTCAGCAAGAGGCGCCTAAGGCACCCGCGAAGCCGGCCCCTAAGGCGCCTGCGAAGGCTGCCGAGCCGGTTGTAGAACCCGCCGCTACCGAAGCAAAGGCGCCAGCTGCCCCGACGCCGGCCGCGCAACGTCCGGCAGCACCGGCAGCTCAACGCCCAGCGGCTCCGACTGCTCAGCAGAACGGTGCCACACCCGGTTCCGGGCCACGCCCGGGCAATAACCCCTTCGCCACCTCCCAGGGCATGCCGCGTGCGGGTGCCCCCACCGAAGGCGAGCGCTCGGCCACACCGAGCGCCGGTCCGCGTCCAGGTGCTCCGGCACCGCGTCCCGCCGAGCGCGCACCGCGTCCCGGTGGTTCGGGTGGCCCGCGTCCGGGCAATAACCCCTTCGCTTCCTCGCAAGGTATGCCGCGCGCTGGTGCTCGCCCCGACGGTGAGCGTTCCGGTGGTCCGCGTCCTGCTGCAGGCTCTGGCGGTCCCCGTCCGGGTGCCTCGGCCGGTCCGCGCCCTGGCGGTTCTGGTGGCCCTCGCCCCGGTGGCGGCAACCGTCCGACGCCGGGCATGATGCCTAACCGCACCGAGCGTCCGGCTCCGGGTGCCCGCGGTGCCGGTGGCCCAGGCCGCGGCGGCGGAGCTCGTCCAGGCGGCGCTCCAGGTGGCGCAGGTGCTGGTTCCGGTGGCGGTGCTCCCGCTGGCGGTGGCTTCGGCAAGGGCGGTCGCGGTCGCGGCGGTACCCAGGGAGCCTTCGGCAAGGGTGGCGCAGGTCGCGGTAAACAGCGCAAGTCGAAGCGGGCGAAGCGGCAAGAACTCGAGCAGATGAGTGCTCCGTCACTGGGCGGCGTGAGCGTACCCAGGGGCGACGGCAACACTGTGGTGCGGCTGCGTCGTGGCTCTTCGATCACCGATTTTGCCGACAAGATTGAGGCGAACCCCGCAGCATTGGTCACCGTGCTCTTCCACCTGGGCGAGATGGCTACCGCCACCCAGTCCTTGGATGAGGACACCTTCGCTTTGTTGGGTGAAGAGCTCGGTTACAAGCTGCAGGTGGTTTCACCCGAAGACGAAGAGCGCGAATTGCTCTCCAGCTTCGATATTGACTTTGAAGCTGAACTTGAGGCTGAAGGCGACGACGACCTTGAAGTGCGTCCTCCGGTAGTCACCGTGATGGGTCACGTTGACCATGGTAAGACCCGCTTGCTTGACGCTATCCGTAACTCCGATGTGATGGCCGATGAGCACGGTGGCATTACCCAGCACATCGGTGCTTACCAGGTGCACCACGAACACGAAGGTGAAGTTCGCAAGATCACCTTCATCGACACCCCGGGTCACGAGGCGTTCACCGCAATGCGTGCCCGTGGTGCCAAGGTCACCGATATCGCCATCTTGGTGGTTGCGGCTGACGACGGTGTGATGCCTCAGACGGTTGAAGCACTTAACCACGCCCAGGCTGCCGAGGTGCCGATCGTGGTCGCCGTGAACAAGATCGATAAAGAGGGCGCTAACCCGGAGAAGATCCGTGGACAGCTCACCGAATACGGTCTGGTTCCCGAAGAGTACGGTGGCGACACCATGTTCGTCGATGTTTCGGCTCGCCAAAACCTGAACATCGATGCGCTGCTCGAAGCCGTGATGCTGACCGCCGATGCTGCTCTGGATCTGCGCGCCAACCCGAATAAGGACGCTCGTGGTATCGCCATTGAAGCGAACCTGGACAAGGGCCGTGGCTCGGTTGCTACCGTGCTGGTCCAGTCGGGTACTTTGCGGGTCAGTGACACCATCGTGGCCGGTACCGCACATGGCCGTGTTCGGGCGATGTTCGACGAAGACGGCGTGGCAGTCGAGGAAGCTGGTCCTTCGCGGCCAGTTCAGGTCCTTGGCCTGTCCTCAGTGCCAAGCGCAGGCGATACCTTCTTCGTCACCAGTGACGAGCGTACCGCCCGTCAGATTGCCGAGAAGCGCGAAGCAGCCGACCGTAATGCTGCGCTGGCCAAGCGTCGCAAGCGGATCAGCCTGGAAGACTTCGATCAGGCAGTTGCCGATGGCAAGGTTGATACCCTCAACCTGATCCTCAAGGGCGACGTCTCCGGTGCTGTTGAAGCGCTGGAAGATTCCTTGCTCAAGATCGACGTCGGCGAAGGTGTGCAGCTGCGGGTTATCCACCGCGGTGTTGGTGCGATCACCCAGAACGACGTCAACCTGGCGACCGTGGACAACGCGATCATCATTGGCTTCAACGTCAAGCCTGCCGAGCGAGTGGCCGAATTGGCCGACCGCGAAGGCGTCGATATGCGTTTCTACTCGGTCATCTATGCGGCGATCGACGACATCGAGCTGGCTCTCAAGGGCATGCTCAAGCCGGAATACGAAGAGGTTCAGTTGGGTACCGCGGAAATCCGCGAGATCTTCCGTTCCTCGAAGTTCGGCAATATCGCTGGCTCGATTGTGCGTAGCGGCCTGATCCGACGCAATGCCAAGGCCCGGGTACTCCGTGGCGGCAATGTGATCGGAGACAACCTCACGGTTGACTCGCTGAAGCGCTTCAAGGACGATGCCACCGAAGTCCGTGACGGCTTCGAGTGTGGTATCGGCCTAGGCTCCTTCAACGATCTGCAGCCCGAGGACATCATCGAGACCTTCGAGATGCGCGAAAAGCCGCGAGTCTAAGCACAGAAGTTCGCCGAGTGTGCAGTTCTACACCTTTTGACCTGGTCTTAGGGTGTAGAACTGCACACTCAGTCGAAGTATTGACGCTGAAGTATTGAGGAGGAAGCATGGTTGATCCGGCACGGGCTGCCCGTTTGGCCCAACGCATTAAGGTGATCGTCGCCGAGGCACTGCGTAAGCAGGTCAAGGAACCAGGCGTGGAAAACATCACGTTGACCGAGGCGCGAGTCACTAACGACCTACAGCACGCAACGCTGTACTACACGATCTTTGGCGACGAAGAAGCGAAAGCGGAAGCTACCGCTTCGTTGGAGAAATCCCGCGGGATCTTGCGCCGTGAGGTGGGTAAGAATTTGACCATTCGGCTCACCCCGACGCTCGAGTTCATCGCCGATGAGATTCCGGAGACGGCAACTCACCTTGAAGAGCTAATCCGCGAAGCCAAGGTGCGCGACGCCGAACTGGCGGCACAGGCTTCGCAGGCAACGTTTGCCGGTGAGGCGGATCCTTATAAAAAGCACGAAGAAGACGAGGAAGAGGCCTAAGCCCTCAAGTCTCTGAGCTCAAATACCTCGGCACCACTTTCCAGTGTGAAAGTGGTGCCGAGGTATTTCTGCACCGTTTTCACGCTGGAAAGTAGTGCTGCCATGACGGATGCTCCTTATGGCCCGGGAATCCGAGAAATCCCGGCTAGCAAATCTGAAGTATCCCCGCACAGTGCAATCCGCGCCCAGCCCTCGCCTTGCGAGCCGAAGGCCGTGCCGGGCGCCAAGGCGACGCCGTCGCTGGCCAAGAACCCGTGGACCCAGGAACGTACGTCGCCATTGCTGAGGTGAGAAACATCGACCCAGAGATAAAACGCTCCCTTGGCGTTCAAAAAATGCAAGCCTTGGGCCCGTAGTTGAGCCTCCGCCACGTCTCGGTTGTTCCGGTAGTGTGCCTTGGCCTGCGCCACGTAGTCTTGAGGGCCGGTGAGCGCCGCCAGTGCAGCATACTGCGCCGGAGTGCTGACACAGGAGAAGCTCGACTCCACCGCGTTGGAGACCGCGACCTGCATACCCGGCGGGGTGAGCAGCGCCCCGATTCGGATCCCGGTCAAACCATAAGTCTTCGATGCCGTCCAGCACAGCAAGACCCGACCGTCGGTATCGAACTGCACCGGACTGACGTGCGGCAGATCAAAGGTAAAAGCCTCATAGCATTCGTCCGAAACTACCCAGAGGTTGTGTTTGCGGGCCAGCGCCACCAACTCCTCGGTCAACTCGGCGCTCAGCACTGCCCCAAGAGGGTTTGACGGCGAGTTGAGCAGCAGAACTTTGGTCCTTGGCGTGATCAGCGCTTCGATATCGGCAACCTGAGGCTGGAAAGCGTGTTCGTCCCGAAGCGGATAGCCGATCGGTACCGCATGGAGCAGCCTACTGGTCATTGCGAACGTCGGGTAGCCGGGGTTCGGAATCAGAATTTCATCACCGGGGGAGAGCAGAAGGCTCAGCGCGAGGTGCAGACCTTGCTGAGCGCCCGCGGTGACGAAGATCCGCCGCGGATCCACTTGAACGCCCTGCTGCTTGGCTAGCCGCTCGGCAAAGGCTTCGCGCAGCGGCCAGATGCCGCCGTTTGGGGTGTAATTAGTTTCATCTCGCAGCAGCGAGTCAATGGCGGCCTGACGGACGTGTTGCGGAACCTCAAACCCTGGCTCACCAATGCTGAGCACGAGAGAATCTGGGCGAGTCCAGGCAGCTTCGGTAATTTCCCTGATTTGATTGCTCGGTAGGTTCAGAACGTGTTGAGCCAGGGGCGGTACTGCGTCTAAAGCCATAGAGCCAACATATACTGAAAGGCGTGCTTTCAGGACTCGTGATCGTGGACAAACCCCAAGGCTGGACCAGCCACGACGTGGTGGCCAAAATGCGCCGCCTGGCCGGTACCCGCAAAGTTGGCCACGCCGGCACCCTGGACCCGATGGCAACCGGGGTTTTGGTGCTCGGCATTAACCGGGCCACCAGACTACTCACCTACATTGTCGGCACCTCAAAAACCTACACCACCACAATTCGCTTGGGGCAGTCGACAATCACCGACGATGCTGAGGGTGAACTGACCACCACAAACAGCACTTCCGAGGTGACCGAGGAACAACTGTTCGCCGGGGTCGCCGAGCTAACCGGAGAAATTCAGCAAGTGCCGAGCAGCGTGAGTGCGATCAAGGTGAATGGCGAACGTTCTTATGCCAGGGTCCGAGCGGGGGAAGAGGTTAAGCTCGCTGCTCGCCCCGTGACCATTGAACGTTTCGAAGTGCACTCCTGGCAACGACGGGAGATCTCCGGAGCGCAGATCATTGAACTGGATGCCACAGTCGAATGTTCTTCAGGCACCTACATCCGGGCGCTCGCCCGGGACCTAGGAGAAAAACTCGGCGTTGGCGGGCATTTGACCGAACTACGTCGCACCGCGGTTGGACCCTACCGGATTGATCAAGCCCAGACCTTGGAGGAGGCAGCGGGGCAGCTTCAGGTGCTTGACATTTCGGTTGCTGCCAGAGCTCTAATGCCAGTGCGTGAGCTCAGCGAGGAGGAGACCACTGAGCTTTCTTTTGGCCGTAGGATTGCCGCTACCGGTCAGGCGCATAGCGCCGAGCAACCGGTGGCCGCCTTCGGCCCGGACGGCACTCTGGTGGCCCTTTTGGAAGACCCCGGGGCTGCTGGCAAGCACGCTAAAGCGATTTTGGTTTTTGCTGCCGCCGGAGAGCAACAGCCCAGTGCCGCCGAGGCGAAGGAGAAAAAGTGATTCTCGACGGCTGGTTCATTACTTCGCTGGTTGTTGGCCTGGCGTCTGCGGTGGTCTGCTTTGGTGCTGGAGTTCTCAAGAAAGGCCCAAACGACATCACCATCCTTTCGGTGGCCGCCGTCGAAGTCTTTTTGCTGGTCTTCCTCGTCGCTAGCATCGTACGGCAGAGCGGTGGCGAGGCAGTACAGGGCGAGTCCTGGGAGTTCTGGGGCTACCTGATTACCGCCGTAGTGGTGCCAATCGGCGGGGTCTGGTGGTCCCTGATCGAACGCAGCCGGTGGAGCAATTTCGTGCTCGGCGCGGTGGGGCTGGTAGTGATAGTGATGATGTATCGAATGAATCAGATTTGGTTTGGCGGGTAGGGTCTTAGCAGGTAGGGCAACACAGTGATGGATGGGCGAGGCAGTGACAGCGGAAAAGACTAGCAGGGCAACGGGACCCGGACGTTTATTGATTGCGGTGTACGGAGTGTTTGCTTTAGCAGCGACGGCGCGTGCGGGTTACCAGATTGCCACCAAGTTCTCCGAAGCCCCCACCGCTTACCTGCTCTCCGCTTTCGCCGCGTTGGTGTATATCGCGGCCACCATTTCCTTAGCTAAACGTGTCCGTCGCTGGTACTGGGCTTCGGTCATTGCGGTGGTGATCGAACTCCTCGGCGTGCTGGTGATTGGCGCATTGAGTTTGCTGGACGCTAATGCCTTCCCGCACGACACGGTCTGGAGCGGCTTCGGTCGAGGCTACGGTTTTGTGCCGTTGCTGCTGCCCATTCTCGGTTTGATCTGGTTGTACCGGAAACGTCCCTCGGCCGTGGTCGCTGCATCGCAGCAGTCAGCAGCTGAAAATAAAGGGGAACAACAATGAGCGAGCAAGAAACAGAGCTGAGTAGTCCGCAAGCTGAGTTGCAACTGGATCCTGTAATTCCGCGGCTGAGCGACGGTGTAGTGGGTTTGCGTGGTATCGAACTGGCAGACGCTGAGAAGATCGCCGAGATTTGTCAGCAAGCAGCTGCTCAGCGTTGGTTGCCAGCGTTGCCGAGCCCTTACTCTTTGGAGGATGCCCAGTATTTTGTTCAGGAAGTAGCGGCTCCTGGGTGGCAGAAAGGCGAAAGGCACAGCTTTGCGGTGGTTAGGGAGGATGAAAACGTCTTCCTTGGCAGCATAGATCTGCATCTTTTTCGCGGCAGTACTGCGGAGATTGGCATCAATATCGGTGACCAAAGCCAAGGCAGCGGTGTTGCGTTGCGCGCGGTTCAGTTGATCGTCGACTACGCCTTCAACGGGCTGGACCTTAGGCATCTCTATTGGCGTGCCGAAGTACCTAATTGGGCAAGCCACAAGCTGGCATGGAAGGCCGGGTTCAGGTTCGAGGCAGAGTTGCGCGCCTTTGCAGATAACCGAGGCGAGTCGATCGATCAGTGGCTGCTCTCGCTAGCGAGTGATGAACCGCGTGAGCCGCAAGCTGCCTGGGCTGGCCCCGAAAAGCCAGTGGGTTAGCCGAGGAATCCCAGGGCTCGCACAGCGCGCTGCTCTTCGGCGAGTTCGGCCACCGAGGCCTCGATACGAGAGCGAGAGAAATCGTTGATTTCTAAGCCCTGCACAATTTCATACTCGCCGGCCCGGCAGATGCAAGGGAAGGAACTCACCAGTCCTTGCGGTACGCCGTAACTGCCGTCGCTGGGCACAGCCATGGAAACCCAATCATCCGCCGCGCTGCCCAGCGCCCAGTCGTGCAGGTGGTCGATCGTCGCGCTGGCCGCTGAGGCGGCGCTGGAGGAACCCCGGGCGGCAATGATAGCTGCGCCACGGTTGGCCACGGTGGGGATGAAATCGGTCTCTAACCAGGTCAGATCGTCAACCAGTTCTGCAGCATTTTCCAGACCAACCCGAGCGTGGAAAATATCCGGGTATTGACTGGCTGAGTGATTCCCCCAAATGGTCATTCGGCTAATTTCTCGCACCGGGGCATCGAGTTTAGCCGCCAGTTGGGCGATGGCCCGGTTGTGATCAAGCCTGGTCAACGCAGTGAACCGTTCCGCCGGGATATCGGGGGCATTGCTGAGCGCAATCAGCGCATTGGTATTGGCTGGATTGCCGGTGACTACGATCTTCACGTCATCGGCCGCGACAGCGTTCAGGGCTTTGCCCTGCACGGAGAAGATGGCCCCGTTAGCCTCTAGCAAGTCCCGACGCTCCATCCCCGGTCCGCGCGGCCGGGCCCCGACCAGCAGCGCAGCGTTGACACCGTCGAACACCCGCTCGGCTTGATCACCGATCTCAATCGAATCTAGCAAGGGGTAGGCACCGTCCTGAAGCTCCATCACGACGCCCTCTAGGGCTGCGAGAGCGGGAGTGATTTCTAATAACCTGAGTTGTATCGGCGTTTGTGGGCCGAAGAGCTGGCCGCTGGCAATTCTGAAAAGCAGACTATAACCAATCTGACCGGCTGCCCCGGTGACGGCGACTTTGACAGGGGTGTTCATAACGGCTCCCTTACTCGGTGTTCTCGTCTTAACGCCAGCGTAGGCGCAGCGCGACCGGACACCAAAACTGCTGTGGATGGTGGTGCTCGCTCGGAAACTGAGGGTTATCGCCGTCGTGCCGTTGCTTCCTGTGCGAGACGTGAGAACATAACAGGAGCATGCCAATCGCGGAAGGAATTATGAGATGAGTGAACCCCTAGTGCCAGAGGATGTTCCGGAAGACCTTCCCACCGAGTCTTCTACCGAAGCGGCGGAGGCGGCAGCGGATCCGGTCAAGACTCAAGCGGCTGAAGACCTCGCCGATTGGAAGGTCTTCCGGCTTGTGGTAGCGGCCTTGGGCGTGGTGATTGCTGGCTTCGGGCTCTTTGACCTATTCGTCGGCGTGAAAGGGCTGCCCGACGCGATTAGCGAAAACAACGCGACCCTGGAGAGCAACTACCGCTTCTTCGCTGCCATCCTGGTCGGTGTTGGTGCTGCGTTCGTGGCCATCGCGGTTAAGTTCAATTGGGCGAATGTGCTGATTTTCGTTTGTGCCACGATCTTCCTCGGTGGCTTAGCCCGAGTATTTTCCTGGGCGGTCAGCGGTTTGCCGAATTTCTTGATGATCCTTTTAATGATCCTCGAGCTGGTGATCCCGCCGGTGATTGCGGTCTGGTACCTCTGGATCAACCGCACTCAGAAGCTGCGGGCGAGTTACCGTGGAATGAACACCGTCCCGAAGCAGTAATCTGAGATACGTGCAATATTTCAACGGCTTGGCCGAGGTCCCGGTGGACTTCGGCCCTTCAGTGGTGACGCTCGGCAATTTCGACGGCGTACATCGGGGGCATCAGGAAGTTCTTCGCCAGTTGGTCGCAGCAGCTGGCGAGCGGCAAGCCCAGGCGGTGGCGATTACCTTTGATCCACCCCCGGCTCAGGTGCATCGCCCGGATAGCGCGCCCGCCCAGATCATGAGTCTGTCAGACCGGCTAGACATGATGGCCGAGAGCGGCATTGATGCAGTGCTGGTGCTGGCCTATAACCTGGACTTCGCGGCGCAGAGCCCGGAGGAATTCGTGCTCAACACCTTCGTGCGGACCTTACATGCCGCCGAGGTGGTGATTGGCCACGATGTGCGCTTTGGCCGGGACAATTCCGGTGACCTGGCAACCATGCAAGAACTCGGCGAAAAACACGGTTTCCGGGTGCGGGTGATTGAAGAGTTTGGTGCTGATCGTCGCTGTTCCTCGACCTGGGTGCGGGAGGCTTTACAAGTGGGTGACGTCGCCACCGCGGCCACCGTGCTAGGCCGACCTCATCAAATGCGTGGCGAGGTGGTGCACGGCGCTGCTCGCGGGCGTGAGCTTGGTTTTCCGACCGCCAACCTAGCCGCCGATGCTTCCGGCTTCATCCCGGCCGACGGGGTCTACGCGGGATGGCTGATTGACCAGAGTGAGGTGCGCTGGCCGGCCGCCATTTCGGTGGGTAGCAACCCGACCTTCGAGGGCGTCAGTCGCCAAGTGGAAGCCCATGTGCTGGACCGGCCGGCCGAAGCCGTCGAGGACTTCAACCTCTACGGTCAGTTCGTCACCGTGGAGTTCGTCGAGAGGCTGCGTGGCATGGTCGCCTACACCGGCCCGGAAGCCCTGATCGACCAGATGTGCCGAGACGTCGAACAAGCGCGGCAACTGCTAGGCCAAGAGCCCACAGCAACTCAATCCTGACCGCCGCCCGTCGTCGGCCACACCCACACGCCTCCCCGTGAGTTCGTGGTTTAGTCTCGGATTCGCTAGTAATTACTGACGAATCCGAGACTAAACCACGAACTCGGCGTAGGAGCCGCGTCAGTACCTAGCTGCCGGGAACGACGACGATCTTGCCGCTGGCGCGGTTAGTCTCCCCGCGTTGGTACGCCCGCTTGATCTCGGAGAGCGGAAAAACGCTGTCGATCACTGGCTTTAGCTTTTCGGCTTCTACCAATGCCGCAACTTCCCGCAGGCCGTCGCGATCCGGTGTGACCATAAGGCGAATTGCCCTGATTCCGCGTTGTGCAGCGAGCTCCTGAGTCTCCGGTTCGAGCGGCAATAGGCTGACCAAAATGCCTCCGGGTTTGAGGGTGTCGAGGCTAGCCAGACCGTTATTGCCGCCCAAGGTATCCAACACGATATCGACCTCGCGCACTGTCTGGGTAGCATCAACCTGCCGGTAGTCGATTGCTTCGTCGACGCCGAGTTCGCGGAGTAATGGGTGCTTCGCCGTGCTCGCCGTACCGATCACATAAGCGCCATGAGCCTTAGCGATTTGCACTGCCAGATGGCCGACGCCGCCCGCTGCCGCCGGGATCAATACTCGTTGCCCGGTTTGGATCCCGGCGGTCTCGACCAAGGCTTGCCAGGCGGTGAGCACGGCAAGCGGCAGCGCGGCTGCCTGCTGATGGCTGAGAGCAGTCGGTTTGCTGGCGAAGTGGCGCGCCGGAGCGACTAGGTACTCAGCGTGGGCGCTGCCCGCGTGCGGGAAGCTGGGCATTCCGAAAACTTCGTCCCCGGGTGCGAAAAGCGTAACGCCGTCCGCCACCTCCTCAACCACTCCCGAGACATCCCAACCCAGGGTAAACGGGGGAGCGCTGCCGTCCGGAAGGAAACCTCTTTCCCGGCTTTTCCAATCCACCGGATTTAACGCCGTCGCGCACACTCGAACCAAAATTTCGCCTCCCGACGGTTTTGGCCTTGGCACCCGCTGTTGTTCCAAGGTCTCGGCATCGCCGGCGCGGTGCTGAACTATTGCCAGCATGCTGCTCTCTGTCATCGTGCTCCTTCTGCTGTTCTTGAACATTTTTCAGTCTCGACAGTGCTGACGCCTAAAGATAGTGGCCTGAATGACACTCTATGAGAAGATTGGGCCATGCATCGAGTGGTTGTTCTTGCTTTGCCCGGCGTGATGTCCTTTGAGCTGGGGATGGCCGCTAGGCTCTTTGGCGCGGCGCAGCAGGACGGCGAGCCGCTGTATCAAGTACAAACTTGCTCGCCCGATGGTGAGCCAGTGTCTACCGATGCCGATTTCAAAGTCGCGGTGGATCATGATGCTCGGTTGCTCGCAACCGCCGACACAGTGGTGATGCCGCCGGCCCACGGCGGGGCGGTTTGGGCGACAAGTACCGAACTGGCCCCCGAGGTTTTGGCAGCTTTAAGCCAAATCCGTCCGGGAACTAGGCTGCTAGGCATTTGCACCGGGGCATTTTTCCTAGCTGCGGCCGGACTATTGAAGGACCGCAAGGCCACCACCCACTGGCGAGACACCGAGAAGTTGCAGCGAAACTTCCCGGACCTGAAGGTGCTTCCCGATGTTTTGTACGTCGATGACGGTGAGGTGATGACCTCCGCTGGGGCGGCCGCTGGTATTGACCTCTGTCTGCATGTGATCCGGAAGGACCATGGCAGCCAAGTAGCTAACCAAGTCTCCCGTGCGTGCGTGATTCCGCCCTGGCGCGAGGGCGGCCAGTCGCAGTTCATCGAGCGCCCGATTCCGCAGTTACAGGGAAGCTCGACGGCGGCGACGCGAGAGTGGGCCTTGCAGGAGCTCTCCACGCCCCTGGCATTGGCTAGCCTCGCGGCGCACGCGAGGCTGAGTCGTCGGACTTTTAGTCGTCGGTTCAGGGCGGAGACCGGGCTTAGCGTGGGGGCTTGGCTTCTGCAGCAACGGCTTAATCTGGCCAGAGAACTGCTGGAAACCAGTCAGCTGGGGATCGATAGCATCGCCGATCGCGCCGGGCTGGGCAGTTCTTCTTCGCTCCGAAAGCACTTCAAAGCCGCGCTCGGGGTGCCACCGTCTCACTATCGGCAAACCTTCCAACGCTAGTCCCGTCGTCGGGGCAAGGCAGGCCGCCCGGCCAACGCCGGCCACCCGCCCGGCCAACGCCGGCCACCCGCCCGGCCAACGCCGGCCACCCATTTCATACCAGTTCGCCTCCTAGTCTCGAATTCGCCTGTTTTTGGAAGCGAATTCGAGACTAGGACGCGAACTCGGCGCTGGGGAACGTGGGGTTGCCGTGGCCTGGTTTCGACAGAAGTTGCCCGCGCAGAGTAAACTGGTGGGGTAAATCTGGCTGCAGTCCGTGGCGGCTGGATTTCGTGCCGTTAGGGCCTGGTCAGCGATGTTGACGGAGCCGCAACGGTACGCACCCGAAGACGTAGGGTTTTACGGGACTCACGGCACAACTCAAGGAGTTACCTGTGGCATTAGACGCCGCTGTAAAGCAAGACATCATCAAGGAATACGCCACCGCCGAGGGTGACACCGGTTCGCCGGAGGTCCAGATCGCGATGCTCTCCAAGCGCATCTCCGATTTGACCGAGCACCTGAAGGTACACAAGCATGACCACCACACCCGTCGTGGCCTGATGGCCTTGGTGGGCCGTCGGAAGCGTCTGCTGGCTTACCTGCATGACACCGACATTGCACGCTACCGTTCGCTCATTGAGCGCCTCGGCCTGCGTCGATAAAACTGTTTGAGGCCGCACTCCCGCTTCGGGAATGCGGCCTCAAAACTTTCAACTGAAACCAGCTGAAAGTCATCAATCACTGCGCATTCGCGGTCCTCGGTAGTGACCTCCGGACGATTCTGAAAAGAGTTCCGTGGGTCTCGATCGAAGGCCGGGTGTGGCCCGTCGGGAGATGGGCTGGGTGAAAGATGACCGGAGGCGAAACACAGAAACGGAGGTGACTCTCTTGGAGGGTCCCGAAATCCAATTCGCCGAAGCCGTGATCGATAACGGTCGCTTTGGCAAACGCACTATCCGCTTTGAAACCGGTCGTTTGGCTCAGCAGGCCGCCGGCGCCGCGATGGTTTACATCGACGACGACACTGCGCTGCTCTCCGCCACCACCGCGGGCAAGCAGCCGCGTGAAGGCTTCGACTTCTTCCCGCTCACCGTCGACGTGGAAGAGCGGATGTACGCCGCTGGCCGGATCCCCGGTTCGTTCTTCCGTCGCGAAGGCCGTCCCTCAACCGAGGCCATCCTGGCTTGTCGTCTGATGGACCGCCCGTTGCGCCCCGCCTTCGTGAAGGGCCTGCGCAACGAAGTTCAGATCGTGGTCACCGTGCTCGCGATCAACCCCGATGAGCTGTATGACGTGGTCGCTATCAACGCTTCCTCGATGTCCACTCAGCTTTCCGGTCTGCCGTTCTCCGGCCCGATTGGCGGCGTCCGCGTCGCTCTGATCGCAGATCAGAATGGTGGCAGCCAGTGGGTTGCCTTCCCACGGCACTCCGAACTGGAGAACGCCGTCTTCGATATGGTGGTTGCCGGTCGAGTTGCTGGCGACGATGTCGCGATTATGATGGTCGAGGCAGAGGCGACCGATAACTCCTGGAAACTGATCAAGGAAAACGGTGCCACCGCGCCGACCGAAGAGATCGTTGCCGAGGGCCTGGAAGCGGCTAAGCCGTTCATCAAGGTGCTTTGCGAAGCGCAGGCTGATTTGGCCGCTCGCGCCGCCAAGCCGATCGTCGAATTCCCGATCTTCCTGGATTACGAGCAGGATGCTTACGACGCCGTTGAGACCGCTGCCGCGAGCAAACTCGCCGAGGTCTTCCAGATCGCCGATAAGCAGGAGCGGGACAACGCCTCTGACGCACTCAAGGACGAAGTCGTTGGGCAGCTGGCCGAGCAATTCGAAGGCCGTGAGAAGGAGCTTTCCGCAGCCTTCCGCTCGGTCACCAAGAAGGTGGTGCGCCAGCGCATCCTGAAGGACCAGGTTCGCATCGACGGCCGTGGCCTGACCGATATTCGCCAGCTCACCGCCGAGGTCGAGGTGCTGCCTCGAGTGCACGGTTCGGCAATCTTCGAGCGGGGTGAAACCCAGATCATGGGCGTTACCACGCTGAACATGCTCAAGATGGAACAGCAGATCGACTCGCTCTCCCCGGAGAAGACGAAGCGGTACATGCACAACTACAACTTCCCGCCCTACTCGACCGGTGAAACCGGCCGGGTTGGCTCGCCCAAGCGCCGTGAAATCGGCCACGGTGCTCTCGCTGAGCGTGCCCTGGTGCCGGTGCTGCCCTCGCGTGAAGAGTTCCCCTACGCGATCCGTCAGGTCTCCGAGGCGCTCGGCTCCAACGGTTCGACCTCAATGGGCTCGGTCTGCGCTTCGACGCTGTCGCTGCTCAACGCCGGTGTGCCGCTGAAGGCTCCGGTTGCTGGTATCGCGATGGGCCTGGTGTCCGACGAGGTTGATGGCCAAACCCGTTACGCCGCGCTGACCGACATCCTGGGCGCTGAAGATGCTTTCGGCGATATGGACTTCAAGGTGGCTGGCACCTCCGAGTTCGTTACCGCTATTCAGCTCGACACCAAGCTCGATGGCATCCCGGCCTCCGTCTTGGCTGCCGCGCTCAAGCAGGCTCGCGAAGCCCGCTTGCACATTCTCGGCGTGCTCAACGCTGCGATCGACGTACCGGATGAGCTCTCTGAGTTTGCGCCCCGCGTTATCGCGGTCAAGATCCCGGTTGACAAGATCGGCGAGGTCATCGGGCCCAAGGGCAAGATGATCAACCAGATCCAGGAAGACACCGGCGCGGATATCTCCATCGAGGATGACGGCACGGTGTACATCGGGGCCACCGACGGCCCCTCAGCTGACGCTGCTCGTTCCGCGATCAACGCGATCGCCAACCCGCAGGTTCCCGAGATTGGTGAACGCTACCTGGGCACGGTTGTCAAGACCACCACCTTTGGTGCTTTCGTCTCGCTGACCCCGGGCAAGGACGGCCTGTTGCACGTCACCGAATTGCGCAAGATCAACGATGGCAAGCGGGTTGACAACGTCGACGACGTGGTCTCCGTCGGTCAGAAGATCCAGGTGGAAATCACCAAGATCGACGACCGTGGAAAGCTCTCGCTCTCGCCGGTAATCGCGGAAGCTGAGGGCGAAGCTACAGAAGCCGTTGCCGAGGCCGCTGCGGCCGAGGCAGAGGCTGCCGACGTTCAGGCCAACTAAACCTTGACTGAACAACTACCGTTGCTTTCGGCACTGGCGCTGAGCGGTCAATCGGTGACCGCTCAGCCCGCCGAAGGGCAACAGAATGGTGGCTACCTGGGGTCGGGGCAGATTGTCTCGGGCGAACCGGGCGGAGCCCTGGTGCGCCGTTCGGTACTACCCGGCGGTGTCCGGGTACTGACCGAGTCAATGCCCGGCCAGCGTAGCGCCACCATTGGTTTTTGGGTTGGTGTTGGTTCTCGGGATGAAGCCGAGAACCAACACGGCTCAACGCATTTCCTTGAGCATTTGCTGTTCAAGGGGACCACCGCTCGTAGTGCCTTAGACATCGCCTCGGCTTTTGACGAGGTCGGTGGTGAGTCAAATGCCGCTACCGCTAAAGAAAGCACCTGCTACTACGCCCGGGTACTGGACAGCGACCTAGCGATGGCGATTGACGTGATCGCCGATATGGTGACTTCGGCGGTGCTCGACCCCGAAGAACTGGAGGCCGAGCGCGAGGTCATCCTGGAAGAAATCGCGATGGACAGCGATGACCCGACCGACGTGGCCCATGAGAAGTTCGTGGCTGCGGTGCTCGGCTCGCACCCCTTGGGACGTCCGATCGGTGGTACTCCGGAGGCAATTCGAGGCGTCTCTCGAGAATCTGTTTGGCAACACTATCGGCGTTACTACCGACCGGATGAACTGGTGATTACCGCCGCCGGCGGACTTGACCACGATCAGGTCTGTGCTCAGGTGCTCAGTGCGCTGGAGGGTGCGGGCTGGGATTTGGATCCCGAAGCGGTACCGGTGCAGCGCCGGAATACCGATTTTGCCGCCATTAACGGTAGCCCTGGTTTGCAGGTGATTCGACGTCAGGTCGAACAGGCGAACATTATTATGGGCTGCCCATCGCTAGTGGCGACCGACGAGCGGCGCTTCGTGATGAGCGTGCTGAACGCGATTCTGGGTGGCGGCATGTCGTCTCGATTGTTCCAGGAAATCCGGGAGAAACGTGGCCTGGTTTACTCAACCTACTCTTTCTCCTCCGCCTATGCTGATGCCGGTTATTTCGGTATGTACGCCGGTTGTTCGCCGCAGAAGGTGCCCCAGGTTCTAGAGCTCTTGGCCGCGGAGCTGGACAAGCTGGCGGCCGACGGCGTCTCGGTCGAGGAACTAAACAAGGCCATCGGGCAGCTTTCCGGTGGGATCGTACTTGCGCTGGAAGATACCGGCTCGCGAATGTCTAGGCTGGGCCGGGCCGAACTGGTCTCCGGTGAATTCCTTGATATTGACCAGACCTTGGCTCATATTCATACGGTCACCGCCGAGCAAGTTCACGAACTAGCAAAGGAACTTGCAGCTGCACCGCGCACCATCACGGTGGTCGGACCCTTCGACGAAGACGAGACCTTCGGTCGCTAAGGAAAACCTTGATCAAAATGAGGGCGTCGTTTAGATTTCGCAATGAAATCTAAACGACGCCCTCATAGCATCTAAGGTCGAAGGGATCCGCCTTAGTGCTGTCGAGTTCTCCTCTTGAGCGAGAACAGTACGATACTTCCAATCATCACCGCGATCAGCCCCAACTCTAACCAGCCCGCAGTGAAACCCGTTTCGGGCATCTCAGGATCCGATTCGGCCGCCGAGGGGTGCTGGCTGGAAGTCTGTGCGGGCACCGCCGGCTGAGACGAACTAGCTGTTGAGGTCGGCGTGCTCGGGCTAGGAGTCGAGGTTGAAGTGCTTGGGCTGGCAGTAGGACTGGGCGTCACGGTCGCCGCGGTATAGCTATTCGTCACCGTACAGACGGTGTCCTGACCGGCTAATAAGGTTACCGCACTGTCGGCCGCTGCGGGGTCACCATCACCCGTAACACAGATGAAACCAGCTGTCTGATAGCCCCGAGTTGGACCTGTCTCAGCCAGCGCGTAGCGACCTGGCGTCAGCGGCAGTCGGGTAACTTCCGAGCTGCCACTGATGCCTGATACCACCGAACCGTCTTGGGCGGTTGCACTGAGGCTCCAGGCGCTTGGCTCGGCCGCGCCACTGTCACCGTCGACTTTCTTGACCAGAGTGAGCATTGCCGGATCGCCCACCTGAACCCTAATAAGCGCCTCGGAGAAGCAGTTATCGGCGTAACTTACCCGGTATTTCAGCGGGCTCGCTTGGCCGTGGAAACCCGCTTCAGGGCTGAATGTCACAACACTCCCAGCGAGGGTGTACTTTCCCTCGCCAGCCACCGTGAGCTCTGAGACTGCGCTGCCCTGAGCGTCGAGCAATGAGGTAGTTACAGCGGGTAGGTTCGCATCGAAGGAATCGTTTGCCAGCACGTCAACGCTGCCGGAAGTGTGGTAACTGGTCTGCAGCAGATCGTCATTACTCTTCGCAAGCACTGCCTGCGCCGATGCCCAATCGCCGTTTCCAGCCTCGTTCCAGGCCGAGACCCTAAATTCATATTCCTTGGTCGGGTCGAGGCCGCTAATCACTCGATTTTGTGCGGTGGATGGCGGGTGCGGGATGACACTCCAGCTAGTACCTCCGATTTCACGGCTCTCAATGACGTAATCGAGCACCGGGGCCTTGCTGTATTGGGCACCTTCTACGCTCGGGCCATCACAGTTCCAACTCAGCGAGACGCTGCTCTTATCGACTGATCGCGCCGCACAGACCGAATTCACTGGCGAAGGGGTTTGCGCCAGCACCATCACTCGAGTGGAGGCACTGCCCTGACCGACGGTGACATAGAGGTAGCCTCTGCTATCGGTGGCCACACCCCGAATGTTAGTTAGCCCAGGGAACTGGCTCGAGGTATACGAACGGATGAATTCGCCGTCTTTGGTGTATTCAAAAAGTGCGCTTGAACTGGTGTCGGCACCACTCCAGGCGTAGACATGCCGAGTCACCTGATCCACATAGCTGCCGAAAACAACCTGTCCCTTGGTGAGTTGATTTTGACCAAAAGTGGCGATGATTTTTCCGCTCTTATCGCGCTTCTCAATGAACGGGGTGTTCCGTAAGCCGGGGTCATCGCGGAAATTGATCAGTGGAAGATAGTAACTATCGTCGGTCTGATCGATGGCGACACCATAGGGATTCCGATAGCCCGGGTCGGTCGCACTGTACGTTCCAGCTGGTACATCGAGCTTGACCCGGGTGCTGACCGAACCGTCGGGATTGAAGCCATCAAGCGCATCTCTAACCTGATTATCCACCCACACCGTGCCCGAAGAGTCTACCGAGATTCCGGCCCGATAATTGAGATAACCGGGAGTCGCGGTTTGCGCCCAACTGCCGGTGAAACCGGCGCCTGGAAGACTGCTGAAGTCGGGAGCGAAGCGCTTGATTGCCTGAGCAGGGCCGCTATCCGGAGAGTTCGCCTCTGAATCGACCACCCAAGCGGTGCCGGTGCCGTCGACAACGATGCCACGGGGGCCATGTTGCGCCTTTTCTGCCGCCGGGAAGGTTTTCTGATCGGATTCAGCGAGCGGAGCGAACCGGGCACCAAGACCCGCGTTAACACCCGGACTCGCGGTGTAGCCAGTGGCCTGATAGTTTCCGCCACCAAGATAGTCCGAAGACACCGTGCCATTGGCCGGATAGTGCGCGATGCTCGGGGTGCCGAACTGGCAGGGTGGGGCACCGAGCCCCGCTAATTGGCAGAGCAGGGAAGACCAACCCACCTTTCCGGAGTCGGTGACCCACAGCGAACCGTCGGTCGGACTGATTGCGACACCATAGCTAAAGGTGCTGTCTGAAGCTCCCCGTGAGGTTTCGATATCGCCAGCAAAGCCCCATTGATTAGAGCCTTGTCCTTTACCCGGGACAGCAGCCACAGAGGTGGTGGCACCGCTGGCGGCTGGGAGCAATGCAAGCGGAGCCGGGCTAGTAGGTGTCAGATGGTTCGATGTTGACTGCAGCGGAGTTGCAGCTGCGGCGGTGGTTAGGGGAGCTATTAGAGCGAAAAGTAAGCTCACTGAAGTGATAAGTGCATAACGGTGCGAACGAGACATATAACCCCAATGTTCCTCAGTAATGTTTCGGTGCGGTGGCGAGGCGAGCAGCCTTGTTGAGCCGAAACAAAAAGTTGATCAAGTGATCAAGTTATCTCATTCTCGGGGTGAGGAAAAATGACTAGCCGCTGAGGCTGTCTAGGTTACGTGCGGAATCCTGGCCGAATGGCGCGGCAAAAGCTGAAGTTCGTCTAGACGAACTCAGTGTCCGGCTCCGCCGGCCGGAGCGGGTTCAGAGGGCTGGGCGATGGTGGTTTGCGGCTGCTGCTCGATCACTTTTTTCTGCCCCATTTTGTCGATCCAGGCGAGCGCCAAGGCGGACACGATAAAGGCCAAGTGGATTAGGGTCTGCCACATCAGGATGTTCCCGGCATGATCCGAGGTCTTCTCATTTGTGTAGAGATCCGCTGCACCGATAAAGGACTTCAGCAGGTGGATGGAGGAGATGCCGATGATCGACATCGCCAATTTGGTCTTCAACACATTAGCGTTGACGTGGGAAAGCCATTCCGGTTGATCCGGGTGGCCCTTCAAATTGATCCGCGAGACAAAAGTCTCGTAGCCGCCAATGATCACCATGATCAATAAGTTGGCAATCATCACCACATCGACCAGGCCGAGGACGGCCAGCATGATTTTGGTTTCATCGAGTTCGGCGAAATGCGTGACGATATGCCACAGTTCCTTCATGAACAAGACCACGTACACGCCTTGGGCGACGATCAGCCCCAGGTACAGCGGCGCTTGCAGCCAGCGGCTGAAGAAGATGAATCCGCCCAGTGCCCGCGGTGTGGCGCGATTCAGATAGTTATCGTCGATGGGGGTGGGATGTTGTGGCATGGTGTCTCCGGATGCTCGTCGTTGCGGCGGGTATTCGGTCAAACTGTTAAACAACTGCTAAACAAGCTGTCAAAGTGTGAGAATCATTCTAACTGAGGCTGGGGGAGACTGCGCCAGTATTGGGCCGACTGTGCTGTGGGCGAACCGTCAGCCGCCGGCGAAGGGCGGCAGTACATCGATCAGCTCATCACCGGACAGCTGCACGCTGTGCTCCCGCAACACCACCTCATTGCCTAAAAAGGAGCAGCGGGGGAGCAGTTCTGCTAGCCGTGGCGCACTGTCGCTAGCAGACTCTGGATGCCTGCTCGCCAATTCGATCAGCAACTGGGCGAACGTCGTCCCACTCGGCAGATCAAGACTCTCCTGATCAACTCCCACCGAAGCGCGGGCAGCGGCAAAGTATCTGACGATCACGGCAGCACCCGACTAACCACCGATGGCGCTCATACTGCGCTCGGACTGCACGTAGTCAGCAGAATCCAGACCAACGTGATCCATTCCGTGTGCTTTTGGCTTCGCCCACATCGCCTGCTGCCAGCGAGCGGCAATGGCATCGTCGTCGGCGTCGGAACGTAGCAGCGCGAGCAAATCGACCTCCTCGCGGGAGAACAGACAACTCATCACCTTGCCTTCGGCGGTGATTCGGGTGCGTCGGCAATCAGCGCAGAAGGGCTCAGTGACCGAGGCGATAATGCCAACGGTGCCCAGTAGCTCGGCCGAGTCGGGGAGTCTGACCTCGAAGCGTTCGGCTGGTGCACCGTCGCGCAGTCGGGGATCGGGTGCCAGTACAAAACGAGAAGAAAGCAACTCGCGGGTTTCTGCGGCGGTAATCATGCCCTCGCGAGTCCAGCCATGGTCGGCGTCCAGCGGCATCTGCTCAATGAATCGCAATTCAATGCTGCGCTCCAGGCACCAGGCCAGAAGCTCTGCTGCTTCGGCATCATTAATGCCGCGCATTAGCACAGCATTGACTTTTAGCGGGGTGAGCCCAGCCGCCAGCGCTGCATCGATACCTGCCAGAACCTGATCCAAGAACGGCCTACGAGTCAGCTGGGCGAAGGTCTCCGGGTGCAAAGAGTCCAGAGAGATATTGATCCGGCTCAGCCCGGCTTGCTTCAGGGCAGCGGCTTTTTTTGCTAGCCCGACGGCGTTGCTGGTCATTGAAATCGGTAGCTCAGGATGCGCGGCGCGGAGGCCGGCGATAATTTCCACCAGATCGGCCCGCACAAGTGGCTCGCCACCGGTGAGCCGGAGCTCCCGCACCGCCAAGGAATCCACCGCGATTCGCACCAGCCGGAAAATCTCCGCGGCGGTGAGTACCTGGGAGCGCTGTAACCAGCTGAGTCCTTCGGCTGGCATGCAGTAGCTGCATCGCAGATTGCACTTATCAGTCAGCGAGATTCGTAGATCGGTGGCGCGACGGCCAAAACGATCCAACAAACCGGAGGCAGCCGAGGGCATCCCCAGTTGAATCGGTGTTGCAGCGGTGACCATGTATCTACGCTACGCCACTTAGCGCCGCTTGGCTGCCAGAAAGCTTACAAGCTGGAGACAAATGAGCGAGATAGCTCTCAAACCGTGCGATTCCTCGGCCAAACACTTAGGCTCAAGGAGTGACCTTTCATCGTTTCCGTTCAGCCGGAAAAGTCGTTTCGCTCTTGGTAGCGGCTAGCGCCTTGGCCTGGGGGGTTTCGGCCTGTAGCCCTAGTCCGGCTGACTCCGCTAAATCCGGTGAAGTGACCGTCTTCGCGGCGGCCTCGCTGACCGAGGTGATGAAGACCCTGACCGATACCTATCATCAGCAGAACTCGGGGACGAATTTCACCCTGAGTTACGCGGCGAGCTCCCAGCTGGTGCAGCAACTCAGCTCAGGGGCCAAGGCCGATATTTTGGTGACCGCCGATGAGGCGTCCATTGCTTCGATTGCCACCAAGACCAGCGAACCGATCCTCTCCGGCGGCACCACGATCATTGCCAGCAATAAGATCACACTGGCGATAGCGCCCGGCAACCCCGGCAAGATCTCCTCCCTGCAAGACGCCGCAGCGAGCAGCAAAGTCGCAGTCTGCGCGCCGAGCGTGCCCTGCGGACGGGCGGCCCAACGTGTTCTTGATGCCGCAAAGCTGAGCCTCAAACAGCCGAGCCAGGAAAACGATGTGAAGGCGGTGCTGACCAAAGTCTCAACCGGGCAAGTGGACGCCGGATTCGTCTATAGCACCGATGCCAAGGCTGCCGCCTCCCAGGGTGTCAGCAGCGTTGAACTCAACGACCTCAAGCCGAATAAGTATCCCCTGGCTCTCACCGTAGCCGGGGCGAACAATGCTGCCGCTAAGGCTTTCCGGGACTGGCTAGCCGGGTCGGAAGCGGCGCAGATCTTGGCGCAAGCGGGCTTCGGTCCCGCCTCAGCCTCGACCGTCAGCTCCACGAGCAGCACGAGCAGCAGCTCACCGTCCAGCGGGAAGTAAGCTTTGCAGGGTCGCACGAGCCATTTCATTCGCTCCACCTTGCCGGGCTGGTTGTGGTTACCAGCCGGACTGGCGCTCTTCCTGTGCGCCGGTCCGCTGATTGCCTTAGTGGTCCGGGCCCCTTGGCCTGAGTTGCCCGGCCTGCTGAGCAGCCCAGAGGCACTGCAATCGCTGGGGCTTTCACTCATCACCGCCCTCGCCTCAACCGTCGTCTGCGCCTTATTAGGCATGCCACTTGCAGTGATTCTGAGCAAGTTAACCGGTCCCTGGATTGGCTTGGCACGTGGTTTGCTCCTCATCCCCTTAGTGCTTTCACCGGTGGTCTCCGGCATAGCGCTGCTCTATTTCTGGGGTCGCAATGGCCTCTTCGGCGCGTTGCTCAACCAGGCGGGCATTGATGTGGGCTTTAGCCCTTGGGCGGTGATCCTGGTGCAAGTCTTCGTCTCACTGCCGTTCTTTGTGATTTCCGCGATGACCAGCCTGCGCAACGTGGAGCCCGAGATGGAAATGGTCGCTGCCACCAGTGGTGCGAGCGCCGGTCAGATTCTGCGCCATATCACCTTGCCCTTGGCGATGCCCGGGGTGCTGGTCGGTTCTCTGCTGGCTTTTGCCCGCTCACTGGGGGAATACGGCGCCACGATCACCTTCGCCGGCTCGATCGCCGGCCGTACTAGAACCCTGCCGCTACAGATCGAACTGAGCCTCAATTCGAATCAGCCAGAAGCGGCCTTGGGCATCTCGTTGATGCTGATTGGTATTTACCTGGTGGTGTTGCTGCTCGCCAGGTTCGGCACCGGCCGACTACTGCCGCCAGCCTGAGTTGCGGGCGATCGACGGCGCCAAAACCAGCCGGTGACCATTGCCAAGGCTGCCAAGAGCAAGGCAATCCGGCTGCTCAGCAGACCATCCGGCCAGCGGGCGAAATACACCACGGTGAGCGCAACCGGCACGGCAAGGTACTCAAAACGGCCGCCCAAAACCACGAAGGGCAGCAACAGCAGGCCGTACCAAGGGTAGCTAGGGCTAGCAATGAGCAAAGCCAGTGCGATCAACAAGGCTTGGGCGTCCCACGGTTTTGTCGGGTCCGTTCGACGCCACAGTAACAAGGCAATCATTATCAGCAGGAGCGCGCCGATCGGAATCGCCCAGTTCGTTGGCAGGGCCCAACTGAGCAGCGCAAAACGGGGCGATGGGTGGGTAGCATCGTATCCCTCTTCATTCAGGTATCCCGGTAGAAATCCCAGCACGGCCGGACCGGAGAGCAACAAATACGGTAGGTAGAGCAGCGCGAAGGTCCCCACCGAGAGCAGAATGAAACGCCATGGCCTGCGGTAGAGCAAGCCCACGGCGGCGATCGCCGGGATCAGCTTGGCCGCCACCGCGGCACCAAACGCTACCGCTGATCCCAGCACTTTGCCTTTCGCCAGTAGCACCACCGCGAGCAGAGTCAGGCCGGCGCCCAGCAGATCCACATGCGCATTGTTAATGCCCTCAAAGATCAGTAGCGGACTCCAAGCCCACCAGGCGGCTCGGTCGGCGGCAGCTGGGAAGAGCCGGAGGAGCAGCGCGGAGATACCAAGACTCAGCAGCAGACCGGCGAGCTGGAAGCCAATAAAACCTACTGAGTCAGGCCAAGCTAAACGGACCAGGAAGAAATAGATCTCCGCCGTGGCTGGGTAAATAGTGGGGACTTGAGGGCGATTGATAGCGAGGCAAATATCGCCCGAACGTTCCACGCCGGTAGGGAAGTCATCGGTGCGGCAACCACCTGCCTCAGCGGGCCGGAACAGCCAGGACGGCCGCAGCCGTTCCAAAGCTGGATCGACCGGCAGATATTGGTAAGGTGAAATGCCGTTTTTCTGGACGATGCCATCCCAGGCGTAACGCGCCGAATCATTACTGCTGGCCGGGGTGGCACTGACCGCGGCTGAACCGAGCAATGTGCAGCCGATTAGTACCCAAGCTGCTGCCTTTCGCGGCTTGAGCGAGCGCAAGACAGTTCGTGCTACCAGCACCGCCAGGGTGAAAACCAGCCAGCACAGGATGGTGCCGCAGAGCAGCACGATACTGGCCGAAGGCGATGTCCGGCTAAGGCCGGGGATCAGCCAAGACAACCTGCTCAGATCGACTAAAAACCAGGTCAGCGCCGCGAGCAGGCAAAGCAGAGCGAGCAGCCAGGCCCCTAATGCTGGCCGACTGGCCGAGCTACTCCACCGCGGATTCAAATGCGGCCTGTGATCCTCTCGCATGAACTGATCCTGTCGTATCAAGCGGGCACGGCGGGCTAATCTGAGGCATTCGTTTCGCTTTCGTAAGGACTGCCCACTGCCATCGTGGAGGCCGCGGTGGTGTGATGAAGAGATGGATCGAATCACCCGGATCTTGCAAAACCGAGTTGAGAGTTTCTCCCGCCGAATGCACTCGGGGACCCGTAGTACCAGGTTGACCGTGCAGCTCGGCCGTTGGCTCGGCCCGGCCTTTTTGCTGTGTTTCGTGACCGGGATTTTCTCCCACTTACTCCAGGAGCCGGGGAGTCTTCCTCTCTTCCCGCTGCGTCCGGTGTGGATTTACCAACTCAGTCAGGGCGTCCATCTGGTGACCGGCATCGCTGCCATCCCGCTGTTGTTGGCCAAACTCTGGTCGGTCTATCCCGAACTATTGCGCTGGCCGCCGATCAGGAATCTCCGGGATGTCTTAGAACGAGGGTCGATAGCCCTTTTTGTCGCTGCGTCCTTGATCGAACTAACCATTGGTCTGATCAATACCTATAAGTGGTATCCCTGGCCCTTCCCGTTTCGCCAGACGCATTACTGGCTGGCTTGGCTGATCATTGGATCCTTGGTACTGCACATCGCCGTCAAGCTCCCGCTGATCGCTCGGCACTGGCGTAAGAACAAGGCTTTGAAAGATAGTCCTCGGCCCGTGGGTGGCTGGACTCGGCGTGGGCTTCTGACCGGCGTCGGGTTGAGCGCCACAGCGGTAGTTCTCAGCACCGCCGGCCAATCTTTTTCCTGGCTGGCTCCCTTCAACATCTTTGCACCAAGGCGTCAGAACACTGGTCCACAGGCGGTACCGGTGAATCGCAGCGCAGCTGAAGCAGGAATTAGCCCGGCCGCGGTGGGCGATGGCTGGCGCTTGCGCCTGGTCTATCGGGGCCGTTCGCTCGAGCTCAGTCTGCGGCAGTTGGGCCGATTGCCGATGGCCGAGTACGAATTGCCGGTGGCCTGTGTTGAAGGGTGGAGTCAGTCCGCGCGCTGGCGGGGAGTACCGGTACGTGATTTGGTCGCGCTGATGGGAGCGCCGGCAGGTTCGACGCTACGGATAACCTCCTTGGAAGTGGCCGGAAATTACCGTCAGATGACTATGCCCGGAGCTTATAGCCAGGACGAGCAAACACTTTTGGCGCTTGAACTCAATGGTGAGCCGCTAGACCTAGATCATGGATTTCCGGCTCGGGTGATGGCCCCTGGGCGCCCCGGAGTATTACAGACCAAATGGGTCAGCTCGGTGGAGGTGCTCGGATGAAAGCCAGAGCCGTGGCAAAGGCGAGCCGGATGATGGTGTTCCGGCTCGCGCTTGGCTTGCTGGGGGTGTTGTTAATTGCCTTTGGGCTGATTGGTATTCCGAGCCAGTTGAACCTCGGGGAGATGCTTGGGCTGTTGTCCTGGCTGGCTGTGGCCTTGCTGCTGCACGACGGCGTTTTGGTCCCGTTAACCCAGCTCTCCGGCGCGGGGCTGCGCCGACTCAGCTACGGACTGCGGCAAAGCTCTGCTGCGGTAATCCGAAGTGCTCTGCTGATCGGCGCGGTCCAGAGCCTGATAGTTCTGCCGTTACTCAAGGCGCAGCAGGTGGCTAAACAAGAGTCAGTGCTAGAGGGGGACTACCTGGCAGCATTAGTCGTTTTCTGGCTAGTTTTGGCGGTGGTGACGGCGGCGTCAGTATTCATGATCGAATGGCGTGCGCGGATCAGAGACCACTAGCGGCGACGGAGTAAACAAAAGGTTCGCTCTCCCTTCCGCACTGTTCGGGCTGGTTCCCAGCCGTGCTTGGGTGCGAGCCTGCTGAGCGCGCCAAGACCGAACCTAGCCCAGTTGAACGGGTCGCTTCGCCTCCCTTGGGAATCCTCCAGCACCGCTGTATAGCGTTGTGCTATTTGCTCGTCGATATCGGTTTCGACAATGAGCGTGCCCCTCGAAGCGGTCAAAGTATGCAGCCGCTGAAGTAACCGATCGGGGTTCCCTTCGATGCCTATATTGCCGTCCAGCAACAACACAGCAGAAAAATAGTGTGTTTCAAGCCGGCCCGGCAGCGGGTCGAAAATGGATTGTTGCAGCACCACTAAACCCTTGGCTCGAGCCTGGTCGGCCGCGAATGGGTGCGGCTCGACACCCCAGGCTTCGGTCCCCAGACGCTCGGCTGCGTTCAGCATCCGCCCAGGGCCGCAGCCGACGTCAAGCAGTGGGCCGGTAACTTGTCGAAGCAGTCGGCGTTCAATCGGCTGCGCCGCAGCAGCCCAATCCTGTAACTGGAATCGCATCGGTGTCACCCGGCCAGCTAGATCGATAGTGCTCAACACACCATGTTGTTGGTTTAGTGCCCTGGTGTAGGGCTCGTCAGCACCTCGACCAAAGAACCGCGGGACCTGGTCCTCGCTGGTGTTGAGGGCTTCTGCACTGCTCAATTCGGTGCTCATTGGCTGCTGTTCAGATCGAGAAGGGTTTCCAATTCGAACACGAACTCGGCAAAAGCTGAGCCAGCACATTGCCTAGCGGCTTGCCGAGCGTCATCGAAATAGTCAACATCGCGCAGCCGCGGCAGCATGCCCACCGAAAGGCCAGCGTCCAGTAACCGCTGATACTGATCGGTTCCGGTGCGCTCGGTGGACATTGGCACGCCGAGAAGGTGTTCTGGTTGCGGATTAGCCAGCGCGAGCGCCCAGAAACCGCCGTCCGCCGCCAGCCCAAGCCAGCCGTCGAATTGCGGCCGCGGATCGGCCCAGTCCTCGAGGAGCTGGTTGAATTCGCTCAACTGGAGCTGCGGAGTGTCCATGCCCAAAATAAGCAGCGGCCCCGGCACTGCGGCGCAGATCGCAGCCAGCCTGACATCCAACGACCCTGGGACCTGTTGGAGTAGCCGAAATCCCGCTGCATCGGCTGGCTCGGGAGTGCCATCAAAAACCAGTAATTGCTGCCGGGGCGCGAATCGCCGGACTAAAGCTAGAGTCTGGCTGAGACTGAGTTGCGCCAGCCTGGCTGCTTGTGCTGCCGTGAGCGGCGGGCTGAGACGGGTTTTTACCCGGCCCGGCAGACATTCTTTGGCCATCACCGCGATGGTCAGCTCGCGCAACCTGTTCATGGTAGCTCCCTCAGTTGCCGGTTCATATCGATCACCGCATGCAGGACACCCTGGAGCGTACCGGTGACCTTGGAACGGCCGATGCGTGGCCGGTAGCTGACCGGAAGTTCGGTGATTTTCCAGCCAACGCGGTGCGCTTTGAGCAGCATTTCTAGGGGATAGCCGCTGCGTCGATCCAGCAAGCCGAGGCTGAGCAGCGCCTCTCTGCGAGCCAACCGCAGTGGGCCGAGGTCGGTCAATGGCAAGCCGGTGCGGTGCCGCAATCGACGGGCCAACGCGGCATTGGCGCAGCGCGCGTGTAGCGGCCACGAACCCGCCGATGGCTGCCGGGCGCCGAGCACCAGATCGCTGCTGCCATGTTCCACCAAGGCACGGAAGAGATTTAGCTCCCGTGGATCGAGCGAGTCATCGGCATCGCAAAAAGCTACTAGCGGAGCAGTAGCCGCAAGCAAACCGGCATGCGCGGCGCTGCCGAAACCTCGACGCGGCTCCCGGACCACCAACGCGCCAAGGTCTTGCGCGAGCGTTGCGGAACCGTCGCTGCTGCCGTTATCCACCACGATGGCCCGAGCCTCCGTCGGCAACTTGGCCAGCACTACCGGCAGTGCAGCAGCCTCATTGAGGCAGGGAAAGACGATATCAATCTGAGTCACTCTTCGACGCTAGATTTTCGTGACCGGAAAAGGCAGCGGAATTTATTACAGAACTGGGACGCTTGGTGGCCAAACGGACGATCCGCAGCAAAAGGAGTGACTGAATCCTATGCTGGAAGGGTGGCACATTACAGCGCTAGCAAAGCTAACCTCCAAGCTTCAGCGCTGCCCGGAGTGCCAGAGGTCGGTAACCGCAAGATTTTGCTGGTGGAAGATGAAGAGCTAATCGCGGCAGTGGTCAGAGACTACCTGCTCAGGGCCGGTTATCAAGTGGAACTCGCCACCGATGGTTTTACCGCCCTGCACCTAGCGGCCGAGAGCAACCCAGACCTGATCATTCTTGACCGAATGCTGCCCGGACTCGACGGGGCAGAGGTGTGCCGTCGAATTCGCAAGACGATGAACATGCCGATTATCCTGCTCACCGCCTTAGGGACCGAGGACGATCGCATTCTCGGTCTGGAAATGGGGGCTGATGACTACGTCACTAAGCCCTTTTCCCCGCGTGAACTGGTGCTCCGGGTACATTCCGTGCTGCGCCGAAGTGTCAAGGAATTCGCTCCGGAGCCGACGGTGGAGTTGGCCGGGTTCAGCCTCAACCCGGCGGCTCGGCAGGTCCAACTGCACGGCGAGATGCTTGCCTTGACCGCCCGTGAGTTTGATCTACTAGCTTTTTTCTTGCGCCGACCGCAGCAGGTCTTCAGCCGTGAGGAGCTGATCAAGGCGGTCTGGGGCTGGGACTTCGGGGACCTTTCCACGGTAACCGTCCACGTCCGTCGGCTACGCGAAAAAATCGAAAAAGACCCAACGCATCCCACGCTGCTGCATACCGTCTGGGGCGTTGGCTACCGCTTTGACCCGGAGCCGGTAGAACCGGAGCGGCCAGCACCGAGTAACTCCCAGGGGCAGCCATGAGCTTCGCCAATATCCTCACGGTTTTACTCTGGGTTCTTGGCTGGACGGTGTTGATCGGCGGGCTCACCATCATTGCACAACGCTTGCTTCGTCGGTCCTCGATCGTGGTACAGATCTGTTTGGTGGTTTTTGCCACTGTAGCTGTACTCATCGCCGGGGTGGTCAGTGCGATGAATGCCATGTTCATCTCCGCTTCCAACGTCGAGGTGCTTTGGTACATTCTGGCCATTGCCTCACTGATGGCTGTCGTGGTGGCCCTGGTTCTCGGCTTCGGGCTCTCCCGCTACACCTCGAGACTGGTGCGTGAGACGCGCGATATCGGCCTCGGCAAGACGGTTGCTCCAGAGCGACGAATGACCTCAGAGTTGGCCGCGCTGGCCACCGAACTTCAGCTCACCAGTGAGAAACTCGAGCAATCTCGGCGGCGTGAGGCGGCGATCGAAGCTGCCCGTCGTGAGCTGGTCAGTTGGGTTTCGCATGATTTACGCACCCCCTTGGCGAGTATGAAAGCGATGACCGAGGCCTTGCAAGACGGGGTGGTCAGTGATGTCTCCGGATATCATCAGAAAATCATTAATCAAGCTGATCAGATGGCGGTCTTGGTTAATGATTTGCTTGAACTTTCCACTATTCAGTCGGGTGCGTTGGTGCTTGATTTGAAGCCCATTGACCTCTACGACCTGATCAGCGACGCTATCGCTGACCTGAAACCATTAGCGGTTGCTCGCAAGATCAGCATCGATGGCGACGCTGTGCATAGTGCGGTGCTCAGTGTTGATGGTGCGCTAATGGGCCGGGTGATTCGGAACCTCATTCTGAACGCCATTAACTACTCACCCGAGGGATCGACCGTCTGGCTTGGCACCGCCGTGGTGCTGACCGAATCCAAGCAGGCGAGCGTCGAGGACCGAAAATACGCGAGCATCGAAGTGAGCGATGAATGCGGCGGCATTGCGGAGCAAGACCTGAGCCGGCTATTTGAAGCGGGCTGGCGGAAAAGCCCGGAACGCCGAAGCTCAGCGTTTAGCGGCGCTGGGGTGGGCCTCAGCACGGTCGCGGGTATCGTCGCCACCCACCGCGGCGAGGTGAGCGTGCAGAATACCGAGCTTGGCTGCCGTTTCGTTGTGCAAATACCTTTGAACGGGGTGGCTGATGAACAAGCAATCTAAGCCGGCGCTACTCTGGGCGGCGCTCTGCGGTGTGCTAGCCGTGGGTTTTGGTTTGTTGGCCGCCGAACTGGTGGCGGGGTTCCTGAGCCCTTCGCTTTCCGCTGTGACGGCGGTCGGCGGAACAGTGATCGATGTAGTACCGCCGGGTGTCAAGGATTGGGCGATTGCCAGCTTTGGCACCTCGGATAAATTCTTTTTCCTGATCGGCATGGCGCTGGTGATTGCCATCCTTGCGGCTTTGGCCGGGATTCTCGAGCTCAAACGAAAGAGCTGGGGTCTGGTGGCGGTTGGCATTTTTGGCTTGCTGGGCTTGCTCGCTGTGCTTGCGCGTTCAGCCGGCAGCCTGGCGGGTAATGGTGTTTTGGTGCTGGTCTCGCCGTTGCTAGCAGCGGCACTGAGCATTGTGCTGCTGCGCGTGCTGATCAATCGGCTGCGCGGCTGGCGAGCTGTCGCAGGCAGCCTGCAGAACCTGGACGAGGCTTCGCGGACTCAGCCAGCCGGCCAAGAACGCAGGCTATTTCTCCGCAATATCGGGCTCAGCGCGGCAGCAACCGCACTGACGGCCTTAGTCACCGCGGCGATCAGGGGGTCCCAGGCTGCCTATCAAGCCGCCCGGGAGAAACTGAAACTCCCGATGGCCCAACAAGCGGCCGCGCCAATTTCGGCGAACGCGCAGCTCGCCCTGAACGGCATAACTTCCTTGGTCACGCCCAATAAACAGTTCTATCGGATTGATACCGCGCTCGCGGTACCGGTCATAAACCCCAATGATTGGCAGCTTAAAGTAACCGGTCTGGTGGATCGCGAAATCAGCATGAACCTGGCTGAGCTTCTCAATCAGCCAATGCAGGAGCGCTACGTCACGATTGCCTGCGTTTCTAACGAGGTTGGTGGCGACCTGATCGGCAACGCGCGCTGGCTGGGCTGGCCGGTGCGCGAGATCTTGGCCAAAGCCGGGGTGAAACCGGGAGCGGATATGGTGCTCTCCCGAAGCTCCGACGGTTTCACTGCGAGCACCCCGTTGCAGGCGATGACGGACCAGCGGGACGCGATGATCGCCGTCGGGATGAATGGTGAACTATTGCCCGCCGAGCACGGCTTCCCCGCTCGGCTGATCGTGCCCGGCCTCTATGGTTTTGTCTCGGCGACGAAATGGCTCACCGAGCTGAAAGTGACTACCTTCGCTGCGGACGTGGCTTATTGGTCGACTCGGGGCTGGTCGGATCACGGGCCGATCAAGCAGTCATCGCGAATTGATCTGCCGCGCTCCGGCTCTGCTGTACCCGCCGGCCCTACCGTATTAGGTGGGATGGCCTGGGCCCAGCAACGCGGGGTGAGTAAAGTGGAGTTGAGCGTGGACGGCGGTGACTGGCAGCCAGTCAAACTGGCTAGCGCCATTTCGAAGGACACCTGGGTGCAATGGCAGGCCGAATTGATGCTCGACCGTGGCGAACATCAAGTGCGGGTTCGTTGCGTCGACGGCCTCGGTGAGGTGCAGAGTTCGGAAGTGGCACCGCCAGCCCCGGATGGCTCTAGCGGCTATCACCAAATAACACTCCGAGTCGGCTGAGATCGGCTAGTTTGAGGTTGCGCTCGGTCGAAGCGGCGCCCGAGCGAATTGTCGAATGCCGGCTTCGAAGTCGAGCTGCGGACGCCAACCGAGCTCTCGGCGAATCCGGGCTGAACTAGCGGTGATGTGCCTGACATCCCCGAGTCGGTACTCCCCGGTGATGATCGGTGGAACGCCGTCCAGTGCCTGGGAAAGCGCAGTGGCGAGCTCGCCAATAGTGTGAACGCGTTCAGCGCCAACATTGTAGGCCCGGAATTCTGGCCCCGATTCGGTGAGCTGGTCTAAGCACGCTAAATTAGCCGCAGCCACGTCCTGCACGTCGACGAAGCTTCGCCGTTGCTGACCATCCTCGAAAACTCGGGGTGCCTCGCCGCGGGCCAAAGCGCTGCGAAAAATGCTGGCAACACCGGAATACGGCGTATTCTGTGGCATTCCGACGCCATAAACGTTGTGATAACGCAAGGCAATCGCCCGTGAACCGGTCTCGCGGGACCAGTTCGCGGCGAGGTGTTCCTGCGCCAGCTTGCTGCTGGCGTAGACATTCCGTGGATCGAGCCGAGCGTCTTCGTCAACCAGACCGGGAGAAAGTAACTTGCCGGTCTGCGGATCCCGTGGCTCAAAGATTCCAGCGGCCAAGTCGCGTTCGAGCCGAGCCGCGGGCCGCAGCTGAGCTCCGGCGTCGTTGTAGTAAACACCTTCGCCATAGACCACCATGGAAGAAGCGAGCACCAGGTTTTTTACTCCCGCTTCCGCCATTCCCGCGAGCAATACGGCGGTGCCGCCCACATTGCTCGTGACGTAATCGGGTGCGTCTTGGAAACTGACGCCCAGGCCGACTTTCGCGGCTTGGTGGCTTACCGCGTCAACTCCTCGCAAAGCCCGCCGGACAGCTGAGGGATCGTTGACCGAGGCCTTGATGAGTTCAGCACCGGCGGGAATCGGCGGAGCGGTGCAGTGCACTTCGGCCGCCAAGCTATCTAAGAGTCTCACCTGCCAGCCGGCCCGTAGCGCCGCCTTCGCCAGCGCTAGACCGATGAAGCCCGCGCCACCGGTGATCAGCAACCTCATCTCAGGCACCGGCCGAGGTAGGTAGTTGCAGGACCGCCGCTACCGCGGCGGCGGGAACCCGTTCTTGTGGTTGATAGCTGGCGGCCAGTTTGCTGACCAGCACGCTCAGCACGGCCTGAATTCGCGGCTGCGCCTCACCTAACCGGGACATCACCAGCGCAGCGCTCACCGGTTCGGAACCGTCATGCCCAGTATCCGCGTCGGTGATATAGGCAAGGGCGGCATAGCCCAAATTGAGTTCGGCGGCCAGTACTGGTTCGGGGTACTGAGTCATGCTGATCAACTCGGCTCCGGCGGCAGTGAGCCAAGCAGATTCGGCCGGGCTGGAGAAGCGCGGACCGTTGATCACGGCGACCACTGCTTGCTGCTGATGAGGTTCGGCGAGCTCCCGCAAGCTGTCAATGAGTAGGCTGCGTAACTGCGGGCAGAAGGCGTCGGCCGCCGGTAAGTGTTGCACCCCAGCGGCTGAACCGCCGTCGTAAAAAGTGTCGGCACGCCCCCAGGTCCGATCAAAAAAATCGCTAATCACACTGAAACTGCCGCGCGGTTGGCCGGCCACGAGCGAGCCAACCGCGGCCGAGGAGATCACCGCACGTACCCCCACTGAGGCGAGTGCCCAAAGGTTGGCGCGATGGTTGATCTGCTGTGGAGCTACTCGATGCGCGGGCCCGTGCCGCGGCAAAAAGGCGAGCAACTGGTCATTGAACTTCACCATGCTGATCGCCGCCGAAGGCGAACCAAAAGGTGTTTCCACGTTCAGTTGGTCAAGCAGCTGGCTACCGGGCAACTGATACATTCCACTGCCACCGATCACCGCCAGAGTTGGTCTCCATTCAGTTTTCATCGTTTTATTCTGTCAAGCAGCAACGACGATGAGGCGAGTGAAGGCTTACGAAACGAGGACATTATTGACTGCTGACGTTCGCTCACAGCTAGCGCGTCGCCGAACTGGCAGAATGAGGCCATGAGAACCGTCGCCGAACATCAAGCCGCGGTCAGTGAGTTACTTTCACCAATGCTCTCTCGACTGATTGATGAAGCAGAGCTGGTGCCGCTGGATGCGGCTTTGCATCGGATCCTTTCCGAGGACCTCTTGGCCACCATTGCGCTGCCACCTTTCAATAATTCCCAGATGGACGGCTACGCGGTGCGTGCCGCGGAGAGCGGTGCCGAGTTGCGGGTGGCGGCTGCTATCGCGGCCGGTAGCGATCCAGCCGAGCTGCCGCCCGGCCACGCTGCGCCGATCATGACCGGAGCGAAGCTGCCGCCCGGGGCGGACGCCGTGGTGCAGGTCGAAGTAGCCGAACCGGCGCGGTTTCTCCCGGTAGGGGAGAAGGTCCGCTTGCCGGAAGTGCTGGTGGGGCAGTTCGTGAGGGCTTCCGGCAGTGACCTCGCCGAAGGCGCTTGTGCACTAGCTGCCGGAACCCGTTTGAGTGCAGCCGCGCTCGGATTAGTAGCTGCCTTGGGAATCACCGAGGTCCGAGTCCAGCGCCGGGTGCGGGTGGCGCTGTTCAGCACCGGGGATGAGGTGCGGCAGCCGGGTGAGCTGCTTGAACCAGGCAAGATTTACGACGCTAATTCGACGCTGCTGAGCAGCGCACTGAGCGAGGTCGGCGCCGAAGTGGTGGTTTTGCCGGCGATAGCCGACCGAGCCGAGGCGGTTGAACAGCTTGTGCAGAACTTGCCTGAGGTCGATCTGCTGATCAGCAGCGGCGGGATTAGCCAGGGAGCCTTTGAGGTGGTGAAGCAGGCGTTCTCCACTGCTCAAGGGGACTCGCAATCCGCCCGGGTAGAGTTCCATGCCGTGGCCATCCAGCCAGGCGGCCCGCAGGCACTCGGCACCGTGTCTGGTGCCAGCCAAGTCGAGCGGCTCAAGGCAGCCGAACCAAGCTCAGAGATTGCCTTCCTCGGCTTCCCGGGCAACCCGGTGAGTAGCTGGCTGTCCTACGAAATGTTTCTTCGCCCCTTATTGGCTGAGCCTCGGCGACGAATAACAGCACGACTGGCAGCAGCAACCAGCAGCCCGGTCGCCAAACAGCAAATGCGCCGCGGCGTCCTTGAGAATGGTCAGGTGCGGCTGATCGGTGGTCCGAGCTCGCATTTACTGCATTCACTCGCCGAGGCCAATGCCCTGGTGGTCTTGCCGCTCGGCCAAGATCACTTTGCCGCCGGGCAAGAAGTGGAAGTATGGCTACTATGAGTGATCCTGGAATGACTGAGATGACTGGACTGACCCACCTGAATGCGGCCGGGGAGGCGCTGATGGTTGATGTTTCGGCGAAGGACCCCAGCCATCGAGAAGCCAAAGCTCAAGCGGTGCTGAACACCCAGCCCGAAGTGCTAGCTCTGCTGAGCAACGGCGGGCTGCCCAAAGGCGATGCGCTCGCGGTGGCCCGAGTGGCCGGGATCATGGCCGCCAAGAAGACCTCGGAACTGATCCCGCTTTGCCATCCCCTTCCGCTCAGTAAGGCGCAGATTGACTTTGAGCTCGGCGATGATGCCATCAGAATCCTCGCCCTTGTGCGCACCCTCGGGGTGACCGGGGTAGAGATGGAAGCCCTCACCGCCGCCAGCGTCGCAGCCCTTACGCTCTACGACATGATCAAAGCCGTTGATAAGCGAGCGGTGATCGGCGAGATCAAATTGCTCGCCAAATCAGGTGGCAAGAGTGGCAATTTTGAGGCTGAAGCATGAACCGGAGGGCAGGAATCGTGGTGGCATCCACGCGTGCCGCCCACGGTGAGCGGCCGGACACCAGTGCGGCGCCTCTGAGCGAATGGTTGCGAGCACAGGATCTAGAGCCGTTGCCGGTCGCTATTGTTGCCGATGGCGAACCGGTCCGAAACGCCATCGAAGAGCTGCTCGCGGCGGGTGCTTCGCTGATCCTGACCACCGGCGGCACCGGCCTAACAGCTGATGACCTCACCCCGGAGGTCACCAAGCCGTTACTGGAGCGTGAGATCCCTGGAATTATGGAGGCGATCCGGGCGCTCGGCATGACGAAAACGCCCACCGCGGCGCTGAGTCGCGGCTACGCTGGCGTGGTTGGCCGCTGCGTCGTGGTGAATTTGCCCGGTTCCTCGGGCGGCATTAAAGATGGCTTGACGGTTCTCACCCCGTTGCTGCGTCATCTTCTGGAACAAATTGAAGGTAGCCATGAGCATTGAGGCCATTGCTCGCCTAGCCAGCGAGCCGATTAGTTTGGAAACCGCACTCCGCGAGGTGGAGGCGGCCGATTGTGGAGCGGTGGTCGGCTTCTCAGGGGTGGTGCGAGACCACGACGCTGGCAAGGGGGTGCTCTCGCTGAGCTACTCGGCGCACCCCAGTGCGGAACAAGTTCTGCAGAGTGTCCTGAGCGAGCTGCTCACCGAGTATGCTCCGTCGGACGTTGGCGAGGCTGCTGAGCAGCTAGTGGACGGCGGTAGCCTGCGCATCTGGGCGGCGCACCGGATTGGCGACTTACAGATTGGCGATCCAGCCTTGGTGTGTGCGGTCGCTGCCGCGCATCGCGGGCTGGCCTTTGAGGTCTGCAGTGCGTTGGTGGACCGAATCAAGGCCCGGGTGCCGATTTGGAAAGAGCAGTTCTTCAGCGATGGCAGCGTGGAATGGGTCGGGTTATAGCGACGAGGCCGTTTCGTCGTTTACTGGTTCCTGAGGTCCATGTTGACCGGCTCGTCCGATCGCGGGCAGCGCTCGCCACAGCAGCGCCAAGATGAGGGCGTCGGCCACAAAAGCGAACCAGAACGGTGCGGTGATGCCGTACAGCCCGGCGAACACGCCGCCGATCCCAGTGCCGATGGCAATGCCACCCATCACGCCGAGCATGTAGACGCTGCCGACCCGGCCACGCATCTCGGTTGGCACCGCGCGGCCGCGAATTGTCATCGAGAGCGTTCCCCAAATCACCGCGTAAAAACCAAAGATGAGCATGAAAACGGCGGCAAACCAGCGATTGGAGGTGAGGGCGAAGGCGAGCATTAGCAAGGTCTCCAGACTGAGCCCGATCCGCATCAGAGTGGTGTAGGACATCCGTTTTTCTGCGGCGCTATAGATCGCGGTGCCGAGCACCCCGCCAATCGCCGAGAGCGCCATGAAAATGCCGTATTCCCAGTCCGTCAGACCGAGTATCTGATGGGCATAGAGCACTAACACGCCCCAGGCAGCTCCCCAGGTGATATTGAAAGTGAAGATCACGATGGCGAGGGTGCGGATGGCCGCATGCTGCCAGAGCCATTTGAGACCGGCACCGAGATCCCCAAACACCTGGCGACTCCGGGCCGTTAGGCTGCGCTGGGCGAGCGGCTTCTCACGGTTCTCCAGATGAGGGTTGGGGATCACTGTGCGAGCGATCAGAATCAGTGCGGAACCGAATAACACCGCATTGAAGGCGTAGGGAAGCCAGGAAGCGACAGCGAACAGCAGGCCGCCCAGGGCCGGTCCGGCTAGCTGATTGAGGACCTGATTTGAACCGATGAGCCGGGCGTTAGCCGCTCCCAAATGCTCTGAAGGAACGATGTCGGGGATTACCGATGACCAGGCATTGTCGCCGAAGGTTTCGCCGGTGCCCATGATGAAGAGCAAGAGGTAGAGCAGCCAAATATTCAACGTGCCGGTCAGCAGCATGACGCTCGCGCCGCTGAGCACCAGGAAGCGCACGCTCCCGGTGATCAGCATGACGTGCTTACGAGAGATCGAGTCGTTTACCACCCCAGCGAAAAGCCCAAAGAGCACCCACGGGACGGTCTGCATGAAGAGCGCTAAGGAAACCAGGAAGGGGTCTTTGGTGAGGAGCTGTACCAGTAGCGGACCGGCCGCGATCAGTACCCCGTCGCCGAGATTCGACAGGATTGAAGTCATCAGGACGCGCCGGAAGGTGCCGCCCAGTTTCTGAGGCGACAGCAGTTCCAGGGGCGAGTACATCGGACTCCTTGTGATTCCTGACCTTTGATGCGCCGAGTCGACACCATCGACAACTCTATCTCCCTCCGCTCGCAGGCTCGCGGTGGGGTCTTCGGGCTGGGCCCATGTGACCAGGGCCCCGATGTGAGGGACGAACATTGGGAGGTCACAGGGATAGCGCCTCATGCCCTCCCTCCGCTCGCAGGCTCGCGGTGGGGCCCTCGGGCATTAGGCTTAGAACATGACGGAAAAGTTACGGGTTGCGGTGCTTGGTGCCCGGGGACGGATGGGGCAGGCCGCTGTTCAGGCGGTCGAACGAGCCGAAGACGTGGAACTGGTAGCAACTCTCGGTCGAGGAGACTCGCTCGAAACATTACTCGAGCGCCAGGTCCAGTTGATTATTGAACTGACCGTGCCGGACTCCTCCGAACGAAACGTTCGCTTTGCCGTCGAACATGACATTCATGCGGTGGTAGGCACCACAGGTTGGGACGCCACTAAGCAAGCCAAACTGCGCGAACTGCTTGAGCAGCATCCCGGAGTCGGCGTGCTGATCGCTCCGAACTTCGCGCTCGGCTCAGTGCTAGCCACGAGCTTCGCGGCGAAGGCTGCCAAATATTTTCAATCGGTGGAAATCATCGAACTCCATCACCCGGATAAGGTTGACGCCCCTTCCGGCACCGCCTTGCGTACCGCCCAGCTGATCGCCGAAGCCCGAAAAGACCTACCAGCTGGCCCGGACGCTACCGAAAGGTCGCTTGACGGCGCACGCGGCAGCAGCGTCGAGGGCGTTCCGGTGCATTCAGTGCGGCTCGCCGGGCTCTATGCGCATCAAGAGGTGCTGCTCGGGTCCGCAGGGGAGCAGCTCACGCTGCGTCACGACTCCTTCGGCCAGGCTTCGTTCATGCCGGGTATTTTGATCGGGGTACGAACCGCCCCCAGCCGTCCCGGCCTAACCTTTGGCCTTGACGGTTATTTGGAGCTCGATTAATGCGCACCAAAATCTGGGTGGGCCTAATTTGCCTGCTACTGCTTTTCTACTTAGTCGTTCTGGTGCAGCGCTCAATTCTGCTGCTCACCGATCCGAATCCGGTGGCTAAGGCGCTTGGCGCCGCACTCATTGTGCTGCCTCCGATTGGTGCCTGGGCAATGATCAGGGAGCTGCTTTTCGGTGTGCGGATGGAGAAGCTGGCGGGCATCCTGGAGTCGGAGGGCGGTCTGCCGGTTGATGACTTACCGCGTAGTCCTGGCGGCAGGATCCTCCGGGAAGCAGCCGACGCGGAGTTCCTGAAATACCAGGCGGAGACCGAAGCCGCTCCTCAGGACTGGCGTTCCTGGTTCCGGCTTTCCTGCGCTTATGACGCGGCGGGCGACCGGAAGCGTGCCCGTTCTGCAATGCGGCAGTCGATTTCCCTCTCCCGAGGTAAAGGTTCGGAGCTAACCCCTTTCAACCGCCGGGAAGCCGAGCAGCAGGAGGGTAAACCTAACGGTGCAAACGGCGACTAACCCCACCGACGGGGTCAGCCTGGTTTGGCAGGATCAGGGCAATCCGGACGGTGACCCATTGCTGCTGGTCCATGGCAGTGCGCTCTCTAAAGCAGTTTGGCGAGGCATGGGCTACGTCAAGGCGCTTGGTGAGCGGTACCGGCTGATCAGTATGGATCTGCGCGGTCACGGGCGCAGCGAGAAGCCGCATCAGCAAAGCGCCTACACGATGGACCGGGTACTACTTGATGTGCAGGCTGTGCTGGATGCTGCTGGAATAACCGCGGCACACTACTTTGGCTATTCCTTCGGAGCCCGGATCGGGTTCAGCTTAGGGGCAGCGGTACCGGATCGAATGCTTTCATTTATCTCAGCGGCGGGAACCTACCGAATTGCCGCTGGATCGATTGCTGAGCTGTTCTTCGCTGACTACGATGCAGCGCTGGCCAAACACGGCATGCAGGGCTTCCTGGACGGCTGGCAGGAACGAATTGGTCATCAGGTTGATCCGGTGACTCGAATGGCGTTCTTAGCCAATGACGCGGAGGCGCTGCGTGCCTATTTTGCGCAGACCGAGGAGGCGGAAGGAATTTCCGAAACGCAGTTGCGGCAGTTTCAGATTCCGACCTTGCTGCTGGCGGGGTCGCTAGACGCTCGACGGCTCGCGGATTCCCGCCGGGCCGCCGAAGTGATGCCCGATGCGGAACTGCTTGAGCTGCCCGATCGCGATCACGGCGACACCTTGTTTCCTCCGGCTCCGGTGCTGGCCGCGGTCGAACCCTTTCTGGCCCGGCACAGCCACCCAGACTGAGTTGAGCGCAAAAGTCTTCCCGCTGGGCCGCTCGGTTCACCTTTCTCGCCTTGAGCGGGTAACGTTTTAGCCATGGCTATTCAGACACGCTACCCTTTCGGCACCCTGCTGACCGCCATGGTCACCCCTTTTGACGCCGATGGTGCGGTGGACTATCAGCGGGCCGCCGAATTGGCGAGCAAGCTAGTTGACGATGGCTGTGACGGGCTGGTGGTAACCGGCACAACGGGTGAAACCTCAACGCTGACCGATGAAGAAAATCTCGGCATGTTCCAGGCCGTCAAAGACGCGGTGGGCGACCGTGCGGCGATCATCGTCGGCACCGGGACCAATGACACCCGGCACTCGATCTCGCTTTCGCAGCGCGCGGCAAAGCTCGGCGTAGATGGCCTGCTGATCGTCACGCCCTACTACAACAAACCGAGCCAGTCAGGGGTGCAAGCGCACTTCGAGGCTATCGCCTCTTCCACCGAGCTGCCGGTAATGGTCTATGACATCCCCGGTCGCAGTAGCGTGCCGATCACTGCTGAAACTCTGATCCGGCTGGCTGATCATCCGAATATCATTGCGCTCAAAGACGCCAAGGCCGACTTCGCCGCCACCACCCGAGTGGTAGCGAATACCGATTTGCATCTTTATTCGGGCGATGACGGACTGATTCTGCCCTGGTTGGCCCTCGGTGCCGTTGGCTTGGTAGGGGTCACCACTCACGTCGCTACGGCTAAGTTCCGTCAGCTCGTTGACGCGGGGCTGGCCGGCGATTTCGCTACCGCTCGGGCCTTGCACCTGGAGCTGGACCCGGTGGTGCGTGCCGTGATGACCCGAGTGCAGGGCGCAGTAGCCGCAAAACAGATTTTGAAGTGGCAGGGAGTCCTGCCGAACTCAGTGGTCAGATTGCCACTGGTAGAACCAAGCAGCGCGGAGCTCGCCACGATTAACGCCGACCTCGACGAGGTTGGCTTCGATCTGGGGATCGCCGTGCGTCAATAAGCTGATATGAAAGAGACAGTATGACCCAAGTAGCCCAACCTGGCCTGCGCACCCCGCCCAAACTCTCACCGGGAACATTGCGGGTTGTCCCACTCGGTGGTTTGGGGGAAATCGGCCGAAATATGGCCGTATTCGAAATTGACGGCAAACTGCTGATCGTGGACTGCGGGGTGCTTTTCCCCGAGGAGACCCAACCCGGCGTCGACCTGATCTTGCCTGACTTCTCCTATATCGAAGATCGCCTGGACGATGTGGTGGCAGTGGTGCTCACCCACGGGCACGAAGATCACATTGGTGCGGTGCCTTATTTGCTCCGGCTACGGCAGGACATTCCGCTGATCGGTTCTCAGCTGACCCTGGCGCTGATCGAGGCGAAGCTTCAGGAACATCGGATCAAGCCCTACACCATGGCGGTCAAGGAAGGCCAAGTCGAGCAACTTGGGCCCTTCGAATGCGAGTTCGTTGCTGTTAACCACTCGATCCCGGACGCTCTTGCGGTGTTCATCCGCACTGCCGGCGGGAACGTGTTGCATACCGGTGACTTCAAAATGGATCAGCTTCCGCTAGATGGGCGGATCACCGATTTGCGGGCCTTTTCCCGATTGGGTGAAGAAGGCGTTGATTTGTTCATGGTGGATTCCACGAACGCCGATGTGCCCGGCTTCACCACCGCGGAGCGAGAGATCGGTCCGATTCTGGATCGTTTGTTTGGCCAGGCTGAGAAACGCATTATCGTCGCCTCATTCTCCTCGCATGTGCACCGGGTTCAGCAGGTGTTGAACGCCGCAGCCTTGCACGGTCGCAAGGTCGCCTTCGTGGGTCGCTCCATGGTGCGGAATATGGGTATTGCCGCGCAATTGGGCTATCTTGACGTGCCGCCTAATATTCTGGTCGATCTCAAGAATGTGGATAATCTGCCGGATAGCCAGGTGGTGCTGATGAGCACCGGCTCGCAAGGTGAACCGATGGCAGCACTATCCCGGATGGCCAACGGTGATCACCGGGTTCAGGTCGGTCAGGGCGACACCGTGATCCTGGCCTCATCACTCATTCCCGGTAATGAGAACGCGGTATTCCGGGTTATTAATGGTCTGCTCAAGCTCGGTGCCGAGGTGATCCACAAGGGCAACGCCAAGGTGCATGTCTCCGGCCACGCCGCCGCTGGAGAGCTGCTCTATTGCTACAACATCTTGAAGCCGAAGAATGTGATGCCGGTGCACGGCGAGACCAGGCATCTGATTGCCAATGGTCGGATTGCACAGAGCAGCGGAGTGCCCGCTGAAAACGTACTGCTGACCGACGGCGGCACCGTGGTCGATCTGGTGAACCACCAGGCCAAGATCGTTGGTCAGGTGGAGTGCGGCTTTGTCTATGTGGACGGCAGCAGCATTGGTGAAGTGACCGAAACGGATCTCAAGGACCGCCGAGTGCTCGGTGATGAGGGCTTCATCTCCATCGTGACGGTGGTGAACCGTACCACCGGCAAGATTGTCTCCGGCCCTGAGATTCATGCCCGCGGGGTAGCCGAGGATGACTCGGTGTTCGACGAAATCATTCCGAAAATCAACGCCGCCCTTGAAGAGGCGGTGACGGCCAGCAAGGATCACACCAACTACCAGTTGCAACAGGTGGTTCGCCGGGTGATCGGCACCTGGGTGAACCGTCGGTTGCGGCGGCGGCCGATGATCGTCCCGGTGGTCTTGGAGGCCTAAGCAGGGCGGAATTCGAACGCGATAGTTGAATGACTTCGGGATAGCCCAGCAGTGGGTCAACGGACTATCCCGAAGTCATTTCGCTATTTTGGTGGCTTGCCCTGATGGCTTGGTAGCCAGAAGCCTCCGGCGGACAGTAGCTGTCCGCAATGGCCTGAGTACGTTGCAGGAAAAATTCTAGGCTGGGTAAATGGAGAAATTCACGCTGAGCGTACCCATTGCCGAAATCGAGGATTTACGAGCCCGGCTCGCTCAGACGAGGCTGCCACGGGTCACTGCTATGTCCGGCTGGCAAGCCGGTGTCGATCTCGAGTATCTGGCTGAACTCGTTACCTACTGGCGGGAAGGCTACGATTGGCGCGCCACCGAACGTCGGCTCAACAACCTTCCGCAATACACCGTCGAATTGCAGGGTGGTCTGCTGCATTTCGTGCAGCTACGCTCGGCTAACCCGGACGCCCAGGCCGTTATCTTGCTACACGGTTGGCCATATTCTTACCTGGAATTGCTCCCACTGGCGCAGGAATTGAAAGACTTTCACGTTGTGGTGCCTTCTTTGCCGGGGTACGGATTTTCCGAACCTCCACGGGCCGCGGAATGGTCTGACTCCGTTGTTGGTGCCATGTTATTAGAACTGATGACACAGCATCTCGGTTATTCTCGATTCCTGACCTACGGAGAAGACGTTGGTACCGGCCCCAGTGAATGGTTGGCGGCTGAACACCCCGAGACAGTGAGTGGTCTTTTCACCACCCACGCGCCGCTGCCGAGTACGGCTAGATTGACTGACCTATCAGCGGAGGAACAACAGTTCAGATCTGAATTGGCTGCCCGTTGGGAGGGCGAGAAGGGCTATAGCGAGGAACAGAGCACAAAGCCCACGACCCTTGCCATTGGCTTGAACGACTCCCCAGCCGGTCTGCTTGCTTGGATCGTCGAAAAGTTTCATGGTTGGCGAGGGACTGCAGTTGACCTTCAGGATGACTGGAGTAGGGACGAGATTCTGGATTGCGTCAGCCTCTATTGGTTTAGCCAGAGCATCGGCACCTCCTTCCTGCCGTATTTCGACCAACACCGTAGTGCGGAAATCCCGCTGATTACGGTGCCGGTAGGTGCGCTCATTCAATACGGTGAGCGTGGTTTTCCGAAGAGCTATGCGGCGCGGACTTGCACTGATATTAGATTTTGGCGAGCGCTTTCCAACGGTGGCCATTTTGCCGCTAAGCAACGTCCCGCTGAGGTCGCCGCGGGCTTGCGGGAATTTGTGGGGACCCTAGGCTAGGCGTCAGCGAGAGCTCAATGGCTCTGGGATAGTTCAAGGACGTGTCGAAGCACTATCGTGAAGTCAATGCATCATCGTGGACCAGCATGCCGGGCACGCAGATCAGTAACCGAACAAGAGAAATCGTTTTCCCGAGGAAAAGTGCAGGAATCTCTGTCGGTTCGGGGGCAGCCCTTGACTTGCCATCTGAGCTGTCATAGCGTTTCTGTAAACGATTACCGAACTGATTTAACGAATCCCAGTGAAGAAAAGGTAAGCAATGAAGCTTTCGCAGCCGGACATCTCAGCACTTCGTTCAGTACAGAGCCGCTCCATCTCTCCGGAGAACTTCGACGGCTCGAAGGGCGGCGGCGGAAGGGCTACCGAAGGCACCGGGGCCGCCTGTGCGGTGGACCTCGGAGTGGGTTGGAAGGTTTCACCCTCGGTGGACATCGCCGGGCACAGCACCTTTGAGATGGCGAATATCACCGGTGCCGGAAAGGTCACCCACATTTGGCTGACCACGCACCGAGATCACTGGCGAAGCCTGGTGCTACGGGCCTATTGGGACGATGCCACGGAACCAGCAATTGAGGTACCACTCGGCGATTTCTTCGCTAACGGTTGGGGAAAGTTCGCTCAAGTATCATCGGCGATGGTCGCTTCAAACCCGCACGGCGGTTTCAATTCCTATTGGCCAATGCCGTTCGCCAAGAATGCCCGGTTCACTATTGAGAACCTGGTGGAGAACCAGGCGACGGTGTACTACCAGGTCAGCTATGAAAGTTATCCCGAGGCCGAAGAAGTTGCTGGCCTGGGATATTTCCACGCCCAATTCCAGCGGTCGAATCCGCTGCCGGATAAGCAGACTCATCCCATCCTGACCGGGATTGAAGGAAGCGGTCACTACGTCGGCACTTATATGGCCTGGGGAGTGAACAGCCCCGGTTGGTGGGGCGAGGGCGAAATCAAGTTCTACCTGGATGGCGATAGGGAGCAGCCGGACGGTGCCTGGCCAACCATTGCTGGCACCGGCACCGAAGATTACTTCGGTGGTGCCTGGAACTTCGACGTGCCCGGCCAGGGTTACACCGAATACAACACCCCGTACCTGGGCATGCCGCAGGTGATCCGGCCAGACGGTCTGTACCACTCACAGCAGCGATTCGGCCTTTATCGATGGCACGTGATGGACCCCATTCACTTCCAGCAGGATCTCACAGTTGATATTCAGGCTTTAGGCTGGCGTTCGCGGCACCGCTATAACCCGCTGCATGACGATATCGCCTCGACCGCCTTCTTCTACCTTGATCGACCAGCGACCAATCGCCCGGAATTCCCCAGCGCCGATGACTTGGAGCTCGCCGGGGAACCCATGCAACCGTTGAGCTGATCCTGATGGTTGCCGAGTCTATTGCTCGCAGAAGCCTGATTAAAGGCGGTCTCTCGGCGGCTGCGCTCTCGGTCGGAGCGCTCGCGGCTGGCAGTGCGCTGGCTGGCTGCGCGCCTTCATCGAAGTCCGAAGAGCCGCTACAGTTCTGGCAGTTCTATGCCCCGGCACCACAGCAAACCGGGCCGCTGGTGCAGCAGAGCAAATGGTTCATGGACGCGGTTGACTCCTGGAACAAGAAGAATAGCCAGCAGGTGAAACCGGTCTTCATTCCGGCCTATACCAATCCCGCTAACACCAGGCTGGCCACCGCTTTTGCGGCCAATGCGGGGCCGGATATCTTCTTGCTCAGCCCGGGCGATTTCCTGCGTTATTACAACGGTGATGCGCTACTGGACCTGGCGCCGTACATGAGCCAGGACGCAATCGACGACTTCTACCCGGAGGCGTTAGGCACCCGAAAAGTCGGCGACGGTATCTACGGACTGCCGATGGAGATCGAGCCACTGGCACTGATCTACAACCAAAAGTCTTTTGAGAAGGCCGGACTCTCCGAAGCCGATGTGCCCAAGAACTGGGAACAAATGCTCGACGTCGGAGAGAAACTGAGTACCAACTCGCAGGCCGGTTTGGTGCTGGAAGTGGTACCCGGCTATTACCAGAACTTCACCTTTTACCCCTGGCTCTGGCAGGGCAAGGGTGATGTGGTGGACCCGGCGACGCAACGGCCGCAACTGGCTGAGGCGCCCTTCCAGAATGCTTTGGACCTCTTCGGTCAAAGTATTAAGCGGGGTATCTCGCCGCGCACACTGCCCGCTAACGGGGACCTTCCGGTGGCCTTCAAAGCTGGCTATGCAGCCATGTGGCAAAGCGGCATCTGGCAGCTTGCCGCTTTCAAACAGGAAACCCCGGACCTGCCCTATGGAATAGCGCCGCTGCCAACCCCGAAGGGCGGCGAACCCCGAACCATCCTGGGCGGTTGGGCCTGGGTGGTCAATAAACACGGCCGGAACCCTGAAGCGGCCGCCAAATTCGTGGTCGAAACCATGGGCAGCATGAGCGAGGAAAGCATAAAACGGGTTTCTGACTGGTGCTTCGGTGCTAAGTCAGACATGTCGCCGCGGAAGTCCTCGGAAAAGCTAATGGCCGCTAATGGCGCCTTCGAAGAATCACATATGAAGATCTTCAAAGAATTGATCCTGCCCACCGGGCGCGGCGAACCGCGGTTCCCGCCCGTGGTTTATAAAACAGTCTCGAACGCTCTTCAGGCGGTGCAACTGGCCGGCGCCTCGGCTGCCTCGCAAGCCGATACCGCTCAACAAGCGCTCGAAGCCTATCTGGCCAACTACCGGGGAGCGCCGCTGCTATGACGGTACAACTTTCTCGCACCGCCGGGCGTCGCGAAGTTGAAACAAAACGAGTCTCGCTGAGCGAAAGGAAGCAACGCCGGGCAGCGTTCTGGTTCCTGCTACCTGATTCCCTTGGCCTGCTGATTTTCGTAGCGGTGCCGATGCTGCTCGCGATTGGGCTCGGCTTCTTCAGCGTCGACGGTTTCGGTCACGCCGAGTTCATTGGCTTCGGCAATTACCTGCGGATGGCCGCTGACCCGCAATTCTGGTCCAGCACCGGGGTCACCCTGCTCTACCTGGTGATCGTGGTGCCGGCAATATTCGTCGTCGGTCTTGGCCTGGCGCTCCTGGTGCAGCAGCGCATCCCGTTCATCGGCGTGATCCGCAGTGCGCTCTTCGTGCCCTATGTGATCTCCCTGGTGGTGATTGCGATGGTCTGGCAGTTCATGCTCACCGACAAGGTCGGCGTGCTGAACGGCTTCCTGGAACTTTTCGGCATTCACGGACTGTCATTTCTGGGTGATCCACAGTTGACGCTTGGCACCGTGGTGGTGATCACCGTGTGGTTCCAAATGGGGTATTACATGATCATCTTCCTAGCCGGTCTGCAGGATATCCCCGGTGAGCTCTACGAAGCGGCCCGGATCGACGGTGCCAGCGCCTGGCAACGCTTCCGCTTCATCACCCTGCCGTTGCTGCGGCCAACCAGTTTCTTCGTGCTCATCACCTCGACCATCGCGGTGGTGACAGGCGGCTTCGATTTGGTCTACGTGCTGACCAATGGCGGGCCGTCCGGAGCTACCTCGCTACTGATTTTCTACATTTATCAGCAAGCTTTCCTCTACGGGGAGCTTGGCTATGCCGCCGCTATCGGCTCGCTGTTGATCGTGGTGCTCATGGCCTGGTCGCTGCTGATGTTCAAACTGACCAAAGGTGGCCGCTTTGACAATGACTGAGACAACACGCACCGCCCGAAAGAAACTCAAAACGGCCCGTGCTGACCGGCGCTGGACGCCGCAGAAGACGGTGCTCTTCATTGTTGGCGTGCTGCTGGGCCTGCTGACCGTCTTTCCCCTGCTCTGGATGGTGACCAGCTCCTTCAAACCCGCAGACGAGGTGAATAATCTTGACCTGCTGCCAAGCCACCCGACCTTGGAGAACTACAGTTACGTTTTCTCGCAGGTACCTTTCGCGCGGTACATGATCAATAGCTTCCTGATCGCAGCGGCGATCACGGTGCTTGCCTTGTTTTTTCACTCGATGGCTGCCTATGCGCTCGCTCGATTGAAGTTCCGCGGCCGGGACACCATCTTCCTGATGATCTTCTCCACCCTGCTGGTGAGTGCTCCGGTGATCCTGATCCCCACTTTCATCGTGATCCGCACCCTGGGCTTACTCGACTCCTATGCGGGCCTGATCATCCCGGCGATCTTCAATGCCTTCGGAATTTTCCTGCTCCGTCAGTTCTACATTTCCTTACCAGCCGAATTGGAAGAGGCAGCACTGATTGATGGGGCAAGTTACTGGCGAATCTACCGGAGTGTGATCCTGCCACTATCCCGGCCGATTATGTCCGCCTTGGCGGTGTTCTTCTTCCTGGCCAACTGGAACGCTTTCGTGCTGCCGCTAACCATTACCTCCAATCCCGATCTTTGGGTGGTGCAGATCGGGATTGCCAATTTCCAGCAACAGTACAGTTCGAGCTGGAACTACATTCTGGCTGCCTCAACCGTGGCGGCGCTGCCAACCTTGTTGATTTTCTTCTTCTTCCAGAAACAAATTGTCGCCTCAATTAAGAGCGCTGGCTTCAAATGAGCCCGGCGCTGTGAATCCTGTCTGCCGAGTAGAAAGTACCGCGGAACCGTCAATGAACACCTCTTCTGCAACGACTGAGTGGCCGATCCTGAGAACCTTCGACGCCGCCAACTCGGCGTTCATTAAGATGCCTGTCGGCGGCATTGGCACCGGCTGCATCTCGCTCAGTGGTTCCGGTCAGCTAGTCGATTGGGAGATTTTTAATCGTCCCAATAAAGGGTTCACCCCGGAGAGTTTTTTCGCGATCCGGCTGTCCGACGGCACCGAGACGCAGACCAGGCTCTTGGAGGGGCCGATCCCTGACCAGCAGTACGACCACCCGGATGGCCGAGGCCGACCCTTGGCCGGGCTGCCCAGATTCGCCGACAGCGAGTTTCGCTCCGCCTACCCCTTCGGTCAAGTAGCGCTGAGCGATCCGCAACTACCGGTCAGTGCAGTGGTGCAGGCGTATAACCCCCTGATTCCTGGGGATGTTGCCGCGAGCAGCATTCCCGCGCTGATCTATCGGGTGTTGGTGACCAATACCTCGGCGGCACCATTGCAGGTTTCGGTGGCGGCGAACCTGCTCAATGTGGTGGGACATCGCCACACGCAGCCGCTGCCTGACGGCAATAGCTTTGAACGCCTAGACGGCCCGAGCGGGACCATGCTGCTCGGCAGCTCAAGCCAGGTCCCGGAAGACGCCGAGTCTTTCGGCACCTTAGCTCTCGCCGCCCTCGATCAGGTGAGTTCCAGCCGAACCAGCTGGGCGAAACGCTCCTGGGGTGATTCCTTGCTTGACTTCTGGGACGACTTCTCCGCCGATGGCCAGCTCGACGAGCCGGCGGAAGCCGCCAAGGTGCCCACCGGCTCGCTTGTGCTGAGCAAGCAGATCCCGGCCGGGCAGAGTGCGAGCTTCGGCTTCTTGATTGGCTGGCATTTCCCCAATCGGCGCGCCTGGACCAATAAGGGCGTCTACGGTGACCTGATCATTGGCAACTACTACACCCAGCAGTATCGGGATGCCGCTGAGGTGCTGACTCGGCTAATTCCGCAGTTGGCCGAGTTGGAGAGCCGAACCGCCGATTTCGTGGAAACTCTGAGTTCAACGGATCTGCCCGCGACCGCTATCGAAGCCGCGCTGGCTAACCTTGCGGTGTTGAAGTCGCAAACCTGTTTGCGCAGTGCTGACGGTACCTTCCTGGCCTGGGAGGGGAGTAACCCGCATGAAGGCAGCTGTCATGGCTCCTGCACCCACGTGTGGAACTATCAATACGCCCTTGAGCAGTTGTTCCCGGAACTTGCCTGGAGCATGCGTGAAGTGGAATTCCGGTATTCGCTCAATGAGCGAGGCATGATGAGTTTCCGCAGCTGCTTACCGCTGGAAACCAACGGAACCGAGTGGCCAGTAGCCGCCGCCGATGGTCAAATGGGTGCCATCCTGAGGCTGTTCCGTACCTGGCAGCTCAGCGGCGACGATGAGAAGCTGCGCACTCTCTGGCCCGGGGTGAAGCGTGCCATCGAGTTCGCTTGGATCCCGAAAGGCTGGGACGCCGATCAGGACGGGGTGATGGAGGGCTGTCAGCACAACACTATGGACGTCGAATATTACGGTCCAAGCGGGGTCAACCAATCTTGGTATCTGGCAGCGCTCGCCGCCTGCGCTGAGCTTGCTGAGCACCTCGACGAACCAGCTTTCGCCGAACAATGCCGCAAAGTATTGGCCAGTGGGGCGGCCGGGACCGAGGAGGTGCTTTTCAACGGTGAGTATTATCAACAAAAGGTGATCCCGCCGCTCAGCGAAGAGAACATCGCTGAGGGGTTGCGGATTCGTTACGACCACGAGGGGGCCGATGAGGGTTCCGATGACCTGGTCGATCCGGCCCTGCAAATCGGCTCCGGCAGCACCAGCGACCAGCTGGTTGGACATTCAATGGCTCAGCTCTCTGGCTTGAGCACCGGGCTCGATCCGGCGCACACCGCAAAGGCGATCAACACGGTGTTCGAGCACAATCACCGGGAAAATTTCTACTCGCATTTCAACCATCTGCGCAGCTACGCACTCGGTGACGAGAAAGGGCTGCTGAACTGTACCTTCCCGCGCGGGGATCGGCCGGTGCGTCCTTTTCCTTATTGCCATGAGGTGTGGACCGGTTTGGAATACTCGGCCGCTATCGGCTTAGCGCTGGAGGGGCAATATGTCCTTGCCGAACAGGTGGTGCAGGACGTTCGCGATCGCTTCTCGGGCCGACGTCGTAATCCCTTTAATGAGATGGAGTGCGGCGATCATTACGTCCGCTCAATGGCATCCTTTGGTTTGCTGCACGCTTGGAGCGGCTTGGTGTACGACGCTAGGAACCGAACCATCACCCTTCGCGCAGTGCCGGGGGTCTGGCCGGTGGTTGCCGGGGAACTCATGGGTCAGGTTAAAGTTGCCAATGGCCAGGCGAGTTTCCACAGCAGTGCCCCCGGAGCGGCCGAGGTTTCGGTGCGGTTGGTGGACTAGTTCTCGGGAGTGCGGGAGTTCAGTGCGAGTTGCGCTGAGAGCTTTCCCGGACCACTAAGGTGGTGGCAAGGTTGACTTCTCGCGGAGCTTGCGGGCCGCTATGAGCAATCCGTTGCACCAGCAGCTGAGCGGCCTGCACACCGATGTCGTAGGCGGGCTGGGCGACCACCGAAATGGGCGGGTTAATAAACGGCGCCCACGGTGCGTCGTCGAAGCTGATCAGGCCGACATCGACGCCCGGCCGCAGCCCGCGCTTCGCCAGTTCGGCGAGCACGCCGAGAGCCAGCGAGGCGTTGCCGATGAAAAAGGAATCCGGCGGGTTCTCGCCGTCCAGCAGCTCAGCGGTGGCCTGCGCGCCCTCGGCGCTGCGGAAGCGTTGATACTGCACTTGTGGCTCAATGCCGGTACCTTCCAAGGCCTGTAGATAGCCGGCGCTACGCTCGGTCGCGGTTTCGGCGTCCCGCGGCCCGGTGATGCAGGCAGGTCGCTGCCAGCCCTCATCCAGGAGATGCTTAGTGGCTTGCTGAGCGCCCAGACGGGAGCGCACGAGTACCACGTCGAAGGGGGCATTGAGGGTTCGGTCGATCACCACGAGCGGTATTCGGCCCAGCGCGGAGACGTTGGTGCTGGCGCTGTGCGGAGAGAGAATCACCCCGGCCACCCGGTCCTGGCCGGCCACCGAGAGGTAACGAGATTCTTTTTCCGGTTCCTCGTCAGAATTGCAGAGCATCACCGAATAACCGTTTTGCTGTGCGGTATCTTCAACGCCCCGGGCGACCGCGGTAAAGAAAGGATTCTCAATATCCGAAATAATCAGCGCCCAAACCAAGGTGCTCTGTTTGCGTAAGTTTCGGGCCAGCGTATTCGGCCGATAGCCGAGTTGCGCGGCGGCCCGGTGTACCTGTTCAGCGAGATCTGGGCGGACAGTATCCAGGTTATTCAGCGCCCGCGAGACAGTGGCCACAGAAACTCCTGCCTCGCGGGCAACGTCACTGATTTTGACCATAGATGCTTTACCTCTGTCCGGTTTAGTCCTCTAAATGATCTTAACCGTACCCGCCAGATGAACGTGAACCCCCAATTGAGCAAACATTGCTGCTTTAGCGAGCAGCGCCTTATCAGCTCCCTCGGCATCGGGGGCGTAGGCCACCTGAACGTGGTTGGCTTTGTGCCGAGCCATCAGCTGGTCGCGACTGACGCCGTCGAGCACCGCATGCATAATCGGCCATTGCGGGTCAGTGGCATCTAGACGCCGCTGTGTTTCCTCGGCCGGCAGTTCAACCACGTGGCCGCGGCCTAGATCAAGGTGCAGTTCGCCGTCCATGATGAACACCCTCGACCAAACGATTTCACCGGGCTTGGAGACGCCGGAGAGGGTGCCGCCGCCGAGCGGGAAGAACATCGGTGGCTGCCGTTTGCTGTAGCTGTTCTGATAGCCACCGTTGTGACTGGCTGGCACTGAGCCGGAGATCTCGAAGACCCAGACAAATTCGCCGTTGTACTCCTCGCCCCAGCGGATGTCGTGCAGTGTGTTTGCCGGGTCGAAGCCCATTGCGGTCCAGATTCGGTTGGTTGCCAGCGCGTCGACGGCAACCCCCTCATCAACTTCATTGAAGTGCGGTAGGGCCTGCCCCGGGTAGAGTTCGCGCGAACCATCGCGGCTGTACACCGGTGGGCGCTGCACATTATTGAGCAGTCCCTCGGCCAGATCGCTGGCTGGCACGGTATCTTTGAGGCCCTGCTGATACTGAATGCCCACCGCATCGAGGCCGAAATCATCGGAAATGCGTACCGCGGCGATATACATCTTGAGCTGGCTGTGCACCTGGGCGGGGGTCAGCTCGGTAGCTTCGTCGGCACCGAAGTCGAAGCGCAGCCCGGCATCATCGAGCCAGCTTTTCACTGCCGCCGCCTCGTCATCGCTCACCCTTGCCATTTCGGCGACCAGTGCGCTCTGCGAGAGCCGTTCCTTGAAAATTCCCAGCGGATTCAGCAGCTCATCATCGATAATGGCGTTATACATGCCCATACAGCCCTCATCGAAAACCCCGATGATGGCTTTGTCGGCAACCAATTGTTCGGCGAGCGCGCGACCCAACTCGACCTCGTCCGCGGCTGGCAGTTCGGGCAGGTCTCGGATATGGGAAGTGTCGTGACTGATCTCGCCTTTGGCCAGCCAGTCTTGAAGATGGTTGAGGGCCCACTCATCACTGAAGTCTTTGCTCCAGAGCGCCGAGTAATTGACTCCTGCCTTGGTCATGCTGCCGGTGAGGTTCAGTAATCCGACCAAGCCGGGGTAATCGCCGGCCCAGTTGGCGACCACCAAAATCGGCCCCTGATGGGTGCGCAGGCCGGGTAGCACGTGGTGGCTGTACTGCCAGACAGCGTCTACCACGACAAGCGGGGCGTCCACCGGAATGTTCTTGAAGACTTCAATGCCTTTGCGTTGCGAATCGATGAAACCATGACCGGTCTCGGTGTCTTCCTGGTGCGCCCGGGAGACCGTGAAACCGAACTTTTCCACCGCTTGAGCGAAGTCAGCTTCCAATTGCTGCTGAGTAGGCCAGCATTTCTGATTGGCGCTGAGCCGCAGGTCCCCGGAAGCCACCGTATAGATAACTTTCGGCTGGCTGACCGGGCGGGAGGCTGGGGCGGGCAGGAGGTAGGTCATGGCAGTCCTCTCTGACTGAATCGAACAGTTGCCTTTACCATAACTAACTGTAATCGATTTCTCAAATGTCTTGACGCACCAAAGCTAGAGATGCTTAGTATGTATGCAATCGATTTCTCGAATCTCAGCCGTTGGGGGTTACGACACGAGTGATCGGTCCGGAAACACGCTGCCGTGGGGGTCTTTCCCGCTGACGGAGGCGACAAGGTGAGGGGTTCAAAGTGGAATCTACAAATCAGCAGCTGGTAGCTCAGGGCTCAAGCTTTAGCCGCCGCAATGTGCTCAGAGCGGCCGGACTCGCCGCGCTGGTGCCGGCCCTCGGTGGCCTAGCGGCGTGTGGTGGCGGCAACTCCGGAGGTGGTACGCCGGGGAAGGCAACGCTGAGTTTTCTCTATTTGGGCGATGCCAATCAGCAGGCTGCCTTTAAACAGCTCTTTGCTGAATTCAATAAGCAAAATCCTGATATCACGCTGAACGCTACCGGCATCCCGGCGGGGGACTGGGGCAGCTTTGTGAACACTGTCTCCACCCAAATCGCCGGCGGCAAAGTGCCAGACATCATCCAGGTAGCGACCGAAGGGCAGGCGCTGCTCGCCTCCAAAGGATTGCTAGAGCCACTTGACGATTACATCGCGAAGGACAAAGCCGCGGTAGATGACTATTACGGCGATGTGAATAAGAATCTGCTGGACTGGACCAAGAAATACGGCTCCACCGATGGCAAGACCTACTACATGCCCGGTGGCTTCAATACCGTGGCCTTGTACGCGAATGCTTCGCTTTTCCAGAAGGCCGGGGTTGAGCTGCCGAGTGGCGATTGGTCCTGGGACGATTTCAAAAAAGCCGGGCACACCATTAAGGACAAGACCGGAGCCTATCTGATCCCGGCAGCCTATGGTTTCCCCTTCGCTGACATCATGCCCTGGCTGCTCACCAACGGCACCAGCACCCTCAATGCCGACTGGACCCAGGCCACCTACAACTCCCCGGAAGCGGTGCAGGCGGCCGAATTCGTAAAGAGCCTGATTGACGAGGGGCTCTCGCCGAAACCGGGCGGCCAGTTCGATGCTGGCACTCAGATGAAGCAGGGCAAGCTCGCCACTTTCGCGAGCGGACGTTTCGCGCAGCCCGGTATTAAGAGCATTAACTTCATTGACGGCGTGCAGATCATCCAGTTCCCCAAGAACAAAGCCAATGGCAGCCCCATCGGTTGGGATGCCTGGCCGATTCTGAAGGCCTCAAAGAATAAGGACGCCGCCTGGACCTTCATTAAGTTCCTGATCTCGAAGCAAGCCTCCGAATTCTTCGCCAAGGTGGGCGGCACCAACGTGCCAGCCCGCAATGCCGTCGCACAGAGCGAAGCCTTCACCGCCGGGGCACCGAAGAACGTCACGCTCTTCTCTAAATCCGTGGAATGGGCGACGCCGATTCCATCCCCGGCGAAGGGCGCTCAAATGCAGAAGTTCATCACCGAGGCCTGGCAGCAAGCCATTTTGGGCACTAAGCCAGTTCAAGAAGCGCTAGATTCGGCCAATAAGCAGATTCAGGCCCTGCTGTGATGCAGTTCGGCCAAGCGGAGGCTGTGTTGTGAGTTCGGCAACGGCTGATGCGGCGAAGCTGAGCGGAAGTCGCAGCAGAAGCAGGCGTTCAAGCGCTAATAATAGACGCAAGGGCAGCCCGCTCTGGGGCTATGCTTTTCTCTCCCCGGCCGCGATTCTGTTCCTGATCTTCATTCTGGGCCCCTTCGTGGTGGCGATTATTCTGAGCTTCTTCAGTTGGGATCTGCTCACCCCGGCGACTTTCAGCGGAGTCGATAATTTCGTCAAGCTGTTTAGCGATCCGTTGCTACCTCAGGTGATGGGCAATACTTTCCTGTTCGCTCTCGCCTCCATCGTGACGCACATTATTGGCGGTTTGCTGCTTGCGCTGGCCGTCAACCGGGTGATGAACAAGGTGGTTTCCTACTTCCTGCGGGCGGCGGTTTTCTTCCCTTTCCTGATCTCCTGGGCGGCGGTGTCACTGCTCTGGAAATATGTGCTTGATCCGACGTTCGGCCCGGTGGCTTATTACGCTCAGCAAATCGGCATCACCATGCCGGACTGGTTCACCGATCCGGCCTGGGCGCTACCCGGCATTATCGGCATTGATTTCTGGCACACCATTGGCTTCACCTTCATCATCATGCTGGCGGGGCTGCAGTCGGTGCCTAAGGAACTGACCGAAGCGGCAAAGACCGATGGTGCTAATTCCTGGCAGGTGTTTTGGAATGTCACCATTCCGCTGATGTCGCCGACCTTGTTCTTTGCTACCGTGATCACCTTTCTGGGGGCCTTCCAGATTTTTGACCCGATGCAGATCATCACCCAGGGCGGCCCCGATGGCTCCACCACAACCATCATCATGTACCTCTATCAACAGGGTTTCCAGGCGTTCCAGGTTGGTTATGCCTCCGCCGTCGCCATTGTGGTCTTCGTGATCATGATGCTGGTGACGCTATTGCAATTCTGGGGGGCGAAAAAATGGGTTTACCAGCAATGAGCGTTGAGCAAGCCGCCGAGGTTGCGGCACCGAAACTGCGTCGACGCCGTAAGTTCAGCACCGGATCTGCGCTGCTCGATCTGCTTCTTCTGGTGATCGGCCTGGTGATGGTTTCGCCCTTGGTCTGGATGGTAGTGCAGGCCCTGACTGAGGCCGGGAGCGCCTTCAGCTTGCCGCCGAACTGGTTACCGATTCCGTTCAGCCTGGACAACTTTGCCCAGATTGAGGGGCTAATTCCCTTTGGGCGGATGGCCTTGAACAGCATTCTGGTCGCGGTGATTAGCACCGTGGGATCGCTCTTCATCGCAGTCCTAGCGGCCTACGCCTTCTCCCGCATCGACTTTCGGGGCAAACAGGGAATTTTCGTACTAATGCTCAGCGCTTTGATGGTGCCCGGGCAGCTCATTGTGATTCCGGTATTCATCCTGATGCGCACACTCGGCCTGGTGGATAATCTCGCTTCGCTGTGGCTGCCCGCGCTGATCAATGTCTTTGCGATTTTCTTCCTGCGTCAGTACTTCAACACCATTCCGCGTGAACTTGACGAAGCGGCCAGGATTGATGGGGCAGGGCATTTCTGGATCCTATTCCGAATGCTGGTGCCGCTTTCCGGGCCGGCGCTCTCAGCACTCGCGGTGCTTGGCTTTGAGGCATCGTGGAACAACTACTTCACCCCTTTGATCTTCCTCTCCAGTCCGGAGCAAATGACCCTGCCGGTCGGGCTGGTGTCCTTGCAAGCGGCTCAGGGAGGTTCCTCCGTGGTGGTGTTCGCTGCGGTAACCGCTGTGGTGCTGCCGATCCTGGTGCTGTTCCTGGTCTTCCAGCGGCACTTTGTGGCGAGCATTGCGCAGAGCGGGCTGCGGGGTTAGCGATGAAGCGTCAAGGGGCTGAGCACGAGGACGAGGCAGTATCGATAGCCGATGCGCTGCGGGGCGCCTGGGAGAACCTGCCCTTGCTGTTGCTGCAAAGTGTGCTTGCTTGCCTCGGCTTTGGCCTAGTGGTTTTCGCGCTGCCCGGTCTGACGCCGTTGTCGGTGCTATTGGGGATGGCTTTGCTAGCACCGGTTTTTGCCTCGATGATCCATACCGCCCTGAGCATCATCGATGGCGACGACCCGCGGGTCCGGGATTGGTTGTTTAGCTTTCGCCGGGGCTGGTCACGTTCGCTTGGCCAGGCGCTGTGCTGCGCTGTCCCGATAGCCCTTACGCTGGTCGCCTGGCAAGCGCTGAATAGTGCCGCGCAATTGTGGCTCTATCTGCCGGTGGTAGTTGGCGGCAGTGTCTCAGTGATCATAGTCCTCGCCTTACCCATTGTTTTCGCCTTGAATGCTGAGCTCCCGGCACGGGCTGCCTCAAACAGTGGCCAGGCCGAGGCGAGTAGGCCGGGCGTCGAGAAGTGGTTGCTGGCCTGCCATTTGTTAGCTCGTCGGCCGATCCCGTTCCTCGCCGTAGCTGCCCTCGCGGTGCTGGGCATCTGGCTGGCCGCCAATCTGAGCGCCGCGCTCATGTTGTTGCTGCCGGTGCCGGTCGCACTAGTTGCTGCGCTGGCTTATCGGACCGTTTTAGCGCAGTTGAATATCCATCAAACAACAACCGCCGGAGCCGCACAGTAGCGCAACGGCACTAAAGGAACACTAAAACTGAAGGAGTCTGTATCGTGAAACGTAGGGGGACTTTCATCGCGGGCGGCCTGGTCCTAGGCTTCTTGTCGGCGGCCTTAGTGGCATTACCCGCCCAAGCCACCACCGCCCATACTCCGGCCACCGTGGTCTCTAAGGTGACCGGGCCGAACTCGCTGAGCGCCACCGACACCCAGTGGAAAGTCAAGGCCACTGACCTCGGCATTCTCTGGGACAACGGAGCTGGTCAGACGCTGGCCGCTTTCGGCGACACCTTCGGCACGAATTGGACCGGGCCCGGCGGAGGCACTCCGGCGGGCGTCGACGGCGACTGGCGTAGTCAGGTGCTGCTGCGCAGCTCGGATAACAACTTGGCTGACGGGATGACCTTCGACAGCGCGGCCACCGATGTGCCGGGGCACGCCAAGCAGCTGATTTCAGCCAAGCACATCGACAATGACGAAATCACGGTGATTCCGACCGCGGGCATTTCGGTCGGTTCGCGGCAATACCTCTCCTATATGTCGGTCCGGCACTGGGGTTTACCGGGGGAGTGGACCACCAACTATGCCTCCATCGCCTACTCGGATGACAATGGCCAAACCTGGGTGAAGGACGCGGGGCCACGCTGGGACAATGCTAATGGCACCGGCAATAACCAATTCCAAATGCAGGCTTTCGTGCGCAAGGACGGCTACGTCTATGTCTATGGCACGCCGAGCGGCCGGAGCGGCTCCTTGCACCTGGCTAGGGTGCCGGAGGCTCAGCTGCTCAGCGCCGCTGCCTATCAGTACTGGACCGGTAGCGCCTGGGTCACCGGGGCCGAGAGCTCAGCGGCCAGTGTGGTCGCCGCTCCGGTCTCCGAGATCTCGGTGGCCTACAACAGCTACACGAATAAATACCTGATGATGTACATCAATGGCGAGGACCTGGTGCTGCGCAGCTCGGCGACGCCGCAAGGGCCCTGGAGCGCGCCAAGCACCATCGTCGGCCCCTCGGACTACCCGGGGTTCTACGGCGGTTTTATCCACCCGAAATCGTCCGGCAGTGAGTTGTACTTCGTGATGTCGCAGTGGAATCCCTACAACACCTACCTGATGAAAATTAGCTTGAATGCGGACGCCACGGTGGCTAAACCCAATCTGCTCAACGACCCCAGCTTCGAGCGCAACACCGCGCTGGGCGGTGATTGGCAGTGTGCCGGTACTTGTGGCATCGACAATCAGCATTGGGGTTTCAGCGGCGACAAAAACGCTTGGGCACGGCATAACTCGGGCTGGCAGGACGTGCACCAGAGCGTGGCCGTAACCCCAAACACCCAATACACCCTGAGCGGCTTCGTCCGTACCTCGGCGAGCAGTTACGCTGGTTTCCTGGGCGCCAGGACAACCTCTTGGCAGGTGATTTCGGAAGCCACGTTTAGCAGTGTGCCGGGCTGGACTAGATACACGGTGACCTTCAACTCAGGAGCGAACAGCTCGGTCACCGTCTACGGCGGCATCTGGACCGATCATGGTGATGCCTGGCTGCAACTCGACGATTTCTCGCTGACTCGGACCTAAGCGCGAACCAGACTATACAACCGGATTAGTTCCTCAGCTTGCCCCACCGAGTCACTCGCTTCGGTGGGGCAAGCTGTCTGTGCCCACTGAATCACTCGATTCAGTGGGCAGGGACGCCTCTCCGAAGCAAGCGACCGAAGGGGTACTGAGGAGCTGAAGTAGGGCTCTAATTGGATGGCTGCCGTCGCGCTTTTCACAGCGGGTCGCACCGGATTCTCGCGAAAACCCTGGCTAAATCCCGGGAAACAGCCAATGCACAGGTAGCGTGAGGGTATGGCGACTCGTACTTCCCCCGTGCGCCCAACAGCTAGTCGCACCACTAAAACCAGTGGCAAAGCAGCGGCTAGCTCCACACGCACGCGCAAAATACCCGAACCCGAGGTGCATCAACCCTCCTGGCCCGTCCGTGCAATTGGCGGCCTCTGGCAGGGCATTGGGCACGCCGTTGGCGGTGGCATCCGTCGAGTAGGGCACGACGTCTCGGGCCTCGATCCAGCGTTGCGCCGTGACGGCAGTGCGCTGCTGCTCTTGCTGCTCGCGATTGGAATCGCAACCTTCGAGTGGTGGGGGCTGACCGGTTGGTTCGCTGACGGTGTGCACGGTGTGGTGAAAGGCACCATTGGCTGGCTGGGCATGTTGCTACCGCTGATGTTGCTGATTTGCGCGGTCGGTCAATTCCGTCACCCGGAGAGCGTCCGGGCCAATAATCGTATTGCCATCGGCTTCAGCATTATGACCGTTGCTGGTGCGGCGATTGCCCACCTGGTGGCCGGTGAGCCGAGCCTAGCAAGCGGTTTTGACGGCGTGAGCAAAGCAGGCGGGACCATTGGCTTCATTGCCGCGGCACCATTTGCCGCGCTCAATTTCTGGCTTGCCGTGCTAGTTTATGCGCTGCTGGCTTTCGTCAGCCTGCTGATCGTCACCGCCACACCGTTCCGAGCGATCCCGAGTCGATTACGTCACCTCTACGAGCATCTGATGGGCCAAGACCCGCAGCCCGAGACCGATCGGGACGGACACGATCAGAGCTATCTTTTTGATCGCGACGAGGCCGCCAAACCCAAGAAGGAACGCGCCAAGCGAGGTCTCTTCGGTAAGAAGAAAGAGGAATCGGATACCTCACTGCTGGATGGCTTCACCGGAGACGAAGCCTTCGAGCATGCGCTGGTCGGTGATGATGCGGAGCCAGAGCACGCTGCACCCGCTGTGCCGCCGGGCGTCCGTCGGCCCACAAAAGCTGAGATTGCCGTCGATCAGCTCAAGGCCGCCCAAGGTCTGAAGCCCGCTGAGGCGGTGACCGAGGCCATTTCGACGATTGGTGTGCAGAACTTGGCGGCGGCCCCGCCCAAGCCGAGCGTGAACCCCACTGTCGCCGTGCATCACGTGGCACCGCAACCGCCAATGACGCCAATCCCGCAGCGCTCGGAGCAGCTCAGCCTGGCCGGCGATGTCACCTACACCCTGCCTAGCTCGGACGTGCTGACCCCGGGCTCGGCACCAAAGGAACGCACCGAGGCCAATGACGCCGTGGTTGCTGCCCTCACCGAGGTGCTCAACCAGTTCAAGGTGGATGCCCAGGTTACCGGCTTCTCCCGCGGTCCGACCGTAACCCGTTACGAAATTGAACTCGGCCCGGGCACCAAGGTGGAGCGAGTCACCGCACTGAGTAAGAACATCTCTTATGCGGTGGCGAGCGCCGATGTGCGCATTCTCTCGCCGATCCCGGGCAAGAGCGCGATTGGCATTGAAATCCCGAATGTGGATAAGGAAATTGTTTCGCTCGGCGATGTGCTCCGTTCGCAGAACGCGCGGCGCACCGATCACCCGATGGTGATGGGAGTTGGCAAGGACGTCGAAGGCGGCTTCGTGGTGGCCAACCTGGCCAAGATGCCGCATATGCTCGTCGCGGGTGCCACCGGTGCCGGTAAGTCCTCCTTCGTGAACTCAATGATCACCTCGATTCTGATGCGGGCCACCCCGGACGAAGTCCGGATGGTGATGGTCGACCCGAAGCGGGTGGAGCTCACCGCTTATGAGGGCGTGCCACACCTGATCACTCCGATTATTACCAACCCCAAGAAAGCCGCCGAGGCCTTGCAATGGGTGGTTCGCGAGATGGACACCCGGTACGACGATTTGTCGAACTTCGGCTTCAAGCACATTGACGATTTCAATAAGGCGGTGCGGGCCGGCAAGGTGAAGTTGCCGCCGGATTCCAAGCGCGTGCTCAAGCCCTACCCTTACCTGCTGGTGATCGTTGACGAGCTCGCCGACCTGATGATGGTGGCGCCGCGTGATGTGGAAGATTCCATCGTCCGGATCACCCAGCTGGCTCGCGCCGCCGGTATTCACCTGGTGCTCGCCACGCAGCGTCCTTCGGTTGATGTGGTGACCGGTCTGATCAAGGCCAATGTGCCGTCCCGAATGGCCTTTGCGACCTCCTCGGTGACTGATTCCCGCGTCGTGCTAGATCAGCCGGGTGCTGAAAAGCTGCTCGGTCAAGGCGACGCCTTGTTCTTGCCGATGGGAGCTTCCAAGGCGATCCGAGTACAGGGTGCCTGGGTTACTGAGTCGGAAATTCGCCAAGTGGTTGAACATGTCAAGGGCCAGTTGCAGGCTGTCTATCGTGACGACGTCGCGGTGGAAGCGCCGAAGAAGCAGGTTGACGAGGAGATCGGCGACGATCTTGATGTCTTATTGCAGGCCACCGAGTTGGTGGTTACCACTCAGTTCGGCTCCACTTCGATGCTGCAACGCAAGCTGCGGGTCGGCTTCGCGAAGGCTGGCCGACTGATGGATCTGCTGGAATCACGCGGTGTGGTCGGTCCCTCCGAGGGCTCCAAGGCACGCGATGTATTGGTCAAGCCCGACGACTTGGCGGCGACCCTGGCAGCGATCCGCGGCGATGAACCTTCCGCCCCGGTAGATGCCACCACGGCGGCATTGGCGGAGAACGCCAACGTCAACCAAGGCTACGGTACGGATTTGGTGGCAGACGATTTGAATGCCCGGCCGCAGGCGGTGGAGTATTACGACGGCGATGACGACGATGAAGGTGGCGAGGATGCCTGGCAACTGACCGGCCGCTAAGCCCCTCTCACCCCTCTCGCCGAGTTCGGAGATTTGCACGCTTTGAGCCCCTCAAACCGTGCAAAGCTCCGAACTCGGCGGCGTTTAATGCCTTGGTGCGGCGCTGCATATCAGGCCGGGCTAAGCTAGAAACTGTGACTGAATCGGGAACCCAGCCAGTGCCGGCGCTCAATATTGCCAATGTTTTGACCGTATTGCGCATTGTCTTGGTGCCCTTCTTCATCTGGTTTCTACTCTCCGACAACGCCGAATATTCCTGGTGGCGCTGGGCCGCGCTGCTGGTTTTTGCGGCCGCTATCTACACCGATAAGCTCGACGGCGATTTGGCGCGCAGCCGCGGACTGGTGACCGATTTTGGCAAGATCGCTGACCCGATTGCCGATAAATTGCTGATCGGCTCCGCGCTAATCATTCTTTCCGCGCTCGGCGAGCTGTCTTGGTGGATCACGGTACCGATGCTTGTGCGCGAACTCGGTATTACTCTTTTGCGTTTTGTGGTGATCCGCTATGGTGTGATTCCGGCCTCGCGGGGCGGGAAGATCAAGACCGTACTGCAGACAGCAGCTATTTTGCTGTATCTCTTGCCGTTCACACCGCAATGGCCTTGGCTAGGCCTGATCGCCTTCCTGGTGATGCTGGCGGCTCTGCTGGTCACCGTGGTCACCGGGGTGGATTACGTGATGCAGGCAGTTCGCTTGCGTAACACCGGCACCGGCCCGGCCGAACAGATATCCGGAGCCGGGCGATGACGCCGGAGCTGGCGGTTCCCGATGCGGTTCCGGAGAGCAAGCCCGGGACCAGTACCAGTACCAATCCCAATGCTGCCAGCAAAACCGCGGCACTGGTCGAACTGTTGATTCAGCGGCGGCTCAGCATGGCCACTGCTGAATCGCTCACCGGTGGTGGTCTGGCCGCAGAATTCGCCGGCGTGCCCGGTGTCTCAGCGGTGTTTCAGGGCGGCGTGGTGGCCTACCAGAATGCAATAAAAGCCGTAGTGCTGGGAGTTCCTACGGAGCTGCTCGCCACCGTCGGCTCGGTTGACGGCGAGGTGGCCCGGCAGATGGCGCTTGGCAGCTGCCGAGTGATGAAGTCGAGGGTAGGCATTGCGACCACCGGGGCAGCAGGCCCGGAACCGCACGACGGCAAAGCAGTCGGCACCGTCTTCGTGGCGGTGGCGCTGGATGGTGAAGCAAGCTTCAGGGAGTGTCACTTCGCCGGCAGCCGAGCGGAGATCAGAACTCAGGCGGTGCACGCCGCTCTCGATCTGCTGGCAGAGGTACTCGGGGCTTCACAGCAAACTCTCGGCTGAGCGCCGGGAACAAAACAATTTGATTGATAGTTGGTCTATATATCCAAGGCAGTTGATAACCACCTAGGATGGAAATATACGTTCCCCAGCAGGGGAGATGATGAGGGAGTAAATGGTGAAACAGCCCGTATCCGTAAACGGCGTGGTGCGCTGGCGCGATGTGGGTTTGGCAAACGAGCCTAAGGTGGCTCCCAGCGAAGGCAAGAAGCTGGTAGTTATTCGCCACGAAATTGGGGACGTTCTGCGAGACCTGCGTCAACGTCAGGGGCGCACTTTGCGCGAAGTCTCACATAATGCGAGGGTTTCGCTGGGATATCTCAGCGAGGTCGAGCGCGGTCAGAAGGAAGCATCTTCGGAATTGCTCTCCTCCATTTGCGCGGCGCTCGACGTGCCGCTGTCGATGATGCTGCGCGAAGTCAGCGACCGGTTGGCTATTGCCGAAGGCCTAGCGGTGCCAGATACGCTGCCCCAGGACTTCGCTACTCGTTATGGCCATACTTTGGACAATAAGGCGCTTGAGGAAGAGTTCTCTGCGGAGTTCCCGTCGCCTGCTTATAACTAAAATCGAGGTTTAATGATGCCCGGTGCCTAGCACCGGGCATCATTGCGTGCCGCTTGATGCCTAGCTGGAGACCTAGTTGCGAGAACGGCCACCCACCGGGCGGGTTATTGGGTTTGCGCCTCGTTGGAATCTTCGCCGAACTTCCTTAATAATCGGGCGAACTCACGGACATCCGAGGGGGACCAAGCTGCCAACCGGTCATCGAGGGCTTTTTTACGAGCGGACTGACTGGCTCTGATTTGCTCTTGACCTTTATCAGTGAGATGAATGAGTTGAGCCCGGCCGTCCTGTGGGTCGTCGAGTTTGTGCACCAGACCGATCTCCTGCAGGAAGGCGATCTGCCTGCTCACCGAAGGTTTGCCGACGCCAATATTGGCGGCCAGATCGGTCAGCCTCATCGGTCCTTCATTGAGTAAGATCGCCAGCAGGCCATAAGCGGCCGGTTCCAAGTCGGGGTGAACCGTGCGGGCAAAATGATAGGAAGATGCGCGAGAGCGTCGCCATAGCAAGCTCAGTTGTTCCTCGGCAGCCTCAATGGCAGCCTCATCGGGGCCGCCGGGATTCGCGGAATTACGGCGGCCATCAGTAGGGGTCGTCATCTATACATTCTAGTAGGAGGATCGCATAATGCGGCTCAGTGAGTTTTGGCGATTGATGGCGGAGGAATTTGGCGAGGGGTACGCGGCTTCGCTCGCTAACGATATGGTGCTCGATGCGGTAGGTGGACGAACCGCGCGTGAGGCCTTAGAGGCTGGGGTGCCGCCGCGAAGCGTTTGGCAGGCACTATGCGAAGCTAAAGACGTTCCAGTTGAACGGCGGCTTGGCAAGGACATTAAACCTTCTTCCTAAGCGGAAGGTTCGGCTGGGGCGCTGTCCGGCTGGGGCGTTGTCCGGTTGGGGTGCAGCGTTTTAGCGTGACACGCCGCAAAATTATTCGAATATCTGTTCGGATAGCGCTAGTCTTTGAGAAGAGAAGATCCACTTCTCCTGCGGGTTGGTCAAGGCTGAGTTCGTTATCCACATTCCACCGGTTCTTCGCGATTGACAGCGATATTGTCGGTGGCGCCACGTAGCGTCGTAGATAACAGTCTCGGCAAGCCGCCGAAGCTGCAGGAAACCTTGCGGTTTCCCTGCAGGAAAAGCCTTGCAGGAAAGCACCGGAAAAGAAAGCATTGAGGTCTCAGATGGCAGCATCACCAGATCGCGAAAAGGCGCTAGAAGCCGCACTTGCCCAGATCGATAAGCAGTACGGCAAAGGTTCCATTATGCGCCTGGGGGATGATGTTCGGGCCCCCATTGAAACCATTCCCACCGGCTCAATTGCGCTGGATGTGGCGCTCGGTATTGGCGGATTGCCCCGGGGCCGCGTGGTGGAGATCTACGGTCCGGAATCCTCGGGTAAGACCACGGTGGCCTTGCATGCGGTTGCCAATGCGCAGCGTAACGGTGGCATTGCCGCTTTTATCGATGCCGAGCACGCCTTGGACCCGGAATATGCCGCCAAGCTAGGCGTGGACGTCGATTCGCTGCTGGTTTCGCAGCCGGATACCGGTGAGCAAGCGCTGGAAATCATGGACATGCTGGTGGGCTCCGGCTCGCTGGACATTATTGTGATTGACTCAGTGGCTGCCTTGGTGCCGAGGGCCGAAATTGAAGGCGAAATGGGCGATAGCCACGTTGGTCTGCAGGCGAGGCTGATGAGTCAGGCCTTGCGCAAGATCACCGGTCGGCTCAACCAAACAAAGACCACGGCGATCTTTATTAACCAGCTTCGAGAGAAGATCGGTGTCTTCTTCGGCAGCCCGGAGACCACCACGGGCGGCAAGGCTTTGAAGTTCTATGCCTCGGTCCGCATTGACGTCCGGCGCATCCAGACGCTCAAGGAAGGCGCCGATTCGGTCGGTAACCGGACAAAAGCAAAGATCGTTAAGAACAAGATGGCCCCGCCTTTCAAGGTTGCCGAGTTCGACATCATTTACGGCCAGGGCATTTCCCGTGAGGGCGGCATTATCGATATGGGTGTGGAGCACGGAATCATTAAGAAGTCGGGCTCCTGGTTTACCTATGATGGCGACCAACTGGGGCAGGGGATGGAAAATTCCCGCCGTTTCTTGCGTGATAACCCTGAATTGGCAGAAGAGCTAGAACGTCTGATCAAAGAGAAGCTTGGTGTTGGCGTGAAGCCGGAGAGCGATGGCGGCCAGGAAACAACCACGCTCAGGGCCGTTGACGGAATCTAAAAAGGCGGTTCGGCGAGGCCGCACTGAACTTGACCCGGAGGCGGATCCAGAGTCAGTGGCGCGTGCGATCGTGTTGCGACAGCTGACAAGTTCAGCCAAGACGAGGCATCAGCTGGCCGAAAAATTGGCCGAGCGAAGAGTGCCATCGGAAGCTGCCGAGGCGGTTTTGAATCGTTTTGAAGACGTCAAGCTGATCGATGACGCAGAATTTGCGATGCTCTGGGTGCGTTCACGCGCCCAGAGCCGCTCGCTGGCTCGTTCGGCGTTGCGCAGAGAGCTTCGAGAGAAGGGTGTTGCTCAGCACCTGGCAGAGGCCGCTCTGGAACAACTAGATGACAATTCGGAGCGGGAAGCTGCGGCAGCATTGGTGCGCCGCAAACTGCGCCCCGGTAGGGACTTGAGCGAGCCAGTGGAGCGCGATAAAGAGCTTCGGAGACTCGTGGCGATGCTAGCTCGGAAAGGCTATTCGCCGGGCCTGGCCTTCGCGGTGGCTTCGGCAGAACTAGAAAACCAGAGCGATAGAGGACCAGACTTCTAGAGGACCAGACTGCTAGAGAACCAGGGTGGAGGACCGGAGGAGAGGACCAGGCTGCTAGGGAACCAGGTAGAAGACCAGTTTGAGAGTTAGCCAACTAGTCCTTTTGGTACGAGATGCCTGGGATTAGCTGTGACTTTCGGCGATTCTGCAGCGCTATGAGTTGCTGGGAGTTATTCTGAAGACCTATGTTTAGGTTCAAGCAGAGGTTGAAGCTTGTGGTGCCGGTGAGCTTGGTGCTCACCGGGACATTACTGTTTTCAGGTATTGGTGCTGTTTCAGCACAAGCCGACGATGCGCCGCCGAGCGGTTATCCGAGTTGGCAGGATGTTCAGAATGCCAAGAAAAATGCGGCCTCTGCGGCGAGCGAAGTCGCAAATATCACCAAACTTCTCAGCACCCTCCAGGTTCGGGCCGCGGCCTTAGGAGACGCTTCGGTGGCTGCATCGGCACAGTACGCGAGAACAAAGCTTGCTCTCGATGCTGCCGACGCCAAACTAAATGTCCTCAAAGGGCAGACCCAGCAATCGGAGAAACAAGCAAGCAAGCTCAATACCGAGGCGGGTTCCTTGGTAGCTAATGCGTATAAGACCGGTGGCAATAGCTTGGGGTTCTTCAGCGCCTTGGGGGATATGCAGTCGCCGGGTGGTCTGGCCCGGCTCGATCTGATGAATATGATGACCCGCAATGCCTCTCAGTTGTCGATCAAAGCGCAGCAAACTCAGAAGGTGACTGAGGCCTTGCAAGCGCAACAGCAGGTCGCCCAGGAGCAACAGCAGAAGCTGACCGAACAAGCCCAGGCGGATTACAACTCTGCGGTATCGGCTCAGCAGGCCGCCGAGGCAGAGCTGGCGAAGAATCAGGCCACCAGCAAGACCCTTAAGGCTCAGCTGGCCTCGCTGAACAACACCACGGTTGCCGTGGAGAACAAGTACCAGCAAGGAGTTGCCGCTCAGGCTGCCTATGAGGCGGCGCAGGAAGCCAAGCGGAAAGCCGCAGAAGAAGCAGCAAGGAAGGCAGCACAAGCCGCTGCCGCTGCGGCCGCCGCGAACGCGGCAGCAAATGTGCCGCCGCCAGCTCCTGGCGGCGACGGTGGCTATATTCCGCCCGAGGTGTTGTTGCCCAACATCCCAGGCGGTGGGGTGAACGATCCGGCCGGCGCCCAAGCCTACGCTTCGGCCACCCTAGGTGTATTTGGTTGGGGACAGGATCAAATGGGCTGCCTGCTGCAGCTGTGGACCCAGGAGTCTAGCTGGCTGACTAACGCCACCAACCCGAGCAGCGGGGCCTATGGCATTGCTCAGTCGCTGCCACCGTCAAAAATGGATACCGCCGGCGCTGATTGGTTGACGAACTACCGTACCCAGATTAATTGGGGTCTAAATTACATTAAGGATCGCTACGGCTCGCCCTGTGGGGCTTGGGGCCATGAGGTGGCCAATAACTGGTATTAGCCAACTGAGAGCGCTCTCAGCGTTCAGGTGCCATAAGCCTCTAGACGTCTCGGGCCGCTAAGTGTTCTGGTGCCAGCGTGACTTTTTCTGGACATCTGGGCAGTGGCGGGGCGAACTGGTCTGGTGCCCGCCAGGCGGGAGTTAAGCTTAAGGGGTGACTTTAGTAGTACCCGAGGGCCAACAACAGAGTATGACACCGCAACGCACCTATCAGGTGCGTACCTACGGCTGCCAAATGAACGTGCACGATTCCGAACGAATGGCAGGGCTGCTGGAGGACAGTGGCCTGGTGAAGGCGGAGGGCGAGCTGGCCGATGTGGTGGTCTTTAACACCTGTGCGGTTCGGGAAAACGCCGATAATAAGCTCTACGGTAATCTCGGCATGCTAGCCAGTGTCAAAGAAGCCAATCCGGGGATGCAAATAGCGGTCGGTGGCTGTCTGGCGCAAAAGGATCGAGACACCATCCTGAAACGCGCGCCTTGGGTTGATGTCGTCTTCGGCACCCACAACGTTGGTGCATTACCGACTCTGCTGGAGCGCGCCAAGCATAACCAAGACGCACAATTGGAGATTCTGGAGTCCCTGGAAGTTTTTCCCTCCACCCTGCCCACCAAGCGGGACTCGGTGTATTCCGGTTGGGTTTCCATTTCGGTCGGTTGTAATAACACCTGCACCTTCTGCATTGTGCCGTCCCTACGGGGCAAAGAAAGAGACCGTCGGCCCGGCGATATTCTGGCCGAAATTCAGGCCCTGGTTGATGATGGAGCCATCGAAGTCACCCTGCTGGGCCAGAATGTGAACTCTTACGGCGTGGAATTTGGCGATCGCCAGGCCTTCAGCAAACTTTTGCGGGCTTGTGGAGAGATTCCAGGCCTGGAACGGGTCAGATTCACCAGCCCGCACCCGGCGGCGTTTACCGACGACGTGATCGAAGCCATGGCGGAGACACCCAATGTGATGCCGCAGTTACATATGCCCTTGCAGTCCGGCTCCGATAAGGTGCTCAAGGATATGCGTCGTTCCTACCGTTCCACCAAGTTTCTGGGCATCCTAGAGAAAGTTCGTGAGCGAATTCCACAGGCCGCAATCTCTACCGATATTATCGTCGGCTTCCCAGGCGAGACCGAAGAAGATTTCCAAGCCACCCTTGATGTGGTGGAGAAATCTAGATTCGCCACCGCCTTTACCTTCCAATACTCCAAACGCCCGGGCACCCCGGCGGCCGAGCTACCAGACCAACTGCCGAAAGCGGTGGTACAGGAACGCTATGAACGGCTGACCGCCCTGCAGGACCGGATATCGGCGGAAGAGAACGCTAAGCAAATCGGTCAACAGGTTGAGTTACTTGTGACCGCGGAGAGTGGCAAGAAAGCGGCCGAGACCCACCGGCTGTCAGGACGTTCTCAAGATTCCCGACTGGTTCATTTCACCGTCCCGGAAGGTGCCGAACAGCCACGACCCGGTGATCTGGTCACCGTCACAGTCACCGAGGCCGCGGCGTTCCACCTGGTTGCCGACCCTGGACCCGATACGGTTTACCAGCTCCGTCGCTCTCGGGCCGGGGACGCCTGGGACCGGGCGCAGGCCGAGTCTTGCGGTGTGCCAAGCGGCGCGGCTGCGAGCGGAGCAGCCGCTGGTCCGGTGTCGCTCGGCATGCCCAGCCTGCCGATCAGGTGAGTGGAACCGGTGCGGAACCCCGGCCGCTCCTCATCGCTGTTGTCGGTCCAACCGGCTCGGGGAAGTCTCAGCTGGGCCTGGAGCTAGCCGAGTCGCTCGGCGGCGAAATCATTAACGCTGACTCAATGCAGTTCTACCGGGGAATGGATATCGGCACCGCGAAACTGCCTGTCTCGGAACGTCGAGGCATTCCGCATTATTTGCTTGACGTGCTGGACATCCATCAAGAAGCCAGTGTTGCCCGCTTTCAGCAACAGGCCAGAGAACATATCGCCGACATTCAAGACCGTGGCCTGCATCCGATCTTGGTCGGCGGCTCCGGACTCTACGTGCGAGCCGCACTGGATGTGCTTGACTTCCCGGGCACCGACCCGGCCGTGCGGAAGCGCCTCGAAACGGAACTCGCAGCGCACGGTTCGGCGACGCTAAAGCAGCGATTGCTCGAATCAGACCCTATCTCAGCCGCTCGGATCTCCGATGATAAGCGGCTCGTCAGGGCGCTAGAAGTCCTCGAAGTGACCGGCAGACCATTCTCTTCCTTTATGCCGCAGCGTCAGTATTTCCAGCCGAGCCTGCAACTAGCTCTCAACGGTGATCGAGCAGAGTTGCATGAACGGTTGGCTCGCAGGGTCTACCAGATGCTTGAACTGGGGCTGCGCGCCGAAGTTGCGGCACTGGCCGAACGTGGGCTGCGAGAAGCCAAGACGGCATCATTGGCCCTGGGCTACCAGCAGTTCCTCAGGAACCTCGACGAGCCGTCCTACCGCGAAGAGCAGGCTACTGAAGACACCATTGTGGCCACCAGGCAGTTCGCCCGCCGTCAACTCACCTGGTTCCGGGCGGACCCCCGTGTTCAGTGGCTGAACTGGGCGGACCCGCGGCTCACGACGCGAGCCCGAGAATTAGTCCAATCAGCGCAGCTGGCCATGTCGTAGGCTGGAAGTATGAACCAACCCGAGAACATTAACGCCGAATTGCTCAACTGGTCCGGGCAGGTTTTTTCCAAAGGACATGGCACCGGCAACGACTTTGTCTTGATCGCCGATCCAGCAGGGGAGCAAGAACTCAGCGCTTCCGCCGTGGTCGCGATCTGCGACCGTCGGTTGGGGATCGGTGCTGACGGCGTAATCCGTGCGGTGAAGTCAAGCAATCTGGCCGAAGGCCGGGCGCTGACCGAAACGGCACCGGAAGCCGAATGGTTCATGGACTACCGCAACTCCGATGGCACTATCGCTGAGATGTGCGGCAATGGCGTCAGGGTCTTCGTGCAATTCTTGCTCGACGAAGGGCTGATCTCGCTGCAGCTCGGTGAGACCTTGCCGGTAGGCACCAGGGCCGGGGTGAAGTTGGTCGAGCGCACAGCCCAGGGCTTTGCCGTTGATATGGGGGTCTGGAATTTTATCTTCCCGGAACTGGCCGCCGCCCGGGGCGTTGACTCGCTGGTCACCGCAGACTCCCTGGAAGTCGCTCGGCCTGCGCTATCGATTAGTACCGGCAATGCGCACACCGTTGTGGCGCTGGCGAATCGTAGCGAACTAGATGAGCTCGAACTCTTCAAGGAGCCCATTGTCGAGCCGGCTGCTGAGCACGGCTCCAATGTGGAGTTCGCTTTGCCGGATGAGCCACTGGTCTCCGACGGGGTAGCGACTATCAGCATGCGGGTGCACGAACGCGGCTCCGGCGAAACATACTCCTGTGGCACCGGCGCCTGCGCTGCCGCTTTGGCCACCCGATTCTGGGCTGGGGAGGGTGCGCCGAATGACTGGCAAGTCAACGTTCCGGGCGGTCAGTTGCAGGTCACTTTCTTCATCGGAGCGGATGGGAAAGAGCATATTCGACTCTCCGGGCCAGCCGTCATCGTCGCGAACGGCACGTTCATCTGAGCGCTCCTCTGAGCTTGCTCCCTTTTTCTTGGGGTAATCTGTGCCTTTGACGATTTGTGTCGGAAGGAACTCACCGAATGTCAGAAGAAAAAGGCGCGTCCACTACAACTGTCGGGGGCAAGGAAGCGATTGGCAATGTCGCTCATCTTCCTGGTCACCCTTCGGAGTCCGAACTCCACGTTGAGGACGCTGGCTACCATAAGGGCCTGAAAAACCGCCAAATCCAGATGATTGCGATCGGCGGCGCGATCGGTACCGGCTTGTTCATGGGGGCCGGAGGACGCTTGGCCAGCGCTGGTCCAGCTCTGGTGCTCTGCTATGCAGTCTGCGGCTTCTTCGCCTTCATCATTTTGCGGGCGCTGGGCGAATTGGTTTTGCATCGGCCGTCCTCAGGTTCCTTTGTCTCCTATGCCCGAGAGTTCTTTGGCGAGAAAGCTGCCTTTGTCAGCGGCTGGTTGTACTGGCTGAACTGGGCGATGACTTCGATTGTGGATTCTACCGCGATCGCCCTCTACATGGGCTTCTTCGGCAAGTACTGGCAGCCGATCTCAGATGTACCGCAATGGGTCTACGCGCTGGCGGCATTGGTGATTGTGCTCGGCCTGAACCTGGTTTCGGTTAAGGTCTTCGGCGAGATGGAGTTCTGGTTTGCGTTGATCAAGGTAGTGGCTTTGGTCGCTTTCTTGGTTATCGGCCTGTATTTCGTCATCTTTGGCACGCCGGTGCCCGGCCAAGAGGTCGGATTCAGCCTGATTACCGATAACGGAGGGATCTTCCCGAACGGAATCTTGCCCGCTGTTGTGGTGATGCAAGGCGTGGTCTTCGCTTATGCCTCAATCGAGCTGATCGGCACCGCAGCCGGTGAAACTGAGAACCCAGCCAAGGTCATTCCCAAAGCGATCAATACGGTGATCTTCCGGATCGCGGTGTTCTATGTTGGCTCCCTCGTGCTGCTCTCGCTCTTGCTGCCCTACACCGCCTATAAGGCGGGGGAGAGTCCGTTCGTGACCTTCTTTAGCCACATCGGGGTGCAGGGCGTTGACGCGATTATGAACTTAGTCGTGCTAACCGCAGCGCTCTCTTCGCTCAATGCTGGCTTGTATTCGACTGGACGGATTCTGCGGTCGATGTCAATGGCTGGTTCGGCGCCGAAGTTTACCGCCCGAATGAACAAGGCCGGGGTGCCTTATGGCGGCATCGCATTGACCGCCTTTATTGGTTTGCTCGGCGTCGTGCTGAACGCCTTTGTACCTTCCGATGCTTTTGAGATTGTGCTCAATGTGGCTTCCATTGGAATTATCTCCACCTGGGCGATGATCGTGCTCTGTCAGATGCGACTCGCCGCCTGGGCAAAGAAGGGGCTGCTGATCAGGCCGTCGTTCCGGCTTTTTGGGGCACCGTACACCGGGTATTTGACCCTGTTATTCCTCTTCGGGGTGCTGGTGCTGATGGCGCTCGATTGGCCGGTTGGTAGCTATACCGTGGCATCGCTGGTGATCATTATCCCGCTGCTGATCATTGGTTGGTTTGCGTTCCGGCATCGAATCCGTGAGCTCGCCGCCGAGCGGGAGGGCTTCACCGGAGCCTATCCGGTGGTCGCCAACCGACCGAGCAGTACCAAAAAACCGAAGTCGTAGCCAGCAGACCCTCGGCCCCTACTCTCGCCTTCTACCTCTACCTTGGCCGAGTTCGCGGTTTTGTCTCGGATTCGCCAGTAATTACTGGCGAATCCGAGACAAAACCGCGAACTCACGGGGTGGGAAAGAAGGGCTTAGGCTGCGGTGCGCTGGACTTCCAGGATTCGGAAGGATTTCGCGGTGGTGTAACGACTGACCGTGAAGCCGCTGCTTGCGAAGCTCTCCGTCAACCAGCGCTGCAGCGAATCGGAGCCGAGGTTCTTCTGCACCACCAGATAAGCGCTACCGCCCGGGGACAACCGGGGCAACCATTGCTGCAGGATCTGATGAAGTACTTCTTTGCCCACTCGAATCGGTGGATTCGACCAGATGGCGTCAAAACGAAGTTCGGGGTCCAGCTGATCCGGCAGCGCCGTATGCAGATTACTCAAGCCCAGGCGTTCCGCATTCTGCCGAGTGAGGCCCAGCGCCCGTTCGTTCACGTCCACCGCGTACACCGTCGCCTCGGGGGAGAGTAGCGCTAAGCTCAGCGCAATCGGCCCCCAGCCGCAGCCAATGTCCAGCAGGTTGCCTCGCGTGGGCGGCACGGGCGCTTCGTTGAGTAGGATCGCGGTGCCCTTATCGATGCCGTCAGGGCTGAAAATCCCCGAATCAGTGCCGAGTAAGCGCTCCTCACCGAGCAGTGTGACGCGCAATTCTCGGGGCTGATGCGCGGCGGTGGGTTCGGAGCTGAAGTAATGAGAAGACATCACCGATAAGAATAGCTGCTTAGACTAGCTGGGTGATTATTCGCCAGGCCACTGATCAAGACTGGGATCAGATCTATCCGTTCTTCCGCGACATCGTCGCAGCGGGGCAGAGCTACGTCTATCCGGAAAATCTCAGTTCAGAGGAAGCTAAGCAACTCTGGATGGGGCAAGGCCGCACCGTGGTGGCGGTGGACGGTGAGACGGTGCTTGGCAGTGCCATCATGGGAGCAAATCGGGCGGGCCGTGGCGACCACCTGGCCACCGGGAGTTTCATGGTCGACCCGCAGCATAGTGGCCGCGGGGTGGGGCGGGCACTTGGTGAGCATGTGGTGCAATGGGCCCGGGATTCCGGTTTTCGAGGTATCCAGTTCAATGCGGTGGTGGAGAGCAATACCGTGGCGGTCAGGTTGTGGACTTCGCTGGGCTTCGAGGTGATCGGCACCGTGCCTGCGGCCTTCCGACATCCTGAACTCGGCTATGTCGGGCTGCACGTGATGTACCTCGCGCTGAGCGACTGAGCCGCGCCCTCAGCGGATTGCCGAGGAGTAAGGAATCCCAAATAGATCTGCTATAGTTATACGGTGAAGATTTTTCTTTAAAGGTAGCTCCCGCGTTATTGCGCGGTTGAGCCATAGATTCGAGTCCTGACGCTGTTGCGTACTCGTCTTCACCCTTTGAGGAATGCATGTCTTTTTCATCTAAAACCAATACAAATATCTCCATTCGTCATTATTCGCCCAGCGATGAGCCAAGTTGGCTGCGCTGCCGAGTGCTGAGCTTTCTCGGCAGCAGCTACTTCGATGACGTCAAAACCGCTAAGACCAGTTTCGTCAATCCGGCCCTCGAATTAGTCGCCGTCGACACTCAGACAGGCAGCCAAGTTCTCGGCTTACTGGATCTGGAAATCTTTACTGAGTTGGCGACCATTGACACCATCGCGGTCCATCCGGATTACGCCCGTCACGGTATCGCCACAGCTCTCTGGCAGCGTGCCATTGAGCTGCTTCCGGACTCGGTACAAGAGATTGACGCCTGGACTCGCGAGGATGAACCTGCCAATCGCTGGTACCGGCAGCAAGGATTCGAAGTGGACACCGAATACCTGCATGTTTACTACCAGGGTGAAGCTGCTGGTGAACGAATCAGCACTCCGCCAGGGCTTCGCCTGCGAGCGGGTTTCTTGCATGCCGAACTCCATCACGAACCCCAGCTACGAGAAGAATTCAATCGCGTGCATCATTGCCGCCGTTACCTGAGGAGGTCCTTTTGACCGATCAGCAGCACTCCGCCACGGCGCGGAAAAACAATGCCAATCAGCAGGCTGTCAGCAGCCCAGACTACGATAGAAGCCTCAGTTCCACAAAGGAGAAAATGACCACTCAGAATAATGCCGATCATCAAGCCGGAGCGGATATGTCACCGGCCGAGATTCAAGCCGTGATCGATAGAATCCTGGCCAAGGACTCAGGCGTCGAACCCGCTGAGCACGGTGTATTAGCTAGCCGCGCTCAGGCGCTGAGCGATTCTGGCCGAGAGCACGGCGAGTACGACGGCGAGCAGGAAGACCTGCAAGAACGCCGTGCCTTGCGCCGAGTAGCGGGGCTTTCCACCGAACTCGAGGACGTCACCGAGGTGGAATACCGTCAGCTCCGGCTGGAGCGGGTGGTGCTCGCTGGGCTGTGGAGTGAGGGTACCTTGGCCGATGCCGAGAACTCCTTGCGTGAGCTTGCCGCACTTGCCGAGACCGCTGGTTCCGAAGTGCTCGACGGTCTGGTGCAACGTCGGATGAAGCCAGACCCTGGGACATTCCTGGGTTCCGGAAAGGCTCTCGAACTCAAAGATGTGGTGATGGCAACCGGAGCCGATACCGTCGTGGTCGATGCCGAGCTGGCCCCGTCGCAGCGGCGTGGACTGGAAGACATTGTCAAGGTCAAGGTGATTGACCGAACTGCCTTGATCCTGGATATCTTCGCGCAGCATGCGAAATCTCGTGAAGGCAAGGCTCAAGTTGAACTAGCGCAGTTGGAGTACCTGCTGCCGCGCCTGCGCGGCTGGGGTGAGTCGATGTCCCGGCAGGCTGGCGGTCAGGTGGGTGGCGCGGGTGCCGGAATGGGATCTCGCGGACCGGGCGAAACGAAGATCGAACTTGATCGACGCCGGATTCGCACCAGAATGGCCAAGCTGCGCCGTGAAATTGCGGCGATGAAGCCCGCCCGGGAGACCAAGCGAGCCAACCGTCGTCGTACCGAGATTCCTTCGGTTGCCATCGCCGGGTACACCAACGCCGGTAAGTCCTCGATTCTGAATCGTCTCACCCAGGCCGGGGTGCTGGTGGAAAACGCGTTGTTCGCCACCCTTGACCCGACCGTGCGTAAGGCGAGCACGCCGGACGGCATTGGCTTCACGCTAGCCGATACCGTCGGTTTCGTCAGGTCGTTGCCAACTCAGTTGGTCGAGGCATTCCGATCCACCCTTGAGGAAGTGGCCGACGCTGATCTCATCCTGCATGTGGTTGATGTTTCGCACCCGGATCCGGAAGGCCAGATCGCTGCGGTGCGGGCCGTCTTCTCCGAGGTCGATGCCAGAAATATCCCGGAGATCATTGTGCTGAACAAGGCCGATGCGGCCGATCCGGAAGTGATCGAACGGCTCCGGCTGCGGGAACCTCGTTCCGTTTTGGTGTCAGCGCGCACCGGCGCTGGAATGACCGAGTTGATGGAGCAGATCAGTAGCTCTATTCCACGGCCGAATGTGCAGCTGGAGCTGTTGATTCCTTACGATCGTGGTGATCTGGTGAATAAGCTGCACCAATCGGACGCGGATATTCTTTCGCAGGAGCATCGGGAGACTGGGACCTGGTTGCGGGTCAAGGTTCGCGAGGGCCTCGCCGCCGAACTCGCACCATTCCGGGAAGGACCACAGCCTGCCGCATGACTGAACAGCTAGAGGCAGCCTCAACGACCAGCAAAGAAGAGCTAGCGCTCAGCTTGCTCGATGCCGCAGTGGCCGCGATGGGCGGGCAGCAACGTCCTGGGCAACACGAGATGGTCCGGCAAGTGGTTCGCTCGATTGAATCGGGCGACCATTTGCTGGTCCAGGCCGGGACTGGAACCGGAAAGTCGTTGGCTTATCTGATTCCGTTGATCGTGCATGCTCTGGAAAGCGACCGGCCATCGTTGGTGGCTACCGCCACCTTGGCCTTGCAGGCGCAAATCGTTGGCCGTGATCTGCCCAGGCTGCTGGCCGCGATTGAGCCTGAGCTGGGTCGCAAGATTGATGTGGCGCTGGTCAAAGGGCGTGGCAACTATCTTTGCAAGCACAAGGTTTCGGGTGGTTTTCCCACCGATGAACCGCAAGAGGGGCAGCTCTTTGCGCTCGGTGAGGACACCGCGGTCATGCACCTACCCGGTACCGGACCCAGCACGGCTCTGGGCCGAGAGGTAGTGCGGCTTCGTGATTGGGCCGAGGAAACTAGCACCGGCGATCGGGACGAGCTGAATCCGGGGGTGACTGATCGGGCCTGGCGGCAGGTTTCGGTCACCGCGGTGGAGTGCTTGGGCTCGCAGAAGTGCCCGGTGGCCACCGAATGCTTTAGCGAGCTGGCCCGGGCGCGCGGCGCAACCGCCGATCTGGTGGTAACCAATCATGCGATGCTGGCGATTAGTGCCTTTGAGGGGCTGGCGGTGCTGCCAGAGTACGACGTTGTGGTGGTGGACGAAGCACACGAGTTAGCTGATCGGGTCACCGGGGCAGTGACCGGTCAACTCTCGGCGACGATGGTCAACATTGCGGCGAGTGCGGCCCGTAAGCACACCGCAATTAGTGTCGATGACCTGAATGCTGCCGCCGCCGCGCTGGAAGCGGTGTTGAGCGGCGTCGCTGAAGGCTGGTTGCCGGAGGGAATTAATGAGCAGCAGGCCGAGGCAGTTTCCATGGTCCGCGAAGCCGCGCGAGTGGCGCTTTCCGATTCAAAAGGTGATTCCTCGCAAGTGGCCGACGGTGGCCGTCAGATGGCCAGATCACGTTTGCTGGTCATCTTGGAATTGTCCGAGCGTTTGCTTGCCTCGGCCGAGTCCGGTGAGGTGGTTTGGCTGTCCAGGCCGGGAGTTTTTGACCCGCAAAAAGGCTATGCTGCGGCTGATCCCACCGCCCCTGCTGTCTTGAATATCGCTCCGCTGAGCGTAGCAATGAAATTGCGGGACGGCCTTTTCGCCGAGCACACAGCTATTCTGACCTCGGCCACGTTGGCTATCGGGGCTGCGTTTGAGCCTACCGCCGCTGGATTGGGCTTGCTGGGCGCTGGGGCGCCCAGCTGGACCGGAGCCGATGTCGGCAGTCCTTTCGACTACACCAAACAGGGCATGCTTTACGTGGCAGCACATCTTGAGAAACCCGGTCGTGGTAATTCACCAGAGCAACTCAACGAACTCGAAGCGCTCCTCAAAGCTTCTGGCGGTGGTGCGCTTTGTCTCTTCTCCTCGCGACGAGCCGCCGAAGACGCGGCGGACGAGCTGCGTTCCCGCTTGGATTTGAGCATTTTGTGTCAGGGCGAATCATCAATGGCGGCGCTCATTAAACAGTTCGAAGCTGAGCCAGATACCTGCCTCTTCGGGACTATGTCACTGTGGCAAGGTGTTGATGTGCAGGGCTCATCTTGTCGTATGGTGGTGATTGACCGGATCCCGTTCCCGCGTCCCGATGATCCGCTCATGACAGCGCGAACTCGCGCGGTGGCTCGGTCTGGCGGCAATGGATTTATGAGCGTTTCCGCAACCCAGGCGGCGATCAAGCTGGCGCAAGGGGCGGGGCGGTTGATTCGCTCTTCAGCGGACCGGGGTGTGGTGGCCGTGCTAGATTCACGACTTGCCACCGCCCGCTATGGCGGTTTTCTGCGCGCCGCCTTGCCTCCTTTTTGGGCGACAACTGATCGGAAGGTCGCAATAGCCGCTTTGCAACGGCTGGCTTCGAAAGCTTAAGCCAACCTGGTTCAGTCTAGGCGTGACAAATCGAAGCTTTAGAGTGCCCGCAGCACGGTGACGACCTTGCCCATAATGGTGGCGTGATCGCCGAGAATAGGCTCATACTGGGTGTTTTGCGGTAGCAGCCAAGTGTGACCGTCGCGCTGCCGGAAAGTTTTTACGGTCGATTCATCATCAAGTAGCGCGGCCACGATATCGCCGTTCACCGCGTCATTCTGCCGGCGCACCACTACCCAGTCGCCATCGCAAATAGCTGCATCGATCATCGAGTCGCCGACCACTTTGAGCATGAACAATTCGCCGTGTCCGACCAACTGTCGAGGCAGTGGCATCACGTCCTCGACTACCTGGTCGGCCAGGATCGGGCCACCCGCGGCGATCCGACCGACCAACGGAACCATCGCGGTGTCTTGCGCGCTAGCCAGCTGAGCAACGTTGAGACCGCTGGCGCTACGCAGCTTCGCGGTGTCCGCAACACCCTCGATTTCGGTGTCTTCATCGCCCAGGGTGAGGGGAATCAGTACCTCCATGGCGCGCGGTCGCTTCGGATCGCGACGCAAATACCCCTGCTTCTCCAATTGGGAGAGCTGATGCGTGACGCTAGAGAGACTCGCCAAGCCAACCACATCACCGATCTCACGCATCGACGGCGGGTAGCCATTGCTGGTGATGGAACGCTGGATACATTCCAGAATCTTCTTCTGCCGCATTGAAAGGCCTTTCAACCCGCTACGGCGAACCAGCCCACGGTCCGGCTGCTCCATTGCATCCGCTGAGTGATCTGTCATCGGTAAGTCCTTTCACGCTTGCAGCATCGCTGTTTGGCCGGGTTTTCCCGGGGTCTGCCAGCAATCCAGCAATACTGTCGGTGCTCGATGATGGACTCAATTCATGAACAGCATCGAACGCGAAACACCACTTGAATCTGGCTCAAGGCTAGGCGAGTGGCCGAGATATTTCAAACATATGTTCTAGCGAGTCTTGGCAACCATCGATCATTCGTGCTAAAAATGAAGAAGCAAATTCGAAAACATGTTCTACTCGAAGCTGGTTTGGCTCAAAGAGTAGAAGGTTTTCGAAACAACGAAAGAAAGGGCAGGGCAATGGCAAGCGGAATCGTAGCTGGCAGTGCAATGTCAACAATCACTCTTAAGTCCCACCGTAAAGCAGCTCGAGTTACCTCCTCGGGCCTAAAGCTGACTCGACGCGGTCGGTTTTTATTGCTCGGCCTGCCGTTGATGTTACTTGCGGTGGCCGCCTTGGTACTGGTGGGAATCGTCACTTCCTCGGCGCAGGCTGCAACTGGTACAACTGGCGCCGGTGCGACTCAGGTCACCGTGCAGGCCGGGGAGTCCATCTGGTCAATCGCTGCCGCTAATAGCAGCAACCGCGACCCTCGTGATGTGGTCGCCGAGATCGTGCAGCTCAATGACTTGAAGACCTCAGTGCTACAGCCAGGCCAGCAAATCTTCGTGCCGACTCACTAATTCATTGATTCACTAATTCGTCAGCTCGCTAATTGCGCTGTCATCTGGATCCTCCCGGCATTGGTAGATCGGTCCGGCCCACAATGACGAGACCCGCAATGACGAAGCACTGCGAAAGTGAGTTCTGACACTTCTGTGACGGTCTCGATTAGCTTCCTGGCGCACTGGGCTTAAAATCGAGAAGTGAGTCAAGAAACCCAAGCAGCACGTCTTGAACGGCTAGCGCGCCTGCCGTTACGAGATAACCTGCGCGGCCTCAAACCCTATGGAGCCCCCCAGCTCGACGCTCCGGTGCTACTAAATGTCAATGAGAACACCCATGGGGTGCCGAGTGATGCTCGAAGGGCCATTATGCGAGCGGTGGAACGCTCGCTCACCGAGCTAAACCGATATCCAGATCGAGAATTCACCGAGTTACGTGAGTCCTTGGCCCGTTACCTGGGTCATGGCCTGAGCGCCGATAACATTTGGGCTGCCAATGGCTCCAATGAAGTTCTGCAACAAATTCTGCAAGCTTTCGGCGGCCCAGCTCGCACGGTGCTGAGTTTTCCACCAACCTATTCGATGTACCCCCTGCTGGCTAGTGGTACGAACACCGAATATCTCAGTGGCGAACGAGCGTCGGACTTCTCGCTGAGCGCGGTCTCTGCCGCTGAGCAAGTGGCGGCTGCCGCTCCTCAGCTAGTCATTCTTTGCTCACCCAATAATCCCACTGGCACCGCTCTTGACCTGGAAGTGGTTCGCGCGGTCTATCAGGCGAGCGAAGCCGCGCAAAGCATCGTGATAGTTGACGAAGCTTATGCCGAGTTCGCCCATCCGGGCACGCCCAGTGCACTGACTCTACTGCCTGGGCGTGAACGGCTGATTGTTTCGCGCACCATGTCGAAGGCTTTCGCCTTGGCCGGGGCCAGGCTAGGGTACTTGGCGGCTGCCCCGGAAGTCACCGATGCACTCCGCTTGGTGAGACTGCCCTACCACCTCTCCGCACTGACCCAGGCCACCGCGGTAGCCGCATTAGAGCACTCCGAATCCTTGCAAGCTAATGTCGAAGACATTAAGCGGCAACGAGACCGCATTGTTGACGGGCTGCGCGCCCTGGGCCTGCAGCCAGCCCCTTCGGATGCGAATTTCGTTTTTTTCAGCGGCGTCCAGAACCCCGGGAAAATATGGCAAGGACTGCTTGACGCCGGTGTGCTTATCCGCGATGTCGGTATTCCGGGCAGTTTGCGAGTGACCGCCGGAACAGAGCAGGAGACCACCGCTTTTCTAGAGAATATGGAGCGCTTACTCGCAGCGGAAGGACGCTGAGCCCCATCAGCCGACCGGATTCCCTAGACTTGACATAGTCAGTGCGACGTATCAGCAAACAAAGGACATTGATGAGTAGCAAACCCCTGGCCGCGCGCACCGCACGACTGGAGCGGAGCACCTCCGAATCTTCGGTGCTGGTCGAGGTGAACCTCGATGGCACCGGAGCCTCCCAGATCAGCACCAGCGTGCCCTTTTACGATCACATGCTGACCGCACTGGCTAAGCATTCGCTGATTGATCTCACCGTGCAGGCCACCGGTGATACCCATATTGACGTCCACCACACCGTTGAGGACGTCGCCATCACTTTCGGCGAGGTTCTGCGCACCGCGCTGGGCAATAAGGCCGGTATCCGCCGTTTCGGTGAGGCCACCGTGCCTTTGGATGAGGCACTCGCGCAGGCCGTGGTTGACGTTTCGGGCCGCCCGTACTTGGTGCACGGCGGTGAGCCGGAAGGGCAGGAGTATCACCTGATCGGTGGTCATTTCACCGGCTCATTGACCAGGCATGTCTTTGAGGCGATCACGCTGCATGCCCAGATCTGCTTGCATATGAGGGTACTGGCTGGCCGGGATCCGCATCATATCGTTGAGGCACAGTTCAAGGCTTTCGCTCGGGCCTTGCGGGCTGCGGTGGAATCAGACCCTCGGGTGGAAGGCGTTCCTTCCACCAAGGGGCTGCTGTGAAGCCGACAGTCACTGTTCTGGACTACGGCTCGGGGAACGTGCGTTCTGCGGTGCGATCGCTTGAGCGGGCCGGGGCCGAGGTCAAACTCAGCGCTCAAGCCGTCGATGTGCTGGAAGCCGATGGTTTAGTGGTACCCGGAGTAGGTGCTTTCCAGACCGTAATGGATGAACTGAAACAAGTCGATGCGATCAGGATGATCGGCAGGCGGGTGGCGGGCGGACGTCCGGTGCTCGCTATTTGCGTGGGCCTGCAGATCCTCTTTGAGGCCGGTGTGGAGCACGGGGTGCGCACCGAAGGAATGGCCGAGTGGCCTGGCGTCGTCGAACAGCTTCCGGCGGAGGTGCTGCCCCATATGGGCTGGAACACCGTCCAGGTGCCGAGCGGTAGCGTGCTCTTTGAAGGCGTCGCCCAGGAACGGTTTTACTTTGTGCATTCCTACGCGGTGCAGAACTGGGATTTCGATGTCAGCCAACCAAAAATGCGGCCGCCGCTGGTGACCTGGAGTGAACACGGCAGCAAGTTCATTGCCGCGGTCGAGAACGGACCTCTGAGCGCTACCCAGTTCCACCCCGAAAAGTCTGGCGATGCCGGAGCCAGGTTATTGCGCAACTGGGTGAACTCCCTGCCCAAGAGCCGCCCCCAGCGCTCAACCAACGGAACGGAGGCAAGCTAATGGTTTCCATTCTGCTGATGGGCCTCGGTGGCTTGCTGATCGGTGGCGCGATAGCCTTCTGGCAACAGAAGACGCCGCGTTGGATTCCCATTGCCTTTGGCGTGCTGGCCGTTTTGGCGCTACTTGGCGCCTACCTTTTCACCCTTTCCTAGACCGGCGCCCGTCGACTACTAATCGTTTCACCAACTAAGGACTGACTAGATGAGCATTCTTGAGCTACTGCCCGCCGTAGATGTCGCCGATGGCCAGGCAGTACGCCTGGTGCAGGGCGAAGCAGGCAGTGAGACTGCTTACGGTGCGCCGCTCGACGCCGCGCTGGCCTGGCAGCAAGATGGCGCCGAATGGGTGCATCTGGTGGATCTGGACGCTGCTTTTGGTCGTGGCTCGAACTTGCCGTTGCTGCGTGAAGTGGTTTCAGCTTTGCAGGTGAAAGTCGAGCTCTCCGGTGGCATCCGTGACGACGCCTCCTTGGAAGGCGCCCTGGAGCTGGGGGCTGAGCGGGTCAACTTAGGCACTGCGGCGCTTGAAGACCCGGAGTGGACCGCTCGTGCAATCGCGCGATTCGGTGACAAAATCGCCGTTGGTCTTGACGTTCGCGGTACCACCTTGGCGGCTCGTGGCTGGACCCGTGAGGGCGGTGACCTCTGGGAGGTGCTGGCCAGGCTCGAAGACGCGGGCTGCGCACGTTATGTGGTGACCGATGTGACCAAGGATGGCACGCTGCGCGGGCCGAACCTGGAATTGCTCGGGGAGATGCTGCAACGAACCAATAAGCCGGTGGTGGCTTCCGGTGGCATTTCCAGCTTGGAAGATCTGCGTCAACTGCGCACCCTGGTGCCGCTCGGCTTGGAAGGTGCGATTGTTGGTAAGGCGCTTTACGCTGGCGCCTTCACGCTGCCCGAAGCGCTTGAGGTGGCTGGCCGCCGCCAACCGCTATGAGTGGCTCACCTTCGCGAGATCTGCCAGCCCACATCGCAGCCGCACTGCAGGGTGCGGGCGGTGCAGCTGATAGTGCAGGTCGGGCTTGGCAGGGCAGAGATTTAAGCGGTGAATATCACCAGTTCGACGGCGATGACGGTGTTGCGGACCCGATGCTCAGCGCAGCCCTGACTGCCCTTGCTGACGGCTTGGGGGATGAATCAGCGGTGATTGCGAGTCTGAGTCAGGCTCGTCTATTCGTGCCGGTTATTGCCGAATTGACTGCCGCCGCCACAGGCTCGCACGGGGTCGCCGCCGATAAAGAGTCTGAGATGGCGTTAGTGAGCTTGGCAGCACCCGACGGGCGTCGCGCGCTGCCGGCCTTCAGCAGCATTGAACGCTTGCAGAACTGGCACCCGCAGGCCCGTCCGGTGGCGGTTTTTGCGCCACGGCTCGCGCTCTCAGCGGTCGCCGAGGAGGCCCAACTGCTAGTGATCGATCCGGCGGCCGAGCTGACGTTCGTGGTACGCCGGCCCGCGATGTGGGCACTTGCTCAGCAGCGTCAGTGGTTGCCGAGCTATCAGGATGCTGAACTAGCCGAGCGAATCCGAGGCATTGTGACTACCGAGGCGGCACAGTTCGGTCAGCACTCGACAGTACCCGGAGCTGCGGTGCGCTTGCATGGTGTAGAGATGATGCCCGGCAGCGGCATTCGCAGCAGGCTAAACGCTGGTGCGGCCGGGGGAGCAATAGTGAATGGCGGCGGTGGCGGACCGGAATTGCGATTAGTCTTCCTGCTCGAAGCCGGCTTGAGTGAGCAGCAGCTGAATCAGCTGCTGAGTCGTGTGCAGGGCAGCCTAGCGGCGGACGAAGTCTTCGCCGAGCGGGTCGACTCATTAGAAATAAGTATCCAGAGCATTGAAAGTGAGGATGGGTCGGAGTGAATTTTCGACAGTACGGGCACCTGCTGAGAGTACCTGCGCTGCGTAAGTTGCTCTTGGTGGCCATGCTGGCCCGAATCCCGCACTCAGCTTCGGCTGTGGTACTTACCTTGCACGTGGTGAATACCTTGGGCTTGGGTTATGCGGCTGCGGGCGGAGTTGGTGCCGCGGTGACCGTGGGCATCGCCTTCGGCGGACCATGGCGTGGCCGGTTGGTTGATATCAAAGGCCTACGGCGAGCGATGGTGCCCTCAATTATTGGTGAGGTCACGGTCTGGACGGTTGCGCCTTTCCTGAACTACCAATTATTACTGATTGCGGCCATTATCGGCGGGGCGCTGGCGGTGCCGATTTTCAGCGTGGTGCGCCAAGCACTCGGCGTGATGGTTTCTACCAAGCATCGGCGCACCGCCTATGCCTTGGACTCAATCGGTGCGGAACTTACCTTCATGATCGGCCCCGCCGCGGGTGTCGCGCTGGCCACGGTGAATACCGTAGCCGCGATGATCATTATCGGGGCAGCGTCCTCGCTTGCTGGGTTACTTCTGTTTTGGTTCAATCCGCCGACTCGGAGCGGCCAGCCGGGGAGTTACCAGGGCGATGTCGAAGATGCGCTGGAGTCCTTCGAAGAACTCGCCCCGAACGAGGCAGCCAGCAGCACCTCTTCCACCGGCACCAGCCCGCTGAGCCGGTTATCGGGACGACTTCGAGGACAACTGAGCTGGATCACCATCGCGGTGCTGGCGGTGCTGGCCGCCTCGGTCGGGGTGGGGATGACTCTCACTGGCACCGATGTCGGTATTGTTGCGGTGCTGCGTGAGCATGATCAGCAGTCCCAGATCGGCATTGTCTTCATCTTCTGGTGTGCCGCCTCAATCGTGGGTGGACTGATTTACGGTTCGCTGCATCGCAAGGTGAACCCGCTCTGGCTGCTGGCCGTGATGGCACTTCTGACGGTGCCAATGGGCTTCGCCACCGAAACCTGGGCGCTTGCCCTGCTGAGCATTCCGGCCGGCCTGTTGTGCGCCCCGGTGCTCTCCGCTAGTTCTGAGTGGGTGGCCAATTTAGTACCGGAGGCACGACGCGGTGAGGCAATGGGCTGGTACGGCTCGGCGATCACCCTGGGCAGCGCCATTGGGGCGCCGCTCGCCGGGGCGGCGATAGACGCTGTCGGTCCCTGGGGTGGTTTTGCCGCGGTCGGGGTGATCTCGACATTGCTCGCTGTGGTGGGGCTCAGCGCGCAGTGGCTGCGGCGTCGCCGGGGGAGCGTCGAAGCATACTGAAAGGGTCGAGACTCAGTTGCTCCGAATCGAGTCAAGCGTGGTTACTAAGGCTTGCTCGAAGGGTGTTGCCGGTAGGTCGAATCGGGATTCGGTTTCAGTTGAGTCCGCAATGAATTCGTGGGTGAACTGATAGCTGCTGGCCGCCACCTCCCGCATTCTGGGGTTGAAGAGACCCAGGCCACGGAGCAGCCAGCCTGGGATGGGGCTTAGCTTTCCGCGTCGACCTGAGATCTCGGCGACCTGATCGGCGATGCTATTGCGGCTGTCATGGCTGGCGTGCGGGGTCACCCAGGCGCGACCGAAGGCGTCCTCATCCCGAGCCACGGCCACCAGAGTCCTGGCGATATCCGGAAGAAAAGCCCAGCTGTGCTTCAGTGCCGGGTTCCCCACTACCTGCGCTGTTTTACCGGCGAGCAGCGGGCCGAAGAAACGATCGCCCAAATGTGCGTTCTCACCAGCGCCCGGGCCGAAGTAGTCGCTGGCTCTGACCTCTGCAGCCTGAATCTCGCCGCGCTCGTGAGCATGTAACATCTCCAACCAGAGATCGGCGCGGATTTGCCCCTTAGTGTCCTCGGGGTGGAAAGGAGTCTGCGCAGTCATTGGACCACTCGGAATGCCATGTGGGTAGAGGTTGCCCATCAACACCAAGCGGGCCCCGGTTGAGCGGGCGGCGGCAATAGCTGCCCGGCCAATTGGCGGCCATTCCGCGGCCCAGGTGTGATACGGCGGGTTGGTGCAGATGAAAAGAGTTTCAGCGCCTTTGACTGCCTCGCTCAGGGCTTGCCCGTCCGAACCATCGACGACCACCGCTTTGCTGCCCGCGAGCTGAGTGCCCCGTCGGCTACCGACCGTGACCTGATCTCCAGCGCTGCTGAGTTGGCGCGCCAGTTCAGCGCCGATCAGTCCAGCTCCGAGTATGAATTGTTGTGCCATGATGCCTCCGTTAGCGATGAAAAGGTTTGAGAGAGCAGTGCTCTCGAATTGAGAATAGACTGCTTCATTGTGAAAAGCAAGAGCACCGCTCACATTTGTCACCAGCGCTCTCTTTCTGTCAAAATGGAGTGATGGAAGAGCAGCGGAATCAGCAGATCTCGGTACGGGGTACCAGGGCGCGCGCTAGGGAGCAGGTGCTTGCCGATATCGTGCAACTGGCCGAGGTGCAACTGCGGGACCGGGGAGCCTCGGAGCTCTCGCTTCGGGCGATCGCTCGCGAATTAGGTATGGTTTCGTCAGCGATCTATCGATATTTTCCTAGCGCGGAAGCCCTCTTGACCGCCCTGATCATCAGGGCGTACCAGGACATCGGCGATGCCGCTGAGCAAGCTCTTCGGGCGGCAACTGATCAGCCGGCGCTGGAACAGTACCTGGCGATCTGTCACGGCTGTCGGGACTGGGCGCTGGCAAATCCTCATCGCTATGCGCTGATTTATGGCTCTCCAGTGCCTGGCTATGCCGCCCCCAGGGACACTGTTGAACCGGCCACCAAGGTCGGCCGACTATTGATTTCGGTGGCTGAGATGGACCGAAGTGCGCCGTCGTTTTCTGCTGCAGCGCAGTGGCCAGCTGAGCGGGATAGCCTGCAGAGTAGGCTCTCGGAACTCTTTGACGCTGAACTCGATGGAGATCAAATTGCCATTGGAGTCGCTGGCTGGAGCCATCTTTTCGGCTTACTGAGTTTCGAGTTATTCGGGCACTTCGTCGGCTCGGTCAAGGACAATCGCAGTTACTTTGATGCCGTGATGCGACATTGGGCCAAACAGCTAGGCCTAGCCTAGCAAGAGTTTAGTTGACTGGTCCGGTGAATTTCTCCCCGGGCCCTTGGCCGGGTGCATCCGGCAGGGTGGACGCTTCACGGAAGGCGAGTTGCAGGGAGCGCAGACCGTCCCGCAAGGGTCCAGCGTGTTGGCTGCCAATTTCGGGTGCGGCAGCAGTGACGAAACCGGCCAGGGCGGTGATCAGCTTGCGGGCTTCATCGAGATCCTTGAGGGATTCCGCTTCGGGGCCTTCGGCTAGGCCAACCTTGACGGCGGCGGCGCTCATGAGGTGCACGGCGGCGGTGTTAATGACTTCAATCGCTGGCACTTCGGCAATATCGCGGATCACTGCCGCTTGCTGATCGGGGGCCAGATTATCCTCAGAGGTACTCATACTGCTAAGCTTGTCATAGACCGGCTGGAAGTCGTTATTTTTTTGCGTCCAACTGAACGTTGGAGCATTAGTGGCGATAACCGGCTAGCAAGCGGAGTTCTCTCCCACCTGTCGACCCGAATAGCTGTAGAAGCCGGAGTTACCAGGTATAGGTCGACCGTCCAGGTCACTGGTTCTGTCGTATCTTTGAGGCCTTCGATTGCACCGGCAATCGGAGGCCTTCTCTGTATGTCCGGTGTCTTAGCCGTAAAAGACATAATCAGGAGTAACACATTAGCGAGCCACGAATCAATGATCGAATCCGCGTCCCGGAGGTGCGGTTGGTTGGACCAGCTGGCGAACAGGTCGGCATTGTCCGTATTGAGGATGCCCTGCGTCTAGCCGCTGAGTCGGATCTAGATCTTGTAGAGGTTGCACCGATGGCCAAGCCACCGGTCGCTAAACTTATGGATTTTGGTAAGTACAAGTACGAAGCCGCCGTCAAGGCGCGCGAGGCCCGGAAGAACCAGACTAATACGGTTCTGAAGGAAATCCGCTTCCGCCTTAAGATCGACAAGCACGATTACGAGACGAAGACCGGTCATGCGCTGCGCTTCTTGGGTGCGGGCGATAAGGTCAAGGCGATGATCCAGTTCCGTGGTCGCGAGCAGCAGCGTCCGGAAATGGGCATTCGACTGTTGCAGCGATTCGCCGAAGACGTGGCCGAGGTCGGCGTGGTGGAGTCCACCCCGCGGATTGACGGTCGCAATATGGTCATGGTGATTGGCCCCTTGAAGAACAAGGCCGAGGCTAAAGCAGAGGCTCGTCGAGCCGCTCAGCGAGCCGAGGCTAAGGCGGCTAATGAGGCAAAGGCCAGGATTGACGTCGACGGCTCAGCTCCGATGACGCAGAGCCTAGGCGATTTGCTGCCTGAGGCACTGAAGTCCCAGACCGAAGCCGCTGCGGCTGTCGAGCCGGAAAGCGAGACGCCGGAAGGCAGCCAGCCGGAAAGCAGCGACGCCGCAACGCCGGTTGAGCCGTCAGAAGCGGTCGTTGAGGCGCCTGTCGAGGAAAAGCCAGCTGCAAAGCCCGTGGCGAAACCAGCCGCTAAGCCCAGTGCAGCAGCAAAACCTGCAGCAGCAAAGCCAGCTGCCGCTAAGCCTGCTGCCGCTAAGTCAGCTGCAAAGCCGAGCGCGGCCAAGCCCAGCGCGGCCAAGCCCAGCGCGGCCAAGCCCAGCGCGGCCAAGCCCAGCGCGGCCAAGCCCAGTGCAGCAGCGAAACCTGCTGCCGCCAAGCCAGCTGCCCCGCGCAGCACCGCCAAGCCGGCAGCCAGCCGGAATAGCAAAGATTCCACCGAATAGTTAGAACTCAAGCTTCGCCGGTGCCGACGATAATGGCACCGCGTACTGAGAACACAGATAAAGGAGATCGGTTCCGATGCCGAAAATGAAGACCCACAGTGGTGCCAAGAAGCGCTTCAAGCTCACCGGTAGCGGCAAGCTAAAGCGTCAGCAGGCCAACCGCCGTCACTACCTGGAGCACAAGCCCAGCACGCTGACCCGTCGCTTGGCTTCGGACAAGATCGTTTCCCCGGCGGACGCCAAGAACATCAAAAAGATGCTGGGCGTCTAAAACCATTCAATCTGCCGCCTCCAGGCGGTGTACAACCATCCCGACGTTGCCCATTGAGCGCAGCGGAACGGGAGCACGACATGAAGGAGTACGCACGTGGCACGTGTGAAGCGGGCGGTCAACGCCCATAAGAAGCGTCGGGTTATTCTTGAACGCGCCAAAGGTTACCGGGGTCAGCGTTCGCGCTTGTACCGTAAGGCGAAAGAGCAGCTGCTGCACTCGTTCGTCTACAGCTATGGCGACCGTCGCAAGCGCAAGGGCGACTTCCGTCGGCTCTGGATCCAGCGCATCAACGCTGCATCCCGCGCTAATGGCCTAACTTACAACCGTCTGATCCAGGGTCTGAAGGCTGCTGAGATTGAGGTTGATCGCCGGATGCTCGCGGAACTGGCTGTCAACGACGCCGCCGCATTCGCTGGCCTGGTGAAGCTGGCTAAGGCCGCGCTGCCCGCGGATACCTCCGCGCCGGTTGCTAACTAGTAACTAGCTAACAACTGCACAGCTAGTGAGTCGAGAAGGGCGCCCCCAGTGGATGCTATGACCAACCCCCGAGCAGATCGGGTCAAGGACGTGGCGAAGCTGGCCGGGCGCCCTTCGCGTACCAAGCGTAGGCAATTCCTGGTCGAAGGACCGCAAGCCGTTCGTGAAGCACTGCAAGCTCATCGAGATTGCCTGAACGCTGGTGGCGAGCCGATCGTTGACGAGGTCTATGCCAGCCGGGAGTGCTTGGACCGCTATCCGGAGCTAGCAGAGCTACTAGCCGGTTCGGCAGCTCAGCCGGGTGGGAGTGGAAAGCTGCGGATCGCCAGCGAACTGGTGTTAGCCGCGATGGCCGACACCGTAAATCCGCAAGGCGTCATTGCCGTCTGTCGATTTATTGATGTGCCGCTCGCCGAGGTCGTGGCAGCTAAACCACGGCTGATTGCGATGCTTTGTCGAGTTCAGGATCCGGGGAATGCTGGTACCGCCCTGCGCGCAGCGGATGCGGCTGGAGCCGATGCTGTCATTCTTAGTGCCTCAAGTGTTGACGTTTATAACCCCAAAACGGTGCGTAGTACGGTGGGTTCGCTGTTCCATCTTCCGGTGGTGCTCGGCGTCGAACCAGCTGAGGCTGCGCAGGCTTTCCGGAAGGCCGGAGTTGGGATTCTCGCCGCCGATGGTTACGGTGCGCTGAACCTCGATCAACTCCAGGACGAGTCGGCGGCTCGTAGCTTCGACCAGGAAACTCCCGAAGCGGCTTATCCCTTGGAGGCACCGACATTGTGGCTCTTTGGCAACGAAGCTCAGGGGCTCTCTACCCAGGAGCTTGAACTTGCCGATCATCGGGTAGCGGTGCCGGTCTATGGTGCCGCCGAAAGCCTGAACTTGGGCACTGCGGCCACGGTCTGCCTCTACGCGAGTGCCCGCGCGCAACGCCGCTCCTGATTAAAATTCTTCCTGTTTGAGGTAGCGCTTATTTGAGCTGGCGCCTCAACGCAAAACGCTGCCCCAGCGTGACCGCTTTCGCGGAGCTGAGGCAGCGTTCGGGTAGAGGTTAGTGTTGTCTCGAACGCTTAGCTAAGCGTTCGACTTCCGGCCGGTAATGGCCCCCCAAATGCCAGCAACCACCAAGCCGCCAACAATTGCCAAAATCCATGAACCAAGGTTCCAGAATTCCATCTTTCCGGAGTTGAAGAGCAGGCTGCCAATCCAGCCGCCCAGGACGCCACCTACGAGGCCAAGCACCAGGCTGGTAATCCAGCCACCGCCGACCTTTCCCGGCATCACAGCTTTGACGATGGCCCCGACGACGAGACCAAGAACGATCCATCCAATGAAACCCATAACTCCTCCTGTGGTTGAGCTGGTAGCTGTGATTTTACTCCTCTGAGGCACAGGAAACATGTAGGTGGAGAGCGAGTTTCGCCAACGAGTCAGTTGGGAAGAGCGGGGCGGCAAGGTAGCGTTACATCAGCGCGCACAGCGGCCGGGGCTAGGTTATGGCGGGCAGTAGCGGGTATTTAGCAGGTACATAGCTGGTAACAGCAACGAAAGAAAAGGAATTGCGATGTCCACCGAAGGCGGAAATCGGGCCATTATTGCGGCGCTCAGCGCCAATTTGGCCATTGCGGTACTCAAGTTCTTGGCGTTTCTGCTGACCCGTTCTTCGTCAATGCTCGCCGAGTCGATTCACTCGGTGGCTGATTCCGGAAATCAGTTATTGCTGCTGGTCGGTGGCAAACGGGCCGCTAAGCAGGCCAGCCCCCAGCACCCCTTTGGCTATGGTCGGGAACGCTATATCTACGCTTTTATTGTTTCCATTGTGCTGTTCAGCGTCGGTGGTTTGTTCGCTCTCTATGAGGCCTGGGAGAAGTTCCATGATCCGCACGGCTTTGAAGGTCCGTGGTGGTGGGTTCCCTTGGTGGTGCTATTGGGGGCCATCGTGCTTGAAGGTTTTTCCTTCCGTACCGCGATCAAGGAATCCAATCACACCCGAGGTAAGCGCAGCTGGGTGAACTTTGTCCGCACCGCTAAGGCCCCTGAATTGCCGGTAGTGCTGCTGGAAGACGCCGCTGCTCTGCTCGGCCTACTCTTTGCGCTCTTTGGTGTGAGTCTGACGCTGCTCACTGGCGACGGAATGTGGGACGCTATCGGCACCGCTTTGATTGGTCTGTTGCTGGTTGCTGTCGCAGTGGTGCTTGCCGTTGAGACTAAATCGCTATTGCTTGGGGAGTCCGCGACGGCTGATCATGTGAAAGCTATTGAGGGTGCCTTAGTCGGTCCGGGGGTGGATAAAATTATCCACTTGAAAACCCTCCACCTCGGTCCCGAGGAGCTGCTGGTCGCGGCTAAGATCGCGGTGGCTGACTCCGCGACCGGGACGGCGATAGCTAAGGCGATCAACGACGCGGAACAGCGAGTGCGTGCTGCGGTGCCGATTGCTAAGGTGATCTATCTTGAGCCGGACATCTATACCGCACAACAAACTTCGTCGACTACTCCGGTCGCGCCGTAGCCAGCCGACGGTCGGCCCACCCGCTAAGCAGAGCAATGCCGAGTCCCAGCACCGCGAGGCCCGCGCCAACCAGGGCTGGCGCGACATAACCGAAGCCCCAGCTGATCACCAGGCCGCCGAGGAAAGCGCCCAGCGCATTGGCAATATTGAGGGCCGAGTGGTTCATCGAGGAGGCCAGGGACTGCGCGTCGGGGGAGACGTCCAGCAGCCGGGTTTGTAATGCCGGTACCAACATCGACCCCGAGGCGCCGATCAACAGCACCATCGGTAGCGCCGACCAGGGCTGATGCACCGCGAGGGTGAAGATCAGCAGCACGGCGGCGATCACCCCCATCATCAGGTAGATGCTGCCCATCACCGACCTATCGGCGAGCCGGCCACCAACCACGTTGCCGATTACCATGCCGACGCCGTAGAGCGCGACCACGAGCGGCAGCAGACCGGCGGGCAGGCCGGTTACTTCGGTCATGGTCGGTGCGATGTAGGCGTAAGTCGCGAAGAAGCCGCCGAAACCGACAATGCCGATCAAGAGTGCTAACCAGACCTGGAGTCGTTTGAGCGCGCCGAGTTCGGAGCGGATCGAGGCATCGTGGGGTGCGGGCTGTTGTGGCACCACGAACCAGATGCTCAGCACCGTGATGGCACCGATCACTGCTACCAGGATAAAGAGCAGCCGCCAGCCCCACTGTTGCCCTATCCAGGTCGCTAATGGGACGCCAATCACATTAGCGATTGAGAGTCCGAGCATCACCATCGAAATGGCTCGGCCACGTTTGGTCGGCGCGACCAAAGAGGCGGCGATCACGGCAGCTACGCCGAAATAAGCTCCGTGCGGCAGGCCGGAGAGGAAACGAGTCACCAAGAGGGTGCCGAAATCATTGGCGAAATACGAGGAAAGGTTAGCGACGGTGAAGAGCAGCATGAGCCCGAGGACAACCTGTTTGCGGGGGAGCCTGGCGGCGATGGCGGCCAATACTGGTGCACCAATAACCACCCCCAGGGCGTACGCGGAGATGAGGTTTCCTGCCTCCGGAATGCTCACCCGAACCCCCTCAGCAATGTTTGGCAAAAGCCCCATCATGGCGAACTCGATGGTGCCGATGCCGAAGCCACCGATTGCCAGCGCAACGATTGCTCCGGCGACGCGGCGCGGCGAGTATTCCTGTTGCTGCATGTGGCTTCTTTCGGGTGGCAGAGAACGACTATTCCATCATCGCCCATAGACTTGGTTGGTGATGCCGAAACTGATCGTGGGTGCCGCCATTCTGGATGATTTGCGTCACCCGAGCAAGCTCTTGGTGGCTCGACGCAGCGCACCAGCTTCGCTGGCCGGGCTGTGGGAGTTTCCCGGCGGCAAGGTGGAGCCCGGGGAAAAGCCGGAGCAAGCAGTTCATCGGGAACTCGCAGAAGAGCTGGGGGTCAGGGTCGTCTTGGGCGATGAGCTTGCCGCTGCGGACCCTGCGGGCTGGCCGCTACTCGGAAACGCTGTGATGCGGGTGTGGTTCACCGCCTTGCAGGACGGGGTGCCGCGGCCGCTTGAGGATCATAGCGAACTGCGCTGGATGCCGCTCACTGAGGGCGTGGCGCTCTTGGAGTTGCCGTGGATTCCGGCCGATCTGCCGATTGTTGCCGAGCTGCTGCGGGTGCTGGGCTTCGAATCGGAGAACTAGATCCTGAGCAAGCGCAATAAACTGGCGTTGTGCCATCGAGTCAGTGGCTAGTGCGAAACGGCAGCCTGACTAGGCAGCGATTTTATGGGCGAAACGCAACAGGTTGCCGTCCGGGTCCACATGGGCGCCTTCGCGCAGACCGTACTCGGTATCCACCGGCAGGCTGGTGGGGCAGTTGAAATCAGAGGCTTCCGAGACTTTCTTCCAGTCCGCAGCCAGTGCATCGGCGTCGTCGACTTCGACAAAGGCGGAGGAGAAATTTGTCTCGGGGTCGATGCCAGGAGCTTGCCAGAGGTGAACTCGAATATTGCCGATCTTGGCGTAAGCGTAGTCCTCGTCGCCTTGGTATCTGACCACATCGAAACCGAGAGCAGAGTAGTGCGCGATTGACCGTTCCAGCTCCACCACGGGAAAGACTGGAGCGATTTGTTCGAAGCGGACAGTACTGAGCTGATTCACCATGATGCGAGCCTATCTTGAGCCGATGGTGGATCGCTAGCATCTGCACAGTGAGTCCCGGCTGTGCCAGACTGGGGTGATCAATAGTTGTCTAGCGAGGAGAGAACAGTGCCAGAGCCTGAAGAACATCAGGAAAACGCTGCCGCCAGCGATGAGACTAAACGCAAGTTCCGGGAGGCTTTGGAGCGGAAGAATTCGCAACATCACGCCACCGTTGAGGCAGCGAAGGGTGCGAAAATCGACCACGCCCACGGTTCGGCAGCTACTAAGCGAGAATTTCGTCGCAAGAGTGGTTAGCGGTTTTTAGGCGACCGGTTCGTGCCCAAGCCAGCGGGACGTCCCTAGGCATGGGGTCCGTGAATTAGAACAAAGTGGCTTCTACTATCCGTGATTTAGCTGAGGCCCTTATTCGAGGCAGGCTGCCCGCCGGATAGTCAGCCTCTTCTTCCCTCGGACCGAGCACGGTGCGGTGCATATAGGCCTGTGTTTTGGCGAAGCCGTGCCGTGCCTTGGCGGCGTTGACTTTGGCAGCGAGCCACTGTCGATATTCTTTGGGCGCATAGGAGCCAGCGCCATAGAGCCTGCGATATTTGCCCACTAGTTTTGGATGGTTCTTGGCTAACCAGGCCATGAACCATTCCCTGGTGCCGGATCTGAGGTAGAGCGCCCCCGCTGTTACTCCGCTGGCGCCGGCAGCGGAGAGGGCGGCAAAGAGCGAGTCGAGCGCTTCATCGCTATCGCTGAGCCAGGGCAAGATCGGCATCGCCATCACGCCGCAGGGCAAACCAGCCTCGCGCAGCCGGGAAACTAGGGTCAGTCTGGCTTTCGGGGCCGGTGTGCCGGGTTCGACTATTTTTGCCAGCTCTTCGTCAAGGAGGGCGAGCGAGATGCCCATCCCAATCGGGACTCTTTTCACCGCATCTTTGAGCACTGGGATGTCTCGGGAGAGCAAAGTGCCCTTGGTCAAAATGGAAAAAGGGGTGCCGGAATCCGCTAATGCCCGGATGATCCCGGGCATTAGCTGGTAACGGCCCTCCGCGCGCTGGTAGGGGTCGGTATTGGTTCCGAGGGCCACCGGAGGGTGCTGCCAGCTTGGCTTAGCTAGCTCAGCCTTGAGCACCTCAACAGCGTTGACCTTGACCACCACTTGAGAATCGAAGTCTAGGCCGGGGTTGAAGTCCAAATAGGTGTGAGTGTTCCTTGCGAAACAGTAAACACAGGCGTGGGAGCAGCCGCGGTAGGGGTTAATCGTCCACTGAAAAGGCATGCTGGAGGTGGGAGGAACCTTGTTCAATAATGACTTTGACAGCACCTCATGAAAAGTGACGCCAGCGAATTCCGGTGCCCTGACCGTGCGTAGGAATCCTTTGATCGGCAGCAGTGCCGCTTGCACTGGCAATGCGGAGGCATCGCTCTGTGCTGCTGGGCTTTGTGTTGCGCCGCCCTGGCTCGTGTCCTCCGAGGCTAGCTCGCTCGAATCCGCGTCGAGCTTCCCCGGTTGTTGAGAATCCCACCTCATGCAATGTATTCGAACATATATTCGAATACATTGCAAGGCTGCTGGAGTCCCTTCGGGAGCTTCAGGTGGCGTTGAGCAGCTTGTGCAAAATAGTTATCGCTCTCGGAACCAACTTTCAATCGGGGGCGTTACGATAGAAATACAGAGGCGTGTAAATTGCTTTTATAAAAATCGCTCGCGTTCGATGCTGCCCGCTCGGACGCCCTGTCGTCAAAGGGGACCGCAATGCCAAACCTGGCAACAATTCTCACTAATAGTGCAGCGAAGCAACCCGAGGCAATAGCCATCAAATTGGACGATGTGACGGTGAGCTATGCTGCGCTCGATGGCTTTAGTGCCAAGGTTGCAGGTTTGCTGGCTGCCAGAGGATTGCGGCCTGGCGATCGGGTAGCAATTGTCAGTCCGAATATCCCGCAGATGCCAGCCCTCTATTACGGGGTGCTGCGGTTCGGTGCAGTAGTAGTGCCGCTGAATCCACTGCTCAAGGCCCGGGAAGTGGAATATCACCTGCAGAACTCCGAAGCTTCCTTGGTCTTCGCCTGGGAAGGTGTGCTGGCGCAAGTACAGCCGGGGGCCGAGGCGGCTGGGGTGCCAGTGGTGCCGATTGACGCTGCTTTGATGCCGCTTTTGGCCGAGACCGAACCAGTCACCGAGGTCGCCGCAGTCAATGACTCGGACACCGCGGTGATCCTTTACACCTCGGGTACCACCGGCCGGCCCAAGGGAGCTGAACTGACTCATGCCAACCTGCTGAGCAACGCTGAAGTGTCCCGAGATTTATTCAGCATGGCCCCCGGTGAAGTGCTTTTCGGCGGGCTACCGTTCTTCCATATTTTTGGCCAAACCTGTGCCCTCAACGCGGCAATCATCTCCGGAGCGACGGTGACTCTGTTGCCGAAGTTCGATCCGGTGAAAGCCTTGGAGATCGTGCAGCGCGATGGGGTGACGATTTTCATGGGCGTACCCACCATGCACATTGCCGTGCTGCGGGTGCCGGAGCGGCAGAACTACGAGGTATCTTCGCTCAAGGTGGCGGTCTCTGGTGGGGCACCATTGCCGCTCGAAGTGCTCAAGGAGTTCGAGGCGAGTTTTGCGGCGACCGTGCTTGAAGGTTATGGCCTCTCCGAGACCTCGCCGGTGGTCAGCTTCAACCAGCGCGATGGGATTCGCAAGCCCGGTTCGATTGGCACCGTGGTGCGGGGCGCTCAACTCAAGGTCGCTGACGAGACCGGTCAGGAAGTGCCGCGTGGCGAAGTTGGCGAGATCGCCGTCGCAGGCCCATATGTGATGAAGGGTTATTGGCGCAATCCGGAAGCCACCGAGGCGGCGATCCGGGACGGTTGGTTCTTCACCGGGGATCTGGCTAAGCAGGATGAGGACGGCGTTTTCTTCATCGTGGACCGGAAAAAAGACATGATCTTGCGCGGTGGATACAACGTCTACCCTCGCGAAGTGGAAGAAGTTCTCTACGAGCACCCGGCCGTGGCCGAGGCCGCGGTTAAGGGCCGCGCCGACGAGGTGCATGGTGAAGAGGTGATTGCCGTGGTTTCGCTCAAGCCCGGCATCGAGGACACCGGGACGTTGGCCGAGGAGATCCGGGACTTCGTTAAGGAACGGATTGCAGCCTATAAGTACCCGCGCGAAGTGCACATTGTCGAGGCGCTGCCCAAGGGCCCGACCGGGAAGATTTTGAAGCGGGAGATCGCCGTCTAAGTAGCCGTCGAGTGTGCAGATCTACACCTTAAAACACCGTCAAAAGATGTAGATCTGCACACTCGATTTCTCTAGACCAGCTCCCAGGTCACCGTAATGCTGGCACCCACCGAACTCTCACCGGCCTCGATCGGCATCGAGACCGCGAAGGACGCTTTCTCCATCCGGGCCATCCGGGGCGGGTTAGGGGAGGCGCCCTGGTTTTCTTCAATGCTGAGGACGCGGCCTAGACGGCGGTTGGAAAGCTGCGCGAAATGTGCGGCGTTACGGGCCGCATCGGCCCAGGCCAGGGTGCGAGCCTGCTCGGCGACTTCACCGGGATCGGAGATGCTCGGCTCAAGGCCGTTGAGCCGCACGTCATTACCACCAGCTTCCACAATCGCCGCGATGGCTTGCTGGGCGCCATCTTCGTAGGACAGCCGCACGGTCAGCGTGCAGGAGCAGTTGTAGCCGGTGACCAGATTGCCCTGGCCCTCCTGCCAGCTGGTTTCGGCCCGTAGCGAGAGCCCACTGGTGGTGCTGTCTTTGCGGGCTACGTCGAGGCCGTCCAGTGCACGCTGCACGGCCTGCATCGAGCGCGCGGCGTCTTGATAGGCACCGGTGAGAGTGCGTCGAACCACCTCAACGCCAATGTTGAGGGTCAAAGTATCGGGAGCCTGGCTTGCTGCGCCCCGGCCGGTCACTGTGACGGTGTTGCTGGTCTCCATAGCTGCGTCCTGTCCTGTCGGTGAAGTTTCTCGAAGAGCCGAGAAAAACGCTGAATGGTTTCCCTCTCACGGTAGCCGCCTTCGGCCAGTCCTGCCCAGCGTTCGAATGGATTTCGTGAGCCCGCCTCGCCGGTGCGCCACCAGGACCAGGCCGCGCCAGCGAAATAGAGCGGGAAAAACGGCAATCCTAAACAAAGTGAATATTGGGTGGCGTGTTTAGCTTCATGCCCGATCAGTGCTTCGTCCGGTTCAGCTGAGCGGAAGAACACCACATTGCCCACCGTGAATGCCCGGGCATGCGGCAGCGCCGGACGGTAATTCGTGCCAAAGGTGAGGCCATGAACGCCCTTTTGCAGCGGTGTTTTACTGACCGCCGCAATCAACAGCCCCAGCGGCGTGCTCAAATTCACCAGGTTCGCGAGCCGTCTGGCCCGGACGAATGCCGTCATAAAACGATGCTATTGCATAGACTGGTTGAGGCGTTCTTTCGTAGCCCCGCTCCCAATCAAGCAATTTGAACTCGCAAGGTACTTTTTATGACCGAACAAGTGGATGGCAACATCCCCCATGTCCCCGACCCCACCGACCAGGCAGCCCTCGACGCCGCGGTGCAGAGCGCGCTGACGGACATCGCCGCCGCCGCTGATTTGGAACAGCTCAAATCGGCTCGGCTGGCGCACACCGGCGAGAAATCTCCGCTCAGCCTGGCCAACCGTGGCATTAAGGGCCTGCCCAATGAGTTGAAGGCAACCGCGGGCAAGCTGATGGGTGCCTCCCGTGGCGCGGTGAACAAGGCGCTCGCCGAGCGCACCGAGGTGCTCGAAGCGGAGGCTGCCGAGCGGATCTTGGTCGAAGAGACTGTTGACGTCACTGCCGCGCCCCGCCGTCGTCAGGCCGGTGCTCGGCATCCGCTCTCCACCCTGCAAGAACGGGTCGCCGATATCTTCGTCGGAATGGGCTGGGAAATTGCCGAGGGACCGGAGCTAGAATCGGAGTGGTTCAACTTCGACGCGCTGAATTTCAAGCCGGACCACCCGGCGCGAGAACTGCAGGACACCTTCTTCGTAGAGCCGCCAGAAGCTCACCTACTGCTGCGCACCCACACCTCTCCAGTGCAGGTGCGGTCCATGCTGGAGCGCGAGCTGCCGATCTACGTGCTGTGCCCGGGTAAGACCTTCCGGACCGACGAACTCGATGCCACTCACACCCCGGTGTTCCACCAATTTGAGGGCCTGGCGATCGATAAGAACCTTTCGATGGCGAACTTGCGCGGAACCCTGGAACACTTTGCCCGGCAGATGTTTGGCGAGGAAGCCCAGATCCGCTTGCGGCCAAACTATTTCCCCTTCACCGAGCCTTCCGCGGAGCTGGATATTTGGCATCCGGGCGCTAAGGGCGGCCCACAGTGGATCGAATGGGGTGGCTGCGGCATGGTCAACCCCAATGTGCTGCGGGCGGCCGGTATTGACCCGGAGGAATACTCCGGCTTTGCCTTCGGCATGGGCATTGAGCGGACCCTGATGTTCCGCAATGAAGTCTCCGATATGCGCGACATGATCGAAGGCGATGTACGTTTCAGCGAGCATTTCGGGATGGAGATCTAATGCGTATTCCTTTGACATGGCTGCGTGAATTTGCCGCAGTGCCGGCGGAGGCGAGCGCCGAAGACGTGATGGCCGAGCTGGTCAAGGTCGGCTTGGAAGAAGAAGCAGTGCACCGGCCCAGCGATGCTCTGTCAGGCCCGATCGTGGTCGGCCAGGTGCTCTCGCTGGTGAAAGAGCCGCAGAGCAACGGCAAAACTATTAACTGGTGCCAGGTCCGGGTGGTGCCCGAAGGCGCCACTCAGACCCTCGAGGGCGAAGGGATCTCGCCCGACGGCGTGCAGGGCATTGTCTGTGGTGCGCATAATTTCGTGGAAGGTGACAAGGTCATCGTCACGCTGCCCGGTGCGGTGCTACCCGGCGATTTTAGGATTTCGCCACGAAAGACCTACGGCCATGTCTCCGCCGGCATGATCGCCTCCTCGCGTGAACTCGGAATCGGCCAGGACCACGACGGCATCGTGGTGCTTTCCACTTTGGGCCTGGACCCTGAGCTGGGCACCTCAGTGTACGATCTGCTCGGCCTGAGCGATCAGGCAGCGGAAATCAATGTCACCCCGGACCGCGGCTACGCCTTCTCGATTCGCGGCATCGCCCGTGAATATGCGCACGCCACCGGCACCGAGTTCACCGATCCGGCCACGCTGCCCGCGGTGCCGAGTTCCGATGGGCAGGGTTACCCGGTGCGGATTGAAGACGCTGCTCCGATCCACGGCAAGCCCGGCGCGGATCGCTTCGTGGCCCGCATCGTGCGTGACATCGACCCGGGCGTGCCCTCGCCGCAGTGGATGGTTTCGCGCTTGCGGCTGGCCGGTATCCGCTCGATCTCGCTGCCGGTTGATATTTCCAATTACGTGATGTGGGAGCTTGGCCAACCGCTGCACTTCTACGACGCCGATAAGCTGGCTGGCCCGATCGTGGTGCGTCGCGCCGTCGACGGCGAGAAGATCACCACGCTGGACGAGAAGGAGCGCACGCTGAGCGCCGAGGATCTGTTGATCACCGATGACTCCGGCCCGATCGGCATTGCCGGGGTGATGGGTGGTGGCAGCACCGAGGTTAGCTCCAGCACCCGAAATGTGCTGATCGAGGCAGCGCATTTCGAAGAGGTTTCGATTGGTCGTAGCCGACGCCGTCATAAGTTGCCGTCCGAGGCCTCGAAGCGCTTTGAGCGCGGCGTGGACTGGCGAGTCGCTGACATTGCTGCCCAGCGTGCCGTCGACCTGCTGGTCGAGTTGGCTGGCGGTGTGGTCGATCCGCACGGCACCGATATTGGCACCGAACCCGCGGCGCCGCTGATCGAGCTAGCGGCCGACTACCCGGCTGCTCGAGTCGGCATTGACTTCAGCCAGGAACAGATCACCAAAGCGCTACAGGATATTGGCGGCAGCGTGCAGAGCGTCGAGACCGGCTACCTGGTCACGCCGCCGAGCTGGCGCCCCGATCTGGAGACCAAGGACGATCTGACCGAGGAAATCGCTCGACTGGTCGGCTACCACAAAATTCCTTCGGTGTTGCCGGTGGCTCCTCCAGGCCGCGGCTTGACCCGGGTGCAGCAGCAACGCCGTCGGCTGCTGCAAGCCTTTGCTGACGCCGGATTGGTGGAGGTTTACTCCTATCCCTTCGTCTCGCTGGTCTCCAATCAAACCTTCGGCACTAGTGAGGGATCGATCAAACTGGCGAACCCGTTGAGCGAGGAGTTCGGGTATCTGCGTACCTCGGTGCTGCCCGGGTTGATCGAGGTGGCGAAGCGGAATATTTCGCGGGGCTTCCGGGACTTGCAACTTTTCGAAACCGGCTCGATCTTCCTGCCCTCGGAGACGATGGGCACTAGCTCGATCCCACCGCTGGGTGAACGGCCGAGCGATGAGGTACTCGACGCGCTGTACGAAGGTGTGCCTGAGCAGCCCTTCCAGCTTGCCGCAGTACTGGCTGGTAACGATCACACGGGCCGGGCCTGGGACTGGGCCGACGCCGTCGATCTGGCCCGGCTCGCTGGCGACGTACTGGGTGTTGAAGTGGTGGTGAGCCAGGGCCAGCATCAGGCTTTCCACCCCGGACGCACCGCACAGCTCAGCCTGCGCGATGGTGCGGTGATCGGCGTCGCCGGGGAGCTGCATCCCAAGCTGATCGCCGAGCTTGACCTGCCGGTGCGCACGGTCGCGGTGGAATTGAACGCGGATGAGCTATTCGCCGCAGCGGCCGATGTGATTGTGGCAAAGCCGATCTCCGGTTACCCAGTCGCCACCCAGGATGTTGCGCTTTTGGTGGCTGCGGAGGTGCCAGCTGGTGACTTGCTTGAGGTATTGCGTTCCGGAGCTGGTGAGTTGCTTGAGCACGTTGCCTTGTTTGACGATTACCGGGGCACCGGCATCCCGGCCGGTAAGAAGTCGCTCGCTTTCGGGCTGCGTTTCCGCGCCGACGACCGCACGCTGACCGCAGAAGAAGCCTCCGAAGCTCGGGAAGCAGCCGTTGCGGCCGCCGCCGAAGCCTTCGGTGCCGTACTGCGCTAGCCGTCGAGGCTTTCGTCCTTGCGCTGAGTTCGTGGTTAAGTCTCGGATTCGCCAGTAATTACTAGCGAATCCGAGAGGCAACCACGAACTCAGCGTAGAGGGGGTGGCGGCGGTGGTGGGGCGCTGCGGTGGGACGGCTTAGAACAGGTTGGGGTCGTTGGAGTCGAAGAGTTCGGCGGCTGCGCCGACAATCAGCCGATCCGGAACGCCAACTAAGTCATGGTCCTTTTCCGGATAGTCGAAGCGGGCCAGCACATGGCGCATCGCTTCCAACCGGGCTCGCTTCTTATCGTTGCTCTTCACCACTGTCCACGGTGCGTGCCGGGTGTCGGTTTTGCGGAACATCGCCTCCTTGGCCGCGGTGTATGCCTCCCACTTGTCCAGTGAGGCGAGGTCCATCGGAGAGAGCTTCCACTGCCGCACCGGATCGACCTGGCGAATGGTGAAGCGGGTCAGCTGCTCGGACCGGGACACCGAGAACCAGAACTTCACTACCTCCATGCCGTCATTGACCAGCATCTTCTCAAAGGCTGGGGCTTGTTTGAGGAACTCGCCGTATTGCGCCTCGGTGCAAAAACCCATCACTCGCTCCACCCCGGCGCGGGAGTACCAGGAACGGTCGAAGAGCACTATTTCGCCCGCCGAGGGTAAGTGCTGGACATAGCGCTGGAAGTACCACTGGCTCTGCTCGCGTTCGCTCGGTTTTTCTAGGGCGACCACTCGGCAGCCACGCGGGTTCAGGTGCTCGGTGAAACGCTTAATGGTGCCGCCCTTGCCTGCGGCATCGCGCCCCTCGAAGAGCAGAATGATTCGCTGCCCAGAGCTTTTCACCCAGTTCTGCAGCTTGAGCAACTCGATCTGCAGCAGCCGTTTCTCTAGCTCGTAGACATCCCGGGAGAGCCGCTCAGCATAGGGGTAACCCTCACGCCAAGTATCGACGGCTTTGCCGTCCTGGTCGATCAGCACCGGATCGTCGTCATCGGTGTCCAGCACGCTGAAACCGGGCAATGCTAGCTTCAAATCAGTCACTGTTTGACCGTAAGCTGAGTCCATGAACCACGCTGCCACGGAAGGTGAATGCCGGGTGAACAGGCCACGCAGTAGGCCAGGGGCACAGGCCAGGCGACAGCACAGGCTCGTGGCAACGTGCTGGTGATAGACGGTGTCAGTATCTTGGCGGTTGATACTGATGCAGAGAGCGATGCCGAAATAGCTGAGCCTCAAGCGGAGTGGCTGAGCTCGGCAGAGCGGGCTCGCGCTGATCAGTTCGCCACCAAGCAGCTCCGCCACCGGTTTATCGCTCGACGCGCCGCCTTGCGCCGGTTCGTCGGCGCGCAACTAGGTATTGAACCAAGGGAGCTAGAGCCCAATTACCGCTGCCCGGATCACGGCCAAGGCCCCGAGGTTGATCACGGTCAGCCTGGCTTCACGCTGGCAGGCCAGCCAATCCATCTAGCGCTGAGCAGCAGCTCTCGAGAGAATTGGGTGCTACTGGCGCTTTCGCGCAGAATCGTGAAGTTGGGCGTCGATCTGGAACGTATCGCAGCGGTGAGCTTTGAAGGTTTCGACGCGAGCGTTTTGAACGCTCAGGAACGTGGCGCCTTGGCCGCCTTGCCAAGCAGCGAACAGGACGCCTTCCGGGCCCGTTGCTGGGCGCGTAAAGAAGCTTTAGTGAAGGCCTGGGGGACCGGTTTGCGGCAGCGCCCCGCCGACCTTGACTCTGACTCGAATGGGCTACTCGATATCGACGCCGAGCAGCTTAGTCTGCCAACCGGGTTCGCGGTGGCGCTGGCGGTGCTGCCTTAGCTGCCTAGCCTGGCTTAGGCGCCCTGCGGTGCCTTGGCGGGCAACTCAGCCTGGTACAACCATGGCTGCAAAACTGAGGCAGCCTGGCAACCTGGAACCATTTCCTCGGCCAGGGCCAGCAGATCAGCGGTCCGCACCGAGCCATGCCGGAAGCGCGAGTTCCACTCCCGCAACAGCGGGAAGAAATTTTGCTCGCCGACGGCCTGCCGTAGCGCGTGCACCGCCAAAGCGCCGCGCTTATAGACCCGGTCATCGAACATGAGCTCAGGCCCGGGGGCGCCAATCACCAGGTCCTGCGGCTGCCCGGCGAGCATCCGATGGGCCAGTCCGGCCCGGCGCTCGATCGGCATGGTGCCAGAAGCCTCCGACCAGATCCACTCGGCGTAACAAGCGAAGCCCTCGTGCAGCCAAATGTCTTCCCAGCGCGCCAGCGTGAGCGAGTTGCCGAACCACTGGTGAGAGAGTTCGTGCGCCACTAGCCGCTGCGCTTCCCAACTCAGGTCCAAGTGATTCCGGCCGATGATCGACAGCGACTGCGCCTCCAATGGAATGTCTAGCTCGTCCTCGGTGATCACCACGGTGTAAGCGGCGAAGGGATAGCGGCCGAAACAGTACTCGAAGGTGTCCATCATGGCGCGCTGTTGAGCCAGCCCGCGCAATGCGGTGGCCCGCAGCGAGGCTGGCACGGCGATCGCCAGCGGCACCGGCGACTCCGCCTGGGCAGCCTGCTCGGCCCGATGGCTACCCCGGGGCTGGTCCTCCAATGGCAGCAATTCGTAGCGCCCGATTTGCACTGTGGCTAGGTAGCTCGCCATTGGCTCGGGCTGCTCATAAACCCAGGTTTCCCGACTGGCTTTGGTGGTGCGCGAAATCAGGGTGCCATTGCAGACCGGGCGATAATTCGCGTCGGTGCTGATCGTGATTCGGTAGCTGGCTTTCTGACTCGGATGATCGTTGCAGGGAAACCAGCTGGGTGCACCGGTGGGCTGGCCGGCGACCAGCACGCCATCGGCCAATTCTTCCCAACCAACATCGCCCCAGAGACCGATGGTGGGAGCCGGGTTTCCTTCGTAACGAATTTCGGTGCTGAACTTCTTGTCTTTACTGAGTGGTTCGGCCAGTTCGATCAGCAATTGCTCGGCGCGATGCGAATATTTGGCGATTTTGAGATTCTTACCACCGCTTTTCACCGAAACCTTGCCGACCTTGAGCCCAGCCAGGCTGAAGCGCAGTGTTTTCAGCTTGACCCGTGAGGTCGCCGAGATAACCGCCTTGGCGATCAGCCGATTGCTCGCCAGTCGGCAGTCCAAATCCAACTCGTAGTGGGCGACCTGATAATCAGCGCTACCGTGACCGGGGGTGTAGGGGTCGAGACTCTCTACCACACTCATCAGTTCCCTGCAGATCCCCTCTTAGCGCTCTTCTTCGCTGACTCAGTTTTTGCTGATCGTTTTTCACCGGTGCCCAGTTGTCGGGGTCCCTGCCATGGAGAGACCGGATTGCCCATCCAGTAACTTCCCGCCGGGACCGTCTCACCGCGCATCACCAATGAGGCCGGTCCGACGGTGCCGCCCCGACCAATGCTGGCCGCGGGCAAGATCACCCCGTGCGGGCCCATGGTAGCCCCGTCCTCCAGAGTAACCGTGTCGAGGGCCATGATTCGATCATGGAAGAGGTGAGTCTGCACCACACAGCCACGATTGACGGTTGAGCTTTCGCCCAAGCTGACCAGATCGGCCTCCGGCAGCCAGTACGACTCACACCAGGCGCCGTGCCCAATCTTGGCGCCTAAAGCGCGTAACCACCAGACTAGGGCGGGAGTGCCGCTCGCGGCGCGGGCGAACCAGGGCGCGGCAACCAGTTCGACGAAGGTGTCGACAACTTCGTTCCGCCAAATGAAGGAGCTCCAGAGCGGATGCTCACCAACTCTGATCTTGCCGACCAGTAACCACTTAGCCACTACCGCGCTGCCGGCGGCAATGGCCCCGGCCAACATCACCACGATGCCACTGAGCAGGGCCGCAATCAGGTAACCCCAGCCGAAGAAGTCAAGCTTGGCTACCAGCCAGGAGAACAGGGTTAGCACGCTGAGCGCGATCACTACGGTAAGCACCGTAGGCACGAAACGACACACCTCCCAGAGGGCTCTAGCTACCTTGAGTTTGAGCGGTGGCTCAAAGGTGCGAGAGGCATCCGAGTCCTGGGCTATTCTGCGCAGCCTGACCGGCGGAGAACCCAGCCAGGAGGTACCTGATTTGGCTTTGGCCGGAGTTGCTGAAAGTACCGCGACGAGGGAGTTTTTCGGCACCGAACGGCCAGCTGCGGTCATCCCGGAGTTTCCCAGGAATGCTCGTTTACCGACCTTTGCGGGCGCGATGTGCACAAAACCGCCGCCGAGTTCGTAGGAGGCGACCATGGTGTCGTCGGCGAGAAACGCGCCATCGCCCACCGTCGTCATGGAGGGCAGTAGCAGCACTGTTGAAGCCTCAACGTTCTTGCCAATTTTGGCACCCAGCAGGCGCAGCCAGATCGGGGTGAAGAGGGAGGCATAGATCGGAAAGAGCAGATCACGGGCCAGATCGAGCACGCGTTCGGTGGCCCAGACTTGCCAGCCGATTCGGCCGCGCACCGGGTGGAAGCCCTCGCGCAATCCTATGCTCAGTAACCGCACGGTGAGCAGCACCAACACCATCAGACTGAGGAACCAGATCAGGGTGGTCAGCGGGGCAGCGAGCAGCAGTCGCGGGTAGATGTCAGTTAACGGTGCCGGGCCGACGATCTGTAGGGCCACGAAGCCAGCCAAGGCTGCGGCCGCAAACGGAATCAGCGCGAGTACTGTTGAGGCCACCGCGTAGATGCCAAGCCAGAGTCGAGCACTGCGCTGCGGTGCCTGCGGCCAGCCCGGCCGGGCTTTGCCGACCCGCTCGGCGGGGGAACCAGAAAACTGTTGACCGGCTCGTACTTTGCCGAGCACCGCTGAACCAGCGGCCACCTCGGCTCCTTGGCCGACCTTAGCGCCCGGCATCAGCGTGCTTCTGGCTCCTACCGTTGCATGCGCACCCACCGAAATGGAGCCGATCTGGACATTATCGCCATCAATCCACCAGCCGGAGAGGTCGACTTCGGGTTCAATTGAGCAGCCCTCGCCCAAACTGAGCAGCCCGGTCACTGGTGGCACCGAATGAAGACTGACGTCCTTGCCGATTTTGGCACCAAGCGCTCGGGCGTAGAGTGCCACCCAGGGCGCGCTGGCGAGCGAAACTGCTTGGGCGAGGTCAGCGATCTGCTCGGCTAACCACAGTTTCAGATGCACTTTGCCGCTGCGTGGATAGACTCCGGGCGTGACACCGCGAAGCAAGATCCGGGCTGATACCACTGAGATGCTCATTCGACCCCAGGGGCTCACAAAAATCGCCCAGCTGGCGAAAACCCACCACCAGTTCAAGTGGTTCAGCGTTCCGGCCGGTAGCCACCAGGCCAGAATATTGTTCAGGAACATCAAATAGGTCAGCCAGCGCATACCGACCAAAATATGCAGCGGGATGCCCATCAGAGTCTGGAAGATCTGTGACTTGCGTGCAGTCCGACGCACAGTACGGACTATCGCCGGTGCGCCAGCCTCGTACTCGGGCACCGATTGACGCGCCAATTCCAGTAAGGCCCCAACCCGGGGCTGGGCGTAAATATCGGCGACCGTAATGGTCGGATAGTGATTACGCAGCCTGGAGACCAGCTGAGCAGCGGCCAGCGAGCCACCGCCCTGGGCGAAGAAATCCGCATCTAGTGAGCTTGTGGAACCACCCAGCACCGCGTTCCATTGATCGAGCACCCATTGTGCGTCCGGTGCTAGTTCGACACCGTCAGCCGAATCGTTTTGCTGCGCCCCAGGCTGGCTGAGCGGCCAGGGCAGCGCATTGCGGTCCACCTTACCGCTGGTCTTGGTCGGCAAGGTGTCGGTCAGGGTGAGCATCGGGATCAAGGGAGCAGGTAGCTCACCGCCCAGCGCGGCTCGGAAGGCGGCGAGATCGGTAGTTGCTTCGGGATCGGTCAGCACCAAGTAGCCAACCAATACTTGATTGCCGCCAGCAGTGGTTTTTACCGCCGCGGCGGCTCCAGCAATCCCGGGAAGCCGCTGCAGAGCGGCGTCAATCTCGCCTAGTTCAATGCGTCGACCGCCGAGTTTGATTTGCTCATCGGCGCGGCCCATGAAGATCAGTCCAGCGGTTTCGTAACGCACCAAGTCCCCGCTGCGGTAAGCGCGCTGCCAGCCCAGCGAGGGCATCGGGGCATATTTTTCAGCGTCCTTGGCAGGATCCAGATAGCGGGCTAAGCCAACACCGCCGATGATCAGTTCACCCACTTCGCCTTCGGCCACCGGGGTGCCGTCCGGGCTGACCACGGCGAGGTCCCAGCCATCAAGCGGTAGGCCGATGCGTACCGGCGGCCTACCGGTGAGCGGTGCGGCGCAGGCGACCACGGTGGCCTCGGTCGGGCCGTAAGTGTTCCAGACCTCGCGGTCCGGTACCGCGAGCCGTTCGGCCAACTCAGGCGGGCAGGCCTCGCCGCCAAAAATGAGTAGCCTGACGTTCTCCAAGGCCTCCACCGGCCAGAGTGCCGCCAGCGTCGGTACCGTGGAGACCACTGTGATGCCCTGCGAGATCAGCCAGGGGCCGAGGTCCATTCCGGTGCGTACCAGCGATCGCGGCGCCGGCACCAGGCAAGCCCCGTGCCGCCAGGCCAGCCACATTTCTTCGCAGGAGGCGTCAAAGGCTACCGAGAGGCCCGCCAGCACCCGGTCATTGCTGCCAAGCGGCCCGCCAGCGGCCTGCCCGCTCGCGGATTGCAGAAACAGCCGGGCTTCGGCGTCTACAAAAGCCGCCGAGGAGCGATGGCTTACCGCGACGCCCTTAGGGGTGCCGGTGGAGCCGGAAGTGAAGATCACCCAGCAGTCATCGTCAACGGTGGGGGTGCGTGGTGCGGCGAAAGGCCGTGGTCGGTCCTTGCCGACAATGATGTGCTCTTCGCCCGCTTTCGCGGCATGCAGGACCCCGGCGACCTTGGCTTCGCTGAACACCAGTTTGGCCCGCTCGTCAGGGTCGTCGGCGTCGACCGGGACGTAGGCAGCCCCGATGGTTAGCACCGCGAGGATGGCGATGTAGAGCTCAGCCGTTCCGGAAGGGATCCGCACCCCGATCTTGTCTCCGGCGCCCAGGCCTGCGAGGTGAAGCGACTTCGCGTAGCTTTTCACTTCGCGCTGCAGCTCGGTGTAACTGAGCGAACGGCTGCCGTCGTCGAGCGCCGAAGCGTCTGGAAAACTGGCGGCAGTGGCTGCCAAGATGTCAATCAAGGTCCGTTCCGGCGGAGTGAGTTGGCCGCCGGGGAACTGCGGTGAGTAGTTATTCATCGCTGGTGGCTCATGGCAATAGCAGTAGCTTTCCGGTGGTCTTACGGGCTTGTAGGTCTCGGTGCGCCTGAGCAGCTTCGGCGAGCGGATAGCGGCCACCGATACGCACCTTGAGGCCGCCCGAGGCGACTGCCTCAAAGATTTCAGTGGAGCGCCAGCGTCGCTCTTCGGCGGTCAGGGTGTGATGGGCGAGAGTAGGCCGGGTGATGAACAGTGAGCCGCCAGCGTTTAGCCTCATCAGGTCGAAGGGCGGCACCGGGCCGCTCGCGCCGCCGTAAAGTACCAAGGTGCCGCGGATCGCCAGCGAGGCCAGCGAACCGTCGAAAGTGTCCTTGCCGACGCCGTCTAATACCGCGTCAACGCCGTGGCCTTCGGTGATCTCACGAATCTGCTCGGCGAAGCCACGGCCGGACTCGTCCTGGTAGCGAAGTACATGGTCGGCGCCGGCGGCCTTGGCCAGGGTCTCCTTTTCATCGCTGGAGACGGTGGTGATCACCGTGGCACCCTTTGCTTTCAGCAACTGGCTGAGCAGCAAACCAACGCCACCGGCCCCGGCGTGGGTGAGAATGGTGTGACCGGGCTCCACTTTGAAGGATGAATTGATTAAGTAATGCGCAGTCATGCCTTGTAATGGCAGTGCAGCAGCGGTTTCCAGGTCGAGGCCCTGGGGCACGGGCAGCGCTTTTTCGGCGTCAACCAGGGTGTATTCGGCGTAAGATTTCGCGCCCTCTGCGGTGGCTACCCGGTCGCCCACAGCGAAATCGCTCACTCCTTCGCCCACCGCTTCAACGGTTCCGGCGGACTCAGCACCTGGGGTGAACGGCAGTGCCACCGGGTACAGGCCTTCGCGTTGGTAGGTCTCAATGAAATTCACTCCGGCCGCGGCTACCTTGATCAATAGCTGGCCCGGGCCCGGTGCGGGCTGCTCAACTTCGGTGATCTCTAAGACGTCCGGTTCACCGAGGGACTGCGCAACAATGGCTTGACTCATAGCTCAATGCTAGCGGGCCTCGTCGCTGTCGCCGCGCTCCATGTCACGAACTTACGCTCGCTGCCGGATGCTCCCTGAGCCACTTCCGGAACCTACGTTCGCCGTCGCGCATCAGCGCATTGTGTGCCCAACGGAAACCCGGTGCAGCCAAGGGGGCCAAAAAGTTCATCCACGGTTTGGTTGTCTGTACGCTCCAGTTAATCCTTAGTTCTGTGTGCGGCCCGGAGTCCGTTGTGTTGCCTTCGTTGATCTCCAGGAACTGCGCGTCCCCGCTGCCGCTGAGGTCGCCACTGCCGCTCACCGACAGGCTGCTTTCCGGGACGATCCGCTGGACAGTCAGCTGTACTCGAAGTCGGTAGCCGAGCGGGCTGCGCACGCCCAGCCAGAGCTCGGAGCCGGTATCTAGCGGACTTGCTGGCCAGGATTCTTTGGCCAGGGCTGGCCACCAATGTTCCCAGCTGCCCAGGGTGACTAGCTCCTGCCAGCAGCGTGTCGGCGTGGCCGGTAGCAGCCAAACCGTATGGAAGAGATAGCTATGCATAAATATTTATCTCGATGTATATTTACATGAAATTTGAGGTAGGATCATGGTATGACCATTTCTGTAGCCGTCTCTGGTGCCAGTGGATATGCCGGCGGTGAATTGCTGCGACTGCTTGCCAATCACCCGAGTGTCAGTATCGGTGCTATCACCGCCCACAGCAACGCTGGTTCCAGACTAGGCGAGCTGCAGCCACATTTACATAGCCTCAGCGATCGCCTGCTGGAAGAAACCACCGCAGCCAACCTCTCCGGTCACGACGTGGTTTTCCTAGCGTTGCCGCACGGTGCTTCAGCCCAGCTTGCGGCGCAGTTGCCGGAGCACACCCTGGTGATCGATGCCGGAGCGGATCATCGTTTGGAAGATCCCGCGGCCTGGGAAGCTTTTTACAAATCAGAACATGCCGGAAGCTGGCCTTATGGGCTGCCGGAGTTGCCTGGTCAGCGCGAAAAGCTGCAGGGCAGCAAAAGGATTGCGGTGCCCGGTTGTTACCCCACCAGTGCACTTTTGGCTTTGACTCCGGGGTTTGCCGCCGGTGCCTTGCTGCCCGACGATGTGGTGATCGTCTCCGCCTCAGGTACCTCCGGAGCGGGCAAGTCGCTCAAAGCGAATTTGCTTGGCTCCGAAGTGATGGGTTCAATGTCGCCTTATGGTGTCGGCGGGCTGCACCGGCACACTCCGGAAATCGAACAGGGCCTCAGTCAAGTGGCGGGCGAGCAGGTCACCGTGTCGTTCACCCCGACGCTGGCGCCGATGAGCCGCGGCATTCTGACCACCGCGACCGCGAAGATCGCGCCGCAACTGGCAAAACAAGCTAAGCCAGCGGAGGAACTGAGGCAAATCTGGGCCGATGCCTACCAGGATGAAGCCTTCATTCATCTGCTGCCCGAAGGCCAGTGGCCGAGCACCAAGAGCGTCGTCGGCTCCAACCATGCGGCGCTGCAAGTTGCCTATGACGAGCGGACCGGACGGGTGCTGGTCTGTGCGGTGATCGACAACCTGACCAAAGGCACCGCCGGCGGTGCTGTGCAATCAATGAATATCGCCCTCGGACTGAATGAAACCCTGGGCCTGGAGCAATTAGGAGTGGCCCCATGAGCAATCCAGCAACAGGTGTGACGGCGGCGCTCGGTTTCCGGGCCGCCGGTGTTGCCGCAGGGTTGAAAACCTCGGGCAAAAGCGATGTCGCAGTGGTGGTCAATGACGGACCGCTGAAAAATGCGGCCGCGGTGTTCACCAGCAATAGGGTGGCTGCTGCTCCGGTGCACTGGTCCCGTCGGGTGATTGGCGATGGTCGCGCGGATGCGGTACTGGTCAACTCGGGTGGTGCTAATGCCTGCACTGGGCCGGAGGGATTTCAAAATACTCACGCCAGTGCGGAGAGAACAGCTGAACTGCTCGGCATCTCGGCCACCGATGTGCTGGTCTGCTCCACCGGGCTGATCGGCGATCAACTGCCAATGGATAAATTGCTGCCCGGCGTCGAGGCCGCCGTCCAAGCCCTCACGGTGGACGGCGGAACAGAGGCCGCCAATGCCATTATGACCACCGATACGGTGGCCAAAGAAGCGGTGCGTAACGGCAACGGTTGGACCGTGGGCGGGATGGCGAAGGGCGCCGGTATGCTTGCCCCTGCGCTCGCCACCATGTTGGTGGTGATCAGCACCGATGCGGTGCTTGAACCTAGCCAACTGGATGGTGCACTCCGCGAGGCTTGCCGACTGAGCTTTGACCGGGTGGATTCCGACGGCTGCATGTCCACTAACGACTCAGTCATTCTGCTGGCCTCCGGGGCCAGCGGGCAGAGCCCGGTGCGGACGGAATTTCAGCAAGCACTCACCGAGCTGTGCCAGGATCTGGCCCGGCAACTGATCGCCGATGCTGAAGGGGCCAGCCACGATATTGCGATTCGCACCTTCAACGCGGCCAACGAAGAGCAGGCGGTGCTGGTCGCCAAGACGGTGGCGCGTTCCAATCTATTCAAGGCAGCGATCTTCGGCCAGGACCCCAACTGGGGCCGAGTGCTGGCGGCGGTCGGCACCGTGCCGGAAGCTCTGGCCGCCTTTGATCCGGATCAGCTCGACGTCAGCATGAACGGGGTGCAGATCTGCCGCAACGGGGCCATCGGCGACTCTCGTGACCTTGTGGATCTGAGCGGCCGCGAGGTTCGAGTGGACATCGACTTGAAAGCCGGTGAGGCCGAAGCGACCATCTGGACCAATGACCTGACCCACGACTACGTGCATGAAAACAGCGCTTACTCTTCCTAGCTGCCCCTAATCGTCAATAATCAGCAAACTCTTGCGAGGACATTCATGAGCACCAAGCAGGCCCAGGACAAAGCCGCCATTCTGATCGAAGCGCTGCCCTGGATCCAACGCTTTGCCGGCACCGTGATGGTGGTCAAATATGGTGGCAACGCGATGATCAATGATGAGTTGCGCCGCGCCTTCGCCGAAGACATGGTGTTCCTGCATCACGTTGGCATTAAACCCGTGGTGGTGCACGGTGGTGGTCCGCAGATCAGCTCGATGCTGGACCGGCTCGGGATTGAATCCGACTTCAAAGCTGGCTTGCGGGTGACCACGCCGGAGGCGATGGACGTGGTCAGAATGGTGTTGACCGGCCAGGTGGGTCGCGAACTCGTCGGGCTAATCAATGCCCACGGCCCTTACGCCGTCGGGCTCTCCGGCGAGGACGGTGGGTTGCTGCAAGCCCAGAAGACGGATCAAGACCTGGGCCAGGTCGGCGAAGTCGTCGGCGTGAATCCAGGTTCCATTCTTGACCTGCTCGACGCCGGGCGGATCCCGGTGATCTCCACCATCGCCCCCGAACTGGGCGATGCGTCAAGCGTTTTGAACGTCAACGCCGATACCGCTGCCGCAGCGCTCGCGGTCGCCCTGCATGCTTCCCGGCTGGTGATCCTGACCGACGTGGAGGGCCTGTACCGCAACTGGCCAGACAAAGGGTCACTCATCAGCGCGCTGAGCGTGAGTGAGCTCCGTGAGTTGCTGCCCAGCTTGGCCTCCGGGATGATCCCGAAGATGGAGGCTTGCCTTAACGCGGTGGAAGGCGGGGTGCAGAGCGCTTCGGTGGTAGATGGTCGCAGCCCGCACTCCATGCTGCTGGAAATTTTCACCACCGCTGGCAACGGCACCCAGGTCTTCCCCGAACAGGAAACCACCGCCTCGGAAGTGGGGCAGCAAGCATGAGCGCAGAAATGGTCGCCTCGCCGGAACTCTCCGAACTAGTTCATGAATCCAGTGGTGCACAATGGCTGGCCCGCTACCAGCGCTCCTTGATCGGTGTCTTCGGCACCCCACAACGAGTACTAGTGCGCGGTGCTGGTGCCCTGGTATGGGACGCCGACGGTAAGGAATACCTTGATCTACTCGGCGGCATTGCCGTCAATGCGCTGGGTCACGCGCACCCCTTTGTCACTTCGGTGATCGCCAGCCAACTGGCGACGCTCGGGCACGTCTCCAACTTTTTCACTAGTCCTACCCAAATAGCCTTGGCCGAGAAACTTCTCGAGGTGGCTCAGGCTCCGCAAGGCTCGGCGGTGTTCTTCGCTAACTCCGGCACTGAAGCCAACGAGGCGGCCTTCAAGCTGGCCCGGATCTACGGCAACCAGGGCGGTAGCGGGGCGTCCCTTCCCGAAGCACAACGAAAGACTCGCATCCTGGCGTTGCAAGGAGCCTTCCACGGCCGCACCATGGGTGCCCTGGCGCTAACCGCCAAAGAGGCTTACCGGCAGCCCTTCGAGCCATTGCCAGCGGGCGTTGAACACTTACCGTTCGGCGATCTCGGTGCGCTGGAAGGTGCCCTAGCCGCTGGCGGCGTAGCTGCGCTGTTCCTTGAGCCTATCCAGGGCGAGATTGGTGTTCGGCCGCTACCCGAGGGCTACCTACGCGAAGCGCGCAGGCTGACTCGGGAAGCCGGGGCCTTGCTGATTATTGATGAGGTTCAGACCGGAGTCGGGCGGACCGGCGAATGGCTAGCCTGGCCAGCTCTGAGCGGACTCGATGCCGGGGGCGCGCTCGCCGCCGAAGAACTACCGGACGCCATTACCTTGGCTAAGGGCTTGGGTAGCGGCTTTCCGATTGGGGCCCTGATCGCCATTGGCTCAGGGGTCGCTGGAATGTTGGGTGCTGGCTCGCATGGCAGCACCTTTGGCGGCAACCCGGTGGCTACCGCTGCCGCACTGGCCACCGTGCACACCATCGAATCCACCAGGTTATTGGGCCAGGTGCGCGCTCGCGGTGAAAAGCTGCGCGAGCAGTTGCGCGAACTCGTCCACGTTACTGAGGTCCGCGGCAGTGGCCTGTTGATTGGCTTCGATCTAGCTCAACCGATTGCCGCCGAGCTGGTGCGGCTAGGGTTGGACGTCGGATTCATCATCAATAGTCCGGGGCCGAGGACAATCCGGCTTGCGCCGCCGCTGATTATTAGCGAGGCACAATCGGATAGCTTTATTACAGCACTGCCGAAGATGATTGAGACCGCCTTGAGTTCGGAAGAGAGAAGCACGAAATGACCCGTCACTTCTTGGTCGATACCGATCTAAGTCCCGAAGAGCAGGCCGAGGTTCTCGATCTGGCTCTGCAGCTGAAGCGGAATCCTTATCTTCGCCAACCTTTTGCGGGTGAAGGCGCGGCCCGCAAAACTGTTGCGGTGATCTTCGATAAGACCTCTACCCGGACCCGGGTTTCCTTCGCCACCGGGATTGCCGAGATGGGTGGCTCGCCGCTGGTGATCAACGCGGGGGAGTCGCAGCTTGGGCATAAGGAGTCAATTGCTGACACCACAAATGTGCTCGAGAGGATGGTCTCCAGCATTGTCTGGCGCACCTTCGCGCAGAGCGGTTTGGAAGAAATGGCGGCGAACTCCCGAGTGCCGGTAATTAACGCCCTCTCCGACGATTACCACCCCTGCCAGCTGCTCGCCGATCTGCTCACCGTGAAAGAACATAAGGGCGAACTGGCTGGGCTCACCCTGGCCTACTTCGGTGACGGCGCGAATAATCTTGCTAATTCTTACTTACTAGCCGGGGTAACCGCCGGGATGCACGTGCGGATAGCTGCACCGGCTGGGTTCCAACCAGCTGACTCAGTATTGCAAGCAGCGAAGATCCGGGCGGAGGAAACTGACGCTTCGATTCTGGTCACCGATGATGTTCAGCTTGCTGCCGCCGGTGCCGATGTGCTGGCCACCGACACCTGGGTTTCGATGGGGCAAGAGGACGAGAAGAGCAGCCGGGAGCAGATCTTCCAGCCTTACTCCCTCGACGCTGCGGTACTTGCTCAGGCAGCGCCGGACGCCATTGTGCTGCATTGCTTACCGGCTTACCGAGGCTATGAGATCGCCGCCGAGGTGATCGACGGCCCGCAATCGGTGGTCTGGGACGAAGCGGAGAACCGATTGCATGCGCAAAAGGCGCTGATGGCCTGGCTGATGGACCGATCATGACGTTACTCGCCGAAGGCCCGGAGTCGAATCCTCACACCCAGCCGGTGCCGCTGATTCCGTCCACTAAGACCGCGCGGCAGGCCAGGATCGCCGCTCTGCTCACCGCGCAGCCAGTGCGTTCTCAAGCCGAACTTGCTGCCCTGCTGGTCGACGATGGCGTGCAAGTCACCCAGGCCACGCTGTCCCGCGATCTGGTTGAACTCGGTGCGGTGCGGGTGCGCAGTGACGCTGGGCTGGTGTACGCAGTGCCGCAAGCCGGTGTTGATCGCACACCGCACGCCGCGGTGTCCAAGGAATACTTAGACGCCCGGCTGACTAGGCTGTGCGGAGAACTGCTGGTCACCGCGGAAGCCTCAGCAAACCTCGTGGTATTACGCACCCCGCCAGGTGCCGCAAGCTTTTTGGCGATGGCGATTGACCACTCTGTGTTGCCCGACATTCTGGGCACCATTGCGGGTGACGACACGGTTCTGGTGATCGCCCGCGATCCACTCGGCGGAGCCGACATCGCTGACCGTTTCCTGCAGTTCGCCCAAGACCCGGCAAACTCTTAATAACTTTTGAAATCTGCAAACCTGAAAGGACCCTTCATGACTGACAGCTCCACCAACAGAGTTGTATTGGCCTATTCCGGCGGCCTGGACACTTCGGTAGCCATTGGCTGGATTGCCGAGGCCACCGGCGCCGAGGTAATCGCGGTGGCGGTCGACGTCGGCCAGGGCGGCGAGTCCTTGGAGACCGTGCGGCAGCGTGCGCTGGGTTGCGGCGCTGTTGAGGCCTATGTGGCCGATGCCCGCGATGAATTTGCCAATGATTACTGTGTGCCGACGCTCAAGGCGAATGCGCTGTACCAGGGGCATTACCCCCTGGTCTCGGCTATTTCCCGACCGGTGATCGTCAAGCATCTGGTGAAGGCCGCTCGGGAATTCGGTGCCACTACAGTGGCACACGGCTGCACCGGTAAGGGCAATGACCAAGTCCGTTTCGAAGTCGGTATCCAGACCCTGGGCCCGGATCTGAAGTGCATTGCTCCGGTACGGGATTTGGCGCTCACCCGGGATAAGGCGATCGAATACGCGGAACGCAATAACCTGCCGATTGAAACCACCAAGAAAAACCCGTACTCGATTGACCAGAATGTCTGGGGACGTGCGGTGGAAACCGGTTACCTGGAAGACATCTGGAATGCGCCGACCAAGGACATTTACGACTACACCGCGACGCCGGAATTCCCGCCGGCTCCGGATGAGGTGGTGATTTCCTTCCAGGCTGGCGTACCGGTCGCGGTGGACGGTGTCGCGCTCTCACCGCTGCAAATCATTCAGGAACTCAATCGTCGTGCTGGTGCCCAAGGTGTGGGCCGGATCGATGTTGTCGAGGACCGTTTGGTCGGTATTAAGAGCCGGGAAATCTACGAAGCGCCGGGGGCGATGACGCTGATCGCGGCGCATAAGCACCTTGAGGATGTCACCATTGAGCGTGAGCAGGCCCGCTTCAAAGCTACCGTCGGGCAGCGCTGGTCCGAGCTGGTCTACGACGGCCAGTGGTTCTCGCCGCTCAAGCGTTCGCTGGATGTGTTCATCGAGGATACCCAGAAGTACGTCTCCGGCGATATCCGGCTGACCCTGCACGGTGGTGTAGCTCAGGTGAATGGCCGGCGCAGCGAGACCGGTCTCTATGACTTCAACCTGGCCACCTACGACACCGGCGATACCTTCGACCAGTCACAGGCTAAGGGCTTCATCGAGCTGTGGGGGATGTCTGCAAAGACCGCTTCCAGCCGGGATCAGCGGCTCGAGGGTTCATGAGCGAGTCAGCGACTAATGAAGGCTCACTCTGGGGAGCCCGTTTTGCTGGGGCTCCCGCGGATGCACTCGCGGCACTGAGTAAGTCAACGCATTTTGACTGGCGGTTGGCTCGTTATGACCTGGCCGGTTCCCGGGCCCACGCCCGGGTCTTGCAGCGTGCCGGACTGCTGAACGACGTCGAACTCGACGGCATGCTGGCCGCGCTGGACCAGCTCGACGCCGATGTTACCTCGGGTGCTTTTGTGGCCGCCGAGAGTGACGAGGACGTGCATGGTGCCTTGGAACGCGGGCTGATCGAGCGGGCTGGTACCGAGCTCGGCGGCAAACTACGCGCTGGGCGGTCCCGGAACGACCAGATCGCCACCCTGGGCCGGATGTTCCTGCGCGATCACGCCCGACTGATCGCCCGCGGCGTATTGGCGACCATCGATGCGCTGCTGGCGCAGGCCACTGCGCATCACGGCGTGGCGATGCCCGGCCGCACCCATTTGCAACATGCCCAACCGGTGTTGCTGAGCCATCATCTGATGGCGCACGCCTGGGCATTGCTGCGGGACGTTCAGCGTTTGCAGGACTGGGATCGCCGGGCCGCGGTTTCGCCCTACGGTTCGGGTGCGCTCGCCGGTTCCTCGTTGGGATTGGACCCGAACGCCGTGGCCGCCGAGCTCAGTTTTGATTCGGCGGCGTGGAATTCTATTGATGGCACTGCTTCCCGCGATGTGTTTGCCGAGTTCTCCTGGATTGCTGCGATGATCGGCGTCGATTTGTCCCGGGTTTCTGAGGAAATCATTCTCTGGGCCACCAAGGAGTTCTCTTTCGTGACCTTGGACGATGCCTTCTCCACCGGTTCGTCGATCATGCCGCAGAAGAAGAACCCCGACGTTGCCGAACTCGCTCGCGGTAAGGCCGGCCGGCTGATTGGTGATCTGACCGGTCTACTGGCGACCCTGAAGGGTTTGCCGCTGGCATATAACCGGGATTTACAAGAGGACAAGGAACCCGTTTTCGATGCGGCCGACACCCTCGAGGTGTTGCTCCCCGCGGTCTCCGGGATGATCGCCACGCTGGAGTTCAACACCGAGCGGATGCAAGAACTCGCGCCGCTGGGCTTTGCTTTAGCCACCGATGTCGCTGAGTGGCTAGTCCGCCAGGGTGTGCCGTTCCGGGAGGCCCATGAGCTGTCCGGGGCAGCGGTGAAGCGGGCGGAGTCGCGGGGGGTGGAACTGTGGGATTTGAGCGACGAAGAGTATGCGGCAATCTCGCCACGGCTGACGCCGGAGGTGCGCTCAGTGCTTTCCACCGAGGGCTCGCTGGCAAGCCGGAACGCTCAGGGCGGGACCGCGCCCTCGGCCGTGCTCGAGCAACGAGCTGCCTTGGAAGCGCAGCTCGCTCCGGTGCGGGATTTCGCTAGCTAACGGAGCGCCGCTACGGCGGCCCCGCCGTCGTGCTGCTTAGCCGGCGCTGTGGTGCTTGGCTCGCCGCTGAACTCTGTGCCCTGATGTCTGGGGCACAGAGTTCAGCGTGAACGGTGCACCGGGGTGTTTTGTTTTAGCTCATCGGGTTCGATCACTGCCGAAACTTACAGGTACAGCCGGTCTCCATTGAGAACCGCCCGAATTCGCCGCCCGACCCCTTTTCGCAAGTCTGGGTGAGTCCAGCCAGACTTGCGGGCGATTCCGCCTCCCATACCGCCACCCATGATTTCTCCGACTGAAAAGCAAAAGTAGCTCAGCTGCGCTCCGTCACGATTGTTCCAGTGCAGGGCATCGATGTCGTACAAGAGTTCGTGGAGTAGGGGCTCTGAGCATTTGACCCGGGAGGCGAGAAAAACGGCGTAGGTCTGGCCGCCATAGTCACCTTCCAGAACGACGAATGCGCCTTGAATGGAGGCGGCTTTCGTAAGACTCGCGTTTGCGAGGTGATTTCTCCCCAGATTGAGGGGAAGAGCCGGGCTGGTTTGGCTTTTGGAAAGTTCATTTGAGGTATACATTCACCTTCGATCATCGCGGAATGCCTGATCGAGGTAAACAATCGAGGCCAAAGCTAGCCAAATGTGATGAGACTTCGTCGGCTGGCAGATTCTCAACGGACGCTGCACTCCGGGGGGGCAACGGCGGCGCCGTGGTTTCTAAATAGCTACTGCTCCACCGGGGAATGCTGTTCCCGCAGGGAGGCTTGGGCGGCGTGAAAAGAAAGCGCCTGGGCGAGCCACTCGATCAAGCGCTGACCGGTGAGCCCCTCGGGGTTCACCGCGATCCAACTGCGCTCCATGGTCCGGCTTGGGCCCATTCGGGCTGGTTGAGCGAAGGGCTCGCCCAGCAGTCGTTCGCTATTCGCGGGATCTATGCGCAGCAGCAACTCACCATGGCGTCGCGCCGCAGCGATCATTCGCCCGTCGATCATGAACGAGATCCCGCCGAACATCCGCACTTCACGGGGATGCCGGTCCTCGAGAGCCGACCTTAGCCGGTCCAGCAGTTCTGCTTGCGCTGGGTCCGGGGCTACTCGTGCCGTCATCGACCACCCTTTTCGAGGTACTCCGGGCCGTTGTACTGCAGATTCAAGGTCGCGATGCGGCCGTTCTCGAAACCGAAGAATTCGGTGAAGGTCATCGGGCCGCCGGGCATCGTCGCCGAGTAGAGCACCGCAGAGCCGGAGTTGTCATGCACGTCGTGAATGATCTCGAGCTCTTTGACCGTGGCGATGAAACCGGCCACACCATGCAGGAAGCCTTCGGTTGCGTCGGGCCGGTGCCCGGCCAGTGCTCCGGTGAAGTCCAGGTGGTCGGTGAGTAACTCGCGCATTGCCGCACCGTCCTGGTAGGCGGCCGCGCCTGCCTCAAGAATCCGGTAGTACTCGATGAGTACTTGGGGAGCCCGGGATGAGAGTTGAACGGACATGAGATCCTCCTCGACTCAAACAATGATACTTTATTATTTAAAGCGGTTGCTTGAAAAAGTCAAGGGGTGATGGTGTGAAGTCTTATGGACAGCTGTGCGCGGTAGCGCGGGCTCTCGATATTGTTGGTGATCGGTGGACCATGCTGGTGATTCGCGAATTACTGATTCAGGGGCCACTTCGCTTTGGCGAGTTGCAAGGTGGCCTGCCGGGAGTTGCCACCAACCTTCTGACCCAACGTTTACGGGAGCTTGAGGAACATGGCGTGCTGGTGCGTGAATCCGTCAGGCGCTCCAGCGGCTCGACCATGTATCGCTTGACCGAGCGTGGTGAGGCTTTAGAGGGAGTGATTCGCGAACTTCTCAAATGGGGTGCGCCGACGGTTTCGGAGGCGCCAGCGGAGTCAATTTTTCAAATGCACTGGCTCAGTCAACCGGCTCGTTACTTACTCAAAGACCACCGACCGCAAGAACCGGCAAGTACCATCCGGTTCGGTAACTTCGACGATGGTTTCGACCTCACCGCCTCGGACGGCAACATCGAGGTCAGGCCCTGTTCTCGCGATGCCCAGCTCCGGGCGGTGGTGTCCGGTCCGCGGCAGGTCCTGGTCGGGCTGCTGCAAGGTGCGATCGATCTGGCTGCCGCAATTGCCTGCGGAGTGGAAGTTCAGGGGGAGTCTGCGGCGCTGATTCGGGTGCTCCCGCAAACAGGGACACCGAGCAGTGCGGATCAAGACAACTCATTGCCCTCGCGATAGCGCCTATCGCCCTCCCAAAGTCCGCAGGCTCACTTCGGGGCCCTCGGGATAGCGCCTATCGCCCTCCCAAAGTTCGCAGGCTCACTTCGGGGCCCTCGGGATAGCGCCTATCGCCCTCCCAAAGTTCGCAGGCTCACTTCGGGGCCCTCGGGCGATAGGCTGGGGTCATGACACTCAGCGAGGGTGCTGCTTTGCAGCTTGCGATTAGCGAAATGAATGATTCCGCCTGTGCGCTGAGGCAGTGGCTGGAGGATCACAGCGACGACGAGATCCGAGAAGCATCGGCCCTGCCGGGCTGGACCAGGGCCCAGGTCTACGCCCACTTACGCGGGGTCAGCAGCGCCGTTGCCCGCCAACTTGACTATGCCAAGCGCGGCGAGCTGATTGAAATGTACGACGGCGGCACTGACGGCCGGAATGCGGATATCGCCCGCCACGCGGCGTTAGAAAAACTAGAGTTGTTGGCCGCCCTCGAGAAATCCCTCGGCCAGCTTGCCGCAGCCGTTGAGGCGCTGGAAGATCAAGATCTGACCGCCCGGGTCAGCTACCGGGACGGCACCGTGGTCGATGCGCTACAAGCTGGTTGGCGCGAATTGGTGATTCATCACGCCGACCTGTTAATCGGTTTCAGTTCACAAAACTGGTCAACCGAGTTCAGTCGACACCTCTTCGATTTCCTCGAAGCCAGGATCCCGGAAAAGACCCGCCTGGTACTGCAACCCCTCGGCCAACAACCGGTCACCCTGGCCAATGGCAACACCTCCGGCAAGAGCTATGTGGTGACCGGTCAGCTCACCGATATTGCCGCCTGGCTAGCCGGTCGGAAACCGGTGGGGCAGTTGGAAGCCTGGGCCGCCGCCGACGCCGTCGAGCTGCCAGCATTGCTCCCTTGGCCCTCGCCGTCTGTAGCGCCATTGCAGCATTGAAAGCACAGGTAAGCGCACCGTAAGCATTCGGTAAGCGCCCACTGGAAGTATCAAGGACAACAGCGGTGAGAGCCGCGCAGTCCAGTGGGAGGAGCAGCACATGAATGCTCAAGACTTAGCGATCGAGGCACACGGCCTGGTCAAAGTCTTTGGTGAGAATCGAGCCGTCGACGGCGTCGATCTCGCAGTACAAGCCGGCACCGTCTATGGGGTCCTCGGTCCGAACGGAGCCGGTAAGACCACCACCATCAGTATGTTGGCCACCCTGCTCAAAGCCGACGCCGGTGAGGCCAAGATTTTCGGCCATGACGTGCGGCGCGAAGCTCAGGTGGTCCGTCAGTTGATTGGCGTGACCGGGCAATATGCCTCGGTCGATGAAAACCTCAGCGCCACCGAAAACCTGAGGTTGTTCTCTAAATTATTGGGTCTCAACGGCCGGGCGGCCAAGCTGAAAAGCGCCGAACTGCTCGAAGAGTTTGGCCTGACCGAGGCCGCGAAGCGCCCGTTGAAAAATTTCTCGGGTGGCATGCGCAGACGCCTCGACTTGGCGGCCAGTTTGATCGCCCAGCCGCCGTTGATCTTCCTCGACGAACCCACCACGGGCCTCGACCCACGGACCCGGGCGCAGATGTGGGAGACCATCAGGCGTTTGGTCAGTTCGGGATCCACCGTGCTGCTGACCACCCAGTATCTCGATGAGGCGGATCAGCTCGCCGACCGGATCGCAGTGATCGATAGGGGCAAGGTGGTGGCCGAAGGAACAGCTGATCAGCTGAAAGCCTCGGTCGGGAACTCGGCTCTGCTGCTCAGCCTGACCGACGCTTCTCAACTGCCCGAGGCGAAGCTCATCATCGAACAGACTCTCGGCGTGAAGCCGAGTGAATCACCGGAGCAGGGCCGACTGACCGCCCCGATGCAAAGCCCGGATCTGGTCACCGATCTGCTGCTCAGCTTGCGTGAAGCCTCGATTCGGGTCGCCGAGATCTCGGTGCAGAAACCCAGCCTCGATGAGGTCTTCATGACCATCACCGGGCACCCCGCCAGTGAGGGCGAGGAGACCAGCAGTATTCCCGACGACGCCAGTGAATTGGCAGGTATCGACGTTATCCAGGAGGCACAGAAATGAGCGCCACGACTCTTTCCGGGGTACTCGACCCCGGCACCGCAAGCTTGAAAAACCATGTCAGCATTGGCCAAACCGTCCGCAACTCGTTGACCATGGCCTGGCGAGGCTTACTCAAAATCAAACGCACTCCGGAACAGCTGATCGACGTTACAGTTCAGCCCATCCTGTTCACCGTGATGTTCACCGCGATTTTCGGCGGCGCTATCGCGGGCAGCATTGAGCAGTACCTGCCCTATATGCTGCCCGGCATCTTGGTGCAATCGGTAATCACCACCTCGGTGGTAACCGGTGTGCAGCTTCGGGAAGACATGGACAAGGGTGTTTTTGACCGATTTAAATCCTTGCCGATCGCCAGAATCGCGCCACTCGCCGGTGCCTTATTGGCCGATACGCTGCGCTACGGGATTGCCACTACGCTGACCTTCCTGACCGGTTGGATCATGGGTTACCACGCTGCTGGCGGGATCGGCAATGTACTGCTCGCGGCACTATTGGTGATCATCTGTTCCTGGGCGGTGAGCTGGATCTTCGCCTTCTTCGGTGTAATTGCCCGGAGTGCGGCGAGCGTGCAGGGGATTTCCTTCCTGGTGCTGTTCCCGTTGACCTTTCTCTCCAACGGCTATGTCAAGCCGGAGACGATGCCTGATTTCCTTGAAGCTTTCGTGAACGTGAACCCACTTTCCTTCCTGATCAGTGCGATCAGGGACTTGTGTAACGATGGCGCCTTCACATCAAACGCGCTCTGGGCTCTGGTGGGCGCCGCGGTGATCGTGGTGGTGTTCGCTCCGCTGACTGTACGGGCCTATATGCGGAAAGCCTGATTGGAGAGTAAAAGCCAGATTTCAGCCAGCGCAGCATCACTGCCGGGTGTCGGCTGGGAAGCCAGGGCGGCGTCGACGGTGGTAGCACCGAGGCGCCGCTTTGCTGCTGCCAAATGCCGTTCCCGCAGTAGTGACGGGAGGTCCTGCCGTCCATCGGAAAGCAGCAATAACCGGAGGCCAAGTTCCGAGCGTTCGCTGCCCGGCGGTGCGGTCTGCACACCCCAAGATCCCACGGTCAGCGCTGCGGTTCCCACCACCGGCCGGTCGAGAAAAGTATCGCCAATCAGCCGGCGTAAGGCAATGCAATGCACACGGACCCGTTGTACCCACCGATCTAGCGGGGCCCCGGTGAGTGGATCGTGTAAGAGAAAAGCACAAACCGCAGCGGCAACCAAAATCGAGCCATAGGGGCCACGTTGATTCCGGTACTGTTGCGGATCTTCGGCCATCAGCCGATAACCGGCCAGGCCGAGCTCGGCGTTCCCGGCACTCAGCTCCACTTCGGCTCGGAGCGCGGCCAGAATTCCGCTGGCGGTAATATCGTCCTCTTCTTCGGGCAGTTCCGCGAGCGCGCCATTGAGAGTTCCGACCGCCGCCGCCAGGTCCCCGGTGGCGAGCTGATTTGCCGCGATCATGGCGTGCATTTGACGCAAATCAGGTACCGCATCGAGTTCAACCATATGTTGTAGAGCACGCTGCCCCCACAAAAGCGATTGCTCGTGGTTGGCACGTTGCGCATAAATCTGGGAGAGCGAAGCGGCCATCGTGCCCATTGTCCAGGTGTCAGCAATTTCAGAGCCGAGTCGATAGGCCCGCAATGCGCTGGCGATCGCCTCGCCGGATTGGCCGGAGTTCTCCATCATGAAGGCTTCGATCATCGCCCCAGTGGCCCGGGTCATCGGATTCGTGCTGCTTTTGGCCGTCTCGATGGTGGCCAATAACCGCTCGGTCGAGCCGATGTTCAGCCAGAGTCCAGCCACCGTGCGTAAGTGCTCATCGAGCAGCACCGGGCGTTTGAGGAGGCGTCGGAGCGTTGCCCGGGCGCGAGCGCTCAATCGGATGTCCACGGTACCCAGGGTTGCCGAGACCAGCGTGAAACACATCACCGCGGCCGGCACATCCTGATCAGCGATGGTCTGGCCGCGGAGTGCCTCCATCACGGCCGGAGCGAAGCTGATCACGTCTTGGTGCGCTGAGCGAATTGACCAGTAATTTCCTAGCAGCGCGAAAATCCATAGCACCACCGAACTATTCTTTGCCGTCATTGCCCGGCGCAGCAGGTAAATTAAATTGTCTTGTTCAACCGCCAGCGCCCTGATCGTCTGGATCTGCCCCGGACCGTAGGCCTCAGCAAATCGTTCCTGGCATAGCTCGCGAGCCCAATCCAGCATCAGTTCGGCTACCCAGTCCTGCTCATTGGCTTTGAGTTGTTCAAGGTTGCCGAATTCACGAACTGTTTCGAGCATCCGGTAGCGCAGTTGGCCAGTGAGCGGATGTTCCTGGCCGCGCAGCAAGGACTGGTTGAGTAGCGCTTCTAGATCAGCTTCGACGTCGTCGGGCTGTTCACGATCCGCACCGGCCACCGCGATGGCGGCTTCACGGGAAAAACCGTTGGGGAAGCTGCAAAGTCTTCGAAGGCTAGCTTGCTCTTGCGCGCTGAGCAGGCTCCAACTCCAGTCGATCACGGCGTGCAGAGTGCGGTGACGTTCTTCGATGCTGCGGTCGCTACTGCGCAGCAGGGTGAATCGTTGGCTAATCCGGTCCAAGATTTCGGCCACGCTCATGGTTCGGATCCGTGCGGCGGCCAGCTCAATGGCAAGCGGCAGCCCATCGAGACGGTCGCACAATTCGGTGACCGTTTCAAGGTCGAGTGGAGCCGAGGGCCGGGCGGCTCGGGCTCGCTCCAGGAAGAGCTCGATGGCCGCAGGTAGTTGCTGGTCCGCGCCGATAGTGATGGCAAGAGGCTGCAAGAGGTAGACGAATTCGCCAGCGATGTTCAGCGGGGATCTGCTGGTACACAGGATGGTCAGCGACGGCACCGCGCGGATTAGCTCAGCAATCACCAGAGCAGCTGCTTCGACCAGATGTTCGCAGTTATCCATCACCAGTAAGGTGCGGCGGTCATGCAGTTGTTCCACGATGCGCTGCTCAAGGCCAATGACCGCGATCCCCGGTTTTTGCCGCAACTCAGCGATCCCCAGTAGCGACCCCAAGGCCAGCCAGATATCCGCGCCATTGCGGACGCTGGCCAACTCAAGCATGGCGACGGCGGGCGTACCAGAACCGGCCGCCCGCTGGGCGAGTTCGGTGGCAAGGCGGGTTTTCCCCAGCCCGCCGGGGCCAAGAATGCTGACCACCCGAGAGCTGGAGAGTAATCCGTCAAGGGCTGCTAGATCTGCTTCGCGGCCCAGTAATCGATTGACCGGGGCGCGGAGTCCGATGGTGGTTGCGGCGCGCAGTGCTGGCTGCTTTTCTGCTTGTAATAGCTCCTGCTGCAAGGCAACCGCCTGCTCGCTTAGCGAACTGCCCAGGGTGTTCTTCAGGGCGCGGCGGAATGTCTCCAGCCGAGCCAGCGCCTCTGGAGTCCGTCCGAGCGCGCGATAGCTGCGAATAAGCGCCAAATTGAGCTGCTCGTCGAGGGGGTCAGTGAGCAGTAGAGTCGACAGAAGCTCCACGGCAGCTTGCCAATGCTGCGCGTAAACCAGGGCCAGTGCATGAGTTCGACTGAGTTCCGTCTGGAGCTGGTTAGCGCGCTGTAGAAGTATGTCGCGGGCGGGGGAGATCGCAGCATCAAGCCCGGGTTCGCCTTGCCACAGCTCAAGTGCTTGCTGGCAATGGGTGATCGCTGAGCTCGGGTCAGCGTCCAGATTGCTGGCCGCCTCGCGGAGTAATTGCTCAGCTCTCCAGAGATCGACCTGCTCGGCGCTCGCGTTCAACCGGTAACCGCCGGGGGTTGATTGCAGAATCTCATTATTCAAGGAGCGGGTACGCGAAATCAGCGTGTGTAAAGCTGTTTTGGCTCCGCTGGGGGCATCAGCACCCCAGATATCGTCGATCAGCCGCTCCGGGCTAACCGCGTGTCCATCGGCAAGCGCGGCCGCGATCATTAAACTGCGGGCCCGCGGGCCCGGAGGGGAGGTCTGCCCGCCCTCTGGATCGAGAAGTTCCACCGGACCGAGGAGCCGCAGACGTGGCGGTGCGGAGTGGTCGGGGCTCATTCCTCCGATGCTACCGCTTGGCGCGGCTTGGGGTTGCTCGCCGCGTAGTTTTAGTCAGGTGTCCTATGCTTTCTTGCGCAGGTAGAGCTGTTTGCGCACGGTGGCAACCACCTCTCCGTCAGCGTCGAGAATATCGGCGCTGAACCACTCCAGCACCTTTCCGCCGTCGGAGGCAGCTGCCCGGAGTTGGCGAACACGTTCTGGGTCGAGCCGAAACTCGACGCTCACGGTGCCACGCCCCGGCTTGCGGAAGTCGATCTCGGCTGCTTTATCCCAGACCACATGATCCTTTCCAAGATGCTTCATCACGAGCAACATCCAGAACGGATCGGTCATCGCAAACAGCGAACCGCCAAAATGCACACCGACCACATTCTTATTCCACGGCAGCGCGCGCATCTGCACCCGGGCGTAGTCATAATCGGCGCTGATTTCCTTGACCGTGATGCCGGCCCCGCGTAAAGGAGGCCAGATATTGAGCGCACGGCGAACCATTGACGCCTTGGCTTGGAGCATTCGCATGCCCCCAGTCTAGGCTAAGTTACTCGCGAGTAGCGAGTTGGGCGACTCTCTATCCAGCAGGCTTCGTTTGATCTTGAGGCCCCAGCGGAAACCGCCGAGGCTGCCGTCCAATCTGAGTACTCGATGGCAGGGCACGAAGAGAGCGGCGGCGTTGAAGGCGCAGGCGCTTGCCGCCGCGCGCACTGCCCGAGGATTTCCGGCTAAGTTGGCGTACTCGCTGTAAGTCACCGGCTGGCCAGCTCTGATACTCCTCAGCGTCTGCCAGGCGTGAGTTCTGAACGGCCCGGAGTGTTGTAGCACCTCAACCTGGTCAATAGCGGTCAGCTCACCCGAGTAGAAGGCGGTTACCGCCTCCTCGATGCTCTTCAGCGGCGTAGATTCCTTAATTGTCTTCGGCAATAGGTCCCGATGAATTTGGCCGGTCAGCTCACTCGCCTGATCGGTCCAGCCGGAGGCCAGCACGACGGCATCCGGACGGGCGATTACGGTGAACGGGCCATCAGGGGTGCTCAGAGTGAAGAGGGAGGCCACTGCTGCTGTTGAATTGCTCATGGTTTTCCTTGGCTAGAAGTTTTCGCGCTGCTTTCGGCGGCAGTGCGCCAAAAATGAAGGGTTGCATAGGAGCGCCACGGACTAAGGGCATCGGTTTCGTTGGCTTCGAGGTTCAGCAGGCCGAGTCCTTTGCGTACCGCAACATCGCCGTCCAGATGAATATCTGTTGCGGCGAGGAAACGCATCGCGACGTAATTGACCGTCCAGGGGCCAATCCCGGGCAACGGTAGCAACTTGGCGCGCAGCGAATCGAGATCGTCATCGAGGCCTAAGTGGAGGCCTTCGGCTAATTGGCGCATCGCGTTGTGGATCGATTCGATTCGTCGAGCGGGGCCTCTCAATAAGCCAATGCTGCCCTCGACCAGCTGTTGAGGTGTTGGGAAGACTCGTTGCAGTTGCCCGCTGGCATCCTCGAAGGGGGCGCCCAGAGTAGCCAGCCGATGTAACTGGCCGCGGGCCGCTACCACGGTGATCTGCTGACCAACCATCGCCCGGAGCAGCATTTCAGCCGGATCGACAGCACCCGGTAACCGGATTCCCGGGATGCTGGCGACACGGGCGCTCAGTGCCTCGGAGCGGCTGAGTTGGTGGTCGATGGCGAGCGGGTCGGCGTCGAGGTCGAAAACCCGGCGCACCCTAGCCAAGAGAGTCGGCAGATCCTTGAGATTATCCAGATGCGCCTTTAACCGCAGGTGATCGGTCGCCCAGGCGCGTTCCACCGAATTCAGTCCCACGGAAAGCTCAGGCAACCGGACCTCGATGCTCGCCTTGCCGTGTTTGAGTGCCAGCGTTCGTGAATAGCTCTCCGAGCTGGCTAACTCCACACCGTCGATGGCACGTGCGGCCAGAAAACTGAAAATTCCGGCGTCGTAAGGTGGCCGTAGCGGCAACCGCAACTCCAGGGTGGTGCCCGGTCCGACGGTTACGGAATTCTGGGGATGCCTCTTCAGCCCGGCGGTACGCAACTGACCGGGGCTTGAGTCGAAGATCTGCTGAATGGTTTCGTTGAACTGCCTGATCGAGGAAAAGCCGGAGGCAAAGGCAATATCGGCAAATTTCATCTCGGTAGAAATAAGCAGCGTGCGAGCCGTCTGCGCCCGGGCCGCCCTCGCCAAGGAAAGCGGACCGGCACCCAGCTCAGCCCGCAAAATCCGGCCTAGCTGTCGACTCGAATAACCCAGCTGCTTGGCGAGCTGATCGACGCCGCCGCGTTCCGCGTTCATCTCACCATCGATGATCAGCCGCATCGCCCGGGCTGCCACATCGGAACGCAAGTTCCATTCCGGGGTGCCCGGGGTGGCCTCGGGCAGGCAGCGCTTGCAGGCTCGATAGCCAGCCTCGTGAGCAGCAGCGCTGGTGGCATAAAAGGTGACATTCTCCCGATGCGGGGTGCGCGCCGGGCAGGACGGACGACAATAGATGCCGGTGGTTCGCACCGCTGTGAAGAACTGCCCGTCAAAGCGGGTGTCCCGGGCGTCGATCGCCCGAAATCTCTGCTCGAAATCCATAAACTCATTGTGGCAGTAGAGCGGGAGCAAAACTAGCGGAAATCGGACATCACCGTGCTGCCCTTGACCGCTGTGAAAGGATGGTGAAATGCGAATAGTGATTGCTGGTGGACACGGTCAAATAGCGCTTTTTCTGGGCGAGCTCCTGGCTCAAGCTGGGCATCAGCCGCAGGGCCTGATCAGGAAACCAGAGCAGCAAGCGGATTTGTTGGAACGCGGTATTGAGCCTGTGCTGCTTGATTTGGAGAATGTTTCCACTGAACGGCTCGGTTCGGTGCTCAGCGGAGCTGATGCGGCAGTATTCGCCGCTGGAGCCGGGCCCAACAGCGGCGCTGCTCGAAAAGACACGGTGGATCGGGCTGGTGCGGTGCGGCTCGCGGAGGCGGCTGAAGCGGCTGGGGTGCGGCGTTATGTGCAGATTTCTTCGATGGGTGTCGAGACGGTGCGGGACGGTGTGAAACCCGAGGGAATGGACGAGGAATTTCACGCTTATTTAGTCGCCAAACTAGCTGCCGAGGAAGACTTGCGCGCCCGGACTCAGCTCGCCTGGACAATTCTGCGCCCCGGGCGATTGACCGATCAGGACGCCACCGGGCGGGTGTTGCTAGCGGCTTCCACTCCGCGGGGCGAAGTGCCGCGAGCGGACGTGGCAGCAGTGGTGGCTGAATTGCTGAGCAGCGGAGCTGACGGCGGACAAGTGCTGGAACTGATTTCCGGAGATACCTTGATTGGTGCCGCCGTCGCCTCGTTAGGTAATTAGCCGACGGTGCTGCCGTCGGGCTTCCTAACCGTGGCAAAGCCAAGACAAGCTGGTAGGAGCAATCGAATATGCGGATAACTCGCCGAGATGTCTTGGTCGGTACCGGGTTGACCGCGATGGGAGTCGCCCTCATGGGATGTGCTAGTGAATCCTCGAATTCCAGCGTGAGCGAGTCAGATCAACCGGTGCGCTGGCTGATGCCCGAGGAGGGGGTGAAACACTCGGCGACCTGGATGTCCCTCCAAGTCGATGATGCGATCTGGGGTGGAAAACTGGGCGCCGCTGCTCGTCGAACTCTTGAAAACATTGCCGAAACCATCGCTCGCTACGAACCGGTCAAGGCTTTAGTGGCGTCGAAGGGAAGTAGCGCACCGCAGCTGAAGAACGTTGAATTGATTGAGCAGTCAGCAAATGACTTGTGGATCCGCGATACCGGCCCGACGTTTGTGCGGGGGGGTGTGGAATCCTCGCCGGGGTAGATTTCAACTTCAATGGTTGGGGAAACAAACAAAAACATCAGCGGGATGCTTTGGTGGCTAAGGCGGTCGTTTCTGCCGCGAATACAAGTGCTCTGAGCACCGAGCTGGTCTTGGAAGGCGGCGCCTTGGAAGTTGATGGTGAAGGCACCGCGATCATCACTGAAAGCTGCGTGCTCAATAAGAATCGCAACCCCGGTTGGTCGAAGGCGGATGTTGAGGCTGAACTGGAGAAGCTGCTAGGCATTCGCAAAGTCATTTGGCTTCCGGGCATTGTTGGCCGAGACATCACCGATGGGCACACCGACTTTTACGCCCGGTTTGCCGGTCCCGGGGTGGTGGTGGCCAGCCGAGATGACGATCCAAAGAGCTTTGACTACCAGGTGACGCGCAGGCATCTGGAGATTCTGGAAAAGGCCACCGACGCGGCTGGGCGGATGCTCGAACTACATGTCATCCCCGGTCCGGAAACGGTTCGCCCGGACTACGAAAGCGACGATTTTGCCGCCGGCTACATCAATTTTTATGTTTGTAATGGTGCGGTCATCTCACCGGAATTCGGTGATCCGCAGGCCGACGCCTTTGCCCGCCAAACGCTGACCAAATTGTTCCCCGGCTGGGAGATTGTCCAGCTCAACATTGACCCGGTCGCGGCGGGCGGTGGTGGGATCCACTGCGCCACCCAGCAACAGCCAGCAAACGCCTGACCGTGAGGGTCGACGCTGATGCTCCACGTCGAGTACGGAGCCTCGCCGAACGCAGATGACTCATCTCTAAGCACCGAAGCAACGAAGCAACGGAGAGCGTCTATCCTCGATTGGGACCGGCTGGCGTTGATTTGCTTATTCCTGGGACACAGGTATTTCGTTGCAAGCGCCGGGTGAACCAGAAAATGCTGGCAGCCGAGAGCAGCATTTGGCCAGCAAAGATCAGAAAGTGAAACTTACCGGTAACCACCGAGGCATACACATGAAAGCCAGCCACGCCAAGAGCAGCAATGCATAGCGTATATAAGGAGGCGATCCAAAAAAATTTCATGCTGATTCAGCCATTTTGTGATACATCCGCCGGGTAGCGATGAAACTTTGAATAAAAAAAGCTATTCCCAGCAGCGCCAAAGTAAGAGATGTCCAACGATGAAATAGCGCAAAAATAACTGCGAGCACGGCTAACAAAATCGCGGACAATATAATGCCGAGTGGATAGGGATAATTCACCAATCCAGCATACCGCTTGGTAACACCAAGAAATCGACGTGACTGCGACGGGTCCTGCATAATTGGCTGCAGATGAACGGCCATGAGACGAGGTCGGTGATGGCCAAAAGGAGCGAACGAGTGAGTTTAGAGCAGCAGGATTTCCGGCAAGGATTTCTGCCGGATGCCTTGACCGTGGCCCCTCGCTTACTAGGGGGCATGCTTCGGGTGGATACCGAAGCAGGTGCAGTGGCAATTATGCTGACCGAGGTGGAGGCTTATCTGGGACCGCATGATTCGGCGTCCCCTGACCCTGGCTCACATTCCTTTAGGGGTATCACCCCGCGCAGCAAAATCATGTTTGGTGAACCCGCTCACCTTTATGTATATCTTTCCTACGGAGTTCATCACTGCATCAACATTGTCTGCGGTCCACTGGGTGAGGCTTCAGCCGTGCTACTGCGCGCCGGCAAAGTGCTGGAGGGCATCGAGCTGGCGAAGGCGCGAAGAGGAAATGTTTCCAATAATCAGCTAGCTCGTGGTCCCGGCAGTTTAACCAAAGCGCTCGGACTCAACCTCGGTAATAATGGGGCTGAAATTTCGGATCTTCCCGGAGCCCCCATTGAGTTTCAGTTTTCTCAGAAAACCCTACCGAGTGTTTCGGGCCCACGCGTCGGAGTTTCCGGGCTCGGTGGCAGTTCCGATTACCCCTGGCGCTTCTGGCTGCCGGAGGAGCCCAGCGTTAGCCAATATCGCCCAGGCAAACCGCTCAAAGGGAAAATTAAAGCGAAATAACAGCGAAATAAGTGGAAGCGCCTGAACGCCTTGTCAAATAGCCGTTATGGGCAGGAAAAATCTTAAATTAATGGTGCCTCGGAAGAAGACATCCGAGGCACCATCGTGAGTCATTAATGAATGACTAGGGGCAGCGCGGGGTGCTGACCCAGACCTTGATCGAGGAATCCCGAGCCGGGCAGACCCACTGTGAATGTGAGGGATCGGTTGCTCCGCACATCGGGGTGGCCTCGGCGGACTGCGAGGTCGAAAGCGGTTCAGAGCCGCAGACCACTGCGGCTTGTGCGGGGCCGCTGGCAAAGAGTGCCAGACCCAAAAGTGAAACACCGGCACCCAAAGAAGCCAGCTTCTTCAATGTTTTCATTTGTTTTCCTTTCAACGTGCTAATAGCTAATCAGCCACTTGCCCATCACGGTAGCGTAGCCCAGCGGAAATGACTAGGCTTGGTGGCGTTGAGTTGCGGGTTACGCGGCTATTTGGACGGTGCAATTAAGGGCGTATGGAAGGGGGACACATGACCCAGCTGCCTTATCAATACGGTACAAATCAACTGCAAACGGGGGCAGGGTTGCCGGGGCGCAACGGCTGGGGAGTGACCGGGCTCATTGCGGCAATTCTGGCCGCCGCCCTGGTGCTTCTAATGGCGGTGTTAAGCCCCTACTGGTTCGTACTGCAACGGCAGCTAGATCTTCCCATCCAAGCCGTCTATGTCGTCACCAGAGTGACGGATTGGCTGAAATTAGTTATTGCCGCAGTGGCCGTCTTACTGAGCGTTATCGGGCTGCTGCAAAAGCGGTTGCCGAAACGTGCCGCAGCGGCAGGCTTAGGCCTGGGTGGTGTGATCGTTGCTGGCTTCTTGACTTCCCAGCTTGGTCACCTGATTTTGTCATTGGGAGGCCTCTAATGACCGCTCCGCCGCCCTGGCATCCGGCCAACGTTGCTCAACCTGGTCAGGCGATACACGGTCAGACCGCGAATGAACAGGCCTTGGGCCTCGAACAGCTCGCCAGGTTACGTCGCAGTGCCTTTCTCGCCCTCTGGTTCGGCATTGCCGGCTTTGCCTTATCAGTGGTGCAAACCGCACTGGTTTACACCACTTTACTTAAAGACCCATCGGAGTTTGGGCTATGGAGATTCTTCTTCTACCCCCTTGAGCTATTACTTTTTGGCATTTCCTTAGGGTTTTCCATTGGCCCCTTCAAAGCCCGCAGCCGATACAGTGCGTTAGCTGCAGCGGTACTCGCAGCAGCTAGCTTTAATCTGGGCTTGGCAGCGATACCACTAATAAATTTGGGTATTTCCTGGTTAGGACATTTATAACGTGGCCGAATCGCTCGAGGACCTTTTACAACGACTATGCGCGGTAGTCCCGGATTATCCAGAACCCGGTGTTACTTTCCGTGATCTGACCCCGGTCTTTGCCGACGGGGCTGCTCTTCGGCAAGTGGTCGATGCGCTGATCGAACCATTTGCCGGCCAGTTCGATGCGGTGGCCGGGGTTGAAGCGCGTGGCTTCTTGCTCGCGGCCGCTGCTGGTTACGCCAGCGGAACCGGAGTGATCACGGTGCGCAAGGCCGGCAAACTGCCACGAGCTGTCTACCACGAGGAGTATCAACTCGAGTACGGCAGCGCAGCACTTGAACTGCACCGCGACGAATTACCGGAGGGCAGCCGGGTGCTGATCCTTGACGATGTGCTCGCCACCGGCGGCACTCTCGCCGCCGCCTCAAAGCTTTTTGCGGATGCCCGGGTAGAAGTGGTTGGCTATGGAGTGGTTTTAGAACTTGTTCAGTTACATGGTCGTGCGGCGCTGGCCGGTCATCGGGTCAGATCTTTGCTTCGGTTGAGCTAAGCCGCAGGGTGTAGAATTGACGGTCTGCTGGCTGAAAGGATGGCCCAATGCTTGAGGCCGAATCAACGCATCACAACCCCGGAACAGGCCACGAAGAGCTGGACCACGAGCGGGAATACGTCGCGGGACTCTACGCCCGGCTTGATGAACTACGCGCTGAGAAAGTCGAGCAGCTCGCTGAGGTGCGACGAACCACGGCGATGGGTTCCCACCAGAACCGTTCGGAACGCGATGCCTTTGCCACGCTCTACGAGGACCGGCTGGCGCAACTTAACGCGGTAGATGATCGCTTGGTTTTCGGGCGCCTGGATTTGGACCAAGGCGAACAACGCTATATTGGCAGAATTGGTCTCTCCACCGAGGATCTGCGGCAGTTGATGGTTGATTGGCGAGCCCCGGAGGCTGGCACCTTCTATCAAGCCACCGCCTTCGAGCGGCAAGGGGTGCGACGTCGTAGGCACTTGATCTTGCAGCGCCGAGAGGTGAAAGCCATCGAGGACGATGTGCTTGACCCCAGCCTGCTGACCGAAGGCGAATCGTTGCAGGGCGAAGGGGCCTTATTGGCAGCGCTGAACTCCAAGCGCACCGGCAAGATGAGCGATATTGTCGGCACCATTCAGGCCGAGCAGGACCGGATTATTAGATCGGAATTGCCCGGAGCAATGGTGGTTCAGGGTGGTCCCGGCACCGGCAAGACTGCGGTGGCCCTGCACCGGGCAGCGTACTTGCTTTACACGCATCGAGATCGACTCCGCTCAGCGGGGGTTTTGTTGGTTGGTCCGTCCTCCTCTTTTATGACCTATATCGAAAGAGTGCTGCCTTCACTCGGTGAGACCGGAGTGGTCATGGCGAGCCTTGGTCGGTTAATGCCTGGTATTAACGCGGTGCTTGAAGAGGACCCTCGGGTGGCCGAAATTAAGGGGCGGTCGCTGATGGCGCAGGTCATCTCCAAAGCGGTAGCTAACCGACAACGGATTCCGGCAGAGGATCGGGTACTCGATATTGAGGGTCAGAAAATTATCCTGACGCCGAAGCAGGTCCGCCGGGCCAGGGATAAGGCACGTGCCACCGGGAAGCCGCATAATGAGGCGCGGCTGACGTTTGTGAAGATTCTGCTCCGTGAGCTAACCGAACAGCTCACCGAAAAGGTCGAGTCCGCTTCGATCGGTAATAACGCGGATCGTAGCTACCTCGCTGAAGACGTGCGCTCCTCACGAGATGTCCGGGTTGCCCTGAACTTAGCTTGGATGCCGATGAGTCCGGAAAAACTGGTCAGCGAGCTCTTCGCTAAGCCGGTGTTATTGGCGGCCGCTGCCCCTGAACTCACTGATGCCGAGCGAGAGCTGCTATTCCGCCAGGTCGACTCGCCGTGGACCGAAGCCGACGTGCCGTTGCTCGATGAAGCAGCCGAATTGCTCGGTGAGTCCGATCCGAGCGGGGGCCGGGAAGCCGCTGCCCGCGAGGCGGATCGGCGTCGGGATCTGGCTAATGCGGAACGTACCTTGCAAAACGTGCAGCAATCGCTTGAAGACTCCGGCGTTGACGGTGTACTCAGCGCCGAGGAGCTGGCAGCCCATAATGCCGTCCAAGAGGAGGAGTTCAGCACCGCGGAACGCGCGCTTTCTGATCGAACCTGGGCGTTCGGCCATGTGGTGATCGATGAAGCTCAGGAACTCTCGGCAATGCAATGGCGGCTCTTGGTACGTCGTTGTCCGATCAAGTCCTTCACCATTGTGGGAGATATTGCGCAGACCTCGGCAGCCGCTGGCGCAAGCTCGTGGCAGCAGGCCCTGAGCCCGCACTTCGGTGATCGTTGGCGGCTTGAGGAACTCAGCGTCAATTACCGAACTCCAGCCCAGATCGCCGACGCCGCAGCCCGGATGGCAAACGCTGCGGGTCAGGTGGTTTCGGCACCGAAAGCGGTTCGGGAGGGTCGTTGGTCGCCGATTATCGATCGGGTCGCCGAGCCAACCGAGACCTTAGGCACCCTGCGCCGGGTGCTGCCCGACGAACTCTCAGCTGTCGATGGCGGCTTGCTTGCGGTGATAGCCGCACCGGCTCGGCTTGCCGAGATCACTGCGGGGTTACGGGAAGACTTCCCGGGGCGAGTTGGCCACGGCGCTGGCTCGCTTGAGCAGGACATCGTGGTGATCGACCCGCACGATGCGAAAGGCTTGGAGTTCGACGGCGTGGTGATCATTGAACCTGCCGAGCTGGTGAAAACCAGCCGGGTTGGTGACCTGTATGTGTCAATGACCCGACCCACGCAGCGTTTACGGTTGATCAGCAGTACGGATTTGCCGGCCGGTATCGAGGCCTAGGGTCAGCCAGTGGCCGGGGTGTGAGCTGCCATTTCAAGCCGTAATGCTGCTACCGTTGAGCTGTGTCAAACGCAATAGATATCGATAATCAACAGGCCCAGCAGAATGATGTGAGCTTTGCCAATGTCTGGCAGGAACTGCTCTGGCGTGGCCTGATCCAGGTATCAACCGATCAAGGCGAGCTGGAAAAAGCCTTGAGCGAAGAGACGGTGACGTACTATTGCGGTTTTGACCCGACGGCGCCCAGCTTGCATCTAGGACACCTGGTCCAACTGTTACTCATGCGTCGTTTGCAGTTAGCCGGCCATAAGCCACTGGCCTTGGTCGGCGGCTCTACCGGCTTGATCGGTGATCCACGTCCGACCACTGAGCGATCCATGCAAACCAAGGAGCAGGTGGCCGAGTGGGTGGCCGATATCCAGGCCCAGGTGCAGCCCTTCCTTTCTTTCGAGGGCGATAACGCCGCCCGGATGGTCAATAATCTGGATTGGACGGCGCCGCTGAGTGCCATCGATTTCCTCCGCGAGATCGGGAAGCACTACCGGGTTGGCACCATGATCAAAAAGGACATTGTCGCCTCACGGCTGAATTCCGATGAAGGTATTTCCTACGCGGAGTTCAGCTACCAGATCTTGCAGGGACTCGACTTCCTCGAGCTCAACCGGCAATACGGTTGTACCCTGCAGTCGGGTGGTTCGGACCAGTGGGGTAACCTCACCTCCGGAACTGAACTTATTCGCAAGGCCGAGGGCAAATCGGTGCACGCTATTGGTACGCCGCTGATCACAAATTCAGACGGTACCAAGTTTGGTAAGAGCGAGGGGAACGCCATTTGGCTCAACCCGGAGATGACCAGCCCTTATGAGTTCTACCAATTCTGGTTGAACACTGCGGATGCGGATGTCGTTGAGCGATTGAAGATTTTCACCTTCCGCTCGCGGGCCGAGATCGCCGAGCTGGAATTGGCCACTGCTGAGCGGCCGCACGAACGTGCCGCTCAGAAAGCCTTGGCCTGGGACGTGAACTCGTTAGTGCACGGAGTCGACGCCACCCAAAAGGTGATTGCCGCTTCGGCGGCGATCTTCGGTAATGGTGAACTTTCGGAACTCGACGAGGCCACCCTGAGTGCGGCCACCGCCGAGTTGCCGCGAGCCACCGTGTCAGCTGATGGGCTAGGCATCGTAGAGCTATTGGTGGCCGCTGGCCTCTCAGAAAGTAATTCCGCCGCGCGTCGAACTGTGACCGAGGGTGGTGCCTACGTCAATAACCGCAAAGTGGCAGATCTGGAAAGTGTGATCGAGACCACCGAGCTACTGCACGGGCGTTACCTCTTATTGCGCCGCGGGAAGCGCACTATGGCAATGGTTGAAGTCCAAGACAGCTAACCAGCGTTCAGGCTCGACTTGCTTGATTTCTAGCTGCCGACGGCGGCCCCCGCAATGATTTGCGGGTGGTCGCCGTCGGGCTTTAAAGCGGTTTTTCAGCGCTGATCGATGACGATTTGCACGAGCGCGAAGTGCCGTGTAATGTTTTCTGAGTCGCCCGCTGAGGGGCAAGATTACGACGGTCTGGAACATGGCCGGGTAAGCTGCCGGAGCGGGGGCCAAACCCCTACTAATTAGAGTTGCGATTCTGTCTGTGCCATTACGGCTAAAAGCAGAAAAGCTTCAATTTTTTGTGGGGTCATTCATGAATTTTTGATGAATTCGCCGCTGTGTTTAGATTTCTAGAAGATGGCGCGGATTTGACAAGAAAGAAATGAATGAAATAAGCTAGTAACAACGCAGCAAGGAAAACTAAAGAAAAGAAAGTAATTAAATTGCTTTCAAAAGTATTTAGAGAATTACTTGAATGCGCCTGTTGTTTGAGAACTCAATAGTGTGTTTTGTTTTTTGTTGATACCAATGTTTTTTGTTTTTGGTATTTGCTCGCTGATGCTGCGCCCCTGTGTGGTGTTGGTGGGTTGATGCTGGGAATCATTTTTTGTAATGAATTTTACGGAGAGTTTGATCCTGGCTCAGGATGAACGCTGGCGGCGTGCTTAACACATGCAAGTCGAACGATGAAGCGGTGCTTGCACCGTGGATTAGTGGCGAACGGGTGAGTAACACGTGAGTAACCTGCCCTTGACTTCGGGATAAGCCTGGGAAACTGGGTCTAATACTGGATATGACCTTTCACCGCATGGTGTGTGGGTGGAAAGATTTTTTGGTTTTGGATGGACTCGCGGCCTATCAGCTTGTCGGTGGGGTAATGGCCTACCGAGGCGACGACGGGTAGCCGGCCTGAGAGGGTGACCGGCCACACTGGGACTGAGACACGGCCCAGACTCCTACGGGAGGCAGCAGTGGGGAATATTGCACAATGGGCGAAAGCCTGATGCAGCGACGCCGCGTGAGGGATGACGGCCTTCGGGTTGTAAACCTCTTTCAGTAGGGAACAAGGCATCATTTTTGTGGTGTTGAGGGTACTTGCAGAAGAAGCACCGGCTAACTACGTGCCAGCAGCCGCGGTAATACGTAGGGTGCAAGCGTTATCCGGAATTATTGGGCGTAAAGAGCTCGTAGGCGGTTTGTCGCGTCTGTCGTGAAAGTCCGGGGCTCAACTCCGGATCTGCGGTGGGTACGGGCAGACTAGAGTGATGTAGGGGAGACTGGAATTCCTGGTGTAGCGGTGGAATGCGCAGATATCAGGAGGAACACCGATGGCGAAGGCAGGTCTCTGGGCATTAACTGACGCTGAGGAGCGAAAGCATGGGGAGCGAACAGGATTAGATACCCTGGTAGTCCATGCCGTAAACGTTGGGCACTAGGTGTGGGGGACATTCCACGTTCTCCGCGCCGTAGCTAACGCATTAAGTGCCCCGCCTGGGGAGTACGGCCGCAAGGCTAAAACTCAAAGGAATTGACGGGGGCCCGCACAAGCGGCGGAGCATGCGGATTAATTCGATGCAACGCGAAGAACCTTACCAAGGCTTGACATCAACTAGTAAGACTCAGAGATGGGTCCCCCACTTGTGGCTGGTTGACAGGTGGTGCATGGTTGTCGTCAGCTCGTGTCGTGAGATGTTGGGTTAAGTCCCGCAACGAGCGCAACCCTCGTTCTATGTTGCCAGCACGTTATGGTGGGGACTCATAGGAGACTGCCGGGGTCAACTCGGAGGAAGGTGGGGATGACGTCAAATCATCATGCCCCTTATGTCTTGGGCTTCACGCATGCTACAATGGCCGGTACAAAGGGTTGCGATACTGTGAGGTGGAGCTAATCCCAAAAAGCCGGTCTCAGTTCGGATTGGGGTCTGCAACTCGACCCCATGAAGTTGGAGTCGCTAGTAATCGCAGATCAGCAACGCTGCGGTGAATACGTTCCCGGGCCTTGTACACACCGCCCGTCAAGTCACGAAAGTTGGTAACACCCGAAGCCGGTGGCCTAACCCTTTTGGGAGGGAGCCGTCGAAGGTGGGATTGGCGATTGGGACTAAGTCGTAACAAGGTAGCCGTACCGGAAGGTGCGGCTGGATCACCTCCTTTCTAAGGAGCACCGATCATCCAGTTCGTTTCCGCATGGATTCGGGTGTGGGTGTGAGGAGTTAGCCCATTGCGAGAACGATTGTTTCTCGGTGGGTGCTCATGGGTGGAATATCAACAACATGTTGTTTGTGTGAGCGAATGATGTGAATTCTGTCATTGATGTGATGGCTGGGTTTTTGAGTACTGCTTGTTCTTCGGGATGGGCGTGGAAAGAGGGTCTGGTTGTTGCTGGGCGGGGTTGGATGAAACACACTATTGGGGTTCTGAAGCAACAGGGCCTTTCAGATTCTTGTGCTTGTGCCTTTGGGTGTGGGTGTGGGGTTTGAGGGGTTTGTTGTTTTAGTGTTCCTCCCCTTGTCACTGATCACTAGTGATGATCCTTTGGTTCTGGTTTTTGCTGGGGCTGGTGGGGTTGTTGGTGGTGTGTTGTGGGGGGTGGGGTTGTTGTTTGAGAACTGTATAGTGGACGCGAGCATCTTATAGAAGCATGCCCCTTCGCCGCACGTTGATGGTGGTTGATCATTCCTTTTGTGGGGTGGTTGGTTGCCTGAGTGTTTGGGGTGTGTGTTCTGGTTTTTGTGTTTGTAAGTTTTTAAGGGCGCATGGTGGATGCCTTGGCATTAGGAGCCGAAGAAGGACGTAGGAATCTGCGATAAGCCTCGGGGAGTTGATAACCGAACTTTGATCCGAGGATGTCCGAATGGGGAAACCCCGCTGCCTGTTATGGGTAGTGACCCGCAGCTGAACACATAGGCTGTGTGGGGGGAACGTGGGGAAGTGAAACATCTCAGTACCCACAGGAAGAGAAAACAATAGTGATTCCGTTAGTAGTGGCGAGCGAACGCGGATCAGGCTAAACCGTGTCTGTGTGATACCCGGTAGGGGTTGCAGGTACGGGGTTGTGGGACGCATTGTCCTGGTTCTACCGGGCCAGGGGGGTGAGTGTGCAGGTATAGGTGAACGGCTTTGAATGGTCGGCCAGAGAGGGTGGGAGTCCCGTAACTGAAATATTTTGCACCGCTCTATGTGTGTTTCCCAAGTAGCACGGGGCCCGAGAAATCCCGTGTGAATCTGTCAGGACCACCTGATAAGCCTAAATACTTCCTAATGACCGATAGCGGACTAGTACCGTGAGGGAAAGGTGAAAAGTACCCCGGGAGGGGAGTGAAATAGTACCTGAAACCATGTGCTTACAATCCGTCAGAGCTAGCTTGTTCTAGTGATGGCGTGCCTTTTGAAGAATGAGCCTGCGAGTTAGTGCTCAGTGGCGAGGTTAACCCGTGTGGGGCAGCCGTAGCGAAAGCGAGTCTGAATAGGGCGTTTGAGTCGCTGGGTCTAGACCCGAAGCGGAGTGATCTACCCATGGCCAGGTTGAAGCGACGGTAAGACGTCGTGGAGGACCGAACCCACTTCAGTTGAAAATGGAGGGGATGAGCTGTGGGTAGGGGTGAAAGGCCAATCAAACTCCGTGATAGCTGGTTCTCCCCGAAATGCATTTAGGTGCAGCGTTACGTGTTTCTTACTGGAGGTAGAGCTACTGGATGGCTAATGGGCCCTACAAGGTTACTGACGTCAGCCAAACTCCGAATGCCGGTAAGTGAGAGCGTAGCAGTGAGACTGTGGGGGATAAGCTTCATAGTCGAGAGGGAAACAGCCCAGACCACCAACTAAGGCCCCTAAGCGTGTGCTAAGTGGGAAAGGATGTGGGATTGCTCAGACAACCAGGAGGTTGGCTTAGAAGCAGCCACCCTTGAAAGAGTGCGTAATAGCTCACTGGTCAAGTGATTCCGCGCCGACAATGTAGCGGGGCTCAAGTACACCGCCGAAGTTGTGGCATTCATATTAGTGGTAAGCCTTCGTGGTTCAGCCGTATGGATGGGTAGGGGAGCGTCGTGTGGGCAGTGAAGTCGCGGTGTAAACCAGCGGTGGAGCCTACACGAGTGAGAATGCAGGCATGAGTAGCGAATGACGGGTGAGAAACCCGTCCGCCGAATGATCAAGGGTTCCAGGGTCAAGCTAATCTGCCCTGGGTAAGTCGGGACCTAAGGCGAGGCCGACAGGCGTAGTCGATGGACAACGGGTTGATATTCCCGTACCGGCGAAAAACCGCCCAAGCTAATCCAGTGATGTTCATTGCCCGAGCCCGGGCCTGTTACACCCTTCGGGGTGTTTGGTTTCGGGGGAGCGTGGTGTTCTTTGATCTGGTGCGGTTAGCGTATTAACAGGTGTGACGCAGGAAGGTAGCCGAGCCGGGCGATGGTTGTCCCGGTCTAAGCAGGTAGGCCGTTTCCTAGGCAAATCCGGGAAACATGTGGCTGAGACGTGATGGGACCCCCGTAGGGGGGAATTCGGTGATCCTATGCTGCCAAGAAAAGCATCGACGCGAGGTTTTAGCCGCCCGTACCCCAAACCGACACAGGTGATCAGGTAGAGAATACTAAGGCGATCGAGAGAATTATGGTTAAGGAACTCGGCAAAATGCCCCCGTAACTTCGGGAGAAGGGGGGCCCGGACTGTGATGAGGACTTTGCTCCTCGGAGCGGGTAAGGGCCGCAGAGACCAGGGGGAAGCGACTGTTTACTAAAAACACAGGTCCGTGCGAAGTCGCAAGACGATGTATACGGACTGACTCCTGCCCGGTGCTGGAAGGTTAAGAGGACCGGTTAGCTCTTCGGAGCGAAGCTGAGAATTTAAGCCCCAGTAAACGGCGGTGGTAACTATAACCATCCTAAGGTAGCGAAATTCCTTGTCGGGTAAGTTCCGACCTGCACGAATGGAGTAACGACTTCCCCGCTGTCTCAACCATAAACTCGGCGAAATTGCAGTACGAGTAAAGATGCTCGTTACGCGCAGCAGGACGGAAAGACCCCGAGACCTTTACTATAGTTTGGTATTGGTGTTCTAAGTGGTTTGTGTAGGATAGGTGGGAGACTTTGAAGCCATGACGCCAGTTATGGTGGAGTCATCGTTGAAATACCACTCTGATCACTTGGGATTCCTAACTTCGGCCCGTAATCCGGGTCAGGGACAGTGCCTGATGGGTAGTTTAACTGGGGCGGTTGCCTCCTAAAAAGTAACGGAGGCGCCCAAAGGTTCCCTCAGCCTGGTTGGCAATCAGGTTTCGAGTGTAAGTGCACAAGGGAGCTTGACTGTGAGAGAGACATCTCGAGCAGGGACGAAAGTCGGGACTAGTGATCCGGCGGCACATTGTGGAATGGCCGTCGCTCAACGGATAAAAGGTACCTCGGGGATAACAGGCTGATCTTGCCCAAGAGTCCATATCGACGGCATGGTTTGGCACCTCGATGTCGGCTCGTCGCATCCTGGGGCTGGAGTAGGTCCCAAGGGTTGGGCTGTTCGCCCATTAAAGCGGTACGCGAGCTGGGTTTAGAACGTCGTGAGACAGTTCGGTCCCTATCCGCTGCGCGCGCAGGAAATTTGAGAAGAGCTGTCCTTAGTACGAGAGGACCGGGACGGACGAACCTCTGGTATGCCAGTTGTACCGCCAGGTGCACCGCTGGTTAGCTACGTTCGGAAGGGATAACCGCTGAAAGCATCTAAGCGGGAAGCCCACTTCGAGATGAGATTTCCATACACATTTTTGTGTGAGAGGCCCCCAGCTAGACCACTGGGTTGATAGGCCGGATGTGGAAGCGAGGACTAACGACTCGTGAAGCTGACCGGTACTAATAGGCCGATAACCTACAACACACACCAACATCAGTGAATATTATCCTTCAAAAGAATATTCACACCATGATCTGGTAAAAACACCTGCATGCACGCGTCCACTCTACGGTCCCCAACCAACAAACCCACCACACACGGCGGCTACGTTGACACCGGGAACCATATAACTACATACACGCAACACACGTAACACAAAGACTTCCCCACACCCTGGAAAACCCCAGGTGATGTGGCGGAAAAAGAGTTACGGCGGCCATAGCGTGGGAGAAACGCCCGGACCCATACCGAACCCGGAAGCTAAGCCCCACAGCGCCCATGGTACTGCACTCGGAAGGGTGTGGGAGAGTAGGACACCGCCGGACAACCCTTACGTGAAGCCCCCAGAAAAAAGCAACGACGCCAAACCTGGGGGCAACACACTTTAACACCCAAAACACAACCACACGGCCAGGCGCAGGCCACCTCTGTCTAAAAACCCCGCACGACTGCTCAGACATCGTTTGATCTGCTGGTAGGTGACCGCTCCGAGAAGCATAGTGTCCACTGACTCGATTAGATCCATCACTCGGTTCTGAAAGGGACTGCCGAGCACGCTATGGCAAAGTGTCAGGCCACCGACTAACTGACACTAGTCCGGTAACTCGGCTTCCAGCTTGACGGTTTCGATCATGCTCCTGTCCGGGCGTTCGGTCCACCGCTTTGCGGCAAAAGCAGCGGCGATGGGGCGAACCGAGGATCGATTCGCCCCACCGCCGTCGAGATTTCCCAACGAAACTTGCTAATTGCTTACCTTGCTAATGCTTTCGGCGCTATTGCCGGAGGATTCTTTGAGCGCAATGATTCTCACGCTATCGCCGGTGGCAATATCGGCAATCGACCCGCTGCTAGTACCTGAGTTACCTGAGTTTCCACTGTTTTGGGCGCTCCCACTCTGATTAGCCGAGCCCTGCGCAGCTGCTGGAGGTCCGCCCTGCTGAGCTGAGGAGAGGGTTCCCACGGTTGTTGAATCGCTGACTTGGTAGCTCTGGCTCACGCCATCCGCGCTCTTCACAGTGATGGAGGTGGAGCTGACCGCTGTCACCTCGCCGGTCTGCGAGAGCTTTGTCAGGTAGCTACCGTTTTGCTCAACCACGTATTCGCCTCGAATTGAATTTCCCAGCCCGGCGGACATCGCACCGCCCATGCCCTGCCCGCCCATGCCTTGTCCGCCGGGGCCGCCGCCCATCCCCTGACCGCCGGGGCCGCCCTGCGCTTGGCTACTATTCGATGCAGCGGTCGCCGCATAGACCGCGGCGCCGCCTCCGCCGGCCACTAGGACAGCGATACCAGCCGCGGCGAGTCCGCGCTTGAGCGTCCACCCTTTCGAGCTGCGAGTACTGGGCGTGCCCCAGGCCGCGCTGGTGTCTGCCGGGTCGGTCCCGGGCACGGCACTCGGCAGTACTTGAGTGGGATTGGTATTGTTACTGTCCGATTGAGGGAATTCTGGTGTTGTCGACATGGCGTTTTCCTTTGTTCGAGTCACTGATTCTTCGTATCTTCAGCATCAACAGCACTGATAAGTCCTAGCTGTGTGCAATTTCTCGCTATTCTGTGATTAGCGGGCAGACTTGGGCACAGCGTGCGCACAGCTCAGAATTAACTTGGGCGTAATCGGGCGAAGGAGACTGATGGCATGAGATCAGAAACTGACAACGATGCGTTCCTTGAGCGCTTTCGGAATTTATCGCACCCTGACGGCTCTCCGATCCGCGCCTTAGTCGTCGATGACGAACCTAATCTGCTGGATCTGATCAATATTGGCCTGCGAATGGCTGGCTGGACGGTGCGGACCGCGACTGACGGCCCCAGTGCAGTGGCGGCAGCTAAAGAGTTCCGGCCCGACATTATGGTGCTCGATATTATGATGCCGGTCTTTGACGGCTTAGAGGTGCTCAAGCGAGTGCGGGAGTTCCAGCCCGGCGTTTTAGCGGTCTTCCTGACCGCGAAGGACGCAGTAGCCGACCGGGTCCAAGGCCTGGCGCTCGGCGGCGATGATTACGTCACCAAACCGTTCAGCATGGAGGAGCTGGTGCTGCGGCTTTACCGACTGATTAGTCGCTCTGGTATTGCTGATGTTGGTGGCGCTGAGCTGGTGGTCGGGGACCTAGTGCTCAATGAAGACACCCGCGAGGTGCATCGCGCCGGTCGAGACATTAGCCTGACTACCACCCAATTCGAATTGTTGCGCTATCTGATGGAGAACGCCCGCACCGTGGTCAGCAAGAATCAGATTCTCGACCAGGTCTGGAAATCAGATTTCGGCGGACACGCTAATATTGTCGAACTTTACATCTCGTATCTGCGCAAAAAGATCGATGCCGATCTGCCGCCGCTCATTCACACCGTGCGTGGTGCCGGTTATGTGCTCAAAGCGGCCACGTGAATTCTCTCTCCGGTGCGACTCCAACGCCCCGGCGGCCTCGCCGCTTCAAACGACTCAGGTTGCGGACCAAGCTCATCCTTGGTTCGCTGCTACTGCTCGCCTCGCTGGGCACCGGAATGGGATTCGCTAGCTATTTTTCGATGGATTCCTATCTGACCAGTCAATTAGATGATCAGTTGCAACGCTCTGCTTTTGGTGCGGCTAATTTCATCAAAATGAGACCACCGCAGAATCCCAACGGTAGCCCGCCCAATCCCTTGGACGCCCCAGGGCAAGGGGAGGGGATTCTGAGCGCCCGCATCATCAATGGCAGTTTGGACGCCAAAGGCGGTTGGGTAGACCCGGTAAGCAGAGCACAACATAGCTTCGACGAGGCCGATGTGCCAATACTCAAAGCCCTTACTCCGGGGGCTGCGGCAGCGAACTACACAATGTCAATGGGAGAATACCGCCTATTGGCGATCAAAGCAGCTGATGGCAGCACGGTGATCGCGGGCCTGCCGCTGACTGCCCGCAATAACACCCTGTCCTCGCTGCGCGTTATCTTGATCTTTGTCGCGCTGTGCACTCTGGCGCTCAGCGGCGTCATCGGCACCCTGTTGATTCGGCGAAGTCTGAGACCACTTGAGCACGTTTCGGCGGTGGCGAACGGGGTGGCCAGTATGCCGCTTGACGCCGGTCAGGTGGCGCTGGTGGATCGGGTTGATCCCAGCGATAACGAGACCGAAGTGGGTCGGGTAGGGTACGCGCTCAATCGGATGCTGGATAACGTAGCCGGCGCCTTAGCCGCACGGCATCTCAGCGAACTCAAAGTACGCCAGTTCGTTGCCGACGCCAGCCACGAACTGCGCACACCATTGACCTCAATCCAGGGCTATTCCGAATTGGTGGCGCGCACCGAACAGCTCAGCGAAGCCGGACAAGAGTCCTTGCAGCGAGTCCGTTCGCAGGCCGCCCGAATGTCAGGGCTGGTCGACGATCTGCTATTGCTGGCCCGCTACGATGAGTCTCGCGAAGTAGAAATGGCCGAGGTAGATCTGACCCAATTGCTGATCGAGACGGTCAGCGATATGCAAATCAGCGATGTCGCGGCGAATAATGATGCGGTGCACCACTGGGAGATCAAAGTTCCCGATGAACCGGTGCTGGTGCAAGGGGATGAGAGCCAGTTGCATCGGGTGCTCATGAATTTGTTGTCAAATGCCCGCAAGCACACGGACCCCGGCACCGAGGTTGTCGCTGGACTGAGCCGATCCGCCGACGGCAGCGCGATTGTCACGGTCACCGACAATGGTGCGGGGATTGACGCCGATTTCCTACCCGAAATCTTTTCCAGATTCGCCCGTGCCGACGCTGCCCGTTCTGGCACCGACGGCACCAGTGGGCTCGGTCTGCCCATTGTCAAAGCCATTGTCGAGGCGCATGGTGGCAAGGTCCAGGTTACTTCAGTACCGGGCCGGACCGAGTTCCTGATTCGCTTACCCGGCGACTCGAAGTAACCCACAGCTTCCGCAAAGCCTCGATCTAAGCTGGGCTAACAGCTCGGCTCGACAGTGAAGTATGACCATCACAACTTCACCGCAGCGAGCGCAAGTGGAGCAGCAATCCACTTCTCCGGCGTTTCATCAGCCGATCCAGCAAGAACCCCAGATAGCGGTTCTTGACATCACTATTCCGGTCTTTAACGAAGAGCTCGATTTAGCTGCCTGTGTGCAGCGTCTATACGGTCATTTGACCGAGCACTTCCCCTATAGTTTCATGATCACCATTGCCGATAATGCCAGCACGGACGACACCTTGGAGATCGCCGAGCAATTAGCCCGGGAAAATGCGCAGGTGAGAGTTGTTCATCTGGCTGAGAAGGGGCGTGGCAATGCATTGCGAACAGTCTGGGAGGCATCGCTCTCCCCGGTCCTTGCCTATATGGATGTTGATCTTTCCACCGACCTCAACGCCTTAGCTCCCTTGGTGGCGCCGCTGATTTCGGGGCATTCCGACCTGTCTATCGGTAGCAGACTTTCCCGGGGTTCGCGGGTGGTTCGCGGCCCGAAGCGAGAGATCATTTCACGGTGCTACAACTTAATGCTGAGAGGCTTCTTGCAAACCGGTTTTTCCGATGCGCAGTGCGGGTTCAAGGCCATTCGTGCAGACGTGGCCCACCTGTTATTACCGCACACCAGCGATCCGGCTTGGTTCTTCGACACCGAGCTACTGGTATTAGCGGAACGTTGTGGTCTACGGGTCTACGAAGTGCCGGTTGATTGGACCGATGACCCGCTGTCCAAAGTGGATATAGCGGCCACCGCTTGGGCTGATCTGCGGGGCATGGCTCGGATCAGCAGAGAACTGGTGAATGGGCGCATTCCGGTACAGCAATTGCGCGCGGCGGTGGCCCGCGCGCCTCTCCCGGAGGCTGACTCGGTCGCGGCGAAGCGCGGCCTCTTCGGCCAGCTGGTCAGGTTCGGTATTGTCGGCGTTGCTTCCACTGGTCTCTACCTGGTACTTTTCCTGCTCTTCAGGCTGGCGATGGATGCTCAGCTTTCCAATGCGTTCGCACTACTGCTCTCAGCGGTGGTCAATACTGCGGTCAACCGGAGCTTTACCTTCGGACACCGTGGCTCGGGGGCGGTGCGCCATCAGTTTCATGGCTTGCTGGTTTTCGGCATTGGCTGGGCACTTAGCGCCGGTTCGTTATGGGCAGTTCATCAGCTTTCTCAGCCTTCGCTGCTGATCGAGATCTTCGCCGTGGTATTGGCCAATCTGCTTGCCACCTTGGTGAAATTCCTGCTCTTCCGGCTCTGGGTGTTCCGCGAGCGGCCCAGCCAAGAAACCTCCACGACCGCGAAAGAAGCCTGAGATGTCAACAACAGCGATTAACCCACAAACATCGAAACCATTAGATGTTCAGCCGCAGCCAGCCGCTGCTGAGGCCGTCCTGAAACGCGGCAGGAGCGCTGCCAAACGACCGCTTTGGGTCCGCCCCTCAGCAGCTGGGCTATTCCTGGCGACTGCGCTGCTGTACCTGTGGAATTTGACCAGTTCCGGCTACGGGAACAGTTTCTATGCGGCCGCCGTGCAGGCGGGCACTAAAAGTTGGACGGCGTTGCTGTTTGGCTCGCTGGACGCCGGTAACGCCATTACGGTGGATAAGCCACCCGCCTCGCTCTGGTTGCCCGCTTTGCTGGGGCGAGTCTTCGGGTTCTCTTCTTTCACGGTGCTGCTACCGCAAGCCTTAATGGGGGTTGCCGCGGTAGCCCTGCTCTATGCCGCGGTTAAACGGGTGTCCGGGCCTGCAGCAGGGCTGATCGCTGGTGGGGCGCTCGCCGCGACCCCGGTGGCCGCTCTGATGTTCCGGTTCAATAACCCCGATGCCATGCTGACGCTGTGTTTGGTCGCCGCTGGATATGCTGTGCTGCGTTCTATTGCTAAACCCCGTTGGCAGTGGATGGCATTGGCCGGTGCTTTGATTGGTCTGGCCTTCCTGACCAAGATGCTGCAGGGCTTCCTCACCGTTCCGGCCTTAGGCTTGGCATATTTATGGGCGGCTAACACCAGCCTGGGCCGACGAATCGCGCACTTGCTCGTCGCGATTGGCGGCGTCGTGGCGGTTGCCGGCAGCTACTTACTGGTCTTCCAGCTCACCCCAACTAGCGTGCGACCCTATATGGCCGGTTCCGAGAACAATAGTTTTTGGGAGCTCACGCTAGGCTACAACGGCCTCGGGCGGATCTTCGGCGGCCAGGGGAACGGCGGCGGAGGTGGTGGGATGGGTGGCCAAAACACCGGCTTTGGCGGTGCCACTGGACTGTTCAGAATGTTCAGCACAGCCTTTGGCGGCGAGATCTCCTGGTACCTGCCGGCTGCGTTGATCGCCTTGATCGCTGGTTTTTGGTTCAGCAGACGGGCTGCCCGAACCGATGCGGTACGGGCTTCACTGTTGCTGTGGGGCGGCTGGCTGCTGGTCACCGCGGCCACCTTCAGTTTTATGAGCGGCACCATTCATCCCTACTATGCGGTGGCGCTGGCCCCTGCGATTGCAGCACTACTGGGCATCGGGGCGGCCGAATTATGGCGGGGCAGGGCGATGCTTTCGGTGCGAATCGTGCTGGCACTGTTGATCGCTGCATCGGCGATCTGGTCGGTGGTGCTGCTGAGCCGGGACGCGAACTGGTTGCCCTGGCTGAAGTATCTGATCATTTTCTTCGGTGTGCTCGCCGCCGTTGGGGTACTGCTGGGTGCGGATCGGTGGCGAATTGCCGGGCTGAAGTTCGGTGCCTCGGCCCTCATTATCGTCTCCGTTTTTGCGGTAGGGCTCGGCGGTGCCGCCTGGACTGTGGCCACAGCAGCCCAAGGGCACACCGGCTCAATCCCCACCTCAGGTCCCAGTTCTTCGGGGATGGGTGGTTTTGGTGGCGGCATGGCAACTAGCTCCTCCACTGCACTAAGCCAGTTATTGGCGAAGACCGATACTAAGTGGTCAGCTATCACCTCTGGGGCGTCCAGTGCTGCCGAGCTCGAATTGGCCTCTGGTACTTCAGTAATCGCCCTAGGCGGCTGGAACGGCGGGGACCCTTACCCCAGCTTGGAACAATTTAAGACCATGGTGGCCAACGGTGAGGTCAGCTACTTCATTGTGGGCGGCCAGGGTGGTTTTGGTGGCGGTCCAGGCGGCGGGAACTCGGCGATTGCCAGTTGGGTGGCCGAAAACTTCAGTTCAAGCACGGTGGGAAACAGCACCGTCTATGCGCTGAGCAAGTGAACGGGAAAACGATATGACAGCAACAGAGACTCCGCTAAGCCTAGGCAGTTCGACGAGTCGAAGAGCCACCAGGAGTTCTGCCGAACAACAATCGCCGCCGGGCAAACCTGAGCACGGTAAGGGGGATCGCGGTAACGGCCCTCGAGCATCTGCCGCAGCCGAGAGGAACCCCCGGGAAAGCTGGCGTCAGCGCAGCGGTATCGTCGTGTTGCTGCTGGCAACCGCAGTGCTCTATCTATGGAACCTCAGTGCTTCTGGCTGGGCTAATGCTTTCTATTCGGCTGCGGCTCAGGCTGGTTCGGCGAACTTTGAAGCGTTTATTTTCGGTTCATCCGATGCCGCTAACGCCATCACCGTCGACAAGCCGCCGGCTTCGTTGTGGTTTATGGCGCTTTCGGTGAAGCTTTTCGGCCTGAATTCGTGGAGCATTCTGGTACCAGAAGTCCTCATGGGGGTGGCTTCCGTTGGTGTGCTCTATCTTGCGGTCAAGCGCGTCAGTAGCCGTGGTGCGGGGCTGCTCGCCGGAGCGGTATTGGCGCTCACCCCGGCAGCGGTGTTGATGTTCCGTTACAACAACCCGGACGCTTTGCTGGTTTTGCTGATCACGCTGGCCGCTTACACCACGGTGCGTGCGGTGCAATCGGGCGCCTGGAAATGGGCAATCCTGACCGGTTTGCTGATCGGATTCGGTTTTTTGACCAAGCAATTGCAAGTCCTGTTGGTGGTGCCTGGCCTTGGCCTGGCTTACCTGCTCTATGCCCCGGTTTCCTGGCTGAAACGTGCTGTGCAGCTGCTCAGCATGGCTGCCGCCGCGGTGCTTGCTGCAGGCTGGTGGGTGGCTTTGGTAGAACTCACCCCGGCGAGTATGAGGCCTTATATTGGGGGCTCACAAAGCAACTCGATTCTTGAACTGACCTTTGGCTACAACGGTTTGGGGCGGATCGACGGTAACCAGGTTGGCAGCGTCGGCGGCGGTAACGGTTGGGGGCAAACCGGGCTTGGTCGACTTTTTAGCTCCAGTTTCGGTGGCCAGATATCCTGGCTGCTTCCCGCCGCCTTGATTTTGCTGCTCAGTAGCGTGGTGATGCTGTGGCGGAGCAGAGCTGAGGGTTTGAGCGCATTGCTCGGTTCCCCGCGACCGGCTGCGGAGCGGCCCGCAGAAACTGATGTTGGAAAGTTCGGCTATCACTGGCAGCGCGAAGCCAGTGCCTCCTGGCGAGGATGGAAGGCATCATTCGTTATCTGGGGCGGCTGGTTGCTGGTCACTGGGCTGACATTCAGCCTGATGGCGGGCATCATTCACGAATACTATTCGGTGGCGCTGGCACCCGCGATTGCTGCGCTGATCGGACTGGGTGGTGCTTTGTTCTGGCAGCGGCGGGAACAACCGCTCAGCGCAATCCTCTTGGCGACGACGTCGTTCGCCACCGGAATCTGGAGCTGGATCCTGCTCAGCCGGGTTTCTGGATTTCTGCCCTGGCTGAAGTGGCTAGTGCTGCTACTGACTGTGCTGGCCGGAGTGGGGCTAATTCTCAATGCCTTCCTGCCCGAGCTGTGGCGTAAGGCAGTGCTTGTCACGGCGATCGTCGCCGCGCTACTCGGCCCAGCCTCCTTCAGCTTGGCCACAGTGGGCTCCGGACACAGCGGGGCCATCGTCACCGCCGGCCCCTCAGCGGGCGGCCCAGCCGGGAGTTTCGGTGGCGGTCAGCCGTTATCGAACGGGCGCAGCCCCGCTGGCGGCGGTGGCGCTGGTATGGGCGGTATGGGTGGGCTGCTCAACTCCAGCACGCCGAGCACCGAGCTGCTGGCCCTGCTGAAGGCCGACGCTTCAAGCTATACCTGGGCGGCCGCCGTGGTTGGCTCGAACAATGCTGCTGGCTACCAACTCGCCAGCGAGTTACCGGTGATGGCAGTGGGCGGTTTCAATGGCACCGACCCGGCACCAACTCTTGAGCAGTTCAAGCTCTTGGTCGCGGCCGGGGAGATTCACTATTTCATTGGCGGCAGCATTGCCGGTGCTAGTTCTTCCGGGAGCAACGACGCCAGCGAAATCAATAACTGGGTGGCGCAGAATTATCAGGCGACCACAGTGGGTAGCGTCACGCTCTACGACCTCAGTCGCTAACCCCCACCGAGTTCGGAGATCTGCACGTTCTCAGATCGCTATACCGTGCAGATCTCCGAAGTCGGCGAGGAGAAGGGGTCGGATGGAACGGGGATAGGCTTGAGCTTATGGATGAATTGTTCTCAGACCGCGCGCCGCAGCAAAGCAGCTCGCCGCCGAATCTGGGCGCGAGGGAAGCCGAGGTGAGGGTTCCAGCGGATCAGGAACAGGCTTTTGAAGGCTTTACCGAGCTGATTCATCTCTGGTGGCCGCTGGCCGAGTACAGCGCGTTCGGAGCGGAATCGCATCTCGGTTTTGAAGGACAATCGTTGGTCGAGGAGGCGCTTGACGGCAGGCAATACCTGTGGGCAACGGTGCGGGACTGGCAACCAGCCGCAGCTCTTCGCCTAGAGTTTTACCTGGGCGACGACCCAGCAACCCCAACCCGACTTTCGGTGAGTTTCGAAGCCGCCGAAAAGGGCACCTTGGTCCGGCTGATTCATGACGGTTGGGCGACTGGTGCCCGCGGCGCGGCGCAATACCAAAAGTATTCAGAATGGCCGCTCATCCTTGGCCGCTATGCGCGATTCATGGGCGGGGTGGGCTGAAGCAGAGCGGAAGCTTTACTTTTCGGCGAGGCGCTGCCAGATGTGCAGTACTGCTGAGTCGACTAGAATATAGCTCTAAACAATGATCAATAGGGGAGAGCGGTGCTTGGAGCTGCTCACGGGTGAGGAGTACTAATGGCTGAATACGGTAGCAACGACCGGAGCCGTGGATCTCGTGAGGGCGGTTCCCGTGGACGGCACGGAGATGGCAGTCCTGCCCGATCAAGCAATGCTGCGCCCCGCAAAGATTCCCGTTCCGATGCGCCGCGACGTGCCCCCCGCGATGGTGAGTACCGTGGCGGTGCTAGATCCGAACGCTCCGGCAGCGAGCGGAACCGGGATGGCTGGTCGAGAAGCGAACAACCGCGCGAAGGTCAAGCCCGAGGTGGCCAAGCCCGTGATGGTCAAGCCCGAGGCAGCCAATCTCGTGATGGCCAGCGCCGCGATCAGTATTCCAAAGACGGGCAATCCACTAACCGACGCTACGGTAATGATTCATCGCGATTTGAAGGGGGCGACCGATCTGATCGACCAAGTTCAGATCGACGTTCAGATCGACGCTCGGACGCTTCGCGCCAGGACCGATCCTCCGGCCAGCGGTGGGAGTCTCGGGGCGGAAGATCGAGCGAGAGCGACCGCGCTGAACGGCCCGACGGTGATCGTTTTGCTCGCAACGCCCGCTCGGATCGACCTTTCAATGGCGAACGCCGGGCCCCGTGGAAAGACCGTCAAGACCGTCAAGACCGGCCTGATCGTCAAGACCACTCACATCGTGGCGACCGTGGCGACAAAACCGGCCGGGGCAGTGAACGGCGGTTCAATAAGGACCGCGACAAGGACCGCGATGCGAATGGCTACCGGCGGTTCGCCTCGGCCAATGATCGCGGATCGGAGCACAATCCTCGCGCAGAGCAAAGGGACCGGTCCGAGGCCCCAGCGAAGGTGCACAATCCGCGTGACTTGCGCAGCGCCAATCGTCCCGAGCGGGAGCGCTCGCCAGATATCGAAGAGGGCGTTACCGGTGCGGAGCTAGACAAGGTCACCAGGGCGCAGCTGCGCACCTTGGAAACTCGCAATGGTGAGTGGGTGGCCAAGCATCTGGTGATGGCAGGCCGACTGATTGACGACGATCCAGAGCTCGCTTTCCAGCACGCGCTCGCCGCCAGCCGACGTGGCGGCAGGTTGGCCGCGGTCCGCGAGGCCGTCGGACTGACCGCTTACGCTGCGGGTCACTACGGTGAGGCGCTACGAGAATTCCGCACCTTCCGGCGGATCTCCGGCTCCAATGTGCATCTGCCGCTGATGGCGGATAGCGAACGTGGCCTGGGGCGTCCGGATCGGGCACTTGATATTGCCCGTGGCGAGGAGGTCGCCGAGCTGGATGTGGCCGGTCAAGTGGAACTTGCCATGGTGGTCTCCGGGGCCCGGGCCGATTTAGGTCAGCAGGACGCCGCTTTGGCTGCCTTGGAGATCCCTCAACTGGATAAGAACCGAGCGTTCTCCTACTCGCCGCGACTCTTCCGTGCTTATGCGGATGCCCTTGAAGCCGTCGGGCGTGCCGAGGAAGCCAGTTCTTGGCGGCGTCAGGCAGCACTTGCCGATCATGCCTTGAGCGGTGATGAGGAGCCCGAGATCATTGATCTCGATGAGGATGGAGACGGAGACGGAGAAACCGACTCGGCGGCACCTGAACAGTGACCCAGAGCCTGATTAGCGGCTTTGACGCGCTGCTCAGCGATCTGGACGGCGTGATTTACGCCGGGCCGGAGGCGATTCCGGGTGCAGTTGAGACCCTGCAACGGCTGCGACAAGATGGGCTAGCGCTCGGGTACATCACCAATAACGCTTCCCGGACAGCTGAGCAGGTGGCCGAGCATCTGCGGCAACTAGGTGCGCCAGCCAACGCTGCAGAGGTGTTCGGCTCGGCCCAGGCCGGTGCTGCGCTGCTTGCCGAAAAAGTGCCCCGCGGCGCTAAAGTTCTAGTCACCGGGAGCCAAGCTCTGGCGGCTGAAGTGGAAAGCCACGGGCTGCAACTGGTTGGTAGCGCCGAGGAACAGCCGGATGCGGTGATTCAAGGTTTTGACCCCAATCTGGGCTGGGCCGACTTGGCCGAGGCAGCCTACGCCATTAACGCCGGTGCGCTCTGGGTGGCCACCAACACTGATCTCACCATCCCACAGTCCCGCGGCGTTGCCCCCGGCAATGGTTCTCTGGTCGACGCGGTGAGCAACGCCACCGGCACCCGGCCGTCGGTGGCAGGCAAGCCGCAGCCCACCATGTTCCGGCTGGCTGCGGAGCGGCTCGGTGCACAACGGCCCTTGGTGGTGGGGGATCGCTTAGACACCGATATTCTGGGCGGCAACCGGGCACAGATGGCAACCGCGCTGGTGCTGACCGGCATCGATTCTGCCTGGCATGCCTTGACCGCGGTGAGCGCTGAGCGGCCTAATTTCCTGCTTGGCGAACTGGCTGAACTAGGCCGGGTTTATCCCTTGGTTGATCGGGACGGAACTGGCTGGCGCTGCCGCGCTGCGGAGGCGAGCGTCGCTGACGATAGAATCACCATCTCCGCGCCGGAAGGTGATCTGGACGGTTGGCGAGCGGCTTGCGCTGCTTGGTGGTTCGAGCATCCCGAGACCGAGCAAACCACCGCGCCAAGGCTAAACTGGCAGCATGGCTGATACCGAAGAATTCAAGGCACCGAGTGGCCAGAGTTCCTTGCTCAATTCAGAACCGGCGAATTGGCCTGAGGCGGTCACCGCGACCGGGGACTCAGCAGTGGATCAGGTGCTCGGCGGTCTTGACGAATTGCCTGAAACGCCAATTGACGAGCATCCCGCCAGCTATCAGCGGTTGCACGATGAATTGCTTGCCGAACTCGAGTCCGGCCCGGGTAATGCCACGACTTGATCAGGAGCTAGTCAGCCGCGGCTTGGCCCGGTCCCGGACCCAAGCCGCCAAGTTGATCGCCGAGGGTGCTGTACAAATCGGCGCCGTGAAAGCCAGCAAAGCATCCCAGCAGATCGCGGCAGAGCAGCACGTTGAAGTCACTGCGAGCCTATCGAATCGGTACGTCTCTAGGGCAGCCTACAAACTGCTTGGGGCACTGAGCTGCTTCCCCGAGGTGACAGTGCCGGGCAAAACTTGTCTCGACGCCGGTGCATCTACCGGCGGCTTCACCCAGGTACTTTTAGAGGCAGGAGCTGCCAGCGTCTTCGCGGTTGACGTGGGACATCAGCAACTGGTCCCGGAACTTCGGGATGATCCTCGGGTGAAGGTTTTCGAGGGCCTCAATGTGCGGGATCTTCAGGTATCCCAGCTCGGCAGCCAAGCTGAGCTGACGGTAGCCGATCTGTCATTCATCTCACTGAAACTGGTGATTGATGCCTTGGCAGCAGCAACCGCTCCGGGCGGTGATTTGTTGCTGATGGTCAAGCCACAGTTCGAAGTCGGCAAAGAACGGTTGGCTAAGACCGGGGTGGTTTCCGCGGCGGCGGAGCGTCGTCGAGCGGTTAGCGGGGTGGCCGAGTCGGCGGTTGCCGCTGGGCTCGCGCTGCGTGGCTTGGCAACTAGTCCGCTTCCCGGCCAGGATGGGAACGTTGAGTACTTTCTTTGGCTGAGCCGAATAATGCCGCAGCAGTCTAAGCTCGGAGTGCAGCAGTTCTTAGCGCAACATTGGCCTGCTGAAGGATCGCCGAAGCAAGCGGAAGGAACGGAATGAGTCTTGAACGTCGAGTGCTGATCCTTGCCCATACCGGCAGGGAAGATTCGATGATCGCCGCCCTGCAGGTCTGTGAACAATTGCAGGCAGCCGGACTGCGCGCGGTGATGACCGCTGAGGACATCACCGACATCCTGACCCACTTCGGCCCGCTACAGGTACCGGCTCAGACCTTGGGACAGGGCGTGGAGCTTGCCCAGTTGGAGCTAGTGATGGTGCTCGGCGGGGACGGTACCATCTTGCGAGCGGCCGAATTAGTGCACGGTCTCGACGTGCCGCTGCTCGGTGTCAACCTGGGACATGTTGGTTTCTTAGCCGAGAGTGAGCGTGCCGATCTAGCTCAGACAGTTGACTGGGTGGTGAAGAAAACCTACACCGTGGAAGAGCGGATGACGATTGATGTCACGCTCTGGGTGGCCGGTGAAAAGGCAGCGCATACTTGGGCTCTCAATGAGGTTTCGGTGGAAAAAAGTGACCGAGAGCGGATGCTGGAGGTGGTCACCGAGGTCGACGGCAGGCCGCTCAGTGCTTTCGGCTGTGACGGCGTCGTGATGGCAACGCCGACCGGTTCCACTGCTTACGCCTTTTCGGCGGGCGGGCCGGTTGTCTGGCCGGGCGTCGATGCCATGTTAATGGTGCCGATCAGTGCCCACGCGCTGTTTGCTAAACCTTTGGTGGTTTCGCCGCAGTCTCGGCTTGCCGTTGAAGTCCTGGAGCGCAATGGTGCGCACGGGGTGATGTGGTGTGACGGCAGGCGCTCCTGGCCGCTGCCGCCGGGGTCGCGCATCGAAGTGACTCGTTCAAACATTCCAGTTCGGCTGGCACGCACCTCTGATGTGCCGTTCTCGGCGCGCCTGGTACGCAAATTCCAATTGCCCATCCAGGGCTGGCGGGGACCAGTGCCCGAAGCTGAGCGGGCCGGTACCAAGCCGATTCCGGTGGTCCGGGCGAAGCGGCGGATGCCGTTTAACCCTGGTGCGCAAGCAGCCGAGACGACAGAGATGTCAGCACGATCGGAAACGAGTGGTGATCTGGGCTCAGAGGGGGAGGCCACTCAGTGATTGAAGAAATCCGAATCAGGGATCTCGGCGTGATAGCCGAGGCGACGCTGCCTTTGGAACCCGGCTTTAACGTGGTCACCGGTGAGACCGGGGCGGGTAAAACCATGGTGGTAACCGCTGTCGGTCTGCTGTTGGGTGCCCGTTCCGACGCTGGTGCAGTGCGTCTGAGCGCAAAGGCCGCTGCCGCTGAAGCAACTGTGCAGCTCTCCAATGAACATTCGGTGCTGCAACAGGTTGCGGACGCAGGAGGTGAAATCGAAAGCTTCCAAGGGGGCGCTGAACTCCTGCTCACTCGTACGGTTGCGGCTGATGGCCGTAGCCGGGCGATAGTAGGGGGCCGAACGGCTCCGATCGCGGTGCTCGCCGAAATCGGTCAGCAATTAGTAGTGGTGCATGGTCAGTCCGATCAGATCAGATTGAAGAGCGCGGCTGCGCAGCGCGAGGCATTGGACTCCTTTGCCGGACCGAAATTCGCGGTAGCCCTGGAAGAGTACCAAAACCGTTACCAGCGTTGGCGCCAAGCGCAGCAGGAACTCGAGCATTTGCGCAGCCAGGGCCGAGAACGGGCAGCGCAAGCCGCCGAGCTCAGCACGGCGCTCGCGGAGATCGATCAGGTTGACCCGCAGCCTAATGAAGACGAAGATCTCAAGGTCGAGGCGATTAAATTATCGAATGTTGAGTCGCTCCGCTTGGCGGCCGGGCAAGCGCAAGAAGCATTGATCGCCAGTGAATACGGCGACGACGTCGATGCCAGTAGCTTGGTGGACTCCGCGAAGCGCGCTCTGGAGCAGGTTGCCGAACACGATGAAAGTCTGGCGGCGGTAGCGGCCCGGGTAGCCGAGTTGGGGTATCTGATCGCTGATGCGGCTGCTGAACTGTCTAGTTATCTCTCGACTTTGGATGCCGACGCTCCAGGGCGGTTGGCAGCCATTGAGGACCGTCGGGGTGAACTCGGGGCCCTGACCCGGAAGTACGCGCCGAGTATCGATGAAGTGTTGCAGTGGGCGGCTGCTTCACGGGCCCGGCTGGATGAATTGCAGGATGATTCGAGTCGAATCGAGGAGCTGCAGGCCGAGGTTGAGGCGGCAGATGCCGAGTTGAGCGTGCTGAGCAATGAACTGACTCAGCAACGTCGAAGTGCTGCGGTTGAGTTATCGACCCGGGTGACCAAGGAATTGGCTGCCCTGGCAATGGCTGAGGCGAAATTGCAGATCGAGGTGACCGATGCCGCGCGCGGCCCACAGGGTGCCGATGAAATTGCCTTCCTCCTGCAACCACACCCCGGTTCCCCGGCCAGGCCGGTCGGTAAGGGGGCATCCGGTGGCGAGCTCTCCAGGGTGATGCTCGCGATCGAAGTGGTATTGGCCGCCGTGGATCCGGTGCCGACCTTCGTCTTCGATGAGGTCGACGCTGGCGTCGGCGGTAAGGCAGCAGTGGAAATCGGTCGTAGATTGGCCATGCTGGCGAAGCACGTCCAAGTCCTGGTAGTGACTCATCTGCCTCAGGTAGCAGCTTTCGCCGATAATCACATCAGGGTGCTCAAAACATCGGAAGGTGGCTTCACTTCTTCCGATGTGCGGGCGCTGGGTGATGCCGAGCGAGTCCGCGAGCTGGCCCGGATGCTGGCCGGCCAAGAAGATTCGGCGAATGCTCAAGCGCACGCCCAGGAACTGCTGGACGAGGCACGAGGTTAATCGGGTCCCAGTTCGGCAGCTGAGATAGGACGGCTCAGCTCAGCCGCGAAAGTTCACGGACGGTGCGGACCATCATGGCGTGCACCACGAGCGGATGGAATACTCGTACCGGCAAGAAGTACAACCTACCTCGCCAGTTCTGAAAAGCCACTGCCGTAGTGGTCCGCAATAACAAGCGTTCCGCGTCGAAGGCGACACCGCAACGAAAGTTCAGATGTGAGTCGTCGGCTATGATCAACGCTTCTTCGCCGTACACCTTGATCCGATCGAAGACAGTGCGCGGTGCGCGTTTGATTCCGATCAGTCCGACCAGCATTTGTCGTAAGCTCATGAGCGTTACCACCCAACGAGGCATCGTCTGCGCCGAAAACATGGTGCGTGCCCAGACTTCCGGATCTGTGACCTTGCTCGCGGCCGAATTCGATGAAACCGGCACCATAATCACGTCGGCGTAGTCAGGACGTGGCATATCGGCCAATGCGCTCGAGCTAAAACGGGGTTGCTCCATGCGTGTCAGTCTAGTCAAGTCGTAAATCGATGATAGGCTTGAATTCCGTGGTGCAGCGATCATTCTCCCGGTTCTCAAGTCCCTCCAGCAACTCTTCGGCGGCTCTTACCCGCCATATTTTCGTCACTGGAGGCGTGGCTTCTTCCCTCGGCAAAGGCCTGACCGCCTCCAGCCTGGGACATCTCCTGCGAGCTCGTGGTCTGTCAGTGACCATGCAGAAACTCGACCCTTATCTCAATGTCGATCCCGGCACCATGAACCCTTTCCAGCATGGCGAGGTTTTTGTCACCGATGACGGTGCGGAGACCGATCTGGACATTGGGCACTATGAGCGGTTCCTCGATGAAAACCTCGAAGGCTCGGCCAATGTCACCACTGGTCAGGTGTACTCCACGGTGATCGCTAAAGAGCGTCGCGGTGAGTACTTGGGTGATACCGTCCAGGTCATCCCGCATATCACCGACGAGATCAAGCGCCGGATGCGGTTGCCCGCCACTGAGCATCCAAGTAAGGCTCCGGACATTATTATCACCGAGATCGGTGGCACGGTCGGAGATATTGAATCGCAGCCCTTCCTGGAGGCCGCCCGCCAAGTTCGTCAGGACATCGGTCGTGCCAATGTTTTCTTCCTGCATGTCTCGTTGGTGCCGTATATCGGTCCTTCTCAGGAGCTGAAGACCAAGCCCACTCAGCACTCGGTGGCGGCGCTGCGTTCCATCGGTATTCAACCGGATGCCATCGTGATTCGCTCGGATCGCGAAGTGCCGGACGCGATGCGAGCCAAAATCGGCCGGATGTGCGATGTGGATACTGATGCGGTGATCAATGCCGCCGATGCACCAAGCATTTACGACATCCCCAAGACGCTGCACAGCCAAGGCCTTGACGCCTATATTGTGCGGGCCCTTGACTTGCCCTTCACCGATGTGGACTGGAGCACCTGGGATAAATTGCTCGACGCTGTGCACAACCCCTCCCACGAGGTTGAGGTGGCCCTAGTCGGCAAGTACATTGATCTGCCCGATGCTTATCTTTCGGTCACCGAGGCACTGCGTGCTGGCGGCTTCGCCAATAGCGCCAAGGTCGCGATCCGTTGGGTGCCTTCCGATTTGTGCTCCACTCCCGAAGGCGCCGCCAAAGCGCTCGACGGGGTTGACGCTATCTGCGTGCCTGGTGGCTTTGGGATTCGCGGCTTGGAAGGCAAGCTCGGTGCCTTGAGATTTGCTCGGGAGAACCAGCTGCCCGCGCTTGGCTTGTGCCTAGGTTTGCAGTGCATGGTGATTGAATACTCCCGCAATGTGCTCGGACTGGAAGGCGCTTCTTCCTCAGAGTTCGAACCGGACGCGCCGCATCACGTGATCGCCACCATGGAAGAACAGCTTGAGATTGTTGATGGCAAAGGCGACCTAGGTGGCACCATGCGGCTAGGACTCTACGAGGCTAAGTTGCTGGAGGGGTCCGTGGTCGCTGAGACTTATGGCGCCAATACTGCGAGCGAACGGCATCGGCACCGCTACGAAGTCAATAATAAATACCGACCCCAGCTCGCCGAGGCTGGCTTGGTCTTCTCCGGGACTTCTCCGGACGGCAAACTGGTGGAATACGTCGAATTGCCGCGTGAGGTGCATCCTTACTATGTTGCGACCCAGGCACACCCCGAACTCTCTTCACGTCCCACCCGACCCAATGCGCTCTTTATCGGCCTGGTCAAGGCGGCCTTGGTGCGGCAGAGCGAAACCCGGCTGCTGGAAGTCTGAGCGGACCAGCTGATGAGCGTCAAGGATGAGCCTGATTTCCGCAAGGTGGTCAGCCGTGAGACGGCTTTTCACGGCCGGATTTGGGACGTGCTGCGGGACACCTTTGAACTCTCGCCGGGCAGCGAGCAGCTGACCCGTGAGTACATCGATCACCCCGGCGCAGTTGCCGTGGTGGTGCTTGACGAGGAACACAATGTGCTGCTGCTACGCCAGTATCGGCACCCGGTACGGGCTTCGCAATGGGAGATCCCGGCCGGACTGCTCGATATTGAGGGTGAGGACTTCCACATCGCGGCCGCCCGCGAACTAGCCGAGGAGGCGGATCTGGTCGCCAGCGACTGGAAGGTTTTGCTGGATGTGAACAATTCGGCTGGATCATCGGCCGAAGCGGTCCGGATCTACCTGGCACGTGGCATCTCCGCGGTTCCTGAAGCCGAGCGTCATCAGCGCACCGCCGAGGAAGCAGAAATTACCTTACGCTGGGTCCCGCTGACCGAAGCCGTCACAGCCGCGCTCAGTGGCGACTTGCATTCTTTTAGCGCGATTAGCGGGGTGTTGGCGGCTGCCGCTGTGCAGCGCCAGGGCTTCGAACAGCTTCGTCCGGCCGATGCTCCCTGGCCAGAACATCCCAGCTGCTTCCCAGCCTCAGCGGTTAGCGGCGATTCCGGCTCTCAGAAGACTTCATGACGGCAGCGGTTCCGGAGCAAACGGTACCGGAGCTGCCCGGGCCATTGCGCCGTGCGCTGCGCGATTATCTGCAGCATCTAGCTGTGGAGCGTGGCCTTGCTGCCAATACCATGTCGGCTTATCGCCGAGATTTGCAGCGCTACCTGAACTTCCTGGTGGGCCAAGGCCTCGGTGCGCCAGCTGAGGTGACGGCCAAACATGTCACCGCCTTTGCGCAGGCAATTGCCACCGGCACCGACGGGCTGAGCGTGCTTGGCGTCCGGTCGGCCGCTCGTACCATTGTCGCGGTCCGTGGTTTGCATAAATTTTGGGCGCTGGAAGGCATCAGCCCCTCCGATCCGGCGAGTGATGTGCATCCTCCAATGCCGGGTCGCCGCTTGCCGAAAGCGATTAGCGTGGCCGAGGTGAGCAGCATTTTGGAAGCTGCGGGTGATGACACCGCCACCGGCTTGCGAGACCGCGCGCTACTAGAATTTTTGTACTCCACCGGCGCCAGAATCTCTGAAGCCATCGGCCTGGACGTGGACGATGTGCTCGGGGCCTCGGCGGAGGATCCGGAGGGCGCGGTGGTTCGGCTTTTCGGTAAAGGTTCCAAGGAGCGGGTAGTGCCGCTCGGTTCGTATGCGGCGCGGGCCGTGGACGCCTACCTGGTGCGTGGTCGTCCACTGCTTTCCTCAAAAGGTAAGGCGACGCCCGCCCTGTTTCTCAACGCCCGTGGCGGTAGGCTGAGTCGACAAAGTGCCTGGACGATCTTGAAAGTGGCCGCCGAAAAAGCCGAAATCACCAAGGATGTCTCGCCGCACACACTGCGGCATTCCTTTGCGACTCATCTTTTAGAGGGCGGCGCCGATGTCCGGGTGGTCCAAGAACTGCTAGGTCATGCTTCGGTGACCACGACCCAGGTGTATACCCTAGTGACTGTAGATACTCTGCGCGAGGTTTATGCGGCTGCCCATCCGCGTGCCCTCGGCTGAGCGGGCACTCGGAGGGGACCGGTATGAGAACCGTGAAGAGATTGCTGTCTTTTGTGGCGGCGTTGTTTTTTGCTGGCATGCTCAGCGCACCTGCGGCCTTCGCCGAGGCACCAAGCAAAATCGTGGTGGAGGATACCGCTGGTGTGCTCTATCAACCGCAGCTCCTCGCCGAGCTGCAGAAAATAGATTTCTACCTGCCCACTCAGGTGGTGATCTACACCCGGAATGGCAAGTACTCGGATAATTTGAACGAGGAGCTACTCAAGTTCGCGCGCACCAAGCATCCCGAATGGATAAGTGGCGACGGTCAAAAATGGGCGAACGGTCTCTACATCTTCGTGCTTGATCCAATCGGTCGACAGGTCGGTACCTATTTCGGCGAAGACCGCAAGTTATCCCTTGATGATCAGAAGAACATCCAGGAATCCACCAAAAAAATGCTGCGTGAAGCGCAATGGACGGATGGCGTAGTGCAGGGCGTGAAATCGGCGGCCGAGCTGATTGGCCGGCCCTGGTACCGCTCACCGGGTCTTTATTGGGCTTCCGGCATCATCGGCGGCGGCGGGCTGCTGAGTTTCGGCGGCTGGCAGCTTTACCGGGCCAATAATCGGCAAAAATTCGCCGATCAGTTAGCGCTGGGGACGACGGCCTATACCTCGGTGAGCTTGAACCTGGAAGTGACTGAGCTCGATGCCAGCACCATCCCAGCCTCCTCCAAATATGGTTCAAAGCTATTGGAACGCTGGCAGACTTTCTCCGCTAAGTATCGCGAACTCACCGAGGCTAAGGACCGGCTTGAGTCGATGAGCAAGAAACAACGCTCAAAGAAACCGGCGGTGTCAGCGGCCACCGATTTCGCCAATGCCAGTCAGGAACTGGATGGCCTTGACGATGCCATTGCTGACGCAAATTCGCTGCTCAATCTTTCCTCGAACTGGCGGACTGCTTGGGAATCACAGGTTCGTGACTTTAGTGAGGAACTGGATAGCGTCAAGGGCATGCTGGCGAACTCCCGGACCGCTGGCTCCGAGGAGACCGCCGCTGCGCTGACCGCCCAGGTGACTCAGAGCAAGGAAATGCTTGAACACAGCGGCGCGGGCTTGGCCGACGGATCGGTGACGCCCGACCAAGCTCTCGATTCACTCAAGGACTCCCGCACTTTGTTGGCTAGCTTACTGAGTAACCATGCGGATGCGGTGATCGCGGCGAATACCAAGAGTGATCGAGAAGCCGAACTCATGAGACAAAAACTCCAGGAAGAGGAAAATCGGAACAGGCAGAGCCATCGCTATCCTGGCAGCATTGTGGATACCAGCTACCCGAATATCCCGTTAATCTCAATCATGAGTTTCCAGAGTGGCATTAGCGCCGGCCAGAGCGCAGTGGAGACCAGTAGGACCTCCAGCAGTTCCAGCAGCACCGGCTACGGCAGTAGCGGCGGTAGTTTTTCCGGTTCGGGTAGTTCTTCGCATTTCTGAGCGGTCAACCCGGTGGTTGAATCTCTTGGCTACCGGGCTGAAAATCTCTGAATCATGCGCTCTGAAGCGAGAACACAGCTTAGCCTTGGGAGCATGACTCGCTTCTTGAACTTTGGTAAAACCTGGCTGCCATTACTCGTTGCGGTTTGGTTCTCAGCGGCCTGGTGTATTGCTGAGGCAGGACGTTTTGGCGGAGCGTTTCTCAACTGGTCTGCGGCCTGGCCCTTAGCGCTGATCACCGCCTCCATCGGGATTGCAGTTGTCTTACCTGGAGTCTCGCTGGCCTTGACCGCTTTATTATTGCTGGCTCAGGGAGTCCATATCCTGCCCTCCCCGGAAGAGACGAACTGGGCTGTCTACTTCGGTATTTCCATTGCTCTGGGTTTCATTATCTGGACTGCCAGGGAGCGGCTTCGTTGGATCGCCATTGCAGCCAACGTCCTTTTCATTGCTGCCGGAGCATATCTTTCCGCAATTCGCGGGCATGATTATCCCTACCCGACCGACGCAAATAATGCTTTTATTAGCCGTGTTTTGACTCTGATAGTAGTCTCTGGGCTTGCCGCAGCCATTGGCTTATTACTCGGTCTTTATGAGAGTCGACTGGCGCTTTCTCGTACCCAGGTAATCACTCAAAAAGCCTTACAAAACGCCGAGACTGAGCTCGTCATCCAACAGGAGCGGGGGCGAATCTCACGCGATCTGCACGATGTTCTGGCACATTCTCTAGCGGTTATTGCTGCGCAAGCTGATGGCACTCGATACGCTAATCCGGAACAGCCCACCGAGGTGGGCGCCGCATTGGAGAGCATTGCCGATTCTGCGCGTCGAGCACTAATAGACGCTCAGCTGGTCATAGCAGGAGCGACCGGAGAGACCTCACAGGCACCGCAACCAGGACTCCGAGAACTTTCAGACTTGTTGGATCAAACGGCGAACGGAAACATCAGATTACGCCGACGGGACTCGGGTATGCCTGAAGAACTCGCCGCGAGTCAGCAGGTCGCGGTGTATCGGATAGTGCAAGAGGGTACCGCGAATGCCCTAAAACATGGAGCGGTCGATGGTGAGATCTTGGTGCATTTCGATTGGAAAGAACCGGGTCTAGTACTTCAAATTTCTTCCGAACTTTCCGCCTCGATTCCGGTAGAGAACGGTAGCGGGGGCCGCGGTATACCGGGGATGCAAGAACGCGCCCGGCTCGCAGGTGGTTGGCTATCCAGCCAACGGGACGAGTCCGAAGGCTTGTTTCTGCTCACCGCGTTCATTCCCTATCGCGCTAAGCAACAAGCAGAGTCGCTGCTGACTAACGCCGGGGGAGCAGCATGACGACCGAACTGGATTCGGTGATCCGAGTCATGCTGGTCGACGATCAAGAGCTCTTCCGAGTCGGGATTAGCAAGGTGATCTCCAGCCAACCGGATATGGAAACGGTTGGTGAAGCGGCCGACGGCCTCGAAGCAATCGCCCGGGTATTGGATTACCAGCCCGATGTGGTGTTGATGGATTTGCGGATGCCTCGCCTGGATGGGGTGAGTGCCACCCAACGAATCATGTATCAGGCCAAACTCAGCGGGGCGCAAAAACCGCGAATTATCGCGCTGACCACCTTTAATCGGGATCAGGCCGTGCTCGACGCGGTTCAGGCCGGGGCCAGTGGATTTTTGTTGAAGAGCGCAGAACCGGAATTCTTGCTCTCTGCGATTCGCACGGTGCATTCTGGCTACGCGGTGATTGCACCCAGCACCGTACACGAGTTGTTTCAGCACGCGGCCCGCACCTTGCCAGCTGCCGCACCGGACACGTCGGTTTTGCGGCAACTCTCCAGTCGTGAATGCGAGGTCTTCCTGCTCGCGGCCAAAGCTCTCTCCAATACAGAGATTGCGCAGAGCCTCTTTGTTTCAGAGGCCACCGTTAAATCACATCTGCGCGCCGTGCTGACAAAGCTTGATCTGCAAAACCGAATTCAGCTAGTGGCGTTTGCCTATCAACATCGGCTCCTGGGGCCTGGTGGTCAGCAGATAAACTAACTGGTCGCTTGGCATGAGACTATCTAGTGGTGATATTGAAGCTAGACCAATTATTGTTAGCGGATGTGCCGGCGGTGGCGTTGCAGCCAGCCGGATATACCGGCAGCCCTGCCAACGATGTCGAGCAGAGCTATTTCGTCATCTTCCCGGAGGGTGAAAGCAATCTGACCTTGGAAACTGCCACTCTCCAACTTGACGGCTATCAGCAAGATAAAATCAAAGGCTTCTGAGGTAACAAGTGTCGGCAGCGAAAGTGACTCTGGTGTTTTTACTCCGCTCCGGCGAGGTATTACTTGGTCTGAAGAAAACAGGTTTCGGCACCGGAAAAGTCGTCGGCATCGGCGGTCACCTGGAAACGGGGGAGAGCGCCCGGGACGCCGCGGTGCGGGAGGTGTTCGAGGAAACCTCCGTCAGGGTGCAGAGTGCCGATTTGTACTACCGAGGCAGTGTGCGGTTCCGTTTTCCGGCTATGCCTGACTGGGATATGGACACCGAGGTTTTTAGTGCACTGAATTGGCAGGGCGAGCCTCAAGAAAGCGCGGAGATTGCACCGCGTTGGCACCGGCTCGACGCGCTGCCGTTGACACAGATGTGGCAGGACGCGGAGCACTGGCTGCCTCTCATGCTCAGCTATCCGGAGGGCGAACAAATAACACAACGCTTCATCGTGCGGATGGCCACCGACAACGAAAGCGTCGAATCGGTGCAGACTGAAAGTGAACGGCAAGTCAGTGAAGCTAGAGAGCGCTGAGCTTCAGTAACACAATCTGCTCCGGTGAAGCTTCCGGCAATTGCAGACCCACCTTCTGTAAGGCAGCACCGGAATACTGTGTATCGTCCGAGGCCGCGGCCGATAACTGGGTGAGCCAGTGCGGTGCCACCAAGCCATGTGGCTTATCGCCGGGTGCCAGCAGGCGGACCTGATAACGCGCCTCCGGATCAAGACCAGCAAGCTGGAAACGTCCCCTGGGCGCGAATTCCGAACGGCTCAAATAGGCCAGTTGAAAAAGTCCCTGCCGCTGGTCCGCTGAAACCACACCTCGAATCAGCAGCGAGGGATCGGCATGATCGACTCGAACCACCTTCCCCGAATGCAACAGCGGGCGTTCTTGCTGGTAGAGCCGAATCCAGTCAGCTAATTCGGCCAGTTCCTCGGCGCTCGCCGCATTGAGATCCCACTCAATGCCGAAATGACCGAACAGCGCCGTGCCAGCGCGGAAAGAGAGGTCGTGGCGTCGCCCAGTGGTGTGCGAACGAGTCGAGGCAACGTGGGAACCGATCAGTTCAGGCGGGATGAGCTGACCGGTCCAGCGGTCAATGTGTTGACGTTCCAGCGGATCGATGCAATCCGAAGCCCAGACCCGGTCGGTGCGTTCCAGCACGCCCAGGTCCACCCGGGCGCCACCGGAGGAGCAAGATTCGATTTCCAGTTCCGGGAATCGTGCTTTGAGTTCATCCATCAATCGGTAGGTCGCCAAAGTCTGTTCATGCACACTCGGCACCCCGCTGGGCTGCCGCCCGGCGTCGACCAAATCGCGATTGTGGTCCCATTTGATATAGCTGATCGAGTATTCGGTGAGTAATTCAACCATTCGATCCCTGATGAATTCATAGGCTTCAGGGATGGCCAGATTGAGTACTTGCTGATGTCGAGACTCCACCGGCAAGCGGTCTCCGGTAGCCATCACCCACTCCGGGTGGCGGCGAGCGAGTTCCGAGTCAAGATTGACCATTTCGGGTTCGAACCACAGCCCGAACTCCATCCCGAGTTCACCGACTCGGCCCACCAGCGGAGCTAGGCCATTGGGCCACACCGCCGGATCGACGTACCAATCGCCTAGGCCGGCTCGATCATCACGGCGCCCCAGGAACCAGCCATCATCGAGCACGAAACGTTCCACGCCGATGTGGGCAGCGGTCTCGGCCAGGCCGAGCAGCCGCTCCAGATCGTGGTCGAAATATACCGCCTCCCAAACGTTCAGGGTGGCTGGACGCGGTTTGCTGGCCCGGCCGGGAAGTTCGCGGAGGAACCGATGGAACTTAGCAGCCACCTCATCCAAGCCTTGCCCATAGCTCGCGTAAACCCAGGGGCTCTGGTAACTCTGCCCCTGAGTCAGCCGTACCTCGCCGGGCAACAGTAGTTCGCCCGCACCAAGTAATTGCACACCGTGAAAGGTGCGTTCTGCGTAGTGCCGATGATTACCGGAGAAACCCAGGTGAACCGACCAAACCTCGCCCTGCTGGAAGCAAAAACCCTGTTTTCCCAGGCAAAGCAGAGTCGCAGCATCCGAACCGGTACGACCCTTGCGGCCCTCGCGCAGATGGCTGCCGACAGTCATCCTGCTCCGCTGCGGAACGCGCTCCTTACCCCAGTGTCCGGCAAAGTCCAGTAACTCCTGAGCGGCCAACGGCACCGGGAAAGCAAAATTTAGCTCATCGAGCTGATACGGCTGCGTGGACTGGTTCTGCAATTCGGCGCGGGCTCGGAGCAAACCGGAATCGGTCATTTCTATCTCCAGCCGGAGACCCAGTTGGGCCGCCGGGTCGGAAGCCTGCACGATGAGTCGTTGGCCTTGTAAAACCACTGGGCCTTGAGGCTCGGGGAGTCCCTCGACGGCGTGCCCGTCGAGCTGGAGAGCAGAAACGGTGAACTGTGGGGACCAGGCGGTGCCATCTCGACTACCCGAGAGGCCCGGCCGACCAAGCCAGCCCGCGCTGTGCGCCGGCAATATTGCGACCCGAACCGGCAGATCGACCATATTTGAGACCACCGGGGAAATATTCGCCTCAGCTAGAGCTAATAATTCTTGATCGCTAAGCGCTCCGAGCGCTTCACCCCAATGCACGACTTCAGGGAGCCTGCCTTCGCGGCAGTCAAGCACCAGGGCGACCTGAGCGGCTTGCAGGGAAATGAGCGCGTTCGTGGGGTGCTTCACTGTGTCTTCTTCGGCCCTGATCATTCAGGCAGTTTAGTGACCTTCGGCAGCTCGCGGAAGAGCTGGCCGAAGTGTGACTTCGCTGACTCGGTGCGGCGACCCATTGCGTTTCGCCAGGGAATCAAAGGCGCGCCGCTTGTAACCTTTTTGATGGAGGCGGAAACTCAGACTGTATTCGAATCAGTAAGCGATGACCTGGGCGGCACCGAAAGGAACGGCTGTGGAACCCGATCGCGAAAGTCAGTTCGTGGCGATGCATCAAGATTGCTACTCGCTGATCTATGCCTTCGTGCAGCGTCGGATCAATGACCCTGAAGCTAGTCAAGAGCTAGCCGCTGACGTTTTCCGCATCGTCTGGCAAAAGTGGCAGGGCGAGGCCCCTCGGCTGCCCTGGTTATATGCGGTGGCGCGCAATGTGATTGGCAACGAATACCGTAGCCGAGAGCGGCGACGCCAGCTGCAGTCGCGGTTACGTGCCGAGGCAGTGGCTCAGTCCGGATCCAACGAACCAGAAAGTTACGTGCTGGAGGTACTCGAAACCTTGAAAAACGCCGATCGGGAGGTTCTGCAACTGGCCTACTGGGAGCAACTGTCACTCGCCGAAATCGGTGTGGTGCTGCAGATCAGCCCCACTACCGCCAAAGTGAGGTTGCACCGGGCCCGGGAAGCGTTTCGTCGCGCGATGCCCAGGACTGGCCTGACAACATCAACTCAGCAGGAGGCCTGAAATGGATCCGATAGCGAAGCTTATTTCGGAGAGCGATCCGATGCGTCGAGATCCGGCCCGGCTACCCGAGGCGGCAGCAGAATTGCGAGCTGTGGTCACCGAAGCTGAACCAAAAGCTCAGCTGATTGGGGGCGCTCCGGGCAGCCCCAGTCCTATCCGGCCGAAGAAACGCCGCTGGCCCAGGGTTTCGGTGCTCGCCGCCTCCCTGGCAGTTATTGCGGTGGCAGTACTGGTGGTCTTCTTGAATGTGAACAGACTGCCCACACCCATCTCGCCAGCCTCGGGGCAGCCCGCGGTGCAAAATTCCGGATGGCAGCTTTACTTGGAAGGTTCCGGGCAGCTGAGTTTTGAATACCCGCCAGGCTGGCAGGCCCAGGAAAGCTTTAAAAACGACCAGAACGGCGGCGAGATTCGTACCGTGGCGGTGCGCAATCCGGCCGGTGCGCAAATCGCCCTGCTAAGCCTAGAAAGAGGAGTCGCCTACCCAGAGCTTTGCCAGCTGAACCAGGGTGTGCAGCTGGTGGACACCGTGCCTTTGCAATTACCGGTGAAGTCAATCCAGAACCCGAATATGTTGCCCGGTAAGCCGAGCTTTGTCTTCCGGGTCAGCCCTGACGCGGTCACCGGGGAGGTTCGTGGCGCGATTTTGCTGCGCAATGAATCCTCCACGCCGAATATTGGCGGTTGCCTTTCGCCGGATCGAATCTATGCACCGGACGGGATCGCCCTAATTGGGTTTGGCGACGAGGTGACACCCGCGAAGCTCGACTCGGCCGCTCCGCTCACTTTCAAAGACCTGGCGGCGGCCAAGGCTTATCAAAATACCGAGGAGTACCAGACCCTCAAAAAGATCCTCACCTCGTTGCGCTTCCGTTAAACCAGATCGAGTGTGCAGTTCTACACCTTAAAACGCGGTCAAAAGGTGCAGAACTGCACACTCGATGGGAAAGAGCGCTCAGAGCTGTCTCTCAGATCTCTCTCTCAGATCTCTCTCTCCGAGGGGCCGTTGTAGGCGCTCAGCGGACGGATCAGCGAATTCGAGGCCGCTTGCTCCATAATGTGAGCGGTCCAGCCGGTGATCCGTGAGGCCACGAACAGCGGGGTGAACGTCGGGGTGTCGAAGCCCATCAGGTGATAGGTCGGCCCGGCCGGATAATCCAGGTTCGGCTTAATGTTCTTCGCCTCGCCCATTGCTGATTCCAAAGCAGAGTACAGTTCCAGCATGTCCGCGCGCTGATAGTGCGCCGACATTTTTTCCAACGCCTCCTTCATGGTCGGCACTCGGGAATCACCGTTCTTATAAACCCGGTGACCAAAGCCCATGATCTTTTTCTTCTGAGCCAAGGCGTCATCCAACCAGCTCTTGGCGTCGACACCGGTGGACTGGATTTCCTCGAAGGTGTGCATCACGGCTTCGTTGGCGCCGCCATGCAAAGGCCCCTTCAGAGCGCCGATCGCCCCGGTCACCGCCGAATGCAGATCCGCGAGCGTCGAGGTGATAACCCGAGCGGTGAAGGTGGAAGCATTGAAGGAATGCTCCGCGTAGAGGATCATCGAAACGTTGAACGCCTCGACCACCTCGGGCGCAGCTTCTTCGCCGAAAGTCATCCAGAGGAAGTTCGCTGAATAACCCAGATCTTCACGGGGATCCACCGGAGCCAAGCCGTGCCGACGTCGTTGGTCATAAGCGACCACCGCTGGCATCGCCGCGAAGAGTTCCTGGGCTTTACGCAGATTGGCCTCGGCGGAGGAGTCCTCCGCCAGGGCATGATTGGCACCGATCACCGAGGTGGCGGTCCGGCAGACGTCCATCGGGTGGCAGCTGGTGGGCAGCAGATCGATAGCGGCCTTGACGTTGCTGTCCAAGGCACGATTGGCCCGCTCAAGAGCTTCGAACTCGGTGAGCTCCGCTTCGGACGGCAGTTCGCCATTCCACAGCAGCAGTGCAACTTCTTCGAAGCTTTTCTGCGCGGCCAAGTCCTGTACCGGGTAGCCGCGGTAGAGCAGCGAATTAGTTTCCGGGTTGACCTTCGAGACCGCCGTGTAATCGACGACGACGCCGGCTAGGCCCTTCTTAATTTCCTGTGTTTCTTCGGCCATCTGTTCTCACTCTCCTTCGAGATTATTGGCTCTTTAGCTGTGCTCAGCTCGGGCGAGCTGGCGTTTACAGCTGGGTCGTAAACTGCACTGGTGCTGAAAAATTAAACACAGCGGAGTCGAACTGGTTGTATCCCTCGTAGTCTACGAGTTCATATAAACGAGCACGGGTCTGCATCCGTTCTACTGTCGCTTGTTGGGTGCCATCGGCCCGGATCACATCGAGGGTGCGCTCGGCCTCGCCCATTGCGCTACGCAGCAGAGTGACCGGGTAGATCACCATATTGATGCCGACGCCGGAAAGTTGCTCAACGGTAAAGAGCTCGCTCTTGCCGAATTCGGTCATATTGGCCAGAATCGGCACCTCGACGGCTTTTCGGATTGCCTCGAAGTCAGCCAGTGTGTGCATAGCTTCCGGGAAGATCGCATCTGCTCCGGCGTCAACCAGAGCCTTGGCCCGGTTCACCGCCGAAGCGGTACCTTCCACGGCAGCCACGTCGGTGCGGGCCATAATCAGGAAGTTCTCATCCCTGCGGGCGTCCGCGGCGGCCCGGATCCGCTTCAGCGCGGTATCCAGATCCACCACCGCCTTGCCATCGAGGTGACCGCAGCGTTTCGGGTTGATCTGGTCCTCGATGTGCAGGCCAGCGAGCCCAGCGTCTTCGAATTCCTGCACGCTGCGGGCCACGTTCATCGGCTCACCGAAGCCGGTATCGGCATCGACGATGGCCGGCAGATCGGTCATTCGAGCAATTTGCTTGGCCCGCCCGGCCACTTCGCTGAGCGTGGTCAGGCCGATGTCAGGCAAGCCCAGATCGGCAGAGAGCACCGCGCCGGAGATGTAAACGCCGTCAAACTCTTTGTCCTGGATCAGCTTGGCAGAGAGCGGATTGAAGGCACCCGGGAACTGCTGTAGCGTCCCCGAGTTCAGCTTTGTGCGCAGATCGATTCTTTTCTGCGCCGCGCTGGTTTTGGCATACAACATTTAGAACAGTCCTTCCGTGGCATTGGTGATCACAAAGCCGTCTTTGGCCCGAATGTTCAGCTGCTCGAGTTCGCCCGCGGCCAGTTCTGGGAGCCGTTCGACGGCGGTCAGGAAGCGGTCCAGCTCGGCGGGCTCCACCGCCTCGGCGGCCAGGGTGCGCAGCTTGTTCACGTAGTTTTCCCGCGCGAAGGGACGAGCACCGAGCGGATGTGCATCGGCAACGGCAATTTCGTCAACGATCTTGCTGCCGTCGGTCAACTCGATTTCGACTCGACCGCCGAAAGCCTTTTCTGCCGGGTCAAGCGAGTGATAACGACGGGTCCACTCGGCGTCCTCGGCGGTAGTGATCTTATTCCACAGCTCAACGGTGTCGGCACGGCCAGCCCGTTCCGGGGTGTAAGAGTCCACGTGGTGCCAGCTGCCGTCCTGCAACGCCACCGCGAAGATATAGGGGATTGAATGATCAAGGGTTTCCCGCGAGGCGGTGGGATCGTACTTCTGCGGGTCGTTGGCGCCGGAACCAATCACGTAGTGCGTGTGGTGGCTGGTGTGCAGCACTATCGCTTTCACGTTCTTCGGCTCAGCCAGCTCTGGATGCTCGCCGTGCAGCTTGCGGGCCAGATCGATCCAGGCCTGCGCCTGGTACTCGGCGGAGTGCTCCTTGGTGTAGGAATCCAAGATGGCCCGCTTGGCTTCTCCAGCTTCGGGCAGCGGCACTTCATAAGCTGCTTCGGGGCCGTCCAATAGCCAGGCGATCACACCGTCTTCACCTTCGTAAATCGGCTCAGGCGAGGTTTGACCGCGCATCGTGCGGTCGACGGCTTCGATCGCCATTTTGCCCGCAAAGGCCGGAGCGTAAGCCTTCCAAGTGGAAATCTGACCCTTGCGCGACTGCCTAGTGGCGGTGGTGGTGTGCAAGGCCTGGCCGACTGCCTGGAAAATCGTTTCGGTGTCTAGACCGAGCAAGGTGCCAATGCCGGCGGCTGCGGAGGGGCCGAGATGGGCAACGTGGTCGATCTTGTGCTTATGCAGGCTGATCGCCTTGACCAGGTCAACCTGGATCTCGTAGCCGGTGGCGAGACCGCGGATCAGGTCCTTGCCGCTCTTCCCAGCGTGCTGGGCAACCGCGAGAATTGGCGGGATATTGTCACCCGGGTGTGAGTATTCGGCGGAGAGGAAGGTGTCGTGGTAATCCAGTTCTCGAACTGCGACGCCATTGGCGAAAGCAGCCCATTCCGGGCTGGTCTTCACTGTGTTGTCCAAACCAAACAGACCCGCGCCGTTGCCGTTCTTTGACGGCTGATGGGTCAGCGCCTGATCCCGGACCGCGACAATGGGAGCCCGGTTGAGCGAGGCAATGGCGACCGAGGCATTGTCGATGATCCGGTTAATGATCATTTCGGTGACTTCTTCGCTCACCTCGACCGGGTCGACGGCGACCTGGGCAATTTTGTAAGCGAGCTGATCTTCGCGAGCGAGGTTCTCTTCGCTCTTATAGACGCGAACGGGATGGTTTTTCACGGCGTGAGGCCTTTCTGCTGCTGTTCCGTTTTCAATTTCAGGCTTTTGCGGGTTCTAGGTTCGTGGTGCGACTGTTCTCGAGGATGTGCTGGAGTGAATTGTTCAGGTGCACGGTGGTGGTGGCGGCGGCGAGCAACGGGTTCTTGGCCGCCACTGCGGCGCATATTGCCGCGTGCTCAGAGGCGGTGGCTGCTAAGCGTCGGGGGTGTTCTTGTGCCATTCGGCGTGCACGAGCTAAGAGCGGGCGCAAGTTCTTCAGAGTGCTGACCAGAAAAGGGTTTCCGCAGTGCGCGTCGAGCGCCGCATCGAGATCGCCGGAAAGCTGGTAGTACTCCTCAATGGCCTGACCTGCCACCAGGCTCTGATGTGCCAGTTCGAAGCGGTGCTGCAAATCAGCGAAAACTTGGCCGATACCGCGTTCGGCGGCCAAGGCCGCAGTTTTCGCCTCTAGAGTTTCGCGCAGCTCATAAAGTTCCCGCACGGTCTCTAGCGAAATTTCGGTAACTACGACGCCGCGGCCACCCTTCGCCGTCGTCAGTCCTTCGGCGGTGAGTCGGGAGAGTGCCTCGCGCACCGGGGTGCGGCTGACGCCGAGCCGTTCAGAGAGTTCGACTTCGGCCAACACAGTGCCGGGAAGCAGGCGCCACGCCACGATGTCCTCGTGCAGGCTTTGATAGGCCTTCTCGCTGGCGCGCATAGTTACAGTGTATACAAAAAAGCGAGATTATCGAGGCTTGGTGCCAGAAAATCTCAGGAAGGTATACATTGATGCGATTTTGAGGGTCTAATAGTTATTGTTGCTTGTCGGTTCGTAGGGCGGCACCGAACGGCGCAGCAAGAACAGGCGATGATTACCGCAAACGTTTAGCGCCAACCTCTAGTGAACTAGCCGAGGCTGGGAAATCCCGGCAAACCGTCAATGCTTTGGGCATTTCTCTCTGTGCGGTATTCAGCCATTCCCTCTGGGCCTTTCTTCTCGGCTTGCAGCCGAAGTAAATCGCGTTCGCCGCTCATCTGCATAATTGGCACGCCCCAACCGCAGGAATCGCTGATTCGGGTCACCTTGACAGTAATAACTGCCCGGGTGCTCGGATGCTTAGGATGCAGTGCGGTGACTTCTTCGAAAGCCGGTTCGCCCGGGAGCGACACCGTGCCCTGACCATGCAATCGGACAATCCGAGGGCGTGAGTCGAAGGAGTTGAACATCAAACAGACCCGGCCGTTTTCGCGCAGGTGTGCAATTGTCTCCACCCCGCTGCCGGTGTAATCGACCCAACCCACTCGATGGGCATCGAGTACTGAGAAGGAGTCGTGGCCGCGCGGAGAGATGTTCACGTGGCCTGCGGCGTCGAGAGGGGCCGTTGCCACGAACCACATTGGCTGCTGTTCGATCCAGGCTTTGAGCTTGTCGTCAATGGAATCGAATATTTTGCCCATGTCTCCGAGTCTACCCAAGGACGTCAGTCGGATCTGGAGAAGTGGTATCAGCGATGATACCTTCTGCTTATGGCAATGACGCTTCGCGTCAACGAGGAAGATACTCAGATGCTTCGGCAGCGAGCTGAGCAAGATTGGCGTTTCGATGCAAGAAGTTGCTCGCGCCGCCGTTCAGGAGTACTTGCGTCACAGCGACCGCAAAGAGCTGTTGGATAACGCTATCCGGGACACCCTCGCACGTTATTCCGATACTTTGAGGCGTCTTGGCGAATGATCTTCTTCCTCTCCGCAGAGGAGGCCCTATTGCTGGCGTCTGCGGCGATGGGGCAGGCGCCGGAGGTGCGGGACTATGGTTTGCTGCAATCCGCCTTGGTGCGACCACAGACCCAGCTGTTCGGTGACGACGCCTACCCAGAATTGCATCTCAAGGCGGCTGCGCTGCTGCATTCCCTGGTGAAAAATTATTGTCTTGTTGACGGCAATAAGCGGCTTGGCTTCGCTTGCACTGCAGTATTTCTTGTGGCAAACGGCGAGCCATTGATGCTCTCCCAAGAGGATGCTTATCAGCTTACGATGGCCGTCGCTGCGGGGGAACTGGATGATTTGAAGGTAATCGCCAGCGCGCTCGCAAAGCCAGAATATTCGTTTCTTCCCGAGTGACCTGACACTTAGAACGGCGCTGGCCCCGCCCACTGAATGCGCAGTTTCGGTGGGCAGGGCCAGTTCTCCCCAGTGAATCGTTTGATTCGACGGGCAGGGGTGTGCTGGTTGCGGGGCGCTAGGCTAACGGTTCAGGATCAGCGTGCAGCACTTCGCGCCACCGCCAGACTTCAGGAATTCAGAGATGTCCACCGGAACCGGAGTGAAGCCATGCTCGCGCAATTGTGCTTGGAAGCTCACTGCCTGCTCGGCCACTACGACGTTCTTACCGTCGCTCACCGCGTTCAGCGCAAACCATTCCGCGTCTTCCACTGAAACATGGATCTGCTGCAAGCCAAGGCCGTCCAGGATTTGCCGGGAACGCTCGGAGAATGCCTCAGGAACCAGTGCAATGGTGTGCTCGTCCAGGATGGTGAGGGCTGTGTCGATGTGATACCAACGTGGATCGATGAGTTCCAAAGTTTCAGTGGGGAGGCCGAGTAGCTCGGTGACCTCATCGCCGGCACCGAGTTCGCTGCGGAAACCGCTACCGCCCAGCATTACGCTCCCGGTCCAGAGAAAATCGCCCTCGCCTTCGTTGACCAATTTGGGGTGGACAACCTCAAAGCCCTGAGCCGCAAACCACTGCGCAAAGTAGGCCTCTTCGGCTTGGCGGTACTCGGAGCGGAACTTGCTGATCAAGGCCTTATTGCCTTTCACAATGCCGGCGTTGGCGGTGAAGACCATATCCGGCAAGCCGGGAACATCTTCCATGACCTCGACGGTGTGTCCGAGCTTGAGGTAGGTCTGACGGAGGTTCTCCCACTGTGACATTGCTAACTCGGCATTGACCTCGACGCTAACGTCCATCCAGCGGTTGATCGAGTAGTAGACCTCGAAGTTTCCCGGCCGGCACATCAGATATCGCTGAGGTTTAGCTTGACGCTGCCCGGTTTTTTCCGCTGCGGCATCGGTCAAGGTGCTGTCGGCTGGTGCTTCGCTGAGTGTCTGAGTCATGGCAGCAAGTCCTTTTGTCGGTTGCAATTGTTGAAGTGCTTGCGTCGTGATCCAGCAGATGGGCATCACAACGCAGCGCCCTGGGCAGAGGAACCAGCAGGCGTTGCGGTAAAGATTTCCTCAAAATTGTGGGGCGGTTTTTAGGTTAGCTTATCCTAAGTTACTATTACAGACATGGTTGATGTGATGATCCCTACAGCGCTGGCCGGAGAGAGCCTCACGCTGTCTTATGGCAAGCGCCGGGTAGTGGAAGCTGCCTCACTGAGCCTTGAAGCAGCTAAGGTCACTACCTTGGTGGGGCCGAACGGCAGCGGCAAATCAACCCTGCTGCGCTCCTTGGCGCGGCTGCATCAGTTGGATTCGGGCACCGTTTCCTTAGCAGGACATCCGGACGCCACGCTGCTCAGTCGTCGCGAATTCGCCCAGCGCGTTACCTTGTTGGCCCAGCATCGTCCCAATCCGAGCGGGATCAGCGTGCGCGATTTAGTGAGCTATGGTAGGCAGCCGTATCTGCGTCGTTGGGGGCGCAGTAGCGCCGAGGATCTACTCGCCGTTGAGGCTGCGATGGAGAAGACCAGAGTCGTTGCGATGGCTGATCGGCCGATTGATGAGCTCTCTGGGGGAGAGCTGCAACGAGTCTGGCTGGCTTCCTGTCTTGCCCAGGACGCCAAGGTGCTACTGCTCGACGAGCCCACCACTTTTCTGGACCTGCGGCACCAAGTCGAATTTCTGGATTTGATTTGTGAATTGGCCGAATTGCACGGAGTAGCGGTGGGCGTGGTCCTTCACGACCTCAACCATGCTGCCGAAGTTTCGGACACCATTGCCGTGATGCACCGGGGGAGCATCAGGGTAGTTGGCAAACCCGAAGAGGTTTTGACAGCGGAATTGCTTTCCGATGTCTATGGCATCGGAATCCGGGTGGAGATCGATGCCAATACCGGATTGGTACGTACCCATCCGATGGCGCGTCGTGCCCGGTCAGCGTTAGCGCTGAACTGAAGCGCTAGCCGGGGAGTCTACTAGCCGGGGAGTCTAGCTGGGAAGCAAGACATATTTGGCGACCGCAATCGCTTGCAACTCGGGAATGCCGGGTTGCTCACTTATGAGAAGAGAATGGACATCAGCACAGTGAAGAAACTTCGCGTCATCGGCGCCCTGTTGATTGGTGCAGTCGCGCTTTCCGCCTGCGGCACCACGCAGCCCGCTGCCACAGCTCCCGGTTCGACAGCCGTTGAGTCGATTACCGTGAAAGACGATCTGGGTCGCAGCGTGAAACTGGACAAGCCAGCCGAACGGGTGGTCACTACCGAGTGGCAGCAGACCGAAGACGTGCTGACCTTAGGAGTCACTCCGGTAGGCGTTGCTGATATCGCTGGGTATAAGGTCTGGGACACCGCAGAGTCGCTGCCCGACTCAGTCAAGGATGTCGGCACCCGCCAGGAACCCAATCTCGACGCGATCTTCTCGCTCAACCCCGATCTGGTGATCGTGGAGGCAAGTAGCGAAACTCCGTTGGTCAAGCAGCTTTCCGCTAAAGGTATCGCGGTGCTGGTCTCCAAAGGTGCCGATGGCAAGGACTCGATTGCCAAGATGAAGCAGACTTTCCAACTGGTGGCCGAGGCTTTGGGTAAGCAGGATAAGGCTAAGGAAGCTATCAATAGTTTTGATGCCAAGCTGGCCGAGGGTAAGAAAAAGATCGAAGAAGCAGCCCCCAGCAGCAAGGATTTCCTCTACCTTGACGCTTACCTTGAGGGCTCGAACATCTCAATTCGAATCTTCGGCAAGGGCTCGTTCATCGGAGATCTGGGCAGCCAGCTCGGGCTGAAGAATCTCTGGACCGGCAATACCGACCCGGTTTACGGCTTTGCTGCCACCGACGTCGAAGGTCTCTCGGCGCTGAAGCCTTCCCGCATCCTCTACACCGCTGAGGAATCGAAGGACTGGCTCACCCCCTTGGAGAACAATGCGCTCTGGAAGAACATCCCGGCGGTCAAAGACGGCAAGGTGAAGGCCTTCCCGAGCGGGATTTGGACCTTCGGCGGGCCGAAGAGCGGCGAGCAGGTCATCGACGCTTTCGTCGCAGCAGTAACCTCCTAAGTCGTGTCACTGGCGACTGCCGCGCCAGAACGCTCGGAGCAGAACCCCGGTTTCCCCAGGTTATTGGGCAAGCTCTCTGCTCCGAGCGTGCTCGTCGGCGCTTTGATTCTCACCGTATTAATTTCGCTGGTTCATCTGACCCAGGGCAGCTCGACGGTGGGAGTTGGCGACCTCTTCCAGATGCTCATCGGCAATGGAGATCAAGGCGCTAGCGATACCTTCTTTTCCAGCAGGTTGCCCAGGCTGCTGGCCGGTTTAGTAGCCGGGGTGGCGCTCGGCGCCGCTGGCGCTCTGCTGCAGTCCATCTCGCGTAATTCACTGGCCTCACCGGACACCCTCGGGGTCACCGCCGGTGCAGCCTTCACAGTGACTTTGGTGGCCGCCCTCGGCATTGCCCTACCGGTCTGGCTGGGCGGTCTGGTCGGTTTCCTTGGTGGCTTGCTTGCCGCTGCAGTGGTTTTCCTGTTGATCGCCGGTCGGAACACCTCAGTGACCAGGTTGGTGCTGGGTGGCACCGCGGTGGCGATGGCCCTGCAAGCCGCCACTTCGCTGCTCTTATTGCTCTTCGCGCAGCGAACTATCGGGCTCTTCGCTTGGGGCAATGGAAGTCTCAGTCAACTTGATCTACGCGGCGTCTGGCAAGTCGGCCCCATCGTGCTGATTGCCCTGCTGCTAGCCGTTCTCTACGGCCATAAATTTGATCTGCTGGCCCTCGGTGACGACGCCGTGACGGTCCTTGGGGCACGCCCCGGGGCGATTCGTTTGGGTGGAATCCTGCTCGCAGTCCTGCTCACTGGAGCTTCGGTGGCGCTCTGCGGCCCGCTTGGTTTCGTCGGGCTGAGCGCTCCCGCAATTGCTAGGCTGCTCGCCGCTAAGGTGCCGGGGCTGGTGAAACATCGAGCCTTGATTCCGCTTTCTGCGCTGTTGGGTGCCGTGGTGGTGCTCGGCGCCGATGTGCTGATTCGCTGGATCGGCGGGGTGAGTGCCGGAATCGAGATTCCCACCGGCGTGACCACCACCCTGGTGGGGGCTGTCTTCCTGATCGTGCTGGCGCGACGTGTCAAGGATGCCGGCGCGGCCGGCAAGCCCAGCGCGGCAAAGACCGGTCGACCAGCCTCGCGGCTGAAATTCACTCTGATGATCAGCTCGGCCAGCTTAGTGTTGACCGCCTCAGTGGTGCTCGGCATGTTGGGTGGTTTCACCTGGTTACTCGGTGGCGATGTGCTCAATTGGATCACCGGACAGGCGCCGCCCGGAGTGGCCTTTGCGCTGGATGAACGCTTTCCCCGCGTACTGGCTGCGGTGGCCGCGGGTGCTGCTTTAGCCGTCGCCGGAGCGGTGATCCAGAGTGTGAGCCGCAATCCACTCGCCGAGCCCTACACCACCGGTATCACCGCGGGCGCGGGCGTCGGTGTGATCGGTCTACTGATCGTGGTGCCGACGGCTGCCCCCTGGCAGGTTTCGATTGTTGCCTTGCTTGGTGCGCTGCTCGCCTTTGCGCTGGTGTACGGCTTGTCCTGGCGGGGCGGTATTGATTCGGCTCGGATCATGCTGATTGGTGTGGGCGCTAGCGCGGCTGGCGGTGCCATCACCACGTTCCTCTTGGTCAAGGCCGATCCCTGGAACACTCCGCTGGCGTTGACCTGGCTCTCCGGCACCACCTATGGTCGCAGCCTCGACCAGCTGATTCCGGTTGGAGTTGCGCTAGCGCTGCTGGTTCCCTTACTTTTCCTCTTCCGTCGCGAAATTGACGTGATTGGGCTTGATGAAAACACGCCTCGAATTGTCGGCATTCGCTTAGAGCCGGTTCGCCTGCTGACTCTCGGGGTCTCAGTGCTACTGGCCGCCAGTGCGGTTTCGGTGGTTGGCGTGGTAGGTTTCGTCGGCTTGGTGGCACCGCATATCGCGCGCTCCTTAGTGGGTTCCCATTCGGTCAAGGTGCTGCCCTTGGCCGCTTTAATCGGTGCGGTTTTGGTGAGCGTCGCAGACACTATCGGACGCACCGTGATCGCGCCGGCGCAAATCCCGGCTGGCTTGATTGTGGCACTGATCGGTACACCTTATTTCGTTTACTTGTTGTACCGCACTCGCTAAGCAATGTGGCGTCAACCACAAGGATTTTGTTAGGTTAGGCTTTGCTTAGTTGTTATGCTGGGGAGCATGACCAACAACCCTTTTGATGATGATTCCGGCCGTTTTTATGTGCTGCTGAACGCCGAGCGGCAATACTCGCTGTGGCCGGTATTCGCTGCCGTTCCGGGAGGCTGGGAGATTGTTTTTGGTGAAGCTTCGCGGCAGGAATGCCTTGATTTCACCGAACGCAACTGGACAGACATGCGTCCTGCGGTTTTGCAGGACTAACTAAGCCAGCACACTCGACACAGCACTTTCCCACCCGCTGAGCGCATGGCACTCGATCCGCCGTGCCCCTCGCTCAGCAGCCACCACCGACAGTGGATGAACGGAGCCCTGAACGATCAATGGAGACTACTAACTCAGCCTTGCCTGGCACGCTGACCATTTCGGCACAGCACCTTGCGGAAATGGCTGCCAGGCTCGGTGATCATTCAGCGGCCGCCTTAGCCATCACCGTTACTGCGGCGGTGGCTTACTGGGCGGCTCCCCAACAGCCCGAAGTTGGGGAACAAACCCCAGACTTTTCGGAACAGACAGCTGAAGAACTGGCCGAGATCAGTTGCCCGAGCGAGCAGCTCCTCTTCAAGCTGCCACTTGGGAGTCAGACAGAACTGGCCGAGCTTGCGGCGACCATTGCGGTGCAGCTGACCAAGCCTGCCGAGCACTATCTAGTGCGGTATGCGGGTCAGGAGTGGCAACTGAGCGCGAGCACTTCTGGCTGGTCGCTTCAGGAGTCGGAGGAACTCACCGTACCACCGAGCGTGATTGCCAATATTGTCGATTTCCCGGAACGTCAGTTGGGTACCATCGACGCCGGTAACGCGCAGAGTCGGCTGGCTGATTTGGCGCGCTGGAACGACACCGAGCAGGAGCGCTCGCGACCCACCTTGGTCGAACTGGTGCAACGTCAGGCGGAGCTTCGTCCAGAAGCCCCGGCAGTGATTGACGGCGAACGCACTCTGAGTTATCGCCAGCTGAGCGAGCGTTCCGCTCAGCTGGCGCATTTCCTGCTGGCTCGCGGCCTGGCGGCCGAATCAGTGGTAGCCGTCTCTTTGCCGCGCGGCGCGGAAATGGTGGTGGCGCTGTTAGCCATTTTGAAAGCTGGCTGCGCTTTTGTGCCGCTTGATCCGCAATGGCCCGCCGAGCGTCGCGCCTTGGTCAGTTCCGATGCTGGCGCGGTGCTTCAGCTTTGCGCGGTAACCGAAGCGGCTTCAACGACGGTAGCCACTAAAGCCACTAAAGCCACTGAAGCCGCTGCCGAGGCGCTGCCCGGCGTCGAAGTATCGCTCGAAGAATGGGCTTTTGGAGATTATCCGGCGACCGCGCCGCAGCTACAGATCCCCGGAGCTGCACTGGCCTATGTAATTTTCACCTCGGGTTCTACTGGGCGGCCCAAGGGCGCGATGATCAGACACGAGGCGATTTCGGAGCGGCTGCTTTGGCAATCCGGTGAAATTCTGCATTTCGGCCCGGAGGACGCGGCTCTTTTCAAGGCGCCGTTGGCCTTCGATATTTCCATTAATGAGGTCTTTTTGCCGCTCGTCACCGGTGGCCGTTTGGTGATCGCAAAACCGGGCGGCGAGCGCGATCCGAATTATCTGCTTGATGTGATCCACCGGCAACGAGTCAGCTTCACCTACTTGGTTTCCTCAATGCTCGACGTGCTGCTGGAAATGGCGCAGCACGGCAACGAGCTGAGCAGCCTGAAGCACGTCTGGTGCGGTGGCGAGTTGCTCACCAAGGATCTCTACGACCGGTTCCGCCGTCAGCTCGATATCCCGATGTATCACGGTTATGGTCCCGCCGAGGCGACTATTGGTGTTTCGCATGTGATCTATCGGGGCGAGGCAGAACGCCTTTCTGCCTCGATTGGCAAGGCGAACCCCAACACCGAGCTCTACGTTCTTGATGATCAGCTACGGCCGGTCCCGATCGGCGTCGGTGGCGAACTCTATGCCGGCGGCTTCCTGCTCGGCCGTGGCTATGTCAACGCCCCCGGGCTGACCGCGGCTCGTTTCGTAGCTAACCCGTTCGGTGCCCCGGGATCGCGACTCTACCGCACCGGTGACCTGGCTCGTTTCGCTGCCGACGGCTCATTGGAGTTCTTAGGCCGTGCCGATAATCAGGTGAAGATTCGCGGAATGCGGCTCGAACTGGAAGAAGTCGAATCGACACTGAGCCAGCACCCGCTGATCCGGCAAGCGAGCGTGCTGGCCAAGCAGAACAGCCGCGGTGGCAGCTACCTAGTCGGTTATCTCTTGCCGGTCACCGGCAAGAATCTCGATCTCGCTGAGCTCAAGCTCTGGTGTCAGAATCAGATGCCGGAGTATATGATCCCAAGCCACCTAGTGGTGCTTGAGGAATTTCCGCTTACCGCCAATGGCAAACTCGATCGCCGCGCCTTGCCTGAGCCGGTACTGGAGGCAAGTGGGGAGGCGCAGCTGGCCGCCTCTGCGAGCGATGCCGAACGGGTGGTCAGTGAGCAGATCGCCGATGTGCTCCAGCTCGGCACGGTGGGTCTGGACCAGGACTTTTTCGAACTCGGCGGCGATAGCATCCTGGCGATCTCCTTGCTTAGCGCGCTACGACGCAATGGTTTGCACGTCACGGTGACCGATATCTTCGGATCGCGTACCACGCGGGGCATCGCTGCCGCTGCCAGCCAACAGCAAGCTTCACCCGTTGGCACCGACTCAGGCGCTGGTAGCTTCGGCGGCCTGCCGATTGTGCGTTGGCTGGGCGAACGTTCGGGACGCGTCGATGGTTTTGTGCAATCGGTGCTATTCGAGACCCCTGAGGCGCTCAACGCCGAGGCGCTGGAAGCCATGCTGATGTCGATTGTCTCGCGGCATCCGATGCTCAGGGCTCGACTCCGCCGGGAGCAGCCCTGGGGATTTGAGGTACCGGAAGACGCCGATGCACAGCAACTCTGGCAGCGGGTCGAGCTGGCCGCCGATTCGACAGCTTCAACAGCGCAGGTGAGTGAGGCCGATTTTGAACTGGCTCTGAAAGTCGCAACCGATGCCGCGATCGAGCGGCTGGATCCGGAGGCCGGGACAATGTTGCAAGCGGTCTGGTTCCCGGTACAGCAACGTTTGCTGCTGGTCGCTCATCATTTGGTGATCGATGGGGTCTCCTGGCGAATTCTGCTTGACGACCTCGACCAGGCTTGGCAGCAGTTGAGTTCGGGGCAAGCAATTGAACTTGCCAATACCGGCATGTCGATGAAGACCTGGACCGAAACCCTTGAACAGGCCGCCGAGACAACTTTCGCCGCCGACCTGAGCTACTGGCAGAGGGCATTACCCGGCGTCGACCAGCAGATTGGCCGGGCCGCACTGTCCGGGCAGACGGTGGCCGAGGAGCGGCTGCACACCGTGACCGTGGATGCCGCAACCACCTCTGCGCTGCTCGGTGAGTTGCCGGGAGTTTTCCATGCCACCGTGAACGACGTGCTGCTGACCGCGCTCTCGATCAGCCTGGCTCGTTGGCGCAAGCAGCTCGGTCAACGGCAGACCTTCGCCCATATTGAGTTGGAAGGCCACGGACGGGAGGGCCGTGCGGTGCTTCCGTTGCTCGGCCGCGAAGCTGATCTCTCCCGCACTGTCGGATGGTTCACCACGCTTTTCCCGGTCATTGTCGACCCCGGGGAGTTAGCTGATCAGCCCGAGCAGGCTGCACTCGCCGCCGCGCTGAAACGGGTCAAAGATCAGCTCGCCAAGGTGCCGAGCCAGGGGCTTTCCTGGGGCGTCGGCAAATATCTCGGCAGCGCCACTGGCGGTTCGCCGGAGGCCCCGGATGCGCAGATAGCCCAGCGTCCCGATTGCCAGGTACTTTTCAACTATTTGGGCCGCTTCGGATCGGCAACCGCCAAGAACTGGAGAATGCTCGGCAACTCGCGGGGCGGCGAGCAACTCGGGGAACGTCGAGACGCCTCAATGGAACTACCCAGGGCTCTTGAATTCAACGCTATTATCGACTCCGGCAGCGATGGCGAACATCAGCTGAGCACCGTGATTTCCTGGCCGGAGGGCATTTTCCACGAGGCGGATATCCAACTCATCGCCGAGTACTGGCGGGAAGCACTGGTATCGCTGGCGCAGCTGGCCGACCTCGGCAGCCAAGCTGGCCATTCCAGCAGTGATTTCCCGTTGATCGAACTCAGCCAGCAACAGGTTGACAGTTTCGACGGCGAGGCGCTGCTTGACCTTTTACCGCTCACGCCACTGCAACAAGGGCTGTACTTCCACTCGGTCTTTGACGACGATTCTGCCGGCCAATACGTCGAGCAGCAGATCATTTCACTGCAAGGGCCCTGCGATCGGCAGCGTCTCTTCGATGCGGCGAAGCGCCTCTTTGAAATCTTCCCCAATCTGGCCGCCCGCTTCAGCAGTCTGGAAGACGGCAGGCTCATTTCAGTTCAGGAACGCGGCATCGCCCCGCAGCTGCAGAACCTAGATTTCAGTGCCCAGGCAACCATCTCGGAGGCGGCGGCAGAACAAGCCATCGCCGAATTCGCCGAGCAGGATCGCCTCGCTGGTTTTGACCTAGCGGTCGCACCCTTGATGCGTTACACGCTAATCCGACTAGCACCCGAGCACCACGTCTTGGTGCAAACCGTGCACCACATTATTGCCGACGGCTGGTCCGTACCCCAGATGCTCAACACCTTACTCGCTGAGTATCACGCTCCCGGGAGCGTACTGCGGCCGAGCAACGGTTACTCGGAGTACTTGGCCTGGCTGCAAGAGCAGGATGCCGAGCTATCTTCGGAGGTCTGGCGTGAACAGCTCCGCGGGCTTGAGCAGCCCTCGTTGCTGCGTCCCGGGCATTCGCCGTCGAACTCCTTCAGCGAAGTCGACTTCGATTTCGGCAGGATCGGCTCCTTGGAAGCCTCGCTGCGTCAATCCGGGAGTACTCTGAGCGTCGCGGTACACACCGCCTGGGGCTTGGCCCTAGGCAAGCTTCTGGGGCAGTCTGATCTGGTCTTTGGTTCTACGGTTTCGGGGCGGGAGGCGGATCTACCGGGCATTGCCGAGATGGTCGGGCTCTTCATTAACACGGTGCCGGTCCGCAGCTCGCTATTCGCCCACAATAGTGAAGTCACGTCGGCCGAACTGACTAGGGCCGAACCAACGCTGGCTGATTTACTGAGCCGAATGCGCCAACAGCACGACGCGGTGCGACCTTATCAGCATGAATCACTGGGTACCATCCAACGCCAGGCTGGCCTTGGTACGCTCTTTGACGCCCTGGTGGTCTTCGATCTTTCCGCTGACGCCAGCGCGCTCGGCCAGCCCTCCGACACCCTTCGGATCAGCCAGATTGACGGCGAAGGGGCTCCGCACTACCCGCTGACCCTCGCGGTGATGCCGCGGCAGGGTGCTGCCTCCGCTGAAGGGCTGGCTGGCGGTCTGGAGCTCGCTGTCAAGCTAATTTACGACGCCGAAGCTGTCACCGAAAATGCGGCCCGAGGTATCCTGGAGGACTTCGTTGCGGCGCTACAGGCGATTGGTAATGATGACCTGAGCGCGGCGCTGCCACGGACTCTGCTGCCGGATGCTTTGCTCCTCGACCCGGCCGTCGATCTGAACTCTCGGATTGCCCCGCTGGCCGCACCGGAGCAGCTCACCTTGCCCGAGCTATTCGATCGGGCGGCCCGTCGCTTCCCGGAGAAAACCGCGCTACGGATGTGCCGTTTCAGCGAAGCTACTCAGGCGACTGCCGAGGCTGAGGGGGCTCCGGACGCTAAGCACGTGCTGGGCAGCGAGCGTCTCAGTTACGCGGAATTGGCGGCACGAAAAGACCGGATTGCCGCTGCTCTGAGCGCTGCAGGGCTCGGGCTGGGAGACTTCGCCGCGGTTGCTACCGAACGTTCCCTGCATCAAGTCACCGCACTTATTGGTGTGGTCACCGCTGGGGGTGCCTCGGTACCGCTCGATCTGGCCTACCCGGATGAAAGATTGGCCTTCATCCTTGCCGACGCCCAGCCCCGCGTGGTGCTCACCACCGCAGAGCAAAGCGAACGCATTTACCGCTTGCTGGCTAACGCCGCCGATATGCGGGAAGACTCGCAAGGACTGACTGACACTCGGGTGCTGCTGATCGAGGAGATCCTGGTCGAAGAAGGCCTGGGTGCTGAGCCAACGGGCGCGATCAGCGAGGTGCTTGAGCGTTCCGTACAGATCCCGTGGCGGAGCGCCGCTTACTTGATCTACACCTCGGGATCGACCGGCACGCCCAAGGGCGTCTTGGTGGAGCACCGCTCGGTGGTGACCATGTTGGCCAGCATGAGTGGGCTGTTGAAGTACGGTGCCGATGACGTGTGGACGATGTTCCACTCCTTCGGGTTCGACGTCTCGGTCTGGGAAATGTGGGGTGCACTCACTCAAGGCGCCGAACTACTGGTGCCAGACCATGCGCTGACCCGTTCGCCGATGGACTTCCTGACCCTGGTGCGCGAACGTGCCGTCACCATGTTGGTGCAAAGCCCCTCCGCACTGTACCGCCTCATCGAAGCGGACCAGCAGGCAGCCCTCGAAAGTGCTGAGCCCCTCGGCGAGCTTGCGCTGCGCCACGTAGTTTTTGGCGGCGAGCCCGTCGACGCCGCACGGCTGCGGCCCTGGGTCGAGCGTTACGGCGTCGACAGCCCGGACCTGATCAATCTCTACGGTCTGACCGAGAGTGCGGTGAACTTTACCTACCGAGTGCTCGATCGCGGCCAGTTGTTAGGGGATGATCCGGTCACCTTGGGTGGTGGCATTCCGGGCAGCGCCATTTACTTGCTGGACGAGCAACTGCAACCGGTACAAGCCGGGGAATCAGGCCTGCTCTACCTTGGCGGTCCCCAAGTGGCCCGCGGCTATTGGCAGCGACCGGGGCTCACCGCGGCTCGTTTCGTGCCTAATCCTTTCGCCAATGACGGCTCTCGGCTATACAACACCGGCGATGTCGTTCGGCTCACCGACGCCGGTGAACTGGAGTTCGTCGGCCGGGTCGACGACCAGGTGCAGCTCAACGGTTTCCGAGTCGAACTCGGTGAAATTGAAGCAGCCGCCCGCGAGCTGGCCGGTGTGCTGGACTGCGTGGTGCTGCTTTCGCCGCAGCGCGATCAGCTGGCAGCCTGCTTGCTGCTGGACCAGGATGCTCCAGCTGAGGCCAGCGGTGCAGGGCAGCTTCAGAGCGTCCAAAGCCAATTGGCTGAGCGGCTTCCGGCACATATGGTGCCGCAGCGACTTGAGGCTTTCGCCACACTGCCGCTGACGGTTAATAACAAGCGGGATCGCAAGGCGCTGGCGGCGAAGGTCTTCGGTGCTGAGCAACAACAGTCCGGATCGGCGGTAGCCCCTGAAGCGCAACAGGGCCCGGGGCAGTCCACTGAGCAACTGGAACGTTTGAAGGAAATCTTTAGCAATGCCCTCGGCGCCCAGGACATCGATGCCGACACCGATTTCTTTGCCCGTGGTGGTGACAGTATTGTCGCCATCTCGGTGGTCAATCAAGCCCGTGCCGCGGGAATCACGCTAAGCCCCAGCGAAATTTTCCTGCTCAAAACTCCGGCGAAGATCGCCGCTAAGCTGGCCGTAGCAAATACCGCGGCGGCAGCCCAGCAGGATCGGGTTGCGCAGAACACCCGACCCAGTTTTGGCCCGGTGCCGCTGACGCCGATCATGCACCGCTGGCGAGAGCTGCAACCCACTTTGCACAATTTCGCCCTGGCTCGAACCATCAAGCTTCCGGGTGGACTCGAGGAGGAGCGGCTGCGTACCGCGTTGCGAGCATTATTGCAGAGCCACCCAACCCTGCGTATGCAGCTGAACACTGAACCGGACGATCTGTGGTCGTTGGAGATCCCCGAGGAAGCCGCCGAGCCGCAGCTTCTCCGGGTGAGCGCGGGCGAGCCACAGCGGCTTGCCGAGGCAGCGATGTCCAGGCTGCGCCCCTTAGCAGGGCAGATGAGCGAATTCGTCTGGATCGACAACGGCACAGAGTCCGGCACTCTGGTGATAGTGATTCACCACCTGGTAATGGACGCGGTGTCCTGGATCGTGCTGCTGGACGATTTGAACCTGCTGCTCGACGGCAAGACGCCGGCAATTTCCCCGGTCTCCTACCGCGAGTATGCCGAGCGGCTCAACCAAGCCGCGCAACGTCGGGAATTCTTGGCGGATATGCCGCACTGGCTGGAGATGCTTGACGCCCCGGCGCTGATCGCTGAACCGTCCAGCGGCGGCAGCTGGAGCCTCGAAGTTGATTTGCCGAAGGAAGCCAGCGCGGTGTTGTTCTCCCGGTTGCCGCAATTGAGCGGTTTGGGTCTTACCGAGTTGCTCTGTGGGGCGTTGCGCAGCGCGCTGACCGCTGTGCAGGCTGAGCCGACGCCGCTGAGCATTGAGCTGGAGCGGCACGGTCGAACCGGCGTCGACGAGGTAGCCGACTACTCTCAGCTGGCTGGCTGGTTTACCGCAATCGCACCGCTAAAGCTGAGCCCTCAGTACGATCCACTGGTTGCCGCGAGGGAAGTTGCGCAGCGGCAGCTCTCCGAGCAGCGGAGCCTCGGCTTCGGACTACTGCGCTATTTGAATCCGCAATCAGCGCTCCGGCTCGCTGCCAAACCGACCCCACAGATTCTGCTGAACTATCTTGGCCGCGGCACGGAAACCGGGGTTCTGCAACTTTCCACTGATCCTGGCGCACGCACCGATTATGCGGTCGAAGTCAACACCTGGGGGGAGAGCAACGAGGGTGCTGAAACCTTGCGCACCGCTTTCACGCTCTCCACCGCGGTGCCGCTCGAACTGGGGCTGCGGATCAGCGAGGAGTGGCTGAAAGCGCTGCAACAGTTAGTCAGCCGGGCCGAAGGATCGCTCGGTGCTTCCTCGGGCGTCGAGCTCAGCAGCGAGCGCTCGCTGCCATTAGCCCCGCTGCAACGAGGCCTCTACTTCCAGGCCCAAATGGCCAGCGAGCCGGGGCAGTACTTAGCTCAGAACTATCTTGCCTTCGACCACGCGCTTGATCCGGTGGCTCTAGCCCAGGCGGCAAGCTCGCTGCTCGAGCGGCACCCGCTTCTCGGTGCGGGTTTCCGCACCGAGGAATCCGGTCAGATTGTTCAGTTCACCGCTGCTGGGCAGCAGAGCGTGCCACTTGAGCTGGTAGATCTGCGCGCCGAAACCGAAGAGGTGGCCGCTGAGCGTCTCAAGCAGCATCGTGACGCTGACCGGGAGCAGGGCTTTGATCTGCTCAATCCGCCGTTGATCCGGTTGACACTCTTCCGGCTGCCTTCCGGCACCGATAGCCTGCTGCTCAGTAACCATTTGTTGCTCTGGGACGGCTGGTCGCACCAGTTGGTGCTGCGTGATCTCTTCGAGGCGTATGAACAGGCGGTGGAGGGGAAAGCTCCCAGTTTGGCGACGGCTGGGCCGGGCTTCGCCGAGTATATCCAAGCTCTTGATCTGAAAGACGCCTCCGCCGCTGAGGAGTTCTGGTCCGAGCGGTTGGCGGGTCTGGCCTCTCCGACGCTGCTTGCCGGGGACCGGGTCGCCGCCGCTGCTCAGCAAGCACCGGAGAAGTTATTGAGTACCTTGAGCGAGCAACAGACTGCTCAGCTTTCGGCGCTAGCCCGGCGGCAAGGGGTCACTCTGAACTCGCTGCTCAGCGGGGCGTTTGCGCTCTTGCTGGGGGAGTACAGCGGCAGCAACGACGTGGTCTTTGGCCTGACGGTGGCCGGTAGAACGGATCCGGCCGAATCAGGGGTGGATTACTCAGCCGCCATCGGCGTGCTACTGAACACCATCCCGCAACGGATCCGCGCCGAGGCGGCGATGAGCGTTCCCGAGTTCCTTGCTGCGGTGCAAACTGAGCGGGTTGAGACGATGCCTTATGAATACCTGGAACTTGGCGAGATTCAACGACTCAGCGAACATCAACAACTCTTCGATAATCTCTTCGTGCTACAGAACTTCTTCGACGCAGATGCAGCCGAGGAGTTCTACTCCCGGCACGGCATTGCCGGCTCGGAATCCGAGGACGCCACGCACTTCCCATTCACCTGGGTGGTGATGCCGGGCAGCGAATTGCGGATCACCCTTGAATACCGGCCAGATCTGAGCAGCCGAGACCGGGCGGAAGAGCTACTAGAGCGGTTCGTGGAGATCCTTGAGCAGCTCAACGGTGCTGGCGACGGCGTCTCGATTGGTTCGCTGGCTCGCACCAACCTGCCGGCACCCCAGCCCGGGCGAGAGTTCCCGGCGCTGAGTATTCCCGAGCTCTTCGATCGCTCAGCGGCGAAGCACCGCGCCGATCGAGCCCTGGTGTGTGCCGGGCAGTCAATGACCTTCGGTGAGCTTCAGGAACGCAGTATCGCCTTGGCACAGAGATTGACTCGCAGCGGGGTGCGGCCGGAGAGCTCGGTGGCCATCGCGATACCGCGTTCGCTGGAGTCCATCGTCGCGCTCTTCGCCGTGCTGCGCACCGGTGCGGGTTATGTACCGCTCGAATTGGATCATCCGGATGAGCGCTTAGCCGCAATCTTGCAGGACGCCCAGCCTCAGGTGGTGCTTACCGTTTCCGCGGTAGCATCACGTGTCCAGGGTTTCCAACAGATCTTGCTCGATCAGCTCGCTGAGCCTGAGCCGGACGCCGCTGTGATACTCGCTGCGACACTTGGCACGGTGGATCACCCGGTCTCAGCCGCTGTTTTCCCCGGTTTTGAACCCGAAGCAGCACACCGCCTACGGCATAGCGCATACACGATTTACACCTCCGGTTCGACCGGTAAGCCCAAGGGCGTGGTGGTGGAATATGCCGGTCTGACCAATATGCTCTTGAACCACCAACGGCGCATTTTCGAGCCAGTTTTGGCGGCCGCCGGGCACCGTAGGTTCCGGGTCGCACATACCGTTTCCTTTGCCTTCGACATGTCCTGGGAGGAGCTGCTCTGGCTTGCCGATGGTCATGAGGTGCATATCTGCGATGAGAATCTGCGCCGGGACCCGGCCGAGCTAGCCGCGTATCTGCAACGCGAACGGATCGACGTCATTAACGTGACGCCAACCTTCGCCCAGCAGTTGGTCGCCGAAGGGGTTTTGGAACGTGAGCATCAGCCCGCACTGATCCTGCTCGGCGGTGAAGCGGTCTCCGCGCAGCTCTGGAGCAAGCTCGCTGAGCATCCGCAGGTTGTTGGTTATAACCTCTACGGCCCCACCGAATACACCATTAATACCCTCGGGGTAGGCACCTTCGACTGCCAGGACCCGGTGATCGGTACGCCGATCGATAACACCAATGTGTATGTGTTGGATGAGTGGTTGCGGCCGGTGCCGGACTCGGTGCCGGGAGAGCTGTACGTCTCCGGCGTCGGTTTGGCTCGAGGTTACCTTGGTTTGCCGGCGATGACTTCGGCGAGATTTATCGCCTGCCCATTCCAGCCAGGGGAGCGGATGTACCGCACCGGTGACCTCGTTCGACGTCGCCCTGATGGCAATATCGACTACTTGGGCCGGACCGATGATCAGGTCAAAATTCGGGGTTACCGAGTGGAACCGGGGGAGATCGAAGCGGTCATCACCGATTACCCGGCGGTTGGTTTCGCGGCGGTGACGGTATCTACCGATCCGGCGACCTCGCTGAACCGCTTGAACGCGTTTATCGGACTGAAGCAGCAAGCGGAGGGGGCAGACAGTAGCGAGCAACTAACCGGTTTGCTCGGGCATCTTTCCGCTGTGCTGCCGGACTATATGCTGCCCAGTCACTATGCATTGATCGATGGTTTGCCGCTTACCGTGAACGGCAAACTTGATGCCCGGGCGCTGCCAGTGGCTCAGCCAATTAGTGCTCTCTTGGGTTTGCAACGCACTGAACCGAGTAGCGAAACCGAAGAATTGGTATGTGAGTTCTTTGCCGAGGTACTCGGGCTCGATGATGACGAGGTGCGGCTGGAGGACGATTTCTTCGGGCTCGGCGGGCACTCAATGCTGGCGATCCGACTGGTGGGCATGCTGCGGGCCGAGTTCGGCGAAGTGGTGAGCATCAAAGATCTGTTCGCGCTGCGCACTCCCGCCGCGCTCGCCATCCAGATAGAGGAAACCGCGAACTAGGCCGCAGGAGATCCGGGCGCCAGATCTGCTGGCTAATGTGGTGGGGGGGCGCTCCTGCACCACATTAGCCAGGTTATTCCGGTGCTCGTGTTGGGTAACGGGGAGCTAGCCGATACGTCGCAGCATCCAGGCGGTGTCGCGCAACAAGGCATCACGCCAGCTGGAGCGGTCGTGGCCGGCCGCGGAAACATTACTGTGCAGGCTGGCCCCACGCTCCGCTAGCAGTCGGAATACCTCAGCTTGGTGATCCACCATCTTGCCTTCATGACTTCCGACGTCGAATGCCACCGTAATACCCGAAAGATCGAGCTCCGAGGTGCTCAAGAGTCGGGCCATTGCGCCTCCCAGCGGGCCATCCATTGGCCCCGTCCGTGGTCCCGATGCGGCGCTAGCGTCCGGGGCCGGGTACCAAAAGGAGCCGGATTGGCAGAGTGCTTGCGGGAAAGTCTCCGGCATCGTCACGGCGGCGTAAAGGGCGGCCAGGCCGCCATAGCTTTGGCCCGCCAGCACAGTGCTTGCCGGCTCGACTTCACGTCCCAGCTGAGTGGCGATCAAGGGCAGCAACTCCTCGCGAACGGCCCGCCAGAACAGCGGGTTCAGGGCGAGCTCCTCACGTCGCTTGTCCCCGCCGGGCGAGGGCACGAAGACCAGCGTGCAGGGCGATAACTCGCCAGCTTGATGCGCTGCGGTGAAGGCCAGGCCAGCTGGGTGCAGATGAATCCAGTCGTCGCCGTCGAGCAACAGCACGACTCGCTGTGCTGCCTCGACCTCCGGACCGATGTATTGCATCCGGACGGTACGCCGAGCGCCGAGTAGCTCGCTGCTCCAACGCAGTCGAGTCGGCGGTACCGGCAAGAGTGCCTCGGCGCTGAGCGAGGGCCAGAACGCTTGCTCGGCGGCATCGGGCGTGCTCGCGATGGAACGCAGCGGGCCCGCTCCCACCGGATTGAGCGGATCGGCCAGCCCGCTCGGGTTGTCGGCCTGCGTAAAGCCGTAGCTGACCCGGAAGGGGGCTGGAAAATGCTGAATAGCGAAGTGAAATACATCACCATTCTCAGCCGTGCAGGCGGTCATCTCGACCGGTTCGGGACGGTCGTCGAAGCGTAGTAAAGTGCTCTGCTGGCTGCGGCTTAAGAACAGTGCCTGCCAGCCGTTTTCGGCTGGAATAAAGCGCGGCGAGCCTTGCTCGGCCAAACTCCAGAAGGTCGCCGATCCGGGCTGCTCCGGTAAGCCGAAAGCCTCAAAAATACTGACCATGTCGATTCTTTACTCCTGCTCTGCTGCAAATAATGCCCTCGGCGAGAAGGCGAATGTAGGATAGCATTACCTTACTTAGTTAAGGCTTACCAAATACGGCCGCCGAGGGCCTTTCTGCCCCGGCGCTCTCCGGGTAAAACACCATTTCGAGAAGAGGTTCTCTTTTGCGGCACGATGTTTTTGATGTTGTCGGGGTCGGCATGGGTCCGTCCAATCTAGCGTTTGCGACGGCTGTCGACGAACACAATGAGACGGCCGCCGAGGGGGACCGGATTGAGGCCCTCTTCCTGGAGCAGAAAGACTCGTTCGGCTGGCATCCCGGGATGCTACTCGAGGGCTCCACAATGCAAATCTCCTATCTGAAGGATCTCGCGACGTTGCGAAATCCGCGCAGCCGCTTCACCTTTGTGAATTACCTCCAGCAAGCCGGTCGATTGATCGATTTCATTAATCATCAGACCTTCTTCCCGTCCCGGATTGAATTCGCCGACTATCTGCAATGGGTGGCCGCCTCAATCAATTCCGCGGTCAAGTACCAACGTACCGTGATCGGTATTGAAGCGCTGGCGGAGCAGGATCGCAATGGTGCTCGTTACCGGATTTCCGCCACCGGCCCGGAAGGTACCGAAGAGTACCTGACCCGCAGCGTGATCGTGGCCACCGGGCTGGCCGAAAAGCTCCCCAGCTGGGCGACTGCTGGGCCTAGACTGTTCCATAACCATCGCCTGCTTGAGCATCTCGACAAGCTTGGCGAGGCCACCGAGAACCGGTTCCTGGTGCTCGGCAGCGGTCAGAGCGCCGCCGAAGTTGTGCAGCATCTGCATCGCAGCTACCCCGAGGCCGTGGTTGAGTCAGCCTTCAATAGCTTCGGCTTCAGCCCCGCGGACGACAGTCCTTTCGCCAACCGAGTCTTCGACCCCTCAGCGGTTGATGATTTCTTCTACGCCCCCGATGATGTGCGTGCCGAGCTGATCAACCGGCATCGCAGCACCAACTACTCTTGTGTTGACCTGGAACTGATCAATGAGCTCTACGCAATTGAATACCGCGAGCGAGTGCAAGGCCCGCGTCGGCTGATCTTCCGCCCCGGTACCGAGGTACTGGAGGCAGTGGAAAGCGATGCTGCAGTTTCAGTAACTCTGCATGACCGGATCAAAGGACAGGCCGAGAACCAGCGCTACGATGCGGTGGTGTGTGCCACCGGCTTCAACTCGCAAGGTGTCAGTGGTCTGCTGCGCGGTGTCGGCATCCTGGGGAATCAGACCCCGAGCTTTGGCCGGGACTATGAACTTCTCCTCGACGGTGTTCCGGTCACCGGTCTGTTTGTGCAAGGCCCCACCGAATCAACCCATGGCCTGACCTCAACGCTGCTATCAAACGTCGCGGTGCGCGGCGGCGAGCTGCTCAATTCGGTGCTGGCGCTGCGTGAGCAGCATGGTGCCCCGGCTGCCTCGTCCTTGGTTGAGCAGGGGGCGTAATGCGGGTCATCACCTTCGGTTACCAAACCTGGGGACACAAAACGCTTTCTGCGGTGCTGGAATCCCGACACGAAGTGGTGCTCGCGGTCACCCACCCGCCGAGCGACAATCCCTATGAGCAGATGTGGTCGGATTCGGTCGAAGAACTAGCCCGGGCACACGGGGTGCCGGTGCATATTGCGAAGCGGCCCGACCAGGCGCTGCTGGAGGCAATCAAGGCAGCCGACGCCGATATTATTGTGGCCAATAACTGGCGGACCTGGTTACCTGCGGAAATTTACAATGCGCCACGGCTCGGCACGCTCAATATCCACGATTCTCTGCTGCCCAAATACGCCGGCTTCTCCCCGCTGATCTGGGCGCTGATCAATGGCGAGAGTCATGTCGGGGTAACCGCACACCTGATGGACGAGGGCCTGGACACCGGCCCGGTGATTAGCCAGCAATCAGTTCCGGTCGGCGCGCAAGACCGCACAGTCGATCTGTTCCATCGCACCATTGAAGTGATCCCGCCGCTCGTACTGGACGCGCTGGATCGGCTGGAAGCTGGCGAGGTGCAGACGGTACCGCAAGATCTCTCTCAAGCCAGCTACTTCCATAAACGCTCCGAGCAGGACAGCCACATCGACTGGAACTGGCCCGCCGAAGCAATCGAGCGGCTAGTGCGTGCGCAGTCCGATCCTTACCCCAATGCTTTTGCCTTCCACGGCGAGAAACGGCTGCGGATCGTCGAATCCGCCGTCTCCCGCGGCAAGTTCGGCGGTACCCCGGGGCGGTTCAGTATTGAAGCCGAGGGCGGCGTCGTGGTGGTGGCCGGGCCGGAGGCCTGGCGCGGCGTCAACCCGGCACTGATCGTGAAAAAAGTTCGCCTCGACGACGGCACCGAGCTCTCGGCGAGCGAGTATTTCGCCGGCGGCGGTGGCTACCTCAACTAATCAATCAGCTACAGCTGGCGACGTTCTCAGCGTCGCCAGCTGTATTCGTTTTCAGGCCTTCCCGGGGTGCCGTAACGGGGCGAGCGGCGCACCGAGTTGCGTTCGGTCAGGTACTCCAAATAGCGTCTTGCGGTGACCCGGGAGATGCCTAATTCGTCGGTGACCTGCTGGGCGGATACCGCGCCTTGAGCGTCCTGCAACAGGCCGACCACGGCATTCAAGGTGTCCACCGAAAGTCCCTTGGGCAGTGCCTCGGCGAGCGGTGAACGCAGGCTCGCAAAGGCTTGATCCAGTTCCTGCTGGGCAACTTCGGGCCGATTCTGAGTCGGTCCAGTGCCGCCCAGTTGTTCGCGGAAACTGCGGTAGTTTCCAAGTTTCTCTGCGAAGGAGGAAAAGGTGAAGGGCTTAATCAGGTACTGCACAATTCCGGCGGCAATCGCACCGCGCACAACCTCAAGGTCGCGGACCGCAGTGATAGCGACAATATCAACAGTATGGCCGGCTGCGCGCAGTCGGCGGGAGACGTCTAAGCCGTGCAGATCGGGCAGGTTCATATCCAGCAGTAGCACGTCAACGCCGTCGGGGTGCTCGGCCAGGAAGCGCAGTGCGGACTGACCGTCATGCACGGTCCCGACCACGCTGAAACCCTCGAGCCGCTGCACATAGAGCGCATGAGCCTCCGCCATAATCGGCTCGTCGTCGACCACCAATACTCGGATCATGACTCGCGCCGCCCGGTTGCAGTTTTGCTGCCGGTTGCGCTGCCGATAGCCGTCCCCGGCAGTGGCGATAGCGCTGGTGCTGGCAGTGGCAGTGAAACGGTGAACTCGGCGTCGGCGGAGATGGTGATGCTGCCGGAGAGCCCCTGAACCGCTTGCTGCACCAGGGCTAGCCCGATGCCCCGACCGGAAGCGTCGGTTTCCTTGGTGCTGAAACCGCGTTCCAGGATCGCCGAAGGATCGGTTTCACCGAGCCCCGGTCCGCTGTCGCTGACCTTTAGCCTGGCCTGCTTCTCATCATGGCTGAGCTGCATCGCCACCCAGCGGGGAGGCTCGCTGGCCAGGGTGGCATCCATGGCATTGTCGAGCAGGTTTCCCACGATGGTCACCGCATCATGGGGGCCGAGGGCCTCAAAGTTGGCGGCGGAGTCCCACTCGACCCGCAGTTCAATACCGAGTTCGGCGGCTTGCGCGATCTTGCCCATCACCAGAGCTGCCAGTACCGGTTCCTGATCGGCGTCAACGACTTCGTCGACCAGGTGCTGGCTCAGGGTGAGGTCGGCGGTGGCGAAGGCCAGAGCCTGTTCGGTGCGCCCCAATTCCAGCAGGGAGACCACGGTATGCATGCGATTGGCATGTTCATGGGTTTGCGCGCGTAGCGCATCGGTAAGCGTCCGGGTGGAACGCAGTTCTTCGCCGAGGCTACGCAGCTCGGTATGATCCTGCAGGGTCGAGACGGTGCCATAAGGTGTTTTCACGCCGGGCAGCACAGCTGGTTCCTGGCTGACTACCAACAGATGCTGTTTGACCAGGTGGATTTCGTCTCGTACGGTCCGGCCGCTCAGCAGCAGTTCTTTGAGTGATTCGGCCACCGCCAACTCTGCCAGCGGTTGCCGGGGTGCGCCCTCAACCGGTCGGGAAATGCCAAGTAGATCGGCTGCTTGGTCGTTGTACATCACCAGCTCGCCGTGACGGTCCACCAGGATGAGTCCATCGCGTACCGAGTGCAGCACCGATTCGTAGTAGCTGAATAGCTGGCCGAGGCGTTCTGGTCCCCAGCCGAAGGTGACCCGTCGCAGGTATCGACCGAGCAGGATCGAGGTTACCGTGCCGAGTAGCAGGAGTCCGGCCCCGAGCAGCAGAATCACCGGAATTCGACCGCTGAAGGCAATTCCGACGGTTGAGATGGTGACCCCCACCGAGACCATTGCTTTGACCTTCCCGCTGGCGTCCTGCACCGGCATGATGGTGCGCAAAGAGGGTCCAAGGGTACCGGCGATGGTCTCGGTGTAGCTGTGGCCGGCTAAGGCCTGGTCAACCGAACCAATATAGGGCTTTCCTATTTCCTCCGGCCTGGGGTGAGTCCAGCGGGTGCGGTCTGGCGCCATGATGGTGATGAAATCAACTTTGGTTTCAGCTAACACCCGGTTGGCATAGGGCTGAAGCAGCGCGCTCGGATCCGCACTGCTGGCCGCCTGCAAGAGCAGCGGCGAATCGGCGAGGGTGGCAGCTATTGCGGTGGTTCGCTCGGTGGCTTGACTGTAGACCCGATCACTGGCGTCGAGGTAGGCCGCGGTGACCACGGCAGCGGTGAGCAAGACAATAAAAAGTAACTGGCCGAGGAAAAGGCGACGGGCAATGCTCCAATCGCGCATTCTCAGCCTCCTTCAGCTTGGGGTGCTCCGGGGTTCGGCCGAATCGAAGCCGGTGAACAATATGACCGCAATGGTGACCCCCGTCACAGATTACGGCATCCTTGAGTCTGAAAAACCCTGGAGAGCAGTTGCTGTCCAAGAATATCGGAGGAATAAGATGAGCTCTCAACGTGGAGAGACTGCCGCCTTGGGGCGGCAGCCCCGCAAGCGGCTAGATAAGACCCATTGGCTCTATATCGCGGTGATTATTGCGGTGCTGCTAGGCGTCGCCGTCGGTCTGATCGCCCAAGCCACCTCAGCCCCCGGAGCGGGCACCAAAAACTTCGCCACCTCGCTCAAGCCGCTCGGCGATATCTTTGTCGATTTGATTAAGATGCTGATTGCCCCGGTGATCTTCTGCACTATTGTGACCGGGATTGGTTCGGTGGCGAAAGCAGCGACGGTGGGGCGGGTCGGTGGCTTGGCCCTTGTCTACTTCTTGGTGATGTCCACCTTTGCGCTCGCGATCGGTCTGGTGGTTGGTAACTTCCTGCACCCCGGTGAAGGACTCAAACTGCAGGCCTATAAGCCGTCCGAAAACGGCAAGACCGGCAATGCGCTCTTTGACTTCATCCTCGAGATTATCCCGCCTGATATCCCGGTGCTGCCGACGCTTTTCGTCGCATTGCTGGTTGGCTTTGCGGTGCAGCGGATGGGTAAGGCCGGTGAACCGATTGTGCGCGCCGTCAAGATCGCGCAAGCCCTGGTGTTCCGGATTCTGATGATGGTGATGTGGCTTGCCCCGATCGGTGCCTTCGGGGCAATCGCCGCGGTGGTCGGCGCCACCGGTATTGAAGCGGTCAAGTCGATGTTGGTGCTAATGCTCGGCTTCTACGCCACCTGTATCGCCTTCATTGTGCTGGTACTTGGCAGCGTGCTGTACTTGGTGACCCGGGTCAATATCTTCAAGCTCATGAAGTACCTGGCTCGCGAGTACCTGCTGATCTTCTCCACCTCGTCCTCCGAAGCCGCACTACCGCGTTTGATCGCCAAAATGGAGCACCTCGGTGTTTCCCGTCCGGTGGTCGGCGTCACGGTGCCAACCGGTTACTCCTTCAACCTCGATGGCACCGCGATCTATCTGACCATGGCCTCGTTGTTCGTTGCGAATGCGATGGGGATCGAGATGAATATTGGCGAGCAGATCTCCTTGCTGGTCTTTATGATCATCGCCTCCAAGGGTGCAGCAGGCGTCAGCGGCGCAGGGCTGGCCACGCTGGCAGCCGGATTGCAAGCACACCGGCCCGAACTGCTCAATGGGGTTGGTGTTATCGTCGGCATTGACCGTTTCATGTCCGAGGCTCGCGCGCTAACTAACTTCACCGGCAACGCGGTAGCCACCGTGCTGATGGGTACTTGGGTGGGTGAAATTGATCGGGCCAAGGTCGGCCGGGTGCTCTCCGGGGCTGAGCCGTTCAACGAGGCCAGTCTTGACGCCGATGGGCACGGCTCTTCGACTGAGCCGGAGCAAGCCCCTCATGGACCCGGCGCTGATAGTTATGCATCGGCTGAATCGCTGAGAAAGTGAATTAGTGATCGGTTAAACGGTTAATCGATTACTAAGCTTGAGCTGCCAGGAAATTCCCAGAAACTGGGAGTTTCCTGGCAGTTTTTCTTTGCTTATATTATGTATGCGCTGCGAAACCTTAGGCTTAGATCGGCCTCATTGAGTAATCGATTTCTCAAATCTGCTTGAGGCTGTTATTCCATCAAAACCTAAGGACATGCGAATGACATCTGCACTTAATACCAAAACCGGCCTCACCAGGTTCGGCATGAGTGTTTTGCTGATCGTCGGATTGATCGTGGGCGCCTTCAGTGCGATCACCGTCACCGCGCCAACCGCGCAGGCCTCCGACGCCAATGGGCCGATCGGTCGCGGGGAAGTGATCGATCGGGCTTATCAACGACTCCGAGAAGCGCCAAGATATAACCAGCAAGGCGACTCAAATGGATACCGTAATGACTGCTCCGGATTCATCTCAATGGCGTGGCACTTGACGCCAAATGGCCGCAGCAACCCCACCACTTTTAGCTTTGACCCGATTGATGGCGGCAGCCGGTTCTTGGGCATCACGCACTCAATCGCGGCGGCGGAGCTTCAGCCGGGAGACGCACTGGTGCGAGACTACGGTGGAACCGAACACATTGCTCTGTTCTTGCGCTGGGCTGATGCCGGCCACACCCGGCCGGTAGTTCTTGAGCACGGTGGCGGCAACTCCGGCGTCGAACCGCCGGAACAGAGCAACTGGGGCAGCCTGAACGGATACCACCCGATTCGTTATAACCGCTTAGACGTCAAAATCCCTTACGGCGCTATTGCCGATAAGTGGCATGCCGCTGGCGGCGCGAACTCACCGGTGGGTAATCCGGTCAACGATGAATTCGACAGCAAAAATGGTGGCCGCTTCCGTGACTTCCAGCGCGGCATGATCATTTGGCACCCGAACGTAGCCTTTATGGTTTACGGCGCGATCTTCGACACTTACCGCAAGAGCGGCTCCGAAGCTAAATGGGGTTTCCCGATCATTGACGAAGGCAATGCCCAGAAAGTAGCCGAAGGCGCTGGCGCCGGCACGGTGGGACGTTTCCAAAAGTTTGAAGGCGCCCTTTTCCTCTGGTCTGAGAAGACCGGCGTGCAAATCGTCCGCGGTGAAATCCGTAAGTACTTCGAAGCCAATGGCATGGAAGTGAAGCTTGGCTACCCAGCCTCGGACGAGATCGCTGAGAACGGCGGTTTCAAGCAGGAATTCCAAAATGGCACCATCCACTGGACGCCGACCGCCGGTGCCAGCTGGCAAGCTCGCTGAACGCGATCACGAACTGATGAACGAAGGAACAACCATGTCAAAATTTAGAGTGCTTGCCGGTGCCGGCCTGGCGCTGAGCTTATTGCTCGGCCTGGCTGCACCATCCTGGGCTGCGCCAACCGGGGCTGCCGCTGCCAGTTTGACCGCGGTACCCGCGGGTGGCGCTCCAGTGGCTACTGCCGAGGAGAGCTGCTATATTCCGCCGAACCGAGACATTGCGGTGGCCCGCAAGGTCTACGAGATTGCGCAGCGTCGTAATGTCTCGGCCCGGGTAATGTTGGCGACCTTTGAAACCGCCTGGGTTGAATCACACGTCAATAACCTGAACTGTGGAGATGCCGACTCGGTGGGCGTGTTCCAGCAGTCGCCTTACTGGGGTTGGGGGACTGTGGCGCAGCTGACCAATGTGGAGTATGCCACCAATAAATTCCTGGATAGCGCCATCGCACTTGAGGGGAAAACCCCGGGCAGCGCGGGCGCCTTAGCTCAGGCGGTGCAGAAATCAGGCCATCCAACCAGATATGACGAGCAGCAAGCCGACGCCATTCGAGTGCGCGACGAGGCTTTTCAGCCCTACGGTCTGATTGGCGATAAGTGGCATGCGATGGGCGGCGCGAACAGCCCGCTCGGACTGCCGACCCGAGCCGAAGACAACTCCAAGCTCGGCGGACGCTTCACTGAATTCCAGCGAGGCATGATCATCTGGCATCCGAACGCCCCGGCGTTCGCTGTCTACGGTGACATTCTCAAGGTTTACCGGGCAACTGGTTCGGAGACTCAGTGGGGCTTCCCGATCCAGGATGAGGCTGCTGCGCAGAAGGTGACCGAAGGTGCGGGGCTGAACACCGTCGGCCGATACCAGAAGTTTGAGAAGGCACTCTTCCTCTGGTCGCCAGCCACTGGCACTCAGATCGTCCGCGGTGAAATCCGCAAATATTTTGAGGCCAACGGCTTCGAGGTCAAACTCGGCTACCCGAAGTCGGACGAGATCGCGGAGAATGGCGGTTTCAAGCAGGAGTTCCAGAACGGCACCATCCACTGGACGCCGACTGCCGGGGCTAGCTGGGAGGCAAAGTCCTGAGCAATGATCGAGCCAACTGAGGCTGTGATAGTGAGTCTGAGCTAACTCACTGGCAGACTTACGGGCCGCGGGGGCGTCACGCATTAGCTGACGTCCCCGCGGTTTTGCCATACCGTCGCGAAGTATAACCTTCGACCTTTACTGGAACTTCAAGGCTCGCGGTCTTTAGTGAGCGAATTACCAAAGTTGGCCTAGCCGGGCGGGTAACGTAGCGATAAGAAGTACAGCTGTAGCGATTCGAGAAGCTAGCCGCAGCGGTAAGACGTGCAACTGAGGAAAGCGTGATCAAGTGAGTAGCGAACAAGGGTCCGGCACACTGGCAGCGACCGAAACCGCCACCGGCATTGATCTGGAAGCCGTGCTCGGGCCGACCGGCCGACCGGTCACCGAGTTCCCTGAGCCTCCGGTTCTGGTTTCGCACGGTCCCGCCCGGGTGATTGCGATGGTCAATCAGAAGGGTGGCGTGGGCAAGACCACCTCGACAATCAACCTAGGTGCCGCATTGGCGGAACTTGGGCGGCGTGTGCTGTTGGTGGACTTCGATCCACAGGGCGCCCTTTCCGCAGGACTAGGGACGAACCCGCACGAACTGGACCTGACTATCTACAATGTGCTGATGGATCGCAAGATCGACGTCCACGACGCGATCCGGCGCACCGAGACCGAGAATCTTGACCTGCTGCCGGCCAATATTGACCTTTCTGCGGCCGAAGTTCAGCTGGTCAATGAAGTGGCTCGTGAACAGGTGCTGGACCGTGTGCTCCGCAAAGTGGAGGACGAATACGATGTGGTGCTCATTGACTGCCAACCCTCCTTGGGCCTGCTGACCGTCAATGCGCTGACCGCTGCGCACGGCGTGATCATCCCGCTGATCTGCGAATTTTTCGCGCTGCGCGCCGTCGCGTTGCTGGTGGAGACCATTGAGAAGGTGCAGGACCGGATCAATCCTCGGCTGCAGATCGATGGCGTGTTGGCCACCATGTATGACGCGCGCACCTTGCACAGCCGAGAGGTGATCACCCGCCTGGTGGAAGCCTTCGGCGATAAGGTCTTTGAGACAGTGATTAAACGCACCATTAAGTTCGCCGATGCCACCGTGGCTGCGGAGCCGATCACCTCCTATGCCGGTAATCACCAGGGCGCAGAGGCCTACCGTCGGCTGGCTAAAGAGCTGGTAGCCCGTGGCGGCGCCCCGTAGCTCGGTACCGCCGGAGCAAGCGGTAGCGCAGCAGGCTCCGGAAGACGCCGGGGAGGCTGCCCAGCTCAACTTAAAAAACAGTTCAAAAAAGCCTGGCTTTGAAGTTCGGCTGGAGAACTTTACCGGACCCTTCGACCTGCTGCTCGGCTTGATCGGCAAACACGAACTTGATATTACCGAGGTGGCCTTGGCCACTGTGACCGATGAGTTCATTGGCTATATTCGCGCGCTGCAGGAAGCCGGCGAGGACTGGGCAATCGATGAGGCCAGTGAGTTCTTGGTCATTGCGGCGACGCTGCTCGATCTGAAAGCCGCCCGCTTGCTGCCCTCCGGTGAGGTGGAGGACGAAGAAGATATTGCCCTGCTGGAAGCTCGGGATCTGCTTTTCGCCCGGCTGTTGCAATACCGCGCGTTCAAGGATGTGGCCCGGCTGGTGGGGCAGAACCTTGAGCGTGAAGCACGGCGCTTTCCGCGTCAAGTCGGCCTGGAACCGGGTTTCGCAGCGTTGCTGCCCGAGTTGGTTTGGCGGCATAGTCCAGAAGAATTCGCCACTCTCGCCGCGAAGGCGCTCACTCCGCGTGAACCTAAACCCACCGAGGTCGGTCTGGCTCATCTGCATGCGCCCCCGGTGAGTGTGAAGGAACAGGCTGAGCTGATCGGACACCGGCTGCGTGCGGGCAAGCCGATGTCCTTTCGCGCCTTGGTCAGTGATGCCGAAAGTACCCTCGTGGTGGTGGCCAGATTTCTGGCGCTTTTGGAGATGTTCCGGGACGCCGTGATCGCCTTTGACCAAGCCAGTCCGCTCGGTGAGCTGACAATTCGATGGACCGGGGCGCAGCAAGATTGGACCGCTGCCAATCTCAGCGAGGAGTATGAAGACATGGCCGTAGCTGATGATGGAGTGAAGGAATGACCGAGCTACCAGTCGAGACCGAAGAGTTCGTGCTGGCAGATCTACCCGGCGGCCTAGCAGCAGCACTCGAAGCGGTGCTGATGGTGATTGATCAACCGGTGACTGAGCTGGAGTTGGCCAGCGCGGTAGGCCGACCGGTTCCTGAGGTGCACCACTGTCTCGAGGCACTGCGAGCCGAGTATGACGGGTATACTGGAACAGCTGTTCATCGCGCCGAGACGCCGGAAGCGGAGGAGTCAGGCACCGAAGGGTCTGAGCCGATCAGGCCGCGAGGTTTCGAGCTACGCAACGTTGCCGGTGGCTGGCGATTTTATTCGCGGAGTGATTTCGCACCATTGGTGTCTCGCTTTGTTCTTGAGGGCCAGACCGCGAGACTCACCCAGGCCGCCTTGGAGACGCTAGCCGTGATCGCCTATCGGCAGCCGGTCTCCAGGGCACGGATCTCGGCGATCAGAGGGGTCAACGTTGATTCAGTGGTTCGCACGCTGACTCAGCGTGGATTGATCACTGAACTGGAGACAGATCCTGAGACCGGAGCGATTTTGTACGGCACCACGAGCTATTTCCTGGAACGACTCGGCCTGCAAAGCGTCGATGAACTGCCGAAAATTGCACCGCATTTGCCGGGTCTCGAAAACCTGGATGATTTCACTGAATAACTAAGGACTGACTAATGACACCCACACCACGCTCGAACAGCCGGGGAGGCAGCTCGGGAGCGTCCAAAAAAGCGCGTAGCCAAGGAGCAGGCGGCAAGGGCGCAGGGGCTAAAGGAGCAGCCAAGCCGGCGCGCTCGGCGGCACCGAAATCGCGGGCCTTTGGCCGGGAGCGGTTCGGTCAGAGCCTCGGGCCGGTAAAGAACAACCCGCCGGAGCGGAATTCGGTGAAACGCGCCGCCGCTCAGGACGTGCATGATCCCGACGGGATCCGCTTGCAGAAACTGATGGCTCAGGCGGGGGTGGCCTCGCGCCGGGTTTGCGAGGAAATGATTGCCGAGGGTCGGGTCGAGGTCGACGGTCAGATCGTCACAGAACTGGGCCTGCGAGTCGATCCGAAGACCGCGGCGGTTTCGGTGGACGGCATCCGCTTGCAACTCAAAGAAAACATGATTTACCTGGTTTTCAATAAGCCTAAGGGCGTGGTCTCCACCATGGACGACCCAGAGGGCCGGAAAAACATCAGCGACTTTCTGAAAAATAAGTACGCCAATGAGCGGCTTTTCCATGTTGGCCGCTTGGACCAGGCTACCGAGGGGCTCTTGCTGCTGACCAACGACGGCGAACTGGCGAATCGTTTAACGCATCCAAAATACGAGGTGCCGAAGACCTACCTGGTGCAGACCAAGGGGCCGATGGAATCCGGCATTAGCAATCAACTCAAACGCGGTGTCGAACTGGAGGACGGGGTAACTAAAGTTGACTCCTTCAAACTGGTTGACTCCACTCCCGGCCACGTTCTGGTTGAGGTAGTGCTGCACTCCGGCAAGAACCGTATTGTGCGCCGCCTTTTCGACGCGGTCGGTTACCCGGTGGAACGCCTGGTGCGACTGCAAGTGGGGCCGATTAGGCTCGGCGATCAGAAGCAAGGCACCATCAGAGTGCTCGGTAACCAAGAAGTAGGCCATCTGTTGGCCTCCGTCGGGCTCTGAACCAAGGGTCCGGTAGAGATGAGCAATCCGCTAAACCAAGCGGCCGCCGAGTCCGGTAGCACGTATTTGCGTGGCCCAGTGGTGATTTTCGGTACCGGGCTGTTGGGCACCAGCATCGGCCTGGGACTGAGTCATCGGGGCCTTGAGGTACTGCTATCCGACCCTTCGCCCTCGGCGCTTTCGGTGGCAGTTGATATCGGTGCTGGTCGGCCGTTGCACGAGCAGCCTGGGGTTTGGCCTGAGCTAGTCGTGGTGGCAGCGCCCCCGGATGTCTGCGCGCGAGTCGTTGCCGATGCCTTGGAGCGCTTCCCCGCCGCGGTGGTGGTTGACGTGTCCTCGGTGAAGGGCGCTATTCTGCGTGAACTGCAGGAACTCTCGGCAAAGAACCACCTTGATTTGAGTCGTTATGTTGGCACTCACCCGATGGCCGGCCGGGAACGGGCCGGCGCGGTGTCGGCGCGCGGTGAGTTGTTCAATGCCATGCCCTGGGTGATTTGCCCGCACCAAGGCAGCGGCCAGGGCGCCGTTCAGGTGGCACAGAACCTGGGGCTTGACCTGGGTGCGGTACTCAGCCGGTTCAGCCCCGAGGAACATGACGACGCGGTGGCTTTGGTATCGCATCTGCCGCAAATGATGTCCTCGTTGGTTGCCGCCCGGCTGCAAGAAGCCGCTCCGCATGCCCTGTCGCTGGCTGGTAATGGCCTGCGCGATGTGACCCGGATTGCCGCATCGGATGCCGGCATGTGGGTGCCGATTATGGCCGCCAATGCGGAGCCGATAGTGACCATCCTGCATCAATTGCACGAGGATTTAATCAAGCTCATCGGCACTCTTGACGCACCAGCTGCGCCGGGGGCTAGCCTGGCAATGGCGAAGGTGATCAGCGCGGGAAACGCCGGGCAGGCCCGAATCCCGGGCAAGCATGGCGGCCCCGCGCAACCCTATGCCTGGCTGAGCGTCTTGGTCGACGATGAACCGGGGCAGATCGCTCAGCTCCTCACTGAGATCGGTGAGATCGGCGTTAACCTGGAAGATCTTCGATTGGACCATTCCTCGGGTCGCAATGCCGGCATTGTGGAGATTTCGGTGCTGCCAGCCAAGCTGGAGCCACTAATTGAGGAGCTGACGGTACGAGGCTGGAAGGTATTGCAATGAGCGAGTCCGTACCGCTGCGGATTGGTAAGTCCCTGGTGATTGCGATTGATGGCCCGTCAGGATCAGGGAAGTCTTCGGTGGCTCGCGAAACGGCCCATCGGCTGGGCTTGGCCTATCAGGACACCGGGGCGATGTACCGGGCACTGGCGCTGGTGTGCTTGGAAAATGGCGTTGAGGTGCATAACCAAGCCGCTGTTGAGGCGCTCGCCAAACGGTTTTATTTCGAGCAGTGGTTCGACCCGGGCGTCGGCATGGTCGCTGCCGGACTTGATCAGGAACGGGCGCTGGACGTCACCGATGAGATTCGTGAACCCCGGGTTTCCGAGGCGGTGTCAGCGGTGGCCACCAACCTTGGTGCCCGTACCGAACTGATTCGACGGCAGCGCGCCGCGATTGAGTCGGTGCGTAGCCGGATGGTGGTGGAGGGGCGTGATATCACTACCGTGGTGGCCCCGCAGGCCGAGGTCAGGCTGCTGCTCACCGCTTCTGAGGCAGCCAGGCTGGCTCGTCGCGGTGCCCAACTGGCGGCCAGCGGTGAAAGCCAGACCGCTGAGCAGGTGGCGGCGCAAGTCTTGGCCCGGGACGCCAAGGATGCCACCGTAGTGGAGTTTCAGCGTGCCGCGGACGGCGTGGTGACCATTGATTCTTCCGATCTGGATTTTGAACAGACAGTGCAAGCGGTGCTGCGTTTAGTGCGGGAAACCGTCGGTGGCTGAGTCGAGTTCGAAGAAGTCGGTCGAGTCCCCGGCGGCCTGGAAGACCTGGTGGTCCAGGCCCTTGGGACGGCTGCTCGATCACGGTTTTTATCGCACCACGATCACCGGGCGGCAGCACATCCCGGCCACCGGGCCGGTGGTTTTCGCGGCCAATCACCTGAGCTATTTGGACGGACCGGTGATGGTGGGCGCCAGTTCACGTTATATGCACGTTATGGTGCGGCACGATATGTTCAAGGGCTTCCTGGGCTGGGTGTTGCGCAGTTCTGGGCAGATCCCGGTGGACCGTTCCGGCGACCGGGCAGCTTTGCAGGCGGCTAAAGGAGTGCTGCAACGTGGTGGCTGCGTCGGTATTTTGCCGGAAGGTACCAGGGGCAGCGGCGACGCCGCCTCAATGAACAGCGGGGTTGCCTGGCTGGCCCTGAACTCAGCGGCGCTAGTGGTTCCGGTAGCGGTACTGGGCACCAGGATCACCGGCGAGCACCGGGACAAGATTCCGCCGCTGCGTCGGAGATTCCATGTCGCTTTCGGCGAGGCGGTCAAGATTGAACGACAGGCCGGGATGTCCGGGCGTGCTTCAATGGATGCGGCAGTAGAACAGATTCGTACGACGCTTGCCCAGCACATTAGGCAAGCAGTGAAGATTTCCGGGCAGCAATTACCGGATGACCAAACTCCGCCCAGGACAGAAGAGTCAGCGCGGATGAGAGCAGAGCAGAGTGAAGATGACTGAAGACTTTGACGACTTCGAGCCGCAGGGCGAGGACCAGGTGCTGGAGAAGATCTCCGCACTCGACGACGCCGAAGCCGAACAACGCGCCGAGTCGCTGCGTGCTGGGCTGTCCGACTATGAATTGGATGAGGAAGACGCCGCGCTGCTTGCTGGCCTGGATGCTGGCTTCGAGGATGACGACGAGGCCGGGCTCGACCCGGTGCTGGCCATTGTGGGTCGACCCAATGTCGGTAAGTCCACTCTGGTGAACCGGATTCTTGGCCGCCGCGAAGCAGTTGTCGAGGATACCCCCGGGGTGACCCGGGACCGGGTGATGTACCCCGCAGAGTGGAATGGCCGGAACTTCACCCTAGTCGATACCGGGGGCTGGGAGTTCGATGCCAAGGGCATCCACCAGCGCGTCGCCGAGCAAGCTGAATTGGCGGTTGAGCTGGCGGACGCGGTACTTTTCGTCGTTGACGCCACAGTAGGCGTCACCGCGATGGACGAGTCGATGATGAAGATGCTGCGGCGCACCAAGAAGCCGATCATCCTGGTCGGTAATAAGGCCGACGATCAGCGCACCGATTCCGATGTTGCTACGCTCTGGGGCCTCGGCTTGGGCGAGCCCTGGGCGGTTTCCGCGCAGCACGGCCGAGGCGTTGCCGATCTGCTGGACCGGATCATGGAGGTGCTGCCGGAGTTCTCCGAGGTGGAGACCACCGACCGTCGTGGTGGCCCGCGCCGGGTGGCGTTGATTGGCCGGCCCAACGTCGGGAAGTCTTCGCTGCTGAACAAGCTGGCGGGTTCCAACCGCGTCGTCGTCGATCCGCTCGCCGGTACCACTCGTGATCCGGTGGATGAATTCATTGAACTCGGAGACCGGACCTGGCGTTTCGTTGACACCGCGGGCATCCGGCGTCGCCAGCACATGGCGCAGGGAGCTGATTTCTACGCTTCGCTGCGCACTCAGGCGGCTTTGGAGAAGGCTGAGGTCGCGGTGGTGCTACTCGCCGTGGATGAGGTGCTCTCTGAGCAGGACGTGCGGATTCTGCAACTCGCCATTGAATCCGGCCGAGCCTTGGTGCTGGCCTTCAATAAGTGGGATTTGCTGGACGACGAGCGACGTCGTTACCTAGAGCGCGAGATCGAACAGGACTTGGCACACGTCGAGTGGGCGCCGCGGGTGAACATCTCGGCGAAGACCGGCTGGCATAAAGATCGACTGGTGCCAGCGCTGGATACCGCGTTGGAGTCCTGGGATAAGCGGATCCCAACCGGGCGACTCAATGCCTTCCTGGGCGAGCTGGTGGCGGCTCATCCGCACCCGCTGCGCGGTGGTAAGCAGCCCAGAATCCTGTTCGGCACCCAAGCCTCCTCGAGGCCGCCGAAGTTCGTGCTCTTCACCACCGGATTCCTCGATCCCGGCTACCGACGCTTTATCACCCGGCGGTTGCGCGAGACCTTTGGTTTTGAGGGCACCCCGATTGAAGTTTCGATGCGAGTGCGGGAGAAGCGTAAACGGACTCGGTAATTTTGAGCTTTAACAAACTGCGGGGCTGGGATTCACTAGTAAGATCCCAGCCCCGCAATTTTGCGTTTCGCGCAAATTAGCTAAAGTCTAGCTGACCTCGCCGCTTTCGCGCTCGCCGCCGTCGGCAACCGTCTCGGCGGCCTCTGCAGGAGCTTCGCTGGGTAGGGTGATCAAGCCGAACACTTCGCCCTGCGGACCCTGCACGATGGACATCCGGCCAAATGGGCTGTTGTCGATCGGCATCAGCACGACGGCACCAAGTTCCTGGGCCTTGATCAAGCTAGCGTCCACGTTATCGGTGGCGAACCAGGTCAACCAGTAGTTCGGTGCGCCCTGAGGCAGCTCGGTGTCATGGTGGACTCCGCCAACCTCTTCGCCATCGGAGGCACGCTTAATGGTGGAGTAGACGAAGCCACCGCCACCGATATCGTTATAGCTAAAGCCGAACACCGAGGAATAGAACTGCCGGGCCTGCTCGTAGTCGCGGGTGTGCAATTCGTTCCAGCACAGCGTGCCGTCTTCGTTGAAACGACCAACGCCGTTGTGGTTACCGGCCTGCCAAATGCCGAAGACCGATCCGACGCTATCAGCAGCGATAGTCATCCGACCGGAATCCATCACATCCATTACTGGCGCGAGTAGCTGGCCGCCCGCTGCGGTGACCTTTTCGGCGGCCGCATCGACGTCGTCGGAAGCCAAATAAGTGGTCCAGACAGTGGGCTGTTCACTGTCCTGTTTGGGGCCGAAGCCCGCTACTGGCTGGCCGTCTTTGTGGGCAAGCACGTAGCCGCCGGACTCTTCGCCGCCGGACTCGTACTCCCAGCCGAAAAGCTCAGCATAGAAAGTCTTGGTCGCTTCGATGTCGTCGACACCCAGGTCAACCCAGTTGGGGGTGCCTTCGGGCCAAGCCTCATTGCGAGTAGGCATTCATTTCTCCTTAGATGCATTGGGAGCCTAGCTGGCACCCACCAAGTAGTAAGAGAGTAACGCCGCAAGTGACGTAAAAGACAGTAGTTTTTTTAGTAGATCTTTGGCTGCTTCTGGGCGCTCACCTAGTGCGCTCTGGGGTACTGGAACGTACCCTGAAGATATGGAGAATAACCGACAAGTACCCAAAGAGTCCGCTCCGGCGGCAGGGAAGTTCTCTGCGCTGCCGGAACGGACTCGACCCGAGGAATACGTCCAGGAGGTCGACGTCGATCAGGTGAACTTCGTCGAGCCGACGATGGATGACTGGCTACGGACCTCGGCGGGGTGATTCAACCACCGATTCCTCAGGAATGCAGCCAGCCGACCTTAATGCCGTAGGTATTGGCAGTGTTGTTGTAGCTGCTGCTGTCCTTCAGGACATTGTTGTACTTAATGTCATACAGGTTCGAGGTGGCGTCCTGATCGGCATAGTAGACGATGTTATTGAAATAGCCGGTGCCGAAATTCGCCAGCGGGGTACCTTCGTCGCCGGGGGCTTCAGCGATTACCTCGGCGGTGAGGTTTCCCGGGTCATTGCCGGGGGCGTTGCCGTCCTGGCTGTAGGTCCAGCCGCGGCTTGAGGTTTCGTAGATTCGGTACTTGCCGTTACTAAGCTTGCTCACCGTAGCGGTCACGGTGTCGCCCGGCTTTACCGGGTAACCGGGGTATTCGCCGCCGTCGCCAGCGATGGGCGGATTAGACCAGAATTCGGCAAATAGACCGTAGTGCGGTGCTCCGTTGTTGCACCATTGCGCGGTGCCTAGTTGTTCAAGACTGCGGTTGCCGTTCCAGCCACCCAGGCCCACCCAGAAGTAGGAGGATTGGAAACCGGAGCTAGGGCAGCTCAGTTTCGGCACTGTCCAGCTTGAGGTGACGCTGGTGAAGCTGGCGTCGGTGAATACCTCACCCGACCAATTGGTGCTGGTGCCGTTGCCCGGGTTGGCCGCCCGACTGCTGTGGCCGCTCGGGGCCGCCATGCTGCTTGAGCCGCCGCCCGCGTTGCTTACCGGGTGCGGGCTAGCCGTCGCTGCGGCAGAGCCAGCAAGGGCAATTCCCAAGGCGAACGCAACGCTGAGTCCTGCCTTGGTCATTTGATGTCTAAACATCTCTTATCCTTCCAGAAAAAATCCAGTGGAATATGAATTGGCTCAGCTGAGCCGAGGAATAAGCTATGTTCGATTTCTGTGACTTAGCAGGAAGTTGCCTGAGGAATCTTCTATATGTCGTTATATTTAATTTGAGCAGTTGATCGCCTTTAATCAATAAGACTTTGGCTGCCCAACACCGCCAGTAACGCTAAGTTCTGTGCGTCTGGACTGCCCGGCGCTGCGGTGTAGATCATCATCCGCAGGTCGCTTCCGACGACCGCAAGAATATCGCAATCCAGAGTGATCGAGCCGATCTGCGGATGGTCGATAACCTTAGCCGCCGAACTATGCGGAACAATGGCAGCGGCCTCCCACAGGCTGGTAAAGAGCGGGCTTTTGGCTTTGAGCTCGCCGATCAGGTTTCGAAGTTGCAGATCTGCGGGGTAGCGCTGCTCGCTGGCGCGTAAATCGGCGACCTGAGCGGAGCGGAGCTGATGCAGCGATTCCGGGGTATGTCGTACCCGATTACCTGACCCCAGGAAGTTGCGCCACGCCGCGTTGCGTTCCTTGCCGAGCTGCTCGCCCATCAACGCGGTGTACATCGGGTTCGCCAGCAGTAGGTTGGTCGCGGCGTCGAACACGGCGACCGGGGTGGCCTCCAGTCGATCGAGCATCCGCCGCACGCTCGGAGCGATGAAGGCGGGCACGGTGCCCTGGCCGGGCGGGACCAGTCCGGCGGCGTGGAAGAGTTGTTCCCGTTCGGCCGCCGAAACTCGCAGGGCGCGGCCGAGTGCTTCGACGACCTGGCTCGAGGGATTGCTGGCCCGGCCCTGCTCTAAGCGAGTCACGTAGTCCACCGAGATACCGGCTAGAAGGGCTAACTCTTCACGCCGCAAACCGGCGGCCCTGCGATGACCCCCGGCATTCAGCCCGGCGGCTTCGGGTCTGACTCGATCGCGCCAACGCCGCACCGCATTGCCGAATTCGGAACCTGTCATGCCGACCAGCGTATCGCTTTGCTATTTGCTGTTCCTGGCACTGTTGGTCCCAGGAACATTGGGGGAATGGTTGCCGGGCTCAATCGGGGGGACTCTGGAGGCATGAAGAAAATATTGATAACAGGAGCAAATAAGGGCATTGGATTTGAGACCGCCCGTCAACTCATCGCGGCGGGGCACACCGTCTACATCGGCAGTCGAGATCTGGCCCGTGGGCAACGGGCAGCCGCCGAGCTGGGCGCTCGGTTGGTGCAACTGGATATCACCAATGATGACTCGGTGAACGCGGCAGTGGCTGCTATTGAGGCCGACGGCGGCCTGGACGTGCTGGTCAATAATGCTGGCATTGAGGCGCGTGGTGAAGGCAACTCTATTGTCGGGGCCGGTGAGGTAACCGCTGAGATGATGCAGGAAGTGTTCGAGACAAATGTCTTCGGTACGGTGCGGGTGTTGCATGCGTTCTTGCCGTTATTGCAGCGCTCGGCTTCGCCGGTGGTGGTGAACGTGAGTAGTGGACTAGGCTCGCTGACCGTGCTCAGTACGCCAGGGAACCCGGGGTACGCCTACCCAGGGGTGGCGTATCCGGCGTCGAAAACCGCTGTTAATGTGCTGACCGTGCAGTATGCCAAGGCTTTTCCGCAATTCAGGATCAACTCGGTGGAACCCGGCTTTACCAAGACCGATCTGAACGGCAATACTGGGCTGCAGACCGTCGATCAGGGGCCTCGATTATTGTGAAGATGGCGCAGATTGAAGCCGATGGACCCACCGGGGGTTACTTTTATGCCGAGGGGGAGCTGCCCTGGTAACTGCCTAGACGCCCGCTGTCCTAGTGCGGAGTATATCCAGCCAGGATAACGGGAGCCTAGCGTTTCTAGCGGGGAGCTGGTTTGGTCAGGAACCTGTGCACTTTGGAATCCAGAGCGTCGGTCGCGCGGACTGGAGCGTCTAGTTATTGTTCGACATCATTCGGCTGACCACGTTCATCACCAGTTTGCGCGGGGCAACCCGACCGAAGAAGGCGGTGGCACCGTTCAAGGTGCCGTCGACCACGGTGTGAACGTTCTTGGAGAGGCCCTTGAAAGTGGTGTTCACTACGTCGTCGACGCTGCGCATGGTGCCGACCGCGGCGCTTTCGCCAGCCTCGTTGAAGAAATTGGTGGAGGTAGCGCCGGGGCAGACCGCTAGCGCGCGGACGCCGGTGCCTTGGAGTTCCGCCCAGAGAGCTTGGGTGAAGGAGAGTACGAAGGCTTTGGTGGCGCCGTAAACGGCCATCTTGGGGATCGGCTGGAAGGCCGCCGTGGAGGCGATGTTGATCACCAGGCCATTCTTGTTCGCCAGCATGCCGGGGAGGTATTTCTGGGTGAGATCGACCAGGGTGCCGCAGTTCAGTTGGATTTCCTGATTGATTTTCTCGGGATCTAGATCTTGCAGCAGCCCGTGAGTGCCGAAGCCGGCATTGTTGACCAGACCGTCGACGGCGGGCACCTGTTCGAGTAACGCGGCGGCGGCACCCGGAGCGGAAAGGTCAAGGCCGATGACTCGGGTTTCGGTGCCGTGTTTTTGCTTGAGGTCGGCGGCCAGGGTTTCCATCACCTGTTGGTTGCGGGCGACCAGCACCAGCTTGCTGCCCAGGCTGGCGAACTTCTCCGCATAGGCCTTGCCGATGCCGGAGGAGGCGCCGGTGATCAGGATGGTTTTGCCGTAGTAGTCCATCGGGGTTCCTTTGTCGTTTGTGTTGTTTCGCGGGTGCTGGCGGTTGAGCGTATTTGGTGGGGGTCAGCACCGGGGGAATGAGGTGGATCCTTCGCTGGGTGGGACTCGTTGAGCGGGGGCCTATGTAGTTCCTGATGTACACCGTATAGCAATTCCTATACATGGTAAAGTTGAACCGTGAATAAGCCTGCTTTGAGCCGAGAGTCCGTGCTGGCTACCGCCCTGTCGCTGGCCGAGACGGAAGGTCTGGCCGCGGTGACGATTAGACGACTAGCCACCGAGTTCGGTGTCACCCCGATGGCGATGTACTGGCATTTTGCCAATAAAGAAGAGCTGCTGGCGACCCTGGGGCAGGCAGTCATTGCCGAGCTGGAGTTGCCTGGTTTTCGGGGCGGTTCTGAGCGCGAAACGCCCGATCGTCTCGTGTCCCAGGTTGAGGGGGGCCGGGCCGAGGCGGCTCCGGAGGGGGACCCCACCGCCGCCGTCCTTGGCATGGAGCAAGTGTCATTGACGGAGCTATTAACCGCGCTGGTTTCGGTGCTGCGCCAACATCCCGCAGTAGCGCCCTTGGTGCCCAGCCAGTTCTTCGCCGAGCAGCGGGGGCTCGAACTTACAGAGCAGGCGCTGGTGCTGCTGGCGCGAATGGGGTTTTCGGCGGCCGAGGCGGCGAATATTGCGCGCACAGCGCTGGAACTCTGCGTCATGCTGGTGGTGGGGGAGCCGGGACGGGAGATCGGCATGGATGAGTGTGCCCGCGAGGAACATTTGGCGGGGAAGATGGCGGTGATCCGTGGTCTGCCCGCTGAGCGTTACCCCAGCATTATTGCGGCCGCGGAGCCATTGACCCGGGTGGCTGACGCCGAGGAGTTCTACCGAGGGTCGATTGAATTGTTCGTCGCCGGAGTGGAGGCGCGGGCTGAGGTTCTTGGTGGTGTCCGCTAGAGAGTTTTGCCTTCGCCCTGCTTTATGCCTGAGCTGAGGTGCCTCGGCCCTGAGTGTGCTCGGTTAGAGTCCAGCGCGGCGGTACTGTATGATTTTCAAGTTGGCTTTCGCCGAGTTCGCTCGGGATGAAACCAATGTTCGGGCTGTAGCGCAGCTTGGTAGCGCACCTGACTGGGGGTCAGGGGGTCGCAGGTTCAAATCCTGTCAGCCCGACCGTGTGAAACCGCTAGATTACTGGGAATTAGCCTGGATGGTCTGGCGGTTTTCTTTTGCCCTCATGTTGTTTTGGCACCTTATGAGCATTAAGACCTCCGAGGCCGCGCCAACGGTGTTGCACCCCTGCAGCATTCTGTGACGTTGAACCGATCAGATGTCCATAAGTATCCGATGTAATACGAATTGGACTGTGGTCGACTCTTCGAGGCCACCGCAATGTCAGAGTCTGCTGAGATCATCAAGGCAGTGTACTCATGCCGCGGTCCATGAAATGACGGTGGGTAATTTGTTCGCAAAGTCGTTAGAGATGTCAGAGGAAGAGTGGGTGCGTGTGCCCGAGGGCAGCAATCGCCAGCTTTGCAATCTTTGTTGGGGCCCGCTGCGGAATCTGGAAACCCGGAGAAACGGCTGCGGTCCGGCTTCTTTGCGGCAGCCCAAAACACTTAACTGATAATTAATTTGAAAGTTCGACATGTTTCGGACGGTTAGTTTTCAAATAATTTTTGGGTTTTCAGACAATCTTCAGTTATTTACTATTCAAATCCAGTAGACCGACAAAGCTCTCTATAGATGATTCAAATTATTGATGATATATTAATGGCTTTGAAAAATAATTTAAATTCTAAACTTTTCGCAGCTGGGATAGTCGGGGGTGTAGCGATGATTGAATCTAACAAGTCGCAGCGATCATCAGACCTGGGAGCTTCGTCTAGCGGGCACTCGAACACTCTCGGGTGAATTTTGTTAAGTTCTTGGCTCCTCACCGATGTGAGGAGCCAAGAACTTTTTAGCGGCTAATGCGGCGTAAGGCATCCGCTCGAAATATATGCACGATGAGGGTAGCTGCGAGGACGATGGCTGCGGATGTGGCTGCCGGGACTAGCAGCCCAGAAACGGCGACAAACCAGGGACGTTGATTGCCGCCGGTCTGTCCCGGGATGCTTATGGCTGCCTCTGAGCCATAGAAATCATTTGTCTGCAGCACCGCATTGAAGCAGATGATGCTTGCGACAATAAGCAAACCTTCGAATATCCACAGTGCGATCAGCCACGGATTCAACCAGCGCTGCGGTAGATCGCTGCTCGGCGGTGCTGGTGATAGAGGAAGACCGTTGATGCCTAGTTCCTCGATTTGGACATGTTGATCATCCGCCGGTGGTTTATCCAATTTTCTATTCCTCACGAAACGGGTTAGGGCTTGCTCAGTCTATTCAACTTGTTTCCGAAGGGGTGAATCTACACAGCAAGCGAACCTATGTGGAGGAAATGTGACACCTTGAGATTTTGGGTCTGGTCCATTCGTAGCCGCACAGCACTAGAATTCCTCAGATCACTGTATTTGGTCGGATTCTATTCTCATAGCCCGTCTTCCATAATGGCTAACCGGAATAGAGCTTTACTGTGGTTGGGTTTAAGGCTCCATTGCGGTACCCGCGACGCTAACTGCCGTACCGATGCAACCCAAACCCGCTAGGAAACAGCGCCTCCGCGCTGAGGCCCGGCAGATCCGGTAGCGCCTCCCGAACCTCCGCCATGCTGCGCGGGATATCCACCGGCAGGCGGCCTTCCGGGAAGACAACCCCAGACAGTGCAGCCATCAGCGCTGTATCGGATACACCGAAGCAGGCGACGATGGCACTCGTGAAGGGCAGGAACGGGGTCAGCACGGCGGGCCGGTCCAGGTCCACGATGAGCACGAGCGGGCATTCTTCGGCGATTCGCTTCAACCGGGTGATAAGCCCCGGCCGGAATTCAAGCGATCCTTGGCGGAATCCTTGCTCGAGCAGCAGATCGTCGCGCGGCTCATACGGTGCGGGGATGCGCACCAGCGCCACCTCGGCAATGCCGGGGGAGCCCACGACCTCCGCCTCCGCTGCCACCACAGCAGAGTCGATACCCTCCAGATAGACGCGAAGCGGCGACTCGCCGCCCCCCAGCGGCAGCACCCCGTCATTCGCGAGTACCACCACAGACCGCGACTGCGTTTCTATCCCCAGCGAACGGAACTCGGCGTTGCCGACAATGCGCTCGGCCGCCTCCTCATCGACATAGGGATCATCGAAGAGACCGAGCTGGAACTTGGTCAGCAGGATCCGGCGAGCCGACTCGTCGATCCTGGCCTCCGTCACCGCTCCGCTCGCCACTGCCTCGGCCAGCACCTCAACGCATTCCTCGCCGCCAAACTGGTCAACCCCGGCGTCCAGCAGCTTCACGATCCGCTGCACCGGTGTCAGTTCCTCAACGCCCCAGGCCCGGGCGGGGAGCAGTTTATCGCCGACCCGATTATCGGTGACCAGTTCCCAGTCGGAGACAATAACGCCGTCGAACCCTAGTTCCTCGCGGAGCAGGCCGGTAAGAATCTGCCGGTTGTAGGCGAATCCGACTTCTTCGATGGGCTCCCCGTTCCGGACCAGGCCGACCGGCATCCCGTAGTAGGGCATGATCGCCGCTGTTCCGCTGCCAATAGCGTCTTTGAACGGCGCCAGGTGCGCCTCGAAATTATCACCCGGATACACCTGCTCCCGGCCATAGGGGAAATGCGGGTCCTCGCCGTCGAGCTGCGGGCCGCCGCCCGGAAAGTGCTTCGTCGTGGTCGCCACGCTGTCCGGCCCCAGACTGGTGCCCTGAAACCCTTCAACATAAGCCCGGGTGAAGGCCCGCACGCGTTCCACATCATTGCCAAAGGTCTGCAGCTGACGGCCCCAACGGGACTCGGTCGCCAAGTCCACCTGCGGGTGCAGGGCCATCCGCAAACCCACCGCCCGGTACTCGGCGCGCACCACCTCGCTGAAACGCCTAACCAGCTCGACGTCTCCCAGCGCGGCGATCCCAAGCATATCCGGCCACTGCGAGAACGGGCCGCTGGTGAAAGCGACGCCGCTGTTCTCGGTGAAGGAATGCCGGGGATCGGTACTCAGCGTGACCGGGATGCCGTGCGGGGTCTGCTCGGCCAACGCCTGAATACGGTTATTCCACCGAGCGGCGGCCCGCGCCGAGGGAATCGCGTGGATATTGAAGGCCGATAATCCCTTGCCCAGTACCGCGGCCCTGGTTGAGGATTTGGCAAACACACCGGACTCCTCCAGCAGCTGGCCCTCCGGCCCCATCTCGATCACCGTCTGGAACAGCAACCCGATCTTCTCCGGCAATGACAGCCTGCCCAGCAGATCCTCGGTACGTTCCGCCGCGCTGAGCCGCGGGTCCTCGTAGGGGTCCATCACACCGTTGCCATTGAGATCGCGGAACATGGTGCCGTCGGCCGCGGTATGCAGCCGCAGGCCGCCGGTATCGAGCCCGCCGGGGACCGGGCTACTGTCGAGACTATCGGCGAGGTTATTAGAGATGTTATCGGTGTCGCTCAGCGTCATGCTTTCAGTCTTTTCCGTCACTTGAATTACTTGAATTACTTGAGCCCGGTGGTGGCGATGCCCTGGATGAACCAGCGCTGCAACAGGGCGAAGAGCAGCAGGATCGGGGTGATCACCAGCACGGAGCCGGCCAGCAGCAGCCCGTAATTGGTGGAATGCTGACCGGTTGAGTACAGCGAAAGCGCAATCGGCAGCGTGTACAGGTCAGCGGATTGGGACACCACGAGCGGCCAGAGGAAGTTATTCCAGGAGGCCAGGAAGGTGAGGATCGCGAGCGTCGCCAGCGCCGGACCGCAGAGCGGAAGCACCACTCGGGCGAAGAGCCGCAACTCGCTCGCGCCGTCGATGCGGGCCGCTTCGAGCAGCTCGTCCGGGATATCGGAGATGAACTGACGCATCAGGAAGACGCCCACCGGCCCGGTCAGGAACGGCAGCACCAAGGCCGCATAAGTATCCAGCAGGCCGAGTTGCGCGGTCTGCACGAACAGCGGCACGAAGGTGACCACACCCGGCACCATCAGGGTGAGCATCACCAGGCCGAAGAGCAGCCGTTTGCCGAAGAATTTCATCTTCGCCAGCGCGTAGCCGACCATTGAGCAGAACACCAAGTTGCCGAGCACGGTGATCACCGCGACCAGCACGCTGTTCAGGAAGAACTTGGGGAAGTCCAGCTCGGTGAACCAGGTCGCATAGTTCTGCCCGGTGGCCTGCTCGGGCCAGAAGGTCGGCGGCTCACGCAGGATCTCGCCCTGCGTCTTGAGCGAGCCGAGCAGCATCCAGAGGAACGGGATGATCCAGACGACTAGTCCGGTCACCAGCACGATCATCACCACGTTGCGGCCACGGGGACGGCCAAGATGACGTCGACGGGGCTGACGGTGATTGGGGAGGGGTCCGTCAGTCCCGTCGACGGGCTTCCTTGAGGTAGTGAGCGTCATGGTTCAGTCCTTCCTGCGTAGCAGCCGGAACTGCAACAGGCTAAGTAGGGCGACCAACAGGAACAGGATGTAGCTCGCGGCGGAGGCCCGGCCATACTGGCCGACGCCGAACTGCTGGTAGGTGTAGAAAGCGACGGACAGGGTGCGGTCCAAGGGTCCGCCGCCGGTCATCACGAAGGCTTCCTCGAAGAACTGCAGATAACCGACCGAAATGAGCACGGCGCCCAGCAAGATGGTGGGACGCAACATCGGCAGCGTGACGCCGAAGAAGCGTCGCCAGGCCCCCGCGCCGTCCATGGTGGCGGCTTCGAGAAGGTCCTTGGGAATTGATTGCAGCCCGGCCAGGAAGATTACCATCAGGGTGCCGACATTGCGCCACACCGCGAGCATAATGAGCGAAGGCAGCGCCCAGACCGGATCGTTGAGCCAGTTGACGCCGGGGATCCCGACCAGACCCAGCGCGGCATTGAGCAGGCCGTCTGGCTGCAGGATGTACTTCCAAGCCACCGAGATGGCCACGATGCTGGTCACCGCCGGGGCGTAGTAACCGACACGCAGAATGGTCACGATTCGGCCACGACCGGTGTTGAGCCCGACGGCCAAAGCCAGGGCAAAGCCGATCGTGATGGGAATGCCGATCAGCACGAAGAGTCCGGTGACCGCGAGTGAGGTGAGGAATCGTTGGTCGCCGAGCAGCGAAAGATACTGATCAAGCCCGACGAATCCGACCGCGAAAGGGGTTTGCAGATCGCGCGAGGTGATATCGGTGAACGACATCGCCAGCGATCCACCGATCGGCATCAGCATGAAGGTGGCGAATACCGCGACGAACGGCAGGCAGAACATCCAAGCGACGAGGGTTTGCCGCCGTCGACGGGAAGGCTGTCTCAAGCGAGAAGGTGATCCAAGGCCGGAACCACCCGCCGGCCCCCTCCGGCGAGGGGCCCGGCGGGCGCTTTGGCTGATTGCCATCTAGCCCAGTCCGATCTGATCGGCCTGCTGCTGCAAGTTCTTCAGGCCATCCGAAACCGAGACGGTGCCCTTTCGGATTTGTTCCAGGGTGCTGTCGCCAATCGCGAAGACCTGCTCGAGGGTGGCCGGGGTCGGGATGGCAAGAGCGGTTTTCAGCGCCTCGCCAACCGCCGCAATGCGGGTCTTATTAGCCAGCGCAGGCAGTTTCCATGCCGCGGGTCCGGGCGGCAGGTCCCCGGTTGCCTCAAAGAACGAAGCCTGGGTATCCGGCGAGCTCAGCCACTTAATGAGTTTCCACGCCGCGGTCGGATTCTTGGCCTTCTGGAAAACGCCAAGGTGCGAGCCGCCGACCACCGAGACTTGGGCGCTGCCGTAGGGGAGCGGAGCCAGCGCGTATTTGCTATCAAACTCCGCACCGGCGATCTGGGTGATCGCGCCCTGCCCCGCCGGGGTAGCCACGAACATGGGAGTGTTGCCGGAGACAAAGTCGGCTGGCATCTGGGCCGGAGCCGGATCGGAGTTCGGATCGACGAGGCCCTTATCGAACCAGCTCTTGTAGAACTCAGTGGCCTGCTGCCACTCGGGCGTGGTGAAGGTCCATTTCTTGCCGTCCTCTAACTTCGCCCCGGCGGTGAAAGGAATCCACAGGTTGCCGAGGAATGAGCTCGGGCCGGTGTAGAGACGCATTCCCCACTTAGCCCCCGCCTTGCTTCGGTAGTCGGCGGCGAGTGATTGCACCTCGTCCCAAGTTTTCGGGGCGCGGTCCCAGCCGGCTTGTTTCGCGAGGTCGGTGCGATAGTAAAGCATCGGTACGTCGGCGTACCACGGCACCGCTGCCCAGCGGTTATCGACTGTGGTGCCCTCGATGGTGCCGGGGAAGAAGTCAGTGGCCGAGAAGTTGCTGGGCACCGTGGCGAGCGCCGGGGCGAACTCTGACATCCAGCTCGATCCGATCATCGAGATATCTGGGGTTGCACCACCGGCGATCGCGGTCTGCAATTTAGAGTGCCCCGCTGACCACGGCACTGCGGTCAGGTTAATCTTGACGTCCGGGTTGAGCTTTTCGAACTGTGCGATCAGTGGCTTGAGCGCGTCGGCCTCCGATCCCATCGTCCACATCGTGACGGTGCCGGTGGCTGGGCCATCATCGACCGCGACTGCCGAGGTACTGGCAGCGGGGCCTTCGGCGGGACGTCCACAACTCGTCAGTGTGAGCGCGGTCGCAATAAGCGCGATACCTGCGGTGAGCCTGCGTACCGAGTGTTTCACAACTCCTCCTTGAGTTAGCACGTAGCAGCGCTCTGATTCCCGGGAATTCGGTGTTATGCGCTTAACGTTATGCGCATAACTTTACTGGCATGAGGCGAGATTGCAAGAGTTTAGGTGAAGATTTCGGCTGCCGGTCGCGTGCTTAGCAGCCGCAGCTGCCGCGCGGCATCAACGAGACACCGAGGGTGATCGTGAGTTTGGGGGCGGGCTCGGCCATCAGTAGGTGGGCGGCGACGCGGCCCATTAGCTCGAACTGCTGACGAACCGTGGTGAGCTGTGGATGACACAGCTGGGCGGCGAGCACGTCGTCGAAGCCGGTCACCAGTACATCCTCCGGTACCCGGATCCCGGCAGCTTGCAAGGTCTCCAGAGCCACCAGTGCTGACTGGTCGCTGCCGCACACCAGAACATCCGGAAGGTTCCGTTCCCGCGCAGCCCGCTCTACCCCCGGCAGAGTCGGGTCAGCGTCAAAGCTGTGTTGGTCGATGATCCGTCGGCTCAGCGCGGGTTTCGCGGACACCGCTTCCTCAAAGGCGCTGAATCGCTCGCTGAAGTCGAACTGTCCTGACGTCTCCCCAACCCAGCCGAGCGAGCGTACTCCGTGCACCGTGGCCAGGTGTTCCACGATGCTGCGCATGCCGCCGCGATTATCGGAATTGACCTGTGCGGTGCGAGGGTCCGGCGCGCTGCTGAAGAGCACCACCGGGTTGCTGCCGAGCACATCGAGCAGCTGATCCGCCGGTGTGGGACCGGGAAAGATTGCTAAACCGTCGACGCGGCCCGCTGTGCTGGCCACTTCGGACTGCTCGGTGCCGCCCTGACTGAGCACCACCGGGCGGCCATGATCCCGGCATTCAATCACGAAGCCGCGCTGGATTTCGTCGACGTAGAGCGGGAACACCTTAGGATCATGGTCCACCGTATTCGCTTCGGGAAACCATTCCGGTGCGGCCCCAGCCGCCGCCGACTCCACCAGGGCGGTGAGCAATTCTTCGCCGCTCTCGCCGGAGGCCGCGCCGCGCTGCGGTAGCAGCAGGTGGAAGAGGTGCAGCCCGAGCGCGCCCGTTGAACCACCCGCGAGCGAGCGGGCGGAGCCGCTCGGCACATAGCCAAGCTCTCTAGCTGCGGTGAGTACGAGTTCACGGGTCTCGGCCCGGATTCGATTCGGCTTGCGGAAGGAGTGTGACACGGTGGCGATGGAGACGCCGGCGCGCTCTGCCACGTCGTACACCGTGGGACGCTTGCCGACCATCGCTCGCCCTCTCTTTAGACCTCAACTTAGAGGCCACGTTAGCTCGGGCCACAGTATCTGCAGTCTACTCCGGGGGAGTCCTCGCGGCGGCCAAAGCTCACCGTGAGCCCCCACCTCGATGTCTAGGTCTGCCGTAACACTGCGACATTCAAATCGAGGCGCTAAAGCACATTTCACATAGGCTGAAGCAGCTATTCCAACTGTTATCTCAGTTCGTTCACAGCGGACTGCTCACAGTTTCAGTGATAATCCCAGCTGATCAAGGTGCCCGCTCGGAAACCCCGTGCGGGCGCGATTCAGCGATCCCAGAAGGGTCGAGATGAAATCCATCAAGAGCACAGCTTCGGTCACCGCGGCACTACTCGCTGGCGTCCTGCTACTCAGCGGCTGTGGCGCCGACACCGAGCCCGCTGAGACCGGCGGCGAGAGCGCTGATCTGAGTAAACTCAAGGACGATTTTTACCCGGCTACCGACCCGAGTAAAAGCCCCGCCGCCGCCAATTCGCGGCCAGATTCCTTCGTCACTACGATCAGCAAGCCCGGTGGTGTCTTCCTACCCGGTTTTTACGATAATGGCTGGGACGGCAACGCCGTGCAGCCCATCTTCGCCTCCCTGGTGGTAGCCGATCACTCCGGCAAACCGACTCCGGACCTGGCGGAGAAATGGGAGATTTCCAGCGATAACCTGAGCTACACCTTTCACCTGCGGGACGGCCTGAGCTTCAGCGACGGATCGGCGCTGACCGCCGATGATGTCGCCTTCACCCTGACCCTGCTGAACGACTCCAGCTACGCGGGCGGAGTCGACTTCAGCAAGATCGTCATAGACGGCACCGATGAATACCGCAAGGGCACCGCGAGCAGCCTCAAAGGCATCCAGGTGATTGACCCCAAGACTATTAAGATCACCACCAAGAAGCCCAATCCACTGGCCCTGACCACGCTGGGCGGTCCGGTGATCTCGAAGGCTTATTACGGTAAGGGTTATTCGAAGGGGCACCTGGATTACCTCAAGGAGCTCTATGGCAAACCGCTCGGTGCTGGCCCTTATGGGCTGGAGAAATATGTCGAAGGCCAGGAGATCCGCTACACCGCGAATGAGCATTACTACGCGGGAAAGCCAGCCATCAAGACGTTGATCTTTAAGGTGCTAGGCAGCGATACGGCCCTGCAGAACTTCCAGAACGGTGATATCGACCAGGGCGGTTTCGGCAGTGATCCGGCCACCTTGGACAAACTGAAGGGACTCGGGTTCGCCAATGTCCGTTCTCGGGTGATTTCCGACTTTGGCGCTATCTGGGTCAATAACGAAAAACCTGCGCTTGCCGATACTAAGGTGCGTCAAGCGCTCTACTACGGCCTGGATCGGCAGCAGATCGTTGACGCCAAATTCAAGGGACTCGGTCAGGTGGCGGACGTGCTCGCCGCACCGCCGCTGTGGTCCTACACCACCACCGGTGTCACACACTATGGATACGATCCGCAGAAGGCCGGCGAATTGCTCGATCAAGCCGGCTGGAAAGCGGGTGCCAATGGCATCAGGGAGAAGGATGGCAAGAAGCTCAGCCTGTCTTACATCACCACCAAGCAGGACGATCCGGTGATCCCGATCGCCAAGCAGAGCTACCAGAGCGTTGGTATTGACTTTGTCCCGGAGGTACTCGATTCGAATACCGCCTTCGAACGCTTGAACAAGGGCGACTACGATCTCGCAGGCTTCCGCAGCAATGGACTGGGCGACCCCGACGATGCTGTCTCGGAGTTCGGCAGTGATGACCCCTCGGTTAACCTCAGCCACTACAAGAATCCCGAGGTGAAAGCGCTGATTGCGAAGGGAACGTCTACCTTCGATCAAGCCGAACGGCAGAAGGTCTACACCGAGCTGTATCAGAAGCTCAGCCAGGACCCGCCGATCATCCTGCTGGACTACCGAAAGTCACTTTCGGCCTGGAACGCGCGGATTGAAAACGGAGAGTTGTACTCCACCGGAGATTCCGATGCGGCGCTATCACTCGCCAAGCTGAAGATCGCGGCTAAGTAACTTCGGCTGAGCGGTCTGCCGCCGAGACACACGCAGTTTACGGTGTCTCGGCGGCCGCTCCGGCCTGGAAATCCTATGACTCGTTTTCTGCTCAAGCGCTTCGCCCTCATGGCACTCCTGCTGTTCGGTGTCTCGGTGCTGATCTTCTTGTTGTTCGCGTTGATGCCCGGTGACTATTTCAGTTCCAATCGGCAGCTCACCCCGCAGCGAAAGGCTGAGCTGCGCGCTCTCAACGGGCTGGACCAGCCACTCTGGCTGAGATACCTTGGCTGGCTCTGGAACATGCTGCGTGGCGAATTCGGCTACTCCTTGGCTTACAGCCGACCGGTCACCGAACTGATCGGCCCGCTATTGTTCAACTCTTTTCTGGTTGCCGTCGCGGCTTTCATTTTGACCTGGTTGATCTCCATTGTCAGCGGGGTGCTGAGTGCGACGAAGCAGTACTCCTGGTTTGATCGACTGGTCACCATTTGGCTCTTCGCTTCGCTATCGGTGCCTTCCTTTTTCGTTGGCTTGCTGATGATCAAATTCTTCGCTGTCGATCTGCATTGGCTGCCCACCGGCGGGATGCTCAATACCGGCAGCACCTCGACGGGCATCGAACAGGTGATAGAGATCGGCTGGCATATGGTGTTGCCGGTGGCCATTCTGACCTTCCTCGGGGTAGGCTCGCTGACCCGCTATTTCCGCTCTGGCATGCTTGACGTGCTGCGCGCCGACTTCATTCGGACCGCTCGCGCCAAAGGACTGGCTGAGCGGTCGGTGGTCTTCGGGCATGCGTTGCGGAACGCTTTATTACCGGCGATCACCTTATTGGGTTTTGAACTGCCCGGTTTGTTCGCCGGCGCGATTATCACCGAGCAAGTGTTTAACTGGCCGGGCATTGGCCGGATGCAATTGGAGTCGGTGCAGACCCGGGATTATGCGGTGCTAATGACTATCACCATGCTGCTGGCGTTCCTGACCATCGTCGGCAGTTTTATCGCTGATGTGCTCTATGCGGTGGCTGATCCACGGGTGCGTTTGGTCGAAGCGAGACAGCGATGAGCGGCGATCTGATCCTTTCCGGGGCGGAGGAGCCCGGCTTCGAGTCTGCCAAGCCGGTCGATCCGGCGCCGCCTCGCTCAACCCGAAACGGCCGCCGTCGCTCGCTCTGGTCAGAATCCTTTGCTCGTTTACTTCGCAACCCGGCTGCAGCGATCAGCCTCGGCATCTTGCTGGCGATGCTACTTTTCAGTTTCTTGGGACCGTTCCTCACCGGCCACAGCGGCGAGCAGATTAACCTGCGGATCGCTTACCGGCCGCCGAGTGCCAATCACTGGCTGGGTACGGATTCCTACGGCCGAGACGTGCTCACCCGGTTAATGCTGGCTGGCAGAATCTCCCTTACCATTGGGGTTGCCTCGATGCTGCTGTCGTTGGTGCCGGGGACTTTGCTCGGCATCGTCGCCGGTTATTACCGGGGTGTCATCGATGCTGTGGTGATGCGTATCGCCGATCTGCTGATGTCGATCCCAGGCCTGCCACTGCTGATTGTGATTGCCGCGGTGCTCTCGGAACTGAAATTCCCGCCGGACTCCCGGATCTACGTGGTGATGGTTTTGCTGAGCATTATTGGCTGGCCTGGGCTAGCTAGGCTGATCCGCGGCCAGGTACTTTCGCTGCGTGAGACGCCCTACATGCAAGCCACCGAAGTGCTCGGTCTGAGTGCTTTCTCACGCCAGTTCCGCCATTTGCTGCCCAATGTGATGCCATTACTGATTGTGGTGGCTACCCTGGGCACGGCTTCTGGCATCCTGAGCGAGTCGGCGCTCAGCTTCCTCGGCCTTGGAGTGATGCCGCCGAACGCTTCCTGGGGCAATATGATTGGCGCCGCGACGAATCTGATCGACTTCGAACAGCATCTTTGGTTGTGGATTCCGCCCGGCGTAGCGCTACTGGTTACGGTCGCCGCGATTAATGTTTTGGGCGACCGGCTACGCGATATCTTCGACCCGAGGATGCGGAAATGAGCGCCAAAAACAGCCTCTTGCAGGTGCAAAATTTGAGCATCAGCTTCCCGGCTGCTCCCTCGCAAGCCAGTCCAGGGCAACGCAGCCGGGCGCGCACGGCAGCATCGCGACTGGTGGTTGACGATATTAGCTTCGAAGTGGCCGCGGGCGAGGTGCTGGGTATTGTGGGGGAGTCGGGCTCGGGGAAGAGCCTGACCGCCTTATCGGTGCTCAAATTAGTGGACGAGCCCGGCGAGATCTCTGCTGGACGGATACTTTTCGACGGCGACGATGTGCTCAGCATGCGGCGAACCGCCCTGCAACGGCTGCGCGGGGCCGAAGTGGGGATGATCTTTCAGGAACCGATGCGTTCGCTCAACCCGGTTTTCACCATTGGCCGCCAGCTGATCGAGACCGTCCGGGCGCATCAATCTGTTTCGCGCCGGGAAGCTCATCAGCTCTCTGTCGACTGGCTGGCGCGGGTTGGCTTACCCGACCCGGCACGGGTGATGCGGGCTTATCCTCACGAGTTGTCCGGCGGCATGTTACAGCGGACCATGATTGCCATCGCGCTGTGTTGCAATCCGCGGCTGCTCATTGCCGATGAACCGACAACAGCGCTCGATGTGACGATTCAAGCCCAAATTCTCGACCTGCTGCTTGAGCTGCGCGACGAGACAGGAATGGCCATTCTGTTCATCACCCACGACCTCGGCGTGATCGCGGAAGTCGCGGATTCCGTGCTGGTGATGTACGACGGTCAGATTGTAGAGCGCGCCAATGTCTTCGCCCTTTTCGATCGACCGCAGCACCCCTACACCGAGGCCCTACTGAGTGCCCGACCGCTTGCCGGACAGCGTCTCGAACGATTGCCGGTGATCTCGGCGGAAGTGCGGCAACTGGCCTCCCGAGCGGCTGGACCAGGTCTGCCGCCGAGCTTGGCCCGCAGTCAGGCCAGGGCGGAAGGAGAGAGATGATGGCTGAGCTGGCAACGACCGATACTCCGCCGCTCTTTGCGGCGCAGAACATCGTCAAAGTATTTCGTTCCCGGGGCGGCCTGGGCCGCCAGCCGTCGGAGTTGCGGGCGGTTGACGGGGTTAGCCTCAGCGTCCGCAAGGGCGAGATTGTGGGCCTGGTCGGTGAATCGGGCAGTGGCAAAACCAGTTTTGGCCAGTCAGTGATCAGAATGCACGATCCCAGTTCTGGTTCGGTGCGGTTTAAGGGCGAGGAGATCCTCGAGCTGCCTCGCCCCGAGTTGCGTCGTTTGCGAGCTAGCCTGCAGTACATCTTTCAAGATCCCTTCAGCGCGCTGAACCCCAGGTTGTCCATCGCCACCGCGATCGGAGAGCCGATGCGTGCGCATGGGCTGGCTGACCGAGACAACGAACGTGAGCGAGCGGCTGCCGTGTTGGAGCAGTGCGGCTTGTCGGCTGAGGCACTTGACCGCTATCCGCATGAGTTCTCCGGCGGTCAACGGCAACGCATCGTGATCGCCAGGGCGATGGCCTTGCAACCCGAATTCGTGGTGGCCGATGAACCGGTTTCTGCGCTGGATGTTTCGGTGCAGGGGCAGATCCTCAACCTGCTCAGTGATTTGCGCGACCAGCAGGGCACTTCGTTCCTGTTCATTTCGCATGACTTGAGCGTGGTCGAACACCTTTGCACTTCGTTGGCGATTATGTACCGCGGCAGAGTGGTCGAGCAGGGGAGCAGGGAACAAATCTTTGATACTCCGCGGCATCCTTACACCCAGGAACTGCTGGCAGCCATGCCGGTCAACCACCCCAGCCAGCGTGCCACCCGCCGCAGTCGTACGCTGAATCGTGATTGGGATATTCCTGGTGCCGAGCGACCAGAATTACGGGATATCGGCGAGGGCCATTTGGTGGCGTTGCCTGTTTGAAGCTGGACGGCTATGGAACGTACTGTTCGGGCCCCGCGGTAGCCTCTTGAGCACGTTTTAGGTAGGTTTTCTCGGCTGAATTCTCTGCCAGTTCAACGGCGCGGTGGTAAGCCCTAAGTGCTTCGTCTGCACGCCCCACCCTTCGTAGCAGATCTGCCCGTGCGCCGTGATACTCAGAGTAATTGCTCAAACTCTCACTGAGTCGGTTTACCAGGGCTAGACCCACCTCTGCACCGTCGAGCTCGGCCACCGCGATGGCTCGATTGAGCTGGACGATCGGCGATGGATCTAGACGGCTCAGCTGATCGTAGAGCGCGACGATTTGGGACCAGTCGGTGTCGGCAAAGACAGGGGCAGAAGTGTGCACGGCATTGATCGCCGCGAGCACTTGATATCGACCGGGCCGCGCGCCGGAGGCCAAGCGCTCGCGGACTAGTTGATGGCCCTCGGCAATCAGATCGCTATCCCACAAGGCGCGGTCCTGCTCATCGAGCGGTACGAGCTCACCGTCGGGAGAGACTCTCGCCCGCCGTCGCGCCTCGATCAGCAGCATTAGGGCGAGCAGCCCGCTCACTTCGCCGTCATGGGGCATGAGTTCGTGGATCAGCCGGGTCAGCCGGATCGCTTCGGAGGTCAGCTCGGGGCGGATCGGGGCCGTGTAGATCGGGTCTGTGTAGATCGGGTCTGTGCGGTTCGCTTCGGTGTCCGCACCAGTGGCCAGATAGCCCTCATTGAAAACTAGGTACAGCACGGCGAGCACCCCGGAGATTCGGCTCGGCAGATCCTCGGCCAGCGGAACCCGATACGGGATGCGATTGGCTTTGATCTTCGACTTGGCCCGGGTGATCCGTTGCCCCATCGTGCTTTCCTGTACCAGGAAGGCCCGTGCAATTTCGGGCATGCTCAGCCCGCCCACCATCCGCAGCGTCAGCGCGACCCGGACTTCCATCGCTAGCGCCGGATGGCAGCAGGTGAAGATCAGCCGCAGCCGGTCATCGTCAAGGGCGCCGGCAGTGTTAGGGGAGTCCGCTGCGGCGTTGTCCTGCAACATCTGCGCCTCCCGGTGCTTTTCGTGACGCTTGTTCTCGCGCCGGATCCGGTCGATGGCCTTGCGGTTGGCGGTTGTGGTCAACCAAGCACCCGGCCTGGGTGGGACGCCCTCGAGCGGCCAGCGTTCGACGGCGGTGGCGAACGCCTCGGCGGCCGACTCTTCGGCGATGTCCAAGTCACCGAATCGCTTCGCCAGCGAGGCAACGACCCGGGCCCATTCTTCTCGATGGGCCTGGGTGATCGCCTGCTCGACCTGCGCTGCGTCCATGTATCGGCTCGTTTAGAGGAAGGGCCGGATTTCAGTTTTCCGGTTGCAAGCTTGCGATGCCTCGGTGGCGAGCTGGAGCACGGTGTCGAAGTCGGAGACTTCAAGGATCCAGAAGCCGTTGACGAACTCCTTGGTCTCCGCGAAGGGGCCGTCGGTGACCAGCGGATTGCCGTCCCGGTTGTCGATGGTGGTGGCTGATTCGGGATTGCTCAGTCCACCTGCGAAGACCCAGTAGCCCTGAGCCTGAAGCTTGTCGTTGAACACATCGATCTCGGCACTGCGGTCATCCATCACCGGGTTGATGGTGTCATTGATAACTGAAACGAGGTACTGCATGGGGATCAACTCCTCTGGTTCGGACGCCCCTCTTAGGCATCCACTTACCCCTACTACGAACGGCCTTGCTCCAATCCGACAGCATGACGAGAAAAGTTTCAAGGTTTTTTGAACATCCAACGCTTAGCGCGGCAAGGCCCCAAAAAGTGAGAATTTCCTCAAGGTTGATTATCAGTTCGTGCCTTATATAAAATTAATGGTCTAAACAGCTGTCAATCAGTCCGATATATGTTTACCCTAAACAACGAATGGTCAGCCCGATTATGGCAAGGAGTGTCGTCTGGAAGGTTCTCAGTCCGTTAAACCGTCTCGCGATATCGGTGATCTTGTAGGCACCATTGCGCTGGACGCGGTCCTAGTGTTGGCTGGGCTGGCGCTCGCTGTTCTTGCTCTGATCGGCGGAGCATTCGTGGGTGATTCATGCCAGGCGGGTGGCTGCGGCTTGAAATCGGTCGGTGTCGGCGTCATGATCATCGGCCCGCTGGTGATGGTTTTGGCTGGTATCACGGTTTCGACGGTGGCGCTCGCATTGCGACGCCTGGCTTGGTGGATCCCGTTGGCGGCTATAGCAGCTGCCGCGTTGCTCTGGTTTTTTGGCATGGCGATGATCGACTCATAATGCTGAGCCTGCCGAGAAGGGAACCGCAATGAGCGAATCCCGTCCAACGGTGCGGCCTGTGCTCACCCCGCAACAGCAGCGAGACCAGGAGGTGCTCGACGAGGCCGTTGCGCGCCGGGCGCTGGGCGAGAAGGTCCGCGCGCTACGCGGCATTCCGGATCGACAGCTTCGCATCTACAGCAAGGCCGAAGCCGGCTTGGCTTGGTTCCGCACCAGTTCCTCACGAACCGTCCGCTCGCTGACCGGGGTAACCATCCTGTTAGCAATTCTTACCGCTTTGCTCGCTGCCCTGGTCGTCTCTCTGATTACTCGTGCTGTTCCCGACTCCGAACTGTTGTGGATACCGATAGTGCTCGCCTCAGCGATGTGGTTAGTGTGCCTGTGGCTTAGCTTCTTGCAAGTTCGGGCGCGACGGCTGCGCAAAGTGAAATCGCTGCCCGATCCGATGGCGAACAGCGATTTCCTGTAGCGCGCGGAAGGCTTGGCTAGACCCCCAACAACTTCAGCCCAGCTTCCGAAGCGCTGCCAGGCTTGGCGGTATGCGTCAGCAAACGCTGCCCGCTTCCTTCGGCGAGGTGCAGCACTTCATAATCCAGCTCCAGTTCGCCGAGCACCGGGTGGTGGAAACGCTTAGTTCCGCTGGTGCACAGCCGAACCGCGTGCTTCGCCCAGAGCGCGGCGAATTCGGGGCTATTCATGCTGAGTTCGCCAACCAGCTCGGCCAGCTGCCGGTCGTCGGGGAATTGTGCCGCAATGTAGCGCAGCGAGGACACCGCGAGGGCTGCTTCGTCCTGCCAATCAAGATAGAGAGCGCGGGTGTGCGGGTCGAGGAACAGCATCCGAATATTGTTCGGTCGGTTCTCCACCCGCTGCGGAGCGGAAAAATCCAGGTGCCCGGCAAAGAGCAGGTGAGCCGGACGATTCCACGCCAGAATGTCGTTGAACCGCCCCAGCAGCATCGCGGGCACTCCGGACATCGCCTGCAATAGCTGCTCGGCGCCTGGTCTAGCGATTTCGCTGCGACTTGGCCGACGTCTCTTGGCGGGGGCTGGTTGTGCCAGCGAGAAGAAATGATTGCGTTCGTCGGCATCCAGCTGCAGCGCCCGCGCCAGCGCTTCGATCACCGCCTCGGAAGCGTTGCGTGACTGGCCCTGCTCCAATCGAGTGAGATAAGTGACCGAGACCCCAGCGAGCTGGGCTAGCTCCTCCCTGCGCAGGCCGGGTACCCGGCGCCGGCCAAAGCTTCGCAATCCAACCTGTTCCGGACTCAGTCGATCTCGGCGGGAGCGCAGGAACTCACCTAGCTCCGTGGCCGAACCCAGGATCGAGCCCGGGATCAAAGTTTCCAGGTCAAGCTGTTCGTGGCGCATGACAATATTCTCCAGCATCGACCCGGCTTTAGCCTGCCCCTGCCAATGCCAGGCAGACGAGTGCCAGGCAGACGAGTGCCAGGCACAAGGAGACCAGGCAAATGAAGACTACGCACAGCAGGGTGCTGGTTAGCAATCCGGTTCCAGTCAAGGCTAAGAAGATGACCACTGCGACCCCCATCAAAGCCGAAAAGATGAGCCCGCGAGAGCGACTCACGCTCGCTGTCCTGCTCACCGCCAATTTCACCCTGGCCGTTGACTTCTCCATCCTCAATGTGGCGTTGCCGCAGATCGGTGCAGAGATCGGCTTCGGCACCGAGCATTTGCAATGGATCGTTACTTCCTTCGCGCTCTGTGCCGCCGGTTTCACGCTGCTTTTCGGTCGAGTTGCCGACCTGTTCGGCCGCAAACGCTTGTTCCTGGTCGGTATCGCCCTGCTCGGACTTGCCTCGCTGGCCGGAGGTCTCGCTCAAGACCCTGCGCTGCTGATCATTGCTCGGATCGCCCAAGGCCTGGCTACCGCAATGGTCACCCCGGCGGCGCTGTCTTTGCTGACCACTAGTTTTGCTGAAGGCCCGCAACGCAGCAAAGCGCTCGGCTTGAACGGTGCCCTGATGGCGGCAGGTTTCACCACCGGTGCCGTGCTGGGCGGGGTGCTCACCGGCGTCGTGAGTTGGCGGTGGGCGTTCTTTATCAACGTCGTTGTTGCGGTCGCGGTGCTGCTCAGTGCGCCTTTCGTGTTGCGAGAGCGAAGTTCGGAGAGCCGAGCGAGACTCGACGCTCCGGGCGCGATTCTGGTCACGGCAGGCCTGCTCGCCCTGGTCTACGGTATTAGCAACGCAGGGGAGTTGGGCTGGCTGAGCCCGGCGAGCTGGCTTCCGATGCTCGCTGCCGTGCTGCTCTTCGCGCTTTTCGCCGTGGTTGAGCGCCGCAGCGCCGAGCCACTGGTGAGCCCGGAACTTCTCAAGCGTCGCAATGTGGCTTGGGGAAATCTTGCCGGGCTACTGGCCTTCGCCACCGAGACCTCGCTGGTTTTCCTGCTCACTCTCTACTTACAGAGCATCCTGGGATTCAGCGCCATCGCGGCGGGTCTGATTCTGGCTGTACTGGGCGTTGGCACGGTGCTCGGCGGGCTGCTGGCGCCGCGGCTCATCAAACGTTTCGGTGCCCCTACCGCAATGGTGTTCGGTTTTGTGGTGCAGGCGGCAGTGACCGCCCCGCTGGCTTTCCTTGGCGAACAAGCTGCCTGGTTGGTTCCGCTACTGCTGCTCAGCTTCCTTGGCGGAGTGGCGAATCTGGTGGCCATTGTCGGTTATGTGGTGAGTTCGACCTCCTCAGTGCCCAGCGAGCAGCAGGGTCTCGCCACCGGGCTGGTCACTATGAGCCAGCAGGTCGGTATTACCTTGGGAACTCCGGTGATGTCAGCGATCCTGGCTAGCCAGCTGACGGCTGGTTTACTGCCCGGTCTACAGCTTGCGATTGGCGTCAACGCCGCAGTGGCGATGGTTGGTGCACTGCTGGTGGCGAGCTTCCTGCGTCCGCTGAGGAAGCCTGAGCGAGCCTGATGTTAAGCTGAGGCCATGCCGGGCTTTCATCATGTTGAATTGTGGGTTGCTGATCTCGATGCCGCCAAAAAAGAGTGGGGTTGGTTGCTGGCGCGGCTGGGCTTCGAACTGGAACAGCAATGGCCCGAAGGTGAGTCTTGGGAAGCCGGGGGAGCTTATTTGACGCTGACCACTTCACCAAACCTCTCCCAACCGGAACATGATCGTCGGCAGCCCGGGGTGAATCACTTAGCCTTCCACGCCGGTTCCCCGGACAGCGTCGACGCTGTGATGGCCGAAGCCCCCGAGCACGGTTGGACCCCGCTGTATCACGACCGCTATCCGCATGCTGGCGGCGAGTTTCACTACGCGGGTTGGTTACAGAATGGTGCCGGCTTTAAAGCCGAAGTGGTGGCTGAGCAAGCCGACTAATAGTCGGCTAAAAAAGTCTTCGCCCCGAGCGGTGCGATCTTCATTTTTTAGTGCAGTTTATTGTGGTTTGGTGCGAGTATCGGCACGATTGAGGTATGTCAGTTTCCATTGCCAGCGCGCCATTCAGCAGCCAAGCTCACCAAGCCAGCCAGGTGGGCGAAGCAAGCCAAGCCAGCCATCGGCTCACCGTGCGCGACGTCGCCGAGAGCAGCGGTGTCGCCCCGTCAGCTGTGCGATTCTACGAGGAACACGGGGTGATCGAGGCGGTGCGCACCAGCGGTAATCAGCGCCGCTTCGCTGAATCGGCAAGCTGCCGGATCAGCGTGGCCAGGCTGGCGCAGGGTGTTGGTTTGACGGTGCGTGACATGGCCGAGATCTTTGCCGACTTTCCAGCCGAGCCGCAAGCTGAAGACTGGGGCAGGGTTTCCGCGACGCTGATCACTCAGGCCGAGCAGCGAATCGCAGACCTCAAGCAGCAACTGGCGAGTTTGCAATCCGGCGGTAAGCTCTGCGAATTACAGAGCTAATACAGTTCTACCAATGTCTACCAATGCCAGGCCTCGCCGCCGACATTCGCAATGGTGCGTTGCAGCACGGTGATCGTGGTGACGAATTCTTGTTCGCTAATACCCTGCATACGCTCTGCTTGGAGCTGCTGTTGCAACAGTGCGGCTTCCAGAAAGATCGCGGTGCCGCTCTCAGTGGACTTCAATAATGGACCGTCAACCGTCAGCCAGCCCTTGGCTTTGGCTGAGTCAATGGCGTCCTCAATGGCTTCCGGAGTCTCGTTGGGACCGACCGTTTCCACTGTCTCGGTTCGCGCCATCCCATCTGGATGCAGTGAAAGCTGATGCAGCACCCACCATTCGGGCTGGCTGAGGCCAATCTCAGCGAGCGCGCCGCGAGTGCGACGACGCACTGCCTCGCCGGCGCGGGCGGTCCAGAAGCCGATTGGTTGATGGAGGGCAGCTTGCATGGGTTTATTGTTCATAGCGGCAACTCTAAAACTTCAACAAATGTTGAAGTCAACGGTTGAGAGTGAGAGTTTTTGGCAAGAAATCGGCAAAGTGGAGTCGGGGGACCAGGGGCCGTCCTCCCGAGCCTTTTATTTGCCCAGTGAATCCTTGCCTGCTTGCCAGCCGCTCGCCAGCTCCTTAACCCGGTTAGCGTCCACCTTCTTGCCGTCTGGAATGTGGCCGGGATCGGCGGTGGAGAACTTGAGGCTCCATTTTTCCGGCGGTGTCTTGCTGGAGACCTGCACCCTGACCTGCGCCGCCGGATCTCCCAAGCCGGAGACGGCTAGCAGCTTACCCATCTCGTAAGCGGAGATGTTCTGAGTCGCATAGACCGAGACATTCAGACCGTCCTGCTCCGAGACGCCCATATTCACCGAGTCAAGGTCTTCGTCCTCGAGCAGCTTAATGAAGACTCCCAGCGGCACACTGAGGTGCGCCGGCTTGGAAACTTTTGACCGTCCGAGTGTGTAGCTGATCAGTACCTGATGGTAGGCGGGGTGCGCCGAAAGAGTGTCATCCACTTTTTTCAGCAGCGCGGTATTTGGCACGGTGATATTGAGCGCAGCGCCGCCGGCCTCGATTTTCTTGAGTTGCGGCTGATCGCGAATCAGGTCGATCAGGCTTTCCAGTGAGGCGGCGCTGCCTTGAGCAATTTTGTGTCGTTCGATGATCGGGTTGTTCTCAAGGTAGACCTGATCGATTTCCTTGTACTGCGGCAGCTTACTGGCGAAGCTTATTGCGGTCTGACGATCCACGCTGGTGGCTAAGCGCACCTCGAGTGCGCCAGGGCTGAGCTTTCCGCCGATCACTGAATACTTCTTCGCGATCTGATCGAAAAGCGATATCTCCGCCAGCGGTGGGTGGTTATTCTCGGTATTGATTTCAAACTTCGCAGCCAGCACGTTCGCTTGCTTGATTACGGCGTTATCGGCCAGCACCGCGGCCAGGCGGCTTAGTTCGTTGAACGTGGCCGATGCCTCGAGTTCGAGGTTTGCTGAATACCCTGTGCTGCCTGAGCCGAAGTAGCGGTCTACCCGGAAATTCGCCAGCTTTGGCTGGGCTTCGGCCAAGGTATACGCCTTTGCCAGCTCGACTGCATCAACGTCGCTGGGGCGTTCTTGAATATCCATTGATAATTCGCTGCCGCTTTGCGATGCTGATGAGCTGGTGATTCTCAGTCGTAGGTCCCCGGTGGATCTGATGATGTTGGTCAGATCAGCGGCGCTGATCTTCGGTTTCGTGGCGATCCTTATCTGGCAATCCCAGTTCCAGGGCAATGGCTGGCTACAGCTGGTTTTCATGCTGGCGATGCCGTTTAGTCCGCTGAATCGGGCGGTCAGTTCCTGCTCGCTAGGTCGCGCCGTGCAGCCCGCTAAGCTGGCAGATAACAGCGCAGCGAGAAGCGGCAAAGTCAGCCAGCGGCTTAGCTTGAGTTTCATGGCGCTCCCCGGATTGCGGCGCAAACGGCGCGCCTTGTTTCCATTCGATGGACTAACACAAATATAGATCGTCGATTGATCCTCAACCAGGTTTTTCCCAAATTGTCATGAAGCTGTAGACGCCTCGTGTCGGCTTCGTTCAGCCTCTGGTAACCAGCTGTTCACTGAAGCTGAGCAGACTGGCACCATGACGTCTATCTCTTCTGAGCAGAGCGGCACAGTAAACCACGAGCCGAAACCGTCGCGACGGCACTTCGTCACGGCGGCGCTTGCCAGCACCGCCACCGCAGCACTGGCTGGCAATTCGCTGATGCTCGCGCCGGCGGCTTTCGCCACTGCGCCCAATGGAAGCAGCAAGACTCAGACCATCACCGGCCACCTAGCACCCGGCGCTGCCGACTTCGTATACCTGCCGGTCGAAGTGCCCACCGGGGTCAATCGAATCTCGGTCTCCTACAGCTACAGCAAACCCACAGTGCCCAGCGGCTTACTCAGTAATTCCTGCGATATTGGCATCTTCGATGAGCGCGGCTTCGAGCTCGGCGGCAAGGGTTTTCGTGGCTGGTCAGGCGGGTTCCGCACCGAATTTAGCATTTCCGCGAGCGAAGCGACCCCGGGCTATTTGCCGGGCAGGGTCAAGCGTGGCACCTGGCACGTGGTGCTCGGGCCTTATCAAGTCGCAGCCCAGGGTCTGGATTACACCGTCAAGGTCACGCTCGACTACGGTCCCGACGGCAAAGCAGCGAAGCCGAGCTATCCGCCACAGCAGATCGCGGGAACGGGTAGCGGTTGGTACCGAGGCGATTGCCACCTGCACACCGTCTATTCAGATGGTCGCCGCACACCGGAAGAAGTCGCTGCCGGGGCGCGGGCTGCTCGGCTCGACTTCATGGTGAGCACCGAACACAACACCTCCTCTTCGCACAGTGTCTGGGGTCCGCTGGCCGGGCCGGATCTGCTGATCTTGACTGGCGAGGAAGTTACCACCCGCAATGGGCATTACTTGGCACTCGGGCTGCCTGCGGGGGACTGGATTGATTGGCGATACCGCGCTCGCGATCAGTTCTTCGGCAAGGCCGCGCAGCAGATTCACCGTTCCGGTGCCATTTTGGTGCCCGCCCACCCGTATTGTCCCTATGTCGGTTGCCGTTGGAAGTTCGGTTATGAGCAGGCTGACGCTGTCGAGGTCTGGAACGGGCCATGGACAGCTGACGACGAATCCGCCGTCGACACTTGGGATGCCATGCTAGTGCGCTACGCCCGGGGCCGCGATGACTCCTGGGTGCCAGCGATGGGCAACTCCGACGCACACAGCGCGCCGCAACAGATCGGCTTGCCGCACAATGTAGTGCGCGCGGATCGGCTATCCCGTGATGCGCTGCTGAGAGGAATTAGCGCCGGGCAGAGCTGGATCGCTGAATCTGCCGATATTTCCCTGGATTTCAAGGTCGCCACGGTGCCAGGGGATAGCGGCGGCAAACAACGTAGCGCCGGGATTGGTGAGCGGCTCGAGGTCAGTGCCAGCACCCCGGTCACCGTGACCGCTACTGTTTCCGGGGTGCCCAACGGGGTGGTGCGCTTTATCACCGACGAAGGCCAGACCCAGCAAATTTCCTTGCCCGCTAGTGGCCAAGGTAGCGCTAACTGGCTCACCACGCCGCAGCTAGCGGCTTATGTTCGGGTCGAAGTACGGCACCCACTCGCCGATGGCAGCCCGGGCTCCGGAACCGGAATGGGGGCCCAACTGCAGCTCGGCCCGATGGCGGCTCTCAGCAACCCGATTTTCTTGGGCCGCCGCTAGCGGCACCGCGATATCGAGCTGGCGGCAGGAGCTTAGAGCAGCGCCTTCTGCAAAGAGTCGGTGTAGACAATTAATTGCAGCACCGGAAGCGCAATGCAGCCATACATGAGCCCGAAAAAGATCGAGTGAGTGAGCACGAAAACCACGCAATCCCTGCTTGCCCGGGGTTGCCCGAAGTGTTCACGAGCCTTACGCCACATGCCACTGGGATGCCGGATATCCCAGCTATTGAAACGCAGATAACGGCCCAAATAGACGCCGAAGCTGACTAGGACGATCAACGCAACGGAGAATACTACGGTGCCTACCGCGTGCACTCCGGAGAGATCTTTGAAGAAGAAAGCGACGAAGATCAGGGTGACCAAGAAGAGGTTGACCACCATATTTACCACCCCGGACATCGCTAGGGCGAGCACACTAATAATGTCGTACCACAGCGGTGTTGTCTCTTCCTCCACTCGATGATTCAGATTGAGTTCGGTGATCAGATACGCCGAATTTGGTAGCAGCAGAAGCCAAGCGAGCAGCACCACAGCCATCACCAGCCAGCCGATCAACTGGCCGACTGTACCTAAGCCAACGGTCAGCGCCGTCACTATAAAGGCGAACAGCATGCCAAAGGTCAGTACAAAAACGGGCAAGACCGAGAGCCAGATGTTCCACAGCATCGGCCGGTACACCGGCTGCTTATAGAGCCAAGATCGGACGAAAACCAGTGCGAAGGCGTAGATATTCAGGCCGATCACGGAAAGAATAAGTGCTGAAATGCCCAATGAGTTCTCGCTGCCAATAGTGGAGGTGTGCTGACGCTCCGAAGAGACCCTCCACTATATCGACCGCGCCTGGGAGTTCTCCGATTGGAGGCTCGGGCAGAGAATTCTCAGCTCGGCAACTGGCTAACCAAGCCCACGGTGTTGCCCTCGGGATCTTCGATGAAACCCTGCCACTCATCGGTGCCCGCGGGGCCGAGCGTGTCGTCGTCGTGATGGAAGATTACCGCGGCTTCGGAGACTACCCGGAACCGATCGCGGAATTGTTCGATGCTGATTCGGACATCTGGCACCGCTAAGTAAAGCAGCGCGGAGGGGGCTTTATCGTCGAGGAGCAGGCGGACGCCGTCGAGGTCGAAGAAGACCAAGCCAGGGGGCACGAAACGGGCGGTGGGTTCGACGCCCAGCAACTCCCGGTAGAACGCCGTCGCCCGGTCAAGATCCTTGGCGTGCTGCGCAACTTGAACTAGTTTCATCGCTTTTCCTCCACTTGTTCCTGCCTTGGGCTGAAGTCTAACCGTCGGCCGGACGCCATCCCAGCTTCGGTGCCAGTGCACCGGCGATATCGCTCAGGATCTGCTCGTAGTCAGCCTGCCCGAAGCTGAACGGCAGCGCGAAGGCGACTTCTTCGACCTCGCCGAAGGCCCGGTTCTCAGCGAGTTTTTCGACGATTTCCTCCGAGCTGCCAACCAGATCCGGTGCAAATAGCATCCTTCGTGGGCCTTGCGGGCTGAGGGTCCGCTCGAATCGGGAGGCGGCGTACTCGCGGTAACGCTTAGCTTGTTCGACGCTCGCGCTGTCGGTCGGAATCACCACCAAGCCCTGAGAGACCCGGGCTTGATGACCGGCCGAGTGCAGGGATCGGAAGCGTTCTACCTGGCTGAGCTGGGCCTCGTCGAAACTCGCTGACTCATCGGCGCTGGTGACGCTGCTAATCAGCAGATTGAGATTGTGTTGCCCGGCCCACTCCGCGGAGCGCAGGCTGCCTGCGCCGTACCAAACTCGTGCCGCCAGCCCGGGTGAATGCGGCTGAACCCGATCCGAGAAGGCTTCGACAGCGGTCTCCTGACCGGCAAAGCGGCTCACTGCCTCGCCCCGCAGATTATGTAGTAGGCGCTCGACCCGCTGGTAACTGAAATCTTCCTGCGCCCAGCTATCCGGGTACAGATGCTCCTTGTAATCCTCATAGTGCAGGGGCACGCCAACGCTCACCCCGGGGTTCAACCGGCCGCCGGAAAGCAGATCGACGGTAGCCAGATCTTCGGCCAGTCGGAGCGGATTTTCGGTGCCCAACGGGATCACCGCGGTGCCGAAATCAATTCGTTTGGTGCGCTGGCTGGCGGCCGCCAGCACGGTCAGCGGAGAAGAAATCCCGAATTGCAGGTGCCGTTGCCGTAGCCAGACACTGTCAAAGCCCAGTTCTTCGCCGAGTTCGATGATCCGCAGTGTGGCTTCATGACCGGTCCGCGGATCGTGTTCGTCGAAAAGACCGATGGTGAGGAAGCCGAGCTTGCGCAGCGGCCGACCCAGCGATGACATAGCGGCTCCTTGTGGTGGTGAGATCTTTAGCCATTCTGGCACTAGCCGGAACTGACTAAGCCATCTCGTGGTCATCTCACGACATCAAAGGAAGCAGCAGCCCGGGAAGAGCACGCGACTGTCAAGTGACGGCGGCGCAATGCGGTGTGGTGGGACTACCGATCAGCGATATTAGCCACCAGCTGTTCCATGAACGCTTCGCGGCCCTCACGGCTGGCCGGCCGGCCAATCACCCCCGGGCGTTGTTGCCAGGGCAGCGGTCCACTAGCCTGCCGATACTCCACACCGATAGCGTCCAGTCGTGCTAGCTGGTCGGCTAAGCGCACCTCGAAATCGGCGAAGTCTCGCTCGGCGGAGCTCCACAGCGCTTCGGCAATAGCGCACAGTCGAGGGAAAGCGAAATAGTCGATGGTGCGTGGTGAATCCATGTGTTCGGTCCAAATATTGGCCTGGCCGCCGAGCACATGCTTGGCCTCCGAGGGGCTGAGCTCGGCGGGCACCGGCTCGAAAGCGTAGGCGTCCTGCACACTGACCGCGATCGCCACTGGAATTGGTTCCTCGGCCAGTTCAGATTGCCGGTAGTCCAGATAGACGACGTCGTCCGGGCAGGCAATCACGTCGTGACCGCGCTTCGCGGCGGTGACTGCGCCGGTCATCCCGCGCCAAGACGCGACCAGGGCGTTCTGCGGGACGCTGCCTTCCAGAATCTCGTCCCAGCCGAAGATCCTCCGGCCCTTGGCGGTGACGTGTTCGGCGAGTTGGCTGATGAACCATGCTTGCAGGCCTTCACCGTCGTGCAGGTCGAGTTCGAGCATCCGCTGTTGGGTGCGCGGATCGGCGAGCCATTGTTCCTTGGGGCACTCGTCGCCACCAATGCCGATGAACGGCGAGGGGAAGAGCTCCATCACTTCGTCGAGCACGTTTTTGAAGAATTCAACCGTGGAATCCTCAAGGTTGAGCACATTCGGATTCACACCCCACCGGGTGAAGACCGGCAGTTGCTGGCCGGTTACGCCCAGTTCTGGGTAGGCTGCCAGGGCGGCTTGCACGTGACCCGGAGACTCAATTTCGGGCACCACTGTGATGTGACGCTGTGCCGCGTAGGCAACGATTTCCCGAATATCGTCTTGGCTGTAGAAACCGCCGTGCGGCCGGCCATCGGCGGGTGCGCCGTCGTAAGCGCCGACCTGGGTTTCGGTCCGCCAGCTGCCAACTTCGGTGAGCCGCGGGTAGCGTTTGATCTCGATCCGCCAACCCTGATCTTCGGTCAGGTGGAAGTGCAGCACGTTGAGCCGGTGCATCGCCATCAGGTCAATGAAGCGCAACACTTCGTGTTTGGGCTGGAAATGCCGAGCGGTGTCAAGCATTGCGCCACGCCACTGGAAGCGCGGACCATCCTCGACCAAGCAGGCCGCAACTGACCAGGCCACCCCCGGTGCCGCGGCCTTGCGATAGACCGCAGCCGGAAGTAGCTGCAAAAGCGCAGCACAACCATAGAACACTCCCGCTGCATCGCCACCAGTGATATCGATCCGTTCCTCGGTGATCTCCAAACGGAAGTTTTCGGCGGCCAGCTCGGTCGAAAGTGCCAGCCGGATGCTGCCCTCGGTAGCTTCTCGCAGCGCTAAGCCGCTCCCCGGGCGAAGCGCCGATTGCAGCCAGCTCAGTTCATTGAAAAGTTCACTAGGGGCGGAGATCGTGGTCTCCGGGCCGAGGTTGAATTGACCGGTTCGAGGCAACAGAGTCTTAGGGCGGGGGAGCAGAGTGGGCATTCCTCCAAGCTACCGGCTGGCTTCAGTGCTCGGAAGGCTTTCTGCCAGCAAAGTTCCTGCTGAGCTCCAATAGCTGGGAATGTTACGCATCAATAGTGCGCTATCGAAGCTGATCGCCGAGCTGGGCAAGGTGTCGAAAAAGGAAGAGCTCAGGCTGAGCATCTCGGCAGCTTCGATCTGCCAGCGTTCGGTGCCTAGTCGGACGCCTTCGACGACGCCCTGTTGGTGTCCCGGGGACCAAGCAACCTTGCCTTCGGCGAAGAGAGTAGATGCCTCGGCAAGATTGCCGAACAAGGTACTGGGCCATCCCATTGAGGCGCGGGCTTCGACCTCGAGCTGCGCCTCGGCCGAGGTCATTCTGATGTTGAACTGGGAGGCGGTCTCGGCCACCGTGAATCGTGCTTTGTGGTGAGCCCCCGGGAAGACCCGGCCGCCGCCGAGCACCGGAAGCCAGGAGGCGCTGTGGCGGAGCGGAATATAGACGCCCTGCTGCGCTGGGTCCTCGGGCCGCTCCACCGCGATCCGGTGCGCGGCATTCTCTGCCCGCCAGCCCCAACTAGCCGGGAGCCAATCGCCGGTTATTCCGTCCGGCCGGATCTGGCCGAGCCGGATCAGACAGATCCCGGCTAGCGCACTTCCGTCGACGAGTCGCACTCGCAGTGGCGCTGGCAACATGCTTTGAGCCAGCGCCGGGTCCATCCGATAGTTAATCAGTAATCGACGTTCGATCGTGGCGCGCAAGGAAAGGCGTGAGGAAAAGCGTGAGGAAAACCGCTGGCGTTGAGTTCCTGGAGGCAAGTTCATCTCTTCAGCGAACACCTTCTCCGCCAGGAAAATTGAACACGCACGCACCACCACAGACCCAGGCAGCGTCGTACGCCCATGCGGTGTCTGCCGAGTTCGGAGATCTGCACGTTATGAGGCCCTCATAACGTGCAGATCTCCGAACTCGATGGCTTGTCGGGCGGGGTTTAGCCCTCGAAATACTTGAGCCAGCCGGCTAGGAGCCGTTCGAGCTCTTTGGCGTCAGGCTCGGACAACACCGACAATAGCCGGTGTTCGTTCTTCATATGCTCGGTGAAGGCCTGGTCGATGAGCTGACGTCCGGCGTCGGTCAGTCCCACCACCCGAGCTCGACCATCGCTTTCGCTCACCCTGCGGCTGACCAGCCCAGCGCGCTCTAGACGGTCTATCCGTTTGGTGATGGCGCCGGTGGTCACCATCGTGAAGGATGCCAGCTCACCTGGTGCGCGTTCAAAAGGCGCGCCCGCCCGGCGCAGCGCTGCCAACACATCAAAGTCCCCCTCGCCTAAACCGAAGCGCTGATAGACCACGGCGAGTTCCTCGCTGAGAAATCCCGCCAAACGGTGCAGTCGTCCAATCACCCCCTGCGGGCTGACATCTAGCTCGGGACGTTCCTGCCGCCACTGGGCTTGAATCCTGGCCACATGATCTAAAGAGTCACTCACTCTGTTATTTTACCTTCCGAGGAAGATATAATAGTTTCCATGGAAGGTAAATTTCGCTGGTTGTTGATCGTGGCCATCGCTCCGGTGGCGTGGGGGAGTAACTACTACGTGACACGGAACTTCTTGCCCGCGGACTACCCGCTATATGGGGCGCTTTTCCGCGCCCTGCCGGCGGGTTTGCTGCTCTTGATCTTCGTTCGGAAGCTGCCCAGCGGTTCGTGGTGGTGGAAGGCGTTAATCCTCGGCACGCTCAACGTCGCGGCCTTCTTCGTCTTGATTTACCTAGCCTCGCAACTGCTACCAAGCAGTATTGCTGCCACGATTATGGCCACCTCGCCATTAGTGATGATGGGCTTGGCCTGGCTGCTGCTCGCCGAGCGACCGATGGTATTGCAATGTGTGGGGGCCGTCTTCGGCGTCGCTGGGGTGGCGTTGCTGCTGGGCACCGCGAGCAATGGCGTCTCGACTCCCGGGGTACTTGCCTCGGTGGCGGCCATGCTGCTGTCCTCTTGCGGTTATGTGCTGAGCAAAAAATGGGGTGCTGAATTGGAAATCCTCACTCTGACCAGTTGGCAACTCGTTGCCGGTGGATTGCTATTGATACCGGTGGCGATCGGTTTTGAAGGGGCGCCGCCCGCTTTGACGATGCCTTCCCTGCTCGGTTTTGGGTATGTCACGGTGATTGCCACCGCGGTAGCGTTTGTTACCTGGTTCGCTGGCTTGAGACATCTGGGTTTCGGTTCAGCCGGGTTGCTCGGCCTGCTCAATCCGGTCACCGGGGTGTTTCTTGGCGTGGTCCTGGCTGGCGAGCTGTTGAATGGCCAGCAAGTAGGGGGCCTGGGAATGGTGTTCTTTGGCATCTTGATTGGTCAGCCGCTGTTGACCCAGCGGTTTCGTCGGGCCAAGGGGTTGCCGATAGGCGGCACGACGCCTGGTCAATTCGGAGCGCCTGGGCAAGCTAGAACGGCTCGCGAAGATCGTGGGGCGACGATACGCTGAGCCGGTGGAACAGAGCGACTATTCGACGATAGTAGATCGACTGCGGGCGGCCGGCTGCGTTTTCGCTGAAGAGGAGGCGGCGCTGCTCATTGCGGAAACAGAAAATCAGCGGGAGCGGGAGAGTCTTGTGCAGCGTCGGGTTGATGGTTTCCCACTGGAATATCTGCTCGGCTGGGCCGAGTTCTACGGCTTGCGAATAGCAGTCGCTCCGGGTGTTTTCGTGCCGCGACGACGCACCGAGTTCTTAGTGAACCAGGCCCTCCGGCTGCTGCCTGCCGCGAGCAAGCCGATAGTCGTCGACTTATGCTGCGGAGCCGGAGGTATCGCCGCAGCCATTGCCACCGCTCGCCCCACTGCCGAAGTGCATGCCGCCGACCTGGATCCGGCAGCAGTGGGCTGCGCACGACAGAACTTGGCGTCTTTTGCCGGTGCTGCTAGTACTAGCAGCACTGCCGGTACTGAGCTGTCACTAGCCCAAGCCAGCGTTCACCAAGGAGAGCTTTTTGAGGCTTTACCAGCGATCTTGCGCGGCAGGGTTTCGCTGCTGGTGGTCAATGCTCCTTATGTGCCCACCGAGGAAATCGCCCTGATGCCCGCCGAAGCCAGGCTCTACGAAACTTCCAGTGCGCTCGATGGCGGCCAGGACGGCCTTGATATCCAGCGTCGGGTCGCTGCGGAAGTGTCCAACTGGATAGCGCCGGGGGGACACATCGTGATGGAAACCAGCGAACGGCAAGCACCTGCCAGCGCTGAACTTTTTGCCGAGCAGGGGCTGAGCGTGCAGGTCCGAAGCTCCACTGAACTTGCCGCCACGGTGATCGTCGCCGGTGTTCCGGGTGGTGGAGCGGATGCGGCAGAATGAGGAAATGGCTCACTATTCCTTAGGCACCCTGGAAACCACGGCCGCGTTATCGCGGCCCGAGCTACTGGCCACTTCGACGGCCGAATACTTGAGCAGATTTAGCGCCGCCGCCGAAGTAGGAGTGGTGGAAATCGACCCGGAAATCTCCGACACCGCCTCCACCATGGAAAGCTATCAACTGGACCCGCAAATACTTGTTAACTGCGTGATTGTCTCGGGCAAGCGCGAAGGCGTCGAACGGATAGCGGCTTGTCTGGTGCCGTTCCACAAACGGGTCGATATCAATGGGGTGGTGCGCAAGCGTCTTGACGTGCGTAAGGCCTCCTTCTTGCCGAGGGAGAGTGCCGTCGAACTCAGCGGAATGGAATTTGGCGGCATCACCCCGATTGGGCTGCCGTCGGAATGGCCAATCCTGATCGATGCCGAAGTACTTCAGCAACCGCTGATCTTGATTGGCTCCGGGGTGCGCAAGTCCAAAATCATCCTGCCCGGCCAGGTACTGGAGCACCTGGATGGGGCCGAGATTGTCGATGATTTAGGCAAGGTAGTGTCTAACTGAACCGCTGATTGGCGAGGTTCCGTGGGTATGATTCGGTAAACCAATAGCAGGGGACCTGATGATTTCTTCCACCCATCAAGTAGTGCATAACGATTCTGCCGAGCAACAACGGCAACGCGGCAAGGAGCTTCGGGCGGCGATACCGCGAAAGCGGTTGGCCGAGTTCAGTCCGGCTGCGGACCGCGACCCGTTGGCGATTTTGGCGGAGCAGAATCGTGGCCGCCTGCAACCGCTAGTTCCGGTGCGCTTCGAGCGGATGTCGGAGTCGCCGTTCGCTTTCTACCGCGGCGCGGCAGCGGTGATGGCCGCCGATTTGGCGGGCACGCCGAGTACCGGGGTCTATGTGCAAGCCTGCGGCGATGCACATCTTTCGAACTTCGGCGTCTACGCAGCGCCGGATCGAGAGCTCATCTTCGACCTCAATGACTTTGATGAAACCACCCCAGGGCCGTGGGAATGGGATGTGAAACGGCTGGTCAGCAGCATTGTGCTGGCCGGAGAGCAACAAAACCTGAGTGCGAAAGATCTTGGCAAGGCTGCGGTTGGCACAGCGGCGGCTTATCGGATCTCAATTCGTCGGCTCGCCACCATGCCAGCGCTGGACCGGTACTACCAGCGAATCTCGAAAGCCGAGATTCTGCGGGCTGCTAGTTCGATGGACCAGGCAGCTCAGCAGGTTACCGCTAAGACCTTGCGGAAAGCGGAGCGAAACACCTCGGAGCGGGCGCTCAAAAAGCTCGCCATCGCAGATGTTGAAGGCGGCTTACGAATTGTCGAACAACCGCCCTTGGTGGAGCATTTACCCATCTTCGATGTGGACCGAGTGCGCCCTATTGTGGAAGCCTATTTGCGTTCGGTGAGCCCCGATATTGCCGCTTTACTCAGTCTTTATCGTTTCCAGGACGCGGCGATGCGGGTGGTTGGCGTGGGCAGTGTAGGGACTCGCTGCGCTATCGTGCTGCTCACCGACCCCTCCGGATCGCCGCTCTTCCTGCAACTCAAAGAGGCAAATTCCTCGGTTTTGGAACGTTTTGCTGGCGCTTCGAGTTTCGCCACCCCGGGGGAGCGGGTGGTGGCCGGGCAGCGCATGATGCAGGCGGCGTCAGATCCCTTCCTCGGTTGGTTCAGTGCGGAAGGCGTCGCCTTCTACGTTCGGCAGTTCCGCGATATGAAAGGCTCAATTGATCTTGCGTTATTACAGGCCAAGAGCCTGCTGCGTTACGGCGAGCTATGTGCTCGCGCGCTCGCCCGGGCGCATAGCCAACTCGGGGCGGCGGCGACCATTGGGGCGTATCTCGGTGCGGGCGAAACCGCCGACCACGCGCTGGCCGAATTCGGCGAACGCTATGCGGAGATCACCCGCCTTGACCATGCCAAGCTGCTAGCGCAATCGTCCGATGCTAGTGAGCAGCCTGAGAAACAGGAAGGTTGAACGCTGCGACAGTTGCACCGAGATTCTCGCGCCATGGCAGATGCCCTAATCCTGGAAGGAGGGTGAACTCAGAGTTCGGTGTCAGCGCGGCGAGCCTTTCTACCGCGCGATAAGGCCTAGGGTCTTCGGACCCGTGAATCAAATGATTAGGCACTCGCACCGACGCCGCCAACTCAGCGAGGTAGCCTGACTCCCAACTGCGACATTCAGCCCATATCTCCCGATGCAGCGCATAGTTGAGCGGCCGCAGTTCTGCTGCGTCTCGGGCCGCCAGACGCCGACCCACTTCTGGATCACCGTAATCTGTTTGCCAGCTGAGCCGACGGAATTGACGCTCTTGCTGGCTAGTTCGCTGCTGCATTGCGCCGAGTAGTTGCAACCGCTGCCAATCCGAAACAGAGTGGCGTTCCCGCACCGCCTGCTGGAACTCTGTTCGCCATTCACCGACGCCCAATCCGCTGAGGTAGTTCAATGAAGCAGTCTGCTGCGGATGACCGGAGGCATAGGCCAAGGCTAGATATGCACCGAAGGAATGGCCGATCACTGTTATTTGCCCCTCGCCTGACCACTCTCGGAGAGCCTCTAAATCTTGATCGAACCGGGCCATCGTGTAGGGAGGCGTGTGGTCGGATTCGCCACACCCGCGCTGATCATAGGTGTAGACCTTGGCATAGCGAGAAAGCTCGATGGCGAGTTCGTCGAAGTAGTCCCACATTCCCGGCCCGCCGTGAATGAGAACGATCGCAGCCCGATCGGTGGATTCTCCATAAGTACGCACTGCGAGACGGCAGCCGTCGTCCATTGTGATCAATTCCATATTAGGCGGCTTATCGGCCCTCGATGAGTGTCTGCATTCGCTGAGTTTAGCGGCTTCCGGAACCTGCGTCAGTGGCCAGGATCCTGGTTTCATGGGGAATCTTAGCTACTTCATAGCCATCTGGGTCAGACCGCGAAATGGCGGCGATCCGGCGGCACAGAAACTAAAGCTACGCCCGATTTTGAGCCGTTACCAATTTGTGATCTTCAAAAAATGTGCGTATTGTCGCTGGATAGCCACGGGCCGCGCCCGTGCACACTAGCTGTTCTCCGCCCAAGCCGCTGAGGGGACAGTCTCAAAAAGCCACCGAATGAGGAGCGGTGAGCGGCGCAGTTTCTGCGGTTTCGACCGCGCGAATGTTGTGGGCAGCCGAAGTCGAAACACCATGATGAATACCAAGATCACCCGGACTGCAGGACGCGTACTAGCCGTTGCCGCAATTGCTGGCGCAGGACTCGCGGTCAGCTCCACTTCCGCTCAAGCCGCCGATGGTTCCACCTGGGACGCTTTGGCGCAGTGCGAATCAGGCGGCAACTGGGGCATTAATACCGGAAACGGATACTCCGGTGGCCTGCAGTTCACACAGAGCACCTGGGCCTCCCACGGCGGTGCTGGCAGTGCACAGAACGCTAGCCGGGCCGACCAGATCGCCGTCGCTGAGCGGGTATTGCAGACTCAGGGCTGGGGTGCCTGGCCCGCTTGCTCGGCCAAACTCGGCCTGAGCGGTACCGCCGGCGCTGCTCCGCAGGCCGCTCCGGTGCAGCAAGCTCCTGTCCAGCAGGTGCAGCAAGCTCCTGTCCAGCAGTTCAGCCAGGCAGCTCCCGTACAGCAGGCCCCGGTACAGCAAGCTCCGGTGCAGCAGGCTCCTAGCCACCTGGGAACCGTTAAGCTTTCCGGCAAGACCTACACCGTCAAGGCCGGGGATACCCTGAGCAAGATCGCCGAGGCTCTGAAGGTCTCCGGCGGCTGGCAGAAGCTGGCTGATGCCAATGCTGCAGCGATTTCCGACGTCAACCTGATCTTCCCGGGTCAGGTACTGAACCTGCCGGCCTAATCGAGCCGCTGGAGTTCTTGAGTTTTACCGTTTGAGTAGCTTTACCAGTTGAGTGGTTGGCTGGACGATGTCATGTCGTTCAGCCAGCCACTCAGCTTTTACTTTTAAGCTGAGTCCGCCACTGAGCCGGAACAACTCGCCTCAGCAGCTGCTTCGCAGCACTAGCTCGGGTGCGAGCGAGACGGATTGGCGGGCCGAACCCGGATTCTCAATCGAATCGAAGAGCAGCCTTGCGGCGACCCGGCCAGATTCTTCAAAGGGTTGCCGAATCGTGCTCAATCCTAGCGCTGCGGCGAGTGGGCCGTCATCGTAGCCCAGTACCGCTATTTGGCTGCCTTCCTTGAGTTCCCGCAGCCCGGTGAGCGCGCCGGCGGCCAGATCATCGTGATTACCGAAGAAGGCCGTCGGTGGCTGATGCCCGTTGAGGAAATCGGCAATATTTCGCTGCGCTGCCTCGATGCTGCCGTCAGGAACTTCGCAGTCGATCACCATGAAGCCAGCGGCCTTTCCACCAGCTTCATCGATAGCGCGAGCTAAGCCGTCGCGACGCAGCATGCCGGCCGAGATGTATCGCGAAGAGTGTTGCCGCTCGTGCAGGAAACCGATCCGCTGATGTCCCTGTGCAATCAGGTGCTTGCCCGCCAGATAACCGCCATGCTCGTCATCGACAAGCACTTGACTGAAGAAATCCTGAAGTAGATCGACGGTGATCACCGGGGCCCCCCACTTGAGGATCCGCTCGGCGCCGTCCGGTGAAAAAGGTAGGCCCATCACAATAATGCCGTCGATATCTCCCCGCAGCGGCAGCGAGTCGAGCAGCGGGGAAGCGGAACTTACCACCGCTTCGTGGTCAAAAATGCTGACTTCGATACCTTGGGCTGAGCAAGCTTCCAAAACGCCCATCAGACGCCGCCGGTACGATTCATAGCTACTGAACGGGGCGAAGACAGCGATCCTCGAGGCACCCTTTTTTGCCCTGGCGCTCGGCGTGCGAGCCGGTTGATAGCCGAGTTCTCCGGCCGCATCCAGGATGCGCTGTCGGGTTGCTTCATTGACGCGCTGCGGGTGATTGAACGCAAGGGAGACTGTCGAGATGCTCACCCCTACGCGTTCCGCTACGGCATGGATGGTGGTATCGGCTGCTCTGGGCATGAGGTAACTCTAGCAATCGAGTTGGAGACACCTTGACAAGCTCCGACCTAGGTTTCAGTATTGTTTTATCGAAGCATTTTATGCATTGGATTCGATTGACTATTTCGGTTCAAAGGAGAGCGACAGTGGAAGAGCAAGCTAGCGATGCTCTGGTGCTGCCTGAGGGTGCTGAGCCAGCCGCCATTGAATGGGCGCAGCGGATTAGTGAGATCAATCGAGAACTCGATGCGCGTCTAGCCGCTGGCGAGGAACAGACCCCGCGAACACGTGCTCGGGAACTCTCCGACCGCTTGGCGATGGAATTCACCAATCCCATCAACCCGGACTGCGAAATCAGAGAACTGAGCATTCCGGTGCGATCTGGATTTTTGACCGTTTTCCACTACCGGCCCAAACTTTCGAGTGAGCTTGTCCGGCCGGTGCAGTTATTTTTTCACGGCGGCGGATTCGTGCAAGGCACACCGCGTGAGCAGATTAATCATCGCCTGCTCAGCGAACGCTCGGTGGCTAGTGGCTGCGATATTCTCGCCACGAGCTATGCGCTGGCGCCGGAACAGCCGTTCCCAGCAGCGCTCAACGACGCGGTAGATGCCCTGAACTGGCTTGCCGAGCACGCAGCGGAACAAGGCTGGGACCATCGCCGAATAGGAATTGGGGGCAATTCGGCGGGAGCGAACATCGCAGCATTGCTGGCTTTGCACGCCCGCGACCACGCCGGGCCGGTGATAAGTCATCAGTTGCTGGAAGTGATTCCAGCTAGCCTCAAACTAGAACACACCGAATCCTTCCGGCTCTATGCAACCGCTTCTGATCTCGCCCAATGGAAGACGCTGCTTGAGGCCTATCTTGGCTCGATGAACGATCCAGAGACCCTCAAAGCGGCCTCACCACTGTTGTATCCCACCTTGGAGCGGCTCCCCGCCACTTTGGTGATGGTTGCCGAGTTTGACGCGGTGCGGGACAGTGGCATTGAGTACGCCACCAGGCTATTGGAAAGCGGCGTCGACGCGCGGCTGTGGTGCGGCACCGCTCAACTGCATGCTTCCTCTGGACTTACCGCGGTCTCGGCGGCGGCTAGACGGTGGCACCAAGTAGCGGCGAAAGAATTGAAAGAACATCTGGTGGCGAGGGCCTCGCAGAAAAAACAAGCAGTTCAGCAAGGAGTTTAGAATGCCACTTGACCAGACCGTTCTCGTCGCCATGCAACTGCTTGCCCAGCATGGCCTACAGGAACCCGAGCCGAGCGAGGACGCAGCTGTTTACCGGCAGCGGGTCGCTGATGCTGAGGAACAAAGCTGGCCAGTTATCGGGCTGAACGGCCCAGAAGTGCCGATTCGCGATGTGGTGGTCGAACTTGCTGACTATCCCAATGTCACGGTGCGGCTGCATTATCCGCCGGGAGTCGACCCCTTGAATGCAAGCGGGGCGAATTTGCCGGTGGTGTTGAGTTTCTTCGGCGGCGGTTTCCGGCATGGCGGCTTTGACGCCCCCGGGTTCCGTGAAGCCTACAAATTCCGGGCTGCTGAGGCCGGGGTGATTATCGCCGCGGTGGGTTACGCCCTAGCTCCGGAACATCCTTGGCCGGCGGCCGCTGAACAAGGTTATGCGGCGCTCGACTGGGTATTCCAACATGCTGAGGAGATCGGGGCACGCCCCGACCGGATAGCAGTGGCCGGGGCGTCTTCCGGGGGAAATCTAGCGGTCGTTTCGACCTTGATTAACCAAGATCGAGCGCAGCACCCGGTGGCGGCCCAGGTTCTCGAAGTACCTGCGCTGGATTTGAGTCGAGGCCATCTAGATTTCAGCATGTTGGATGAGTTGAATATGGATAGCGAGGCGGTCGGTCAGAACCTGCTCAAACTGGTCGAGGACTATATTCCGGACGCCGCGAGTCGAACCCACCGCTACGCTTCACCGTTACTCGTCGAAGACCTCTCCGGCTTGCCGCCCGCTTATATCTTTACCGCCGAGTACGACCCCCTGCGGGCCGATGGTGAAGCTTACGCGGGGCGGCTCAGTCAAGCGGGCGTGGCCACCTATTGCGTCCGAAATATCGGTCAAACTCACACCAGCGGCGGCAACCTGGGCGTCTCACCGGCTGCTCGAGTGGCCAGCGATGTGATTATTGGCATTTTCAAGAAGCTCCACGATTAGACGAACCTTTCCCGGTTCAGCGCGATCAGCTCTAGGGACGGCGGGGGGCCGTCCCATCACTCACTCCCAGGAGATAAACAGGAGACAAAGATGTCGCTTTCCTCAGAAGTTAATCCGCCGGAAGCTGCTGAGCTGAGTGCTCGGCCGTCCGGCGTCGCCAAAGTTCGCGACGTGCCCGGGAAACCACAGTCACCCTGGTTCATCCCGCTTTTCTTAGTCGCTTGGTTCGGCGCGAACTTAGTAGCGCTGACCTCCTCCGGGGTCAGTGTGCCGCTGCTGCTCAACGAGATGGTGCCAGAGAGCAAAAACCAGGTGCTTGCGGTGATCGTGGGCATTGGTGGTGTGGTGGTGATGTTGGTAACCCCACTCGCTGGGCGGCTCAGCGACCGATCGATGTCGCGATGGGGGATCCGTCGGCCCTTCATTCTGGGCGGCTCGATCATTGGCTCAATCGGAATCATGGTGATTGCCACCGCGGCCAACCCGGTGATGATTGGGGTTGGTTGGGCGGTTGCGCAGATTGGCTTCGGCGCAGCAGCCGCCTGCATTCAAGCACTTTTCGCCGATCAGATCCCCACCTATATCAGGGCTCGAGTCTCAGCACTTTTTGGTATTTCTTCGAGCCTTGCGCTGATTGTCGGCAGCTTCTTGATCGGTTCCTTGCCCGCCGGTCCGATCTGGTGGTTCGGCGTACCGGTGTTGATCGGCTTGCTGGCCACGGTCGGTCTGGTCTTAGTGCTGCGCGATATTGTGCGTACCGAGCGGCCCGCTCCACTTGATTTGCGAGGCTTGCTCTCTAGTTACTGGGTCAATCCGATCAAGTTTCCAGATTTCGCCTGGGCCTGGTGGTGCCGCTTGCTGGTCACCATGTCAATCGTGCCTATTGCCACTTTCATGCTGAACTATCTGATTGACGAGCTCAAGGTCCCGAGCGATCAGGCGGCCACCACTGTCGGCACCGTACTCACCGTCTACTCGGTGGCTGCCCTGCTGACCACGATGATCTCGGCCTGGCTTTCAGATCGCACCGGCCGAAGGAAGGTCTTCATCTGGACTTCGGTGCTGCTTACCGCGATCGGCTTGAGCGTCGCGATTGCCGCTCACGACATCCCGCAATTCTTGATCGGCATAGCCATTGCCGGGATGGCTCAGGGCGCTTTTATCTCGGTCGATGTGGCGCTGATGACCGAGGTGTTGCCCGGCAAGGCTGAAGCGGGCAAGGACCTCGGCGTGGTGGCCTTGTCCTATCTGCTCGCTCAGGTCCTGGTCCCCGTGATCTCGGTGCCATTACTGGCCATTGGTGGCGGTGCCAGCAATTACCGGGCGCTCTTTATAGCCGCCGTGGTGATGGCCGTGCTCGGCGCGCTGTGTGTGTTGCCGATCAAAAAGGTACGCTGACCGGCAACACACCGCGACTAGCCCTGTAGCGCCTGGTAGGCGGCGGAGGGGTAGTAATCGTCCCAAACGATTGAGTCGACGGACTCGCCAGACTCCACCGCGACCAGGCGATCTAGGTAGTACTCCCACCCGGGGCCAACATCGGAGAGGGTGATGCCATCATCGATCCGCTGCGCGAAGCGCAGGCTGCTGGCTCCGCCGTTGTCCTGCACGGTGAGTTGCAGGTGCCAGACGGTTCCCATGAAATCCGACTCGACAATGAGTTTCTCGGTGGGCGAACATTCCAGCACCCGGTATGTCGATGCCTCGGTGGAACCTTCAGCGGTCATGAAGAAACTCACCTCGCCGCTACTCGGATCGCCCTCCCAACGGCCAATGAAACGATCCAGCAAGGCCGGATCGGTAATGGCTCGCCAGGTAGCTTCTTTACTGCCCGACAGCTGGCGTTCCAAAACCAGCCATTTCGTCTCGCCCTCGGTCTGAATGGTTCCGATCGAATGCGTTGCCATGCCTTAGCCCCCTCGTTATTAACGTCTGAACAATTCTGTGTTTCGTAGTTTCGTAGTTTCGCGGTTTCATCATTTCACCACTTGCCTGATTGGCAGCCTAGCTGTTGACTGGATGCAGCACCACGACATCGCCAAGACAGCACCAAGACAGTCATAACTTAGAAAGGCCTCTGATGAGCAACATTCCCGCCGATTTTTCTTATACCGCCGAACACGAGTGGGTTTCTGAGCCCGATCAGAATGGTGTAGTTCGAGTAGGCATCACCGATTTCGCCCAGGATGCGCTCGGCGATGTGGTCTACGTGCAGGTACCGGAAGCGGGTAGTTCGGTGACCGGCAATGAGGTGATCGGTGAGGTTGAGTCAACTAAAAGCGTGAGTGATATCTACGCCCCGTTGAGCGGTGAAGTAGTGAGCCGTAATGAGGCACTCGATGGCGATCCGGCCTTGATCAACTCAGATCCTTATGGCGAGGGCTGGTTATTGGAGATCAAATTGGCAGATCTATCCACGCATCAGACTTTGCTCAGTGCGGCGGAGTACGAACAGCAGGTAGGCTAGACCAATACCTTCAGCACTGAGGGTAGCTAATGCAGATAACTCATGCAGCTCACGCTGCAAAACAGATTAAAACGGGGAGAGAGACATGGTTGGCAATGAGGACGACGCCGTGAACACGACGCCGGAAGAGGGCCAGCTGCCCAATGCCTCGGAGACCACCTCGATACACTTTCCGGCCACTGCGGTGGAACAGGTCATTCCACCGCATCTGAGTGCGGAGGAGCTCTCCGCGGTGGAGGCACTGCCCCAGGGCTCGGCGCTCTTGATCGCCCACGCGGGACCTAACCAGGGAGCTCGCTTTCTCCTCGATTCCGAGGTGACTCTGGCGGGTCGTCACCCGGACGCCGACGTCTTCCTTGACGATGTCACGGTCTCCCGACGGCATGTTGAGTTCCGCCGCGAGGCGAACGGGTTCCGAGTGGTTGATGCCGGAAGCTTGAACGGCACCTATGTAAATGGCGACCGGGTGGACTCACTATTACTGCGCAGCGGTAATGAGGTGCAGATTGGTAAATTCCGTTTGACCTACTACGCGAGCCCCGCAGCGTAGGGACCTTGATGAGTTTGCAAGGCGCACGTAATCTCAGTACCGCTCGCGGGCATGCTGGCCGGCCGGTAATTTTCAATATCGGCGAGGTGCTAGCACAGCTCAGCGAGGATTTTCCCTCGGTGACTGCTTCAAAGATCCGTTTTTATGAAGAAAAGGGACTGGTCACCCCGCAGCGAACACCAGCTGGTTATCGCCAGTTCACCGAATCTCATATTGAACGTCTTCGTTTCGTGCTGGCCTTACAGCGCGATCATTACCTGCCGCTCAAGGTGATTCGTGACTATCTGGACGCCATCGACCGGGGTGAGGGGCCGGAAAATGTGCCGCCGGGGGTCAGCGCATCAATTGCACCCCGGATGGTCAATCAGGAGCTTGCCGCTGAGATCACCGGACGAGCCCGCAAGCTGAGTGCCGATCAGCTACGCAGCGAGTCCGGGGCAAGCGCGGAACTCATTAACTCGCTCGTCAGCTTTGGCCTGATCAGCAGCATGGGCGGCCTTTTTGATGACCATGCGCTGAGGGTCACCAAGGCCTGCGCAGCGCTCGCCGCCCACGGCTTAGAGCCTCGGCATTTACGGCCATTTCAAGCCGCTGCGGAACGTGAATTCGGTCTGGTGGAGCGCGCTGTCTCTCCGCTAACCTCTCGCCGCGACGGTGCCTCGCAAGCCCGAGCGGCCGAGGCAGCCCGGGAAATCAGCGAGCTATGCCTTTCTTTGCATTCTGCCCTGGTCCAAGGGCATATAGCCAGAATGGATAGTTGAGCCGCTTGCTGAAAGGCTACTTGAATGATTGAGCTGGAACTGCTCGGCGTGCGGATCGAGATGCCGTCCAGTCAGCCTTTGGTTTTACTTAAGGAATTGCATGGCGAGCGCCACTTGCCGATTTGGATTGGCACCCCGGAAGCTTCCGCCATTGCGATTTCCCAGCAGGGTCTCAAACCGCCGAGGCCGCTGACCCATGATTTGCTCCATAACGTGATTATTGCGCTGGGGCGAAACGTTTCTCATGTAACCATTTCTGCGGTTGAAGACGCGGTTTTTTTCGCCAAACTGCTGCTTGACGATGGCACCTCAATCGATTCTCGGGCCTCGGACGCCCTCGCCATTGCCCAGCGGGCTCAATGCCGGATTTGGTGTAGCGATGAGGTGATGGAAGAAGCCGGCGTGCTGATCAGCGACGCCGATGACGACGAGCCGCAAGACGCTGAGCAAGAAGTTCAGCGGTTCCGGGCTTTTTTGGATGATGTCGATCCGGAAGACTTCGCCAACTGAGCCGGACCTCACCTTAAAGCTGAACGTTAAACTTTCGACACGCCGGAAGATTTTTTCGCAGGTCTTTGACCAATCCGCCTCACGGTTCTAACGTCGAATAAGACAGCTCCCATTGCATGTCCGTCAATGTTTCGTCACACTGGAGATAGAAGTTACACCGATGAACTTTCATCACAGTGTCGATGAGGCTCGGATGTGTCTTCCCCGGGGGGCTTTGAGAGAGCTTTATAAATGGAGGGTCCGATGAGTCCGAAAGGCGAGGCTGGCGAGCTGAAACAAGCCGTCAATCCAAGCACGGTCATACCGGTCGGTGCGCAAGGACTGCTTTTTACCGAGGATCTACCTCTCCTTGACGAGGACGCTGGCTACCGCGGCCCCACCGCCTGTAAAGCGGCTGGCATTACCTATCGTCAGCTCGACTATTGGGCCAGGACCGGACTGGTTGAGCCGACAGTACGTGGGGCGGCTGGTTCCGGTTCGCAACGCCTTTATGGCTTCCGCGACATTTTGGTACTCAAGGTGGTCAAGCGGCTGCTTGACACGGGGGTATCACTCCAGCAAATCCGAGCGGCAGTGGATCACCTGCGTGAACGTGGGGTGGATGATCTGGCCCAGATTACGCTGATGAGCGATGGCGCTTCGGTTTATGAATGCACCTCGGCAGATGAAGTTATTGACTTAGTGCAGGGTGGCCAGGGTGTTTTTGGTATCGCCGTGGGCAAGGTGTGGCGCGAAGTTGAAGGCAGCCTTTCCGATCTGCCCAGCGAGCACGCTGAAGATCAGTCTTTCCCTGATGATGAACTGAGCAAACGCCGGGCAGCCCGGAAAATTTCCTAAGATTCCAATGAAAAAACCGCCGGCAACCACCGGCGGTTTTTTGTTTTTTTGTTTTTAAGAGCGGCACTCGGCACTAAGTGAGCTAACCGACTAGCCGCGTCGGCGCTGCTGGCCGCTATCGAGCACCTTCTTGAGTAACTCGTCAAAGGCTTCCGCGGCCGTCTTAGCTGCGTCCCCGGGCCAGTGATGGATCGACCGGGCGGCGCCCTGAATCTGCTGCCAGTTAGCCTGTTCGGCAATGGTCGGGCTGAGCAATAGCGGGCCGAACATGGTTGACATTTCGCTCAGCCGATAGCTGTGCTCAGCCGAGGCACTGCGCACCCGATTGGCGACAATGCCGGCAGCTGAGAGGGCGGGGGCAAATTCATTGCGGAACAGTTCGATGGCCCGCAAGGTTCGCTCAGTTCCGGCGACCGAGAAGAGTCCCGGCTCGGCAACCAACAACACCCGATTTGAGGCAGTCCAGGCGATCCTGGTCAAGCCATTGAGCGATGGCGGGCAATCAATCAGCACCAACTCATAGCGAGGCTTGCCCGCGATCGTTCGTTCTTGACGGTCTAAACCGGCTAATACCGCGGAAAGCCGACGAAGATCGCGGCGACTCAGATCCGGACGGTCATAAATTCCGGAATAAGCCGAGCCCGCCGCTACGTCGAGCACCGAACGCTGCCCGGCAGGCTGTCGTTTGCTGGCCTGTTCAACCCAGCCACTCGGCACCACATTCGCTGCCAGCTCAGCGCGCCGCGGGCTGCGTAACATCTGGCCGATATCTTGTTGGCCGCTGGCATTGACGCTCAGGCCGGTAGTGGCATCGGCGTGCGGATCCAGGTCGATTACCAAGGTCGGAATCCCCGCGGACAATGCCGCCGAGGCAAGGCCCAGAGTCACTGAGGTCTTGCCCACGCCACCCTTGAGGGAGCTAATACTGACTACCTGCACTCGAGATCCTGTCATCGACTTCAACTTCACACTACGCTTTGTGTGTCCTAGGACACCTCAGCTCAACATAGAATACTGTGGAAACTTCGCGCAGCTTCTTCTCATCATATGTTGAGGGCCTGCGGATGCCGGTAAAGCTTGCTGAGGGGAATGACATGTTTTCCAAGATTTTGGTGGCCAATCGCGGTGAAATTGCGATCCGTGCCTTCCGGGCCAGTTACGAACTCGGGGCGAATACCGTTGCGGTTTTCCCGCAGGAGGACAGGAACTCGATCCATCGGCAGAAGGCCGATGAAGCTTACTTGATTGGTGAGGAAGGCCACCCGGTTCGGGCCTATCTCGATGTCGCTGAGATCGTTCGTGTCGCCAAGGAGGCTGGGGCGGACGCTATCTACCCCGGCTACGGTTTCCTGAGTGAGAACCCGGATCTGGCCCGGGCCGCCCAAGCAGCCGGCATTACTTTCGTCGGCCCGCCGGCCGAAGTTTTAGAACTGGCCGGAAATAAGGTTTCAGCGCTTAAGGCCGCCAAAGCGGCGGGCGTGCCGACCTTGAAGTCCTCAGAGCCGTCCAAAGATCTTGATGAACTATTAGCCGCCGCGGACGAGATTGGTTTCCCGATCTTCGCCAAGGCAGTCGCCGGTGGTGGTGGCCGTGGCATGCGCCGGGTAGAAACCCGAGAAGACTTACCCGAGGCGCTCAAGGCTGCGATGCGTGAGGCGGATGCAGCTTTCGGCGACCCGACGATGTTCCTGGAGCAGGCAGTGCTCCGGCCGCGGCACATCGAGGTGCAAATCTTGGCCGATGCCCAGGGCAATGTGATGCACCTCTTCGAGCGGGACTGTTCCCTGCAGCGTCGGCACCAGAAAGTGATTGAGATCGCGCCGGCACCGGAGCTTGATGACTCTATTCGGCAAGCTCTCTACCGGGACGCGGTGGCTTTCGCCAAGGCGCTTGGCTACGTTAATGCCGGCACCGTGGAATTTTTGGTCGATACCGCGGGGGAGCGGGCCGGCCAGCATGTATTCATTGAGATGAATCCGCGAATTCAGGTGGAGCACACGGTCACCGAAGAAATCACCGATGTGGATCTGGTGCAAGCCCAAATGCGGATCGCCGCCGGTGCCACCCTGGCAGATTTGGGACTAAGCCAAGAGACGGTGGCCATTAAAGGTGCCGCGCTGCAGTGCCGGATCACCACCGAAGACCCGGCGAACGGCTTCCGACCCGACGTCGGTAAAATCACCGGTTACCGCTCCGCCGGTGGCGCGGGAGTCCGTTTGGACGGCGGAACTGTCTATTCCGGGGCAGAAATTTCGCCGCACTTCGATTCCATGCTGGTCAAGCTGACCTGCCGCGGCCGGGATTACCCGACCGCCGTCGCCCGGGCTCGCCGCGCCCTCGCCGAGTTCCGGATTCGTGGTGTCTCCACCAATATCCCCTTCCTGCAGTCGGTGCTCGACGACCCCGATTTCGTCGCTGGCAATGTAGCAACCTCTTTCATCGAGGAACGACCAGAGCTGCTCAAGACTCACGTTTCAGCCGACCGCGGCACCAAGCTGCTCAGCTGGCTGGCCGACGTCACTGTCAATAAGCCGCACGGTGAGTTGAAGGTGCACGCTGACCCAGCGCTCAAATTGCCGGCGTTGCCCGAGGGGGAGCTGCCCGCTGGTTCCCGTCAACGCCTGCAAGAACTTGGCCCCGAAGGCTTCGCCAAAGCGCTCCGCGAACAGCAAGCCGTGGCTGTCACCGACACCACCTTCCGGGACGCGCATCAGTCCCTACTGGCAACCAGGGTACGCACCAAGGACCTATTGGCTGCCGGTCCAGCGGTCTCGGCACTGACTCCGGAACTGCTCTCGGTTGAGGCCTGGGGCGGCGCCACCTACGACGTCGCGCTGCGCTTCCTTGGCGAAGACCCGTGGGAGCGGCTCTCCGCGCTCCGTCAGGCACTGCCGAATGTTTGCCTACAAATGCTGTTGCGCGGCCGTAACACGGTTGGCTACACCCCGTATCCGGAAGATGTCACCGAGGCGTTCGTGCAGGAAGCAGCGGCCAGCGGTATCGATATTTTCCGGATCTTCGATGCGCTCAATGACGTCAATCAAATGGCACCAGCGATCAAAGCGGTGCGGGCCACCGGAACCGCTGTCGCCGAAGTGGCGCTCTGCTACACCTCGGACATGCTGGATCCTGAGGAGAAGCTCTACACTCTCGATTACTATCTGGAACTCGCCGACCGAATCGTCGAAGCGGGAGCGCATATCCTGGCGATTAAGGATATGGCAGGGCTTTTGCGACCAGCGGCTGCCGCGAAGCTAGTCGGCGCGCTCCGCGAGCGTTTCGAGCTCCCCGTGCATCTGCACACTCACGACACCGCAGGCGGCCAGCTGGCAACGCTACTGGCCGCTGTAGACGCCGGGGTAGATGCGGTTGACGTTGCCTCAGCGGCGTTGGCTGGTACCACCAGCCAGCCTTCGGCCTCCGCGCTGGTGGCCGCCCTGGCGCACACGCCACGGGATACCGGTATTTCGCTCGCCGGGGTGAGCGCACTCGAACCCTATTGGGAGGCCATTCGCCGGGTCTATGCACCTTTCGAATCCGGCCTGCCGGGACCCACCGGCCGGGTCTACCAACACGAGATTCCCGGTGGACAGCTCTCCAACCTCCGTCAACAGGCCATCGCGCTGGGACTGGGAGAGCGGTTCGAGGCAATTGAAGATATGTACACCGCCGCCGACCGGATTCTAGGGCATTTGGTGAAGGTGACGCCCTCTTCCAAGGTGGTGGGCGATCTTGCGCTGCATTTAGTGGGGCTGGGGGCCGACCCCGCCGACTTCGAGCAGAATCCGCAGAACTACGATATTCCGGATTCAGTGATTGGCTTCCTCTCCGGAGAATTGGGCGACCCGCCCGGTGGCTGGCCGGAGCCGTTCCGTAGCAAGGCGCTGCAAGGACGGGCGGTCAAACCCCGTAAGGTCGAGTTGAACGAACAGGACCGTGCCGGTCTGGCAGGGGACTCGGCGAGTCGGCGCGGCACCTTAAACCGGTTGCTCTTTGCCGGGCCCACTCAGGAATTCCAGACCGTCCGGGACACCTTCGGGGATGTCTCGGTGCTCGACACCCGGGACTATCTCTTCGGCCTGCAACGTGGCCAGGAGCACGTGATTGAGTTGGGTAAGGGAGTTCGGCTGATTGCTTCACTGGAGGCGATTTCCGATCCCGACGAAAAGGGCATGCGGCTGGTGATGTGCACCCTGAATGGCCAGTCTCGTCCGGTGAGCGTACGGGATAAGAGCATTGAATCTAAGGTGAAGTCCGCCGAGAAGGCTGACCCACAGGTACCCGGTCAGGTTGCTGCACCCTTTGCCGGAGCGGTCACCCTGGTCGCTGCGGTGGGGGACACCGTGGCAGCCGGGGATACCGTGGCGACCATCGAGGCGATGAAGATGGAGGCGTCGATCACCACGCCGGTGGCCGGAAGGGTGAGCCGGGCAGCGATCTCTCAGGTGGAGCAGGTCAATGGCGGAGATCTCTTGCTGGTAGTGGAGAGCTAAGATTTCGCTGTTTTAGCGCTCTGACCGGGCTGTGCGCTAGGGTAAGTGCTGATTTGACTCAGGTATCGTGTCTGAGCTGAGTCGCCCGGCAAAGAGAGAAGAAAGAGTCATGCCAACGGAGACCGAGAAGACTGAGCCTAGCCACGGCGAGCTGAGTAGTGACAGTGCGGCCGATCCATCGAGCACCGGCGTCGTTAGCAGCTTTACCGAGGTGATCGTCTCGGTTGATGCCGAGGATTCGGTTGCCTCAACGGGTGATGAGGCTTCGGCCAAGCCGTCGGAGCTTGAACCAGCAGCCGGGGATTCGACTGAACCGGAAGCCGCCGTTGAACCGGCCTCAAAGACGGCCCAGTCCGTTGCGTCCGAATCGGAGCAGCAGTTAGTTGTGCAGCCGGAGGCTGAAGAGTTGGTCACTGAGCAGGCAGCTAGTGAGCAGTTGGTCGGTGAGTCTGGAACGAGTGTTTCAAGGGCCGGGGAGCCAACTGCCCGAGAGAGCAATTGGCAGCCCAGTGGCTCGCAGCTCAAGCTTTCGGCCACGGCTGAAACGTCGCTACAGAACGACAGCGAAGCGCAGCGTAGCAGCGCCCGTCGTGGGCAGGATCAGCAAGGCAAGCCTGAGCCCGCTGCCGCGCTGACCGCAGATCGGCTGTTGGAGAGCCCGCAAACCCCGCCGGTGGCGGGCTGGCGGCGCTGGTTGTATCAGGGCTCCTTCGGCTACATCAACGTCGGGGATTCGGACAAGGTCCGCTTACAACGAGTGATGGAACACCGGATCGCCGCTAGGCTCGGCCAGCGAACTCGTTATATTCCGGTGCTCTCGCGTAAGGGCGGCGTAGGCAAGACCACGGTGACCACTTTGCTTGGCATGGTGCTCGCCAATATGCGCGAAGACCGAGTGATTGCAATGGATGCAAACCCGGATCGCGGCACCCTCTCGGACCGCTCGCCAGGCCGAGCAGATCACACCGCGCGGCAATTGGTGCGGAACCGGTTCACAGTGAACAGCTTCTCCGAGCTAGCCAGTTATGTAGCCCGTGACGGCTCGCGCCTCGATGTGCTTGCTTCCGATACCGATCCGGCCATCGCCGAAGCCTTTGACGATGCTGATTACCGAGCCGTAACAGATATTCTGAGCCGTTACTACTCGATCGTCCTTACTGACTCTGGCACCGGCATGGTGCACTCAGTGATGAAGGGCACCCTTGAGAAGGCCGATACCGTGGTCTTGGTATCTGGAGGTAGCGTCGATGAGGCCAGACTAGCCTCGGAGACGCTTTCCTGGTTGGAAGCGCACGGTCGGCAGGACCTGGTGGCCAAAGCCATCGTGGTAGTCAATATGTCTGCCGGGGAGGGCACCCGGGTCAATATTGACCAGATCGAAGACCACTTCCGCTCCCGGGTTAAATCGGTGATCCGGTTACCCTATGACAAGCATTTGGCGGAGGGCAGCCGAGTTGATCTGAATCGGCTGAACCCGGCAACAAAGGCTGCGGTCATCGAGCTGGCGGCGCTTACCGTGGATGAGTTGCAGGGGCTCTAAACAGCATTCTTAACGAGTTTGGCCCCGGACGTCAGCGACGTCCGGGGCCAAACTCGCTCAATGAGCCAGTTTGCTCAGGCCGGTTTCGGGGCCGAATAGATTTCCTCGACCACGCCGTCGAAATCCTTGAGCACCTGGGCGCGTTTAATCTTCAGCGAAGGTGTCAGATGGCCGCTGGTCTCGGTGAAATCCGTGGGCACGATACGGAAGGACTTAATCGCTTCGGCGTGCGAGACCGAGCTGTTGGCCCGGTCAATGACCTTCTGAATGGCGTCGAGCACGACCTGGCTCTGTGCTGCGTCCTGCACCGAAATTCCCTGATCCAAGCCGTGGTGGCTGGCCCACTGTGGCAGGGCTTCTTCGTCCAGAGTGACCAGTGCGGCAATAAAGGGTCTGCCTTCGCCGATCACCACGCACTGTGAGACCAAGGCATCGGCGCGAATCTGATCCTCCAATTGCGCCGGAGCAACATTTTTGCCGCCTGCCGTGACAATGATCTCCTTTTTCCGGCCGGTGATGCTCAGGAAGCCGTCCTCGTCCAGCTGACCGATATCGCCGGTGCGGAACCAGCCATCGACAAAGGCTTCGGCACTTAGATCATCACGGTGGAAATAGCCGCGCATCACCGAGACACCCTTGGCCAGGATTTCCCCGTCCTCGGCAATCTTGACCGCATTACCGGGCAATGGTCGACCCACGGTGCCGATTTTGATCAGATCGGGACGGTTCACCGTGACCGGGGCTGTAGTTTCGGTCAGCCCGTAGCCCTCCAGCACGGTAATGCCGATGCCGTAGAAGAAGTTGCCGAGGCGCTGACCGAGCGGCCCGCCACCGGAGACCGCGTATTGCAGCTGGCCGCCCATAGCGGCCCGCAACTTCGAGTAGACGAGTTTATCGAACAGGCCATGCTTGAGCTTGAGGAGGAACGGCACTTTGCCCTGTTGCAGAGCTTTGGAATACTCAATAGCGGTCTCGGCTGCTTTGCCGAAAATCTTGCCCTTGCCTTCGGACTCCGCTTTCAGTACCGCTGAGTTGTAGACCTTCTCGAAGACCCGAGGGACGGCCAGAATATAGGTGGGCTTGAAGCTCTGGAAATCGGAGAGCAAGTTCTTAATATCGGGGGTATGCGCGGTGCGCGAACCGCCGGCCACATTCAGAATGGCGATGAAGCGGCCAAAAACGTGTGCCAGGGGCAAGAACATAATGGTTTGCGCACCTTCAGTGGCCACTGCCTCGGAGAGTACGCCAAGCGCATTATCAGAAAGCTCGACAAAGTTGCCGTGCGTGATCTCAGCACCCTTGGGGCGCCCGGTGGTGCCAGAGGTGTAGATCAAGGTGGCGACATCGCGTAGCCCGGCAGCGGAGCGGCGCTTCTCCACCTCTTCGTCGGCAATCTCGCGGCCAGCCTGCCGCAATTCGTCCAGTCCGTCATCGGACATCTTCCAGAACTGCTTTACGGCGTCCAGGCTCTCCGCCTGCACTGCCTGGCGAATAGTGGCTAAATGCGAATCCGCTTCGCCGAAAGCAGCGACCGCACCGGAATCCGCGAGATTCCAGGCCACCTGGCTGGCAGCCGAGGTTTCATAAATCGGCACCGAAACCGCTCCGGCGTACCAGATCGCAAAATCGACGAGGGTCCATTCGTAACGGGTGCGGGACATAATGCCAACCCGTTCGCCGGGGTTTACACCGCTGGCAATCAGCCCCTTGGCCAGGGCGATCACGTCCGCCCGGAATTCGGTGGCTCGGATATCTCGCCAATTGCCACTGTCATCGAGCACCGCAAAGAGGGCGCGATTAGCGGGATCCTTAGCCTGGCGCTCCAGTAAATCAGTGCTATTGCTCTGCTCTGGGACGGTGACTACTGCCGGTACGGAAATTTCTTTCACTGATAGCTCCCTCGATATCTACTGATCAGTAACTTTACTGTGCAAGGCCGAGTTTCCCAACTACCTTCTAGAATAAGGCTGTGAGTTCACTAACACCCGAATATCGAGGTTCAGCATTGGCAATCGGCATCGATATTGGTGGCACAAAGGTGGCTGCCGGGGTGGTGGACGATCAGGGCACGGTGCTGGCGGAGCTGCGTAGACCTACCCATGGCAGCGATCCGAGAGCGGTTGAGGCAACTATCGTGGAGCTGGTCTCCGAGCTCGGCGCTGATTATCCGATTGGCTCGGTGGGTATCGGGGCAGCGGGGTGGATGGATCTCAGCGGCGGTACCGTATTGTTTAGCCCGCACCTGGCCTGGCGGAATGAACCACTCCGGCAGAACCTGGAGCGCCTGCTGAACCGCCCGGTGATGCTTACCAATGATGCCGACGGTGCTGCCTGGGGGGAGTGGAAGTTCGGCAAGGCGCGCGGCGAGAGCCGGTTGGTGTGTATCACCTTAGGCACCGGTATCGGCGGAGCCATGGTGATGGATGGCCGACTGGAGCGCGGCCGATTCGGTGTTGCCGGGGAGTTCGGCCACCAAGTGATTATGCCTGGCGGGCATCGCTGCGAGTGTGGCAATCGGGGATGCTGGGAGCAGTATGCTTCGGGCAATGCGCTCGGCCGGGAAGCCCGCGAGCTGGCCCGTGCCAATTCGCCGGTAGCGCAGGAGATTTTGCGTGCCGTGGACGGCGATATTGACGCTATCACGGGAGCGGTGGTGACCGAGCGGGCTAGGCAAGGAGACGCTGCCTCAATTGAACTCATCGAAGACATTGGCTCTTGGCTGGGCCTTGGCCTAGCTAACCTGGCAGCGGCACTCGACCCGGGAATGTTCGTGGTGGGCGGCGGGCTCTGTGAGGCGGGAGAGCTTTTGCTAGCTCCGACGCAGCGCGCCTTTAAGCGGAATTTGACCGGCAGAGGCTTCAGGCCCGCGGCCGCCATCGAACTTGCAGAACTCGGGGCGGCGGCCGGCATGATTGGCGCCGCAGATCTCTCTCGAAGCCTACGGATCAGTGAGGCAGGCGGAGCGCAACGCTAGACCTGTGCGCCGTCATCGTCGTGATCGCGATGACCGGGCAGCCGGTAAATCAGATAGCCGACCGACAATAAGAACGCCGCGATGGCGGCAATGATCAGCATCAGCGGTGCGTCTCGCCAAAAAATTGCAGCGCAAAGTAAAGCGACCGGCATTCCCGCAGCACCGAGCCAGGCCAGTGCGATGGATGGTTCCACCGTGGCGAGCGAGGCCGGCTCAGCGGGCACAAAGTCTTCCTCATCGTCGCTTAGCTCGTAGTCACGGGGACCAGCTGCCGGAGCCTGTTCGGGTTCGGCGGCAGCCTGCACATTGAGCGGGTCGAACTGCCGAAAACTCGAGCGGTGCTCACTCTGCTCACTCTGCTCAGTGCCTGGCAACTCTGACTCGCGACCTTCCTCGGAGCCAAAAATGCTCTGATCGGAGTCACCCTGCAGGCGTGAGACTAGATCCTGCCAGACCTCATCATCGGTGGGCTCCTCTGGCGGCTCGCCTTCGTCTTTGGACCGACCTGGTCCCTGAGGTGCGTCAGACACCGGCGATCTCCCTGAAGAACGACTCAGACTCGGTGAAGATCTTTTCGGCATCATGGTCGAGGGTTGCTACGTGGTAGCTCCTGGAAAGCGGCACAATGCGTAAATCGGGGCTGGTTATTCCTGCCTTAATGGCGGTGACCGAGGAGTCAGGCACCACGTGATCAACGCTTGACCTGAACAGAATGGTCGGTGCGGTGACCAAGTTCAGATTCTTCGTGGTGTCCTTGAAGAGCAGGTTCAACTGATGCACGGCCGCGACCGGAGTGCGCGGGTAAGCGTGTTCTTCCATGCCGGGCTTAATAATGTCATTGCCGATAGCTGGCACACTTTTGACAACGTGGCGTAATAGACCGGCTAGTTTTGCGCGCGGGTCGGCGGCGGTGAGACCAGGATTAACAAGTGCCAAACCCGCCACCGGATGGTGCTCTGCAAGCCGCAGGGCGAGCGCTCCGCCCATCGAGAGCCCGGCAATAAAGACCTTGTCACAACGGCTGCTGAGCTCAAAATAGGCCGCTTCAATTCCGGTGTACCACTGTTGCCATGGGGTTCTGCTGAGTTCTTCCCAGCTGGTGCCATGTCCGGGCAGCAGCGGCATATTCACTGCGAACCCGGCTGCGGCTAGGTGCTCCGCCCAGGGCCGCATGCTCTCCGGTGAGCCGGTGAAGCCGTGACAGACCACGACGCCGATTCGTGACAGTTCGCCGCGCCCGGCGGTGATCAAAGGTTCATGCACGCTACTCGCCTCACGTTGTCCACAGTGATATCGCTGAGGGTATCCCTTTTAGCAGAATATCTCACTAGAGTATGGTTGCAGGATGCTCGGCGGCAGATCACTGCGGCCGATAATGATGCGCCGCGGCAGAAAAGGCGAAATGTGTTTTATTGGGTACTGAAGAAGATCTTCTTGGGTCCTTTGCTCAAGCTGCTCTTCCGTCCGTGGGTGAAGGGGCTGGATAACATCCCCGACTCCGGTCCGGCCATCCTGGCCAGCAATCACTTGTCCTTCTCGGATTCAATTTTCATGCCGCTGATGGTGCCGAGGCCGGTGATTTTCTTGGCCAAATCGGAGTACTTCACTGGAGCTGGCCTGAAGGGTAAGCTGACCGCGCTGTTCTTCCGGCTCACCAACCAATTGCCAATGGATCGCTCTGGTGGAGCGGCTTCGGCTAACTCGCTCAGCACCGGTGCCGAGGTGCTCGCTAAGGGTGGTTTGCTCGGCATCTATCCGGAAGGCACCAGAAGCCCCGACGCTAAGCTCTACCGGGGCAAGGTCGGAGTGGCGAAACTGGTGCTCAGTGCCGGTGTACCGGTGATCCCGGTAGCAATGATCGGCACCGATAAGGTGCAGCCAATTGGCCGGAAGCTGCCAAATATTCGTCGGATCGGGATGATTTTTGGCGAACCACTAGATTTCAGTCGTTATCAGGGACTGGAAGACGATCGTTTTGTGCAGCGCAGCGTTACCGACGAGATTATGTATGAACTCATGAGACTCTCCGGGCAAGAGTATGTTGATGCCTATGCCAGCACGGTCAAGGAACGTCAAGCGGCTCGGAAAGCTGGCGAAACGAAAGGCACAGTTACGGCCGCTGCCGCGAGCAGCCCGCTGCGCGAAGATCCTGGTCCAGGCGTTGCTGCGGCAGAGCTGGCCCCGGATCACGCCGAAGACGGAAAAGCCGGTGCCGAGAATACCGCGAGCGATAAGCCGGAGGAAGCCGCTAGCTGAGTTCTGAGTCCAAATATTATCCGCCTGCAGCGTAGATTACGCGCCAAGGTCTCATTGCAGGCCGAGAACAACTAGGCTTATCTCGTGCAAGATCTGACTCAAACCATGCCAAACAATTTCATTGACTCTGCAGCCCGGCTCGGCCAGGCAGGAGCAGCGAACTACCCGGGTCTGGATGCCTGGCGCTCGTTGCCGATTTCGCAGCAGCCAAGTTGGCAGGATGAGGATGTCTATCAGGCTTCGATCAAGGACCTTTCCAGCCTGCCACCATTGGTTTTTGCTGGTGAAGTCGATGTTCTGCGCGGGCGACTGGCCGAAGCGGCTCAAGGCAAGGCCTTCTTGCTGCAAGGCGGGGACTGCGCTGAGACGTTCGACGCGGCGACAGCTGATCGGATCAGCGCCCGGGTGCGCACCATCCTACAGATGGCAGTGGTACTGACCTACGGCGCGTCACTTCCGGTGATCAAGATGGGGCGGATGGCTGGACAGTTCGCCAAGCCGCGCTCTTCCAATGAGGAGACCCGCGACGGCGTGACGCTGCCCGCCTACCGCGGCGATATGGTCAATGGTTACGATTTCACCCCGGAGTCCCGCGGTCACGACGCTTCCCGGCTGGTCAAGGCCTACCACACCTCGGCTTCCACGCTGAACCTGATCCGTGCCTTCACTCAAGGTGGTTTTGCTGACCTGCGGTTGGTGCACCATTGGAACAAAGGCTTCACCCAGAACCCGGCGCATGCCCGCTACGAATCGTTGGCTGGTGAAATCGACCGGGCCATCCGGTTTATGGAAGCCTGCGGTTCAGACTTTGAAGCGCTCAAGCGTACCGAGTTCTTTGCCAGCCATGAGGCGCTGCTCTTGGACTACGAGCGGGCCTTGACTCGAATCGATTCACGGACCGGTAACCCCTACGCCACCAGCGGGCACTTCCTCTGGATCGGCGAGCGTACTCGGCAATTGGATTCGGCGCACGTGGATTTCTTGTCCCGGGTGCGGAACCCGATCGGCGTAAAACTCGGCCCGACCACCAGCGGTGATGACGCGCTCCGGCTGATCGACAAACTGGATCCGAACCGTGAGCCGGGCCGGCTGACCTTCATCACCCGGATGGGTGCCGCCAATATTCGGGAGAAACTGCCCGCCTTGGTACAGAAGGTAACCGACTCGGGTGCCCAGGTGCTCTGGGTGACCGATCCAATGCATGGCAATACGGTCACCTCGCCCAATGGTTACAAAACGCGTCGCTTCGACGATGTGATTGACGAGGTTCGTGGCTTCTTCGAGGTGCATCAGGGCCTGGGGACCTTCCCCGGAGGCATGCACGTGGAGATGACCGGGGACGATGTCGCTGAATGCTTGGGCGGTGCTGATCCGGTTGATCAGGAAGCTTTCCTGACCCGCTACGAATCGGTCTGTGACCCGCGGCTGAACCACATGCAGTCGCTGGAGATGGCTTTCCTGGTCTCCGGAGCATTGGCGCAGGCCTCCCGCTAAGCTCTCTGCGGGCAGCGATCCGTGAAGCCTAGCAAATCCTGAATCCTAACAAATCCTGAATCCTAGTAACTTCGGGTGGTCCACTAGCTCAATAGTGGACCCCCCCCCGAAGTTTTTTGCTGCCGTGAACGATGGGCGTGGTTGATCGACGGCCGGGAAAGTACCGGCTGTTTAGACTGCTGTGAGTTCAGACTACGGTGAGCTCGATCACGGTGCCTTCAGGCACCGAAGTCTTCATCGGATCCTGGGCTCGCACCGTACCGAAGAAACCACCTAGAATCTCGGTCACATTGTATTTGAGCTTGAGGTTCTTCAATTGGGCGATGACGTCGTCAATCTGCTGGCCAACAAAGCTCGGCACCAGCACCATCTTGGGGCCCTTGGAGATCACCAGGTTGACAGTGCCCCCCTTGGGCAGAGTGCCGGAACTTGGCTCTTGTGAGACCACCGAACCGGCCGGGATATCGGAGTCGAAAACCTGATTAGCTGCCACTACGACTTTGAGACCGAGGCCGCCGAGAGTTTCGTTCGCCTTCTGCTGGGTCTGACCGACCACGGAAGGCACCGGGATCGGTTTGGGTCCCTGAGAGAGCAGCAGATCGATCGGAGTGGCTCCACGCTTCTGAGTACCGGCCGCCGGATTTTGGCTGATCACCTGGCCGGCAGGGACCTTCTCATCAAATTGCTGGCTGACTTTTCCGAGTGCGAGATGATTCTGATTGAGTTGAGATTTCGCGGCATCCAAATTCGCGGCCACCAGATTCGGTACCGTGTAGAGCGTTGGTCCAAGCGAAACCTTCAGCACCACGGGCTGAAACTTGCGTTGCTCCACAAACGCCGCCGGTTCGGTGGCGATCACTCGGTCGGTGGCGATGTTCTCATCATTGAGTTTTTGCAGTGTGGTACTGAAACCCAAAGTTTGTAACGCCGCCTGGGCCTCCGAGACGGTCTTGTTCTTGAGATCTGGCACCGTTGCTAGTGCCCCCGGACCTAAGCCGAAGAACCAGCCGGCGGTGCCGCCTAAGAGAGCTAAGATGACGATCAGAATGAGCCAGATCAGTCCGCGACGGCGGGTGTTGCCATGCCTTAACGTGGTCACCGGTCGAGCGGCGTTACGGGCGGCCTCGCGCGCGGCCTGTTTCTGAGCTTTCTTTTCCGCGACCCGCGCCGCGCGCGGACTGAGCTGAGCGGCAGCTGGGGAGTCGAAGGATCCCTGGGCTGTTGCGGCAGCCGCGCCCCGATCCAGCACAGTCGTCGGATGGACCGAGCGGTCAAGGAACTCGGTGGGCCTCGAAATCGCCTCGGTCTCGGTTGCTCGCGGTAGCGCCTCAGTGGCGCCAGGTGCTGAGGAGATGGCGGCGGTCGGCGGGTAGTTAGGCGGGGTCGGCTTGACGACCGCGGAGTTGCTGTAGTCTAGCTGCTCATCACTGAGCGTGGTCCGAATGTGGCGTAACTCGCCCAGCAGGGCGTCGGCGTCATGCGGTCGGTCTTCCGGATCGGCCTCGGTGCACCAGCGCACCAGTTCGTCCAAGTCTGCCGCTAGGCCCGGCAGCTCAGCTGACGGGGCTGGTACTGAGGAGTTGACGTGCTGATAGGCAACTTGGATCGGCACCTCGCCGCGGAACGGTTGCTCACCGGTGAGTAGCTCATAGAGCATGATGCCAATGGCATATATATCGCTACGTGCGTCGGCGGTCCTGCCCATTACCAGCTCGGGGGAGAGGTAGGCCACGGTGCCAATCAGAGTTCCGGTATTCGTTGAGGTGGTCACCGCGCGGGCCAGCCCGAAATCTCCGATTTTGATTCTGCCATCATCTGCGATCAGGACATTCTCGGGTTTGACGTCCCGGTGCACCAGGCCAGCTCGGTGGGCTGCGGCCAGCCCCTCGACGACAGCATCGAGATAAGCCAGCGCCAGCCTCGGGGTGAGCGAGCCTTGGGCGAGCAAAACATCGCGCAGCGTGTGGCCAGGCAGGTACTCCATCACCAGATAGGCCAGCCGATTGCCATCGATGAGCTCTTCGCCCTGATCTAGCACGCCAACCACGTGCGGGTGCGAAAGCTTTGCCGCGGCCTTTGCTTCGCTGCCCAGACGGTCGAGAAAAGAGTCGTCCATGCTCAGGTGTGGGTGCAGAACCTTGAGCGCGACCGGACGGTCCAGGCGCAGATCAGTGGCCAGGTAGACAGTGGCCATGCCGCCACGCGCCACCCTGCTCAGCACTTTGTAGCGCTGGTCGACTAATCTGCCGAGCAGCGGTTCCGGTCCGATATCTTGCACTCTTCGATCCTAGGCGTTGTTCGGAAATCTCCCAGGATTCAACACCCAGCAGCGCGGATATTGCGCTGTAAATGACCTACCGGAACCGATTTTGCAAGGCCATCACGGAGGCGACGTACTGCTTGGTGTCGCTGTACATCCCGTACTTTGAGACCGAGTACTGGCCTTGGTAGTAGCCTGCTATGGCCAGCTTGAGGTTAGGGGAGGTGCGGACCAGGGCTCGAATAATGGCAATTCCAGCCACCACATTGTCCTGTGGGTTGAGCAAGTTGAGGTGTCTGCCTACCAGCTGGGAGGCCCATTCGCCCGAGGACGGGATCACCTGCATGGCGCCAATGGCATTGGCCGGAGAAACCGCCTGTGCATTAAAACCCGATTCTTGCCAGGCGAAGGCAAGTGCTAAGGACGGGTCAACCCCCATCTGCCGTGCGGTGTTAGCGATAATGGTCTGCATTTGCGCAGGACTTGGCACCGGAGCTGCCAGCAGTGCTGCCTTGTTTTTATTGGCCTGCGAGACCACAGCTTCGGGGTAGGTGTAGTTCAAAAAGGTGCTTGGTACCAGTGGCTTACTGGGCGTAGCCGGGCTGCTACTAGCCGCCGCGCTACCAGGGATCTTTAGACTCCGGCCAACGTAGATAATGCTATTCATGCTGAGTCGGTTGGCTTGCAGTAGGCTGCTCAGGCTGATCCGGTAACGAGCTGCGATGCCGCTGAGGGTGTCGCCGGCTTTGATTTTGTAGCTACTGCTAGCTGCTGGAGCTGTCGGCTTAGCAGCGGCAGGTTTACTGCTTGGCTGGCTGCTTGCAGCCACAGTTTTGCCGGGGATCTTCAGGCTCTTCCCGGCGTAGATAATGCTGTTCATGTTCAGTCGGTTGGCTTGCAGTAGGCTGCTCAGGCTGATCCGGTAACGAGCTGCGATGCCGCTGAGGGTGTCGCCGGCTTTGATTTTGTAGCTACCGCTAGCTGCTGGAGCCGCAGTAGCTGTCGGCTTAGCAGCGGCAGCTTTACTCGGGTTCGGCTTAGCTGCTGCGACAGCTACCGAACCGCTGAGCCTGATCTTCTGGCCGGGATAGATAATCGTTGAAATGCCCAGACCGTTGAGTTTGAGCAGCGTGTTCATATTCAGGTGATAGCGCGCCGCGATACCACTAATCGTGTCGCCAGCACGGATGGTGTAGCTGCTGGGCACCGTCACGGAAGGGCGCAGCGTGGGTACCTGACTTGCCAAGGCCGAGCTGGGTACCCGATTTGCTGAGGACTGCACGGTGACCGCAAGACTGAGTTTTCCGTGCGACAGCGTCGTCGGCGGCAGTTCGGTTGCAGCGGGCGCGGCTATTGCAGGCTGCGCTAGGGCGAGGGAGGAGAGGGCGATCACTGGCAGCGCTGCCGTGCTCGCTAAGGCGATTTGCTTGCGCTTACTGGTTTCGTTCTTGAACTGACGGGGCAAAGTCATGTCCTGTCCTCAGGTCTGTGGCTGGTGTTGCCAAAGTTATCTATGTTTCTCATGTGACTAATGTGAATTTACACTAAATTTCGCATATCACAAGGTTTTCAATTTCCTCCGGATTGATTGTGCGGCGTGTCGAAGTCTGTGATATGCGCCTGCTTAGACCACTACGAATGCCGAAATTTGGCAGAAATGTGGCAACCTTAAGGGGTGAGTAGTACTGAAAATGTGTCATCAGAAAAAGATTCCCTGCAGCCCAGTTCCGCTGCCGACGGAGTGGAAGCCTTGGTGGGGGAATGGCTACCGCTGCCCGATGTCGCTGAATTGCTCGACATTGCAGTCACTCGAGTGCATTCGCTGATTAGCGATCGCTCGCTGCTGGCTCTGCGGATTGGCGACCGCAAGATCCGAGCTGTACCGGCTGAGTTCTTTAGCGAGCATGAGGTGCTGGACAGCCTCAAGGGTACTTTGGTGGTGCTCGCTGACGCCGGATTCGATGATGAAGAGGCGATCAGCTGGCTTTTCACCCCTGATGACTCCTTGCCGGGGCGGCCAATAGACGCTCTGCATTCCGGCCGCAAGACCGAGATTCGACGTCGAGCTCAAGCTCTCGCCTGGTAACCAGGATTTGCGTTCCGAAGCCTCGCTCGAGACCTAGGAAGTTCTTTGCACCGCGGCCTGCGCTATGCTGCCGAGCGCCCGTGAACTGGTTTGGTCAATCGGCAATGCTTGCAAAGCCGTCATCGCTGTTTGTTGATAACTCTCGATCAGTGCCTCAGTGCTGGTCACCGCACCACATTCCTGCATGATTTCCCTGATTCGAGCGATATCTGGTTCCGGAAGATCGGGTATGCCCAGGCGCTGGTCGACGAATTCGGCCTCGGTTTTTGACGCCAACTGTAGCGTATAGCCGATCAGCACCGTCCGTTTGCCTTCGCGCAGATCATCTCCGGCGGGCTTCCCAGTGCTCTGTGGATCGCCGAAGACTCCCAACATATCGTCCCTAAGTTGGAATGCTTCGCCGAGTGGCAGCGCGAAATCGGAATAGCCACGGAGCAACTCAGCTGAGCCGCCAGCCAGTGCACCGCCGAGCACCAGAGGGTGTTCAGTGGAATACTTAGCGGATTTGAAGCGAATGATTGACTGGGCTCGCTCCACCGCCCCGGCAGCGCCGCGAGATGGCCCGGCCACTTCCTCCAGAATGTCTAAATACTGACCGGCCATCACCTCAGCTCGCATGGTGTTGAATACCGTGCGAGCCCGGGCGGCGGCTGGAGCTGCCACGGTCGCCGCTACCTCGGCAAAAACCTCTTCGCTGAACGAAAGACACAGATCGCCAGCCAGAATCGCCGCCGCATGGCCGAAGCGCTCGGGGTCCAAGGACCAGCGTTGGCGCTGATGGAGCTGGCTGAACTGGCGGTGCACACTCGGGGCGCCGCGTCGAATATCCGAGCGGTCAATAATGTCATCATGAATTAAAGCCGCGGCCTGGAACAGCTCGAGAGCCGCTCCAGCATTGCTAATAGGTGCGGTCGAGTCAGTTGGTCCACCCGCGCCACGCCAACCCCAATAGCAAAGTAGGGCACGCATTCGCTTACCGCCGGTAACCAAGCCAGCAATGGTATCGATTAGGGCCGGGGCATCCGTCGAGATCTTGAGTAGCTCGATCCGCTTAGCGGCGAGGAAACCTTGCAGTTCCTCTGCCAGCAGCTCGATGAACTCGGCCTGGAGGCGCGAAATCGTCGCATCCGGTTCGGTCGGCTGGTTCACTTCAGCGAGGCCACCGCTACGCTCGCGCCCAGCGTGAAGGTACTGCTGCCGCCCTCTGAACTGATCGAGAGGTTGACACTCTCCTGACCGTTTTGACGCACGAAGTCCTTACTCACCACCGCGCCGACATTGCCGCCCGGTAAAGCAGTGAACCCCTGGGCCTTGAACGCCTTGGTGTAGAAGTCGACTATTGCGCTGCTCGAGGAGGTGGTACTGCCCACCAATGACGCGGTCGCCGGTGTGGTGCTCTTATCCACTGCACTCAGCTTTACAGTTGCCCCCGGTAACAGTGGCAAGAGAGTCTTTGGGAAGCCTGGGATCAGTGCGTTGACTGTGGACTGGACATTCGAAGATGGGGTCTCCGAGGCGGTCGCGGAGCTCGTTGGCGTGCCACTGCTTGAGCTACTTGGCTGAGCACTGCTGCTTGCGCTACTGGTATTTGCGCTACTAGGTGAGGTTTCACCGGGCTGCGGATTTGAGTTACTGCAGCCGACCACCGTCAATCCGCAGAGCAGGATTCCGGCGGTGGCGAGAGTGGCCCGGCGGGCTCGTGGAAGTCGAATCACCTTTTCATTCTAAGCGGTGCTCTGGGCGGGGTGGTTCTCGCGATGACTTGTGCGATCCCGCCGGAAAGCTGTCGGTGCCAAGAACTAAGATGAGAGAGCGATGAATATTCAGCAACCGCAGCCGGAATCGGGGCAGCAACCGGGGGTCGGGCGGCCGACCCCGTCGGCTAGTCAGCAGGACTATCGAGACTGCACGATTATGCATGTCGATATGGATGCTTTTTTCGTTGCCGTGGAGCAGCTGGAAAATCCTGGACTGCTCGCCAAGCCAGTGATCGTCGGTTTTCCACAGGGGCGCTCCGTGGTGCTTTCGGCCTCTTACGAGGCTCGTGCTTTCGGGGTGCGCTCAGCAATGCCGATGGCGACCGCAATGAAGCTTTGTCCACAGGCCATTATTGTGCAGCCCAGGCATCAGCGTTATTACCAGGTCTCGGCGCAGCTCATGGAACTGTTTGCCTCGATCACCGACACAGTGGAACCGCTCAGCGTGGACGAAGCTTTCCTGGACATTAGTGGCGCAATGCGCCGGCTCGGACCGCCGTTGCAGATTGCCCAACTGATTCGGCGTCGCGTCAGTGAAGAAATGGGCGTCACTGCATCGGTGGGGGTTGCCGCGAATAAATTCGTCGCAAAAATTGCCTCGGCGAGGTGTAAACCCAACGGCTTACTTTTGATTCCCAAAACAGACACTGTTGCTTACTTACACACCCTGCCAGCCCGTGCGCTTTGGGGTGTGGGGGCGAAGACGATGGCTGTGCTTGAAGGGCTGGGCATCCACACGGTTGAACAAATCGCCAATACGCCGGTAGCCGTGCTGCGCAGGGCGCTTGGCGCCTCAGGTGAGCACGTGCATCGGCTTTCCTGGGGGATTGATCCGCGTCCGGTGACACCGGTGCGCGCAGAGAAGAGCATCGGTGCGGAGGAGACCTTTGAATTCGATACCACCGATGACGTGCCGCTGCGCCGCGAGTTGCTCAGGCTGGCGCACCGCACCGGTAGTCGGCTGCGGGCTAGCGGATATGTCGCTCGTACCGTGGCCCTCAAATTAAGATATGCGGATTTCTCCACTATTACCCGCTCGAGAACCGTTCCAGTACCGGTAGATAGTGCTCAGCTGATCTATCAGGAAGCAATCCAGCTACTCGAGGCCTTAGGGGAACGGCCGATGGCGGTCCGGTTGATCGGCCTGCGGGCGGAGAACCTAGAACTTGCCCAGCGGACCGCTGTGCAATTGAGCTTGGAGCGCCGGGATGATAATTGGCGCTCCGCCGAGGCCGTAATTGACGAGGTGGGGGAGAAGTTCGGTAAATATCAGCTGATGCCCGCTCGGCTGATCGAAAAGAAGCCTCCTGAGACCGAATGACCGCTTCGAATGAGCAGTTTTAGCGGTGTGGCTTTTAGTTCTGGCCGGAGAAGCCTATCCTTAAAGAGTTAGCACGAAAATTGATAAATTTTCGTCGGCACGGAACCAGAACCATGCCGGTATTCGTTCATAAGACGAGATGTACCGCATGCGGATGGCGGATCTGAAGGAGGTCGTGATGCCACTGTCGGAGCACGAACAGAGGTTGCTCGATCAATTAGAGCAGCAGTTGCACGACACTGATCCAAAGTTTGCCAGCGCGCTGGGGAACGAGGGAGCGCGTCGACTATCCGCTAGGCACATCCTGCTCGGTGTGGTGATCGGTGTTGCCGGTCTAGCCGTCTTGCTGCTCGGTGTCGGCATCCAACAGATTTGGCTGGGCGTGATTGGCTTCCTGCTCATGGGCGCTGGTGTTTTTGTCGCTACGATGCGCAGCCGAGTTAAGAAGACTCCGGCGTCGGCTGATGGCGCTAAGGTAGCGGGTGCCAAGTCTAGTTTTATGGCCAATCTTGAGGAGCGCTGGGACGAACGCCGTCGCGGCGAGTAGTAACCCCGCGACCGGTTTGGAGATCGGCTTCTAAAGGTCCGAGCTTCCGCTCGCTGATTGGCGAGAAGTGAGGCAGCGGCTAAGCGTCGCGAAAAGCGAATTATCTATATCCACCCCTGTGGCAGTTGCCCCAGGGGTTTTTCTGTGCCTCCCCCCCAGCTAGTCCAGCTACTCCAGTTCCTCCACTTAGCTCCACTATTTAGTTCCTCCACTTAGCTCCACCTGAGCCAGATAAGACCATCGGAGCACGTTTCTGAGGCCATTTGCGCCGGGCTGGCGGCTCAATCGAGCCCATTTCTGCTGCCCCGCGCCTACGACATCGCTCAGCAGCAGCAATCTTTAGCGCTTGGCATCGCCTTTCCCTCCACTTCTCTCCCCAGGCAAAAATCCCTGAAAACACGGGATTTCTTGGGAAAAATTCATGCCGACACACAGGAATAAATCCTGAGTTCGCGTTGACGGTGGTGGATTGTGGGGTAAAGTGGAGCGCGTAAGAGGGTAGTGGTGAAGGAGGGGGTGGTGATGTGTTCCTTGGGACTCATTCGCCACGTCTCGACGAGAAGGGTCGCTTGATCCTTCCAGCCAAGTTCAGAGATGAACTGGGCAACGGTCTGGTTCTCACTCGAGGGCAAGAACGTTGCATCTACGTCTTCAGCCAGCGTGAGTTTGAACGGATTCACGAGCAGATGCGAGAAGCTCCGATCTCAAGTCGCCAAGCTCGGGACTACATTCGAGTTTTTCTCTCTGGAGCCTCTGACGAAATGCCGGATAAGCAAGGTCGCGTCACCATCCCGGCGGCGCTTCGTTCTTATGCGGGTCTGGACCGGGAGCTTGCCGTGATTGGCGCTGGTTCCCGGGCCGAAATCTGGGATGCCGCTGCGTGGGCGGAGTACCTCGAAGAGAAGGAAACCTCCTTCTCGGATACCGACAGTGTAGAAAACGCAATTCCAGGACTTCTGTAGACGTTCTTGAACGAGATCTCCAGCCGCCCTGCGCCACCTGACTCACCTTCCCCGGAGCCAGGCGGAAGGCACGGCGCGGATGGGGATCTGGTTTAAGAGCACTCAGATGCAATACAGATGCAATACAGCAACGACAGTACCGAAGTGAAACGAGGGGGCGGCAGTGACAACACCATCATCTGCGGCGGCCGCCAAACACGTACCGGTGCTACGTGATCGTTGCGTTAATTTATTGGCCCCCGCTATTGAAGCTGCCAATGCCAGGGGCGAACGCGCCGTGGTGATCGATGCAACGCTGGGCATGGGCGGGCACAGTGAAGCCATTTTGCAGCGGTTCGAGAATCTGCACCTGATTGGCATTGACCGTGACACCCAAGCCCTGAAGTTGGCGAGCGAACGGCTCGCCGAGTATTCGGAACGCATCGATCTGGTACACGCCGTTTACGACGAAATCGATGAAGTGCTCGAAGATCTCGGGTTTCCCGAGGTGGCTAGCGTGCACGGGATTCTGATGGACTTGGGAGTTTCTTCGCTGCAGCTCGACGAGGCTGAGCGTGGTTTTGCTTATTCCTACGATGCGCCACTCGATATGCGGATGGACACCAGTCGAGGACAGAGCGCGGCTGATCTGGTCAATAGTTACAGCGAAGCCGAGCTGAGCTCGGTGATCCGTCGTTGGGGTGAAGAGAAATTCGCCGCCCGGATTGCCCGACGCATTGTCGAAGCGAGGACCGAGAAACCCTTAGAGCGAACCGGAGAGCTGGTCGAGGTGATCCGCAAAGCGGTGCCCGCGGCCGCGGCGCGAACCGGAGGGCATCCCGCCAAGCGTACCTTCCAGGCGCTGCGCATCGAGGTCAATCAGGAACTCGAGGTGCTGCAAAGGGCTGTGCCAGCGGCGGTTGATGCGCTGGCGATCACCGGTCGCGCGGTGGTGATGTCGTATCACTCTCTGGAGGACAAAATCGTCAAGCAGGTCTTCTCTGCTGGCGCCAGTTCTAGCGCCCCGCCCGGGTTCCCCGTCGAACTAGAGGAACAAAAGGCCGAACTGAAAATTCTGACCAAAGGCACCGAAGTGCCAACCGAGGTCGAAATCGCTGAGAATCCGCGGGCGGCTTCGGCCAGGCTGCGAGCAGTGGAACGGATCAAAAAGAGGAGAAACCCATGACTCAGTCTCAGGCCGCGCGCACCGCGCACCCTAGAGCGGCTTCTTCTCGACGCGCGCCTAAGGCTCCGATTATTAAGGCGCAGCACCAACAACGGCACCAGCCACACGGCACCGCTTCGCTCAGCCAGGCCACCGCGGGGGCTACCGCTCGACTGCTCAGTAGTGTGGCCCCGGCCGCCGCGGCGAGCAGCCCGGAAAGCTTGCCAAGTCGGCAGCGCACCCCACTTTCTCTGGTAGCGGCGCTGCCCGGCCGCCGCCGGACCCCCTTTGTGGTTTTTTGCTTCCTGGCCCTGGTGGCAGCAATGGCAACCGTTCTGGTGCTGAACATCTCGGTCTCCTCGGGACAGTACGAACTGGTGCAGCTGAACAGCGCAAAAGACACCCTGGTGAAGCAAAATCAGGCTCTGACACAGCAAGTGCAAAACGCTCAAGCTCCACAAAATCTGGCCCAGAAGGCGCAACAATTGGGAATGGTAGCTGCCAATTCGACGGGACAGATTAACGTGAACAACCAAACCATCTCGGGTTCGCCGAAACCTGCGGTGAAACTTGCCACGCCCGCCCCGCTGATCGCGGCCCCGGAGACCGAGAGCAGCACACCGGTGAGTGTGACGACACCGGTGACTGCTCAACAGCAGGCGAACCCCTTGGCACCGAACGCCTTGAGCAACGCTCTGCCGTTCCTGACCTCGACCACGGTGCCCGCTATTAAGCAGGACACCGCGAAGGAAACCCCGCAACCGAATTTGCATGGCGGCAGCATCCCTTCGCCGGAGCAGAAGACACCAAACCTGAACTGACCAAAGCCCGCATGACAGCAGTATCAGCAGCCGAAACGTAACGAGGCAGTATTGTGAGAGCACAGCCAATGAGAACAGCGATGACCAGTTCTGCGGCTAGGCAGGCGAAGATCTCGATTAAGGCCCGGCGTCGGCTCAGGGTGGGCTTGGGGCTGCTTTTGGCCCTGCTGCTGATCATCTCGGGCAAGCTGGTGCTGGTGCAGGGACTTGACCTAGGCGGCTATGCCGAGGCCGCCGTCAACCAGCTGACTAAAACCCAGGTGTTGGCTGCCAGCCGCGGTGAAATCCTGGACGCTAATGGCAAGGTGCTGGCCCAGTCGATCGTCCGCTACGACATTGTGGTGGACCAGGTAAACAATGCGGTAGCCACCTATAGCCGTCCTGGTGCTGACGGGAAAATGGCTAAGGTCACCCGGGATACTGGCATTGCTGAACTCGCGGCGACCCTCGGCATGAACGCCGATCAAGTACGGTCACTGGTCACCGGCACCAGCAAATACAATGTGGTGGCAAAATCGGTCACCCCGGAGCTGGAAGCTAAAGTGGCCGCTCTAATGGTCCCCGGTGTTGCCTCCCAGCCGGTCTCCAAGCGGAGTTACCCGCTTGGCCAGGTGGCCGGCAATGTGGTTGGTTTTATGGGGCCGAACGGCGGCGGCTCAGGACTCGAGCAGACCTTGAACGACAAGCTGACCGGCAAGGACGGTTCGCGAACCTTCCAAATGGGCAAGGACGGTATTGTCATCCCGGGCGCACCCACCACGGTGGTGCCGGCTGCTAACGGCCAGACGGTCAAACTGACGCTCAATGCCGATCTGCAGTACTACGCGCAGCAGGCCATCAGCAATCAGGTCAAGGCACAACATGCCGAATGGGGCAATATCGTCGTGGTGCAGGTCAAGACCGGCAATATTATTGCGATGGCCGAGGACACCACGGTGGATCCTAATAATCCGGGAGCCACTAAGGCCGAGGACCGTGGCTCGAGGATTGTCACCAGCGCGATCGAGCCCGGTTCCACCGAAAAATCAATCACTGCGGCGGCCGCTATCCAGGAGGGCAAAGCCACCCCTGACACCCGGCTGACCATTCCGCCGACCTACACCATCGATGGACAAACCTTCTCCGACGCCGAGGACCACGGCACAGTCAATATGACCTTCTCCGGGGTGCTTGCCGAATCGTTGAACACCGGTACCGTGATGGTGGGTTCCAAGCTGAGCCCGCAGCAACGCTATGACTACTTGCATAACTTCGGTATCGGCCAGAAAACCGGTATCCCGCTGCCTGGTGAGAGTGCCGGCATTCTAGCTACCCCGGATAAGTGGGACGGTCGTCAGCAGTACACCGTATTGTTCGGCCAGGGTGTGGCCCAGACCCCGCTGCAAACCGCGATGGCATACCAAGCGATCGCCAATAACGGAGTGCGACTGCCACCTAGGTTGATTGACTCCTATATCGATTCAAATGGCGTGGAAACCAAAACCCCGCAGGCCGCCGGAACCGAGGTAATCTCCAGCCAGACCGCGCAGCAAGTGAAAGGCATGCTGGAAGGCGTGGTGACGGCTGCGCACTACAATGATATTAATGTGCCGGGGTACCGGGTTGGTGGTAAAACCGGCACCGCCGAGTCGCCGACGGCTGGTGGGTTCAGCGGCTATACCGCTTCCTTCGTGGGGATGGCGCCGATGGAAAACCCGGAATACGTGGTGTTGGTGACCGTGCAGCACCCGCAAGGCAATATTTACGGTGTCACTCAGGGGCCGGTGTTCAACTCGGTGATGGGCCAGGTGCTGCAGACCTACCAGGTGCCGCCGTCGACCACTCCGGCCTTTAGGCCCAAAACAACGTTCTAGATCGTACGGAGAGTTTTTGCAGTGAATGAGAGCCAAGCTCCGGCGAGTGGATCTTCGCCTGGCCTTCGACCGAGGCGAGCTCCCGCCGTTTCGCTCGTCGAGATAGCGGGCCTGATTGGTGGCGAAATAGCCACCCCAGAAATCATGCTCAACGGGGTAACGCTCGACTCTCGGGCGGTACGGAGAGGCGATCTGTATTTAGCGCTGCCGGGGCTCAGCAGCCACGGCGCGAAGTACGCAGCGCAGGCAGCACAAGCCGGTGCGGCGGCGATACTAACCGATCAGCCGGGGGCGGAGATGCTGCGCGGCAGCCCAGCCGAAGGCTTACCGCTGCTCATTGTGCCCGAACCGCAACGCTGGGTGGGCAGGATTGCCGAGCGAATTTACCGCGACGATTCTGCCGGGGCTGAGCATTTGCAGCTTTTCGGTATCACCGGCACCAATGGCAAGACCACCACCAGCTATCTGGTCCGCTCTATTCTGGCTGCGCTTGGCCGTCGCAGCGGACTGATCGGCACCATCGAAACCCTGGTGGGGGAGCAACGAGTGGACTCCACCTTGACCACCCCGGCAGCCACTGACTTGCAGGCGCTCTTCGCACTGATGCGGGAAGAATCCCTGGACGCGGCAGTGATGGAGGTCTCCTCGCACGCATTAACCCTTGGAAGAGTTGACCAAGTGGTTTTCGACGTCGCAGGTTTTACCAACCTGACCCAAGACCATCTTGATCTGCACGGTGAGATGACCGAGTATTTTGCCGCTAAAGCCTCACTTTTTAGCGCCGAGCATGCCAAAGCCGCTGTGGTGACAATCGACGACGAATGGGGCAGCAAAATGGCTGCCGCAGCGGGCGTACCGGTCACCACCCTACGCACCACTTTGCCCGAGGCGCTAGTTGCGTCGGCCGAGGGCTTGGCCGAGGCGGATTGGCATGTTCGCTCGGCTGTGCCACAGGGCCTGGGCTGGCAGGTTGAGCTTGCCGGGGAGGGCAAATCTCTCACCTTCCGGACTTCTTTGCCGGGCGAGTTCAACGTTTCTAATGCCGCCTTGGCAGTGCTGATGGTGCACGTCTCAGGGGTGAGCATTGAGGATCTGCAGGCCGCGCTCGATCAATTTGATCCGCTCAGCATTCAGGTGCCAGGCCGAATGCAATTGATCTGCCGGGAACCGATCTCGGTGGTCGACTTTGCGCACAACCCGGATGCGCTGCATCGCGCGATGGAAGCGGTGCGACCCGCGCACGGAGATGTCACAGGTCAGCTCATTGTGGTTTTTGGGGCTACCGGGCAACGGGACCAGAGCAAACGCGAAATTATGGGCGCCCTGGCGGCTCGACACGCCGATGTGGTGATTGTCACCGATGACGATCCACATGATGAGGATCCCGCTCAGATTCGGGATCAAGTGTTCGCCGGCGCGCTGCACAGCGCCTGGGATGACACCAGGGTGGAGAATGTCGCGCCGAGAGCGGCTGCCATTGATCGTGCGGTCGAACTAGCCAGCGCTGGGGACCGAATTTTGGTGGCAGGGCGTGGACACGAGGTCTGGCAGGAGGTCAGTGGTGTCAACCTGGCTCTCGACGATCGTGAGGAACTTCGCACCGCGCTGCGCAAGTACGGATTCACTCCCGAGCCACTTCCCGAGATAGAGTCCTAAATCGAGATGATTGAACTTTTTGCCACCCACATTGCTTCGCTCACTGCGGGACGACTCAGCAGCACAGTACCCGAGGATCTTCGGATCGACCTCGCGCAGATCACCACTGATTCACGCGAATCTGGCCCGGGAAGCACCTATGTGGCCAAACCCGGTGAGCACTCCGATGGCCACAACTTCATCCCTGCCGCGGCCGAAGCCGGAGCAGTTCTGATGATTGCGGAGCGCGAGGTTCTCGACCCGCAGGGCGTGCCCTACCCCGCTGTGATCGTCAAGGATGCGGTGATCGCGATGGGGCAGCTGGCGGCCGAGGCAGTCCGGCTGATCCGGGAACAGGGCGAGGTGTCGGTAATTGGGATTACCGGATCAGCTGGGAAAACCACCACCAAGGATTTGCTGGCCGGAATCTTATCCTCGATAGCGCCTACTGTTGCACCGGAAGGCTCCTATAACGGCGAGATCGGGGTGCCGCTGACCGTTTTTCGGGCGGATTTTGATACCCGTTACCTGGTCGTCGAGATGGGCGCCACCGGAATTGGCCATATCAATTACCTCACCGGTCTGGTGAAGCCCGATATTGGGGTGGTGCTCGGTGTCGGCAGCGCCCATGCAGGCGAGTTCGGTGGGGTTGAGAATATTGCCATTGCCAAGGGCGAGATGGTTGAAGCGCTCACCGAGCAGGGCATTGCGGTGCTCAATCTGGCGGATCACCGAGTTGCTGCAATGGCGCAGCGAACCGTGGCACCGGTGCTCTGGTTTGCGGAGGGAGGCGTTCAGCCGCCCGAAGGTGCCTTGGTAGTGCAGGCTTGGCACGTCAGCACCGATAGCGCGGCGCGGCCGAGTTTTGAGCTCGAATTCCCTGAGCGTCCGGGTGAGGCCGGTGCTAGCGATGCTGAGCCGGCTAGTACCGAGTCCGTAGGGGCCGGCTCAGCTCGCAGCCCGCAGCGTTTTGAGGTGCATAGCGGACTGATCGGTGTTCACCATGTTAACAACCTGCTTGCCGCAGCGGCGGCTGCCTGGGCACTGGGCCTGAACGGTGAGCAGATTGCTCAAGCGCTCGACGGACAGAAGGCGAAGAGCCGCTGGCGGATGGAACTAACTGAACGCCCGGACGGCGTGACGGTGCTTAATGACGCCTATAACGCGAATCCGGAATCCATGCGTGCCGCGCTCCGCACGCTCGCCGAGCTGGGCCGCGAGTCAGGTCGGCCGACGCGCCGCACCTGGGCCGTGCTAGGGCCAATGCTTGAATTGGGCGAAGACTCAATTCTGGAACACAATGCGCTGGGCCAGGTGGTGGTTCGGCTGAACATTTCCCGATTAATTGTGATCGGAGCGGAAGCTCGAGCCATGCACATTGGTGCCATAAACGAAGGTTCTTGGGGGGACGAGTCCATTTTTGTCGACGATATTGAGGCCGCCTATGAGATTCTTGAGAGAGAGTTGTGCAGCGGGGACATTGTTTTATTCAAATCCTCTCGTGATGCCGGGGTTCGTTATTTAGGTGACCGGATAGCATTAAGCGCAACTGCAAGCCGGACGAGCGAGCAGGAAGGGCTGGGCGAGCTATGAACATGATCGCCATTTTGATGGGCGCCGGGTTTGGTTTGGCCCTGTCCATGATCGGCACCCCGCTGTTCATCAGGCTGCTGGTCCGCAAAGGCTACGGTCAGTTCGTTCGAGACGACGGCCCCACCTCGCATCACACCAAACGCGGTACCCCGACAATGGGCGGCGCGGTGGTGATCGGCTCGGTCATCCTCGCTTATCTGCTCACCCACTTGCTGATCTGGCTGATGAATCCGAAATGGTCCGGTCCGACGGTTTCCGGCTGGCTGCTGATCCTGCTGATGGCTGGTATGGGTCTGGTCGGCTTCCTGGACGATTACATTAAGATCTCAAGACAGCGTTCGCTCGGTTTGAACGCCAAAGCTAAATTGATCCTGCAAGCTGCAATCGGCGTGGCGTTCGCCATCCTGGCGCTCAACTTCGCTGACAGCCGTGGCCGCACTCCGGCGAGCATGAGCATTTCTTTCTCGCGCGATATCCCAGGGCTCAACTTGGCCTTCGCCGGTGCCGGACTCGGCGTGGTGCTCTTCATCATCTGGTCGAACGCGATTATCACCGCGGCTACTAATGGTGTGAACCTGGCCGATGGCCTGGACGGTTTGGCCGTCGGTGCCTCGGTAATGGTTTTTGGTGCCTACACGCTGATCGGCATTTGGCAGTCCAATCAAAGCTGTGGTTCTCCTCGTTCCAATGGCTCAGCCGCTTGTTATGAAGTGCGAGACCCGCTCGACCTCGCCCTACTCGCGGTGATCTTGTTCGCCTCCTTGATCGGCCTGCTCTGGTGGAACACCTCACCCGCGAAGATTTTCATGGGGGATACCGGCTCCTTGGCCATTGGTGGCGCAATCGCTGGTTTCGCCATCCTGTCACGCACCGAGTTGCTGCTGGTGATCATCGGCGGGCTGTTCGTCATTATCACCCTCTCGGTCATTCTCCAGGTAGGTTTCTTCAAACTCAGCGGCGGCAAACGGATCTTCAAGATGTCACCCCTGCACCACCACTTCGAACTCAAAGGCTGGGCCGAAGTGACCGTTGTGGTGCGGTTCTGGATCCTCTGCGGTCTCTTTGTGGCAATTGGCTTAGGTGCCTTCTACGCCGAATGGGTTGTCCAGCTTTGAGCGGAACGGAAGATAGCGGTCCGATTGATGCCGCAGATCCGCTTTCTCACCTGAGTAGCTGGGATTCCGACTGGTCGGGCCTGCGCGTGGTGGTAGCCGGCATCGGAAAGACCGGTTTCTCCATCGCCGACACGCTGATCGAACTGGGTGCTCGGGTCGTTGTGGTGGCAGCGGCGGAGGATGCGGAGGCGCAGCAAGCGGCTGATACCCTGCGCATTGTCGGTGCCATCGAGGTTTTGCTGGGCGAGCAAGTCTCTCAGCAGCTGCCCGAAGTGGAGGGCCAGCGCGCACAACTCGTGGTCACCTCACCGGGACTCCGCCCGAGCCACCCGTTGCTCTCGGAAGCTGCCAACGCCGGGATTCCGGTCTGGGGCGATATTGAACTGGCTTGGCGAGTGCGCGAGAGGGCCGGACGTAAAACCGCTGACTGGATCACGATCACCGGAACCAACGGCAAAACCACCACCACCACGATGGTTGAGTCGATGCTGCAAGCGGCTGGCCTGCGGGCGATTGCGGTAGGCAATATTGGCACCCCCATTCTGGATGCGATTCGCGAGCCGGAGGGTTATGACGCTTTCGCTGTCGAGCTTTCCAGTTTCCAATTGCACTGGACTTACAGCGTTTCCCCGGTTTCCAGTGTTTGTCTTAACCTGGCCGAAGATCATGTGGACTGGCATGGCAGCTTCGCTGCCTATGCAGCCGATAAGGCGAAGGTCTACCAGAACACCCAGCGGGCTTGTATTTATAACGCTGAGCAGCTGGAAACCGAGCACATGGTGGAGGAAGCAGAGGTGATCGAGGGCTGCCGGGCGGTTGCTTTTACCACCGGGATGCCCGCGATCAGCATGCTCGGCATAGTCGAAGGACTCTTAGTGGACCGCGCCTTCATCGCTGAGCGACGCGATTCGGCGGCGGAGCTCGCTCAGCTCGCCGATATTGGCGAGCTGGTACCGCGACATCAGGTGGCTAATGCCCTGGCGGCGGCAGCCCTGGTGCGGGCCTACGGAGTGGCAGCCTCGGCGGTGCGTGATGGACTGCGCAACTACGACAATGGAGCACATCGGATTCAGCCGGTGGCGCAGCGGGATGGCGTGCTCTGGGTAAATGATTCGAAAGCGACTAACCCGCATGCCGCCGCTGCCTCCCTGGCAGCCTTTAATCCGGTGATCTGGATTGCCGGAGGAGATGCCAAAGGTACAAGCTACGACGAACTGGTCAAACAGCACAGTGCACGGCTGAAAACGGTGATTCTGCTCGGTGAGGACTCAAGTGCGCTGCGGGCCGCCTTGGCACGACACGCGCCGAATGTCCCGGTGATAGAGCCGGATTCAGGCGAGACTGGAATGGTGCAGCAGCTAGCAGCCGTCGACAATGCGCAGCCGATCTTTCCCGGACCGGTGCTCATGGCGAGGGCGGTTAGGGCAGCCGCGGGCGTAATCGCCGACGGTGACACTGTTTTGTTGGCTCCAGCTGCCGCATCAATCGATCAGTTCTCTTCCTATGCTCAGCGCGGTGAGGCTTTTATCGCCGCCGTTACGGAGTTGCTGGAAGGGCAGGCGACAACGCGAACAAGCGGTACTGAAGGGCAATAGGTAGCAGATGGTTAACGCGCCCGCTCGCCCGACGTCGAAAAGCCCTAGGCCTGTGGCAGCGGGGGCCAAGGCGACGGCGAGTTTTCGACAGCGAATCCGTGACATAAGTGATCGGTTTTGGCCTCGTTTGGAAGGCAAAAACAGTTCACGGAACTCGAGCTACTACCTGATTTTGGGGGCCTCGCTGGCCCTGACCTGTATTGGCCTGATGATGGTCTTCTCCGCCTCCGCGGTTGAGCAGCTCTCTAAAGACACCAGTCCCTTCACGCTAGGAATCAAGCAAACAGTTTTTGCGATTGTGGGGTTCATCGCGATGCTGGTGCTTGCTCGCTTCCCGGCGAAATGGTTCAAAGTGCTCGCCTGGCCCGGCCTAGCGGTTTCCTTCGTGTTGTTGGTTTTGGTGCTCTTCATCGGTCATGACGCCGGTGGAAATAAGAACTGGATTGTGGTTTCCGAATCGTTTTCTTTCCAGCCTTCGGAGATTACCAAGCTCATGCTGATTCTCTGGATGGCCTCGGTACTGTCCAAAAAGGAGCCTCTGCTCGGGCAGCTGCGGCACCTGATGATCCCGGTGGTGCCGGTCGCTGCCGTGGTGGTGGTGCTGGTGCTGCTGGAAAAGGACCTCGGTACTTCGGTCATCGTGATGGCAATCGCCGCCGCCGCTCTTTATTTCGCTGGCGCGCCGGGCAAACTTTTTGCCGGGGCCGCGTTGCTCGGCGGCATCGCCGCCCTGGCGCTGGCCCTCACCAGCGATAACCGACTGGGCCGACTGACCGCCTGGATGGGCTGTGGCGACGCTAATTACAACGATGTCTACGGGCTCTGCGACCAAGCCCGCAATGGCATGTACGCGCTGGCCTCGGGCGGCTGGTGGGGTGTCGGTTTGGGTCAAGGACGACAGAAGTGGAATTGGATCCCAGAAGCCCATAATGACTTCATCTTTGCCATCATCGGCGAGGAGTTTGGCTTGCTCGGCACTATCGTGCTGATCCTGCTTTACGCCGTACTGGCAATTGCCATCTTCCGGGTGATCGTTCGCCATAATGATCTCTTCGTGCGCATTGTCTGCGGCAGCGTGATGACCTGGATCCTCGGCCAGGCCTTCGTCAATATCGCCATGGTGACCGGGCTACTGCCGGTGATCGGCGTGCCTTTGCCCTTGGTCTCCTACGGTGGCACCTCGCTGACTATCAGCCTGGTGGCGATCGGCGTGGTGCTCTCCTTTGCCCGAAATCTGCCCGATAAAGCTCCCAAGACAAAGAAAAGAAACACAGTAACTTCATGAGCTCTGAACATCCCCTCTCTGTAGTGCTCGCTGGTGGCGGCTCTGCGGGGCACGTTTCCCCTTTGCTGGCGATCGCCGCCGCGCTGCGCGACCGCCACGCCGAGGTGGAGCTTCTCGCCGTCGGTACTAAAGAGGGCCTGGAAACCCGGCTAGTGCCAGCAGCCGGTGTCGAGTTGACCCTGATCGATCGAGTTCCGCTGCCTCGCAGGCCCAGCCTTGCGGCACTGAAGTTTCCGACCAGAATGCGCAAAGCAATTCGAGACTCGGAGCGGATCCTGATCGAGGCAAAGGCGGATGTGTTGCTCGGGGTGGGCGGATTCGTCTGCACGCCAATGTATGTGGCGGCCAAAAAGGCCGGTATCCCCATCGTGATCCACGAAGCTAATCTCCGGCCCGGTCTTGCCAATCGTCTTGGCGCGCGCTCCACCTCGTGGATTGGCACTGCTTTTGAAGGCACTAAGCTGAAAGCGGCGCGCTGGGTCGGGATGCCGATTCGTCGTCAGATTGCCCAGCTGGAGCGCGCGGTCCGCCCCGGCGGCAGCGCGCAACGTCAAGCCAAAACTGAACTTGGCTTTGACGCCGACCGGCCGTTGCTGGTGGTGACCGGAGGCTCACTGGGCGCTCAGCGGATCAACCAGGCCCTCGTCGATTCATTGCCAGCTCTTACCGAAGCAGCCATTCAGGTGCTGCACATCACCGGGCGCGGCAAGCAGGTGCGCGAGGCATCAGGTCAGTTAGTCGCTGCGGCGGGTTATCAGCAAATCGAGTATCTGGATGGCATGGAAGATGCCTATGCAGCAGCCGACCTACTAATCTGTCGCGCCGGTGCTGGCACCGTCAGCGAAGTGGCTGCGGTCGGGGTGCCTGCCGTTTTTGTGCCGCTGCCAGTGGGCAATGGCGAGCAGGCGCTTAATGCAGCCACCTTGGTTGACCGGCAAGCAGCTCTCAGTGTGGCCGATAAGGATTTCACTCCGGAATGGCTTCGCCAGCACGTACTGCCCTTGGTGACTGACCCAGCCCGGCTGGAGGAATTGGCTCGTCGTGCCGCCCAGTTGGGGATTAGGGACGCTGCGGAGAAGATGGCTGAAATGATTGTGCAGGCCGTCCGATGAGCCCTGAGGTGGACCTTGAATTGAGTGACTTGGGCACTGTGCACTTCATCGGTATCGGTGGTGCCGGGATGTCCGGAATAGCGCGAATCATGCTCGCCGATGGGGTAGTGGTGAGCGGTAGTGACGCCAAAGCGTCAGCGGCCCTGACTGAGCTCAGCCAACTTGGTGCGCGGACCTTTATTGGACATGCTGCCGAGCAGGTCTCGGCGGCGAACACGGTGGTGGTGTCCAGCGCGATTAAGCCCTCGAATCCGGAACTGCTAGCCGCGCAGCAGCTCGGGCTGCGGATTCTGCACCGCTCAGAGGCTTTGGCGGCAACCATGAAACGGCACACAGTGGTCGCGGTTGCCGGTACGCACGGCAAGACCACCACCAGTTCGATGATCGCGGTGGCCCTGCGTCGGGCAGGGCTGGACCCGTCCTTTGCGATCGGCGCCACGGTGGTAGATCTTGGCGCGAACGCTTACCACGGCCGGGGCGATATTTTTGTTGCTGAAGCGGATGAGTCGGATGGTTCGTTCCTGAACTACCGACCGAAGATCGCGGTGCTGACCAACGCCGAACCGGACCACCTCGACCATTACGGCAGCGCCGAGGCAGTGATGCGCGCCTTTGGCGACTTCATTGCGTTGCTGCCGGAGGACGGGCTTTTGGTGGCTTGTGCTGATGATGAGGGCAGCCTAGCGCTCAGCGACGCTGCGGTTGCCGCAGGTCATCGAGTATTGCGCTATGGCCGCAACGAGCGGGCTGATCTTCGGCTCAGAGGTTCTGCCCTGGAATTCCGAGGACGGCAATACCAGCTTGAATTAGCGGTACCGGGGGAGCACAACCGGCTCAACGCCGCGGCGGCCTTTGCCGTTGGGATCGAACTGGGGGGCGAAACCGAGCACGAAACTGAGCAATTGTTGGCCGCGTTGGCTGAGTTCAGGGGCGCGGCCCGGCGCTTCGAGTTGAAAGGCAGCGTCGACGGGGTCCGGGTCTTTGATGACTACGCTCATCACCCCACTGAGCTCAAGGCGGCGTTGCAAGCGGCCCGTACGGTGGCCGCCGGACATCGCGTTCTGGTGCTCTTCCAGCCCCACCTTTTCAGCCGAACCCGTGAGTTCGCCACCGAGTTCGCTGCCGCTTTGGAACTGGCGGATGCTGCCGCGGTGCTAGACATCTACCCGGCCAGAGAAGAGCCTATTCTCGGGGTGAGCAGCGCCTTAATCACCGACCTGGCAGCACACACCGAGCACTTCGCCGATCCGCAGCAGGCCCTGGCGAGTCTGCTGGATCAGGTTTCCGCAGGGGACTTAATTCTGACCATCGGAGCGGGCGATGTTACCCAGTGGGGGCCGGTGTTGCTTGAGCAGCTGAATGCCCGGACAGCCGGCCCAGGAGAGCGAGGAAGCAATGCCGATGAGGCGTAAGCCGCCGGTGATCTCCACTCAGGGGGGCAGGCCCGAAGTCGAGCAGGAACCGAAAGCGCAGAGTTCGAGTGCGGGCAGCACAAAAGTCTCCCAGTTGCCGATCACCGAGCCGTCCGAAGATCAGGGCGCAACGGTATTGAGTTTTCCTATCGGCCGTGGTGCGACTCGCCGTTGGTGGCCTTGGGCTCTGGCCGGTGGGGTGCTCGCGCTGATTGCCGTCATTATGGCGGTGGTACTTTTCTCTCCCGCACTCGCGCTCAAAACGGTCAAGGTCGATGGCACCAAACTAGCCAGCGAAACGGCAGTGCAGGCCGCGCTAAAGCCACTTCAAGGAAAATCGCTGACTCAGATCAGTCAGTCCCAGGTGCAGGACCTGCTCGCCAACTTGCCCCAGGTGCAGTCGGTCAGTATTGAAGCCAGGCCACCGTCAACGCTATTGGTGCACATTGTTGAACGGCTTCCGGTGGCGGTGCTGAAAAACGGTAGTAAATATATTTTGGTCGACCCCAAAGGCACCCAATTGGGCAGCACCTCAAATCCGGCGGCGGCGAAGTTGCCGCTCATTGACGGGGGCACTGCGGCGATTGGCCAGGCTACTTTCTCAGCGATGACTGCTGTATTGGCCTCGCTGCCGGCGGCGGTTAGAGCGCAATTGCAGTCCGCCGCGGCCAAGTCTCCGGACGCGGTTGAGCTGACTTTGCTTAACGGAAAAAAAGTTGTTTGGGGAGATGCCTCCGAAATGGCGCTGAAATCTGAGGTTTTGCAGACCTTATTGAAGAATCCACCGAAGGCCGAACCGGGCAAACCGGAGCCCGCCCCGGTGAATGTCTACGATGTGAGTTCGCCCAGACATCCGGTGACCCGGTGAGAATTTCGGTTGATTCGCACGACACGCGGGAACGGTTATTGAAAGACAGCGCGATGCCCCATAGCGTCGCAATCAAGAATTACTTGACATAACTCTAACCCTCAAGTAGAGGGTTAGAGTCACAAAGCTTCAAGCAGCAAACGAACAAGGGAAAGCAACCGTGGCAGCACCGCAGAATTACCTGGCCGTCATCAAAGTCGTCGGCATCGGCGGCGGTGGCGTGAATGCCGTCAACCGAATGATCGAGGTTGGCCTGAGAGGCGTTGAATTCATCGCCATCAATACCGACGCCCAGGCGCTGTTGATGTCCGATGCTGATGTCAAGCTCGACGTTGGCCGCGAGCTCACCCGTGGTCTGGGTGCTGGCGCCGATCCGGAGGTAGGCCGGAAGGCCGCTGAGGACCACGCCGAAGAAATCGAAGAGGTGCTACGCGGTGCCGATATGGTTTTCGTCACCGCCGGCGAGGGCGGTGGCACCGGCACCGGCGGCGCGCCCGTGGTGGCTCGGATCGCTCGCTCACTGGGTGCTTTGACCATCGGCGTGGTGACTCGGCCATTCACCTTCGAAGGCCGTCGTCGCTCGAATCAGGCCGAAACCGGCATTGACGGTCTGCGCGATGAGGTAGACACCTTGATCGTGATCCCCAATGACCGATTGCTTTCGATCAGCGATCGCAATGTCTCGATGCTCGATGCCTTCCGCTCGGCAGACCAAGTGCTGCTTTCCGGCGTGCAGGGCATTACCGATCTCATTACCACTCCCGGTTTGATCAACCTCGACTTTGCCGACGTCAAATCGGTGATGCAGGGCGCCGGCTCGGCGTTGATGGGCATTGGTTCGGCCAGAGGTGAGGATCGCGCCGTGAAGGCCGCCGAGTTGGCGATTGCCTCACCGCTGCTGGAAGCCTCTATCGATGGTGCACACGGTGTGCTGCTCTCCATTCAGGGCGGTTCTGATCTCGGATTGTTCGAGATCAATGAGGCGGCCCGGTTGGTTCAGGAAGTCGCGCACCCCGAGGCGAATATCATCTTCGGTGCGGTGATTGACGACGCACTGGGCGACGAGGCGCGGGTCACCGTGATCGCGGCCGGCTTTGACAATGTGGATGCCACCAGCGCGCCAGCAGGTGACCCGGTGGCCCGGGCAGCAGCGAAGCCTAGCGAAGAGGAAGCCGCCCCGGCAGCTGCTGCGGCGAATCTATCCTCCTGGAGCCAAAGCGCGGGACACAATTCTTCCTCGGCCGAGAACAGTTTCGAGATGGATCTGCCCGCTGTGGTGGAGCCTGACCTGAGCAGCGCCCGGCAAGATGATCTGGATGTCCCTGATTTCCTGAAATAGCAGACTCAGCGATGTTTTTCTGGCGCCGAGAGGTCCGGCCCGGCTGGGGTGTGGCTTTTAGCGATATCCGGGCCGGCTCGTTGAGCTTGAACGTGCCGGCGGACTCGGCAGCCCGGCAGCATCGTGAGTCGCTGCGCGAGGAACTCCGGTTAGAAACCGGATTCCAATTCATGTCTCAAGTACACGGGCGTGAGCTAGTGGAGGTCGAGCGAGCTGGGCAGCAGCCCACCGCAGACGGTTTGATTTCCGCTAGCTTGCCGCTCGCCGTGCTGGTCGCTGATTGTCTGCCAGTGATCTTATTGGCGGAGCGGGCTACCGAAACCATTTCTGCGGCGGTACATGCTGGCCGGCAAGGTGTGCTGAACGGTATCGTGCCGGCCGCCATTGAACGGTTGACGGTTCTGGGAGCTGAGCAAGTTGAGGCGTGGATCGGTCCGGCGATCTGTGCCGGATGTTACGAGGTGCCTGAACAGATGCGGGCGGAGTCCACCACTCAGTTCCCGGAACTTTACGCCAGCACAAGCTGGGGTACGCCGTCCTTAGATTTACGTGCTGGTGCTACTGCTCAGCTGGAGCGAGCTGGCGTGCTGGTCAATCAGGTCGAAGTATGCACCCGCGAGGAGCCAGGACTTTTCTCCCATCGAGCAAGTCAACAGACCGGACGACAGCAGGGTCGCTTCGCCGGGTTGGTCTACCGCACCAGGCAAAGATAGGGAGTTAATGCAGCAATCGGTGGAGCGCAAACAACAACTTGCCCAACGACTGCAAGCGGTTCGGCAACGCATCGACCGGGCTGTGCAGCACGCGGGTCGTAGTGATCGGCCAGAGCTGATCGTCGTGACAAAGTTTCACCCGGCAGCCGATGTGTTGCTCTTAGCGGAGCTCGGAGTCGAGCAGGTGGGGGAGAACCGCGATCAGGAAGCGGCCGCTAAACAAGCTGAACTCGCTGCTCAGGGAGTTCACTTACGATGGCACTTCATTGGCCAGCTGCAAAGTAATAAAGCGAAATCGGTGGCTCATTATGCCGAGGCAGTGCACTCGGTGGATCGGCAGAGTCTGGTTGACGCCCTGGGGCGGGCGGTTGCCTCGCTGGAGCGGCCCGCGCTGAAATGTTTTGTCCAGATAGACCTGGCCGCCGAGTCGACCGGGCAGCGTGGTGGGGCGAGCCCGAGTCAGATGCTAGGCCTTGCGGATCAGATTGCCTCCACCGCCGGACTCGAGTTGGCAGGTTTGATGGCGGTGGCGCCGCTCGGTGAACAGGGCAGCAGCGCTGACCCGGATGCTGCGTTCCGAAGGCTCGCCGAACTCAGCCAAGAACTGCGAGAAATCTACCCGCAGGCCCAGGCGATTTCGGCGGGGATGAGCTCCGATTTGGAAGTCGCTGTGGCGCACGGCGCGACACACCTGCGGATTGGTTCGGATGTGCTCGGTGCGCGCCCCGCTGTGCGGTAGCGTCAAAACTGCAGCAGAACTATTAACCGAGGAGCAAAAAATGGCTGGCGCTCTGCGCAAGACAATGGTTTATCTTGGTCTCGCCGATGGCGAAGAGCAGTACGAGGCTGAACTAGATTCAAAGCCTGTCCGCACTGCAGCCAAAGAGACCCCGAAGAATGAGGATTATTCAGTGGAATACGACAACCGTCATGCTGAAGCAGAAACTCACCCGGAAGGTGAGTACCGGGCGCCGGTGACGCCGATCAAACGGGCCGCTTCGAGCCGTGATGAATCCGCTGGTTTGCGCCAGATCACCACGGTGCACCCCCGCTCCTACAATGACGCGAAGCTGATTGGTGAAAGCTTCCGCGACGGCATTCCGGTGATTATGAACGTCACGGATATGGGTGAAGCCGACGCTAAGCGGTTGGTTGATTTCTCAGCCGGTTTGGTCTTTGGCATGCACGGTTCCATCGAGCGCGTGACCAATAAGGTGTTCTTGCTCTCACCGGCTTTTGTGCAGGTGCTTGGGGCGGACTCCGAAGCCAGTGAGAACCAGGCCAGCTTCTTCAACCAGAGCTAGCGCATAAGCTTATCCTTGTGGGATTGATTTTTACGCTGCTCTCGGTGCTGCTGCTGTTGTTCTACCTGACTCTCGTGGTGCGTCTGATCTTTGATCTAGTACAGCAATTCGCGAGAGAATGGCGCCCCAGTGGAGTCTCCTTGATCGCTGCCACCGGGGTGTACTCAGTGACCGACCCGCCATTGAAGTTGCTACGCAGGATTCTGCCACCGGTGAACCTGGGCGGAGTGTCCTTGGATCTCGCCTGGATCATCTTGTGGGTAGCCATCTGGGTGGCTATGGTGATTGTTGGAAATTTCGCCGCTTGAGGCGGAGTTAGTTTTCGTGCCCAAATAGTTATATTGTGTTTCACGAACGTATTGAAAGTACTGATTTACCGATAGATAACCTATTAGGTATCGTAGTTGTGCCGGTCAGCAATGGCCGGAACCCATTAACCCAACGAGGTGACTAGATGGCTCTGACGCCAGAAGATGTTGTCAACAAGAGATTTCAGCCGACGAAATTTCGCGAAGGCTACGATCAGGACGAGGTCGATGACTTTCTCGATGAAATCGTGGTTGAGCTTCGCCGCTTGAACCAGGAAAACGAGGAGCTTCGTAAGAAGGTCGCAGAACTCGAATCCGGTGCTCCTGTTGCTTCGGCTCCGGCTGCTGCCCCGGTGGCGGCTAGCGCCCCCGTGGCTGAAGAAGAGAAGCCCGCCGAGGAAGAGCCAGCTAAGGATGAAAAGCCGGTTGTTGAGGAGAAGCCTGCTGCTTCCTCCTTCGCCGCGACCACTCCTGCGGCTACCGCCCCGGCTGCTACTGCTGCCCCGGTAACCTCCGCGGTGCCTGCCGCCGGAGTCACCCCGACCGCCGAGTCCGCCGCTGGCGTGCTCACCATGGCGCAGAAACTGCACGACGAGTACGTCAACGCTGGTGTTGAGCAGCGCGATAAGATCATCGCCGAAGCTCAGATTGAAGCCTCTAGCTTGGTCAACGATGCCCAGGAGAAGAGCCGCAAGACCCTCGGTGCTCTTGAGCAGCAGCGTTCGGTGCTGGAGCGCAAGGTTGAGCAGCTCCGCGGCTTCGAGCGTGACTACCGTGCTCGCCTGAAGACCTACATCGAAGGCCAGTTGCGCGATCTCGAAGCTCGTGCTTCGGTGGCCGCTCCTGATGTCTCGGAAAACAGCAACAACGCTGATTCCTAAGCACCTCCTTAACGCCGAAGCCGGTGGTTGGGTCCGCCCAACCACCGGCTTCGGCGTTCCCGGCAACTCATAAGGCTCATGACTGAAAACCCCGCCCCCGCCGAGCGGAAGAGCTCGGCGAACACTGCCCGCTGGATTTTGATCTGCTGCTTGGCTGGCCTGGCAGTACTCGCTTACGGCTTGGACCAATTGACAAAATTCTGGGTCACCAGCACGATGACCCTCGGTCAGGTGACCGAGGTATGGCCACCGGTGCTGCGCTGGTACTACATTACGAACTCCGGTGCTGCCTTCTCGATTGGCGAGGGGTACACCTGGATCTTCAGCATCGTGATGACAGTGGTGTCGATTGCCATCATCGTATTGGCTCGGAAGGTCGGCTCGGTTTGGTGGGCAATCGCGATGGGCATGGTGCTTGGTGGCGCGCTGGGCAACCTCACCGATCGGCTGTTCAGGCCGCCTTCTTTCGGGATGGGGCACGTTGTCGATTTCATCTCGGTGCCGAACTTCGCGATTTTTAACCTGGCTGACTCCGCAGTGGTTGGCGGAGTGATAGTGATTTGCCTGCTGACCCTGATTGGCGTGCCGTTCCGCGGCGGCCCACGTCGGGTGGGCGAGGACGCCCGGCGCGACGCTGATAAGTCCACGGATAGCGCCGCGGCAGCTGAGTCTGCTGATGACTGATCCAGCGGCCGACACCGGACTCACTCGGCTAGAGGTGCCGAGTGAGTTTTCGGATCGGCGGGCAGATGCTGCACTTGCCGAGTTGCTCGGGGTTTCACGGTCCGCCGCCGCTGGAATGCTAGCAGCCGGACGCGTACGGCTGGGCGGCAAGGCCTTGGGTAAGTCCTTCAAGCTGAGTACTGGCATGGTTCTCGACATCCAGGTGCCAGTGGAACGCGATCCGCTGGCGATTGACACTGAACCCGTGGAAAATCTGCACATTCTGCTCGACGATGAGTCCTTTGTGGTGATTGATAAACCGGTGGGGGTAGCGGCGCACCCTTCTCCCGGTTGGGTCGGCCCGACCGTCGTCGGTGCGCTGGCCGCCGCAGGGTATCGAATTTCTACCTCAGGAGCACCCGAACGGGCGGGCATTGTGCACCGGCTCGACGTCGGCACCTCCGGAGTGATGGTGGTGGCGAAGACCGAACAGGCTTATACGGTACTGAAACGGGCCTTCAAGGAGCGCACCGTGGAGAAGATCTACCACACAGTGGTTCAAGGCTTGCCCGACCCCCTGCGGGGCACCATCGATGCGCCGATTGGCAGGCACCCAGGTCATGATTGGCGATTCGCAGTGATCGAAGGGGGGAGGCCCTCGATCACCCACTATGAGGTGCTAGAGGCCTTTGGCCGAGCCGCTTTACTCGAGGTGCATTTGCAGACTGGCCGCACTCATCAAATCAGGGTGCATTTCTCCGCCCTGCATCATCCCTGCGTGGGCGATTTGACCTACGGGGCTGATCCCAGCCTGGCGGCGGAACTTGGCCTGACCCGGCAATGGCTACACGCAAAGATGCTGGGCTTCGCGCACCCGATCAGCGGTGAATGGCTTGAGGTGAGCAGTGAATACCCGGCGGATCTGGACTACGCCCTGGAGGCGCTTCGCGGCTAGCCTGCCCGCTAAGGAAACACTTTCTTGATCGATTGCTCAACTTTACTCACTTTCTGCTAATTTTGCTTCAGCAATGCTGACGCCTCAGCGAGGGAGAACTGTGAGCTTTCACGAAAATGGTTATTACCAACAGCCGGGGATTGCGCCCTCGCATTCCTATGGCCGATCCCCGGGGCTGGTCGCCCGGGCAGTTATTGGTGCTTTGATCGCTGCCACTATAGCCACCGTGCTGGCCCTGCTGTTTTTGCCCGGAATCAGTATTCCAATGCGGCAGAACCGTCAGCTGATCCTGCTGCTCGCCTTCGGTGCCGGTAGCTTAGTACTGCTGCTCATCCTCGGCAGCGTGCTCTGGCGGGATCAATTCAAAGTAGTGATCAGCGGCAGCGAAGTAACCGTGATCAAGGCGTATCGAACCATCGGACACTTCGATGCTCGGATGGCGCGGGTCAGCAGCCAAGTGGTCAAGCAGTCCACCAACGGCATCCCCTCCGGCACGGTACGTCGTTTGATCATCAGCATTCAGGGCCTCGAGCAGCAGTTCAGCTGCAAACAGTTCAGTCGGAAAACCTTCAGCGAACTGGTCGCGCACCTACAGAGCTTTGCGCTCAGTGAGGAAGCGCAGCAGGCCGCTCAGCAGCCTTCGGGACACCAGCAAGCTGCCAAGCAGCGACTGACTTTTCAACTGGACCCTTCGGTCTTCTCCAGCCGAGTGACCGGATTGACCATCCTCGGCGTGGTGGGCGGAGTGATCGCGTTGCTTGCCGGTGTATTAATAGCGCTGTTCTGGGGCAGCGAATCGGAAGATTTCTTCGACCTCAGCATCTGGCTCTTCCTCGCGGTGGGCATCGGCATTATTTTCCTGTTAGCGGGTCTCCTGTCTGCCGCCTCACTGAGCCGACAGCGTCGACGCACTCCGCAGCAACTCGGCCTAGACAGTCAAGGTCTCTATGTCGATCAACACTATTTCGCGTTCAGCAGCCTGCGACGCATCCAGGCCACACCGCCGAACTATGGGATAAGCCAACAGCAGAAACTCCGTCTACAACAGCTAGACGGCGGCAAAGCCGAGTTCCTGCTCGGGCTGAACCACGCCAAGATGATCAAGATTTTCCCGCAGTACGGTGAATTCATCGGTGCGCTGCAGCAGTTTACTGCGACACAACCCGGCTTGCTGGTGATGGACCTGCAGTAAGCACTGTGGCGGTGAATTGAATCCCCTCACAACGGTTCTAGAATGGGTGAGTGGCTCGCTCTGACTCTTTCGTTCACCTTCACAATCACACCGAGTATTCAATGCTGGACGGAGCCGCGCGGCTCGGCGATTTGTTCTCGCACGCGGCCGAACTTGGCATGGACGCGGTGGCGACTACCGACCATGGCTTCGTCTTCGGGGCTTTCGATTTCTGGTCCAAGGCGAAGGCAGCGGGAATTAAGCCAATCATTGGCGTCGAAGCGTATCTGACCCCAGGCACCGCCCGCCAGGACCGCACTCGTGTCAAATGGGGTGATGGCTCCGGCAAGGACGTGGCGGGTGCGGGTGCCTACACGCATATGACAATGTGGTCAGAGACCACCGAGGGTATGCATAATTTGTTCCGGATGTCCTCGCTAGCTTCGCTGGAGGGCTATCTTTACAAGCCTCGAATGGACCGCGATCTGCTGCAAACCTACGGCAAGGGCCTGATCGCCACTACCGGTTGCCCCTCGGGTGAAGTTCAGACCAAGCTAGGTCTTGGCCTCTACAAAGAGGCAGTGCAAGCGGCCAGTGATTTCCAGGACATTTTCGGTAAAGGCAATTTTTATTGCGAGCTGATGGACCACGGCCTCAGCATTGAACGCAATGTCAAGGCCGACCTGCTCAAGTTAGCCAAGGAACTGAAGCTGCCGCTGGTGGCCACCAATGACTTGCATTACACACACGCCGAGGACGCCTCTAGCCATGCTGCGTTGTTGTGCGTGCAATCGGGATCCACCCTGGCCGACCCAAAGCGGTTCAAATTCGACGCTGACGAGTTCTACCTCAAATCTCCGCAGGAGATGCGGGCGTTGTTTAGCGACTTCCCGGAAGCTTGCGACAATACGCTATTGATCGCCGAGCGTTGCGAGGTCGAGTTCGATACCAAAGCGAACTATATGCCTCGTTTCCCCGCCCCGGAGGGCGAAGACGAGCAGTCCTGGTTCGTCAAGGAGGTTGAGAAGGGACTGCATTACCGCTATCCCAAGGGAATTCCCACCGAGGTACGTGAGCGCGCGAACTTCGAAGTCGGGGTGATCACTCAGATGGGGTTCCCCGGTTACTTCCTGGTGGTTGCCGACTTCATTAACTGGGCCAAGGACAATGGTGTCCGGGTGGGGCCTGGTCGTGGCTCTGGCGCTGGTTCAATGGTGGCCTATGCGATGCGAATCACCGACCTGGACCCGATCCAGCACGGTCTGCTCTTCGAGCGATTCCTCAACCCGGAGCGCGTCTCGATGCCTGACTTCGACGTTGACTTCGATGATCGGCGTCGCGGCGAGGTGATCAAGTACGTCACCGAAAAGTATGGTGATGAACGCGTCGCGATGATCGTCACGTACGGCACCATTAAGGCCAAGCAAGCGCTCAAGGACTCCTCTCGGGTGCTCGGCTATCCCTTCTCGACGGGGGAGCGGTTGACCAAGGCGATGCCGCCGGATGTGATGGGCAAAGGCATCCTGCTCACCGATGTGCACAATAAGGAGGCCAAGAGGTACGGCGAGGCAGAGGAAATGCGCGAACTGCTGCGCACCGACGCTGATTCGCAGAAAGTTTTTGAGACCGCGCTGGGCTTAGAGGGCCTGAAGCGGCAGTGGGGGGTGCATGCCGCCGGGGTGATCATGTCCTCCGATCCGCTGATTAATATCATCCCGATCATGCGTCGCGAGCAGGACGGTCAGGTGATCACTCAGTTCGATTACCCGACGTGTGAAGGTCTCGGCCTGATCAAGATGGACTTCTTGGGGCTGCGAAATCTGACCATCATCTCGGACGCCATCGAGAACATTAAGATGAACCGGGACTTTGACCTGGATCTTGAGCATTTGCCGGTGGACGATAAAGCGTCCTACGAATTGCTCTCCCGGGGTGAAACTCTCGGTGTTTTCCAGTTTGACTCCTCCGGATATCAACAGCTTTGCCGGATGCTGCAACCCGATCAGTTCTCCGACATCACCGCGCTCGGCGCACTGTTCCGACCCGGTCCGATGGGTACCAATACGCACGTCAACTATGCATTGCGGAAAAACGGCGGTCAGCAAGTCGAGCACATTCACCCGGAGCTCGCCGGAGTGCTCGAAGAGCTACTCGGTGAAACCTATGGCCTGCTGGTTTACCAAGAGCAGGTGATGGCAATCGCGCAGCGATTGGCCGGTTACTCGCTTGGCCAAGCAGATATTTTGCGCCGTGCGATGGGTAAGAAGAAAAAAGAAGAGCTGGACAAACAGCAACTTAGCTTCTTCGCCGGGATGGCCGAGCGCGGCTATTCCGAGAAGGCCGCACAAGCACTCTGGGACACCCTAGTGCCCTTCTCGAACTACGGCTTCAATAAATCTCACGCTGCTGCCTATGGCCTGGTCTCCTACTGGACCGCCTACCTCAAAGCACATTATCCGGCTGAGTACATGGCCGCGCTGCTGACCTCTGTTGGTGATAATAAGGATCGCTCGGCGATCTATCTGAATGAGTGCCGTCGAATGGGCATCACCGTATTACCGCCGGATGTCAATGAATCGGCGCTCAACTTCACCCCGGTCGGCGGCGATATCCGCTTTGGCATGGGAGCGGTGCGCAATGTGGGGGCGAACGTCGTTTCGGCAATGATTGAAGCGCGCCAGGAGAAGGGCAATTTTGAGTCCTTTAGCGACTTCCTGATGAAAGTGCCGGCGGTGGTCTGTAATAAGCGCACCATTGAATCGCTCATCAAAGCCGGCGCTTTTGACTCGCTGGGCCACCCGCGTCGGGCGCTCGCCATGGTTCACGAAGAGGCCATCGACTCGGTCGTAGTGCTGAAACGCAATGAAGCGGCGAATCAGTTCGATCTGTTCAGCGCTTTCGAGGATTCCTCCGAGAACAGCAGCCTGGCGGTTGACGTCCCGGACCTGCCGGAATGGGAAAAGAAGGACAAACTGGCGTTTGAGCGCGATATGCTCGGGCTTTACGTCTCCGATCACCCCTTGCGCGGCTTGGAGGGCGTACTGAGTCAGCACGCCGAACACACCGTGACTCACCTAATGGGAGAGGACGGACCGGGCGACGGAGCGATAGTTACGATCGCCGGGATGATTACCTCGCTTTCCCGCCGGATTGCCAAGGCCAGCGGCAATGCCTATGCGCGCGCCGAGGTGGAAGATCTCGGCGGCTCAATGGAAGTGATGTTCTTCGGACAGGTTTATGGGCCGATCGCCAGTGTGCTGGCTGAAGACCTGATTGTCACTGTGAAGGGCCGAGTGCAAAAGCGTGATGACGGCTCAACGACCTTGAACGCGATGGAACTTACGGTGCCCGATGTCAGCGACGATGGCTCCGGTCCAGTGGTTATTTCGCTGCTCGAATACAAGGCCACCGAATCCGTGATCACCGCCTTGGCAGACGTTTTGGGTACTCATCCGGGGAACTCCGAAGTGCGCTTGCATTTGACCGGCTCTTCGGCGGTCAAGGTGATGAAACTGCCATTGCATCGCAGGGTGAACCCCAACCCCGCACTGTTTGGAGATCTCAAGGTTTTGCTGGGACCCACCTGCCTGGAGGCATGAGTGAGTCACTACGAGCGCGAGATGGCTGACCCTCAGGCCGCCTATGGTTCGCCGCAACAGGTTTATGGACTGAGTCAACAGGAAGGTCTGAGAACTGCTCCGCCGGCTTCTCTGCTGCGCTGGTTCAGTTCGACGGCCGCCGCCGGGGTAGTGGTCGGCCTATTGTGGTGGTTGTTGGCCCCTGGTGGGGCGTTCTATGGCAAGGGGACTGACGCCACGGTCTGGCTACCGCGAGACCTGATGCTCGGGCTGCTGTGTCTGATCGCCGGACTGGTCAGCGGACTGCTCTTATTACCTCAGCGTCGCAGCAAGGCCGCCTGGACGAAGCTGCTGGCCGCTTTGCTCGGTGGCGCTCTCGGCGCCGTGGTGGCCTGGCTGATTGGCACCTTTGCCGGTGTGCTTTGGGGGCCTAGCAGTTCGGGAAATCTGAGCGAATCAGTGGCTTTTTCACTGCGTAGCTACACTGTGTTGCTGCTCTGGCCCTTTGCTTGCGCCTTGGTGTTCTTTGTCTTCACTTTGGCTTCGCTCTTGCGTTCGCCGCCCGCGGAGAGCCTGGCGGACGACTAAACTAGCTTCGTGACCAAGCAATTAATGCGCACTCTTGACCTGCGCGGTGAACAACTTACTCTGGCGCAATTGCGTCGTGTCGTGCCGCGTGCGGCCGGTGAGGACACCGCGATAGCCGAACAACGAGTCCGTGAGGTTCTGCAAAACGTGCAGAGCGACGGCTTATCCGCCCTGCGCGAGTATGCAGAGTTGTTCGATGGGGTAAGCCAGGAACATCCGCGGGTGCCCGAGGAAGCGTTGGCAAGCGCGCTGGCCGAGCTCGACCCTCATATTCGGCAGGCCCTGGAAGAATCAATTGCTCGGGCGCGCAGAGTGGCTGAGGCGCAGCGCCCCCAGGATGTGCCGGTGCAACTCGCCCGGGGTGCTGAGGTGACACTGCGCTGGCAAGCCATGCGCCGGGTTGGCCTTTATGTTCCTGGCGGGCTGGCGGTGTATCCCTCCTCGGTGGTGATGAATGTGGTGCCCGCGCTCGCTGCTGGCGTCGGTTCAATCGCCCTCGCCTCGCCGCCACAAAAGGCCTTCGGCGGGTTACCGCACCCCACCATTCTGGCTGCCGCTGCCCTGCTAGGGGTGAACGAGGTCTATGCCATTGGCGGAGCGCAGGCGATCGCTGCTTTCGCTTACGGGATCGAGGACGAACTAGAACCAGTGGACTTGATCACCGGTCCGGGTAACGTCTACGTGGCAACCGCCAAACGTCTAGTGAAGGGCTTGGTGGGTATCGATTCTGAGGCCGGGCCGACTGAAATCGCCATCCTTGCCGACCACAGCGCAGAGGCGGCCTTTGTCGCTGCCGATCTGATTAGCCAGGCCGAGCATGACCCGGCGGCTGCCGCTGTACTGGTCACCCCGTCGGTGGAATTGACGGAACAGGTGCAGCGTGAGCTGTTGGCTCAGCTGGCGACTACCAAGCATGCTGATCGCGTTCAGCAAGGGTTGGGCGGTGGGCAATCTGCCGTGTTGCTCGTCGATGATCTTGCGCAGGGACTCGATGTGGTGAATGCCTATGCAGCCGAGCATCTTGAGGTGATTACCGAGAATGCCGCCGAGGTGGCCGCCCAGGTGCACAGTGCCGGAGCGATCTTCATTGGTGCTTCCTCGCCGGTTAGCCTCGGTGATTATTGCGCCGGGTCGAACCACGTTCTGCCCACCAGCGGTACCGCAGCTTTTAGCTCAGGCTTGGGCGTGCAGACCTTCTTGCGGGGCATCCAGGTGATTGACTATGACCGGGCCGCTTTGGCGCAGCTAGCTGAGCATATTGTGGCGCTTTCCCGGGCCGAGGATTTACCGGCTCATGGGGATGCTGTCTCGATTCGTTTCAAGCCTTCGTCGACTGAAGCTTAGTCCGAGCGGAAAACCTAAGAAAACACTACATATGGTAATTACCTTCTTGTAATTTTCCCATATCTAGTTGTAAAGTAGCAGCATGTACTGTCCGTTCTGTCGACATCCCGACTCCAGGGTGGTTGACTCGCGGGTTGCCGACGATGGTTCGGCGATTCGCCGTCGTCGTCAGTGCCCGTCATGTGAGCGGCGCTTCACTACGGTGGAGACAACCAGTCTGACGGTGATCAAACGTTCCGGGATTGGCGAGCCGTTTAGTCGCGGCAAGGTGATCAACGGAGTGCGTAAGGCCTGTCAAGGTCGGCCAGTTACCGAGGACGACCTGGCATTACTGGCGCAAGAAGTCGAAGAGAGCATTAGGGGTGCCGGTAGCGCTGAAATTGAAGCGCACGAGGTTGGCCTCGCCATTCTCGGTCCGCTACAGAAGCTCGACAAGATTGCTTATCTGCGATTCGCAAGTGTTTATCAAGCCTTTGAATCGCTTGAAGACTTTGAACATGCCATTGAATTGCTCCGTCACGAAGCCGAGTTGAAATCGGCTGCGGCTCGGCAGGACGCCTAGCCGGGTAACTAGACTCCGGTGGTGGTCAGGGAGGGGAAGCCCGGGCCACCACCGGTACCACTGAATCCGGCAGGGTTTATCGTCCGCCGCTCACCGGCAAGATGCTGCCGGTGATGTACGAGGCTTGGTCCGAGAGTAACCAGAGCACGGCGTTGGCCACTTCTTCAGGAGTCGCTGCGCGGCCCATCGGAATGGTCGGGCTGAGTCGTGCTACCCGGTCCGGCATCCCCGCCTCCTGATGCAGACCGGTGTCGGTAAGACCTGGAGCTACCGCATTGACTCGGATGCCTTGCTGGGCGACTTCAGCGGCCAGGCCCCGGGTAAACACATCAATAGCCCCCTTAGTGGCGGCATAGTGCACCCATTCTCCCGGTGAACCAGCTTTGGTCGCGGTGGAGGAAATATTAATAATCGACATTCGGCTTGCCGGGGACCGTTGCCAGTGCTGTAACACGGCCTGGCTTGCTCGCATACTGCCCAGCACGTTCGTGGCGAAAGTCTCGGCCAGCAAATGATCCGGCAGCTCGACGAAGGTCCCAGGAGAGTTGCCGGTGATGGCGGCATTATTGACTAAAGCACAAAGCTCGCCGAGTTCCGCGGCCGCGTCAATGAGTCGAGATAGCTGCCCTGGATCGGCGACATCCGCCTGAACTGCTTGGCTGAGGCCGCCCGCAGTGGTGATTTCTGCCACTACGGCTTCGGCCCCGTCGACGTCCCGCGCATAGTTGACCACCACAGCGTATCCACCGGTCGCGGCCTGCCGTGCCACTGCAGCACCAATGCCGCGGCTTGCTCCGGTGACAATAATTACCGGGGGCCTGGCCGGCTGCTGACTCACTTGCTTTTGAAGTGCCGAGAGGCTTGCAGCGCGGCGCCAACGATGCCCGCATTGTTCTTGAGCTGGGCGGGAATGATTTTGGTGCGCAACTTAAGCTGCGGCAGGAAATCTTCACTGCGCTTGGAGATCCCACCACCAATAATGAACAACTCAGGGGAGAACAAGAACTCGACGTGTGAGAAGTAGCGCTGCAGCCGTTCGGCATATTGTTCCCAGCTCAGGTTCTCACGCTCGCGAGCGGTGGCTGAGGCGCGGCTCTCGGCATCGTAGCCGTCGAGCTCCAAATGGCCTAGCTCGGCGTTTGGCACCAGTTTGCCATTGAAGATGAATGCTGAGCCGATGCCGGTACCCAGGGTAATGACCAGTACGGTGCCGTCCTGATCACGGCCAGCGCCGTATTTTGCTTCAGCCACACCCGCCGCGTCGGCGTCGTTCATGACGTGTACCGGTCGTTGAAGTACCTTGGTGAGCAGGGCATCCGCATCGGTGCCGATCCAGCTCTTATCGACGTTCGCCGCCGAATGAGCAACCCCGTGCGAAATGATCGCGGGGAAGTCAACGCCGACCTGACTGTCCGCGCTGGGCGCCTCAGGGCGGCTCATCAATTCATCGACGATCTGCTTCACCACTGCAGCTACGGCTTCCGGAGTGGAGGGTTGTGGGGTGTCGATCCGGAACCGCTCGCCGACTAATTCGCCTTTTTTGAGGTTGACAATGCCGCCCTTGATACCGGTGCCGCCGATGTCGATACCGATGGCGTGATGGGACTTAGCGGGATTCTTAGACATGAGGACTCCGTAGCTGATCGTGCAGAACTGTAAAGCGTGCGGTTAGGGCAAGGTGAGGATTTCGGCACCGGTGTCGGTGACTAGCAAGGTGTGCTCGAACTGCGCGGTGCGTTTGCGATCACGGGTGACCACCGTCCAATCGTCATCCCACATATCCCATTCAATACCGCCCAAGGTGAGCATTGGTTCGATAGTAAACGTCATGCCGCTCTGGATCACAGTGTTGTAGGCCGGCGCGGCGTCATAATGCGGGATGATCAGTCCGGTGTGAAAAGCCTCGCCCACTCCGTGACCGGTGAAGTCGCGAACTACGCCATAACCAAAACGCTTGGCATAAGATTCAATCGCCCGGCCAATCACGTTGATTTCACGGCCCGGCGCGACAACTTTGATGGCCCGACGAAGCGACTCTTGGGTGCGTTCCACCAGTAGTCTGGATTCTTCGTCGACATTGCCGACCAGGAAGGTGTAATTGGTGTCGCCATGCACACCGTTCTTATAGGCGGTGATATCGATATTGATAATGTCGCCGTCCTTGACCACGGTGGAATCCGGAATGCCGTGGCAGATCACTTCATTGAGCGATGAGCAAAGCGATTTCGGAAAACCGCGGTAGCCCAGGGTCGAAGGGTAGGCCTGCTGAGAGAGCAGGAACTCGTGACCTATTCGGTCCAGTTCGTCAGTGCTGACGCCGGGCACAATGTGTTTGCCGACCTCAACAATTGCCTGCGCGGCAATCTTCGAAGCCTCACGAATCTTTTCAATGGTCTCAGCTGTTTTGACCTCGGAGCCGGTAAATTTCGCCGGTGCCGGCTTGCCGACGTACTCCGGCCGTGGGATTGAGCTGGGCACGTCGCGGCGAGGACTGAGCTGTCCTGGGGTGAGAGTTCTGAGTGGGGCATGAGGCATGAATCCATCCTAGCCATCACTGCTTCCGCACGGAGAACTCGCGCGGTTACCAGGGGTTCTGTTGAGCGTGGCGATCGAGCGATAGGCTCAAGGTACTGCCATCAGTCGAAGTTACTACCGAGTCGAAGAGGAGCCGCTATGCCGCAGTTTTGGTACAACGTGAAAACCCACGAAGTCGAAGAGGACGCGCAATCTGACTGGACTCAGTTGATCGGACCCTATGAAACCCGGGCCGAGGCCGAACAAGCGCTGGAGAAAGTCCGGCAACGCAATGAGGCTTGGGACGCCGCCGAGGAGGACTGAGTCGAGGCTTCTACTTTGAAGTTGATGACGCCGCTCAAGCCGATGCCGGGGTAGCCGGTAACTCCGGATTTTGCTGAGAATATTCTGGGATCCCTTGCCTCTACCGCGGGGAAGCTGCTAAACATGAGGCATCGATGTAATCGATTTCTCAGCGAGGAGACAGCATGCCATCCACCCCGATCAGCCGTAAAGCCTTCGTGACAGCTGCCGCCGGCAGCCTTGCCGCCGTCGGACTGGGCGCGAGCGCAGTTGCGCCAGCGCAGGCGGCCGGACCCATTGTGGTCAAAAAGGTAAAGGATCTCACCGGGCCAGGGCTGACCACCGCTTATCGGATGGAGGCAACCGACCTTGGCATCCCGGCTCGGACTCCGGATGGCCGTACGCTCTATGTCTTTGGCGACACTTTTGAGCAAGCACATGTTGGTGGCGGCTGGTGGCGCTCACCGGTGGCGCTCTGGTCCAACACCACCGACCTTGCTTCCGGCGTCACCTGGTCGGGCGCGGTGGGCGGTGCAGCTGCCGAACAATTGTGGGCCTACGAGCACAATAATGCGGTGTTCTCCACCGTGCTGCCCTCCGATGTGATCACCATCGGGAACTCGATGTACCTGCACGTGATGGTCAATAAAGGCCTAGGTAATGTGGTGTGGACGGAGATCTGGCGCAGCGACGACAGTGGCGCACATTGGGTACACACCGGGGCCAAGTTCGCCTCCGACCTGCACGGCGGACTCTTCCAGCTGCTCACCTGGGGCCTCGGCAACGACGGCTACGTCTACATTTACTCGACCGGTTTCCAGCGCGATAAGCCCATCATTATGCACCGGGTGAAGAGTCAGGACATCGCCAACCCCGCCGCATACCAGCCCTGGGGCTACGCGGCTGGTAGCTGGGGCTGGGGGAATCCGCCAACGCCGATTCTGAACGGTAAATTCGGCGAAATGAGCCTACGCCCGCTCGGCGGGAAATGGATCCTCACCTGGTTCTGCTCGGATGACGATAACTGGCGGATCGACGGCATCATCATGGACAGCCCAACCTCAAATCTTTACACCGCCAAGCGCAGGACGCTGATCAATCACGCCGATTGGGGCAGCGAGGACGATAGCCATGTTGCTCAGCTTTACGGAGGATACGTGATTCCGGGTTCCACGCTGGATGACTTGCATCTTTCAGTCAGCCAGTGGAATACCAGCGCTAATTGGCCCTACCGGGTGATGCAGTTCCGAGTCAAAGGTTTCGGCAGTTCGTAGCTGAGCCGCGGCTGCTCAGCGGAGCTAGCTCAGAAGGAATGCTGTTGCCCCGGGAAGGCTCCGGAGCGCACTTCAGCAGCATAGCTTTTAGCCGCCTCACCGAGAGTTTCCCGTAGCTGAGCGTATTGTTTGACGAACTTGGCCGCTTTGCCGCCGCGTAGGCCGGCCATGTCCTGCCAGACCAGCACCTGGCCAGTGGTTCCATTGCCCGCGCCAATACCGATTGTTGGCACCTTGATCGCGGCGTCCACGGCGGTGGCGACTTCTGCTGGCACCATCTCCATCAGCACACTGAACGCTCCAGCCTCGGCGAGGGCAACAGCGTCGTCAATTACCTGCTGACCGGCATCACCACGACCCTGCACCCGGTAACCGCCGAGCGCATGCTCGCTCTGCGGAGTGAAGCCGATATGTGCCATCACCGGGATGCCCGCATCGACCATGGCTCGGACATGTCCGGCGAAGCGCTTACCGCCCTCCATTTTGACCGCGGCGACCAGGCCTTCTTTCAGTAATCTGACTCCTGCGGCCACTGCCTGCTCCGGGCTTGCCTCGTAACTGCCGAAGGGCAGATCCGCGACCACCAGGGCGCGCTGGGCAGCCCGGGAGACGGCACGGCAGAGCGGCAACATCTCATCCATGGTGATCGGAATAGTGGTTTCGTAGCCGTAAACATTATTCGCGGCTGAATCGCCGATTAGTAGCACTTCAATTCCCGCCTCATCGAAGATTTCGGCAGAGTACTGCTCGTAGGCGGTGAGCATGGCGAACTTCTCGCCGTGCTCTTTGGCCTGCTGCAGGTGGTGAGTACGAATACGGCGCACTCCCGAGGTAGCGGAACTAGCCTCGGCCTTCGGGCCATTTCCGTAGGGTGCTGGGATTTCGGCGGAACTCATGGATCAGAGCCTACTGGAAATTAGCGGGCTGAGTCCTTTGTGGCTGAACTCTCGGTAGAGTTATTACCGCAGGGCGCGTTAGCGCAGGTGCCCCAGGGCAAGCAGAGCAGAAGGAAACCCGATGGATCGCCAGCAGGAATTTGTTCTCCGCACCATTGAAGAGCGTGATGTGCGCTTTGTTCGGCTTTGGTTCACCGACGTGGTTGGTTCGCTCAAATCGGTGGCACTTGCTCCGGCCGAAGTGGAGGGTGCTTTTGAGGAAGGACTGGGCTTCGACGGCTCCGCAATTGAAGGATTGGCCCGGGTTTTCGAGTCCGATATGTTGCTGCAACCGGATCCTTCGAGCTTCCAGATTCTGCCCTGGCGCGGAGAAACCGAACCGACTTCGAGGATGTTCTGCGATATTTTGACCCCGGACGGGCAGCCTTCCACCGCCGACCCACGCAATGTGCTCAAACGGACCCTGGCCAAAGCCGCCGATATGGGTTTCACCTGCTACACCCACCCAGAGATCGAGTTCTACCTACTCAAATCCGAAGAACTTGGAGCTGACGGCATTCCGGTGCCGGTGGACCATGCCGGTTATTTTGATCATGTACCCGGGGGAGTGGCGCAGGACTTCCGCCGTACCGCGGTGACCACACTGGAGAACGTTGGCATCTCGGTGGAGTTCAGTCATCACGAAGGTGGCCCCGGGCAGAACGAAATAGATCTGCGCTACGCCGATGCTCTACAGACCGCCGATAACATCATGACCTTTCGCACCGTGATCAAAGAAGTCGCGCTGCAGCAGGGTACCTACGCTACTTTCATGCCGAAGCCGTTCTCAGATCATCCCGGCTCCGGTATGCACACGCACTTTTCACTGTTCGAAGGCGATTCCAACGCTTTCTTCGAAGCCGGTGCAGAATTCCAGCTCTCCACCACGGCCCGGCAATTCATCGCCGGTATCCTCAAACACGCCCCCGAATTCACCGCGGTCACCAATCAGTTTGTGAACTCCTATAAGCGACTTTGGGGTGGCGGCGAGGCGCCAAGCTACCTGTCCTGGGGGCACAATAACCGTTCGGCCCTGGTCCGGGTACCGCTTTATAAGCCGGGTAAGGGCCAATCCGCCCGGATCGAATACCGCGGTATCGATTCGGCGACTAACCCTTATTTGGCCTATGCCGTGCTGCTCGGCGCGGGCCTGAAGGGTATTGAGGAAGGATACGAATTGCCGCCGGCCGCCGAGGATGATGTCTGGGCGCTGAGCACGGCTGAGCGCCGTGCGCTGGGCCACGATCCGCTGCCCTCCAGCCTGCACGATGCGATCCGGATTATGGAGGATTCCGAGGTAATGGCTGAGATCCTTGGGGAGCAAGTTTTCGAGCACTTCCTGCGCAATAAGCGCGCCGAGTGGCAGGATTACCGCTTGCAGGTGACACCCTACGAGTTGCAGCGCAACTTGGGGATCCTCTAAAACCCGCGCAGCAGGGACTGCTTTGTGAAAAGTCTGCAGCGAACCCTGATCGCCAACGGTTTTGCCGATTTGGAGAAAAGTAGCCGCTTTTTGGCTGCCCCCGAACTGCAGGGTATTGACCAAGAGCGGCTCTTTGCGGGACTGAGCTTCGCCGCCGACCCTGATCTGGCTTTGCAATCGTTAGTCCGGCTACTGGCAGCCGCAGAGCCGCTGCGTTCCGAAGTGCATCGCCTAGTGGCGCAAGGCGGCGAGGCGAGCGAGCCGATGTTCCGCTTACTCGGCGCCTCCGAGGCGCTCGCTGACTTCCTGATCCGTCATCCCGAACACGCCGAATTACTGCGCACGCCGGTGACACCGGAACCCCATGGAGTGCCCGCCTGGCAACTGCGGAGCTCGCTGCTGAAGAGCGTCGGAGCCGACCCCGAGGCGCACCGGCCGATTGCGAGCCGACCACCGCTCGAGGCGGTTCCGGCGCTACGTACCCAGTACCGTCGGCATCTCGCGGAGCTCGCAATCAGGGATTTATCGGCTGCCTCGCCAACCGATGTGATGCCGATTGTCGGTGCCGAACTTGCCGATCTGGCCGGTGCCGCGCTGGATGCCGCGCTCGCCGTGGCTCGGGCTGAGCTGAGTGCCGAATCCTCTGCCTGGACCGCAGAACAGGTCAATGCTGTTGACCTTGCGGTGATCGGAATGGGTAAATGTGGGGCCCGGGAACTGAACTATATTTCGGATGTCGACGTGATCTACCTGATTGAGGCGGTGGAACTCGACGAAGTGGTGGCGATGACGATTGGCGAGCAATTGGCACTTGCCATTTCGCGGATTATTAACGCTCCGGCGCGAGAACCAGGGCTCTGGGAGGTCGACACCAACCTACGCCCCGAAGGCAAAGACGGGCCCTTGGTGCGGACCCTTGAGTCACATCTTGAGTATTATCGGCGCTGGGCTTCGGGCTGGGAATTTCAAGCCCTGCTCAAGGCGCGGACGGTGGCGGGAAGCCGCCCGCTGGGCGAGCGTTATCAGCTCGCGGTGGCGCCGATGGTGTGGAGTTCCTCGGAACGTGAGGGCTTCGTGGAATCGGTGCAGGCGATGCGCCGTCGGGTCAGTGATCACATTCCCCCCGGTGAGCAGGAGCGCCAAATCAAGCTGGGGGTCGGCGGTTTGCGTGATGTCGAATTCACCGTGCAGCTGCTGCAATTGGTGCACGGCAAGACCGATCAGCACTTGCATCGCCGCGATACCACTGGCGCCATCGAAGCACTATCGCATGCAGGCTACATTGGCCGTAGTGACGCCGCCGAACTCAATGCCGCCTACCGATACCTCAGAGTGCTCGAACATCGGATTCAGCTCGTACAGTTGCGTCGCACACACCTGATGCCGCTCGCCGCCCCTGCGCTCAAGGCTCTGGCCAGGTCGTCAAGGGGATCCTTTGAACGCGGTCGGCCTAGCGCCGATACTTTGCTGAGTGAATGGCAGGGCGTGAAGCGCAGGGTACGGGCCCTGCACGAGCGTATTTTCTACCGCCCGCTGTTGAACACCGCTGCCCATCTGAGCGCTGCGGAGGCTGCGCTCAGCCCGCAGGCAGCTCAAGCACGGCTGGCCGCCCTGGGCTACCAAGACGGCGCCGGTGCGATGCGACATATTGAGGCACTGACCGCCGGGGTTTCTCGCCGGGCGGCGCTGCAACGGCAGCTGCTGCCGGTACTGCTAGGCTGGCTGGCCGATGGTGTTGACCCGGATGGCGGGCTGCTCGCCTTCCGCCGGCTCAGTGAATCGCTGGGCACTACGCACTGGTACTTGGCGATGTTGCGGGACTCGCAAGCCGCAGCGGAGCGGCTCTGCCATGTGCTCTCCAGCTCGCGATTGATCGCGGATTTGTTGGAAGTCTCTCCCGAGGAAACCGCCTGGTTGGGTTCCGATAAGGAGTTGCAACCACTCAGTTTTGAGGCTCAGTGGCAGGAAATTCAGTCTAAGATGTCGCGGCACCCGTTGCCTGCTGAGTCGATCCGGCTGATCCGGTTGATCCGTCGCCGCGAAATCTTGCGGATTGCGATTGCCGATGGTGCTGGGCTGCTTGACCAGGGACAGATCGGCCAGGCGCTCGCCGACGTCGACCGGGCCGCCGTGCTCGGCGCCCTACACGTGGCCGAGGGGGCGGTGGGGGAGTTGAAGACCGAAATCCTGGTGGTCGCGATGGGGCGCCAGGGTGGCCGGGAGATTGGCTATGGCTCGGACGCTGACGTGATGTACGTGCACCGAGCCTTGCCGGGAGCTACGGAAGCCGAAGCCCAGGAGCAAGCCCTCGCTATTGTTGCGCAGATTTCCAGCCTGCTCACCCAGCCGTTGAAGCCAGCCGTGCTCGCCGAACGGGTGCTCCAGATCGATGCTGATCTGCGTCCAGAAGGTAAGAACGGTGCGATGGTGAGGTCGCTCGACTCGTTCCGCGAGTACTATCAGCGTTGGTCGCTGATCTGGGAGGCTCAGGCGTTGCTCAGGGCGCGGCCGATGGCCGGTTCCGATAAGCTCGCTGAAGATTTCCTCAGCTTGATAGATCCGATCCGTTACCCGGCGCAACTGAGTGAGCAGGATCGTCGGGAAGTTCGCCGCATCAAAGCACGCGTTGAGTCGGAACGTCTGCCCAGGGGAGCAGACCCCGCCCGTCATCTTAAATTGGGTCGCGGCGGGCTGAGCGATGTGGAGTGGCTGGTCCAATTGAAGCAGCTAGAACACGCCGGGCAGTACCCTCAGCTGCGCACCAGTTCGACGCTGCCAGCCTTGGCCGCGCTTGCCGATCTCGGCCTGGTGGCTGCCGACGACGCTGAGTTGCTGGGCAGCGCTTGGCAGCTGGCCAGCCGGATTCGTTCGGCAAATGTGCTCTGGAGCGGCAAAGCCTCCGATCTGTTGCCGTCCTCGCGGCGCGATCTGGAAGCGGTGGCACGCTGGTGCGGTTATCCGGCGGGACACGGCGGCGCGCTGGAGGAAGATTATTTGCGACTCACCAGACAGGCCCGGATCGTTTTTGAGCGGTACTTCTACGCCAGTTAGTCTGCATCCCGCGATTGGCGTCAACCTTAGTTGACGCCTCTTGTTTCGTCAACTAAGGTTGACGTATGGAGGTGGAGCGGATGAAAACACTAATCGGCGATATGGATGCTGATAACCCTAGTGAGGCCCTTTTTGCCTTGGCCGAGCTGCAGAAGGAAGTCGGTCGTACTGAGGCTGCCCTGGTGCGTCGAGCCAGGCTGGCCGGGTTCTCCTGGGAGATGATCGCCGTTTGTCTGGGAGTCAGCAAACAGGCGGTGCACAAAAAGTTCGGCAAAGCCTAGTACCGCGGTGGTGACCTTGCTAGTTTTAGGGCATGTCACACAAATTATTTGTTAATATTCCGGTTGCTAACCTCGATGCCTCGGTGGAATTCTTCACCGGTCTTGGGTTCAGCTTCAATCCACAATTTACCGATGAGAACGCCACCTGCATGCTGGTGGGCGAGGACGCCTATTTCATGCTGCTGGTCCGAGAGTATTTTCAGAGCTTCACCGCCAAGCCGGTCGGTGACCCGAAGGCCGCTGATCAAGCTATCTACGCCCTCGGCGTCGATAGCCGCGAGGACGTGGATACCTTCGTGGATAAGGCACTAGCTAGCGGTGCAACGGTGGCCGGTGAGACCATGGACCAAGGTTTCATGTACCAGCGCAGTTTCTTCGATCTAGACGGTCATCACTGGGAAGTTTTCTTCATGGACATGAGCCAAATGGGCGAAGCTTAAGCACCCAGTAAGTATCGATTTCGCTGCTCGATCAGCTTGCGGAGATAGCTCTTAAGAAAGAGCTTCTCGGCGATCAGCCCGAGCACCCCGCAGGGAGCGGTGACCGTGAGAGTATCAGTCATCACGGTCACCGCTCCCTGCGTTTCAAATTGGTGCAAGTGGCGGAAGCGCTTAAACGGCCCGCGTTGTTGTTCGTCAATGAAGTGGTGGGGTGCGTCCAGCTCGACAATCTTTGAGGTCATTGTCCACCAGATGCCGAAGTGTTTCGCCCGCCAGGTCACCGTTTCGCCGAGCGCGATCTTTCCCTGAGTGACCCCTGCAATGGCCTTTTCATCGCTGGCCGACATTGACTCAAGGTGGGCATCGATACTCAGGGAGGCGTCGAAGAGATCAGCTTGGGCCAGCGTCGACTCATTGCGTAAGGTGACCACGAAACTCATAATTGCAGGATAGCCCGAGCCGGGTTCCGGCGGTGACTAGCTCGCTGCCGGCACGCCATAGGCCTCGATCTCGAAGATCGAGTAACCCCATTGAGTTGCCCGTTTAATGCCCTGAACTCGGAGGTAGTTGACCGCTGTCGTGCTGTTCACCACGATCTTCTGCACTCCACTGCAGACCGGCTTATCGACGGCAATATCTTTCCAGCTCACACCGTCCACGGAGGTTTGCAGCTTATAAGCGGTGGCGCAGGCGGTCTCCCAATTGATGTTCACGGTGCTCAGTAGCACCGGTTGCGTGAGCTTCACTTGAATCCAAGCATTATCGGCGTAATTGGAAGCCCAGCGAGTGGTGGCGACGCCGTCTACCGCATTCTTCGCGACGAAGCTGGTGCCCGGTTCGACGCCGCTGGCCTTCACCTCGGGGGAGTTTAGGGCATAGTTTTCGCCACCATTGCTGGCGGTTTTAATCAAAAGGTTGATCAAAACGTCGAGCACGCCGTCGCCTAATTTTGGTGCCGGCGTTGCCGAGGCACTCCAAGTATTCTTCTGATCGGTAATTTTCACGGCCCTGGCCTGATCGACGGCGGCATTTGAAGCGTCAACCAGGGCTTGCACGGCGTCCTGCTGGCCGGACCGGGCTGCTTCGACGGCGGCTATCGCCTTCTGCAGGGCGACGCCCCACGGTTTCTCCGCGGTCAACCAGGCGGCCGCATCCTGAACAAAAATCTTGTCGCTGAGTTTGGCCGGTATCAGGCTGGAACCGGACACCATTGAGTTTGCGTAGTTCTTCAAAGCGCTCAGATCGGCAGTTTTCGGTGCAGCTTTGAAAGCGTCGCTGAGCTTGCCGAGCGCGGGAGACTGCGGTAACCAGAAGTTTGGGCCGAAGGTCGGCGCGGCAAAGTTCAGATCCGCGAAGGTCTGCAGCGCGGCAGCTAACTCGGCATTGCCTTTCGCAAGATAGTTAAGCGACCACAACCAGGTGGAGTTAGCATCGTATTTCGTATCGTTCCAGGAGAAGCCAGCCACTCCGGCAATCGCAGGTTTACTCGCGGAGGACTGATTCATCGGATTAGACACTACTCCGAGGAGCGAGGCAGATAGCCCGGCTTCGCGCTTGTCATAGGCACCCATCAACAGCCGGCCAGTGGTCTGACCGAAGTCATTGACCGGGTAGTTGTCCCAGAGGAAGACTTTGCGCCCCCACACCGCAGCAATCGCCGAGGCATCGGCGTTGCTGATCGAGGGCGGGACCACGTCGGTGCCCGTCCACATGATCACAATGTCCGATTGCAGATTCGCCTTGAACTGCTGCTTATAGGGCGAGGTCTTGATATCGGAGTACTCGGTAGGCACCATTTGCAGGGGGAAGGTGCCGCTGTGAGTCTTAATGAAGTTGGTATTCAGGTAGTTCAGGAGGGACACCTGGGCTTTGCCCGCATTGCCGGAGCCGGGGGTGCCGTAAGCGGTCTGGTCCGCACTGCAGTTCCACTTCGTGTAGGAAATGTCATCGAGCGGAATGGAGAAAGCGCGCACTCCGACGTCATACATCGCCTGCATTTTGGCAATAGCAGCCTCTCGGTCTGCCTGCGAGGAGAAGCAGACCGATTCGCCAGGGGAGAGCGCGAAAGTGAAGCGGACGTGGTGCTTCTGGCTCTCATCGACCAGTGCCTTGAGTTCGGCGAGTTTATCGACCGGGTAAGGATCACGCCACTTGCTGCGGTGGTAAGGATCGTCCTTGGGTGCGTAGATGTAGGTATTCATCTTCAGATCGCCGTAGAAGGCGAGCTGATCGAGGCGTTCTTGCTGGTTCCACGGCATGCCGTAGAACCCCTCGATACTGCCGCGAATAGGCATCGCCGGCCAGTCGACAAGGCTGGCCTGGGCGACCTTGTTTCCGGTCAGCAGCTGTCTGAAGCTCTGCACCCCGTAGTACTGACCGGCAGCGTCGAAGCCGCCAATCGCGATGCCGCTCGCGCTAACTTTGAGCGCATAACCTTCGGGTTTCTGCGGGGTTGCGTTGCTGCCCAGCACATTGGCGATATCGCTGCGGGTGCCAGGACCGAGGAACAACTTAGTGGCACCAACGGTGTTGCTAATACCGCTTGCCTGCAGGCTTTGCAACAGCAGTGCCTTCGCGGCCGGATCGGTGTCTGAGCCGGCCACCACCTCGACCGCGGTAAGGGACAGCGGGCTGCCACTAAATTGTTGCTGCTGCGGGGTCGGTACGATCACCGGATTGCTGGCTGCTTCGGACGAGGGGGCAAATGGCACTGCGGCTCCTGCAGATGCGGGGGAGAAGGTGGACAATACGGCGAGGATCAGCGGCACGCCGGTCAGCACCGCGACGGCTTTTCGCCAGCGTGGCCGATACGCAGCGGCTGATTGATCGACTGAATCTGAGGATGACTGGCTGGCTGGACGTGGCATGAGGATCCTTCGATCTGTTGAATTCCACTAGGCGTTGCCAAGCATCCTTGCTCAGATCGGTGCCGAAATCCACAGCAAGGATCAGATTCAATCATCGGAATGTGAGATTCACAGAACAGGAGGCATCCTGCGCCCTCGCCGCGCGTCTCGATAGGGCCGTTTCACGGCGTGTTGCGGCAACACGCCGTGAAAACGTTTCATTAACCGGTTAAGCACCGATCGCACTCTAATGTCGCAATGCTTTCCGAGCCAATCGGTTGCCGAGGAACTGCACCAGCTGCACGATCACGATAATGGTCGCGGTCGCTAAGAGCGTGACGTCCCAGCGGAAGACCATATAACCGCTCACCAGGGCGAAGTCGCCTAAGCCCTTGCCTCCAATCACGCCGGCCAGAGCTGACATGTCAACGATGCCAACCACGATGAAGGTGTAGCCAAGAATCAATTGGCCGAGTGCTTCAGGAATGAGCACCGCAAAGATGATGTGTCGCGGCCTGGCACCGGCCGCCCGAACCGCCTCAATCACTCCCGGGTCGATGCTCACCAGATTTTGTTCGACTACCCGCGCGATTGAGAAGGTTGCTGCCACCACCATCACGAAGATCGTCGCGTTGGTGCCGATGTGAGTGCCAACGATGGCCCGAGTCACCGGTTGCAGGGCAGCGATCAGGATGATGAAAGGGATCGGCCGGACAATATTGAGAATCACGTTGATTACCGCGTAACTGAACCTGTGCGCCAGGATGCCTCCCGGACGAGTGGTGTAGAGCACCAAGCCCAGAGCGAGGCCTAGTATCCCGGCGAGCAACAGGGTGAAAGCAACCATGTAGAGAGTGATCCACAGATTCTCTAGTAGCGAGCCGAGAATGCTTCCCCAGTCCGAAGTCATCGGTTCACCTCCTCTACCGTCGCCACGGCACGAAACTCAGAAATCGCCTGCTCGACTAGCTCGTTGGTGCCGTTTAGTGCCAGCGTGAGGGTGCCGAAGTCCCGCCCTTGGATGGAGTCAATGCCGCCAAAGGCGATCTCGACCTGTGCCCCGGCCTCGCGTGCTGTCCTCAGGCTTTGGTTGAAGTCGTCAAGGTCGCTAATCGTCACGATGAGCAGCCTGCCCGGGTGCCGTCGCGAGACCCGCTTTAAGTCTTCAGCGTCAGGTCTGGTGTGCACCACGCCGTCGAGGAATCTTCTGGTGACCGGGTGCTGGGGGGTGGCAAAGACCTCGAAGGTGCTGCCGATCTCAGCAATCTGACCGGCGTCGAGCACCGCCACCCGATCGGTCACCGAACGAATCACCTCCATTTCGTGAGTGATCACCACCACTGTCACGCCCAACTCACGATTTACCCTGCGTAAGAGCGCGAGCACGTCCCGAGTGGTTTCCGGATCCAGGGCACTGGTCGCTTCGTCAGCGAGCAAGATGACTGGGGAGGCTGCCAGCGCCCGGGCAATTCCAACCCGTTGTTTTTGGCCGCCGGAGAGCTGCTCGGGGTAGTCATGTGCACGATCTAGCAGGCCGACAAAATCCAGCAATTCAGCAACCCGGCTCCTGCGTTGTTCACGTGGCACTTTGGCGACCCAGAGCGGGAACTCAACGTTCCCTGCCACGGTTCGCGAACGGAGCAAGTTGAACTGCTGGAAGATCATTCCGATCCGCAGCCGGAGCTTGGCTAGTGCACCCTCGGACAATCCGGTCAACTCGGTTTGCTCAACTCGGATGCTGCCACCGCTGGGGCGTTCCAAGCCGTTTATCAGCCGAACTAACGTGCTTTTGCCGGCCCCCGAGTAACCAATAATGCCGAATATTTCTCCCTGCTCAATGCTGAGGTTCAGATCGTCCAGGGCGCTGACTTGACGGCCGTGGGAACTGAAGGTTTTGCTGACATGCCGGAATTCAATAATGCTGGTCAACCGATGGATCTTCCTAAATCTGCTTAAATCTGCGGAGGCAATTGTGGTTCGCTTTGCCAACTTAACAACTGCCCCGGAGCTGGCAAATTCTGGTTACCCAGCGAGTAGAAAAATGAATCTGGGCGTCGTTTTCTTGCGAAAAATGCAGCGCAAATTTGTCTCCGATTGCCTCGCTCCTAGGGTTGGTGCGATACGCAATCACTCGGTACCGAAAAAGGACGAAATGTCAGAGCACCAGCTTCCTCAGCAGCCAGAAAAAGCTGCCCCTGTTTTACCCAGCAAGCCGAAGCGAAAGCTTTGGCCAAAATTGACCATTGCCGCCGGGGTGGTCGTCGTGGTGGCCGCTGCGGCAATAGCGATCCCCAGTTGGATCAGCGGCAATAAGCCTGCTTCAACCAGCACCGCAACGGTCAAGCTGGGTGTGGACGATGCCGGCTCGGCTTACTGGAAGCTAGTCGCTCAGCGCGCCGAAGAACAGGGCGTGAAGCTCGAGTTAGTTAGCTTTACTGACTACAGCACACCGAACCCCGCATTGGTTTCTGGTGATATCGATGTTAATAAGTTCCAGCATCTTCGGTACCTAGCTCAATTCAATGCCTCACAAAAGCAGGACCTGGTGCCGGTAGGCTCCGGCGAGATCTACCCGATTGGTTTTTATTCGAAGAAGTGGTCATCGGTCGCTGAGGTACCGCAGGGCGCCGAGGTGGCGTTGAGCAATAACCCGGCCAATCAAGTTCGCCCCTTACTGGCGCTCAAGGAGGCTGGACTGGTCGTCTTCAAGGGAGATCCTGGCTGGAAAGCTACTTTGGCCGATGTTGATTACGCTAAGTCGCGGATCGGTAAGATCACCCCAATCGATCCCACCCAGACCGCTGCATCCTTGGACAGCGTCGATATCGCTTTTGTGGATTCCCAGTTCGCGGCGAATGCCAAGCTCACGGCACAGCAAGAAATCTACAAGGAGTCGGCTGAACGTGACGATCTGCAGCAGTACATTAATATCTTCGTCGCCAAGGCCAAAGATGCCGATAACCCCGCAATAGCAACTCTGGTTAAGATCTATCAGTCGGATGAGATCAAACAGGCCATCCACAGTGAGAAAGGTCAGGATGCGGTTTTCCGCAGCGACGTACCGGTGAGCGAACTTAAAGCGGTGTTAGCTGAGCAGCAGAAGCAGTTCTCCTAAGCGAGGCCGTCGTTAGTGGGGCGGCGATCCTTGCTGCCGGACGGTAAAGTTTCAGTTGCCGCCGAATGAAAGAACGCAGATGAAAAGGGTTGCCCAGAGGGCCCAGCAAAGGCCGCTAGCGGCACTATCTATGGTCCTCGTGTTAGCCAGTGGAGCAACCCTAGCCGCCTGCTCCACTACGGCGCCGCAGACGGCAAAGAAGTGCGCTACTGGGACTTTGTCGTACTCGTACCCAGACGCCGAGGCCGCGGCCGAGCAGATAGCGCCGGAGACCACTCCGAAATCGTTGCCGATCACGAAATCTCTGGCGCGAAATATCAATTGGAAGCTGCTCAATAAAGCGTCAGGTGAAGTGCTCGGCGAGGGGATTACCGACCCTAGCAGTGCCGCGTTCGAAGCCTGTTTCGACGCTTCACTGTCTTCCAGCGCGGTAAAGGTCCAATTTGAGTCGGCGAGATCCGGGCTGTGGCGGACGGTAAAGGCCAATGACGCCGCCGCAACAACTTATACCAATGACCACAACCTCGAAGGGCAGAACTTCGGTGCTCTCGAAGTACCCGAGGATCAAGCCGCAGCCTTCAAAATTGTCGATACGCTTTCCTCATTATGGGCGAAGCGAGCCAATAGCAGCTCAGCCTGTTGGGCGGCTTTTGAGAGTCCCGGACAATGCAAGCCGCTCACTTTTGCCTGGGGGAGCGCCATCGATAACGATAAGGACGAGGGCGGCAAAGACACCGGTTATTGGGACTATCGCGGACCTGACAGCGGAAGCAAGTATGTCGTGGTCGGCAGCAACAGCATCCGATCAAAACACACCATTGTCCATGAAGCGGGTCATGCCTGGCAGGAAATGCTGAACGGTAGCTTTCCAGTGGTGACAAATTGCGCGGAACATACTCACGCCAAGGCAACCTCGACCAGCTGTGCGTGGACCGAAGGCTGGGCTGACGCGGTGGCCGCCTGGGCTCTCGGCGACACCCGCTATGTCTTCGATGACGGCAAATACATTGATCTGGTCGGTCATCCGGAGTGGCAGCAGGGAGCTGCCGTGCAGGGCCGGGTGGCGGCTGCATTACTGCAATTATGGGCTGGGCCAGACGCCGGCAGCTGGGATAAAACCATTTCGCTGATGACCGGGAAGGTAGTGAGCTGTTTCAGCGAGTACTATCAGGCCCGACCAGCTGCTGGCCTGGCTAACACGGCGGCGGTCGAAAAGATTCTCACCGATAACTCGCTCGATCCTCAGAGTGTGGCGGACTGCGGCTAGCCTTCGGTGTGATGACTCAACTAACGCCACAGCCTGGGCCGGGATAGCAGGCAGCCCGCAGAGTCGCCTAGCGGTGACTCTGCGGGCTGCCTGCTATCTGCTGAGTGGCTACACCCCGTAGTAAAGCTCGAACTCGTACGGGTTCGGGCGCAGCGCAAGCGGTTTGATCTCGTTCTCCCGCTTGTACTCGATCCAGGTGTCGATCAAGTCCTGCGGGAAGACTCCGCCGGCCTGCAGGAACTCGTTATCGGCTTCCAGGGCGTCCAAAGCTTCTTCGAGCGAACCCGGAGCCTTGGGGATGTCCTTGGCTTCTTCCGGCGGCAGCTCGTAGAGGTCCTTATCGATCGGTGCGGGTGGCTCGATCCGATTGCGGATGCCGTCCAGGCCAGCCATCAGCTGAGCCGCGAAAGCCAGGTAAGGGTTGGAGGAGGGGTCCGGGGCGCGGAACTCGATCCGCTTAGCCTTCGGGTTGGAGCCGGTGATCGGAATCCGGATGCCGGCCGAGCGGTTACCCTGCGAGTAGACCATGTTGACCGGCGCCTCGAAACCCTTGACCAGGCGTCGGTAGGAGTTCACCGTCGGGTTGGTGAAGGCCAGGATCGCCGAAGCATGCTTCAGCACCCCGCCGATGTACCAGCGAGCCAGGTCAGACAGGCCGCCGTAACCCTTTTCGTCGTAGAACAGCGGTTCGCCATTGCTCCACAGCGATTGGTGGCAGTGCATGCCGGAGCCGTTGTCGCCAAAGATCGGCTTGGGCATGAAAGTGACGCTCTTACCCCATTCGGCGGCGGTGTTCTTAATGATGTACTTGAATTTCTGCAAGTCATCAGCTGCGTGGACCAGGGTTGAGAATTTGTAGTTGATTTCGGCCTGGCCAGCGGCACCGACTTCGTGGTGCGAACGCTCCACCTCAAGGCCAGCTTCACCCAAGGCGACACACATTGCATCACGCAAATCAGCCTGGTGGTCAACCGGAGCAACCGGGAAGTAACCGCCCTTGAACGGCGTCTTGTTACCAAGGTTGCCGCCCTCTTCCTTGCGGCCCGAGTTCCAGGGCGCCTCAATGGAATCCACCTTGTAGAAGGAACCCTGCGGCGAAGATTCGAACTGCACATTATCGAAAACGTAGAACTCGGCTTCGGGCGCGAAGAATGCGGTATCGGCAATGCCGGTCGAAGCTAGGTACGCTTCAGCACGTTCCGCGACGCTGCGCGGATCGCGATGGTAAGGGTCACCGGTTCGTGGGTTCACGATGGAGAAGTTCAGCGCGAGGGTCTTCTCAATCCGGAAAGTATCGACAAAGGCCGTGGTGACGTCCGGAATGAGCTGCATATCTGATTCGTGAATGCCTTGGAAGCCGCGGATCGATGAGCCGTCGAAGAGCTGTCCGTTGACAAAGAAGTCAGCATCGACGCTTTGCGCCGGAACGTTGAAGTGCTGCTGCACGCCGGGAAGGTCGGTAAAACGAATATCGACGAACTTCACATCTTCGTCTTTGATGAACTTGAGGACTTCGTCCGCATTCTTGAACATCTATGCTCCTTTTAGCACGTAGGCAATGGCCGGATCTGCTGATGCGCAGCAATCCCAACTGTTAACAGCATAGTCAGAGCGGATTTCTCGGCGGTATCGTGATTGTTTCCGGCAGGTTACGGTCGCAGCCGTGATTGGCTCTTCGGCGTTCCCAGCCAGCCGCCGCGGAGCAGATATGAGAACTACCCAAGCTCCCGGTAGCCTTGAAGGGTGGTAGATCGTAAAGACCTTGGCTCCTGGATGTCCGGACCGGACACTTCGCACATCTCCAAATACCCGGGAGAACGGCTTGGTCTGCCGGAAACCGGAGTCGGATCGATAGCGCGGGCCGGCCGAAGAATTCTTGCGCTCATCATCGACTGGGCGCTGTGCATGCTGATCGGCTATTTCCTGTTTCAGGGTGCCGCGCTGGCCACTTTGGGTATCTTCTTGGTGGAGCAGATCGTTTTGGTGGGCACTTTGGGCTATAGCGTGGGGCATCGGATCGTGAATATTCACGTGGTGCGGCAGGCTCGTGCAGGGACAACCGAATTTGCTGCTGCGGGCTTGCTGGCCGGCGTCGTCCGCGGGCTTTTGCTGTGTTTGCTCATTCCGGCCGTGATTACCGATCCAGACCACCGCGGCCTGCACGATAAGGCGATGAACACCATTTTGGTGCGCAGAGGCTAGCAGGTCGGCTCCCTGATGAGTTAGCTCACTGTTTCTCGGCCAGCGAACTGTGCTTGAAGCTTGAACGGGCAGGGACGACGCTGCCCACCGAATCGGCAGATTCAGTGGGCAGCAATATCAAGAACCTCAGTCGCGGATTTAGCGCCCGCGGGCTGCTTTGCGGTCGGGTCGAGCCTTATAGGGGTCGACGCCTTTCGGGATTGGCAATTTCCCGCCCAGCGAAGCGATGCGCTTGCTGACCGCATTGACCTCGGCCTTGGTCAGCTCATTCTTGAGCTTCTTGACCTGTTTGGCGACCTTGCTCAGTTCAACCTGGCCCTCTTCCCGGCCGGACTGAATAACATGAACGGAAACATTGGGCAGGATCCGGCCCAGCTTCTTGCGTTCCGCCTCCACCAGGGTGCGCACTCGGTGCGGGGCTCCCTCGGTCACCAGTACGACGCCAGGGCGGCCAACCGCCCGGAAGACCGCGTCCTGGCTGCGCGGATTGACGGCGACCGGTTGTTCTTCAATCACCCAGCCACGGCGAAGGGTATTCAACGCCGCGCCCGACGCCCCGGGCTTACCTTCGATTTGCGAGAAGGCAGCCCTCTCCGCTCGACGGGAAAGGATTAACAGGGCACCCAGCAAGCCGAGCGGAATGCCGAGGATGAGCGCGGTGATCCAGTTGTTGTTGAAAAAGAAGAACGAAATAATCAGGGCCAGCGCAATAACGCCCAGGAAGACCAGTAGCATCAGCCAGACCACCGATGGGTCATAGCGCCTGGTCATCTTGAAGACGTCCAGCATTTGCTTCATCCGACCGGGTTGCTTGTCCGGCTTTGGAGTCTTCGGTTTGCGGGAGAACAAATTGCGGCGCTCTTTGGGAGCGTTACTCGCAGAATCAGAGGTTTTGGCCATAGTGCCTATATTCTATCCGTTCAATTGCGTCCTCGGCGCCGAGCTGCGCGCCGCTCTCGCAGAGCGAAATCTGGCCTTGCGGGGGTTCGCAGTAGTCCAAAGAGTTCCGGATAGCCCCACGATGTATTAACGGGCTATCCCGAATTTTGAACGTCATCTTGAGCAGCACCTTGAACAGCGAAGCAAAAGACTAGCCGACCAGTGAAGCGGCTTCCTGGCGGGTATGGCCGGAATCTTCGATGCCCTCAGCAATATGCGCCAATTCGGCCGGGATTTCGCGGCCCTTCTTGCGCATTGCGGTGGCCCACAGTCGGCCAGCCCGGTAGGAGGAACGCACTAAGGGCCCGCTCATAACACCGAGGAAACCCAGCTCTTCGGCTTCATCGCGCAGTTCCAGGAACTCCTGCGGCTTGACCCAGCGGTCCACCGGCAAATGACGTTCACTGGGCCGCAAATACTGGGTGATGGTGATCAGATCGCACTTGGCCTCGTGCAAGTCCCGCAAAGCTTCGGAGATCTCTTCGCGGGTCTCACCCATGCCAAGGATCAGATTGGACTTGGTAACCATGCCGAGGTCATGCCCCTGGGTGATGACGTCCATTGAGCGCTCGTAACGGAAGGCCGGACGAATCCGCTTGAAGATCCTGGGCACCGTCTCGACATTGTGTGCGAAGACCTCAGGCTGGGCCTCGCAGATCGCCTGAATGTTCTCCGGTTTACCGGAGAAGTCTGGGATCAGGATTTCAACGCCAGTGCCCGGGTTGAGCTCGTGGATCTTGCGAATCGTCTCGGCGTAGAGCCAGACGCCTTCGTCCTCCAGGTCGTCGCGCGCTACGCCGGTGACGGTGGCGTAGCGCAGATTCATCTTGACCACGCTGCGGGCTACCTTGGTCGGTTCGAAACGGTCTAGCGGCGAGGGCTTCCCGGAGTCAATCTGGCAGAAGTCGCAGCGTCGGGTGCACTGTGCACCGCCGATCAGGAAGGTCGCCTCACGATCCTCCCAGCATTCGAAGATATTGGGACAGCCTGCCTCTTCGCAGACGGTGTGCAGCCCCTCTTTCTTCACCAGGTTCTTCATCCCGACGTATTCCGGGCCCATATTAACTTTGGCCTTGATCCATTCGGGCTTGCGTTCCACCGGGGTTTGCGCATTGCGGGCCTCAACACGGAGCATCTTGCGGCCTTCGGGTGCCAGGGTCACTGGAGCACTCCTTCTCTGTCAGCTGGTTGGGCTTCAGCGGCGGGATCAGCGGCGCCGATCAGTTCCGCCTCTCGGGCGATAAGTTCGCGGCGAATCTTGGGGGCCAGTTCGGCTGGAGTGATCTCGCGGCCGAGTTCTTGGCTCATCGTTGTGGTTCCGGCGTCGGTTATCCCGCAAGCGATGATCTGCTGATACGGTGCCAGGTCATTATTAGCGTTCAGGGCGAAGCCATGCATGGTGACTCCGTTATGCACTCGGATGCCGATTGCGGCGATTTTCCGATCGGGTCCTTTGGTATCGGCCAGCAACCAGATGCCAGCCCTTCCCTCAACCCGTTGACCGTTGATACCGTATTCGGCGAGTACAGCGATCAGCACATCCTCGATCAGGTGTACGTACTCTCTAATGGCATGTGGATCACGCAAGGCCAGGATCGGGTAGCCGACTAATTGCCCGGGGCCGTGCCAGGTGAGCTTGCCGCCGCGATCAACCGGGACCACCGGGGTGCCATCAAAGGGGCGCTCGTGATCTTCGGTGCGTTTACCTGCGGTATAGACTGCTGCGTGCTCAAGCAGCAGCACGGTACTCGGGGCTTTAGCTGCCACCACATCATCGTGGATTTTCTGCTGCAGATCCCAGGCCTGCTGATAGTCCACAAAATGTGGCGCAAACCCGACCTCGGAGAACTCAAGCGTCATGCGTCCAGCGTAGACCTGTTAATCGGCACAGCTAAATCTGTTACCTGTGGATAACTTCTGCAGGGGATCTGGAAATCGGGTATCACTGAGGCATGCAGAATCTCTACCCAGCACAGCCTCCAAGCGCCGAGGGGTTGCATGTGCAGCGGAAACTGGGGCAGGGCGGAAGCGCTCAAGTCTGGCTGGTTAGCACCAAAAGAGGCGAACAATACGCCTTGAAATGCTTCGCGGCCGCTGGGGTAGCAATGGCGGTTGGCCATTCGTTCGGGCAGCATCCGGGTTTACGTCGTGAACTGAGGGTATTGAAGAACTTTCAACATAAGCACCTGATCGGGCTTCATGATGTGGTCAAACTCACAGCCGACTGGTCGGGTATGACGGCGCTGCTGATGGATTACGCTCCCGGTGGTTCGCTGGCTGATTTACTGGCGGTGCGGCACCGGCTGAGCGTTGGTGAGACGATCACCATACTGACGCCGATCTTTCAGGTACTCGACTACCTGCATAGCCACGGCATCCAGCACGGTGATATCTCGGCGGGCAACATCTTATTCTCCGTGACCGGCGAGCCGCTCCTCGCCGATCTGGGCTTGGCGCATTGGCGAGGCGAGCGGTCGCAGCTACCCCGGGAGGGCACCGAGGGATTTATTGACCCGGTGCGGCGTCAGACATTATTTGAACCCGCAGCGGCCGATGTCTATGCGCTCAGTGCGCTGGGCTGGTGGTGTCTGAGCGGTCAGTCTCCAGGGCAACGTCGTCGACTAGCGGCACTTCCGTCAAACGTGCCAGCCCGTTTAGCTGAAGCTTTACGCTCCGGTCTGGCCGCCGAACCCGCACTGCGACCCGATGCGGCAAACCTGGCCAGTGAAATCTTTGCCACTGCTGCTGCACTGCCGGTCGATCTGATCGCCGCAGTGCACCCCAGCGTGCTGCCGCAGCTACTGACCAGGCGTCGGGTACGCCGGTCAGCGTGGTCGAAGCAGGTATCGATTGCGGAACAGCCGAGCCGAACCGGGCCGTGGCGTTTTCGGTTTCCCGGCAGCCGAGCCGCTGGCTGGTGGCTTTCTTTCCGCGGAGGTCGGGTGTTGCTTCGCCCGTTCGCTCAGCTGTTGAGCAGTGTGATGCTGGTTTTCGTGCTGCTGTTCGGACTGTCGCATGGCGTCGGCGAGGACGCCGCGACAACAGCCGCTCGAGCTGCTCACTCTGAGCCTGGAGCAGCGCAGAACACTCAACAAAAAGCAGTACCAAGACCGCAGCTCGGGGTCGATACCGGGGGTTCCGATGCAAAACTGCTGGTGCCTTCGGCCTCGGCGCAGTCTCCCGCCGAGCTGCTCGCAGCACTGTGCCGCCTGCGTGCGGAGGCATTTCGAAGCGGGCAACTCAAGCTGCTCGACGATATTGACGCGCCCGGCTCGGTGGCGTTACAGAACGACCGACTGAGCCTGGCTGCGCTACTTCAACAGCGCCAGCTGCTCGACGGCTTCTCCATCTCAACGACCACCCTGGCACAGCAGCACAACGCCGTGGGGCAACTGATCATTACCGCCAAAGTACGTTTCAGCCCCTACTCAGTGCGGGCCGTTGCTGGCCGGGTAATCCGCCATAACACCGCGCAAGAGCAGACGCTACGCTTCCTCTTGGTAGCCCATCGCGCCCATTGGTTGATTTCAGAAATTCACTCGATCTAGAGCTTCAGAGCTGGGAAACTACCCATTCACTCGCGGAACGCAGCTCAGGGTGCTGGAAATTGAAGCCTTGCTCCAGGAGCACTGCTGGGCGTGTTTTAGTACTGGTCAGCAATACCTCCCGGGCTGCTGCCTTACTCAGACCGAGTTCTAGCAGCGGAGCCGGAACGGAGAAGAAGTGTGGCCGATGGAGGGCTCGGGCTAACTCCTCAACCAGTTGAGCCACGGTGCCCAGTTCCGGTGCCACCAGGTTCACTGCTCCGTCGAGCCGTTGATCCAGCAGAAACACTATCGCGGCTACCAGATCGGGCTGCGAGATCCAGGGCCAGTATTGCTCGCCAGAGCCAAGATTTCCGCCAACGCCCCATTTGAGTGGCACGAGCAGTTTAGCCAGCGCTCCACCGCGCGGGCCGAGCACCACCCCGGTACGCATCCTGGTTACTCGGGTGACATCGCTAGCCTGAGCCGTTGCTGCCTCCCAGAGCCCGCAAAGATCAGCCAAAACCCCCTCGCCTTGTGGGCCTGACTCGTCATAGACGCTGCTTTCGTGCGAACCGTAATATCCAGCGCCGGACTGACTGATCAACACCTTAGGCGGCTCATCGACACTGGCGATCGCCGCGGCCAGGGTACGGGTGGGTCCGATCCGAGAGGCGTAAAGCTCCTCAATATAACTTCGTGTCCAGCGCCGTGGAATCTGAATCAGCGGGGCACCGGAGAGATTCACCACCGCGTCGATCCCGGTCAATGCTGCCGGGTCGAGGACCCCCGCGGCCGGGTCCCAAGAAATCTCGGCGGCGTGCTGCGCCTCCCGTCTGACCAGGGCAATCACTTGATCGCCGCGTAGGGTGAGTGCCTGGCTGAGCGCACTGCCTAGCATTCCAGATGCACCTGAGATTAAAACTCGCATTCTCTATTTCACCACTTTGTCTATTGTCCCGCCGTCAGCCGGTGTGACTAAGATCGATTCATGAGTGCTGAGAACTCCCAATATCTTCGTTTCCCTCATCTGCATGGCGATTTACTGACTTTCGTCGCCGAGGATGATGTCTGGGTTGCCCCGTTGAGCGGTGGACGTGCCTGGCGAGTTTCTTCCCTAGGTCTACCGGCGAAGAATCCGCGTTTCTCGCCGGATGGTTCCCGGTTGTTCTGGACAGTGGTGCAGGGCACCGCCCCCGAACTGGTAAGCGCCGCTGTTGATGGCGGTGATTTCAGGCAGCACACCTGGTTCGGCAGCCTGAGCACTAAGTTCCGTGGCTTTACCCCGGACGGCTCGGCGATGGTGGCTAGCTCCTTCGAGCAGCCACACTCTTCGCATACTTTTGGTTACGCGGTTTCCCCGCTTGACGGCTCGCGCCGGGTCTTACCGTACGGTCCGGTCGACACCGTCGCCTATGGGCCGGTGGTGGGGGATGAGAAACCAGTAGTGCTCTCTTCGGTGTATTCACGGGAGCCAGCCTGGTGGAAACGCTACCGAGGCGGTACCGCCGGGAAGTTGTGGATTGACCGCGACGGTTCAGGTGAATTCTCCCGGCTGGTGCCGGAACTGGATGGAAACCTGGTTGATCCGATGTGGATCGGCGACCGAATCGCTTTCCTTTCCGATCACGAGGGCTACGGCAATCTCTACTCGGTGAAGCCGAACGGCAAGAAGCTGCGGCGGCATACCGATCACGAAGGGTTCTATGTCCGTCACGCTGCCACCGATGGCGAGCGAGTTGTCTACGAGTCCGCCGGAAACCTCTTCCTCCTGGACGGGCTCGACGCCGAACCGGTACAGCTCTCGATCACCCTTGGTTCCGCTTCAACTGGGCGGCGCAAGCGGCCGCTCAATGTTTCAAAGCACCTCAACGAGGTTCGACCGGATGCCACCGGTCGCGCCAGCCTATTAGAGACCCATGGCACGGTTCATCTGCTGACCCATCGTGATGGTCCTTCGCGCAGCATCGTTTCGGTGCCGGGAGTCCGTGCCCGGTTACCGCGGCTGCTCGGCGCGGATCGGGTCATCTACCTGGCAGATCACGGCGGCGAGGAAGCGCTTTACCTCAAGCCGTTGCTACCCGCGGCGGTTTCGAAGCAGCAAGTAGCCAATCCGACCCCCGCCGATCCAGGGCAATCGAATAAAGATCAGCCGAGCGAAGAATCGGGTGACTTGCCTAAGCCAGTGTCCGCGATCTCTTCAATTGATCGAGGCGCCAAAGCGAACTCCGTTAGCCAGCCGATCGCTGATCAGCAGGCAGCTGGCGTGGCTAGTGACGTTCAGTCGGCTGCGCAAGCGGCGAAAGCTTCAGTTGAGCTGACATCTGCCGATGACAGCGCTGAGCAACGGTTTGATTTTCCGGCTCGGACCCGGGTAGCCGCCCTGGAGACTAGCCCCGACGGGCGCTTTGCCGCGGTCGGCACGGAATATGGCGTGGTGTATCTGCTGAACCTGGAGACTGCTGAGCTGCGGGAACTGTCGAATAGCAGTGCGGCCAATGTGCATGAAATCAGTTTCAGCCCGGACTCTAAATGGTTGCTCTGGTCCGAGTACACCGGAGCCGACTCAGGGCGGAGCAAGCTGCGGCTGGCTGCTGTGGAAGCCGCTGAGCAAGCCATTCTCGATCTCACTGACGGTCGATTTAGCGATTTCTCTGCCAGCTTCACCCCGGACGGTAAGTTTGTTTCCTTCCTCTCCCGGCGCAGCTTCGATCCGGTCTATGACACTCAAAGCTTTGACCTGGCCTTCCCCAGCGCGATTAAGCCTTATTTGCTGGCGCTCGCGGCAACCACACCCTCACCCTTCGGGCCATCCGCTGATGGTACGCCGGTGGTTGGGGAACCCGCCGCTGACGATGAGTCAGCAACAGATAAGGGCAAAGACGGGGCGGTTCAGCTCGTAGTTGACCCCGAGGGGATTGCTGATCGGCTGATCGCGGTTCCGGTAGCGCAGGGCAATTACGATGAGTTGCGTTCCGTCGAAGGGGCCTTGCTCTGGCTCAACCGAGACTTAGAAGGCGAAACCGGTGACGGTCGGGCTAGCATTTCCGACGACGCTGGTGCGAAGCGGCTGGAGCGGTTTGCCTTCGATAGCCGCGAGGTCAGCGTACTGGTGGACGATCTCGACAGCTATCTACTCAGCGGAGATGGTAAACGCATTGTGGTCATTAAGGCCGGCAAAGTCACGGTGGTCCCCAGCGATAAGAAGGCCGAAGAGAAGTCGCAGGACAAAGTCTCGGTTGACCTCAGCCGGGTCCGGGTACAGCTGGACCCGGTCAAGGTCTGGGGGCAGGCCTTTGATGAGGCCTGGCGCTTACAACGAGATTTCTTCTGGACCGAGGATCTGGCCGGGCTCGACTGGACTGGCGTTTACGATACTTACCGGCCAATTGTCGAGCGTTTGGGTAGCTACGATGATCTGGTCGATCTGCTCTGGGAAATGCACGGTGAACTTGGTACCTCGCACGCCTATGTGCGGGCTGAGGCGACGAGCGAGCCTGGCAGCGCCGCTCAAGGGCGGCTGGGCGCCACCCTTAGCCACACCCCCCAGGGCTGGCAGGTGCAGAGCATCCTGCCGGGCGAGTCCTCGGATGCGCAGGCTCGCTCGCCGCTCACTGCGCCGGGCAGCAATGTTCGGGTCGGTGACCTACTGCTTGCCATTAATGGCACTCCCATACAGCAGTCCGGTCCTGAGCCGCTCTTGGCGGGCACTGCCGAAAAGGTTGTTGAACTCACGGTTGTCAACGGTGAGGGGCATCCGGGTGCCGTCGGTGAAAGCCGCCGAGTGGCCATTGTGCCGATCAAGGACGAAGGTAGATTGCGCTATCAGGATTGGGTGGCGAGGAACCGGAAACTGGTGCGGCAGGCTTCCGAAGGACGATTCGGCTACTTACACGTGCCGGATATGATGGCGGTCGGCTGGGCTCAGCTGCACCGCGATCTGGATAGCGAGACCGGCCTCGACGCGTTGATCGTCGACGTTCGACACAACCGTGGTGGTCACACCTCGCAATTGGTCGCCGAGTTGATCGGGCGGAAAGTTACCGCCTGGAACCGGGCACGAGGCGTGCAGGACACCACCTATCCGGCGCATGCTCCGCGTGGCCCGGTGGTCATCTTGACCGACGAGTTCGCTGGTTCGGACGGCGATATCATCACTCAGGTCTCCAAGCTACGCGGCATCGGCCCAGTGATCGGTACCAGAACTTGGGGTGGCGTGGTCGGCATCGACGGCCGCTTCGAGCTAGCCGATGGCACCGGAGTCACCCAGCCTCGCTACGCCTTCTGGTTCACCGGTGGTGTCGGTTGGGGCGTGGAAAACTACGGTGTCGATCCGGATATCGAGGTGACCTTCCCGCCGCACGCCTATGGGGCGGGCGAAGACCCGCAACTGGAGTACGGTCTTGGTGTGCTGAGCGAGATGCTGAGCGAAATCCCCACCGATCGTGCTCCCGAGCATGCCGGGTATCGCAATCTCAAACCGGGCAGTCTGCCGCCGCGTCCGCAGGCCGATTAGCCCTGAGGTAGCCGTGGAGCCGTCCCCTTGAGGGGGACGGCTCCACGGCTAGTTACTACCAGTAACGCCAACTCGGCCCCTCAGCCGAGCGAGCGGCCAGCTGACTAGGCTTCTAAACTTGCTTCCAGAGTGATGGTGGTGCCGGTGAGAGCAGCAGAAACCGGGCAACCGGTCTTAGCCCCCTCAGCGATGCGCTGGAAATCTTCTTCGCTCAGACCGGGTACCTTGGCCCGCAAAGTGAGCTTAATTCCGGTGATTCCCTCGCCGGGCTGGAAGGTGACGTCTGCCGAGGTGTTCACGGTCTCCGGAGTTTTTCCCTCTTCGCCGAGCGCATGGCTAAAAGCCATTGAGAAGCAGGCGGAGTGAGCTGCTGCGATCAATTCCTCCGGGCTGGTCTTGCCCTCTGCTTGTTCGGCCCGGGCCTTCCAGGTCACGTCATAGGTGCCTAAGCCGGAGCTATCCAGAGTGACCTGGCCACTGCCGGTGGGGAGATTTCCCTGCCAAACGGTATGTGCTGAACGAACTGTCGCCATAATGCTGCTCTCCTTGAGTGGGGGATTCTGCTACTGAACCATCCTAGGCAGAATCCGTCGCTTGCTACCATGTCGCTATGGTCAAACTTTCCTCCATCACGGTGAATGCTCATCAGCCGCAACGCCTCGCCGAGTTCTGGTCTGAGTTCTTAGAAACCGACGTGGCTTTCGAACACGAGGGATTTATCTGGCTGAAGCCGACCGAAGGCCAAACTCGCTTAGCATTCCAGCAGATCGATCAGCCCACTGAAGGGCGTCGCCGCCTGCATTTGGACCTCACTAGCGAGGATCCGGAAGCAGAGCTGGCCCGCGCCCTGAGCTTGGGCGCGAGCCAGTTGGAGGATCATTGGGCCGGATCATTTCACTGGGTGGTCTTGGCCGACCCGGAAGGCAACGAATTTTGTATTTCAGCGGCCGAATGACTAACTTTTGACCGAAGCGTCGCTTGGACAAGAGGCTTTAGTGCCAGAGCGTTGCCACGCCGATGTTGATCAGGGCCATGCCGCCGACGGCATGAGCCAGACCGGTCGAGACCGGTTCACCCTTCTTCGCTTTGCGGTAGCCAATAATCGCGGGCACCGCCACGAGCAAGGCAATCACCAGCTTAACGGTGATTTTAATGTAGTTCAGTGGGTCGTGGTTGGCTCCGGCGAGGCCTACTAAGGCTAGGCCGGTAACTAGTTGGGCAATCGCGCCCCAGAGCTGGATCGGCAGCACAGTGGGCTTTTTGAAGGTGGCGAACCAGCCTCCGACGACGGCCGCGGCGCCGAGGATGTGAAGGAAAATCAGCAAATATTTGAGGAAGTCCATGTGATTATTCTACGGTACGTAGAAGGTTTTTGGTGACAGGTCGTCCATAAAATTGATTGCTTTTGATGATTATTCGCTGGGCTGAGCAAAAATAGGGTGGTGGGCTAGTCATGGAGTGACTAGCCCACCACGCTATAGCGTCAGCTGAGTGCGTGCCTCGGAGCTACGAGACGAAGATCGCCTTCGCCGGCCCCCAGTTTCCATCAGCGTCCTTGGTGCGCACGAAAATGGTTTGCTTGCCATCGGCAAGTGCAGCGGTGGTGCCATTGAATGATTCGGTCGTCGAGTTCGCAGTGCCGTCGGTGAGGCTGAGCGAGGTACCGTTGCCTGCAGCCGCGGGTAAGGTACCGATCGAGTATTCAGCGGCGGTAACGTTCTGCGCGCTGGGCTTGCTGTTCGAAGGGTTGGTACCGAAAGCGTTGTCATTGGCGGTTGCCTTGATCGACACCGACTTATCGCCATTGCGGGTGGCGGTGAGGGTGGTCACGGTTGGCCCTGCGGGAGTTTTATACGGTGCCGCAGCAGCGTTGGCGGTATAGAAGATGCCGCCCCGGTACTTGTTGTAGAGTCCTTCAGTGCGCGAGAAAGCGGGGAAGAAGCCACCCTGGCTCGAGGTGCCAATTTCCCAGGTGTAGGCGGGCACGCCGTTCTGCTGGTAGATAGTGTCGATATCTCCGCCCGCTGCGTTGTAAATCACATCGCCAGCCGCACCGGTGGCGAAGTTATTGTAGAAACTCTGCCGGAAGCCTAGGTTTTTAATAGCCGCGATGTTCGGCGGGATCACCGTGTTGTCATAGGCGTAGGGGTAGATCACCAAGTTTGAGTAGCTATGCAGATTGAGCACTGTGCCCTGGGTAGTGCTAGGCGCTGGACTGCTATTACTGACCGGGTGCTTGCCGAACAACTGGGTGAAGAAGTCTGCTTGCTGCTTCGATTCTGGTTCGGACAATGCGCTCTTACCGCGGTAGGACTGATCAGAGGGATCAGTGGAGGTCCCTTGGCCGCCCCAGCCGGTCAGCCAGTTGCGGTTCAAGTCGACGCCAGGCTGGCTGCTGGTGTAGTCGCTGCTACCGCCGGTGTAGCCGTCAGTGTCCATATTCTTGCGCTGCCAGGCGGTGTTATTGGCCGCTGGGTTGCCGTCGCCGCTTGAGGTGGTGGCGGCGGTTTTGAGCCCCTTTTCTACCGTGGCGATGCCGTCCGGATTGGAGCCAAAAACCACCCAAACTTCGGTCGAGTCGAGCAGTGCAGTGGCTTCCGGATCGGTGCCGTAGCCATTGAGAATATCGGCGGTAAATCGGGAAACGAACTCGCTGCCGATGATTTCACGAGCGTGAATTTGTCCACTGAAAACGAAGCGCGGCTTGTGGTTAGTGTTATTCTGCCAGTCGCTGCTCTGCTGGGCATTGGCAGTGATTCGTAATGCGAACAGATCGTGCCCGGTCTGGCCCTTGGCTTTTTGCCAAGAGTCACCGTAATCGACGTATTGGGCGAACTCCGGGTAGGCCGCGGCAATGTCAGTTGCCAGTTTTTGATAAGCGGCGATGGTTTTGTAGCCGCCGAAGTAGGTCTCGTAGCTATTGTTTTTGACTCGATTCGGTAGCGGTGAGGGTGTTGCTGCGGCTTCCGGAGCCGCGGAAAAGTCGCTACCGTAGGGGCTTTCCTTGGTGATCACGATGCCTTTGGCGGCAAGTTTTTGAGCAGTTTGATGGGTGCCGAGCAACGATCCGGTGTGATTTGAAAGTTGCTCAACATCGTAGCCTTGCAGGGCTGCCTTGACGGTGGCTGAAGATAGGTCCGCGCGGAATTCGATGTTCTGAACCACTGTGTCCGAGTTAGTCGGTGCGAGGGTTTTCTCGGTGGCGACCGCCGAGCCCATTGCGCTCAAACCGACCGTCAGGGTTGCTGCGGTGGCGAGCAATTGGAGAGGTAATTTTTTCATGGGCCAAACTCTAGGCAGCCGAAATGGAGATATCGGGGGAGATCCCTGGGAGTTATCGGTTAACGGTTACTGATGATTAACTCGGATGTCGCATCATGACGTCGCAGGCTCCAGGCCGTCCGGCTCGGGATCCTCATTATCGCTTTAATTGTCGCTTAACTGACTGAGTCACAGACGCTTTGGTCTGTGACTCAGTCAGTTAAAGCTAGCTTAGAGGCCTAGATCTGCCTCAAAAGCGCCTTCTTCCAGACGGGCCTTCAAGGTCTGCAGGAAGCGACCTGCATCGGCGCCGTCCACTAAACGGTGATCGTAGGTCATCGACAAATACATCATCTGACGAATCGCGATGGTGTCATCGCCGTTAATATCGGTGACCACGACGGGGCGCTTCACGATCGAGCCAACCCCCAGGATGGCTAGCTGCGGCTGGTTGATAATCGGGGTGTCGAACAGCGCGCCGACCGAACCGAAGTTGGTGATCGAGAAAGTGCCGCCGGAGAGTTCATCCGGGCCGATCTTATTGTTCCGGGTTCGTGAGGCGACGTCAGCGATCTTCGAGGCCATCCCGGCCAGGTTCAGGTTACCGGCGTCGGAAATCACCGGGACCAACAGACCACGATCGGTATCTACCGCAATCGCCAGGTGCTCGGCGTCGTGGTAGGTGATCTCCTGCTTTTCCTCGTCGTAGGAAGCATTGACCTTGGGATGCTGCTTGAGCGCCTCGGCTACTGCCTTTGCGATGAACGGCAAGAAGGTCAGCTTCACGCCGCCATTCTGGGCCTGGAAAGTACCCTTAGCGACGTTGCGGAGCTTCGCGATCTTGGTCATATCGACCTCGTGTACCTGGGTGAGCTGCGCCGAGGTGTCCAAGGATTCGCGCATCCGGCGGGCGATTACCTGACGGATGCGAGGAGCTTTCTGCACGGTGCCACGTAGCGCTGCGGCCTCAGCCGAGGGCGCAGTGGATACCGCCGGAGCCGCAGCTGGGGTGCTCGGCGCGGGGCTCGACGGTGCTGCTGCAGCAGGAACAGTAGCCTTCGCTGCCTCGGCGGCTGCCAAAACATCCTGCTTGCGGATTCGACCGCCGACGCCGGTACCGGTCAGCGAAGCCAAATCAACGCCCTGTTGATTCGCCAGCTTGCGGACCAGGGGAGTGACGTAGTTCGACTCGTTACCGCTTGCGGCTGGGGTGGCAGCGGGCGCAGCAGGAACTTCAGTGGCCGGAGCGGCGGGAGCTGATGCGGGAGCCGCGGGGGCAGCCGGAACTTCAGCGGCAGGAGCAGCCGCAGCTGGCTCAGCAGCGGGTGCAGGTGCTGGTGCCTCGGCGACAGGAGCCTCCGCAGCAGGCGCAGGAGCTTCAGTAGCGGGAGCAGGAGCGGCGTTAGCCGAACCAATCACCGCGAGCACCGAGCCAACCTCAGCGGTCTCGTCCTCGGCGACCTTGATTTCTAACAGCGTGCCAGCCACCGGTGAGGGGATTTCGGTGTCAACTTTGTCGGTGGAGACCTCAAGCAGCGGCTCATCGACCTCGACCGAATCACCGACGGCCTTGAGCCAACGAGTGACCGTGCCTTCGGTGACGCTCTCGCCCAAGGCAGGAAGTACGACGTCATGGCCTTCAGCAGCCCCGGAATCGGCAGCGGGAGCTTCAGCAGCGGGAGCTGCTTCAGCAACTGGCGTCGGAGCCTCGGCGGCAGCGGGCTCAGCCGGAGCCGCCGCCTCCGCCGCAGGCGCCTCGGCTGGGGCAGCCGGCTCCTCGGCGGCGGGGGCCGCAGCAGCGCCGTCGCCCGAACCGATCCGCACCAATGGTGCGCCAACCTCAGCGGTTTCGTCCTCGGCGACCAAGATCTCCTCAATAACGCCCGCGATGGGGGAGGGGATTTCGGTGTCGACCTTGTCGGTGGAAACCTCCAGCAGCGGCTCGTCTACTTCGACTCGATCGCCAACCTGCTTGAGCCAGCGGGTAACCGTGCCCTCGGTGACACTTTCACCGAGGGCCGGTAAATTCACGGATTCAGACATGTCGTTCCCGTTTCTCCTTGTTCTTCACGAACATCATTGTGCTTTTCACGCTTCTTAGAGCCTAGTGCTTAGCGGCGATTAACCGTGCAACGGCTTCCCGGCCAGGGCCATTGCGGTCTCTCCGAGGGATTCGTTCTGGGTGGGGTGCGCGTGCACCAGCTGCGCGACATCTTCCGGGTAAGCTTCCCAGTTCACCATCAACTGAGCCTCACCGATCTGCTCACCCATCCGAGCGCCAATCATGTGCACACCAACGATGGGGCCATCCTTCTGACGGACCATCTTCACCAGACCGCTGGTGCCCAGGATTGAGCTCTTGCCATTACCGGCCAGATTGTATTCCTGAGCTTGCACGTTCTCGGCGCCGAACTTCTCCTCGGCAGCTTTCTGAGTCAAGCCAACCGAAGCAATTTCGGGGTCGCAGTAGGTAACCTTGGGGATGTTTACGTCTTCGACGATCACCGGGTTCAGGCCGGCGATCTCTTCGGCCACGAAAATACCCTGCTGGTATCCGCGGTGCGCCAGCTGCAGGCCGGGCACGATGTCACCGATCGCGTAGATATTGCCGACGCCGGTGTGCAAACGCTCATTCGCCAAGACGAAACCGCGATCCATCGGCACACCAGCCTCTTCGTAGCCCAGGCCTGCGGTGTTCGGTCCACGGCCAACGGCTACCAGAAGTACCTCTGCTTCAAAGGTCTTGCCGTCTACCAGGGTGACCTTGACGCCGTCGTCGTTCTGCTCAGCGCTCTGGAAGAAGGTTCCGGTGGAGAAGTTAATGCCACGCTTGCGGAAAGAGCGCTCAAGGGTCTTGATGATGGTGGCGTCCTCGTTGGGAACCAGCGACGGCAGGCCTTCAACGATGGTGACGTCGACGCCGAAGGACTTCCAGACCGAGGCGAATTCGCAACCGATGACGCCGCCGCCGAGGATGATTGCACTCTTCGGGATGAAGTCCAGGTTGAGCGCTGCTTCGGAGGTGATGATCCGGCCACCGATCTCCAGGCCCGGCAGCGTCTTCGAGAACGAGCCCGAGGCCAACACGATGTTCTTGCCGGTGTAAACTGTGCTTTCTCCGCTGGGACCGGCAACGGTTACGGTGTTCTGCGAGGAGAGTTTGCCCTCGCCTTCAATAACGGTGATGCCCTTCTTGGACTTGATTAGTCCTTGCAAACCCTTGTATTTGCCAGCGACAATGCCATCCTTATAAGCCTTGACGGCGTTGATGTCGATGCCTTGCAGTTCGACGTTCACGCCGTACTTGGCGGAGTCTCGAGCGTGGTCCGCCAGCTCTGCTGAATGCAGCAAAGCCTTGGTTGGAATGCAGCCGGTGTGCAGGCAGGTGCCGCCCAGCTTGCTCTTCTCCACCAAGCCAACGGTGAGGCCAAGCTGAACCGCGCGCAGCGCAGTGGCATAGCCAGCGCTACCGGCGCCAAGGATCAGAATGTCGAACTCTTGCGTACCTTGAGCCGGCTGAGCCGCATTTTCGCTCACGTAAACGCTCCCTCGCGTAGAGACTGCCGCCAGACTTTGATCTGAAAGCTGGCAACTTTAGTCGTTTGCTGAATACCTTCAGCATTTACCTTAGCGTTCGGCGCACTCCGTCTCCAGCCGTGACGGCCCTCGAGCGCCTTGTTGTGGTGCGATTCACGTGGGATTGTGATGCACAGGACGCCCGGAGAGCGTCAGTCACCTCAGCCGCAGCTCTGGCAGCGGCTGAGATGACTGCATTGAACCCTTGGTGGGACGGCTGCTATTTACCGTGGCCGAGGCTCTCGGCATAACTCAGTAGGGTGCGTACGGAGACGCCGGTGCCCTGTTTCGGTGTGTAGCCATAGGCGCCGGCCTCATTAAAGGCTGGGCCAGCGATATCCAGGTGCGCCCACGGGATTTGTTCGCCGTCTTTACCCTTGCCAACGAATTCTTTGAGGAACACCGCGGCGGTCATCATGCCGCCCATTTTCTCGCCGATATTGGCCAGATCGGCCACCGGCGAGTCCAGGCTGGGGCGTAGCTCCTCGGGCAATGGCATCTGCCAGAACAATTCACCGGCTGCGGCAGCGGCAGCGGTAATCGAGGCACTGATCTCGTCGTCACCCATCACCGCCGAGTAGCGGTTGCCGAGCGCGATCATCTGCGCGCCGGTCAGCGTGGCGACGTCCAGAATGACATCCGGCTGCTCTGCTGAGCCAGCGGCCAGCCCATCCGCCATCACCAAACGACCTTCAGCGTCGGTGTTGAGTACTTCAACTGTCTTGCCGCCAAAGATGGTGATGACATCGGAGGGGCGACCAGCGGCACCAGAAGGCATGTTTTCGGCGATGCAGAGCCAAGCGGTGATTTTGGTTGGCACGCCGAGTTCAGCTGCCGCCAAGGTCGCCGTCAAGATCGCCGCGGCACCGGCCATATCGCATTTCATCGTCATCATGCCGGTGGCAGGCTTGAGAGAAAGCCCTCCCGAGTCGAAAGTGATTCCCTTGCCGACCAAGGCCAAATGCCGCTTGGCCCGGGCCGGAGAATACTCAACCTTGACTAGTCGGGGCTGCCGAGAGGAGCCTTTACCGACGCCTAAGATGCCGCCGTAGCCATCCTTTTCCAAGCGCTTCTCGTCCAGCACAGTGACCTTGACCGGCAGACCCTTGGCCAGTTCCTTGGCGGCCTGCGCGAAAGTTTCCGGGTAGAGGTGGCTGGGCGGTTCGTTGACCAGGGTGCGCGTAGCATTAACCGCTTTGCCGAGCACACTTGCGCGGTCGAGTACGGTCTTAGCCGCCTTGGCGTTCACCGAGGTGATGATCTTGACATTCTTGACCGCAGCTTTGACTGCATCAGTTGAACTACGACGCGCCGCGTAGCTGTAAGCGCCGAGGGCCGCCCCTTCTGCCACCGCTACCAATTCGGCCACCGAGGACGCCGGGAAGGCAAGAGCCACGGTTTCGAGCCCACTCAATTGGCGAATTGCTGAGCCAGCGGCCCGGCGCAGCGCTTCATTGCTGATGGATCCATCATTGGTTCCATCCTTGAGCGGTCCGACCCCGGCCAGCACTAGGACCTTGGCCTTGACATCGGGCAGGGCCGGCAACCGCCGCAGTTCGTCGGCCGCGCCGCTAATGCCGAGCAACTGCAGGGAGTCACTCAGCGCGCTAGCTTCCTGCTCGCTCAGCGGGTTATTGAGTAGTACCGGACCTTCTGATCCTTGACCGACAGCGATGACCAAGGCATCACTATCCAGCGAAGCGACGATTCCCGCTTTGCTGCTCACTGAGCTGAGTGAAACAACACTATTGTCAACCATTAAGAGGTTCCTCACTATTGGGGTTGTGGCTACTTTGATCGTCTTTTGATCGTAGCCGCAATGGCAGTGACTCGCTGCTGGCGTGTTCGCTGCCGGAGAATTTATTGATGATGCGGAATGTTTAGCGGCTTCAGTGACGTTACTTGAGGGAAGCTAGTTGGTAGCGCCCTAAGGCGGCTGCATCGGAGGTACGGAGGAACCGGGATGAAAGATATTCAATACCAACCATTTTTGGACCCGTCGAGCCTGTATGCCACGAATGACGCACTATTCGGTGCCGCCGAACTTAAAGGGCTCAATTTGCTGATGGGCTTCAGCGGCTTTGCTGACGCCGGGCATGTGGTGAGCCAGATCAGTGCCGAACTGCTTGAACAACTCGATGCCGAACCAGTTGCTTTTTTTGATATCGACCAACTTATTGACTACCGGTCGCGACGTCCGCAGATCAGCTTCATTGAAGATCACCTCAGCGACTACCAGCAACCGAGGCTAGCGCTTTTTAAGCTGGTTGACGGCTTGGGTCAGCCCTTCCTCTACCTGACGGGAAACGAGCCTGATCTGCAGTGGGAACGTTTTAGCGCCGCCGTGATTGAGCTGGTACGTCGCTTGGACGTTAACTTGGTGGCCTGGGTGCATTCGATTCCGATGCCGGTGCCGCACACCCGCCCTATTGGCGTAACGGTGCACGGCAACCGTCCGGATCTGATTGAAGGGATGTCTTCGTGGAAGGCCACCGTGCAGTTGCCTTCAGCGATTGGCCACTTGCTTGAGTTGCGGCTGACCGAAGCCGGCCGGAATATTGCCGGATATGCCGTGCACGTGCCCCACTACCTGGCCGATGCTGAATATCCCAGGGCGGCCGTGGCCGCTCTTGAATACCTGGGCGCCGCGGCCTCACTCATGCTGCCGACCGATCGGCTTCGGGAGGCCGGACGTGATGTTGAACAGCAAATAGCGGCCCAGGTTCAGGCCTCGATCGAGGTGCAAGGCGTGGTGAGTAAGCTCGAGGAGCAGTACGATGAGCGGCAGCAGAGCATGCCGGTGAGGTCCTTGCTCGCTGGTGAGGGTGATGAGTTGCCTGATGCCGATGAGCTGGGCGCCGCCATTGAGGCTTATTTGGCTAATCAAGATCATGAGCCGGAAAGCTAGGAACTGCTAGTTCTAGGCTGATAGAGGATGAGGATGGCCGGGGTTTTTCGCTGGCTGGGTTCTCTGACGTCACTTGACTTTTCCTTATCTGACTTCTCCTTCCGGAGTTCTTTTTCTGGTGTTTTCCTCACAACGGAGTGGCCGCCCCTGTAGTTTGCGAAGGCTTCCCCGGATGCTGTGAGGATGACTGCTCAGACACCTCTCACCATCGCCGAGCCAGCCGAGTTGCTGGCCTATTTACCGCATGCGCTTGGCTATTTCCCGGAACGTTCGCTGATGGTTGTTGGTCTGCGGGGTAAGACTATTGGTGGGACGGTGCGGGTCGATCTGCCAGACGTCAATAGCTCGCTTGAGCAGTGCCGCGAATTCTCGGAAACGGTGGCTGAATGTTTAGCGGTGGATCGCTTGGCCGATGCTAGCGTGCTGGCGTTGTTCACCGGTGTTGATTGGCTTGATGGTGAAGATCCCGGTTTTGATCGGCTGATGCTTTGTCTACGTGAGGCTTTGCAGCTCCGCGGTAAGCCGGTCTGCCAAGCCTGGTGGCTAGGCGAACGATATTTTCGGAACTATCTATGCCGCGATGAGCGATGCTGCCCCTCTCCAGGGGTGCTTTTGAGCAAGCTGAAAAGCAGTCGGCTGAACACTGAATTGGTGTTCCGGGGAAGCAGCTATTTCTCAGATCTGAGTGAAGCAACCCAGGCTCCAACGTTAAGCCGAGTGGAGCAGCTGGCGATGTATCGAGGCTTTAGCCGCAACATGCTTCGCCTGGGTGAGGCGATGGCTCGACAGCCGCTTGAGCACACTCTCAGCGACTGGAGTGCGGAAATGCGGCGACTCGGTAGAGCCCGCACGGCCGCCTGGGGCGGCAATCGTGCGGCAGGCGGAGAGGCACAGCCCTGGGAGCGCTGGGGCGGCTTAATGGCTATTTTGCAGTGCCCCCGATTCCGGGATGCCGTGCTGCTTTTGGCGCTGTGTGATGCTGCGCCGGACCAGAAAGTCGAGATCGCGGACCTGCTTCTCGGCAACACCGACTTCCGACCACCTTGGCGGACGTTGAACGGTTTACGGCAGCTCCTCCGACTGATGTCAGCTATGCACGATTTTGTGCCTGTTCTGGAAGGTTGGGGAGCCAAGGAGGACGGTGTTTCAGAGCCGGAGCGACCGCAGCTCGCGACAGAGCAGTTCGCAACAGAGCTGCAGCAGGCAGTAGCTGCTTCTTACAGCTTATTAGGGTGGATCGAATGGAGTAGGGGCCGGGGCAGTCGGGCCGGAGCATATCTCGAAGCAGCGCTGGAGGTGCTTCCCGGCTACCGCCTGGCGGAATTGCTGACCGAGGTGCTGGGAAGCGGCCTATTGTGCAAGTGGGCTAAATCAGCGGCTACCGCTTGGCAGCGATCCGCTTCTGAAGCTGACTGATCACCGTCGCTTAGGGTGTGTTTGGTTCTCTAAGCCCGGCGTTCCGTGAGACAATGATCTAACGACCCGGTTGGGTCCGTGAATGATCTGCCACTACCTGGTTGGTGATTGCTTGAGATTCCTTTGAGGAATCTGGGAACAAGCAGGACGTTTCTGTAGTTCTATCTATAGACCCTTCAGGTGGTGATCGCCGATTTAAGTGATCACGGACTTGACAGGGTCATAGTGGTGTTACGCGCAGGTGGCACCACAGAGAGCAGCAGAAAGGTACTCAGTGTCTCCAACCGCACGTAAGGCCAGCACAGCCACCGTGAGCGCTACCCCCGAAGAACCTGCCAAGAAGCAGACGACAACTCGAACCAGCAATGCGCCGAAGGCTCTTGTCACTCCGGCCGGACGGAAGCCCGCGGGCAAGGTAGTTCCCGTCGAGGAAGCCCCGGAGAAACTCACTCCGGCGAAGAAACGTGCCGCAACCGCAGCGGCTAAGAAAACCACTGCCGACACCGAAACCCCTAAGGCCACCCGAGGCCGTAAGCCAAAGGCTGATTCGGAGAGCGAAGAGGCCGAGGTCAAGGTAGAGGATCTCGAAGTCAGTGAAGAGACTGAGGAACCGGAAGAAGTAACCGAAGAGGGCCTCGCAGAAGTCGCTGAAGTTGCTGAAGAAGCGACGGGCTCGGGTTTTGTTTATTCAGACGCCGACGATGACGATGCGCCGGTCCAGCAGGTAATGTCGGCGGGTGCCACCGCTGACCCGGTCAAGGACTACCTGAAGCAGATCGGTAAAGTGGCGTTGCTCAATGCGGAGCAAGAAGTCGACCTGGCGCTACGCATCGAGGCGGGCCTGTACGCTGAAGAAAAGCTGGCCGCCGATGACGGCAAAATTGCCGAGAAGCTCAAGCGCGAATACCAGTGGGTTATCCATGATGGAAAGCGCGCCAAGAACCATCTGCTGGAGGCCAATCTCCGACTCGTGGTTTCGCTGGCCAAGCGTTACACGGGCCGCGGCATGCTTTTCTTGGACCTTATCCAGGAAGGTAACCTGGGCCTGATCCGTGCCGTCGAGAAGTTTGACTACACCAAGGGCTTCAAGTTCTCGACCTACGCCACCTGGTGGATCCGTCAGGCCATCACTCGGGCGATGGCTGATCAAGCTCGGACCATTCGTATTCCGGTGCACATGGTCGAAGTGATCAATAAGCTCGCCAGGGTGCAGCGCCAGATGCTGCAGGACCTGGGCCGTGAACCAACGCCGGAAGAGCTGGCCCTGGAGCTCGATATGACCCCTGAGAAGGTGGTCGAGGTGCAGAAGTACGGTCGAGAGCCGATTTCCTTGCACACGCCGCTGGGTGAGGATGGCGACTCTGAATTCGGCGATCTGATCGAGGACTCGGAAGCCGTGGTTCCTGCCGACGCGGTGAGCTTCACCCTGCTCCAGGAGCAACTCCACTCGGTACTCGACACGCTTTCCGAGCGTGAAGCTGGCGTGGTCGCAATGCGTTTCGGGCTCACCGACGGGCAGCCGAAGACTTTAGACGAAATCGGCAAGGTTTACGGCGTCACTCGCGAACGAATCCGACAGATCGAATCGAAGACCATGTCGAAGCTACGGCATCCTTCGCGTTCGCAGGTACTGCGCGACTACCTCGACTAAAGCGAAAAGGTTTCCGTCCTACTTCGCCGCCCCGGTGCCTGAGTTCGCGGTTTAGTCTCGGATTCGCTAGTAATTACTAGCGAATCCGAGAGGGAACGCCGAACTCAACGGGAACGTCTTAAATGGCTGAGGCCCACACCAAGCGGTGTGGGCCTCAGCCATTTAAGCTCTAGTCGTCTACTAGCACTGGATCCTTTTCCAGCAGCCGGGAGGTCTCATCATGCCATTCCGAGGAAAGTGGCTTGAGCGTTGCTTCCACGGCGCGGGCGTGGTGTCCGCAGAAAAGTAATTCCCCACCGGAGGATTCCAATACAACTCGGACGTAGGCCTGAGCGCCACAGCGGTCGCATCGGTCTAGTGCATTGAGTTCACGACTTACGGTTGCGGTTGTCATGATTGTCCTCCTCTTAACTCTTCATGTGGTGCGATATACCAATACAACCATTATTCGTGGCAAAACCGTCCCAGGCTGGCCATCCTTTCGCTCTGCGCGTATTGCAATTTGATAACCCTCTTGAGCGTCAGAGGAGTATTCGATGGCCCTCCCCGGTGAAACAGGGCTCTCGATGGGGCAAACTGTCCCTGCCCATCGAAACACCTCATTCGCCGGGCTCTGCTGGGGCCCTCAGCGTGGGGCCCGAAGTTCGGGGCCCTCGGAATGGGGCCACGCGTTCAGGGGACCCGCGGCGAGGCACGAGCTGTGGGGAGAACGTGGGGATAGCGTCTATCTTCCTCCCGAACTCCGGTCGTACCTCCCGAAGTTCGGGGCCCTCGGAAGATAGACTTATGCGGTGGCTCAGCAGAATTCGGACTATAACGCGCGGCACCTTTCTGTCCTCGAAGGCTTAGAAGCGGTCCGCAAGCGGCCTGGCATGTATATCGGCTCCACCGACTCCCGGGGCTTAATGCACTGTCTTTGGGAGATCATCGATAACTCGGTTGATGAGGCCTTGGCTGGCTTCGGACAGAACATTAAGGTAATCCTGCACAAGGACAATTCAGTCGAGGTGCATGACGACGGTCGTGGCATTCCGGTCGATATCGAACCTAAGACCGGCTTGAGCGGCCTCGAAGTGGTGATGACCAAACTGCATGCCGGCGGTAAGTTCGGCGGTTCTTCCTACGCTGCCTCTGGTGGTCTGCATGGCGTCGGCGCCTCGGTGGTCAATGCACTATCGTCCCGACTGGACGTGCAGGTAGATCGCGGCGGCAAAACCTACCAAATGTCTTTTCGGCGCGGCGAGCCAGGCATTTTCAAGGACGCTGGAAAGAACCTCAGCCCGACCGCGGTCTTTGAACCTTTTGTGTCGAAATCGGTGCTCGAGGTTGTTGGCAGCACAAAGCGCGGCGTCACCGGCACCAGGACCCGATACTGGGCGGACCGCCAGATCTTTACCGCTGACGCCAAATTCTCCTATGACGATTTGATCTCCCGAGCTCGACAGACCTCGTTTTTGGTGCCCGGACTTAAAATCACCATCCGCGATGAACGAGGTTTGGCCGGCACTCCCGGTGAAAGCGGCCCGCACGAAGAGGTTTTCCACCATGATGGTGGTATTTCGGAGTTCGTCGATTTCCTCGCTGCTGATGCGCCGGTGACAGATATTTGGCGCCTGCACGGCACCTCCAGTTTCAAAGAAACCGTGCCGATGCTGGATGCCAACGGTCATATGGCCTCCACCGAAGTGCAGCGTGACTGTGAAGTAGATATTGCCTTGCGCTGGGGGATTGGCTACGACACCACGATGCGCAGCTTCGTGAACATTATTGCCACCCCCAAAGGCGGCCGACACCAAGAAGGCTTCGAGCAAGCGCTGCTAAAAACCTTCCGCAAGGTCGTTGAAGCAAATGCTCGAAAGCTCAAGGCCGGTAATGACAAAATCGAGAAAGATGACGTTCTGGCTGGTCTCACCGCGGTGCTAACCGTGCGTCTGGCGGAACCTCAGTTTGAGGGACAGACCAAAGAGGTGCTCGGCACGCCCGCGGTGCGTGCCATCGTCGCCAAGGTGGTGGAGCAGGAAATCACCGCGAAACTCACTTCGAGCAATCGAAATGACAAAGCGCAGTCCGCCCTGCTGCTAGAAAAAGTTGTTTCGGAGATGAAATCGCGAATCTCCGCCCGGGTGCATAAGGAAACTCAGCGTCGTAAGAATGCGCTGGAGACCTCGTCACTGCCCGCTAAACTGGCCGACTGCCGTTCCGATGATGTGGCACGCACCGAACTATTCATCGTCGAGGGTGATAGTGCCCTGGGCACGGCACGGCTAGCCCGTTCCTCGGATTTTCAGGCGCTGTTGCCGATTCGCGGCAAAATTCTGAATGTGCAAAAGGCCTCGGTGGGGGACATGCTCTCCAACGCCGAATGCGCGGCCTTAATCCAGGTGGTGGGTGCCGGTTCGGGCCGGTCCTTTGACCTAGAAGCTGCCCGTTACGGCAAGGTGATCCTGATGACCGATGCCGACGTCGACGGCGCGCACATCCGCACCCTGCTGCTTACTCTGTTCTTCCGCTATATGCGACCGATGATTGACGCGGGGCGGGTTTTCGCCGCGGTGCCGCCACTGCACCGGGTCGAGGTGATCAACCCGGGTCAGAAGGCTAACGAACTGATTTACACCTACTCCGAGCAGGAATTAAAAACCCTGCTGGCCGGATTACAGAAGAATGGCAAACGCTACAAGGAGCCTATTCAGCGGTATAAGGGCCTGGGCGAGATGGACGCGGATCAGCTAGCCGAAACCACGATGGACCCGCGGCATCGCACCTTGCGACGGGTTACCGCTGAAAACGCCGCGATGGCGGAAACCACTTTCGAACTATTGATGGGTTCGGATGTCGCGCCGCGCAAGGAGTTCATCATTGCCGGTGCTGCCGATCTGGATCCCGAACGTATCGACGCGTGAGGTCGAGAGCTGCGAGCCAGCCGGGGCAGACAGCAGTCCAGACGTCGTTGCTAGCTTCGGGCCAGTACGATCAGCTCGCGGTTCCCGGCCACCGGCTCTCGCTGCCAGCCGCCATAGATCTGTTCAACGCTGAAACCAGCGGCTTCTAGATCGGCGGTCAATCGTTCCGCGCTGCGGAAGACTAAAGCGCTGCTCTGGGTTTCGGTGGAACCGTCGGGCAGAATGCGGTACTCGGTGAGGTTTACCAAGCCATCGGCGACCGGTTCGGATTCCAGCCAGGATTCCAGCAGGTAGCCATCGGAGAGTTGTTGGGTTTCCCTGGTCTGTTCTGGGTTCCAGGTTTCCCACGCTCTGGCCTCCGGGTTCCTCGAGTCGAAGGCGAGTCGCCCGCCGGGGCGTAGCGCGCGATGCAGGTCACGCAGGGTTTGCTGCCAGCCGGCCTGGTCAGTGATGTGCTGTGCGACATGCGCAGTCATTACAGCGCTATCGAAGGCTAGCTCAGGGATTTGCGCCGAAGTGCCTTCGATCCAGGTCACCTGCTCAGCCCCGGGCTTCCGGCGTGCGGCGGCCAAAGCTCCGCTATCCGGATCGACACCGTACACTTGGTGGCCAGCCGCGGCCAGTGCCAGCGTCAAACGTCCGGTCCCGCAGCCGAGGTCGAGTACTCGGCTGGCCGACTGCTGATTGACGAACTCGAGAAAGAAGTCATCGTCCGCAGCCCACAGGTTCTGGGCGTCATAGAGTTCAGCGAGTTGTTCGTCGTTGGTTGCCATCTGACCAGTCTAAGCAGCAGTGGGTTGAGTCTCCGCTGACTATTGACCCGGGTTACTTTATTGTTCGGTAGCTGACTTAGTGATTCGCCACTGACGGCGTGCTAACGAGCAAAAAACCGGCAAGAAGCGGAAGCGTGAGCAGAGAACTGAACACTTTACGAAGAATAAACACTCATGCCCCTAGGCTAAAGTGATAAGAAATCTCAAATTAATTTGAGAGAGTAAATCTACCGCATTTGAATATTTTTACCAGAGTGTCGGCAGCACTAAGAGTGCGGTGGGTGCGGCCAGTAGCAGGGCCGAAAGGAGTAAGATCCCAGCCCGGCCGATTTGGCCCAGTGGGGGTTGCGGATGCAGTAAGCGCTCAAGTCGTGCCGCGGTTGCGTCCTCGGGGGCCGGTAGCACATTGTCCGGGGTGGCGTTAGACGGAGTTAGACCAGCCTTTCCTGCAAGAGGCGGTTCGGTATCTAAGCTGGTGGTGCCCGAGGCGACCAAGGCGATGGAACGAACCAAAGTTGGTTCCGCGACCACCCGAAGTGCCGCATCATCGGCCAGCATTTCGATCAGTTCATTGACTGAGCGTTGCGCCAGCTTTGAGGTGGGGAGCCACGGCAATGCGGATTTCCAGGCTGCAAAGGCCCAGAGCAACAGGTGGTGGCGTTGTAAAAGATGGGTGTTCTCGTGGGTGAGTACCGCTTGCAGTTCCTGGGATGAAAGCAAGTTTAGAAGCCCGTCCGAAAGCACTGTCACCGAGCGTGCGCCGCCAGGCAGGCAGTAGGCCACCGGCGCTGCGTGATTAATCACCACCGTGCCGGGTTGTTCTGCGGGGGAGGAAAGCAGCAGCAATAGTTCTCGGTGGCGGCGACGTTGCCGGGCGATTCTGAAATAGGTTAGGGCCAGGGTGAAAAGCAGATGGGCTCCAAGCAGTGCGGCCGCACTGAGCGCGAAAGCATGCCAGAACAAGAGGCCCTCAACGGAGCCATTGAGAAAAACGATCCGAAACAGTCGCTCCAGTGCGGACAGCAGATTGTCTCCTAAAGGAGCCAGTCCCCACGTCAGCATGGCGCCGATCATCGACAGGCCGCCGGCCAAGCCGATTGCTTGCCAAAGAATCATCGCGGTGGCTGGGGAGCGGCGCGGCCAGCGGGCCCGAGAGAGCAGTATTGGGGCAGGCCAAGCAAGGATGACGGCGAGTGCGGCTAGTGCCCAGGCGGTAATGGTGAGCGGGTCGGTGCCCATGAACTAGCAGTCTAGTCCTGAGTGTGGCCTAAAAGCTTGCGCAGCGCCTCGGCTTCGTCTGCCGAAACTGAGCCGATGAAGCGAGCTAAAACAGCTTCCCGATCCGGAGCTGAACCTAGTACCTCATGCATTAGCTCGGCGGTATGTTCTTCTCTGCTGGTGACCGAGCGGTAGCGGTGCGGGCGGATGTCGCGTTCACGCTCCACTAGACCCTTTTTCTCCAGCCGTGAGAGCACGGTCAGCACGGTGGTGACCGCAAGTTCTTTGCCATGCGAGGCGGTGGATTGAGTGAGCAGATCGCGCAGTTCATTGGCAGTCAACGGGGCTGGCTGTTGCCAGAGCAGATCCATCACTGAGCGCTCCAGGTCACCAAGCGTTGCCATACCAGTCCTTTTATCCAGCAGAAAGTTTTCTAGAACTTCAAGGATAGCCTCTAAAGGCCAGTTTCTACAATCCGTAGAAAACGTTCTACACTGTGTAGAAGAAGAGTTCTACACGACGTAGAAAAGGGAGCATGATGGAAGCCCTCGACATCGCCCGCTGGCAATTCGGTATCACCACTGTTTACCACTTCCTGATGGTGCCACTCACCATCGGTCTTGGCCTACTAGTGGCGGTATTACAAACCTGCTGGCTGCGCACTGGCAAGGCCGAATATCTACGGATGACCAAGTTCTGGGGCAAGCTTTTTCTGATCAACTTCATCCTGGGCGTGGCCACCGGCATTGTCCAAGAATTCCAATTCGGCCTGGCCTGGAGCGAATACAGCCGTTTTGTCGGAGACGTTTTCGGCGCACCACTCGCGATGGAAGCACTACTCGCATTTTTTCTGGAATCGACCTTCCTGGGGCTGTGGATCTTTGGCTGGAAGAAGCTACCGGCGAAGATCCATCTCGCTTGTCTCTGGATCGCAGTGCTTGGCTCAGTGGTGAGCGCCTATTTCATCTTGGTGGCCAATTCGTGGATGCAGCACCCGGTCGGCGTTGAGGTGATCAATGGCAGGCCGCAGATGGTCGACGCCTGGGCCGTTTTTACCAATAACACCGCTTTAGTTGCCTTTCCGCACACCATTTTCGGCGCTCTCGCCGTCGCCGGTGGCTTCCTGCTTGGCATTTCCTGGTACCACCTCTGGAAGCGCCGCCAGCTGGGCATCGATACCGTCGATGAGAAGAAACGCGTCATCGTAGGGGAGTCGCCGGAGCACCCGGGGCGGGACAAGACCGACCATAAGGTCTGGCTACGCGGGCTGCGGATCGGCGCGGTGGTGGCGATGGTCGCCTTTGCTGGTACCGCCATTAGCGGTGATTTACAGGGCAAGCTGATGTTCGAACAACAACCCATGAAAATGGCCGCAGCAGAGGCAGCCTGCCAGAACGGTACCAGTTTCTCGGTGCTCTCCTTTGGCGACGTCGGCAGTAGCAACTGTAATGATGTGGTGGCCGTGATCGAAGTGCCCGGCTTGCTCTCCTTCCTGGCACACGGAGACTTCAACACCGAGGTCAAGGGTGTTAGTTCGCTGATCCCTGAGTATCAGGCGAAATACGGCAGCACACTGCCAAATAATCCAATCTACGGCGACCGGGCCGGGCAGCCGATTCAGTACGTCCCGGTGATGGCGGTGACCTACTGGGGATTCCGGATGATGATTGGCTTTGGTGGGTTGGCAGCTTTTGCCGCCTTCGTCGCCCTGATCATCGCTCGAAAAGGCACGGTGCCTTCATCGAAGTGGTTGATGCGACTTGCGGTGCTCGGAATCTTGGCTCCCTTCGGGGCCAACTCGGCTGGTTGGATCTTTACCGAACTTGGTCGTCAACCTTTTGTGGTGGCCCCGAATCCACAAATGGATGGCATTGATCCGGTCTTTATGTTCACCGCCGCCGCCGTTTCACCGGGAGTAAGCGCGGCGGAACTGATCTTCTCGCTAGTGGCTTTCACCGCTGTTTATGGGGTGCTGCTAGTCGTCGAAGTCGCCCTCTTAGTGAAGTACATCCGCGGCGGAGTGCCCTCGGCCATGCCCGAGCTGATCGAGAAAAAGGATTCGGATCAATCGCAGAAGGACGACGACGATGTACTCGCCTTTGCTTACTAAGACCACCCAGCAGAAGACCACGCAGCACAGGATCACACAGCGCAGGATCTCACAGCACAACGGAGAGGACGAGTAGTCATGGAGACGCTACCCACCATTTGGTTCATCCTGATCGCCGTGCTCTGGGCCGGGTACCTTTTCCTGGAAGGCTTCGACCTCGGCGTCGGGATGCTGATGAAGCTCTTCGCCCGGGAAAACCGTGAGCGTCGAGTCTTGCTGAACACGGTCGGCCCGGTGTGGGACGGCAATGAGGTCTGGCTGATTACCGCGGTCGGTGCGATGTTCGCCGCCTTCCCGCGCTGGTATGCCGCCTTGCTCTCGGCGCTTTACCTGCCGATGATCCTGGTGCTGTTGGGCCTGATCTTCCGGGCGGTGGGCTTCGAATACCGTGGCAAGGTGAACTCTGAGCGTTGGCGGAGTGGCTGGGACTGGGCGATTTTCGGCGGTTCCTTGATCTCGGCTTTCGGCGTCGGCACCGCTTTGGTGCTCACGAGCACCGGTCTACCGCTGAACGCCAACGGGGATCGGGTCGGCGGCGCTTTCGCCTGGTTCAACGGTTACACCCTGCTCGGTGGAGCCGCTGTGGTGTTGTTCTGCTTGATTCAAGCCTTGGCCTTCTTAGCCCTCAAAACGGACGGTTTATTGCGTGCCAGAGCTCGTCGCCTCTTCGCCCGCTGGGCCCCGGTTGCCCTGCTACCGCTGTTGCTCTGGGCGGTGCTGGTCGGGGTGGGCGGCGCGAAGCTGATTGGCTGGTTGGCTATCGCGGTGGCCGTGCTGACTGCGGTGGCCGCCGTGCTTGCCGCTCGGCGAGGGCGTGAAGGCTGGTCATTTATTTCGCTGGGGGTTTTCCTGCTCGCTGTGGTGGGGAGCATTTTCTACAATTTGTACCCCAGGGTGCTGCCATCGAGTCTTTCGGCGAGCTTTGACCTGACCATTCAGAATGCCTCATCCTCGGCCTACACCCTTGGCTTGATGAGCGTGATCGCTTGCTTTGGCGTACCGCTGGTGTTGGCTTATCAGGGCTGGACCTACTGGGTGTTCCGGAAACGGATTAGCCCGGCAAGCATTCCGGCATGAGCGGGCAAGCCAAGATGAAATCGAAAGTGAGCCCGCAACGGCGAGCGGTCCGGAACCCGATGGGTATTGCGCTGCCCGCCGGAACGCTGCCCAAGCTCTACCTGTTGGGTTTGCTAGGCGCGTTGAAGGCCACCGCTATGGTGATTTTCGCGGATGGCCTGGCCCGAGCCTCGGTAGCAGTTTTTAACGGCCAACTACCGACTGGCTGGATTGCGCTGGCCGCGCTCGCAGCGCTGTTGCGTGCACTCGTGGTCTGGGGAATTCAAGTGCTGGCGCAGCGGGCCGCGCTGGGCGCGAAAGAGGCCCTCCGGGCCGAGCTGGTGCAGCGCTGGATGCACCACGGCGGGGCGCAGGGTAGCTCGCCGGTGTTGGCCACGCGCGGCTTGGACGCGCTCGATGGCTACTACACACAGTTCTTGCCGGCGTTGGTCAGTGCCGTGACGGTGCCACTGATTATTGGCATTCGGATTCTGAGCGCCGACTGGGTCAGTGCGCTGATCATTGTCTTGACCGTGCCGTTGATTCCACTCTTCATGGCCTTGATCGGTTGGCACACTCAGGACAAAGTTGCCGAGTCCGCAGGCGCGCTCTTGCGGCTTTCCCAACACCTGGTGGAACTGGCCCGGGGGTTACCGGTGCTGGTCGGCTTAGGACGTTCGGCAGCGCAGCGGGCGGCCCTGAAGGAACTGGGGGAGCAGTATCGTAGCGGCACAATGCGGACGCTACGCACCGCTTTCCTCTCCGCGCTCGCCCTCGAACTGATTGCCACCCTTTCGGTAGCCGTGGTGGCAGTTTTCGTTGGGGTGCGTCTGGTTTACGGACAGTTGGGCTTGGAAACGGGACTTCTGGTGCTGATCTTGGTGGCTGATTGTTATTTGCCATTGCGCGAGGTGGGCAGCGCTTTTCACGCCAGCGACGACGGGCGTGAGGCGATGCGTCGGGCCCAGCTGGTACTGGACGAACCTCCTCGGCGAAGCCTGCTCGAAGAACCTGGCAGCGCCGAATCGCCAGCACACGGCGAGCCTCGGGAGCAGCGTCCAGTGCGCGTCAAGGATCTGAGCGTTCAATTCCCGGGACGGCGAGAGGCGACGATTTCCGGCCTCAGCTTCGAGGTAAAAAGACACTCAGTGTGTGCGATTTCGGGGCCGAGCGGCTGCGGCAAATCCACTGTACTCAACGTGCTGGCCGGTCAGCTGACGGCGGCCACGGAGCGCGCCGAGGCCGAGGAAGTCGAGGAAGTCGAGGAACCTGAGCAGCTATTGCTCAGTGGCAGCGTCACCGGCGTCGACCCGGAACGGTTGGCTTGGCTGCCGCAGCAAGCGCGCAGCACAGAGTCAACGGTCGCCGCCGAGCTGCAGCTCTGGGGTGCTAGAGATATCACCGGCTTACTAGAGCGGGTCGGTCTCAGCGGCAGCTCAGCTCAGCATCCGGCGACCCTGAGCCCGGGACAGTTCCGTCGACTCGCGCTGGCCCGGGTGCTGGCCAGAGTTGAGCAGGGGGCCGAACTGGTGCTGGCGGATGAACCGACCGCCCATGTTGACCAAAAGTCGGCGCGACTAATTGAAGAAGCCTTGATCGGGCTACGGGACCGCGCCACGGTGCTGCTGGTCAGTCATGACCCCGTATTGCTCGGCTGGGCTGACCAGCAAGTGCGCTTGGCGGAGCGACGATGAGACTACTGTTTTCAGTACTTCGACCGTGGCGCCCGGCGTTTTTGCGCTCTGTGCTTTTCGGCAGCCTGGCCAGCGCGGGCGCCCTCGCGCTGACCGCGCTTTCGGGCTGGTTGATTGTCCGAGCCAGCCAGCATCCACCAGTGCTCTATCTTCTAGTCGCCATGGTGGGCGTTCGATTTTTCGGTCTGCTACGTGCCATCAGTCGATACCTGGAGCGTTTGGCCTCACACCATGCCGCTTTCGATGCGGCTAACCGACTGCGGCTACGGCTGTGGGACGCGCTGACGCTCAGCCTGCCACGACGTCGCGAGTTGCAGCGGGGTGACCAAGTGCTTTCTTCCTTGGTGGGCAAGGTCGACTCGCTACGCGATCTGCTGCCCAGAGTCGTGCTGCCGCCACTTAGTGCGATCTTGACCAGCGCGGGTGTGCTGCTCACCACGGTGCTGATCCTGCCGCAGGCCTGGCTCTGGCAACTTATCGTCTTGCTAATCGCGGTGTTGGTGGCACCCGGCGTCGCCTTGCTCGCCGACCGTCGTGCCAGTAGCACCGAGCTGAGGCAGCGCGAGACGATGCTCAGCCGACTTACCGTGCTGCTCGCGGCCTCCGCCGAGCTTCGGGTCAACCGAGTGGAAGCAGCACCGCTGGACGAACTTGAACGCTATGATCGGGCGGCAACAAAGCATGCCTCCAGGAGTGTCTGGGCGCAAGGCAGCGGGATTGCGCTGCTCACCGCCGTGGCCGGCCTGGGCGCCTTGGGCATCCTGATGATCGGCGCACCGGCCGTCGGCCAAGGGCAAGTGCCTGCCGAGGCGCTGCTGGCCTTGGTTTTGCTGCAATTAGGTCTGATTGACGTTTTTGCGCCGCTCAGCCAATCAGCGATCGGGCTTCCGGCGTTGCTCAAAGCACTCGGTGAATTCCGAACTGAGACCCAGCAATCCGCTCTGGCTAAGCTGCCCACGGCGCCCGCCGGTGTGGCAGTTCAAGCCAATGACCTAAGCTTCGGCTGGACGGAGAAGGCGCTCATTGAAAAGCTCTCCTTTGAGCTCCCGGTGGGGGACTGGCTTACCGTGAGCGGGCCGAGCGGAACGGGTAAATCTACCTTATTGGCGGTCTTGCTGGGCTACCTTGAACCACTTTCCGGTAGTTGTGCGGTAAACGGCAGAATCGCTTGGTGTCCGCAGCAGGCGCACCTTTTCGACTCCACCGTGCGAGGCAATCTGGCGCTGGCCCGGGAACGCCAGCAGCCGCCCAGTGAAGAGCAGATGCTGGCAGCCCTCGAACGTGTCGGCCTTGGACCCCTACTCGCGGAGTTGCCATTGGGGCTGGACACCCGAATTGGGTCCGCTGGTAGCCAGCTCTCCGGCGGACAGCAGCAACGCTTGGCGGTGGCCCGTGCATTACTCACTGAGGCCGAGATCGTCTTGCTCGATGAACCTGCCGCGCATTTGGACGTTGCCGGTGCGGAGGAGTTAATGGCAGATTTGCGGACCGGCTTGACCGGGCAGACAGTATTGCTGATTTCACACCGTGAGCAGGACCGGGCCGCGGCTCAGTTACTCCTTGAGTTTGACGGCAGTCAGACCGCCCAGCTCAGCGGTACCAGGGTGCTTCGTGAAGGCGCGATGAGCTAGGCGGGGCTGTTCGGGTTCGCGGTCGAGCCGATAGGCTAAAAGGATGAGCGATCCCTTGCACCTGCTGGCACAAAACCCTTTCGAACTGACCTTCCGGCCGATCACCGTCGAGGATCTCGATGAGTGGTATGCGTTGGTCCTGCGGATCTTCGAAGCCGAGAAACCGGTCTGGCACGAACAGCGGGAGGACCTGCAGAACGCCCTGAATTCCACTAAGAACGACCCACGTTTCGATACCGTGATTGGCTTTGACCAGCAAGGCGTCGCCCGAGCTTTTGCCCGGGTCTCGAAAAACCCTGAGGGTGAGAAAGCTTATCTCTTCGGCGGAGTCGATCCGTTGTGGCAACGTCGTGGGATCGGCAGTGCGCTGCTCGGTTGGCAGCAGGCACAGGCAGCCCGTCGGTTTGAGAGCGATGGCCAAAGCCCGGTGGTGGTCAGGAAGTTTGCCGATCAGAGCAATCTTGCCGAGCTGGCGCTCTGCGACTCCGCCGGTTACTCGGTAGTGCGTTATTTTGCTGAGATGCGGCGGCCGCTCGCCGACCCGATCCCAGAGATTCCGCTCGACGAAGGCCTGGAACTCAAGACCTTCAGCTCGGAGCTGTCCGAGCAGGTTCGGCTGGCACATAATGAAGCTTTTGCTGATCACTGGGGTTCTGAGCCTCGAGACCAGGAGTCCTGGGGTTTTCTGATCGACCACCCGCATATGCGGGCGGATTGGAGCACAGTGGTTATTGACACCGCCAACGGGGAAATCGCTGGCTATCAAATCGCCAATTACGATCCTGAAGTGTTGCAGACGCACGGTCGGAACGAGGGGTACACCGAGCTATTGGGCGTGCGCCGGGCCTACCGGGGCCGCAGAATTGCCGCAGTCTTATTGGCCGAGGCGATGCAACGCTTCAGCGCTTCGGGGATGGATTGGGCCGCTCTCGATGTCGATACCGAGAACCCTACTGGCGCCTACGGACTGTACGAGCGGCTTGGCTACCAGCCGCACAACCGTTCAATGGCCTACGACAAAGAGCTTTAGCTAGCCGTTGACGTCGTGCAAATGATGCACCACATCGTGTAAGAAGTATCCGGAAAGCGTCTCAATGGTGAAGACTGAGCCATTGCTGCGACGGCCGGTGCGCTGCCACTGCTCGGGACGTATCGCCGCGAAGCCCGCGGCTATCTCCCGACCTGCACTCAGTAGCTCGGCGCTGACCTGCTCGGGATCTTGTTGCGCGTAGTGTGAGTCGGCTGCGGTTTGGTCCTGATCCCAGTTCTCAAAGAGCGGGTCATCGTGGCGCAACATTAAGTTGAGGCGCTGATCAAAAATGCTGAAGACGTCCCGCACATGGCAGCCGTATTCCAAATCCGACCAGCGCTGCGGATCGCGACGTTCGGCAACCTCAGGGCGGCGCAAGACGGCACGCCAGCGGGGCAATAGCTCAGGCAGACTGCTCGCCGTGGTGGCGGGGGTGACGCTGCCTGCTTCGAAGCCACACTCCGGGCAGGGGCGCTGCAAAACCCAGGTCCAATCCTTCTCATCAGGGGTGATCGTCATGAGGGTAGTCTAGGCACAGACCGACTCTCAGCAGGAGCCTGCCATGCCTTATCTTTTCCTCGGCTTAGCGATCGCCAGCGAAATCGTAGCCACCTCACTACTCAAAGTCTCCGACGGCTTTTCCAGACTGTGGCCCTCGGTCGGCGTGGTGCTCGGCTATGGTGTGTCGTTTTATGCGCTGAGCCTGGCGTTGAAGAACGTGCCAGTGAGTACCGCCTATGCGATCTGGTCGGGCGTTGGCACAGCGGTGATCGCGGTGATTGGTTTTTGGTTTTTCAAGGAGCCGCTGTCGCTGACCAAAATCATCGGTATCACCCTGATCGTGGCCGGAGTCGTGGCGCTGAACCTCGAGGGAGGACACTAAAACTTCCAGTCACTTCCAAGGAAATTTCTCATCAAAAGGGCGTTGAAATTGCACTTCGGGTGGGAAAATTGGCTCGACGACTCCCTCTCAACTGCAAGGAATTTCAGTGTCCCGTCGACTTTTTTCCGAATTGCACCCAGTGACGTATGCCATTTCGGTACAAAAAATGCGTTTCATTCGAAGAGTTCATAACTGGGTGCACAGAGCTAGTTTCGCTCGCCAGGACCATTCCCAGGAGTTGCCGGTACTCATCTATCGGCATAACTCATTGATTCGCCGAACCCTCGGGAATACCGCCACGGAATTGCAGGACAACAAGGCGGTGAGCTTGGGAATTGCCGCTCCGAAAGTTGACCGGGTAGTGATTCGTCCCGGTGAAACATTCTCTTTTTGGCGACTATTGGGTACCATTTCCCGTTCTAAAGGCTACCGCGACGGTGTGGTGATTAGCGCTGGCCGTGCGGAATCTGGTGTCGGCGGTGGCATGTGTCAGTTCACTAATCTGATTCATTGGATGGTTTTGCACAGCCCGTTGACCATTGTGGAGCATCACCATCATGGTGAATTCGACCTTTTTCCGGATTTCAACCGTCAGATTCCTTTTGGCACCGGCACGTCAATTGTGCAGAACTATCTTGACTACAGATTCCGCAATGATACCGAGCAAAGTTTTCAACTGCTGATCTCGGTCACGGAAGAGTACCTCCGCGGCGAATTGCGGGCCGACTCAGCTCTGCCATTGAAATACCACGTACGGGAAAAGGACGCCTATTTTTATCGATCAGCGGGCAAGGTGTACCGGCACAATAAAGTGACCCGGACCGCCACAGACCGGCGCACCGGGAACCAGGTGTTGGACGAACTGCTGTTAGAGAACGACGCCGTGGTCTGCTACGACCCTGCGTTGATCAATTCCCCGATCTTGGACGAGCGCCCGTACGCCAATCTCGAGTTCGTGGAAGAGTCTCGAATTCGTTAGTAATACTTAGCGAATTCGAGACTAAACCGCGAACTCGCGCTAGAGCAGGGTGGGTTGGCTATCGTCTTCGGTCGGGGGAGTGTTGGCCGGTGCCGGTGCCGGTGCCGGGGTTGGCTCGCTCGGAGCGGGGTCGGCACCGGTAGGGTTTGGCTCGCTCGGCTCGAAGCTGGAGAGCGAGGGCCCGATGGCGTCAATCGACTGGGTCAGCGGGATGCCGGAGCCGTCGCGCCGACCGTGTTCCACCGGCAGTGAGCGGGCGACTCCAGCGGCGGAGGCGGCTTTTGCTGGTCCATGACCCGCCCAGCCCAGCAGCAACACGTCTTCGCCCTTGAGGAATCGATGCGCCCGGACGCCGCCGGTGGCCCGACCCTTGACCGGGTACTCAGTGAAATCGCTGACTTTGGCTGACCCCGATGAGGTGCCGGGAAGCGCCCCGCTCGCACTGGCTACGGTGACCACCACGGCGGAGGGATCCCCGGCTGGAACCACGGTGAAACTGATCACCGAGTCGCCGGCGCCGAGCTTAATGCCAGCCATCCCCGCCGCTGTGCGGCCTTGCGGACGAACCGCATTACCGGCAAAACGCAGGAGCTGGGCAGTAGCGGTCAGGAAGACCAAATCATCGTCGTCCTTCGCCGGGGCGGCGCCGATCACTCGGTCGCGGTCCTTCAGCGAGATGATCTCCCAATCTTCGCGGTTCAGCGGGTATTCCGGGGTGACTCGCTTGACCACTCCCTGTGCGGTACCTAGAGCGATGATCTGGTCAATCGGTACAAAGGTGACCAAGGTTTCGCCCTTGAGCAATGTGATGAATTCCTTTGCGGGAACGCCACCGGCGAGGTTCGGCAGCCCGGCGGCGGGTGCCAGGGCTGGCATATCCACCACCTGTAGTCGCAACATCCGACCAGCGGAGGTGACCGCGCCGACTTCACCACGCGCCGTGGTCGCGATCACCGCGCGGAACACGTCATGCTTGTTTCGGGTGCCGTTATCTTGCAAAGGTTCGCGGCCGGTGGTGCGGGCGATCTGACCGGAGCTGCTTAGCAATACCCAACACGGATCATCAGCCACTTCCAGAGCCAGCGGCGCAGCTTTGCCGCTTGGTGTCGTCATCGCCTTCATCGCGTTGGCAGTGCTGGCGGAAATCGCCTCGGATTCCAGCAAAACAGTGCGCCGCGGCGTGGCGTATTTTGCCGCTATCTCGCCCAGTTCGCTGGAAACCAGCTCACGCAGCACCTGTTCGGAGCCGAGGATACGCTCCAGCTCGGCGATGGCCTGATGCAATTCTTCCTGCTCTTTTTCCAGTTCCAGGCGGGAGAACTTGGTCAGTTGACGCAACTGCAGATCCAGGATGTAACGCGCCTGAATATCACTCAGATCGTAGATTGCGATCAGTCGCTCACGGGCCGCTGCGGCGTCGTCCGAGGAACGGATGATTTGGATCACCTCGTCGATATCGACGATGGCAATCAAAAGCCCCTCAACCAGGTGCAGCCGATCTTTCTTTTTGCCCAGCCGGAATGCCGTCCGGCGACGCACCACATCAATGCGGTGCGCTACATAGACCCGGAGTAACTCCAGCAGCCCCAAAGTCTGTGGCTGACCGTCAACCAAGGTGACGTTATTAATGCCGAAAGAGTCCTCCATCGGCGAGAACTTATAGAGCTGCTGCAAAACCGCCTGCGGGTTGAAACCATTCTTGAGTTCGATCACCAGGCGCAGCCCATGGTTGCGGTCGGTGAGGTCGACAATATCGGAGATGCCCTGCAGTTTCTTGTTATTGACGGCGTCCTTGATCTTTTCGATCACTTTTTCCGGCCCGACCGTGTAAGGAAGCTCGGTCACCACCAGCCCGGTGCGGCGGGCAGTGAGCTGCTCCACCTCCACCTTGGCGCGGGTTTTGAAGGAACCTCGCCCGGTCTCATACGCCTCCCTGATGCCGCTCAGCCCGACAATGCGCCCGCCGGTGGGTAAGTCGGGCCCGGGCACAAAGCGCATTAGATCATCGAGAGTAGCCTCCGGCTCGGCAATTAAATGCTGGGCGGCGGCAATAACCTCACCGAGGTTATGCGGTGCCATATTGGTGGCCATGCCGACCGCAATGCCGGTAGCGCCATTGACCAGAAGATTAGGGAAAGCTGCGGGCAGCACCTCGGGCTGGGTGAGTTGATTATCGTAGTTGGGCACGAAGTCGACAACGTCCTCGTCGAGGTGGTCGGTCAGCGTCAACGCCGCCGCCGCCAGCCGGGCCTCGGTGTAACGCGGAGCGGCTGGACCGTCGTCGAGCGAGCCGAAGTTGCCGTGCCCATCGATCAGCGGCAGCCGGAGCGAGAAGTCCTGAGCCATTCGTACCATGGCGTCATAGATCGCGGCATCACCGTGCGGGTGCAGCTTGCCCATTACCTCGCCCACTACCCGGGCGCTCTTGACGTGGCCGCGGTCCGGACGAAGCCCCATCTCGCTCATCATGTAGAGGATGCGACGTTGCACGGGTTTGAGACCATCGCGGGCATCGGGGAGTGCCCGCGAATAGATCACCGAGTAGGCATATTCGAGGAAAGAGCCCTCCATCTCCCGTGATACATCGATATCAATGATGTTCTCGACGAAGGGATCGTCCGGTGGCGTGCGCCTAGCCATTGCTGCGTTGTCCTTAAAGTACTGGTGCCAAAGCTGAAAGCCATCACGATGAGGTATCAGTATTGTTGAGTCTATGGTGATTCAGCCCGGGGAAGACGGATATCCACACCATTGGGAAGCCGATGTCGTGCTGCGGGATGGTGCTACTGCACATTTACGCCCCATTGCGGCCAGCGATGCGGACGCAGTGCAATCCTTCCATCAGGGGCAGTCTGAGCAGTCCATTTACTTGAGATTCTTCACCTACCGGTCCTCATTGACCGAAAAAGAACTGCGCCGCTTCACCCAGGTAGATTACCGCGATCGAGTCGCCTTCGTGATCACTGTCGCCGGGGCGATCATCGGCATTGCGCGCTACGACCGGCTCGCCGATCCTCAACTGGCCGAGGTCGCTTTTAATATTGCTGACGCCCACCAGGGCCGTGGCCTGGGGTCGATCCTGCTGGAGCACCTTGCCGCTGCGGCTCGGGAAAACGGCATCAGCAGATTCACCGCGGAGGTATTGCCGGAAAATCGGAAGATGCTCACCGTGTTCGCTGAGGCCGGCTACGAGGTGAGCAGGCACTTCGATGACGGTGTGGTGAGCTTGAGCTTCGATATTGACCCCACCGAACGCTCCCGCGAGGTGATGGCCTCCCGAGAACACCGCGCCGAGGCACGCAGCATTGAAGGCTTGCTTTCGCCGTCTTCGGTGGCGGTGATCGGAAAGGGACGGTTGGCCAAGGAAATGCTGCAGCACCTGCGCGCAGGCGGCTATCCCGGGACGATCAGCGAAGGACTTGGCGAGCCAGTGGACCTGGCAGTCATCGCAGTGCCCAAGGCTGAGGTCTCCGCGGTGATTAACCGTTGCGGGCAGGCCGGGGTTAAAGGCGTGGTGGTGCTGACCAGTGGCTTTGCCGACGACGGCGATACCGGCCTGGCACTGCAACGGGACTTGGTCCGGCAGGCCAGGGAACACGGCATGCGGTTGATCGGTCCGGCCTCACTTGGCGTGGTTAACACGAAGCTGCCGTTGAACGCCTCGCTTGCCACCGGCCTGCCGCGTTCCGGAAAGTTGGGTTTGTTCAGCCAGTCAGCGGCAATCGGGGTCTCGCTTTACACTTCGATTGCGCGTCGCGGTTTGGGAGTCTCAACGATCGTCTCAGCGGGCAGCCGGGCGGATGTCTCGGGCAATGACCTGCTGCAGTACTGGGAAGACGATCCGGAGACCGCAGTCTGTGCGATGTACTTCGAGTCGATTGGCAACCCGAGAAAATTCTCCCGCTTGGCTCGCAGGCTGGCCCGCAATAAACCGGTGATTTTGGCGAAATCCGACACCTTGGGTCTGCGTCTGCCGCCGGGGCACGCGGTGCGCACCACCCAAGCACCGGCCGGGGCGCTTGATGCCATGTTGCGGCAGGCGGGCACTATTCGGGTGAAGAACATCGACGAGTTGGCAAATATTGCGCAAATAGCGGTCAGCCAGGCGCTGCCAGCCGGTCGAGGGCTGAGCGTGTTCAGTAATTCGCTCGCCTTGGCACGGGTGGTGGCCGATGCCGCTGAGGAGTCCGGCCTGGTGGTGGTGGAGACGGTGGCCGACCTGGCACATCAGCAGGAATCGGCGGAGGCGCTGAAAAATCTCAAGGAACGCCTACTAAGCACCCTGCACCGACCGGATGTCGACTCGGTGATGGCGACTCTGATGCCGGCCCGAGGTCTTGATCTGGAAGAACTCGGCGTCAACGCCATTGCCGAGGTGCTGGCAGAGTGCGCGCAACAAACCGCTAAACCGGTGATCGCCGCGTTCAGCGGCATTTTGGACCCTGCGGTCAGCGTTGAGGGGGTGATTCGCACCGAGCACGGTGAGCTGCCGTGTTTTTCCAGCCCGGGCGGTGCGATTACCGCGCTCGCGGCGGTAGTGCGGTACGCGGAATGGCTGCATCGCGACCAGGGCTCCTTTGACCAACCTGAGGGCATTGACCCGGAGGGTGCACGCGCTTTTCTCGACCAGCTCCTCACCGAGGTGCACGGCGCTGAACTGCTGACCCTTAACGCCGAGCAAACCTTGAAACTGCTGAGCTACTACGGCATTGAGGTGTTGGAATCGGTGACTTTTAGCAGCGAGCAGGAGGCTGTGACGGCCGCCGAACGGCTCGGCTGGCCGGTTGCCGTGAAAAGTTTTGACCCGGCGCTGCGGCAGCGCATTGACCTGGGCGGGGTACGGCTCAATATCGGCGATGCTGAAACGCTGAGACGAGAAATCAGTCATATGCGTGAATCACATGGCGGAGGGGAAACCGCCCTGCTGGAGGTACAGAGGATGGCGCCTCTCGGCCAGGCTTGCACGCTCAGGGCGATTGAGGACCCCTTGCTGGGGCCGGTGGTGTCCTTCGGGGTTTCCGGGGATGCGGTGAATCTGCTGGACGATTGGGCGCACCGAGTGCCGCCACTATCTAGTACCGATATTTCCGAGTTGGTCCGTGCGCCGCGGGCTGCCGCTAAGCTCTTTGGCTATCAGGGACTGCCAGCGGTGAACATCGAGGCCTTGGAAGACTTGGTGGCCCGGCTCGCTGTGCTCAAGGATGAACATCCAGAAATAGCTTCGGTATCTTTCAATCCGGTGCTGGCTGGAACGCGAGCATGCACGGTTCTCTCGGCGACCATACAACTCGGAAATGCTGCCCAGCGCACCGATAGCGCTCGCCGTGCAATGGCTTGAACCGTGGGTTAGGCAGCGGCGCAGCTTTCTGGAAAAATAACAGGAATGAATGCTTTCCGAGCTGGCGGCTCGCACATCGAGCAAGGCCAAACGCTGGAACAAGCCTTACAACGCGCTGGTTTCTACCCCTTGCTGGTCGGTGATGTGATTGAGGAAGCACTTGATGGAAGTCCTTGTATAGCTCATCTTGCCCATCTCGAAACGCATTTCGATCAGACCGAGGTGCACCGGCACATCACCGTTCTAGCGCTTACCGAGGAATTGCTGATCATCGCCCATGTTGACGATCAGCAACTCGATGAACAGGGCGAGCATGTGGTGGCCCAGATTTCCACCGAAACCGTGCCGGTCCGGCAAATCCGTTCGGTGGTGCTGAATTATCTTTACACCCAACCCCAGGATTACAAACCGTCAGATCCAGTCCGAGAGCTGACACTTTCGATTGGCTGGTCCGGTGGCCAGCGGCTCGATATTGGCCCGGCAGCCTGCGGTGACCCCCAGTGCGAAGCCGATCACGGCTATACCGGAACTATCACCCACGAAGACATTGCGCTGCGAATCAGTGCGGAAGCCGACGGGTTGATCGCTGTGCAGGACGCCAAGATCTTTGCCCGCGCTCTGCGCTCGGCGAACTCCCGCGCCTTGGCCGCCGGTTCGAGCGCAGAGCTCAGTCCGTCCCGGAGCGAGACCACCGGGCGTGGCAGCCGCTTCGGCCGTAGTCAGCATCGTTAGAGCAGTGACAGAGTTACCGAAGTGGCCGGGGTACGGCGAGAGCGGCAGTAGCGGATCAATTAGCCGGGTGCTAAGCAGCGCCGCTGCGGCGTTGGGCGTGCCCGGCTTTGAAAACACCCTCAGACTGCCAGCCGGGAACCGGATCGTCGTGGTGCTAGTTGATGGGCTCGGGGCCGCGTTGCTGAAGCGCAATCTGGCACATGCCCCGTTCCTGCGCTCGGTGATCAGTGGCGGCGCTAGCCATCGGATCATTAACTCAGCTTTCCCCTCGACCACAGCGAGTTCGCTGAGCAGTTTGGGTACCGGTCTGGCCCCCGGCCAGCATGGCATGGTTGGCTATGACGTGCTTGATCCAGAACAGGACAAGATCGTCAATCTGCTGGGCGGCTGGGACGCTAAAGTCGATCCACTGCGCTGGCAAGATCAGCCAACGGTATTTGAAAAGATCTCGGACTTGCTGCCGGTGGCGACCATTAGCTTGCCGAAATTCGCCAACTCAGCGATGACCCAGGCGGCGCTTCGGGGCAGCCAATTCATTCCCGCTGCCTCGGTGCACGCTCGGACCACAGCTGCCGCAGATTTGCTGGCCAATCAGAAACGTGCGCTGCTGTACTTCTACTGGTCGGAGCTAGACAAGGCGGGGCACCGCTACGGCGTTAACTCGGCGCAATGGGAGTTCGAACTCGCCGAGCTGGACGCGGCGATGCGTCGGCTGCATCAACAACTTCCTGCCGGTACCCAGTTAGTGCTGACCGCCGATCACGGCATGATTGACGTACCGGAATCTGCACGGATCGACTATTCGGCAAGTCCGGAACTCATCGACGGAGTACGTCACACCGGGGGGGAGCCGCGCCTGGTTCAGCTCTACCTGGAACCCGGTGCAGACCGTGAAGCACTCAGGGCTGCCTGGGTGCAACGCTGGGGTAACCGAGCTGCGATCTTTAGCCGCGACGAGGCGATAGCCGCCGGTTACTTTGGCCAAGTGCGTGCCGAGATCGCCCCCCGGATCGGTGACTTACTTATTGCCGCCCTTGAACCGGTGGCCTTTTACGACACCAGAAGGACTCGTCCGACCGCGCTTGAGGTGGTGGGGCAGCACGGCTCCTTCACGAAGGCGGAGCGTGAGGTTCCGTTATTGCAGATCCCGGTGGCCGGTAAGACCACGAAGAACGTTAGGTGAGGTATACCGATGGCTGAGCTGGTTTTCTACTCCGGCACGATGGATTGCGGTAAGTCAACGCTGGCCCTGCAACTGAACCATAACCACAGTGCTCGCGGCCGGGCTGGCCTGCTATTCAGCTGCAATGACCGGGCCGGGGATTCCACCATCTCCTCCCGGCTCGGCCTGCAAACTGGTGCTATCGAAGTCGAGCCCGAGACCGACTTCTGGGAGCAGGTGGTGTTGCGACGCACTCACGGTGCGGCCCTGGATTATTTGATATGTGATGAGGCGCAGTTCTACCAGCCAGTCCAGATTGAGCAGTTGGCTCGGTTGGTAGATGAGATGGAGATTGATGTTTTTGCCTTCGGCATCACCGCCGATTTCCGGACCCGGCTCTTCCCCGGTTCGCAGCGCTTGATCGAATTGGCTGATCGGGTGCATGTTTTGCAGGTTGAGGCGTTGTGCTGGTGCGGCCGGCGAGCCACCCATAATGCTCGAACCGTCGACGGCGTCATGGTGGTTGAGGGTGACCAGGTGGTGGTTGGCGATGTGGCCAATGCGGCGCCCGAAGACAGTGTTGGCTATGAGACGCTCTGTCGACGGCACTATATGCGCCGGGTCACCGCGCACAGCGCGAATCAGCTTGCCGAAAAAGACCAGCTTTTACCCTTTGACGTCTCTGACCTTGAAGTCTGCGCCGTTCCGCCGAAGCCCTGAGTACGGTAATTTGCGGGCAGAAACCGCAGCGCCTCAGCTACTCACTAGCTAGTTATCGGATTTGGTGCCGAACACAATCTCGTCCCAGCTCGGCACGCTGGAACGTTTTGGTTTCACCGGTTGCCGACGTTCGGCTGGTTCCTGCTCAGTTTCCTCGACCTGTTCCTCGGGCTGTTCCTTGGCCTTCGGGGCCTGGCTGCGCTGAGCGGCGTCGGCGGGTAGCCGGATTTCTCGCGTGTTGCTGCTCACCGGACCAAAGAGGCCAAGCGGATCATCGCTGCTCTCTGAATCGGTTTCTGCCGGTGCTGGTGCCAAGCTGAGCGGCGGGAAGAACGAGGGTTGACTGGGCTCATCCGCACCCTCCTTCAATTCGGCTGTTTCGTCCGGCTCTGTAGCCTCAGCAGATTCGGTGGCACGGGGGTGTGCTGCAGGTACTCCTTCACTGAGCAGCAAAGCCAGCGCATCATCATCCTCTTCCACCACTCCGAGCCGTTGGCCTCTTCTGGAGCGCAACAGATCGAGCAAGGACTCCGAGTCATCGCCCGCACCGCTCACTTCCTCTGCCACCTCAGGCCCTGCTTCATGAGGTTCTTCCGAGTTATCAGTTTCGATATCGAAAGGACGGTCGGCTACGGCCGACAGCCGACGGGCTGGTAGCGGTGAATCCAGCGGGGCGATTTCGCTCAACACCTGCGCCCAGCGGTTCGCGTTCTGGAGACTTTTGCGGGAGGGCTGGTAAATCCATTGCGCCGGGGCAGGCTCGCCAATTCCGGTGGCTTCAGCCGAACTCGCCTCGAAATCTGCGCTCACGGTCCAGCTGCCATCGGCGCGACGCCAAGCATCCCAGCTCGCGGTGGCGGGATCGATGCCGAGCGCGGTTAAACGATGCGAGACCATCTCCGCCAAGCTGGCCGGTTCGTCGCCAAAGGCCGAACGGCAACCGTCGTGCCCTGGGATGGCATCGGCTACCTGCACCTGTCGAGCCTGCTGAGCGACATATTCACGCTCAGCCAGTACGGGACCTTCGTAGCGTTGAATGTGTTCGAGCGGGGCGCCGGAAGCGTCAGAGATTTCTTGAGCGCTGGCGCCGCCTCTAATCCGTTGCTGGATCTCTTTGGGGGAGAGGCGAGTGGCGCTGGTGTCTTCATTCATCGTTATCGCTCCACGTGTTGTGCGGGACGAGGCAACGCGCAGGGCTTCATCAATCCGCAGCCGGTAAATTTCGCCGCCTGCGCCGCTGAGCAATAAATGCTCCCCGTCGTCATGAACTCCCACCAATCGCAGATCCTGCATGCCCGTCTCACCCGCTTAATATTTGCTACTGGAATCCACGCACCAGCTCAAGGAAAACTCTGCCACCGAAAGTCCCGGATTACCACGACCGGCGCGGGCGTGGCGGATGTTGTATGGTGGCTTAGTCCTCTTGGTGGCGGACAATGCTGTGGGGACAGCAGCGGGGGCTAAAATCATTGATTTTGCTGTGATTTCTCCCAGCGCATGCTGGGTTGTGAGGAAAGTCACGGGGGATTATGGCGCTTAAATTGGCATTTGTGAAGAATTTGCGCAAAAATCACCCGGTACCGGGCACAAAATCGCAGCTCATGACGTTTGAACTGTGAGGCACCAAGGGGGCCTGAGTAGGAATGCGTATCACTGAGCATCAACTAAGTATCAAGACCGGAGCGTGAGCATAGAATTATGGCGACTGATTACGATGCGCCGCGGAAGACCGAAGACGACCTCAGCGAGGATTCAATTGAGGAATTGAAGTCCCGCCGTACCGACAAACAGTCGGCGGTTGTTGATGAGGACGAGGCCGAAGCGGCGGATAGTTACGAGCTACCGGGTGCGGATCTGTCTGGTGAGGAGTTGCTTGTCCGGGTACTGCCCGCACAAGCCGATGAATTCACCTGTTCTTCCTGCTTCCTGGTACGGCATCGTTCACAGATTGCACGGGAGAAAAACGGCCTGCTTTATTGCAAGGATTGCGAAGGCTAAATCACTCCACACTTTCCGAGGCGGCTAGGGCAGCGACAAGCTGTTCTGGTCGCCTCGTCGAGGTTAACCAATAAGGTGTGGGATCGGATTCATCGGTGATGATTATTTTTACTACCGGCGAAATCCAGCCGCGTAGGCACAGGAATGCCAAGCCGTTTAACTGGGGCCCCCGCTGAGCAAAGGCTGCATCGCCGCGATAGGCGGTCGCTTCGCCGATGAATTTGCGTTCAATGCTGGCCCTGCCAACTGTCACGGTCTGTGCAGTGACCTCGATCCGTGGTGTGCTACTGATCAGGAAGGCCGCTTGCAGTAGAAAAAGTACGATGGCGGCGATATATCCGGCGAGCAGGCTGATCGGGGCCAGGATGAGAATACCGGCCGCTGAAATCCCCAGCGCAATCAGCCAAAGCCAGGGTGAGGGCCAGAGTTTTTCGGTGTAGCTTGGCGTCATCGATTCAGCGGGAGTCTGCGGCATAGAGTCAGCTTGTCACTTTTTCTACCGTGCTGCGAATTTGTGCTGCCGGGTTCGGCTGGGCGGCCCGGTGGAATGGTAGCAGTCGGAGGCCGGTAATAGCTTTGCAGGCTAGAGTATTTGGCGAGACAGATATCTCAGCTCAGTTAATATATGGAGGTCACGGTGTCCCAGGGAACGCTCCCGGTGCAATTGAAAATACTCGATCCGGGGCTTGAGCCGCCTAGCTACGCGCATCCCGGAGATGCCGGTGCGGATCTGAGGGCTCGCATCGATGTCGAGATTGCACCCGGCGAGCGGGTGCTGGTGCCCACCGGAGTAGCTATCGCCTTGCCTGAGGGCTTTGTCGCCTTGATCCACCCGCGATCCGGGCTGGCCACCAAGCACGGCTTGACCATTGTGAACGCACCGGGCACCGTCGACGCCGGCTATCGCGGCGAGATTGCGGTCACGCTGCTCAATACTGATTCACAGCAGCCGATTAGCCTTTCCCGGGGCGATAGAATTGCACAAATGGTGATCCAACGTGTCGAATATGCGCAATTCATCCCGGTTGATGAACTGCCGGAATCGGTACGTGGTGCTGGGGGATTTGGTTCCACCGGCGGATTCACCCCCACTGTAGACAACCAGCCTTCCGGCAAGGAGTAAGCCATGGTTTTCGGGCGCGGTAAGCGATCAAAATCTCAGTCCAGTTCCGATACTGACGAACTCACAGCGAATGCTGAGAATCAAACAGCAGAAGATGCCGCCGAGTCCGCAGAGGACGAAGCAGGTGCTGAGCAGTCAGAGGTTGAGCAGTCAGCGGAACGCGTGGTGGATCCCCTCGACGAAATTTATGATCGTCAAGCACACGGACCTTTTGACGAAGACGAAGTCGAAGAACCAGAAGGCTATCTGAACCTCGGTGCCTTGCTGATAAAGTCCCACCCTGGGCTCCAATTGCGCCTAGAGGTTGAGGAAAGCACTCAGCGAGTGATTGCGGTGACCCTCGATTTGGATGGTTCTTCACTTCAGCTGCAGGGCTTTGCGGCGCCGCGTTCGGAACAGCTTTGGCCAGAGATCCGGGAGCAGATTGGCGACTCGGTGGAATCGCAGGGCGGCAATGTCGAGGAACTCGACGGCACGTTTGGACCCGAGGTGCTGGCAAAGCTCCCTGCTGAGGCCGCTGATGGCAGTAAGGGCTATCGGGTCGCTAGATTCATTGGCGTCGATGGTCCGCGCTGGTTCCTGCGTGGTGTGCTGGGCGGCCCAGCGGCGTTGGAAATTGAGGCAGCGAGCGATCTAGAAGCGCTGTTCCGCAGCGTTATTGTGGTTCGTGGCGACTCTCCGATGCCGCCTCGGGATCTGCTGCCGTTAGTGCTGCCGAAGGATGCGGTGGCAGAACCTGGCAACGGCCCGGCTAAGCCTGCGCCAGGGTTGTCGGCCCCCGAGCGTGGTCCGGAGATCACCGAGATTGGGTAATCCAGCGGCTAAAACCGAGCTGAGCACGATTAGCCAGTTGCCGGAACGGGGCCGGGCGCTGGCACGTGGCTACATTGCCTCGATCACGATTCGCCCGGTCAATGAGTCGCCCGAGTTCTCTGCCATCGTCACCGATGTCGATAAGTATGCGCCAGGACAGCGTGCTGAACGAGCGCTTGAGCAGAAATCTCAGAAAGCGGCAGGCCAGAAGCCTGCTCGGGAGCGGAGCCGGCTTCGATTGGTCTGGCTCGGCCAGCGGCATGTGCCGGGCATCGACGCCGGCACCGAGGTGCGTTTTGAGGGCATGGTCGCTTTCCGCGATGGTCTACCCACTATTTTCAATCCTCGCTATGAGATCATCGGCAAACCAGAATTTCAGGAGTATTCCTCGTGACCGAAACGCAGCCCACTCCGGAACGACCTGAGCAGCCGGAGAGAACCGGGCAAGCTGCGCAAACTGAGCAGCCTGCCGAGCAGGCCAAAGAACTCAGCTTTGCCCAGTTGGCAGAGAGCTACGCGGCTAATTCCGGCTTGACCCGAAACGAGCACGGGCACATCGACCTGATGAAAGCCGTCGGTGGTTGGCGCGGACTAGCGGAGACGCTTTTGCCTGGGCTGGTGTTCCTGGTGAGCTTCATGATTTGGCAGCAGCTCACGGTGTCGATTATCGCCGCCATCGTGGTCGGAGTAGTTTTCACCGCACTCAGATTGCTGCAAAAGGGCAGCGTTGTGCAAGCTTTTTCCGGTTTGGTAGGCATTGCAATTTGTGCCTTTTTCGCTCGCAGCACCGGCAATGCCCTTGATTACTATGTGCCGGGTTTCCTGATCAACATTGTCAGCATCGCCGTAGTGGGACTTTCACTCATTTTACGTTGGCCGATTACCGGCCTACTGTTTGGCTTCATCCGCGGCGAAAACCTGAGCTGGCGTGCCAAGCCGGAGCGGCGTCGAGCTTATATGTTGGCGGGATGGATCGTGCTGGCACTTTTTGTGCTTCGTTTGGCAGTCCAGGTGCCGCTCTACTTGGCCGAGAACTTGGCGGCACTCGGCGCCACCCGGTTAGCCATGGGGGTTCCGCTCTATGCGCTGGCGCTCTGGCTAGCCTGGATGGTCTCCCGGCCCGCTGCGGCTGAACCTAGTCCTGCTGACCCCGCTGCGGAGCCAACAGCGACCTGAGCTCGTCCTCGGCGGCAATGGTAGTGATGAAGAATAATTCATCGCCGCCGTCAATCACGTCATCGAGGCTTGGCGTGATGGGTGCTTCGTCCCGCAGAATGGCGACCAGGGTGGAGTCGGCAGGCCATTCGATGGAGCCAACCGTGGAACCGAGGAGCGGGGAATCTTGGGGCATGGTGAACTCCACCAGCGACGAGACCCCGGTTTGCAGAGTAAGCAGTCGGACCAGATCGCCGATTTCCACTGCCTCTTCAACTAGTGCGGTCATCAGCCGTGGCGTGTTCACCGCGACGTCGACGCCCCAGGAGTCGTCGAACATCCAGTCGTTTTTAGGGTTGTTCACCCGGCCGACAGTGCGCCCGACGCCGAACTCGGTTTTCGCCAGTAGCGAGACGACCAGATTCACCTTGTCATCACCCGAAGCGGAAACCACTACGTCCGCCTCGTCGAGTTTCGCCTCACGTAGCGTGCTGATCTCGCAAGCATCGCCTACTAGCCACCGAGCGCCGCGCAGCCCGCTGCGACCGATCACCTCGGGCTTGGGATCGATCAGCAAAATATCGTGCCCGTGGGAAAGTAACTCGCGGGCAATGGAAGAACCGACGCTGCCCGCACCGGCAATCACGACTTTCACTCTGACTCCTTCGCCGGGGCGGTACCCAGGACGTGTTCAATTTCGGCACGCCGTGCAACGTCGAGCATGACATGCACGGTGTCGCCCTGCTGATAGCTGGTCTCGTGATTGGGCAGAATGCCCTCACCGAAGCGGGTCAGGTAGGCCACGCGGACGCCGCTGAGCTTTTCCAGGTCTTCCAGACTGCGGCCGATCCAGCCGTCATGAAGGGAGACTTCGCTCAGAATCAGACGCCCCGAGGCTTCCCGGAAATCACCGGCGATGCTCTGCTCGGGCAGAATGCGGCGTAATACCTGATCGGCGCTCCAGCGCACCGCTGCGACCGTGGGGATCCCGAGCCGCTGGTAAATTTCGGCGCGACCCGGATCGTAGATTCTTGCCACTACATGCTCCACGTGAAAGGTCTCCCGCGCGACGCGGGTGGCCAATACATTGGAGTTATCGCCGCTGGAGACCGCCGCGAAGGCGTAAGCCTGCTCGATATCGGCTTGTTTGAGGGTCTCCCGGTCGAAGCCGATTCCGGTGACCTTACGGCCGCTGAAGTTCTTCCGCAGCCGCCTGAACGCCCGGTCATCTTGGTCGATGATGGCGACAGTGTGGCCGGAGTCTTCCAGCGTGTGAGCCAGTGTGGCGCCAACCCGGCCACAGCCCATGATCACGTAATGTGCCACTGGATCTCTTCTTTCTCGGTTCGGTCAATTGCTCGATGAGACCCGGGCGAGTGAGAACGCACGAGAGGCATCGCAGCCAATTGTAGGCATAGATATGTAGAGTAATGACGTGCTGACCTTTCTCAACGCCCTGAAACGGGTTGTGGTGGGCAGGCCGTTCCGTAATGACCGGCTCGCTCACACCCTTTTGCCGAAGCGAATTGCGCTGCCGATCTTTGCCTCGGATGCGCTTTCTTCGGTGGCTTACGCGCCCGATGAAATCTTGCTGACGCTGGCTTTGGCGGGAGCAGCAGCGGTGACTATTTCGCCGCTGGTCGGCCTGGCGGTGATGATTGTGCTGATCACCGTGGTCGCTTCCTACCGGCAGAATGTGCATGCTTATCCTTCCGGTGGCGGTGATTACGAGATCGCAAACACCAATCTGGGCAAATCGGCTGGCTTGACGGTGGCTTCGGCGTTGCTGGTGGACTATGTGCTCACGGTGGCAGTGTCGATGTCCTCGGCAGCTAATTACCTCACCTCGGCGATTCCCGGGTTACATGGCACCCAGGCTTGGATAGCGGTGATCGGCGTAGTGGTGCTGGCTTTGGTCAACCTGCGTGGCATTAAAGAAGCAGGTAGCGTTTTTGCGGTGCCGACGTATATCTTCATGGTCTGCATCCTGGGGATGACGGCGGTCGGCATTTTTCAGGCGATTACCGGTAATCTTGCTCGGGCGCCCAGTGCGGCCTTCGAGATTGTCCCGGTGCCAGAGTACGAACAGGGCATTGTTGGGCTGGCCGGAGCGTTTCTGCTACTCCGGGCGTTCTCCTCCGGCGCGGCCGCGCTGACCGGTGTTGAGGCGATTAGCAATGGTGTGCCGAACTTCCGTAAACCGAAATCCAAGAATGCTGCCACCACCTTGCTGCTGCTCGGGGCCATTGCGGCAGCCATGCTGGCCGGTATTTTGTACCTGGCGAACGCCACCGGCGTGCATATTGTGCAAGATCCCGCCAAGGAGTTCTTGGTCAATGGCCAACCGCTGCCCGAAGGTTATGTGCAGAATCCGGCGATCAGCCAGATCGCCCAAACCATCTTCGGAGCGGGCTCGATTCCGTTCTTTATCATTGTCGCTGCCACCGGTGTGATCTTGGTCTTCGCCTCAAATACCGCGTTCAACGGCTTCCCAGTGCTGGCCTCAATTCTGGCCCAGGACGGTTATCTGCCGCGGCAGTTACGCACCCGTGGCGACCGGCTGGCCTACAGCAATGGTGTGCTGGCGCTGGCCGTTGGGGCAATCATCTTGATCATCGCCTTCAATGCCGATGTCACCAAGTTGATCCAGCTCTATATCGTCGGGGTGTTTATTTCCTTCACCGCGAGTCAGCTCGGCATGATCAGACACTGGGGGAGAGCGCTCAAGCTGGTCAAAGACCGGCCAGCCAAACTGCGCATCATTAAGTCACGGACCATTAACACCATCGGTTTCCTGATGACCTTGACCGTTTTGGTGATTGTGCTGATTACCAAGTTCGAACAGGGCGCCTGGATTGCCTTGCTGGCGATGGCGGTGCTTTTCCTGGTGATGGGCAGCATCCAAAGGCACTATAACAATGTGGCCCGCGAGCTTGCGGTGGACGAGGATGCCTCGCCGCGCGCCCTGCCGACCAGGGTGCATGCGGTATTGCTGGTATCACATGTGCGTAAACCAGTGCTGCGAGCGTTGGCCTTCGCTCGGGCCTCTAGGCCGTCTCAATTGGACGCCATCACGGTCGATATTGACTCCGAGGAAACCGAGAAGACGGTAGAAACCTGGGAGAAGCTGGAGATTCCGGTGCCATTGACGGTGCTGGCCAGCCCTTATCGGGAAACCGTGACGCCGATCATGGAGTACGTGAAGAACATTCGCCGTGACTCACCACGCGATCTGGTGGTGGTCTACATCCCCGAATATGTGGTGGGTAAGTGGTGGGAGCAGCTAGTACATAACCAAACAGCGCTGCGGATCAAGACTCGTTTGCATTTCGAACCAGGTGTGATGGTGGCCAGTGTGCCGTGGCAACTTGCCTCTTCCGAGGCTGCGCGTCGTTCGCAGGAGCTGCTCTAGATGGAGCTAGCCGAAGTTACCGTCGGTGCGGTCGCGCACGGCGGGCATTTTGTCGCGCGGGATCAGGGTCGGGTCATTTTTGTCAGGCACGCGCTACCCGGTGAGCGGGTGCGGGTGGCGTTGCGCGAAGCGGCCGAGGGGGACCGGTTCTGGCGCGGCGATGTGGTTGAGGTGCTGGAGTCGGCGGCGGCCCGGCGTGAGCACTTCTGGCCCGTGGCAGATTCGCTGAAGGCCTATTCTGATGGTGTTTTGCCCGTCGGCGGGGCCGAATTTGGCCATATTGATCGCAGTTTTCAACGTGAGTTGAAGCAGCTGGTGCTGACTGAACAGTTGCAGCGTTTGGCCGGTTTGGAGCGGGTTACCGAGGTGGAAGAGGTGCCGGGAGAGAGCGCCGACGGCTTGGCCTGGCGCAGTCGAACTGGTTTCGCGGTTACCCCTGATGGTCGACTCGGCATGCATGCGCACCGTTCGCACCAGGTAGTAGCTGTGCAAGACATGCCGCTCGCAGTGTCCGGCATCCGGGAGCTATCCTTTTGGGACCTTGATTTTAGTGGCCTGGAGCGAGTGGAAGTGGCCGCACCGACCTCCGGTGATGGCCCGTTGGTGTTGCTGGCCGGCGCCAAGGCGGCAGCGAATCGGGTTGCTGTGGAGCTCCCTGAGGAGGTTTCCGCGGCGCATTGGGATCCGGAGCGCTCGCGAGTCTCCGCCTTGCGCGGACGTCCTTGGCTGCGGGAAGAAGCGTTGGGGCGCGAATTCAGGGTCAGCGGGGATGGCTTCTGGCAGATTCACCGGAAGGCGCCTGAGACCTTGGGTGGCGCGGTGCGAGGGATGCTCGAAGGGTTTTTGCGGCCGGGTGCGCGGGTAGCGGATTTGTATGCTGGCGCTGGCTTGTTTAGCGGGCTGCTTGCCGACGCCGTCGGGGTTACCGGTGAGGTACTCTCGGTGGAGGGCTCCCCGGTGACCTCAAAGGACGCGGTCCGAAACTTCGATGGTGAGCCGCAGGTGCTGGTGCGGCCCGGCCGGGTGGAGCGGGTACTGGCTGCCGCGGCGCGTTCCGGTTCAGCGGGTAGTCAGCTCGACGCGGTGGTGCTCGACCCACCACGGGCCGGGGCGGGTAAGAATGTGGTGCGGCAAATCGTCGCCAGCGGGCCGCGCGCGGTGGCTTATGTGTCCTGCGATCCGGCGTCGTTCGCTCGGGATGTCGGCTACTTTGCTGCCGCGGGCTGGCAGCTGGCTGAGTTGCGGGCCTTCGATTTGTACCCGCATACGCATCACCTAGAAACCGTGGCGTTGCTGGTGCCGGGGACGTAGCATCCGGCTAAGGATTGGATCTTGAGCAGGGGCGAGCTACTCAAGCCAGAGCAGAAGGCCTGCCCAGGGTTTTTTACAGCAGAGATCGTTACCTAGACCCGAAAGTAAAGATTCCGTCGTGGTTTCTGTTCCGGGTCGATCCAGGGTGGTGGCAGGAACTCTGGAATACCTGCCGTTATCTGCAGTTTCCATTCCTCTTGGTGGATCAGATGATGATGCCTGTTGCAGAGTAACGCTCCATTGCTGACCGCGCTTTCGCCGCCACGACTCCACCAATTCACATGATGAGCCTCGCACCAGCCGGCCGGGATGGTGCATTCAGGGAAGCTGCAACCACCGTCCCGGCTTAGCAGAGCCGCGCGCTGCCCGGGGCTGAATAGCCGACGTTTGCGACCGAGGTCGAGGACTTCACCGTGACCGCCCAGCAGCACCGGGATGACCTCGGCATCGCAGGCAATTCGGCGAATAGTCTGCGGCGGCACCGGGCCCGTGAACTGCTGTTTTGCCGTGCCACTGTGCTTGAGCTGGCCGAGCAACTCTTGGTAACCGATGGTGACGTGGACCTGAGGTCGCTGGCCGCCGGTCGCGGGGAGCTGGCTGGTGCTGAGTGCGGCACCGAGGGCGCTGACTAAGGCATCTAGTTCGCGTTGAGCCCGACTGCGAGAATCGATTGCCTCCGCGGATCGGTTGACGCGAGGGTTGCTGCCAGCGTTCAGCACGGTGAGTAACGTCTCGGTCTGAGACTGGTCGGCAAAAATCTTGAAGAGGGTCAGCCCCCGATGTTCACGATCCTTGAAGATTCCTTGCCGATGCCGCAACTCGGCCTCGTCTGGAAGCGTGCCGTCTTGATCGATGACGGTATCCCAGCGCCGAATAATGGTGCGCAGGAAATCGATGTCATGATCTCGCATGGTGCGGACGAGGCTTTTCTCCATATCAGCCAGTAGCTCCGTGCGGTGCAGATTGGCGGCAGTGGCATCTTCACCCGCCCGAACAGCAGCGGTGAGGTTTGCAGAGGTTTTCACGCTTGCCTCTTCTAAGGCTTTGACCGCGACGCCAGCGGTGCGGGAATCAACGGTGCCAGTCCGCACTAGTTCGGCAAGATTATTGAAGGGTGGATCGAGGGGAGCGGCGGTCAATGACCGGCTGGGGAGTAATTGCGCGGCAAGTTCGATCCGCCGACGCGCTTCGGCCCGGGTGATCTGTAGCCGAGCCTGCAAGAGCTCGCCTGGTTTGCTTTTGGCTTCGATATTGAGATTCTGTTCGACGGCCTGGGCAACCAAAAGCTGAGCATATTCGGTGAGGTGATGGATTTGCTCAACCATCGTCGCGGTTTTCAAAGTTTCCGCTTCGGATAATTGTGAAAGACGAAATGTTTCACCGGAGATCCAATTGCTGAGCAATTGGTGGATGCGCTCCAATTCGACCTGAGTCGTCTCGGGTATTAGTAGCGCTTCCATATGAAAATTATACTAGAAAATAGTTTCGAAGAGAAGGGTTATATCGATAAATAATAGAATATATGTATTGGATATCTGCTTTAGTGAAGTAAGCTCGACTTTATGGGTTCCGCTGGTGATGACGTGGTGGCTGGTGTTGATTATCCGGCTGATTTTGGGCAGTTTCAGGACTGGTTCAGCACTGATGAGGCGTGTTTTGAGTATTTAGCTCACCTGCGGTGGCCTGATGGCTTTGCTTGCCCTCGGTGTGCTGGTCTGGACGCGTGGGCGACCGCTAGTGGTTTGTGGATGTGTCGGAATTGTGGGAGACGGACATCGGTCACGTCTGGAACATTATTTGATCGGACGAGAACACCGTTACGGACGTGGTTCGCTGCGGTTTGGTTTGTCACGGCTCAGAAGAACGGAGTCTCGGCTCTCGGATTGCAACGCGTTCTGGGGCTGCGTTCCTACGAAACCGCGTGGGCGTGGATGCACAAACTCCGTAGGGCGATGGTCATGCCAGAGCGAGAGCTCCTTGGCGGCACAGTGGAGGTTGATGAATCTTATATCGGGGGCATTAGCCGTGGTAAAACCGGGCGATCTACCGACAAAGTGCCGGTGATGAGCGCCGCTGAGAACCTGGGTCGTAACCGTATCGGGCGGATCAGGATGGAACCAACAACGCCAGAATCGCTACCGTTGGTGAAATTCGCTCAAAGAGTCATAGTGGCTGGGTCAGTGATCAAAACTGACGGAGCCCAAGAACTCCGGCGATTGGGAAACCTGGGGTTTCAGCACAAGTTCTACACTCAGCTAGGCTCGAGCACCCCAGCCCATATTGATCTGCCCGCGGTTCATATGGTCGCTTCGCAACTCAAACGCTGGATGCTAGGTACCATGCACTATGGAGCGTCATCCGATCATTTCGGCTACTATCTTGACGAGTTCACGTTCCGCTTCAATCGTCGCGCGGCAAACAGTCGCGGACTGCTTTTCTACCGTCTTCTCCATCAAGCCGTGCGCACAGAACCGAGACCTCTCAACGAGTTGGTTAGCTCCGAGAACAACAAATACCTGAAATAAGAAAAGGAAGATCCTGATGGATTGGTGGGAGATTGTTCTAGGCATAGTGATCAGCCTCGCGGTGATCTATCTCGTCTTACTCTTAGCCGTCTGGATTTACGCACGCCGCCACCCCGAAACCATCGGGTTCAAAGACGCGCTCAGGCTTTTACCCGACCTGCTCCGAGCTATCAGAAGAATCACAGCAGATAAAACAGTCAATACCGCAGTAAGAGTGAAGTTAACCCTCTTGCTGATCTATCTCATCTCGCCGATCGACCTGGTCCCGGACTTCCTCCCCGTGATCGGCCACGCTGATGACATCATCATCGTAGCCATTACTCTCCGCTCAGTCATTCGCTCCGCAGGCCCCGAACTGCTACGCCGCCACTGGCCCGGCACGCAACCCGGCCTCACCGTTATCGAACGACTGGCCGGCATCCACTAAAAACACCAACTTCACTCAAGCAGATACCCAGTATATATGTATTAGGTGTCTGCTTTAGTGAAGTCGTCTAGTTGTTATGGGCGATGCTGAGCGTGTTGTGGTGGCTGGCGTTGATTATCCGGCGGATTTCGGTCAGTTTCAGGATTGGTTTGGCGCGGATGAGGCGTGTTTTTAATATCTAGCAGCGCTCAGGTGGCCTGCTGGTTTCCTTTGTCCGCGGTGTGCTGGCCAGGATTCATGGGCCACCGGCAAGGGTTTGTGGATGTGCCGCAATTGCGGGAAACGGACGTCAGTCACATCAGGTACTTTGTTTGATCGGACGAGGACGCCGTAACGGACGTGGTTCGCTGCAGTGTGGTTCGTCACCGCGCAGAAGAACGGCGTCTCAGCGCTAAGATTACAGCGAGTGTTTGGTTTGAAGTCGTACGAGACGGCGTGGGCATGGATGCATAAACTCCGTCTGGCCATGGTCATACCAGAGCGGGAGCTGCTCAGCGGCACGGTCGAGGTCGACGAGTCGCATATCGGGGGTATTAGCTGTGGTAAAACGGGACGCTCCACCGAGAAAATACCGGTAATGATCGCCACCGAAAACCTGGGAAGGAACCGGATTGGTCGGATCAGGATGGAACCCCCACCGCCAGAATCATTACCCTTGGTGAAATTCACTCAACGAGTGGTTGAACCGGTTTCGGTGATCAAAACCGGAGCCCAGGAGACTAGCCCACCTTGGCTACCGGCATAAGTTCAATACTCAGCTAGGCTCCAACGCCCCGGCACATGTCGATCTGCCTGCAGTGCACATGGTCGCTTCCCAACTCAAACGTTGGATGATCGGCACCATGCACTACGGAGCCTCTAGCGATCACTTCGCCTACTACCTCGACGAGTTCACCTTCTGATTCAACCGCCGCACCTCGAACAGCCGCAGGCTGCTGCTTTACCGGCTGATACACCAAACAGTACGCACCAGCCCACACCCTTTGAAGGGCCTAGTCAGCTCTGAGAACGCAAAATATCTGGACTAAGAGCGCTCTAAGTTGCTCCGTTGAATGTACTCGATGATGTTGCCATCGGGGTGACGTGCAATAAGACGTGGCCCGTTAGGTCCGGGGGTTGGCCCCTCAAGTAGCGCACCGCCAGCCTCAGAAATCGCCGCTTCGACGAGAGAGATGTCACGAACGGCAATCGTTGCAGTGTGGGACCTTACTTCCTCATCGGCGCCCTGGATGAGGAGAAACGAACCGATCTTAGCTAACTGAATATCACGGAATCCAAAACGGTGAGGATCCCCTCCGCCAGAAAGCTGCTGATATAGAGGCAAAGCTGCATTCAAGTCCTCAACATAGACACGTGCGACGACTTCCACAATATTCGAATCAGATTCACTCACGTCAACCAATAACAGCCGACTCAGATCCATTATTCCGTGTTACATCACTCAAGCAGATACCCAATATATAGATACTGATTATCTGCTTGAGTGAGTTAAGCTAACTGTTTTAAGTTTGCTTGGTCACGTTGGCCTGAGGGTATTTGGATTTTGAACACACCAACTTCGCTGACGACACTCGCCCCTAGCCTGCATCCACGCTCAGCCTGTCGCCCATGCTTACGAGGCCGGGATTGGTGACTTCTGCATACATCGCGAGGAACATTTCTCGCTCTGAGGCGAGTGGTTTGAGCCACCGCCCAGATGCTACAGCTCCGTCCTGATCGATGTCGATCATTCGGCAACGAGGTGTTCGCTCGACTATCCGCAGACTTACGCTGCCGATTGCGACTGTTTGACCAACCCAAGATTCCTCGACGAAGGGTTGATCGGACGAGAATACTATGTTCACTCGAAGGCGGCGCGGATCGGAATTGATACCCCAGCGATCTGCGCACCAATCTAGAGTAGCGGTACTGATCAGCGACACTGCACCCATGTCCTGATGGGGGACTTGGGATTCAGGGGTCACCCGCATAGCGGCGCCCATCTCATGGCTGAGATCCCGATCTAGCGCGGGATCGCCAACGGTCCACGATCTACCTGTCACGTTATTGACGACTATGATGCCGGGTGCCGTGGTTTTTGCCCGGTATCTGAAAACTTGATCATGTCGGCGAAAGCGGCGCGTGTTCTTCCCAGACGCGAAGTGGCCCTCGTCGTCTTCGACGGCATACCACCGGTCCCCACTCACTCCTCGACTGTCCAACTCGACAGACTCTAGGGCCTCCCCGCCCATCGCTTTGACCGGGTAACGTCGAAGCATTACTACCTTCATGTCCATGTCCGAACTGTAGCCACGGCCTAAAGCAGGGGCAACTTACAGCCAGTGTCAGCACCTGAGTCAGCTCAGGAGAAGTAGTGGCCATTTTCCGAACCAACCAGTGCTACCAGGGCGGACTAGTATGAACTGCCTGATGGGGTAGCCGGTAGAACAGTAGGCCCCGTCTGTTGGCATAGTGCCAAGCATCCCGCGCTCGAGCACAGAAGCAATCATCTGCACTGCCGGAAGATCAACATGGGCCAGCGTGTTCGATCCAAGGTGAGTGCAGGACTCATTCCGATAGCCAAGCTTAGCCAGGCGCCTAAGCTCCTGGGTCCCGTCATTCTTAGTTATCGACCCCGGCTCAAATACACGCTGAGCGAACTTCGCCCGCGGTAGCGACTCCGGATGCGCGGCGCCAGTCATACTCCATTTGCCTCGCGGTGGCTAAGGCGAGATCGGCGCCGCCGCATACCTCGACGAGGTGCAAGGCCAGGTCAATCCCGGCAGAGATGCCGCCGGAGGTGAAGATGTTCCCGTCGCGTACCCAGCGATGATTTGCCTCAACCTGCAGTGAGGGCCAGCGACGTTGCAGTTCGGCCTGATCTTCCCAATGGGTAGTTACTCGTTGGGTGGTTAGTATTCCGGCGGTTGCCAGCAGGAACGCGCCAGTGCAGACCGAGGCTAGCAGTGGCGTTCGATTCGCGGCATGTTGCAGCCAGTTGATCGTTTCATCGTCCCTCTCAGCGTCGTCGGTCACCCCGCCAGCCACTAATAACACGTCGAACTCTGTGCCCTCTGCAAAGGTCGAATGGCTCCGGAGTACGAGCCCGCCCCTAGCGCTGACCTCTAGTTCTTTGGCAATCATTGAAACCTTGAAGGGCTCCGACTTCCCTCTGCCGTGGCTGACTCGATTGGCGACCGAGAAAACCTCGAATGGTCCGCAGCAATCAAGTACTTCGACCTGGTCAAAGACGACAATGCCGACGCGCTGAGCGGGGCTGACTGGGGTGCTCATAATCTAAGTATTAGCCATCGGCACAAGGTCGGCACTTCGGGTAAGTTTGACAACTTAATTTAAGTAGCTTAAATTAATGCTCATGGCTGATCTTGGACATCTTTTGCACGACATTGTGATGCATATGGACAGGGATGCGGATGCGCGCCTGTCGCCGTTAGGGCTTACTCTTCGTCGTTTTGTCGCGATGACCGTGATTGCTGAACACCCGGGCATCACCTCGCGGCAGCTGGCCGCACCGCTCGGCATTAGCGAACCTGCCGTTAGTCAGGCGCTCAAGCCGCTCGCGGCAAGAGAGTTGATCTACGACGCTTCACCGCAAGGCTCAGGGCGCTCAATCAATTGGCAACTCAGTTCCGAGGGCGAACGCCTCTTTAGCGAGGCGCGCGACCGGCTGGGTAATGATTTCGACGATCTGGTCCGTCGGACCGGTCTCAACCCCGATCTGCTAGCCGGTCAGCTTCAAAGCATTCTCAACGAACTCAAGAAACCCATAGGGGAGAAGTGATGGCAATCATCTGGCCGATACTGGCTAGCTTATTTTTTGCGGTGCGACTGGTGCTCATGGTCGCCCTGCACCTGGTTCCTAGTGGCTATCATCCGATCAAACACGCTTTCAGCGATTATGCGGTGGGGCCAACCAAGAGACTCGCGGCGCTAGCCTCGTTCTCGAACACCTTGGCCTGGTGTGCGTTGGCGGTCGCTATTGCCAGCTGGCCAGGGGAGTGGTCTTATCGGGGCGCTGCTGTTTTTCAGCTCGTCGCCTTAGCGGTGCTCTCCGTTGCGGTGGTCTTCGTGCCGACCGACCTTGAAGGCGAGAAACGCTCGATCCGCGGCGTGATCCACTATGCGGTGGCCATTGCGACCTTTGCCTTGGCCTACTCGCTGACCGGCGATACCGCGCGCTGGTCAGCCGGTTTCGCTCCCGACTGGCTGTCGGGAAGCCTCACTGCGCTGAGCTGGCTGGCCTTAGTCGGGCTGATCGCACTCTGCGCGGGCCTGGTGCTGCCGCTGCTGCGGCCTTACTTCGGCGGTCTTGAGCGGATATTTCTGTTCTCAATCACGGTGTTTTATCTCCTGCTCAGTATCGCCCTGACGTTCTTTCGAACGTAACTGAGGCTCAGCTCACAGCTGGTCTCAAGTTCGTCCACGAACGAGGGCAACCGCAGATCTTCAATCTGGTTATTCCTGGGGTTCCGCTGCCCAAGCAAGTTCGGAGGCGCCCAGCGGTTCGCCTGCGGTGCTGAATTCAGGTCGATAGTTTGAATACCGAATTTGGCTGGGCAGGTAACTCACACTGCCCCAACTGCCAGCAATCTTCTGTAGTCCTGGCACCGGACCGGTCAAGGACGGCCGTGGCAGGTCCTGAACTAATTCAGGCTCGAAAAGTCCCAAGCTTTGGACCCACATGCTCATCCGAGCCAGATCCACCTGCACGGTGTAGCTTCCGCCGTCTCGTTCGCGTCGGCGTAACGCTTCAACTGCACCAGCGGCACCTAGCAAGGCAGCGAGATAGTCATTGAGCAGATGGGTTGGCGGTAACTGCGGTGCCTGTGAGCTCCCCTCCTCGGTTGCGATTCCGGTGGCAGCGCAGACCGGCTGATCGAATCCACGCCGTTGCGCCCAGTCCCCAGCTATGCCCCAGCTGCGGACGTTGAGCACGATCAGCCCAGGCCGTCGCGCGATCAGCTGTTCGACGCCGAAACCTTTACCTTCAAGGCCCAGGTAGCTATTCACGAAGAGGTCAGCATCCGCCAGCGTTGCCCAGAACTTCTCGACATCGGCTGGATCGGTAAGATCGCAGAACGCCGAGCGTTTCCCCAAACCGGTATCAATGATCATCGCATTGGGATCCGGGCGAGAGGGCTTGGAAAGGTGGAGGACCTCGGCGCCGTGCTCAGCCATGATCCGGCTGGCAATTGGCCCCGCAATCACATGGGTGTTGTCGAGCACCCTCACCCCACTCAGCGGCGCCGAAGGCTGCTGGCCGGACTGTCGCGGACCAGGGCGCGGAGCATCTGCGACCTTCTGGACCGTGACAAGCGGAGTATCCAACAGGTAGCGGCCTTGGGGGTGGTCCTGCCATTCCCGCTGGCTGCGCACCACGGCGGCCGCGCCGCCGAGTCGGGATATCTCCTCCTCTAATTCGAAGGCATCGCGTTCGCTGACGGCCTGCGCTATTGCGGAGTGAGTCGGCGCGCAATCCAGCGCCGAGCAGACCACGTCCCGAAGATGAGGGTAGCTAAGCACCAGATGGATGAAACGATTCTCGCGGGCCCGATAGAACGCGGTGTTGCTGAAAAGCTTGGGGTCTTCGGCAAGTTCGAGCACACTGACCCCATTGACAGTGGTGAAAAATGGTGCGGAAAGTTGCCTGATAGCCTCTTCGACGCGCACCTCGATGTGCTGTGGCGCACCGCCGCGTTGCCGCCAAAACACGGCTAGTTCGGCCCCCAGCGCCGCCAGCGCTGCAGCACTTGCATCGCCTAATCGATGTACGGAAGGCGCCACCGGATCGGAACCAATAATGCGGATCTCACCCGCGGCGTCGGACTCGGTGAAATCGAGCGCTGCCAGTACCTGACTGAGCGCGCTCACTTCGAAATTACTCATCCTGTGCTCTCAATTCTCTCAGCATTACCAGCGGAACCTGGCTCTGCACAGTCAACCGCTGAGTCCAGCAACTCGTTCTATCGATCCGAATATTCGTATAGTCAGGAAATGATGAGCCAGCGCGCAATAGCCCGAGCAGACCGCATCCTCGACCTTCTGGCACGTTCGAAGATGCCGCTGACCCTTGACCAAATCTCCTCGGCGCTCGAGCTACCGCGAAGCACAGCCTTCGACCTGCTCGGAGATTTGCTCTCCACGGGCTTCCTACAGATATCGGCACATCGATATTCCTTCGGCTCTCGTGTTTCGATGTTGCAGACCCTCGCTGAGAGCACGACAGTGCCGGCGGTGAGTCACCCAACGTTGCTGGCGATAGCCCGTGAATCGGCCTGGGCGGTGGCACTGGCGGAAATTGCTGGCCCGGTGCTGCTCTATGTGGATCAAGTGGGGGTCCGCGGACCGGGACGACTAAGCCGGATTGCCGATCTGCATTTGCCCAGACCGGTGCTGCAGACCGCAGCGGGCCGAGTAATTTTGGCGAATATGCCAGCCGAGGTTCGCCGACGCATGCTTCACGGCGCGGCCTCCGCCGAGCAGCAGAAAGAGTTCCGCGCAAAAGCCAGCACGATCCGCCGGAATGGCTATCTCTTCCACGAGACCGGTTTGATCCCCGGTCTCAGCGCTTTGGCGGTACCCGTCCCGGCCGCCTTAGACGGCGTGGTGAATTCCGCCGTCGTGCTGTTCATGCCACGCGGCTCGACTGGCGGGAGACAGCGCGTGCGGGAAGTTGTGGCGCTAGTCCAAGACCATTTGCGGCAGTAGATGCAGCAATAAGTATCGTGCTGAAACTTCACTCGCTGGTGCTCAGCTGTGGCACGTTCTACAGCAGATTCTTAGCCTCACTTCGTAGTTTGGTGGAGATGAGCAAATCAGATCTTGTTGGCCGCAGAGATGCCCTCACCCTCATTGGTCTTAGCGGCTTGGGACTTGGTGGGGTGGGATTGGCCGGCTGCGCGGGAGTGCCAGGGAACGACGAGCCGGGGAGCTCGACACCTTCGGCTCGCCGAACGAGCCCTGATCCTTCCACTACGACAACCAGCACGACAGCCAGCCCGACAAAGAGTGCCACCAGTAGCCCGACCGGTCCAGCGGCAGCTGAGCCCGATTTCCAGCTACCAGCCGCTAAACGAGGCCTGGTTCCGGTGCTTACCCGGGTACCAACAAAGCAACCGGTGGTTTTTCTCAGTATTGATGACGGCGTGACCAAGCGAGCTGAAGCGCTCGCGGCGCTGCAACACTATGGCTATCCGGTGACGATGTTTCTGACTAAGAACACCATTCAGAACGACCCGGAGTATTTTCGGGGCTTTCAGGCCTTAGGCAATCGAATCCAAAACCATACGGTGAGCCACGACACCACCATGTGGGCCAAACCCTTCGCCTATCAGTATGCCGAAATCAAGGTCATGCAAGATTACGCACAAGAGGCTTTTGGCCGGGCTCCCACGCTTTTCCGACCTCCCGGCGGGCGCTATTCGAAGGCGACGCGACGAGCCGCGGGCCAAGCTGGCCTTAAAGCCATTATTGACTGGGAGGCCTTGGTTAGCGGCGGTCAGATGCAGTATCAAGTCGGCGCAAAACTGCGTCCCGGAGATATTGTCTTGATGCACTTCCGGCCCGAATTCGAAGCTGACCTCAAGGCCTTTCATCAGGCTAGGCTTGAGGCCGGCCTCAAGGTGCAGCGGCTCGATGATTTCCTCGGCGTCTGAGTGAAACCGATCGAGTAATCTCTTTGCTATGACCCAACAAATCGCACCACTCAGCGCCGAGACCAGCCAATACCTCGATTCGATGCGGGGGTGGATTGCCGGGCACCTCCCTGAGGAGAGTCGCGCCGAGTTCGCTTCTTCGGGCGTCAAGCTCCAAGTGTTGGCGGCAATGTTGAACAATGGCTGGGTCGGGCCGGAGAACACCTGGGAGCTTCACGCCATGGGGGCTGTCTTTGGGGATGCTCTGGCGCAGGAACTTGAGCTTGAGTGGGTACAGGTTAGCGATGAATATGGCACGGATCCGGCGGTCCGAGTGCCCGGTAGCACGGTGCTCAGCTTTCCACTCACGATCATTGCCAAAAGAGTTGAGCAACAGAGCATGGGGGATGTGTACGAGTTGTTTGGTGCCGCCATGCAGGGCATCCTCGACGCTGCTCACAGGGCAGATGCCGATACCGGGCAAGCAGGACAGTAGTGCGAGATGACGTGGAAGTCGAACCTCGCTGGCACACTACCGGACAGCAGGAGCTTTACCGTGGCTGGATGACTTTGACCGGGCATACCGTGCTGCTGCCGGATGGCAGCAGCACCAGCTACGAGGTGGATAGCAGCGTGCCGTTTGCCGTCGCTACGCTGATCTACGACGGTGAGCAGGTTTTCCTGAGCCGGCAATATCGGTATCCCATTGACCAGTGGATCTACGACCTTCCGGGAGGCGGCGGTGAACTGGGGGAGGAACCAGTGGAGGCCGCGCGTCGAGAGGTGGAGGAAGAGCTTGGCCTGATTCCCGAAAATCTGCGACCTTTACATGTGTTTTTCTCCAATCCAGCGCGGGCTGCTTGGCCAACCCATCTCTTTTTCAGTACTTCGGTCTCCCAGGGGCAAGCGCAGAATGATCCGATCGAGCAGGTTCGATTGGCCAGGATGACGCTCGAGGAGCTTGATTTACTGATTTTCCAGCGAAAGATTATTGATCCGTCATTATTGGTGGCGCGCACCATGGCAGCGGCAACCGGATTGATGCCCGTGGTGCGGTCGTGGTGACTCACTCGAGTTCACTCCCACGTCTCAGTTGAAGTCACTAAACATCCCTCCTGGGACTGATGTCGGCTCCGCCCGGCTCGCATAGAGTTATTTCCATCATGAGCAGCCAAAAGACGATGCCGAGCCGCGCCGAAACGAAGAACACCGCCCGGCTCGTGGCGATCTCCGACGCCAAACGACAGCTTTCAGAATCTGGCGATGATCTGATCACCAGTGGGCTGACCGAAGCCCAAGTAGCCCGGCGTCTTTCGCTGGGGCTGGATAATGCGGTTCCGAATGAATCCAGTCGGAGTATCGCGCAGATTTTGCGGGCTAATCTGGTCACGCTTTTCAACATTGTGCTCGGTGCTTGCTTCATTGTGGTGCTGCTGGTCGGCGAATGGAAAGACGCGCTGTTCGGCGTCATTGTGATTGCCAATGCGGCGATCGGGGTGATTCAGGAATATCGCGCCAAGCGCACCCTAGACCGCTTGGCGGTGCTGAACGCGCCGCACGCCCGGGTGCTCCGGCAGGGCACGGACGGCCAGAGCAGCCCCAGGGAAGTCGCCGTCGCTGAGGTGGTCTATCAGGACGTGCTGGTGCTACGCACCGGCGATCAAATTCCGGCCGATGCCGAAGTGCTCAGCGTTGAGGGCTTGGAAGTCGACGAATCACTGCTGACCGGTGAATCCGACCCGATCGATAAGCAGCCCGGCGACGAGGTGCTCTCCGGCTCGGCGGTGGTTTCCGGCTCCGGCACAGCCCGGGTGCAACGCATTGGCGTAGAATCTTTCGCCTCGAAGCTGACCGCCGAGGCTAAGCGTTTCTCGATGGTCAATTCCGAGATTCGGAACTCTATTAATAAGATCGTGCTCTACATCACCTGGGCGCTCGTTCCGTTAGTGCTGCTGGTGATCAACGGTCAGATGCAAGCCAAGGGTGGCTGGGCGCACGCCTTTGAAAGCGGGGCCTGGAAAGAAGCAGTTGTCTCGGCGGTCGCCTCCATTGTGGCGATGATCCCGGAAGGTCTGGTATTGCTGACCAGCATTTCCTTTGGCCTGGCCGCCGTCACGCTGGCCCGCCGCCAAGTGCTGGTGCAAGAGCTCCCGGCAGTCGAAGGCCTAGCTAGGGTGGACATTGTCTGCCTGGACAAGACCGGCACGCTCACCGAGGGCGAGATTATTTTTGATGCCGAGTATCTGCTCAACGAGCAGGCCGGCTGGCGGCAGGTCCTCGGCTGGATCGGTGCTGACGAGAACGCCAACGCCACCGCCGCCTGCTTGCGCCCGCAATACACCGCTGCCACCGTGCAACCGGACCTCAAGGTGCCATTCAATAGTGCGCGCAAATGGAGCGCCTTAAGTTTTGCCGCGACCGAAGGCGCCGAGCAGCCCCAAGGGAGCTGGGTTTTCGGCGCGCCGGAGATGGTGCTGAACCACGACGTCGAAAGCCACCAAGCCACGCTAGCCCAAGCGGGTGAACTGGCAGAGCAGGGCCTGCGAGCCCTGATTCTGGCGCACAGTGCACAGCCCCTAAGCGCTGAAGAATTACCCGCAGACCTGCAAGCGGTAGCGATTCTGACCTTCCGTGAGAAGGTCCGCCCTGATGCTTCCGAAACGCTTGCCTACTTCCGCGAGCAAGAGGTTAGCCTTCGGGTGATCTCCGGCGACAACCCACGCACCGTGGCAGCGGTGGCCCGCGAAGTCGGCTTCGAGAACGTCGGCCAAGGCTACGATGCCCGGCAACTACCGGAGGACATCGACGAGCTGGGCGAGGTACTCGAACGGGAGCAAGTGCTGGGTCGGGTCACCCCGGAACAGAAGAAAGCGATTGTGCTCGCACTGCAAAAACGCGGTCACGTGGTGGCGATGACCGGTGACGGGGTGAACGACGCGCTCGCCTTGAAGAATGCTGATATTGGTATTGCGATGGGCTCAGGTGCTGCAGCGACCAAGGCGGTGGCCAGACTGGTATTGCTCGATGGGCAGTTCTCCCGGATGCCTGGCGTGGTGGCCGAAGGCCGTCGGGTGATTGCCAACGTGGAGCGGGTGGCTAATCTGTTCCTGACCAAGACTGCGTACGCGATCATCATCTCGCTGTTCATTGGCATAGTGCTCTGGCAATACCCCTTCCTTCCTCGCCAGCTATCGATCATTTCTTCGCTCACCATTGGTATTCCGGCCTTCTTCCTCGCGCTTTTGCCGAATAAGCGGCGTTACCAGCCCGGTTTCCTGCGCCGAGTGCTGCTTTTCTCGGTACCCACCGGAGCGATTATCGCCGCCTGTATTGTGGCGATTTACAGCTTCTCCCGGGCGTTCCCAGACCCCGCGCTGAGCGCAGATGCGCAGATCGAGGCAAGCCGTACGGCCACTACGGCAGCGGTATTGCTGATCGCGCTTTGGGTGCTCGGCACCTTGGCCCGGCCATTCGACCGTTGGCGGGCTGCGGTGGTCGCGGCCATGCTCCTCGGTTTGGTGTTGGTGCTCGCGGTGCCTTTTGCCCGCGACTTCTTCGCGCTACAGGTGCCGACTGGCACCTTACTGGCGGGTACCATTGGAATAGTTGTTCTAGGCTGTGCGGCGGTTGAAATTCTCTACCGAATCCTCAAACGCCGTGGTGCCGTCTCGGAAAGGGAGTAGTTGCGCGCGGCGCTTAGTTAGGAGCGCCTAACTGGCAACTGGACCCCCTCGAGACAAAGATAAAAGCGAGGCGAGAGGAGACTGTAGTGACTTCTACAGCGGGGAATACAGGTAATACAGACAGCTTCGGATCCAAGGGCGTTCTAGATGTCGCCGGGACCGAATATGAGATTTTTCGTTTGAATGCCGTTGAAGGAGCGAAAAGCCTGCCCTTCAGCCTGAAGGTATTGCTGGAAAACCTGTTGCGCACCGAAGATGGTGCGAACATCACCGCGGATCACGTCCGCGCATTGGCTAATTGGGATCCCAGTGCCCAGCCCAACACCGAAATTCAATTCACCCCGGCCCGGGTGATTATGCAGGACTTCACCGGCGTGCCCTGCGTGGTCGACTTGGCCACCATGCGTGAAGCCGTCAAGGAGCTCGGTGGTGACCCGACCCGGGTCAACCCCCTAGCACCCGCCGAACTGGTGATCGACCACTCGGTGCAGATCGACGTCTTTGGCAACGCTGGCGCGCTAGAGCGCAATATGGAGATCGAATACCAGCGTAACGGCGAGCGCTACCAGTTCCTGCGTTGGGGCCAGACCGCTTTTGACGACTTCAAGGTCGTCCCGCCGGGAACCGGCATCGTGCACCAGGTGAACATTGAATACCTGGCTCGCACCGTCATGACTCGCGAGGTAGATGGCAAGCTGCGCGCTTACCCGGACACCTGCGTTGGCACCGACTCCCACACCACCATGGTCAACGGCCTGGGCGTGCTGGGCTGGGGCGTCGGCGGCATTGAAGCCGAGGCAGCGATGCTCGGCCAGCCAGTGTCGATGTTGATCCCGCGCGTTGTCGGCTTCAAGCTGACCGGTGGCATCCCCGCCGGCGCGACCGCTACCGACGTCGTACTGACCATTACCGAGATGCTGCGTAAGCACGGTGTGGTCGGCAAGTTCGTGGAATTCTACGGCGACGGCGTGGCCGCTGTGCCGTTGGCAAACCGGGCCACCATCGGCAATATGAGCCCGGAATTCGGTTCCACCGCGGCAATGTTCCCGATTGATCAGGTCACCCTTGACTACCTGCGCTTGACCGGTCGCTCCGAGGAGAGCTTGGCGCTGGTGGAGGCTTACAGCAAGGAACAGGGCCTCTGGCACGATCCTTCGCACGAGCCGAAGTTCTCCGAGTACTTGGAACTGGATCTTTCCACCGTGGTGCCCTCGATCTCCGGACCGAAGCGCCCGCAGGACCGCATTCAACTCAGCGACGCCAAGGAGCAGTTCCGCAAGGATCTGCACAACTACGTCAAGCCGGTTGCCGATGATGGCAGCGTTGACGAGGCACTGGAGGAGAGCTTCCCGGCTTCCGATTCGCCGTCCTTCGCCGCCGACGCGAACAGCCACGTGCATGACAGTGCTCGGCCGATGAATAAGGAAACTCTCTCCGCAGCGAATGGCGCTTTCGGCCGTCCCTCGAAGCCCGCCCCGGTGACGCTTTCCGACGGTCGTCAGTTCGAACTCGACCACGGCGCGGTGACCATCTCCTCGATCACCTCCTGCACCAATACCTCGAATCCCTCGGTGATGTTGGCGGCAGCGCTGCTGGCGCGCAATGCCGTCGATAAAGGCCTGACCTCGAAGCCGTGGGTGAAGACCTCGCTGGCTCCGGGTTCCAAGGTGGTCACCGACTACTACGACAAGTCGGGACTGACCCCATACCTCGAGAAGCTCGGCTTCTACCTGGTGGGTTATGGCTGCGCCACTTGCATCGGTAACTCCGGACCCTTGGAACCGGAGATTTCCGAGGCCATTCAGTCAAACGACTTGGCTGTCACCGCGGTGCTTTCCGGTAACCGTAACTTCGAAGGCCGCATCCAGCCCGACGTGAAGATGAACTACTTGGCTTCGCCGCCGCTGGTCATCGCTTATGCCTTGGCCGGTTCGATGGACTTTGACTTCGATACCGATCCGCTCGGCACCGATGACTCCGGTAAGGAAATCTTCCTCAAGGACATCTGGCCGACGCCGACCGAAGTTCAGTCGGTGATCGACTCCTCGGTTGATCAGGACATGTTCATCTCCAGCTACGCTTCAGTGTTTGAGGGCGACGATCGCTGGAAGGCGCTCTCGACTCCTGAGGGCGACACCTTTGCTTGGGCGGAGGATTCCACCTACGTGCGGAAGCCACCGTACTTCGAGGGCATGAAGGCGCAGCCGGAACCGGTTTCGGACATTACCGGTGCCCGGGTGCTGGCCAAACTGGGCGATTCGGTCACCACCGACCACATTTCTCCGGCCGGTTCCTTCAAGTCGGACAGCCCGGCCGGTAAGTACCTGCTGGAGCATGGCGTGGACCGCAAGGACTTCAACTCCTACGGCTCGCGGCGTGGCAACCACGAAGTGATGATCCGCGGCACCTTCGCGAACATCCGTTTGCGGAACCAGCTGCTCGCCGATGCTAACGAGGGCAATGGCGTTGAGGGTGGCTTCACCCGCGACTTTACCCTCGACGGCGGTCCGCAGTCGACCATCTACGACGCCTCGGTGAACTACCTGGCCGCTGGCACCCCGCTGGTGGTGCTGGCCGGTAAGGAATACGGTTCGGGCTCCTCGCGTGACTGGGCAGCCAAGGGCACCGCGCTGCTCGGCGTCAAAGCAGTTATCGCCGAAAGCTACGAGCGTATTCACCGCTCGAACCTGATCGGCATGGGCGTGCTGCCGCTGCAGTTCCCGGAAGGCGAGAACGCTGCCACCCTGGGCTTGGACGGCACCGAGTCCTTCTCGGTTGAGGGCGTTACCGCTCTGAACGAGGGAACCACTCCGAAGACGCTCAAGGTCACCGCGACCAAGGAAGACGGCAGCACCAAGTCCTTCGACGCTGTGGTCCGCATCGACACCCCAGGTGAAGCCGATTACTACCGTAACGGCGGCATCCTGCAGTACGTGCTGCGGCAGATCTCCGCGTAGGGCTTTACCGAAGGGCTCCGCCCGCCGTCCACAGTGACGGTGGCGGAGCCCTTTCGCGTTCCCCCAGCGATTCCCTCGCGCGAGTTCGCGGTTTAGTCACAAATTCGTCAGTAATTACTAGCGAATCCGAGAGAAAACCACGAACTCAGCGAGGAATCGGACGGACCCTTGGAAGTTTGCTTACCGATCCAGGAACTGCCGGCCCAACTCGTCAGCGGCCACATTGCCCCCCACGATCCAGAGGTTAGGGCCTACGCTTTGGCCGGCGAAAGTTTCGCCTCGGTAGAGGTCAGCGGCGCGGAGACTTCTTATCCAGCGATCCTGGCCGCCTATGACCAAGTGTGTGAGTGGATTGAGAACGAAGGCAAACAACGGGTGGGCCGGCCGCGGGAGACCTGGCACGCCTTGCCCTGGGCGGAAGAACCGGCCAGAATGACTATTTCCTGGCCCTACGCTTAGCCATAAAGTAGTCGGCAAAGGGCTGCGGCTTGAACACCATACGGCAGTCCTTTGTCGGCTCGGCGACGAACTAGCAGTAGAATCGAAGCTGCAGAGGGATAGAAAGTGAGGATCAATGGGACTTCTGGAGACTATCCAGCATCCGGCTGATCTAGCTCGGCTTAGCGATGAGCAGATGACTCAGCTCGCGCAGGAGATCAGAGATTTCTTAATCAGCAATGTCGCCCAGACCGGCGGTCATCTTGGCCCCAATCTCGGGGTCGTCGAACTGACCCTGGCGATCCATCGAATCTTCGACTCGCCGAGGGACTCTATTGTTTTTGATACCGGCCATCAATCGTATGTGCACAAACTTGTCACCGGTCGGCAGGACTTTTCCACGCTACGCCAGCAGGGCGGTTTGTCCGGTTACCCCGAGCGTGCCGAGTCGATTCACGACATCGTGGAATCCTCGCACGCTTCTTCCTCGCTCTCCTGGGCGGACGGTATTTCCCGCGCCCGGCAGCTGAACGGCGAAGGTGATCGCTACGTGGTGGCGGTGGTCGGTGACGGCGCGCTGACCGGCGGAATGACTTGGGAGGCACTCAATAATATTGCCGCTGATAAGCACCGCCGTGTGGTGATTGTGGTCAATGACAACGGCCGCTCCTATGCTCCGACGGTTGGCGGCTTCGCCGATTATCTTCGCTCGCTGCGCCCCGCCATTGATTCGGTGCGCACCCATAAGGCTTATGAAGAAACCCTGGACTGGACCAAGCAGAAACTGCAGCACGGCGGCGTCTTGGGCCAATTCATGTATAAATCTCTGCACGCCGCGAAAAAGGGCATTAAAGATTGGTGGGCACCTCAGGGGCTCTTTGACGATCTCGGCCTGAAATACATTGGCCCGGTGGACGGCCACGACCAGAAGGCAATGGAGTCAGCGCTGCTGACCGCCAAGAACTATGCCGGGCCGGTGATCGTGCACGCGATGACCGATAAGGGCCGCGGTTATGCGCCCGCGCGCGCTCACGAAGAGGATCAGTTCCACGCGGTCGGCGTGATCAACCCGGAGACCGGTTTACCGCTCGGCGCGGAGAGCGCCAAGTCCTGGACCTCGGTGTTCGCCGAGGAGATCGCCGACATCGCCGATGAGCGAAAAGATTTGGTGGGCATTACCGGGGCAATGCTGATCCCGGTCGGACTGAACATTTTTGCCGAACGTCACCCGGAACGAGTTTTCGACGTCGGCATTGCCGAGCAGCACGCGCTAACCAGCGCCGCCGGGATGGCCTACGGTGGACTCCACCCCGTGGTGGCACTCTACGCAACCTTCTTGAACCGAGCCTTTGACCAGTTGCTAATGGATGTCGCCCTGCACAAGGCCGGGGTCACCGTGGTGTTGGACCGGGCCGGGGTGACCGGTCCTGACGGGCCGAGCCATCACGGCATGTGGGATCTGTCGATGCTGCAGATCATCCCCGGGCTGCACTTGGCCGCCCCGCGTGATGCCACTCGGCTGCGCGAGGAATTACGTGAGGCTGTGCAGATTTCAGACGCGCCGTCGGTCCTGCGTTACTCGAGGGGGAACGTGGGAGCCGAGGTTGAGGCGATTGAGCGTCTCGAGGACGGCGTCGACGTGCTGGCGCGGCGGCCCTCTGGCTCGACCGAGAACGACGTACTAATCGTCTCGGTGGGCGCAATGAGTGAACTCGCCTTGCAGGTTTCCAATTTGATCGGTGCGCAGGGCATTTCCTCCACAGTGGTCGACCCGCGCTGGGTGCTGCCGGTACCGACGTCGATTATTGACTTGGCCGCTCAGCACCGAATTGTGATCGTAATTGAGGACGGCGTACGAGCCGGCGGAGTGGGCTCTCGAATCCGGCAGGAAATGCGGGCCGCAGGTGTGGACACCGCGCTCAACGAGGTTGGTTTGCCGGTGGAGTTCCTGGCGCACGGTAGCCGCGGTGAGGTGCTGGAGCGAGTCGGGCTGACCGCCCGGCAAGTAGCGCACGACGTCGTTGGTCAAGTGCTGGGCACGAAGGTGCCGTTCGCTAGGCCGCTGCCGAGTGCCGATGGGGTTAGCGACCAGACGCATACCGGCCAGCTGCCCAAGTCATGACAGAAAAAGCACAGGCTGGGGCTGCGGGAGGCAGTGCCACTGCGATGCCCGATGAGAGCGACGTCCGTGGCCAGCAGGTTTTCAGCCCGGTCCCAGGCGATTTAGTGGTGGCTCGCAACCGCAAATGGGACGGCTCGCCGCACTGGGTGGTACCGGGACGTTATCTGGGTTCCGATGAGTTCGGGCACTGGATCCACCAGCCCGCTGGGTCCTTTGTCTCAAAGCCCGGTTCGGGGTTCATCGCCGCTTCGCAGGCAGCACTTTTGGTGCCGTACTCGGGGGAGTGGGTGGCCACTTTTTATGACGCCGCGCATCCCAATGGCTGCACACTTTACGTCGACCTGGTCACCGATATTGCCTGGGGAGCGCTCGACCGGGACAACGGCTGGGAACTCACGCTGATCGATATGGATCTGGATGTAGTGACCGCGCGGGGCCGCACCTGGGTGGATGACGAAGACGAATTCGCTGAGCATCAAGTCCGGTACGGCTACCCAGCGGAGATGATCACTGGTATCCAAGCTGAGTGTGATCGGATTTACGCCGAGGTGCTGGCCGGTCAAGCACCTTTCGATGGCCGAGAGGCCGTGTGGTTTGAACGGGCGGCTTCGACGGCTGATTGCAGTTCGAAGCCGGGGTAGCCGGACAGTTCGATCTCAAGACGAAGCATGCCATCGCGAGCGCCCGCCGCCTGTCGCTTAGGCTGAGGTAATGGCTGCTGATCAATTTCCTGATTTCACTCAAATCGAACCCGGCACGCTGGTGGTGCTTCGTTATCGCAAATACAACGATTTTCCGCATTGGGTAGAGCCGCTGAGATTTCTCGGTGTAGATGAACTGGGTGCTTGGCTGTTCCGACCCAAGGGAAGCTTTATCTCGCGGCCGGACGGAGCGGCGTTTACAGATGCCGATGAGATCATCGCTGTCCCTAGTTCCGTAGATCATGTGGCGACGCTCCGACCGGAAACTATGATTGGCAAGTTCAGCATCTATGTCGACGTGGCTACCAATCTTTCGTGGAAACTTTGCTGGTTCGGCTGGGAGTTACACGCCATCGACATGGATCTCGATGTAATCAGTTTTGAAGAGACCGATGGGCCTCGTACGGCTATCAAAGATCAGGATGAGTTCGCGGAGCACCGAGTCGAATTCGGCTACCCCGCTGAGCTGGTCACCGAAATGGAGACGGCTGCCGATCGGATACTGACGCAGGTTTTGGCTGCCGAGGGAGCTTTCGACGGCAGGGCCGGACGCTGGCTAGCGAAAGCGCGAGACGAAGCCGCCGAGTGGGATACGGCCGAGTAAGAGCAGCACCACAACTGAGCAGCCGTACTGAATAGAGTCCTTCGGTGGGGCAAACCATCCCTCCCCACTGGAAGCCCCGATTCGGTGGGGGCTGCTAATTGAAGAACCGATAGCGGGAGGCGGGTTCGGGGCGGGGCCCTCGCGGTGGGCCCACTGGCCGAGGGACCCGAAGCGAGGAACGAGCTTTGGGAAGGCCAAGGGGATAGCGCCTACCCCGCTCCCACCCCTCACCAGTTCGGGGCGGGGCCCTCGCGGGATAGGCTTGGAAATATGACTGATTTTCGCCGTTTGGGCAATTCTGGACTTGTTGTTTCTACCGTCGGTTTAGGCTGCAATAACTTGGGTAGGCCGGGGACTCCGACCGAATCTCAGCAGGGTACCGACGCCGTCATCCACGCCGCGATCGACGCCGGTGTGACGCTTTTTGACGTCGCCGATGTTTATGGTGCCACCCCCGGGCTGAGCGAGGAACGGCTCGGCAAAGCTCTCGAGGGCAAGCGTGACGACGTCATTATCGCCACCAAATTCGGCATGGACCTGAAAGGTGCCAACGGCGTTGATTGGGGTGCCCGTGGTTCGCGGCGCTACATTGTCAAGGCCGTCGAGGCTTCGCTGCGTCGGCTCAATACCGAGTGGATTGACCTCTATCAGTACCACACCCCGGACGGGGTCACTCCGATCGAGGAAACCCTCGCCGCGCTGGACGAGCTGGTGCGCTCCGGCAAGGTCCGCTACCTGGGCCACTCCAATCGCACCGGCTGGCAGATTGCCGAGGCCGCTTACGAGGCGCAGATCGGTGGCTTCGCCCCGTTTATCTCCGCGCAAAACCACTACAACTTGCTGGATCGCCGCGCTGAGCTGGAGGTGATCCCGGCGGCCGAGACTTTCGGCGTCGGCGTGCTGCCGTACTTCCCCTTGGCTAACGGCCTGCTGACCGGCAAATACGCAGATGGCAAGGCTCCTGAGGGCAGTCGGCTCACACACTCGCGTACAAATTTGCTGGACAAAGTGGATTGGGCACAGCTCGGCGCTTTCAGCAGTTTCGCCAAGGATCGTGGTCTGAGCGAACTGCAGGTGGCCTTCTCCTGGCTGGCAGCCCAGCCCGCCGTCGGCAGCGTGATTGCCGGGGCCACCAAGCCCGAGCAGATTCAGGCCAATGCCGAAGCCGCTTCGCATATCTTCAGCCCCGAGGACTTGGCCGAACTTGATGAGATCTTCCCGCGCACTCCGAAGGTAGCGCTCTTCTAAACCATCCCAGTGATCGAGTGTCGAGATACCGGGGTAAAATCGACGTTTTAAGCCCCAGATCTCGACACTCGACGGGGGAGTAGCGCGGAGAGGCCTCGGAGGACGGAAGTGGAAAAACGGAGCGGGGCATCGAATGATCGACGTCGGCAGCCGCGCACCGCGTTTTCGACCCGTTTGCTTTGGCAACAGATCTTGGTGGTGCTGTCCGTGGTGCTACTCGCCAGCGGAGTCTCTGGCTGGCTCAGCTACCAGCGGCTTAGCGCCGAGATCGGTGCTAAGGCGCTCGCGGTGGCCCAGTCGATTTCCGAAGACAGCTCGATTCGGACTGCGCTCAGCCAAGCCAAGGGAGTGATCCCGGCACAACCCGTGCTGCAGGGTGGCATCGTTCAGAAGATCGCCGAAGCAGCGCGTGAACGAACCGGCGCGCTCTTTGTCGTGGTCGCAGACCGGAACGGGCTACGGTGGGCGCATCCGGAGGAAGCCGAACTCGGCAAACACGTCACCACCAGCCCTGAGGGGCCGCTCAGCGGGCAAGAAATCATTGAGACCGAGAACGGCTCTCTGGGCTCCTCGGTGCGCGCTAAGGTGCCATTACGGGGCGTTGACGGTGGCATCGTCGGCGAGGTAAGTGTTGGCTACTCCACCCAGGAAGTGATCGACGAAATTGGTGAATCGGTGCTGCCGATCCTCGGCGTCGGCGCTCTGTCCCTCTTGCTCGGCGTACTGGCCACCGGTGCCTCACTGCGTAACCTGCGGCGTCGCACCCGCGGCCTGGAGTTGGAGGAAATCAGCACTCTGGCGCAAAACCAGGAGAGCGTGCTGCATGGCGTCGACGAGGGCGTGCTAGGTCTGGATGCGGACCACCGAATCACCGTCTGCAATGACAAAGCCCGCGAGCTCTTAAGCCTGGACGATCCAATCGGTAGGCTCTTGGAGGAGCTAACGCTGCCCGAGGGCGTGACTGAACTGTTGGAGCAAGATTCCGATCAGAGCGTGCAAGTTGTCTTCAATGAACTCGTACTGTTGGTGAACGCACTTAAAGTGGTGCGCGGGAATCATGATCTGGGTTGGGTGCTGATGGTTCGTGATCGGCGCTCCGTGCAAGCCCTCAGTCGGCAGCTGGAGGCAGTTTCCACCCTTTCCTCGGCACTTCGAGCGCAACGCCACGAATTCGCCAATCGGCTGCACGTGGTGACCGGCTTGGTGCAGCTCAATCAGACCGACGCCGCCCTCGATTATCTACGTGAAAGCCTGGCAACCGGGCCGCTGAATTATCCGCTGGAGAACTCGGAACTGGTTACCGATACCTATTTGGCTGCGTTCCTCGGGGCAAAGAGTACCCAGGCCGCTGAACGCGGAGTTGCGCTGCGAGTCGGCAGCGGTACGTTGGTGCAGTACCCGGTTCGGGACGCTCAGAATGCCACCGCGGTGCTTGGGAATCTGGTAGATAACGCGATCACCGCAGCGGTGCACGGCAGCAATAGCGAACGCTGGGTGGAGGTTGAGCTGCTGAGCGATCGAGCCGCGCTGGTGGTCACCGTCGCGGATTCCGGCGACGGCGTGCGGCAAGCTGACCAAGCGGAGATTTTCGCCGAAGGCTTTACCACCTCGAACCGGCAGGCTAGCTCCACTGGCCGTGGCGAGGGGATTGGCCTGGGACTGGCGCGGCAACTGGCCAGGATCGACGGCGGCGACCTAGTGCTGCTCGAATCGGGTACGCTGGGTGGCCCTGGGGCGGTCTTCATGGCTAGGTTAAAAAAGGTATTGGAGCGAACGGAGGGCGCTGAAGGTGACGACTGATTTCCGAGTGCTAGTGGTCGACGACGACTTCCACGTGGCGCGACTGCACCGAGATTACGTCAACACGGTGCCGGGTTTTATCGCCCTAGAGCCGGTGGGCAGTGCCGAGTCGGCGCTCCGAGCGATCTCCACGCTGCGGCCGGATCTGGTGCTTATCGACATTTTCTTACCGGACCGCAATGGATTGGATTTGCTGACCGAGCTCGACCTGGATGCCATGGTGCTCAGCGCGGCGGGGGACGCCGAGTCGGTGCAACGCGCCCGACGTCGTGGCGCCCTGGGCTACCTGATCAAGCCTTTTGAGCCGGAGTTATTGACCGCGAAGTTACGTTATTACGCGCGTTACCGAAAGCTGCTCGCTTCCAGCAGTTCTCTCGACCAAGAACTGGTGGAACGCGCATTGCGTCAGCTCTCCGGTGCCGAGGCCGCCAAGAAAACCCGTTCGGTGACCGAACAGGAAATCAGAAGTGCCTTGCAGCGGGCCGGTGGCGAACACCGCACCGCACTGGAAGTGGCCCAGGAGATCGGTATCTCCCGGGCCACCGCACAACGCTATCTTTCGGTGTTAGTCGAGGAAGGCGCAGCAAGCGTTTCGCTACGCTACGGTGCCACTGGGCGACCGGAACATCACTACTCTTCCTGACCCCAAACTGGCTCCAAATACCACGTCGAGTGTCGAGATAATGGGGTTATTCCGAGGTTTTAAGCCCCAGATCTCGACACTCGACAGTGGGTAAAAGAGGGGCTAGACCGGCCTAGAAGCCTGGCCTGGGGCGTGGAATCGCTTGCCATTGACCCGCTCGGAAGCGCCGACTCGGTCAAGGTACGGCGTAATGCCGCCCAAGAACATCGGCCAGCCGGCACCCAGAATCATGCAGAGGTCGATATCCTCGGGACCGGCAACCACACCTTCGTCCAGCATCAGACCGATTTCCTCGGCCAGCGCATCCTGGGTGCGAACGAGTAGTTCTTCACCGCTGATCGGACTATCACCGAACTCTAGGAGATCGAGAGTGTCCTGTGGCACGAACGGCTTGCCGTCCTCGCCAATCTCCCAGATGCCCTTCTTCCCGGCGTCAATCAGCCGCTGCTGATTTTGAGACACCCAGAAGCGGTCGCCGAAGGCAGCATGCAGTGATTCGGAAACGTGTAGCGCCACCGGCACGCCGACCATGGCCAGCAGGGTGAACGGCGTCATTGGCAAGCCCATTGGCTTGAGCGCGGTATCGGCGGTGCGCGCATCGGTGCCCTGATCGAACGCTTCAGCCACCACCCCCATCAGCCGCAAGAGCACCCGGTTGACCACGAAAGCTGCGGCATCCTTGACCAGCACAGCGTTTTTGCGCAGCGCTTTAGCGGTCTCAAAGGCGGTGGCAAGTACGGCGTCGGAGGTTTTGGGCGCCCGCACGATCTCCAGCAGCGGCATGACCGCGACCGGGTTGAAGAAGTGGAAGCCAACCAGCCGCTCGGGGTGTTTGAGATCCTTGGCCATTTCGGTGACCGAGAGCGAAGAGGTATTGGTCGCCAGAATGCAGTCCTCGGAGACGATCTCTTCGAGTTCGGCAAAGACGTCCTTTTTGACCTGCAACTCTTCAAAAACTGCCTCGATCACGAAGTCAGCATCGGCGAATGCCTCTTTGGAGACTGAGCCGGTCACTAAGGCTTTGGTGCGGTTCGCAGCGTCCGGGGAGATCCGCTTCTTAGCTAACAACTTATCGACTTCGGCGTGCACATAGCCGACGCCCTTATCCACCCGGGCCTGGTCAATATCGGTCATCACTACCGGCACCTTGAGTTGACGGGCAAAGACCAACGAAAGCTGGCTAGCCATCAGCCCGGCACCGACCACGCCAACCTTGGTCACCGGCTTGGCCAGCGACTTATCCGGTGCACCGGCCGGGCGCTTAGCCCGCTTCTGCACCAGATCCAGGAAAGCGTAGACGGTGGCGTGGAACTCATCCGTCTGCATCAAATCGCCGAGCGCCTCAATTTCAGCGGCGGCCGATTCCTCTTTGCTCCAGGTTTTACCCTTTTCCAATAGCTCGACCACGCGCAGCGGGGCCGGTGCGGCATTGGAGGTCTTCGCCTTGACGATTCCCTTAGCGGTGGCCACCGCTTGATCCCAAGCAGCTGACTGCTCCTCGGTGAGTGGATCGGAGACCGCGTTCGGGCGTTCCACCGTGATTTCACCCGAGAGCACCTTGGCTGCCCAGGCGATTGACTGTTCGAGGAAATCAGCGGGCTCGAACAAAGCATCGGCAATGCCGAGCTTGAAGGCCGCCGGTCCGGAGGTGGTGCGGTTGTTATTCAGTGCGTTCTCCACCATCACCTTGACGGCGTTCTCCGGGCCGATCAAGCGCGGCAGTAAGTAGACGCCACCCCAGCCTGGAACCAGACCGAGGAAGGCCTCTGGCAGTGCTAGCGCGCCGGCAGCCGTCGAGACGGTACGGTAGTTGGCGTTCAGCGCGATTTCCAGACCGCCGCCAAGAGCGAGGCCGTTAATGAAGACAAAGCTGGGTACGCCGAGGTTGTTCAAGGTGCGGTAGACGTCATGGCCGAGCTGGGCCATCCAGACGCCGTTTTCGCGTGCCTTGAGGCCTTTTACCGCGGACAAGTCTGCACCGGCCACCAGGAAGTAGGGCTTCCCGGTCACGCCGACGCCGATGATCTCGCCGCGGGCGGCCCGCTCACGCTGCTCTTCGAGCAGGGTGCCGAGTTCCACCAGGGTGTTCGGCCCGAGTGTGGTCGGCCGTTTATGGTCGAGCCCGTTGTCCAAGGTGATCAGCGCGAAGGTGCCGATCTTCTTGCCCTGGGAGTCAGCGAGTTCCAGGTCCTTCAGGTAGGAGTGGGTGACTATCTCGTCGGGGAACAACTCGGTTAGCTGGGAGAAATCTTTCGCGCTCATGCTGTCGCCTCCTGTTGGTGGGTGCTGGCTTCGGTGGCGGCGTCTTGAGCGGACGATAAATCGGTAGACTGGGAGCCGTCAAAATGCGGGTTCTCCCAGATCACCGTGGCGCCCATGCCCAAGCCAATGCACATTGTGGTGATGCCGTACTGCACCGAGTGGTCCTCTTCGAATTGGCGAGCCAGCTGGTTCATCAGCCGGACGCCGGAGGAAGCAAGCGGGTGCCCAACGGCGATCGCACCGCCATAGCGGTTAACTCGCGGGTCGTCGTCGGCAATGCCGAAGTAGTCCAGGAAGGAGAGCACCTGAACGGCGAAGGCTTCATTGATCTCAAACAGGCCGATATCTTCAATGCTCAGGCCAGCGTTTTTGAGCGCCTTTTCGGTGGCCGGAACCGGGCCGATGCCCATCACCTCGGGCTCAACCCCGGCGAAGCCATAACTGACCAGCTTCATCTTGACGGGGAGTCCGAGTTCTTCGGCGGCCTCGGAGGAAGCCAGGATGGCAGCAGTGGCGCCATCGTTCAGACCCGCTGCGTTACCGGCAGTGACTCGACCGTGCGGCCGGAATGGAGTGCGCAGGCCGGCTAGGTCTTCCATCGTGGTGCCGGGTCGAGGCGGCTCGTCGACGGTGTTCAGGTTCCAGCTATTTCCGGTGCTGACGCCCTCGGCGTTCTTCGGCTCAGCTTTGAAGGAAGCCACCGGCACCAGATCGGGTTGAATCTGGCCTTTGTCGTAGGCGGCGGCCAGTTTGTTCTGCGAATTCACCGCGTAACGGTCGGTGCGTTCTTTGGTGATTTTGGGGAATCGGTCGTGCAGGTTCTCCGCCGTATTGCCCATGTTCAGTGCTGCCGGGTCGACCAGCCGTTCCGACATGAAGCGCGGGTTGGGGTCGGTACCGGAACCCATCGGGTGGTGGCCCATATGTTCCACCCCGCCAGCGATCACCACGTCGTAGGCACCGAAGCCAATGCCAGAGGCGGTGGTGGTGACCGCCGTCATCGCGCCGGCACACATCCGGTCAATTGCAAAACCGGGGACCGAGCGGGGTAAACCAGCCAGCAGCGCAGCGGTGCGCCCAATGGTCAGCCCTTGGTCACCGGTCTGGGTGGTGGCGGCGATAGCTACGTCGTCGATGCGCTCGGCGGGTAGCGAGGGGTTGCGTCGCATCAATTCCCGGATGCACTTGACCACCAGGTCATCGGCCCGAGTTGAGGCGTAGATGCCTTTTTCTCCGGCTTTTCCAAAAGGGGTTCTGACGCCATCAACAAAAACTACTTCACGGACTTGCCGTGCATTTGGGCTCACTTTAGCTCCTTTTATCGGCATTGTGCCAAGGCCTAGCGCAGCATAAAACTGCACCAATAGCTATATGCTACTCATGAGTAACATATAGTTTCAAACCCCTGCGGAATTAAAAGCTGAAGAAATTGTTTCGCACCTTGCTGCCTAGTCAAGACAGCCCTGCATAGCGGCTAGTTACTCGCTGAACCTTCGGCCGTGGCGTCCTTGTTTGGCAGCGGATCTGGGTGGTTGAAGGCCTCTACTAGAAGCGGGGCAGTCAGCTTGATCTGCCAGCCCCGGGCGCCCAAATCGGCAAGTGCGGCAGCGATTGACTCCAACTCAAATAGCTCAGGTGGGCGCCAACATAATCTGCGTAAGAAGTCCGGGGTGAGCAGGTTCTCTACTGGCAGCTTGAGATCCTTGGCGAGCGCAGCCAGCCGGGGACGGGCGGTCGCCAATCTGGCAGCCGCAGCAGGATCCTTATCCGTCCAGGCACGCGGCGGGGGCGGCGCATTGCTGGGCAGATGCAATGGCGGTAATTCTTTGAGAGCCTTTGCCTCATTAATGGCGCGCATCCAGCGAGGTGCCTCCCGGTGCACTGCGCGGCCATTAAAGCCGGGCACCGCAAGCAGCTGAGGAATCGTATTCGGCATCGCTTTAGCGGCAACCACGATGGCCGAATCAGGCAGCAATCGGCCCGGGGCGACATCACGGTTCTGGGCCAGGGCGTCTCTTTCCTGCCAGAGCTGGCGAACCGCGGCGAGCTGACGCCGGTCCCGGAGCTGATGCACCCCGGAGGTGCGCCGCCACGGATCAACGCGAGGCGCTGGCGGTCCGACCTGCAGAATGGCATGGAATTCCTCATTGACCCATTCGAGCTTGCCATCAGCGGTCAATAACTCGACGAGTTCCTCGCGCAATTCGGCCAGCACCTCGACGTCGAGTGCGGCGTAGCGCAACCAGGGCTCTGGCAGCGGGCGAGTCGACCAGTCGGCGGCCGAATGTTCTTTGGCTAGTCCAAAACCCAGCAATTGTTCGACCACTGCGGCTAGGCCTACCTTGGGTAGCCCCGCGATCCGAGCAGCTAACTCGGTATCAAAGAGCGAGTCAGGCCACATCCCTAGGTCGTAGAGGCAGGGCAGATCTTGGCTGGCCGCATGAAGGATCCATTCCACGCCACGGAGGGCTTCATCGATGATTTTGAGATCCTCGAAAGGTTCCGGATCAATCAGCCAAGTGCCAGCGCCTTCCCGCCGAATCTGCACCAAGAAGGCGCGCTGGCCGTAACGGAATCCAGAAGCCCGCTCGGCATCAACACCCGCTGGTCCAGTGCCAGCCGCCAGGGCTTTAGCGGCCCGGGATAGCCCTTCAGCGGTATTGATCACTAAAGGCACCCCGTCGCGGGGGGTGTCTAGTTCAATGACTTCGGGTATCTCGCTCAGATCAAGGTCAGCGATTTCGGCGCTTTCTGGACTCGCGGGGATAGCTTCGGGCTTCACCCTAGCTGTTCGCTGAGATCTATCCCGGCTGCGCTTCGTCGGGGAGTCCTGCTGGTCAGCTGGACTCAACTGCGCCGCCGATGAGGTAACGCGCTGACCCCTTCGGGCAGCGGTGGTAGCCCGGCAAAGGTGCACACCATATCTGACCAAGCTTCAAGGTGATCTTTCATCTTTTCATCTTCCGGCGTCCAGGAAGCCCTGAGCTCAATGTCAATCGAATCAGGACGACCAGCCAAGGAGCCATAGCTCTCGGAGAGAATTCGGGTTGCAGTACCTCCGGCTGCGCGATACCGCGCACCGTGGCTTTCCAATGCTTCGACCAGCCAGGTCCAAGCGACCGAGCCGAGCATCGCGTCGGTGCCGATATCTGCCTCAAGTTGCGCGCGAATGTAGGTAACCACTCGGAAGGTGCCGTCCCAGAGCGCAGAGCCCTCGGGATCGTGCAGCAGAATGAAACGTCCGGTGGCAAGTTCGGCGGTGCTTGCCTCCACGGCAGCGGGTTCGAAGACCTCGGCTCCCAAGGCCACCGCATAAGGGGCTAGCCGGGAGGGGGCTGGGATCTCTTCGAGTCGTAATTCGCTACGACACTGGGCCTGGCGAAGGGTGCCGAGGGCAGTTAGGAAGTCAGAGGGGACCTTTGCAAGCGCGCTCACCCTGGAAGACTATGCCCGAGCGCCGACAGAATAGCGTAGGCGCGCCGTTTTAGCCTGCCATGCCGGGGCGTTAGCAGAGACCGGCCGAGGCTGGGATGCTATGCGGCGCACAGCATCCCAGCCCATCTTGGCCTTCGGGGTTTGTTTCCAGCCAACTTTTAGTCGGCGGTGAGATCGATAACGCTGGCATTCAACTGCTCGGCGGGCTGCTCAAACAGCGTCCTGATCCGCGCTGCCAGTTCATCCACGTGGGTATAGCCCGGGAATCGTCGCTCCGGTTGGGCTGCTCGCATCTCATCGGTGAGCAGGGATTTGACCCGAAGGATCACCGCAGCGGCCTGACCCGCGGTAGTAGCAGCTTCCCCCAACTGTTCCGCTTCGGCCGCTTTGCCGAAGCCTTGAGCAATGGCAAGAGTCCAGGCTTCAGCAGCAGCTTTAGCTGCCACATAGTTAGCATTGCCCGCGGTCGGCTTGGCCACCGAAGTAGAGGAGACGATGGCTAGCAAGCCGGCCGTCTGCTCCAGATCCGGCGCGAATTCCCGGCTGGTGATTCGAAGCGTCTCAATCACGTTATGGCTGAGGAATCCCCAGTCCGCGTCGTTCTGCTCGGCCAGCCCGCCGCCACCGCGCCAGCCGCCCACCAAATGGATCAAGCCATGGATCGGACCATAGTCGCTGAGTATTTTTTGGTGCAGCTCCGCGACCGCTGCAGGCTCCGCCAAGTCGGCGCTGAGCGGGGATGCGCCGCTGGCCTTAGCTGCACTTTCAATTCGCGCAGCCGATGAACCAACTGTGACAACCCGATAGCCGGCCCCGACTAAGGCGCGCGCCGTGGCAATGCCGGCGGCTGAAGAGCCGCCGGCAATCAAAATTGTTTTCATGCTTCAGTTCTAGCAGGAACCCTGTCAGATTCGCTCACCGCGTCTTTTCCGGTAATACCGGTGGTCGACTCGATCACGCTGCGCATTTTCTTCTCCAGCGCCTCATAGAACATGGAAAGCGGGAATTCGTCATCAAGGACCTGATCGGTCAGCGCCCGCGGCGGTTCATTCAGCGGCAAAGCGTCCGGCCCCTTGGCCCAGACCGAAGCCGGGTTCGGGGTGACAGTGTTGGAAACCAGCTCGTAGGCTGCCAGCCAGTGAGCGGTCTTGGGCCGGTCGATGGAGCGCCAGTACAGGTCGTGGATCTTTTCGCCGAGGGAGACCACGACGTCGGCCACTTCGTCCCAGTCAATTGTCAGTTTGGTGTCGGTCCAGTGAAGCACGTGGTGCTGGTGCATCCAGGCGAACAGCAGCTGACCACCGAGGCCGTCATAGTTACGCACCCGGCTACCGGTGATCGCGAAGCGGAAGATCCGGTCGAAGATCACTGCGTACTGCACCAGTTTGGCGTATTTACGGGCTTCTTCGGAGGCCTCCGGGTCCTTCTCGATTTTGACCGATTCGCTGAAAGCGGTCAGATCGCAGCGAAGTTCTTCAAGCGAGTACAGGAAGAACGGCATCCGCTGCTTGATCATGAAGGGGTCAAAAGGCAGGTCGCCGCGCATGTGAGTACGGTCATGAATCAGATCCCACATCACGAAGGTTTCCTGGGTGAGTTTCTGATCGTCAAGCAACTCAGCAGCATCGGCCGGGAGTTCTAGCGAGGTGATCTCGGCGGCCGCGCTCAGCACCCGGCGGAATCGAGCTGCCTCACGGTCCTGGAAAATCGCGCCCCAGGTGAACTTTGGGGTTTCCCGGACGCCGACGCTCTCCGGGAACAGCACGGCGGAGTTGGTGTCGTAGCCGGGGGTGAAGTCAACGAAGGAAATCGGCACGAAGAGCTTATTCGAATAAGCCCCGGCTTCGAGTTCGCCGATGAATTCGGGCCAGATCACTTTGACCAGTACGGCCTCGACGAACCGGTTGGTTGAGCCGTTCTGGGTGTACATCGGGAAAACCACCAGGTGGCCGAGGCCGTCAATGCGGTTTTCCTGTGGTTGGAAGGCGAGCAGGGAATCGAGGAAGTCGGGGATGCCGAAGCCTTCCGCAGCCCAGCGCTCGAAGTCCTTCACCAGCAGCGAGAGGTATTCGGCGTCGTGCGGGAAGTTCGGAGCGAGTTCGTTGATCGAACTGACCAGCGTTTCGACGAGTTTGCTGGCCCGAGACTTGTCCTCGGCTTCGGGAACCGAACCGTCCTTAATCTGCAGGTCCTGGAGTTCGGTCGCGGCAGCCTTCAAAGCTTGCCAGGGCTGGCCCGCGGCGATGGCTTCAAGATCGGTGTCGGCGCTGGCTAATGGTGCGGCAGGCAAGGTCTGCGTCATGGCGAAAGTCCTTCCAGAGTCTTTATCTTCTTGATGAAATCTTAACTCAAAAGACAGGAAACCTTATGCAATATTTATGAATTGATTAGAAGATCTGGCGCTCGGTGTGGTGTTTCTCTCAGCCAGGATGAGCTTCGCTTGCCGGACATTCTGGAGGCAATGCGGATTCCGTTACGGATCTTGGCTTCAGCGATCACCGGTGGAACCACGATGGGCCCCTAGCCGGATGATCACCAGTTCAGTCAGAATCGAGAAATGAGGAACTCAGTGAGCTGGCAAGATGCGAGCGGAACCGGGCTGGAAGACCTTGAATTACTGCTGAGTCATCAGGGCGGAGTGGCTTCGGGGCGGGTACAAGGACCCAAAGGTGCACCTTTTCAGCTTGAATACACAGTGGAATTTGATGCTCAATGGCGGACCAGGAAAGTTTTCGCCCTTGAGCGGCTCAGCGGTCGGAGTTTGCTACTTCGAGCTGACGGAATGGGTTGCTGGAGGGACCAAGACAATGTCGAACTGGTGGAACTCAGCGGTGCCATTGATGTGGACTTGAGTGCCACACCCTTCAGTAACACCTTGCCGATCAGACGGTTACGACCCGAGATTGGCGAAAGTTTTGAGATTGTCACTGCCTATATCTCCGTCCCAGAACTTACCTTGCAAGCTGACCCACAGCGATACACCCGACTTGCCGAGACTCGCTATCGTTATGAATCGTTGGACAGCGATTTTCAGGCAGAGATTTCGGTCGATGAGATGGCTCTGGTCACCGAGTATCCCGGGCTGTTCAGCCGACGACATATTGGCTAATAGTGGCTGAACAGCCGCCAGCATTCCAAACTATTCGCTGGGCACCAACGTCATTGAGATTGAGTTAATGCAATATCGCTTATCGGTCGGAGTCCCATACCCCTCGCCCTCAAAGACGTGACCCAGATGTGAATCACAATTGGCGCAGCGCACTTCTACTCGCTCCATGCCCAGGCTTCGGTCATGGATGTAACGCACCCGCTCCTCAGCCAATGGGGCGAAGAAGGAAGGCCAGCCACAATGCGAATCAAATTTCTCATTGCTGCGGAAAAGCTCAGCCCCACAGGCACGGCACTGATACACCCCGGCGGTATGCGTATCGGTGTACTCTCCGATAAAAGCCCGCTCGGTGCCCGCCTGGCGGAGTACCCGATATTCCTCGGGACTCAGTTCCGCGCGCCACTCTTGCTCCGTCTTCACCACCGCAGGGGTATAGGAGTTCTGGAAAAAACTGGTGTTTCCGGCAGATTCACTCATATCTGTAGCAACGTTTAGGAGTCGCCAATAAATCCCGACCCCGAGTACAGATGCAATACCGGCAACCCCAGCTTGTCCTGCGCACGCGTCGCCCAGTCGGTGTGGAAGGTATCCTCCAAAGCATGCGGCTCGGTGACAACCACGGCTTGACGGGCGGAGCGTTCCTCGACCTCAGCGACTAGTCCGGCGACCGCATCGCCTTCGAAAACCTTGCCGCTGACCGTCGCACCGGTGGCTTGTAGCGCGGCCAGCGAGGTCTGCAGGGTGCTTTCGGCACGCTGCTTAGCTTCTTCCTTGCTTTCCCGGCCACCGAACTCCTTGAGCGCCGCCGGGAGATCAAGCAGGCTCAGCTGATCGATGACATCGACGAGCAGGTTCCGCCGCACGTCATCCGGCACCAACACGATAAGTTCGGGTTGCTCGGAGTCGGCGAACAGGCCAGTGATGTTTTCCACGTCGACCTCGCCCAAAGGAGCCTCGGTCAGAATGATGATGGTATCGGTCATGAGCTAAGCGTATCTCCCCAGGGCCCCGCGTCGAGCTAGCGAGGCGTGGGAGGGGCGATACGCGGTATCTCCCCAGGGCCCCGCGTCTAACTCGACGCGGGGCGGGCGCTCCGCCACAATGGAGTCATGGCTGACCTAAGCGCGAAGAAGCACACTGGCTGGTTGAAATGGTTGCTGTTTGGCGCAGCGGCCGGAGCTGGTGTGGTCTCCGTGCTGGCCGCGGGAAGCTCAGCGCTGGCTGGTTATTTCGCCCGTAGAGTAGTCACCCCGGAGAAGGAGCAGCCAGAGGATCTTGAGATCTTGGCGGTGCTTCGGGTCGGTGAGGAATTACAGATCGTGCTGCCTGCCAACCAGGAAACCATCGTTGATGGGGTTTACGGATTGAGCTTTGACGGTGAGCGCGGAAATGCTCGGATTGGCGCGATCCGGTCCTATGTGCCCCGCGAAGGTACGGTCTCCCGACTGGTCGAGGAAGTGGTTGCGGGGGATTTGCAGCACGCGGTCCGGGGACGCTGGAGCGGCGCGGTTTTCCAATCGCCAGCTGAGATCGGGGTGGCGGCGGAAGAGGTATGGATCGATTTGCCGGTAGGTCCGGCACCGGCCTGGCTGATTAAACCAACCGAGCAAAGGCTCTCCAGCTGGGCGATTATGGTCCACGGCCGGGGTGCCCGTCGCACCGAAGGATTACGTGCGGTGCGCACCGCACGCGCGCTCGGACTGACCAGTCTGCTGATTTCTTATCGTAATGACGGCGATGCGCCAGCCGCGGAGGACGGTCGCTACGGCCTTGGCGTGACCGAATGGCGGGACGTGGAGGCCGCAATCGACTACGCACTCGACCACGGTGCGAAGGACGTGGTGCTTTTTGGCTACTCAATGGGCGGCGCAGTAGCGTTGCAAACCGTCGACTTGAGTCACCGCCGCCAGGAGGTCACCGCGCTGGTGCTGGACGGTCCGGTGATCAATTGGATCGATGTTTTGGCGCATCAAGCCACGCTGAACCGGATCCCGGCAGCTATTGGCAAATACGGTCAGCTCATGCTGAGTCATCCACTCGGTCGGCGAATCACCGGTTTGGCAGCACCGGTGAACCTAAAAAGCATGGACTGGGTGAGCCGCGCCATTGAACTGCGAACCCCCACCCTGATCATGCACAGTAAAGACGATGACTTTGTGCCGTATGGTCCGTCGAAGGAACTCGCGCGGCGCAATCCTGAGATTGTCAGTTTTGTGGAATTTGACACCGCTGCGCACACCCGCGAGTGGAATGTCGATCCGCAGCGTTGGGATTCGGTTGTCAGGTCTTGGCTGGCTCCGCGCTTAGGTCGCTACGATCTGCCCAGGGATACCGTGCCCGAGGAATTCCGGGACGCTTAGCTTTTACGGCCTATTGGTGCCACGGTGGCCTGGCAGAGTTCGACCAAAAGGGCTGGCGCAAGTTCAATCTCTAGGCCACGCCGTCCCGCCGAGAAGTACAAGGTCGCCAGATTCAAGGCTGACTCATCAAGGACCACTGGGTTGGCGAGCTTACTGCCTAGCGGCGAGATGCCACCCAGCACATAGCCGGTGCGACGCTGTGCCAGCTGCGGATCCGCCAGTTCGGCTTTTTTGGCCGCCATCGCAGCGGCCAGCAGCTTGAGGTCCAGGCTTTCGCTGACCGGGACCATAGCGGCCACCAAGAAAGTTCCGTTGCTGCCGGTCACCGCGGCCATCAGGGTTTTGAACACCCGTTCTGCCGGAACACCTAGTTTGCTGCTGGCTTCAGTGCCGAAGGAAGGAATCTTGGCATCGTGCTGGTAGCTGTGCAACGTGTAGCGGACCCCGGCAGTATCGAGCAGCGAGGTCGCCGGAGTACCACCTTTCGAGCGTCCACTGCTAGTGCGCTGGCTCATTGAGTTAGGCTCATCGCTTGAGGCTGAGCGGCGCCACTAATCGTTGGGCAGCTGGGCGCGCACCTGACGCTTAATCCGCCCCAGCATTGCGGTCATCCCTCGCAACCGAAGCGGGGTCAGCGCATGGGTTAGCCCCAGTTGTTCAGGCATATCGTCGGGCACCGCCAAAATTTCGCGCACGGAATGCCCATTCAAGCCTTCGTGCAGCACGCTGGCAAAGCCTCGGGTAGTAGGCGCCTCCGGGGGAGCGGAGAAGAAGAGTTGCACCCTATCGTCTGCTACCTCAAGGGTCAGGAACAGCGGGGATTGACACTCCACCACTTGCTCAAGTAACTCGGGATGTTCCGCAAAGCGATCTGGCAGCGCGGGCAGGCTCCGTGAGAACTCTAGAAGCAACTGGAGCCGCTCAGGTTCCTCGAGGGCCTGAAAATCATCAATAATCTCAAGTAGCTCGGCAGGCATCGAAGCAGAGTCGAGGGAATTAGTCACAATATCCAGAATACGTCTTTCCGGCGGCAGCTTGCAGTCCACCACTCGTGGCCTGGCCCGCCAGCCGCGTCGTCTTAGCCTGAACTTTTTCCTGCTTCGGTGCCTCAGGCGATGGCACTCAGAGTGTGCCGGGAGCTTCGCCCTTAGCAATCGGCACCCGAACCGCGTTGCCCCATTCGGTCCAGGAACCGTCATAATTGCGGACCTTGTCGAATCCCAGCAGGTGCTTGAGCACGAACCAGGTGTGGCTGGAGCGCTCGCCGATTCGGCAGTAGGCAACCACATCGTCACCGGCGCGCAGTCCAGCACCGTCAAGATAAATCGCCTCCAACTCCGCCCGGGTGCGGAAGGTGCCGTCTTCGGCCGCCGCCTTCGCCCACGGCACCGAGGCAGCCGTCGGGATGTGACCGCCACGCAGCGCGCCCTCCTCGGGATAAGCCGGCATTGAGGTGCGTGCACCGGTGTATTCCTCGGGGGAGCGGACGTCAATTAACGGGCCATTGCCAAGGTGCTGCAGAACCTCATCCTTAAAGGCCCGGATTGGTGCGTCCTCACGCTGCACGGACGGGTATTCGGCGGCTGCGGGCGTCGGCGTTTCGGTGCTCAGCGGCCGTCCTTCGGCAATCCACTTATCCCGTCCGCCGTCGAGTAGCCGCACATCTTGATGCCCGAAAAGCGTGAAAACCCAGAGCGCATAAGCTGCCCACCAGTTCGACTTATCACCGTAGATCACCACGGTGGTGTCCCGGCTAATGCCCTTAGCGCCGAGCAGCTTAGCGAAGGCTTCACCGTCGATGTAATCCCGGGTATCGGCGTCATTGAGATCGGTATGCCAATCAATCTTGACCGCGCCCGGCACGTGCCCGGTTTCGTAGAGCAGGATGTCTTCGTCCGATTCAACGACAGCGAGTTCCGGGGTGCCTACCGTGCCCGCGGCGATAGCTTCGGCAAGCCAATCGGTAGAGACCAAGCGCTCCGGATTGGCGTAGTCGGTGAACTTCTGGGTGCTGTCTGCGGCAATGCTCATCGTGAACTCCTCGGAATGCTATCTATCGCTACTTAAGCTTCGTTTAAGCCTAACCACGGGCTGCTCAAAATACTTCCGGAAGTCATAGAACGACATATCGGCGTTACCGGAGCGGTATCCTTGCAGTGCATATACTCGCGCGTTTCACTCAGCTGAGACGCCTCTCCGGGCCGTCCGCCCGATTGGAATGGATGAATTTTGGTCGCTGTAGAACACCTCGCCGCGCGCACGCCCTCGGTCTCGGTCGATGAGCTGTTGAAAGGGTTCTACCCCTCACCGAGATTTGGTGAAGTTTCTTTCGACAGTTATCGCCCCGATCCAGCGCAACCTTCCCAGGCAGCCGCGGTGAAAGCTCTGCAGCACTTCGCTAGCTCGGTGGGGCATCCCGAGGCTCGTGGCCTGCGTAAGCTTTTCGCTGCGAAGAAGACCGACAGCCGGGCCGGGATTTACCTCGATGGCGGTTTCGGCGTCGGCAAGACACACTTGCTCGCTTCGCTCTGGCACGCGGTGCCGGGGCCAAAGGCTTTCGGCACTTTTGTCGAGTACACCAATCTGGTCGGCGCGCTCTCATTCCGTAAAACTGTTGACGCGCTCAAACAATACAAGCTTGTCTGCATTGACGAATTCGAGCTCGATGACCCAGGCGACACCGTGTTAATGTCGCGGCTTATGCGAGAACTGGCCGATGCCGGGGTGAAACTTGCTGCCACCTCGAACACCCTGCCTGGCTCGCTCGGGGAAGGACGATTCGCCGCGGTGGATTTCCAGCGCGAGATCCAGGTGCTGGCCGATCAGTTCGAGGTGATTCGGATTGACGGTGAGGATTACCGGCACCGCGGCTTGCCGACACCGCCGGAGCCGCTGCCCGACGAAGAACTGGAGGCCGCCGCAGAGGTCGAATTCGCGACCGCTGGGACTATTGCTGTCGATGATTTCGAGGAGTTACTTGAGCATCTGGCTGGTGTGCACCCCAGCCGTTATCGACAACTCTTGGCCGGAATCGACGGTGTGGTGTGGCACCGAGTGCGCACCATTACCGAGCAGAGCGTGGCGCTGAGATTTGTGGTGTTGGCAGACCGGCTCTACGACAAGGACGTGCCGATTCTGGCTAGCGGGGTGCCCTTTGACCAGCTATTCAGCGCCGAGATGATGGCGGGCGGCTATTTGAAGAAGTACTTCAGAGCGGTTTCCCGACTGACTGCGCTGGCTCGTGAGGCGCAGGTGCAGGAAAGCCCGAAATAGCCCGACCGTACCGCACCTGAACTGAGCTGAACTGTGAGCTGACCCGAGCTGCCTGGCTTGCCTCGCTGCGGCCCTTTTAAGCAGTTTCTTTGCCTGCTAATTGTGCCGGTTACTCGGTGCTTACTGCCGGCTCGCCGCTCGTCGCTCACTGAGCGCCCAACGCACCACTAGACCGCCGAGCAGGGCCCAGAATGCGGCCCCGATGCCGGCGAAACTCAGACCTGAGGCAGCGATCAAGAAGGTCACGATGGCACCGATGCGTTCTTTGGCCTCCGCGAGGGCGGCGGAGATGGCACTAGCCATGGTGGAGAGCAATGCTAGCCCGGCGACCGCCTCGACCAGGCCCGCCGGTGCCGCCGCGACCAAAGTGACAAGTGCGGCGGAGAGCGCGGCGAGCAGCAAATAGACCCAACCAGAGGTGAAAGCGGCTACCCAGCGGCGTCGTGGTTCGCTACCGGCTTCCTCGCCGGCGGCCAGTGCTGCACTCAACGCGGCGAGATTAATGGCGTGTCCGCCGAAGGGGGCTCCGAGCGCGGTGCCCATGCCGGTGACCACCATCGAGGAGCGCCACGGAGTGCTGAAACCAAACGACTTGAGTACCGCCACGCCCGGCACATTTTGCGAGGCCATCGTGACGATAAAAAGCGGCAGCGAAATACCTGCTATTGCCTGCCAACTAAAGCCCGGGGTGGTCCACACCAAGGTGGGAACCAAATGGGCAGCGGAGAGCGTGGTACCGGAAAGTACGAGGTAAATTCCGATTACGGCGAGAGCGAGGGCCAAGGCCACCGGCACTGCCCAGCGGGCGGCAAATCTCATCATGATAAGCCAGGCAATAATGATCGGTAGTACCAATAACGGAGTGGTTCCCAATGCCTTGAAGGGCGCCAAACATAATGACAGCAACACCCCAGCCAGCATGGCCTGCGCCAGGGAGACCGGAATTTTACCGATCAGTTGGCCCAAGGCCGGGATCAACCCGGTGAGCACAATGAGCACCCCGACAATAACGAAAGCCCCCACCGCGGCCGGCCAACCGCCCTCCACCGCTCCGGTGCTGACCAAGAGAGCTGCCCCGGGAGTCGACCAGGCCAGCGTGATCGGAAGCTTGGTCCGCCAGGACAGCAGCAGGATTCCCAGCCCGAAGGTCAAGGTGAGGGCGAGGAGCCCGGAAGCGGCTTGGGCGTCTGAGGCACCGACCGCTCGCAGGCCAGCTAGCACTACAGCGAACGAGGAGGTGAAACCGACCAAGGCGGTTACCACGCCAGCAATGATCGGCCGGGAGGTTTCGGGGCGGCTGATAGTTATCGACGACACGTTGCGATCCTTGGGGGAATTGGAAGGAGCGGGCAAACGGCTAACTGGAGACGCTAACTGGAGGCGGGGAGCAGCGCCGGTTTAACGCCAGATTAACGCCAAAGATCGCCTGCGCTGCCTCGCGGCAGGGCAGGCGATCCCTTTGACTTAGATCTTGAGCGAAGGTCGCTTAGGCCTGAGGGTCAGCTGCAGGAGCGTCATCCTTGTTCGCGTTATCGACAAAATCGCTAGCGGCCTTCTGGGCGCCATCGATCTGGTCCTTGAACTTGTCACCGGTCTTGTCGTCGATGAAATCGCCGACTTTCTCGATGCCGTCTTTCAGCTTGTCTGCATTGTCGCCGATCAGATCCTCGGCCTTGCCCTTGATGTCGTCAAAAATAGACACGGGCACCTCCCTTCGATAGTCGGGGCCATCTTGCCCCCATCGGCTCAATAATAGACCGAGATTTTTGGCACGCCAAGAGAAAGTAACTATCAGTTATTTAGCCATTGGTGAAATACTAAAAGTGCCAAAGGCACCCCGGACGAGGTGCGCCGTACCCGGCCAGCGAAAAGACGGCGCGTGGAGGTCAACATGGCAACGTCTCTTGCCTGGATTGTTTTGGTATTCTCGGGAATTTTGGAAGCCGTTTGGGCTACCGCACTGGGTAAATCTGAGGGTTTTTCTAAACTGTGGCCCAGCGTGGTGTTTGGCGTCGCGGTGGTGGCGAGTATGGTCGGCCTGGCCTGGGCGATGCGTACCTTGCCGGTTGGCACGGCCTACGCGGTCTGGGTGGGGATCGGTGCGGTACTCACCGTGGCTTATGCCATGGTGACCGGCACCGAATCCGTTTCCTTGATTAAGGTTCTCTTGCTGCTGGGCATTGTTGGCTGCGTCGTCGGGCTCAAATTACTGCACTAACAGTTGCACTAACTGTTAAGATCTTTTCTTTCACCGCCGGCGAGTGTGCAGATTTACATTTTTTGAGACCCTCATGAGGTGTAGAACTGCACACTCGATGGCCGAGGGGAGTACGTCATGAGGTTAGAGCGTGGTTAAAACTGAATGGCCCCGTTCTTCAACGGGGCCAAACTGTGGTGGGCGATACTGGGATCGAACCAGTGACCTCTTCCGTGTCAGGGAAGCGCGCTACCGCTGCGCCAATCGCCCAAAAACTCTCAAAACTGAGAGGTGGGAACGGGATTCGAACCCGTGTACGCGGCTTTGCAGGCCGCTGCCTCGCCTCTCGGCCACCCCACCGGGTTTCAAAGGTGCCCGCCTCATCAGCTATGACGAGCGGGCTACAGTTGACAGTTTCCTGCGAGCGGATGACGAGATTCGAACTCGCGACCCTCACCTTGGCAAGGTGATGCTCTACCACTGAGCCACATCCGCAGAAGGAACGGGTTTCCCCTTGAGTAGCTTACTTTGCTTCGACTGGATGGCCGATTCGGAGTAACTTTCCTCGTGTTCCTGCGAGTAAAAACTCTATCCGACGATCGGGGAAACGCAAAATCACCGTGTTTCTGCGGCGCGTTCCGGTGTTGTTGCTGCTGAGCTAATAACCGCCTCGCTCCGACTGGCCTAGAACCTTGTGCTGGTTTCGACTGCGCCTCATGCCTAGTCAGAACTGCCCGGAGTTAGTTCCGATTAGGCACCTTGGTGAACTTTCCGATAATATTTCTGAGCAGCACACGGGCGATTGGCGCAGTGGTAGCGCGCTTCGTTCACACCGAAGAGGTCACTGGTTCGAACCCAGTATCGCCCACCATCAGGTGGCTCCGTGATTCACGGAGCCACCTTTTTCATCTGTCGAGTTCGGAGATCTGCACGTTATGCGGCGCTGAAAATGTGCAGATCTCCGTACTCGGTGGTCGGTTAGGTGGCTGGACTAGGTCCTATGCTTAGCTGCATGGCAGCGAGAAGTCCGGAAAAGCAACGTTACGAGACCGAAGAGTGGTTCCGGCTGCAGGGCCTGCCCTATTTCGTCAAACCCCGGGATCGCTCCAAACACTTACTCGCCCGTTGCGCCCCGGCGCTTTTGTTCTTCGCGCTACTAGGCCTGGGCTGGGCCATTACCTCGCATTTCAGCCTTATGACCGAGGACACCGATGAGCTGAGCGACGTCGAAGAAGTGCTTTTTCTTGGTGTGCTAGGCCTGACCGTCCTAGTCCCTCTGATCGTTGCACTGATCGCCAACCGACTGCTACGAGGTCGTACCCTGTTGGCCAGAACCACCGCTATCGTCGCGATTTTTGTACTTTTAGTGGTCAATCAGCTGGTGATGCTGGGAGCTTCGGCGGCTGATTGGTGGCAAAGCGCGCTGGAGAATGTGGTGCCGTTATTGCTGGTCTTGCTGCTTACCTGGCTTGGCATCGGCTCACTCCTGGGGTGGAGCCTGCGGGCGGCAATTCGTCAACTCTCAGCGATTTGGCTGCTCGCTGCAATTGCCTTGCCATTGCTGATCCTGGTGGTTATCTCGGTGTTTTACGCCCAGGAGTTCTGGCAGGTCGCCGCTGCATTGCAACGCGGCCAGGTCTTCTGGCTGATCGTTTTCCTGCTCGGCATTGGCATGCTTTTTGTGATTTACAGCACGCGTAAAGAGCTGCGTGATATGCCTGAGATGCTGACTCCGGAGGTGCCGGACGCAGAGCTTTTAGGTCCGGAACGTCAGTCCTTGCTGCGTCAAGGAAGCTGGCGCCAGCTCGGAGGTGCGGAGCGCGCCAATGTGGTCCTCATCATGGTGCTCGCACAATGCATCCAGGTGCTGATTTTCGGGGTATTGGTTTTTGCTTTCATCATGGCGCTCAATGCCCTTTCCATTCCGCCGCAGCTCGCCGTGCAGTGGGCTGGCCGAGCAGCAAGTAATTTGCAGATCTTTGGCTTCGCATTGCCGGTCCCTGAGGTGCCGGTCAGAGTGGCGGCTTTTTTGAGTGCCATTGCGGCGCTGAATTTTGTGGTGTCGATTAACACCAGCAAGGACTACCGGGACGCTTTCTTCGATCCGCTGATTTTGCAGACCCAGCAGGCACTCAGCGTACAAGCGGGTTATCAAGCGCGGTTGGCTGAGGACCGGGCGGTGAAAGAAGCACAGAAAGAAGCACAGAAAGAAACAACAAAAGAAACAACAAAAGAAACAACAAAAGAAAACAGCACGATGGGGCCTGTATCGTCACAAACCCAGCCTGCTGCACCGGCCAGTGCCGGCGCCCAGGCTGAGTCCAAGCATGCCGACTCAGCGGTGTCAGCGGCGGATGACATAGTAGAACCATGACCCAGCCAGCCTTAGCTCATGCCACCGAGTTCGGCCGAATGTACGGCCGCTCGCTCAACGACACGCCCTCGGTGCCGTCAATCACCACCGTGATCGGCATGCAGGCAATGGATTTGAGCGGCTGGGCGGGGTATATGGCTGCTTCGAAGCTGGCCGCCCATCCTGGCCTGGTGGAGGCTGCGGGGCGATCGGAAAAGTTGCGACCGCTGGTACGCGAGGCTGCCAATGCGGCGGAGAATTATCGAAATGAGGCGGCTGCACGCGGGGATCGGGTGCATTTTTATGCCGAGCAAGTTGCCCTGCGGGCTTTGGACCGTGAGCATGAGGTGGAGCGCGCTCAGGCCGAACTGGCCGAGCATCAGGAACAGCGTTTTGCGCAAGCCTTCGACGCCTGGTGGCAGGAATATCGTGTGCAACCGCTGGCCCCGGAGGTGACGATCTGGAACCAGAGCGTTGGCTACGCCGGAACCTTGGACCTGGTGGCCGAGATCTCCGGTCGGCTCTGCCTGATCGATTACAAGACCAAGGGCACCGATCGCAATGGTGAGCTGAAAGCCGTCGACCCTAAAGTGGTCATGCAGTTGGTGGCCGGTATGAAAGCTGAAGAAAGTTTGCTGGATGCTCGGGCTGGGCAGTGGGAGGCCTGGAAATATGGCCAGGAGCCATTGCTGTTAGCTGTCGCCATCGGTGAGACCGGTGTGCGCCCGATGCGGGCCAATCCCTCGGTTTTGCCACAGCAATGGTACAAATTTTGTGCGTTGCATCGGCTCTGGGAACGCAATACGGCAGCTGCCCAAGCCGGCGAGCCGCTGCTGCCGCTAGCCCCGCCGCGGCCTACGCCCTGAACAACCCTCCGCTGAGCCAGTAGAAGGTCAGCAGCTGTCCGACGCTTGAGCGCTTGGGCGCTCTGTTTGAGAATTCTCTGGCCTAGAATGTTCAGGACGACCGACCGAGAAAAAGACAGGGTTCAACTGCATGGCAATTCTTCATATCCGGCTGATCGGAGACCCGGTGCTGCGGACTGTTGCCGAGCCAGTCACCGAGTTCGGGGCTGATCTGGCAAAGCTGATCGCCGACATGATGGAGACCATGGATGACGTTGACGGGGCAGGCCTGGCGGCCCCGCAGATCGGCGTAGGCTTGCAAATTTTCACCTATCGAGTGGGTGATCAATCCGGGCACATGATCAACCCGATCATCACCAACGGGGAGGACGATCAGGAACCGGGGGCTGAAGGCTGTCTTTCGGTACCTGGCCTCGGGTTCGTCACCCCGCGTAAGCAGTTCAGCAGGGTGACTGGCGTTGACCTGAATGGCGAACCACTGGTGATTGAGGCAGCAGGTATGCTGGCGCGTTGCCTGCAGCATGAAACCGATCATCTGAACGGCAAGCTTTATGTCGATCGGCTCGCCGGTGAGGATCGTAAATCGGCTTTCCGGGCGATCCGGGCTGAACATTACGAGGAAATTACCGCTCGGACCACCGCTAAGCGCTCCCAAACTGTTGGTTCCAGTTTCGGCGGCTCAGCCATCGGCCGCTCAGTTCTCAAGGATCATGCATGAGGCTGCTTTTTGCTGGTACCCCGCAGGTCGCGGTGCCTGCTTTGGAAGCCTTGCTCAATGCTGGGTTCGGCGTTGTCGGCGTACTGACCAGGCCAGATGCCCCGGTCGGTCGCAAGCGAGTGCTGACTCCCTCTCCGGTAGCCCAGCGCGCGGCCGCTCTGGGGCTGCCGGTGTTGAAGCCGCAGCGGCTCGACGCCGCTGCACAGACTCAGATTGCCGAGTTAGCGCCTGAGGCGGCAGCCATTGTGGCCTATGGTGCGCTGATTCCACCGGCAGCACTGGACATCCCACACCACGGCTGGGTCAATCTGCATTTTTCGCTCTTACCGGCTTGGCGAGGCGCGGCACCGGTGCAGCATGCCGTGATCAACGGCGATGAGCTCACTGGTGCTTCGACCTTCCTGCTCGAAGCGGGCCTTGATACTGGCCCGGTCTACGGCACCGTGGTGGAGCAAATCAGGGCTGAAGATACTTCCTCGGTTTTGCTGGAGCGGTTGTCCCGCTCTGGCGCGATGCTGCTGACTCAGACGATGAGTGCCATTGAGTCTGGCACTGCGGTGGCGGTACCACAGTCAGGCCCGGTATCGCTGGCACCCAAACTAGGGCTGGCTGATGGGCACATCGATTTTAGCCAGCCAGCCCTTGCCATCTCGCGGCGAATTCGCGGGGTGACTCAGGAACCCGGGGCATGGGCTAATTTAGCTGGGCAGCGTTTCAAATTCGGTCCGGTCTCGCTGCGACCCGAGCAACGTGCCTTGGCTCCCGGTGAGCTGTCAATAGTTGGTGGCAAATCAGCGTTGGTTGGCACCGGTTCACACGCCGTGCAACTTGAGACGGTACAACCCGCTGGAAAGAAGATGATGTCCGCTGCCGATTGGTTGCGGGGTCTGAATAGCATTGAAGATCTGAGATTTGAATGAAGTGCATGACGAGTGGAATCGAGTTAGGAAGATGAGCGACCAGGGTCGACGCAATGACCGTGGCCGGGAGCGCAACCGCGGTGCCAATCGCGCTCGGGGCGGTCAGCAAGCTCGGAAGTACTCCGAGTCGAGTCCCGCGCAGCGTCTGCGTGAGGCAGATCCTGCTCGCTTAGTCGCTTTTGAGGTGCTCCGAGCGGTCTCCAAAGACAACGCCTATGCGAATTTGGTGCTTCCGAGCAAAATACGTCAGTACCGGTTGGATAAGCGCGACGCTGGCCTGGCTACCGAGCTGAGTTACGGTGCGCTGCGCGCTCGGGGTAGTTACGACGCGATTATTGCGCGTTGCGTGGATCGGGAAATTTCCGATGTCGAAGAGGCGATTATGGACGCGCTACGACTCGGTGCGCACCAATTATTGGCAATGCGGGTGCCTCCGCATGCGGCTGTCAATCAAACGGTGGGGCTGGCACGTGCGGTGATTGGTGCCGGCCCGGCCTCCTTTATCAATGCTGTGCTACGCAAGATCGGTTCGAAGGACCTCGCCGAGTGGCTGATCGAGCTCAGTGCCGGGGTGAGCGATCCGATTAAGCTGGCTGCGCTTGAATTCGCGCATCCGGAATGGATCATTCGGGCGCTTCGCCAAGCTTTGGTGGCGCATGGACGGACGGTGCAGGAGATCGATGAGCTGCTGGCAGCCGATAATGCTGCTCCGGTGGTCAACCTGGTCGCTCTGCCCGGGCTAGGGTCGCTAACAGAAGCTTTCGAGGCCGAATTCACGCCGGGACCGCTGGTGGTTAATTCGGCGCTTTCTTCCGGCGGCGACCCGGGGCGGCTCGGTGGCGTCAGGGACGGTTCGGTGCGGGTGCAGGACGTCGGCTCGCAACTTGTCGCGCGCGCCTTGGCCGCGGCGCCGTTGGGTGCTGGCCCCGATCAGCACTGGCTTGATCTCTGTGCCGGACCGGGTGGAAAAGCGGCGTTGCTGGCTGCCTTGGCAGCGCAGCGAGGCGCGCAGCTAGTGGCGAACGAACCACTTGAACACCGAGCTGAATTGGTTCGGAAAGCTCTTAGTGCGGTGCCCAAAGAGCACTGGGACGTGATGATTGAAGACGGCCGTGACTTTGGTTCGCAGGAGCCGGAGCGCTATGACCGGATTATGGTTGATGCGCCCTGTAGCGGCCTGGGCGCGCTGCGGCGTCGCCCCGAGGCGCGTTGGCGGCGCACTCCGGCAGAGGTCGCTGATCTCAGCCAGCTGCAGCGAGAGCTGCTGGCATCTGCGCTGAAGGCATTGCGTCCCGGGGGAGTGCTGGCCTACGTGACCTGCTCACCGCACCCGGCGGAGACCAATGCCGTAGTGGACGACGTGCTGCGCGGTCGCAGCGATATTGAGTTGCTCGACGCCGGTGAAGCACTGGATGCGGTGGCGCTCGAGCCGCTTTCCGCCGGGCATGAAAAAACCGCGCAGCTGTGGCCGCATCTGCACCACACCGACGCCATGTTCTTGGCCTTAATCCGTAAAAAGTGAACTGAAAGCCGAAGGAAAATGCCATGAGCTGTGCCATCCATCCGAGTATTCTTTCCGCCGATTTCGTCAACCTTGAGACCGAGCTAGCTCGGATCAGCAATGCTGATGCGGTGCACGTCGATGTGATGGATAACCACTTCGTGCCGAATCTCACCCTAGGACTGCCGGTTGTTTCACGGATTCAACAGGTCAGCCCGGTGCCGCTCGATGTGCATCTGATGATCTCCGAGGTTGATCGCTGGGCACCTGAATACGCTGAGCTGGGGGCGGCTTCGGTGACTTTTCACGTTGAAGCCTCCGCCGCGCCGATCAGATTGGCGCGGGAAATTCGGCAGCGCGGAGCCAAGGTGGGAATGGCGCTCCGCCCGGCGACTCCGGTCGGACCGTATCTCGACCTGCTCGCCGAGTTGGATTTGCTACTGGTGATGACAGTGGAACCGGGTTTCGGCGGCCAGGCTTTTTTGGACGTCATGCTGCCGAAAATCAGGCGGGCACGGGCCGCCATTGACGGTTCCGGGGCGCAGCTGAGTCTGCAGGTCGACGGCGGGATCTCCGCTGACACCATTCAACGTGCCGCCGAGGCCGGTGCCGACGTTTTCGTCGCTGGTTCAGCGGTTTACAACACCCCCGACCCCGCTACGGCGATCACGCAGCTGCGTAACCTGGGCAACTCGCACTCTCCTCGTCTCGGTGAGGAAGTCGGCTAACAGGCAGACCGGGGAAGAGACTTCCGACGCGGAATGTGACGCTACGGGAATACGCTGCGGCGGATGTCGGTTCAACATGTCATAATCGTTTTATCAACGTGCTCCGGGGTCGGTGTAAGTCCGAACCGGCGGTTATAGTCCGCGACCCGCGCGTCCCGTGCAGAAAGTTTGCACAGGACAAACGGTTGAATCGGTGAAATTCCGATACCGACAGTTAAAGTCTGGATGGGAGAAGCACGTAGGTATGGCTATTGTGCCGCTTTTTTGGCGAGCATAAGAGCTTTACTGACGTTACCCCGGAGCCATCGCGCTCAAGGAAAGGGGTAACTGTCACGTGACAGATATTCTGCGATGGCTCTTTGACGCCAAGATCGAATTCGCCGGTGGCGGATTCCTACTCTGGCGAGAAGTGCTTGGCAATCTCTTTGGTTTACTCAGTGCCCTCGGCGGAATGCGCCGCAAAGTCTGGGCCTGGCCGGTCGGTATTATCGGCAATGCCCTGCTCTTCACGGTGTTTCTTGGCACCGTCTTCGGCGCTCCGAACCCGGTCAACCTGCTCGGCCAAGCTAGCCGACAGATTATGTTCATCGTGGTCTCCATATACGGCTGGTATCGCTGGCGACAAGCTCAAAAAGCCTCAGTAGATGGCGACCAAGCCGCCGTCGAACCTAACTGGGCGTCCTGGCCGGCCCGAATCGGCCTGCTGGTAGCACTCTTTGGCGGCACCGCGCTGCTAACCCCGCTTTTCAAGCTGCTCGGTTCTTATGAGCCGGTCTGGGCGGACGCCTGGATTTTCATGGGCTCACTGCTAGCAACCTATGGGATGGCTAAGGGCTGGGTCGAGTTCTGGCTGATCTGGGTCGCCGTCGACATTGTCGGGGTGCCGCTGCTGTTCAGCGCTGGCTACTATGCGAGCGCTTTGATGTACATCTTCTACGGCATCTTCACCCTGATCGGTTTCTTTGTCTGGTGGCGGGTGAAACGCCAAGCTGGACAGAAACTTTCGGTGGAAACCGGCTTTCCCGATCCGACGGTAACGGTGAAAAAGTGAGTTCTTCATCGGCAGCGGCTCAGCACAGATCGAATTGGGATGCCGTCATGCAAATGGCCATTGATGCAGCGCTCAAAGGCGTCAGGGGAGCCAATCCGCTGGTTGGCGCGGTCATCCTGAGTGAAAGCGGTGAGCTGCTCTCCACCGGTTGGCACCGAGGCGCAGGCACCCCGCACGCCGAGGCAGATGCGCTGGCCAAGATCACCCCGGAACAGGCTAAAGGCGCCACTATGGTGGTAAGCCTTGAGCCCTGTAATCATCTGGGCAGGATGCCGGCCTGTAGTCAGAGCATTATTGACGCCGGGATGAAGCGCGTGGTTTATGCGGTGGACGATCCTGATCAGCACGCCGCCGGTGGGGCTCAACGCTTAGCTGAGGCGGGCCTCGAGGTGGTCGGCCAGGTCAAGGGCAGTGAAGGGGCCGAGCTGAACCGCCGCTGGCTGAACGCCGTGCAGCAGCAACGGCCCTACACCACGGTACATATTGCTCAGACAGTTGATGGCAGGATTGCTGCTGCGGACGGTACCAGCCAGTGGATCTCCAGCCCAGAGTCGCTTGCCGCTAATCACGCTCTACGGGCTCGCGTCGACGCCATGCTAGTGGGCACCGGTACGGTGTTCGCTGATAATCCGCGGCTCACCGCACGCTCAGCCGACGGAACCTTGGCTGCCAGCCAACCGCTTCGGGTGGTGCTCGGCAACCGTGCTATTCCTGAAGACGCGGCTTTGAGGGCGGACGAGAACTGGCTGCAACTGGAGTATCACGACCCGGCTCGCGCCGGTCACGAACTATGGCAGCGCGGCATCCGGCACCTGATGGTGGAGGGCGGCGCCCAGGTCAGTGCTGCTTTCTTGGCCGCTGACCTGATTGACGAACTGATGGTTTCTATCGCGCCCACCGTGCTAGGTGCTGGGATTCCCAGTGTCGGCGATATCGGTGTGCACACGCTCGCAGCGGCACGCCATTTTTCCTGGGATGCCGCCGCCCCCGCTTTGCGACACGGCAGCGATCTCACCTTCACCCTGATACCGGAAGGAACTAACTGAGATGTTCACCGGAATAGTTAGCGCCCGCGGTACTGTACGGGCCTTGGAAAAGACTGACGACGGTTCGGCCAAGTTGATTCTCGATATTGGCAGCCAAGCTGCTGGCCTAGCGCTGGGTGGTTCTATTGCGGTCGACGGTGTTTGCCTCACCGCGACCTCGATCGACTCCTCGACGCAATCGGCGCAGAGCGACACAGCAACTAGCCACCAGGCCGAGGCCAACGGAGTCATCAGCATAGATGTGATGGGGGAGACCCTGCTGCGCAGCACTATTGGTCTACGGCGCAGCGGTGATCAAGTCAACCTGGAGCGTTGCGTTGCGGCTGGGGAACGCTTCGATGGGCACGTCGTCCAGGGACACGTCGACGGTGTCGGTGCCTTGCTGGAGCGCGAAGACCAAGGGGAATGGCAACGGTTGCGCTTCAGCGTGCCCACCCCGCTGGCCCGCTACATCGCGGAGAAGGGATCAATCGCCATCGACGGCGTCTCACTCACCGTAACCGCCGTCAGTGCCCCGCAATTAGACGAGCAATGGTTTGAAGTGGGGTTGATTCCCACCACCTTGGAACACACCGGGCTGGGGAGCAAGAGTATCGGCGAAGCGGTCAATCTGGAGGTTGACGTTTTAGCGAAATACACCGAACGCCTGCTCGCTTTCGGCGGACCCGCAGCAGTCGTCGTGGGGACTGAAGAAATAGTGACCACCAGCGCGGATACCGGGGTGTGACGATGGGTATTTTCGACCCGATTGAGCAGGCAGTGATCGCCATTGCACGGGGTGCGGCGGTGATTGTGCTTGATGATGAAGACCGGGAAAATGAAGGCGATATTGTTTTTGCCGCGCAGCACAGCACGCCAGAACTGATGGGTTGGACGATCCGCTACAGCTCAGGGGTGATTTGTGTGCCGCTCACCGCTGAGCGAGCCGAGGCCTTGGAGTTACCCGCTATGACGCAATCCAATCAAGATGCCAAAGGCACCGCTTACACTGTCAGTTGCGATGCCCGTGGCGTGACCAGCACCGGCATCAGCGCGAGCGATCGTGCCGTGACAGCGAAATACCTGGCCGATCCAACTAAACAGGCAGAAAATTTTAGTCGACCAGGGCATATTTTCCCGCTACGGGCTGTTGCAGGAGGAGTTAGGCAACGGCCGGGACACACCGAAGCCGCGATTGAACTGGCCCGTTTGGCTGGCTGCGAACCGGTCGGTGTGATCAGCGAAGTTGTGCGAGATGATGGTGAGATGATGCGTCGGGACGAATTGCGGGTATTTGCTACCAGCCATGGTTGCCCGATGGTGTCAATCGCTGATCTGGTGAAGTACCTGGAGAAACACGAGATGGAGCAAGCTTTGGAGGCGGCGCGATGAGTACCCCGATCCCCACCGACCCGGTCGTCGAATTAACCGGCGGCCCGGTGGTGCAACTACCGACCGCTCACGGGATTTTCCAAACTCAGGCCTGGCACGAAACTCTCTCCGGGATCGAACATCTTTCTGTTTCGGTGCCGGTGCCAGCGGGCAGCCTGCCCTTGGTTCGGGTTCATTCGGAGTGCCTCACCGGCGATGTCTTCGGCTCTTATCGTTGTGATTGCGGCGAGCAGCTGGATTACGCCCTGGCTCAAGTACAGCAGCACGGTGGGGTGGTGGTTTACCTGCGCGGTCAGGAAGGCCGTGGCATCGGACTGTCGAATAAGCTGCGCGCCTATGCGCTGCAGGAGGCCGGCGCGGACACGGTGGAAGCTAATGAGCAATTGGGGCTGCCGGTGGATGCGCGGTCCTACGGGGCTGCGGCAGCAATTCTGCAGGCTCTTGGCCTCGAAAAGATCAGCCTGCTTTCGAATAATCCGGTGAAAGCCGAGCGCTTGCGCGCCCTGGGCATTGACGTGGCCGAAACCCGGCATGCCGAAGTGCCTTCGCGGGCTGAGAACTTGCGTTATTTGCAGACCAAACGAGACAAAATGAATCACCAGCTCACCCTAGACGTCAGCTCCCAGAGCTCAAACAAAGGAAAGTTAGCATGAGCGGGGCAGGCGCACCGCAGAATGTTGAGCTGGACGCTAGCAAGCTCTGCCTAGCCATTGTGGCCGCTTCCTGGCATCAGGAAGTGATGGATGGGCTGCTCAAGGGCGCCTTGCGCGCAGCAACTGCTGCCGGGGTCGTCAATCCCAAGGTGTTGAGAGTACCGGGCAGTTTTGAACTGCCGGTTGCTGCAGCTCGACTAGCCGCGGACTACGACGCCGTGGTTGCCCTGGGCGTGGTGATTCGTGGCGGCACACCACATTTCGATTACGTTTGCCAGGCTGCCACCCTCGGGCTGACCGAGGTCAGCGTACGCACCGGGGTGCCGGTCGGCTTCGGCGTGCTGACCTGTGACAACGAGGAACAGGCGATTGACCGCGCCGGTCTGCCCGGATCGAGCGAAGACAAAGGCTTTGAAGCGACTCAGGCTGCGCTGCAGACCGCACTGCTGCTCAGCTGACCGCCGCCGAGCTAGTGCATTGGGCGTCCGGTTAGCAGCAATGTGACGCTACTAACCGATGGGAATCACCGTTCGAGGCGAAGCTGAGCGGCAGAAACGATAGAGTGTTGCTGTGAAATCTTTCGAAAGCCTCTTCGTCGAATTGGGCGAAAAGGCAGTGCAACGCCCCGAGGGGTCCAAAACGGTCGCCGAACTGGACTCCGGTGTGCACAGCATCGGCAAGAAAATTGTGGAAGAAGCAGCCGAGGTGTGGATGGCCGCCGAGTATCAGAGTGATCGCGAAACCGCCGAGGAAATTTCCCAGTTGTTGTACCACGTTCAGGTTCTGATGGTGGCTAAAGGGCTCAGCCTGCAGGACGTTTACGAGCATCTATAGCCACCAGCTGCTCAGCTGGTGGCTCTAATGCCCTTTGACCCAGCAAACTGAAAGACCTCTTATGCTCCGTGTAGCCGTCCCAAACAAGGGATCCCTGTCCGAATCAGCAGCCGTAATGCTCTCCGAAGCCGGTTACCGGCAACGCCGAGACAGCCGGGAACTCGTCCTGGTGGATGCCGATAACGAGATTGAATTCTTCTACCTTCGCCCCCGCGATATCGCTGTCTACGTCGGGGCAGGCACGCTCGACGTCGGAATCACCGGCCGCGACTTACTACTTGACGCCGATGTCGAAGCTGATGAGCTACTGCAGCTCGGCTTTGCAGCCTCTACTTTTCGTTTCGCCGGCCCAATCGGGGACTTCAACTCGGCAACCGATTTGAATGGTAAACGGCTGGCTACTAGCTACGACGGGCTGCTGCGCCGCTACTTGGCAGAGCGTGAAATTGACGCCAAGGTGGTCCGCTTGGACGGCGCGGTCGAATCTTCCGTGCGGCTAGGCGTCGCCGACGCGATTGCCGATGTGGTGGAGACCGGCAATACCTTGCGTGCCGCCGGGATGGAAATTTTCGGTGACCCGATCCTGCGTTCCGAAGCGGTGTTGATTGGCAGAGCTGGCCAACAGCCGGCCGGTCTCGATGTGCTGATCCGCCGTCTGCAAGGCGTGCTAGTGGCCCGGCAATATGTCTTGATGGACTACGACATTCGAGCCGAGCTGGTCGAAGCGGCCGGTAAACTCACCCCGGGTTTGGAGTCGCCCACGGTCTCCCCGCTGCAGAACTCCGAGTGGGTGGCTGTGCGTTCCATGGTGCTCAAGAAAGATACCAACCGAGTGATGGACGCGCTTTACGAGCTGGGCGCAAGAGCGATCCTGGTCACCTCTATTCACGCTGCCCGGATTTGAGGACGTGAAGCAATGAGCGTGGCGATTAGAGTCATTCCGTGCCTGGACGTTGACGCCGGACGCGTGGTCAAGGGGGTCAATTTCGCTGATTTGCGGGATGCGGGGGATCCGGTTGAGTTGGCGCATCGCTACGATTTGGCTGGCGCCGATGAACTGACCTTCCTCGATGTCACCGCAAGCTCAGGGAACCGCGAAACCACCTTCGACGTGGTCGCCCGCACCGCGGAGGAAGTCTTTATCCCGCTGACCGTCGGCGGCGGGGTACGTGAAGTGGCCGACGTCGACCGATTGCTACGCACCGGAGCCGATAAAGCCTCAATCAACACCGCGGCGGTCAGTAGACCCGAAGTGATTGACGAGATCACCCGGCACTTCGGCTCGCAGGTATTAGTGCTCTCGTTGGACGCGAAGCGAATTGAAGGCGGCGCTAATGCCGAGATTCCCTCCGGCTTCGAGGTCACCACGCACGGTGGGCGGCGCGGCACCGGCATTGACGCGGTCGCCTGGGCAAAGCAGGCAGCGGATCGGGGAGTGGGCGAGATCCTGCTCAATTCCATTGACGCTGATGGTACCCAGGACGGCTTCGACCTGGAAATGATCCGGGCAGTGCGGGCCGCAGTGACCGTGCCGCTGATCGCCTCCGGCGGAGCAGGCAAGCCTGAGCATTTCCCCGCAGCGGTGATTGCGGGTGCGGATGCGGTGCTGGCGGCGTCAATCTTTCACTTCGGCCCGGTCAACGCGATCTCCGAGGTTAAGGCGGCCATCCGAGCGGCAGGCTACGAGGTTCGCTAGAAGGCAACTTAGCTAGAAAATAACCTAGCCGGTGGAGAGTCACTTGCTGGGCGAGCGCCAACTGTGTTTTCTAGAGCCCGATTTCCGCTGATTTGAGCAATGCCACAGCGTCTTGCTGCCCTTCAAAGGTGACCAAAGCATGGTCTGTCCGGCCGAAAGCGTGCATTAATAACTCGCCGGGGGCGCCCACAATGGCGACCGACACCGGCGCTCGCTTCGCCACATGCCGTGGCCCGGAGGGCTGTACCAGCACAATACCCAGATCGACGCCGCGGTAAAGCAGTGCGGCTCGTTTGATCAGTTCATCCCAGAGAGCTTGCGAATATTCCTCATCCAGGGCGCGCGGTGCCCAGCGGTCAGAGGCGCGCCGGACATCTTCGGTGTGCACAAAGTATTCGATCAGATTGGCACTCTCGTCGACCGCCTTAATTCTCATCGGGGAAAGCGCAGGCGGGCCGGAACGGAATTGTTCCACCAGTTTCGTATAGCTCTCCGGAGTGGAAGCCTTTGCGGCTACCTTGCGGGTGGTGGAATCCGAGGCGCGAGCGAAAGCTCGGAGGATAAGGCCCAGCCCGACCCCGGCATTGCGCTCTCGCAGATAGAGATGCGCGGCGAGTTCCTGAGTGCGCCAACCGGAGCATAGGGTATCCGCACCTGGGCCGGCTGCAAGCAATGTTTCGGCCAGGACTTCACGGGACGGATCTACGAAATGCATCACTTCGAAATTAGCATGTTCTGGCCTTAAAGGAGTGCTCCGAACCGCCGAAATTCTTCATCTGCAGACTCTCCGTGGAGATCTCGACCCTGCGCCGTCGAGCGGATTCCTCAGCGCCAGAGCTAGGCCATAGACTTGTTAGGATGCCCACCCTAAGAAACCCCGATGAACAATCGCTGCCCGCTGAGATAGCTGAGCGGTTGAAACGTGATTCAGCAGGCCTAGTTGCGGCCGTGGTGCAGCAATATGACAGCCAGCAAGTGCTAATGCTCGGCTGGATGGACGATGAGGCACTGCGACGGACCTTGAGTACCGGCCGGGTCACCTTCTACTCCCGGTCGAGGCAGGAGTACTGGCGTAAAGGCGATACGTCCGGAAATATCCAATTGGTGAAATCGGTAGCACTTGACTGTGATGGTGATGCCCTGCTGATCCGCGTCGATCAACACGGCCCGGCCTGTCACACCGGAACTCGCAGCTGTTTTGATGGTCGGCAGATCCCTGCCGTCGTGCTCGACCAAGAAAGTGAATAATGAAGGAAATATCCACCGTGGCGCTGGGCAAGATTAGCCCTAGCCTCGAGGAATTCCGCGAGCTAGCGCGCAATCACCGGGTCATTCCGGTGACCTTGCGGGTGCTGGCGGATTCATATACTCCCATTGCTCTGTATCGGGCGCTGGCTGATGGCGCTCCGGGTACCTTTCTGATGGAGTCTGCCGCGCCGGGCGGAGTCTGGTCGCAGCATTCCTTTATCGGGGTGCGCTCCCGGGCCACGTTGACCAGTAAAGCTGGCCAAGCTTTCTGGATTGGTGAGCCGCCGAGTGGAGTTCCGCAAGACGGCAACCCGGTAGAAGCGCTGGCTAAAACCGTTGAGTTGTTGCAGACCGAGCGGTTCACCGGTTTGCCGCCGTTCAGTTCCGGCATGGTGGGGTTCCTGGGCTGGGAATCAGTGAGGCACTGGGAGCGGCTGCCAAATCCACCGAAAGATGACCTTGGCTTGCCTGAACTGGCGATGAACCTGGTCAGCGATATGGCGGTGCACGACAATACCGATGGCAGCGTGCTCTTGATCGCTAATGCGATTAACTTCGATGGCAGCGACGAACGGGTCGATGAAGCCTGGCAGGACGCGGTTGAACGGGTGCAGGTCATGCTGCAGACCATGAATGCCCCCTTGAAACCGTCGGTGAGCGCGCTGAGCGAAGCGGAGGCAGTGGCCGCGCCGGACGCTTACCGTGCCGCGGTACGGGAAAGCTGGGATGAAGCCGAGTACCTCGGCGCAATCAAACTCGGTAAAGAAGCAATCGTCGACGGCGAGGTCTTCCAGGTGGTGATTTCTCGGCGGTTCGAAATGCATAACGCCGCCGATCCGCTTGACGTCTATCGCTTGCTGCGCGCATCGAACCCGAGCCCCTATATGTATCTTTACAGCTTCGTGGACCCGGACGGCGAGAACTACTCGATTGTCGGTTCCTCGCCCGAGGCGCTCGTTACGGTGACCGGCGACGAAGTGATCACGCACCCGATTGCTGGCTCCCGGCCACGGGGCAAGACCGTAGAGGCTGACCAAGCACTGGCTGAAGACCTGCTCGCCGATCAGAAGGAACGCGCCGAACACCTGATGCTGGTGGACCTGGCCCGTAATGACATTTCCAAGGTCTGCCTGCCCGGTACCGTAGACGTCACTCAGTTCATGGAGGTGGAGCGGTTCAGTCACATCATGCACCTGGTCTCCACCGTGGTCGGCACCCTGGCGCCGGGGAAGACCGCCTATCACACGCTCGCCGCCACATTCCCGGCGGGCACTCTTTCTGGAGCACCCAAACCCCGGGCGATGCGACTGCTCGACGAACTCGAACCGCACCGGCGCGGGCTCTATGGCGGAGTGGTTGGTTACCTGGATTTCGCCGGAAATATGGACACCGCAATCAGTATTCGTACCGCGCTGCTTCGGGGGGATACCGCCTATGTGCAAGCCGGCGGTGGAATTGTGGCGGATTCGGATGACGTTGCCGAAGCGCAGGAATCGGTCAATAAGGCGGCTGCGCCGCTACGGGCGGTCTATCTGGCTCAGCATCTGAGCAGCGTGAGCACCACTGATTCAGCATCGGAGGCTCAGCATGACGGAACCTAAGCCAGCTAACAAGGTTCCAGCTTTTCGGCGGAAAAGTGTGCTGATCCTTAGCGCTCTGCTCTTGAGCATCATTATTTTCGGCACCACCACTCAAACCTGGCTGTACAGCACTGCCGACCAAGGGGCAGTGAAGACGGCAGATATCGCTATTCAGGGGTCCAAGGCGGCGACCGCTGTCACCGCTCTGGCCGTGGTCGCGATTGCCGGTTCCCTGGCCGCTTCGATTTCTGGTCGGGTAATCCGAATCGTGGCTGGCTGCGTTGTGCTGCTGGCTGCTATCGGGATCGACATCGCGGTGATCACTGTGCTGCTGAACCCTCAGGCGGCAGCCGCCGGGCCGGTGGGCGCCCAAATCGGGCTGACCGGCATCTCCCTGAGCGTCACCCTGACCGCAATGATCTGGATCGCCCTGGTCGCCGGAGTTCTGCTGATCTTCAGCGCGCTCGCCATCTTGGTACTGGGCAGGAAATGGCCGGGCAGCAAGAAGTACGACAACTACCGCACCACACCGGCTAGTCAAAGCGCGGAACCGGTCGACGATATCGACAGTTGGGATCGGCTGAGCCGTGGTGAGGACCCAACATCTGGCACAATAGAAGACAGTTCAGCAGACCACAGCAATCAGGAGAAGTCATGAGCCCGGAGACCGTCAATCGCGAAGCAGCTGTAAGCCAGGCGCAGGCCCCGCAAGCAGCCGACGGACACGGTAATAGCCCGGCAGCCTGGAGCTGCGTTTTCATTATGCTGGCGGGTGCTTTGCTTTCCTCAATCGCCTTCGTGTTGGCTAATACTGTGTTATTCGTGGCCGGTCTCGGCGTGATGGTTATCGGCCTGATCGTGGGCTGGGTACTGCGTGCGGTGGGATTCGGAGTTGGCGGTTCTAGGGTCAAGAACTCGGGCCACTAAGTGCCTGATTCAGCGATGTCCGGAACGGTTCTTGACCAGATCATCCAAGGGGTAAGGGCTGACTTAGCGGAGCGCCAGCGCAGTGTTTCCTTAGCGGATCTCAAGACTGCGGTGCTCGAACAGCCAGCGGCGCTCAATGCCTTAGCGGCTTTGCAGCAGCCAGGACTCGCGGTGATTGCCGAGGTCAAACGACGTAGCCCTTCTAAAGGCGAGCTGGCGAGCATTGCCGATCCGGCCGCGCTGGCTCGGCGCTATGCCGAAGGCGGTGCTGCGGTGGTCAGCGTGCTGACCGAAGAGCGTCGATTCTCCGGCACACTCGAGGACCTGGACGCGGTGCGAGCCGCCATCGATATTCCGGTGCTGCGCAAAGATTTCACGGTTGATGCTTACCAAATTTGGGAAGCTAGAGCTCACGGCGCTGATCTGGTGCTGCTCATTGTGGCGGCACTCAGCGATCAACAGCTTGCCGATTTCCTGGCACTCACCGAAGAACTCGGCATGCACGCCCTGGTGGAAACCCACACCGCTGAAGAAGTGGCGCGCGCGCTCGCGGTGGGTGCCAGGATCATTGGCGTGAATGTCCGTAACTTGAAAACCCTCGACGTCGATCGGGATGTTTTCGCACCGCTCGCCGCTGAACTACCGGCGGGCTTGGTAGTGGTGGCTGAGTCGGGCGTGCGCGACGCCAACGACGTAGCCCGCTATGCTTCCGAAGGTGCCACCGCAATCCTGGTCGGCGAAGCGCTGGTCAGCGATTCAACCCCGGCGGAGCGGATCGCAGAATTCCGTGCGGTCGCCGCCCAGGCCAACTGACACACTATTAGAAGGACTCATCATGGTCAGCAACCCATCGCCTGCTTCGCTCAAGCATGCCACCGGACCGTATTTCGGGGACTTCGGCGGGCGCTGGATGCCCGAGTCCTTGATTGCGGCTTTGGACCAGCTCGAGGACACCTTTGAGAAAGCCAAGGTCGACCCCGAATTTCTTGCCGAGATAGCAAGGCTGAACAAGGACTACTCCGGACGGCCTTCGCTACTCACCGAGGCGCGCCGCTTCGCCGAGCACGCTGGTGGGGTCCGGGTTTTCTTGAAGCGCGAAGATCTCAACCACACTGGTTCGCACAAGATCAATAATGTGCTCGGCCAAGCCCTGCTCGCGCAGCGAATGGGTAAGACCCGGCTGATCGCCGAGACCGGGGCCGGCCAGCACGGAGTCGCCAGTGCCACCGCGGCCGCCTTGCTCGGGATGGAATGCGTGGTTTACATGGGAGCCGAGGACTGCCGTCGGCAATCTCTGAACGTGGCTCGCATGCAGTTGCTCGGTGCCACCGTGATCCCGGTGACCAATGGCTCCCAAACCCTCAAAGACGCCATTAACGAAGCGTTGCGAGACTGGGTCGCGAACGTCGATAACACCCATTACCTGCTCGGTACAGCGGCCGGAGCCCACCCGTTCCCGGCGATGGTGCGTTTCTTCCACGAAGTGATCGGCGAGGAAGCCCGTGAGCAGGTTCTGGCGCAGACCGGCAAGCTGCCGGACGCGGTTTGTGCTTGTGTTGGCGGCGGTTCTAACGCCATTGGCATTTTCCATGCTTTCCTCGATGACGAGTCGGTGAAGCTCTATGGTTTCGAGCCTGGTGGCGATGGCGTGGAAACTGGCCGACATGCGGCAACTATCACGCTTGGCCGTCCGGGCGTGCTGCACGGCGCACGGTCCTTCTTGATGCAGGACGAGGACGGCCAGACCATTGAATCGCATTCAATCTCCGCTGGTCTTGATTATCCCGGCGTCGGGCCTGAGCATTCCTATCTGGCCGAGATTGGTCGAGCCAGTTACGAACCGGTGACCGACACCGAGGCGATGGACGCCTTCTCGCTGCTTTGCCGCACCGAAGGCATCATTCCGGCCATTGAGTCCGCGCATGCGTTGGCCGGAGCGATCAAAATCGGTCAGCGGCTGGCCGAAGGGGTAGCAGATCCCAGCGAACTGGTGGTTTTGGTGAATCTTTCTGGCCGCGGCGATAAGGACGTTGGCACCGCTGCCGAATGGTTCAAGCTCGGCACACTTGATTTAGGAGTCGCGAAATGACTGTCAGCACCTCAGCCACCACGAGTGGGGCAGCACAATCGCTCAGCAAAGCGGCGGCGGCAATCGACAGGGCGAAGGCGGCAGGCCGGAAAGCCCTGATCGGCTACCTGCCGGCCGGCTACCCGGATGTGCAGGCCACCATTGACGCCGGAATTGCGATGGCACGCAACGGTGCTGATCTGATTGAAATCGGTATTCCCTATTCTGACCCGGTGATGGACGGGCCGGTGATTCAGGCCGCCACCACGGCAGCCCTGGCAGATGGTTTCCGGGTCGCTCAGGTCTTTGACGTGGTGGCTGGTATCACTGCTGAGACTGATGCTGCCGTGCTGGTGATGACCTACTGGAACCCGGTGCTGCAGATGGGGGTGCGCGAGTTCTCGCGTCGGCTCGCCGCGGCTGGGGGAGCAGGCCTGATCACCCCCGACCTAATCCCCGACGAAGCCGAAGAGTGGTTTACCGCCTCGGACGAATTCGGTCTGGATCGGGTGTTCTTGGTAGCGCCCTCCTCCACTCCGGAGCGGCTCGCTAGAACCGTAGCCGCGAGCCGTGGTTTTGTTTATGCGGTGTCAATTATGGGAGTCACCGGCGAACGCCAGAATGTTTCCTCCAGCGCCGAAGCATTAGTGGCCGCCACCCGTCGAGCCGGTGCGGAGCGGGTTTGTGTGGGCCTCGGAGTTAGCCACGCCGGGCACGTCGAAGAGATCGCTCGCTATGCGGATGGGGTTATTGTAGGCACTGCCTTAGTTGCCGCGATCCGGGACGGTGGAGTCCCGGCGGTGGCAACCCTGGTCAAGGAGTTGAGTGCCGGTACTGCTGCGTCAGCGCACCGGGAGAACGAAGAAGGGCGATCATGAGCACCCTACAGGTGGCTAGCGCGATGCCGGCCAGCATTCCGAGCCCCAGTTGGTCCGGTTTCTCTATTCCCTTGCCGTGGGGGGCGTTGACCATTCACGCTTACGCGCTCGCCATCTTGCTCGGCATTATCGCCGCGCTCTGGCTGACCAGCGTTCGCTGGAAACGGCGTAACCCGCCGGAGGGCTCGCTCTGGGACATTGCCATCTGGGCCATTCCCTTCGGCATTATCGGCGGCCGTCTCTACCATGTGTTTTCCTCCCCGGACGCTTATTTTGGCCCCGGTTACAGTGGCGGCGGTGATCCGTGGAAGATCCTGCGGATCTGGGAAGGCGGCCTCGGTATTTGGGGAGCCGTGGTACTGGGTGTGGTCGGTGCTTGGATTGGCTGCCGTCGCTCCGGGGTCAAGGTCACCGCGCTCATTGACGCAGCCGCGCCCGGGCTCTTGCTGGCCCAGGCAATTGGCCGCTGGGGTAACTACTTCAACCAGGAGCTCTTCGGCGGCCCCACCACGCTGCCCTGGGGCCTGCAGGTAGATCCGAATAGCCCCAACTTTCCGGCCGGTTATGCGGCAGACACGCTTTTCCACCCGACCTTCCTCTATGAGTGCCTCTGGAACCTGGTCGGGGTAGTGATCCTGCTGCTGCTGGACCGCAAATTCCACTTCCGCCGGGGCCGGTTGTTCTGGCTTTACGCGATGTACTACACGCTCGGCCGGGTCTGGATCGAGGCGCTCCGAATTGACGATGCCGAGCAAATCACCTTCTTCGGCATTACCACCAGATTGAACGTCTGGACCTCGATCCTGGTCTTCCTGGTTTCGCTGCTGATCTTCCTGGTGCTGAGCTTCGTTGGACGTAAGAACGACGCCACCGCCTCGGTGATGCTGCCCGGGCGCGAAGCAGAGCGTGAGCAAGCCGCTGAGGAACCGCTCGAGCCAATAGCAGCAGCTGAGCCTGCTGGCTCTGTCGGCGCCGCTGGCTCTGCCGTAACCATTGACGCTGGCGGCAGTGCAACGCAGGCTGAGTCGGCAAATCTAGCGACTGAGTCGGCCGCTGCCGGTTCGGTAAAAACCTCGATAGATCCAGCAACCGTGACGACCACCGAGGCTGAGCCAGCCGAAGTTAAACCGGTGGAGGCAGAGCAGTCGAACGCCGCACCGCCCGTCCAGAATGTGGACAAATCATCTCAGGATGCGACCATTGAGGCGGCCCATGATAATCTGCCCAATAACTCTTCGGAGGTGCAGACCAGCACCGATTCCGAGGCTGAGACGCAGGGCGGAACTACCGACAAGCCCTGAGTCGCTGCGGCGCATCCACGGCACGCGACGATAACTTCATGCAGGGCGAGAATTCTCGCCCTCCGGGGCCAGTGTTGTCCCCCTCGCCACGACACCGGTCGTGTGCATACTGACGGGGAAGGACTCAGCTATGACGCACCACTCTTCCGCAGCGGATTCGCTCGCGGCTCAGCACACTGACGTCCAGAGCTCAGCGCCTCAAGCTACGGATGTCCGGTCACCTTTCGAACGATTCGCCAGCCTACCCGCGGCGAACGGTCTCTATCACCCAGAGGATGAGAAAGACGCCTGCGGTCTAGCCATCATCGCCACGCTGCGCGGTGTCGCCGGACACGATATCGTCGATGCCGCGCTGACCGCATTACGAGCCCTAGAACATCGCGGTGCGGTGGGCGCAGACGAAGGCACTGGTGACGGGGCGGGTCTGCTGACGCAGATTCCGGACGAATTCTTCCGTGCCGTTGTCGATTTTGAGCTGCCGCAAACCGGCAGTTATGTGGTCGGTACCGCTTTCTTGCCGGTGCAGGAAAGTGAAGCTCGAGTCGCCATCGAAGGCTTGGAGTCACTGGCCGCGGAAGAGGGACTCCAAGTATTGGGCTGGCGTAAGGTCCCGGTGGTGGAAGAGCTGATCGGCTCGATGGCCCGGGCCTCAATGCCGCGATTCATGCAGCTCTTTATGGCCTTACCGGAAGGCCACGGAGTGGCCAGCGCTGAGCTGCCGATAACGCTCGACTCCCGTGCTTACCGGATCCGGAAACGCGCGCAGAACAAGCTGGGTGTCTACTTCCCTTCGCTCTCGAGCCGCACCATTGTCTATAAGGGCATGCTCACCACCGCCCAGTTGGAACCGTTCTACCCGGACCTTTCCGATGCTCGGTTCAAAACCAAACTGGGCATTGTGCACTCCCGCTTCTCAACCAACACCTTCCCATCCTGGCCGCTCGCGCAACCCTTCCGGACCATCGCTCACAATGGCGAAATCAATACCGTGAAAGGGAACCGAAACTGGATGCGGGCCCGGCAGTCAACGCTGGCCAGCCCGCTACTGGGGGATAACCCGGAGGAATTGTTTCCAATCTGTACGCCGGGCGCCTCAGACTCGACGTCCTTCGACGAAGTAGCCGAGTTGCTCTGGCTTTCCGGCAGGCCGATCACTCACGCCATTATGATGATGATTCCGGAGGCCTGGGAAAACCATGCCACCATGGACCCGGCTCGCCGGGCCTTTTATGAGTACCACTCATTGTTAATGGAACCCTGGGACGGGCCAGCCGCAGTATCCTTCAGCGATGGTTCCCTGGTCGGTGCCACTTTGGACCGCAATGGCCTGCGTCCGGGACGATATTGGATCACCGAGGACGGCTTAGTGGTCTTCGCCTCCGAGGTCGGCGTGGTTGATATCGAGCCCGCTAAGGTGGTCAAGAAGGGCCGAGTCTCACCGGGCAAAATGTTCCTGGTAGATACCGATGCCGGTCGGATCGTTGCCGACGAGGAGATCAAGGCCGAGTTGGCCGCCGCCGAGCCGTGGGCGGAATGGCTGGAACACAATCTGATCAGCCTGAAAGATTTGCCCGAGCGTGAGCACGTGGTGCACACCTCGGCTTCGGTCAACCTGCGTCAGCGGACTTTTGGTTATACCCAAGAAGAGCTCCGGATTCTGCTTGGCCCGATGGCGCGGACCGGCGCCGAGCCGCTTGGTGCGATGGGTTCCGATACACCGATTGCGGTGCTCTCCAATCGGCCCCGGCTGCTTTTTGACTACTTTGTGCAATCCTTCGCGCAGGTCACCAACCCCCCGCTGGATGCGATCCGTGAAGAACTCGTCACCTCGCTGCGCACTTCAATCGGACCGAACGGTAACTTGCTGGCCAGCACCGAGGTGCGGCAACCGCAGGTGTCCTTAGACTTTCCGGTGATCGATAATGACGAGCTGGCAAAAATTGCCAATATCGAATCGGCCGACGGCGATCGCTTAGCGATCAAGGTTCGCGGCCTCTACCGGGTGGCTGGTGGCGAGGCGGCATTGCGGGCTCGGCTGACCGAGATCTGCGAACAAGTTTCGGGAGCGATTAACCGGGGCGTGCAGTACCTGGTGCTTTCGGATCGTGAATCCAATGCGCAGTGGGCGCCGATTCCGTCGTTGCTGCTGATCAGTGCGGTGCATCATCATCTCTTGCGTAGCGCCACCCGGACCAAGACCGCGTTAGTAGTTGAGGCCGGTGACGTTCGGGAAGTGCATCACGTCGCCTTGCTGATCGGTTATGGAGCGGCCGCGGTCAACCCCTATTTGGCGATGGAAAGCGTCGAGGAACTGATTCGTTGCGACGACATCGTCGGCGTCACCCCAGAACAAGGTGTTTACAACCTCATCAAGGGCCTGGGCAAAGGCGTACTCAAGATCATGTCCAAAATGGGTATCTCCACCGTGGCTTCATACTGTGGTGCCCAGACTTTCGAAGCACTAGGCCTTTCGCAGGAATTAGTCGACGAATTTTTCTCCGGGACCCGCAGCCAGCTAGGTGGCATCGGGCTCGAAGTTTTGGCCGCCGAGGTGGCGGCACGACATGCCATGGCCTACCCCGAAGATGGCGTGGAACAAGCACACCGTCCTTTGCTCGGTGGCGGCGAGTATCAGTGGCGTCGGGAGGGTGAACCGCACCTTTTCAATCCGGATACTGTTTTCAGGCTCCAGCATGCCACCCGTGAGCGTCGCTACGACATCTTCAAGAACTACACCAAGGCGGTCGACGACCAGTCCGCAAACCTCATGACCTTGCGGGGCCTGCTGAATTTCAAAACTGGGGTCCGGCCAGCCATTTCAATCGATGAAGTTGAGCCGATCTCCGAAATCGTCAAGCGCTTCTCCACTGGGGCGATGAGTTACGGCTCGATCTCTCAGGAAGCTCACGAGACACTGGCCATTGCGATGAACCAGTTGGGCGGCAAGTCCAATACCGGTGAGGGTGGCGAGGACGTCGATCGTTTGCTCGACCCGCGTCGGCGTTCGGCCATTAAGCAGGTGGCTTCCGGACGTTTCGGCGTTACCTCGCTCTACCTGAGCAACGCCGAAGATATCCAGATCAAGATGGCACAGGGGGCAAAACCCGGCGAAGGCGGCCAGCTAATGGCCCAGAAGGTGTATCCGTGGATCGCTTCGACTCGGCATTCAACTCCGGGCGTCGGGTTGATTTCGCCGCCACCGCACCACGATATTTACTCGATTGAGGATTTGGCGCAGCTCATCTACGACCTCAAGCGCGCCAATCCTTCGGCTCGGGTGCACGTCAAGCTGGTCTCCGAGGTTGGCATTGGCACCGTAGCTGCTGGGGTGACTAAGTCCAAGGCCGATGTTGTGCTGGTCTCCGGTCATGACGGCGGCACCGGCGCTAGCCCGCTCAATTCGCTCAAGCATGCCGGTGCGCCCTGGGAACTAGGCCTGGCCGAAACTCAGCAGACGTTGATTCTGAACGGTTTGCGCGACCGGGTGGTGGTGCAGGTCGACGGCCAGCTCAAGACCGGGCGCGATGTAGTGATTGCGGCGTTGCTCGGGGCTGAGGAGTATGGCTTTGCCACCGCACCCTTGGTGGTTTCCGGCTGTGTGATGATGCGGGTTTGTCATCTGGATACCTGTCCGGTGGGGGTGGCCACCCAGAACCCCGAGTTGCGTGCCCGCTTCACTGGCAAGCCCGAGTTCGTGGTCAATTTCTTCGAATTCCTGGCGCAGGAGGTCCGTGAGATTCTCGCCGAGCTGGGCTTCCGCAGCCTGCAGGAAGCGATTGGTCAGGTTGACGCATTGAACGCTCAGCAAGCGGTTGACCATTGGAAGGCCGATGGCCTGAATTTGGCACCCATCTTGCAGAATCAGAGTTTCGATGCGGATGTGCCGCTACGTAATTTGGTGCCGCAGCATCATGAACTGGACAAGCATTTCGATCAGCAGCTGATCACCATGGCTGCGGAAGCTCTGGCAGATCGGAGCCCGGTCAAGATCAGCGTTCCGGTGGTCAATACCGATCGTTCGGTGGGCACCATGCTGGGGCATGAGGTGACCAAGAAGTTCGGGATTGAGGTGCTCGGCACTGACACCATCGACGTCACGCTGACCGGCCAGGCTGGTCAATCCTTGGGTGCCTTCCTGCCCGCCGGAATTACCTTGCGGTTGTTCGGCGATTCGAACGACTACGTGGGGAAGGGACTTTCCGGTGGCCGGATCATTGTGCGGCCAGAACGCAGCAATATCTTCGTCGCCGAAGAAAACGTGATTGCCGGAAATGTGATCGGCTACGGAGCTACTAGCGGCGAGATCTTCCTGCGCGGACAGGTCGGCGAACGCTTCCTGGTGCGCAATTCCGGTGCCACCGCGGTGGCCGAGGGAATTGGTGATCATGGTTGTGAGTACATGACCGGTGGGCGAGCATTGATTCTGGGCCGGACCGGCCGTAACTTTGGTGCGGGTATGTCCGGCGGGGTCGCCTATGTCTTAGATCTGCGGCATAGCAGGGTTAATAAACAAGCTCTTGAGTCGGGTGAACTGCAGCTGCACGAACTCGACCAAGAGGACTTTGAATTCGTCACCGAACTGTTGCGTAAACATCAGGAGGAGACCGGCTCAACCTTGGCGGCCAGACTACTCGCCGATCTTGAAGACTCACCAGAACTGACCACGGCGCGGTTCACCAAGGTGCTGCCCCGGGACTATGCGGCGGTTCTGGACACCCGGAAGAAGGCTTCAACCGAAGGTCTCGACCCGGATAGCGATGTGGTCTGGAAGCGGATTTTGGAGGTGACTGGTGGCTAATCCCCGAGGATTTTTAGAGGTTCGAAATCGGCAGACGCAACCGCGACGTCCCGTCTCGGTGCGCATTATGGACTGGAAAGAAGTCTACGAAGCGCAAGAGAAGGGTGTACTCAAATCTCAGGCCGGGCGCTGCATGGACTGCGGGGTGCCGTTCTGCCATCAGGGTTGTCCACTCGGCAATCTGATTCCGGAGTGGAACGATCTGGTTCGCCGTGACAAGGGCGAAGAAGCCATCGAGCGACTGCACGCCACTAATAACTTCCCGGAGTTCACCGGTCGGCTCTGCCCAGCACCGTGCGAGTCCTCCTGCGTGCTCGGTATCAATCAGCCCGCCGTCACGATCAAGCAAGTTGAAGTGTCGATCATTGACGATGCCTTCGACAACGATTGGGTAAAGCCGTTGCCGCCAGCTCGGCTGACCGGCCGTACCGTGGCCGTGGTGGGCTCAGGTCCAGCGGGCTTAGCTGCCGCGCAACAGCTTACCCGGGTGGGGCACACCGTCGCGGTCTATGAGCGCGATGACCGGATTGGTGGGCTACTGCGCTACGGTATTCCGGACTTCAAGATGGAGAAGGAACACCTGGATCGTAGGCTTGAGCAGATGCGCGCTGAAGGCACTCGTTTCCGGGCCGGTGTCGAAATTGGTAAAGACATCTCCTGGGAACAGTTGCGTCGCCGTTACGACACCGTGCTGATTGCCACCGGAGCCACCGTGCCGCGTGATTTGCCGATCCCGGGCCGGGAGCTCTCCGGGGTGCACTTCGCGATGGACTACCTCGTGCAGGCCAACCGAGTAGTGGCCGGTGACACCGTGGCAGAGCAGATTGACGCCCGGGGCAAGCACGTCATCATCCTCGGTGGTGGGGATACCGGTGCTGACTGCCTCGGCACCGCGCACCGTCAGCAGGCGGCCTCGGTGACCACGCTGGCTATTGGCATGCAGCCGCCGGCCGAGCGTCCGGCGCACCAGCCATGGCCGATGTTCCCGACTCTCTTCGAGGTCGCCAGCGCCCATGAAGAGGGCGGTGAGCGGACCTACTTAGCTTCCACCGTGGAGTTCGTCGGCAAGGACGGTGTACTGACCGCTTTGAAGATCGCGGAAACCGAGTATGTTGATGGTAAGCGGCTGCCCAAGGCCGGTACCGAACGTGAAATTCCGGCCGATTTGGTCTTCCTCTCGCTGGGCTTCACCGGCCCGGAAACTGTGGCGCTGAGCGAACAACTCGACGCCGAGCTCGATGGCCGGGGCAATGTGGTTCGGGACGGCTATTACATGACCAGTACCGATGGCGTCTTCGTCGCCGGTGATGCGGGCCGCGGCCAGTCGCTCATTGTCTGGGCCATTGCCGAGGGCCGGGCGGCTGCGGCTGCGGTAGATAAATACCTCAGCGGGTCAACCATTTTGCCGGCCCCAGTGGCCCCGAGCGACGTCGCAATCGCGCCGCTATAACTAAAGATTCATCCAAGATTCATCGTAGGAAAGACGCAGCACACGCGAGCCCAAAAGGCTCAGACTAGGGTAGGTATATGAGACGCGCAAAAATCGTTGCAACATTTGGGCCGGCAATCTCCGGTTTTGAGCAGGCCCTGGCCGTGCTTGAAGCCGGTGTTGATGTGGCTCGAATGAACATGAGTCACGGGGATTACACCGTGCACAATGAAACCTACGAAAATGTTCGTAAAGCGGCGGCGCAGCTGGCCAAGCCAGTCGCGATCATGGCCGATCTGCAAGGGCCGAAGATTCGACTTGGGCGTTTTGTTGACGGCCCCTACGCACTGGCTCCCGGTGATGTTTTCACCATCACCACCGAAGATGTGCCCGGCACCAAAGAGATTTGCTCGACCACGCTGAAGAGCCTCACCGAAGATGTTAAAGTGGGGGACTCGCTGCTCATCGACGACGGCAAGGTCGCGTTGCGGGCCACTGCGGTGGACGACGTGAAAGTGGTCACCGAGGTCGTGGTGGGCGGTCTGGTCTCCAATAACAAGGGCATTAATCTGCCCGGTGTGGCAGTGAACGTGCCCGCTTTGAGCGAGAAGGACGAGGCTGATCTGCGCTGGGCACTGGGACGCGGCGTCGATCTGGTGGCGCTGTCCTTCGTGCGTGACGCAGCTGATATTGGTCGGGTGCACGAAATCATGGACGAAGAAGGCCGCCGAGTTCCGGTTATTGCGAAGATTGAGAAGCCGCAAGCCGTGCAAAACTTGCCCGAGATTATTGATTCGTTTGACGCCATCATGGTCGCCCGTGGCGATCTCGGCGTTGAATTGCCGCTCGAGGAGGTGCCGATTGTGCAGAAGCGTGCCATCGAATTGGCCCGCCGCTGGGCCAAACCGGTGATTGTGGCCACTCAGGTGCTGGAATCAATGATTGAGAATCCGCGACCTACCCGGGCCGAGGCTTCTGACTGCGCCAATGCGGTGCTTGACGGCGCCGACGCGGTGATGCTCTCCGGCGAGACCAGCGTGGGCAAGTATCCGATCGAGACGGTGCGCACGATGGCTCGGATCATCGAATCCACCGAGGAACACGGCCTGGAACGGGTGCCCGCGCTCGGCACCGATCCGAAGACTCGCGGCGGCGCGATTACCCGCGCCGCGGTGGTGATTGCAGATCAGCTGAACGCTAAGTACGTCTGCGCCTTTACCCAGTCGGGTGACTCTGCGCGGCGACTCTCTCGGTTGCGGCCGATCAAACCGGTAGTGGCTTTCACCCCGGACGAGCGGGTCTGGAACCAGCTCTCGCTGACCTGGGGTATTCAGCAAATTATGGTGCCCATGGTGCAGCACACCGACGAGATGACCGAGCAGGTGGACAACACTCTGTTGGAGAAGGGTCTGGTCGAACTGGATGACCTGGTGGTGATCGCTGCTGGTTCGCCTCCCGGACAGGCTGGCTCTACCAACTCACTCAAGGTGCACAAAGTGGGGGATTTGGCTGATTTCTCGGCAACCGGACGGAGCAACCGCGAGAAAGTCGGACCCTGGCCGACCAAGAGCTAGAGACTCAGCAGCCTAGAAATTCAGCAGCCTAGAAACTCAGTGAAAGAGCCAGCTTGCAACGCGATGACCGCGTTGCAAGCTGGCTCTTTCGCTTAAGGACGGGCCTTAGTGCGGCTGATCCGTTCTTAGTTGACCTGGCTAATGATGGTCTCGGCGACTTCTTTCATGCTGAGTCGACGATCCATCGAGGTCTTCTGGATCCAGCGGAACGCCTCTGGCTCTGTGAGGCCCATTTTGGTGGTCAGCAGGGATTTTGCCCGCTCTACCAATTTTCGGGTCTCAAAACGGTCCTGGAGGTCAGTTACTTCGGCCTCCAGCGCTTTGATCTCCTCGTGCCGGGAGAGCGCGATCTCGATCGCTGGAATCAGGTCGGCCGGGGTGAAAGGTTTCACCACATAGGCCATTGCGCCGGCATCCCGGGCCCGCTCAACTAGCTCCTTCTGGCTGAAAGCCGTGAGTAACACGACCGGGGCGATACGTTCCTTGACGATTTTCTCTGCTGCGCTGATCCCATCCATCACCGGCATCTTCACGTCCATCAGGACTAGATCTGGGTCCAGTTCCCTGGCCAGCTCGACGGCTTTCTCGCCGTTATCGGCTTCACCGACCACGTCGTAGCCCTCGCCGCGCAGGATTTCGATAATGTCCAGACGGATCAAGGTTTCGTCTTCAGCCACTACGACGCGCCGGGCGACAGCGCTAGCGGCTGATGATTCTGGGGTTTCTGACACATGAGCTCCTTGAACTGCGGACTGACTTTCATGAAATAGCCTATCGGCATGTAGAGTAGATTCTCGCATGCGAAGCTGCGTCGCAGACCCGGTCTGAGACGACTTTCACATGTACTGTGTTCGCCCGAGTGGCGGAATTGGCAGACGCGCTGCACTCAAAATGCAGTATCGAAAGGTGTGTGGGTTCGAGTCCCACCTCGGGCACAGTAGGAAAAGCCGCAGGTCAGGAGCTCTATTATGAGCTTTCCGACCTGCGGCTTTGTCGTTGACGGTTTCCAGATGCTTGGAATTGGACAGGAGTTCCACCTCGACACTTTTGTGCCTGGCTGTTTCGAAGTCAGTGACGCGGTCTGAGAGCGTCGTTTCGTTGACTTCGGTGTGAATTCCGGCTGCCGCCTGAATTGTCTCGGGAGACTGCGACTGGCCTTGGCCAATGTGGCGGGGGGACGCCTGATCTAGGGATCTCTATTTATTGAACAGATAGATACCGATGACTACAAGCACAATGATGGCTGGAAAAATTAGGAATGGCCATGTACGTTTTGCTGGTTTGCTGTGCAACTCGTCTCGGTATATTCCAGCCATCATATTTTGCGAGGTGGCCGGCATTTGATCGATTGGTTTCTGGTATTTTTGACCAATCTCGTTGTTTCGATCGGGATCCGCCATGGGTGGTCCTATCTATTTCACCGGTGTTCCGAACAGAATTATTTGCTTGGAACTACCTAATTTATCGTTCGTGGACGGTGCTGAGCTTTTGGATTGACTTGTGCGCGTGACCAACACGTCGAAGACTGATGTTTTTGCTCTACTCTTAGCCTTAAGATCGACGTATAGGTTGTTAGGTTTTGATGTTAATCCCTGCGAGGTTAGAGTTCTGTCTTGTGTGACGAAACCTTGCGGAACTAGCACCGCCTGCGCATGTGTCTTGGGAGTGTCTAGCCGAACGGTGAGCCCGTGCTGGTTGAACTCAGCCGCGCTGGCGGTTGATGAACTCGTGAAGCCGTCCTCTGATTCTGCTGTAAGGGTTGTTGCACCGCCAGCTGAGGTTACTTCCCAGAACTTTGTGCCTTCCGATTGGCCAATTAGCGATGGCTTTGAGGCGTTAGGGTTGGTGTCATTCGTGTCTGCGGCGACTAAGCTCATGCCGCCACCGCCGCCAGGGACGTCCAGTAGTATTGAAGTCACGCCAATGTGTTCATTGGCGTTCGGAGCAGCCGGGTATTCCCATCGGAACTTCGCAAGGTTGATTCCTCTTGGTCCGCTAAGATTAGCGCTCGCTCCACCTTGGCTGCTGGCGCTGCCTAACCAAAGAGTGGTTCGGAAGAAACCACTGCCATTGGCGCCATTGAGCTGGACGGATACGCCGCCACGGAGCAGATTTCGGGTATTCGATGATTCGGAGTAGACCTGATTTTGAGTTGTATCCCCTTTATACCAGGTATAAGTGTTTGCGGAGGCCGGTGCGGCAGAAGACGCGGCTAGGCCGATAACTGCAATAGTTGCTAAGGCAGCAATACTGATTCTTCGCGATGTTTCTCTCACGGATATCCTCTGTTTGGTTGAATAATCTGACTCGTTCAGATTAGGTTCATTTATCAATTTTCTTGATTTTCATTACCTAACTTGACTTTCGATAACAAATCATTACTGAGTGCGCCTCACTTCAGGAAACTATGCAACAAATGCTTTGTGGCAGGGGTATCGTGTCGACTCAGCAATTGTTGCTCCAGCTACTCGCCAACCTGTTGAAGGGCGAAGCGGACTTAGACGCTTTCGCGAGGGAGATCGAGGCCATGGGCCAGATGGTAGGGGTAACCTTCGCTGTGGCTCAGCTCAATCTGCTGAATGCATGATGACAGGCAGCTTCAGGATGTTCGAGGCAAACTCGGTGGTCGGGTCGTAGGGTTTCCATGAATCACGGCCAGCAGGCAAGCTAGCCGTGAGGTATTCGGAAGAATGTCGACTCTTGAGCCGGTGGGGCATCGTAGGCTATCCGCAAAGACTTCCAATCAAGAGAAAGATAGAACTAGTGGTTTGCTGGAGGCATTTAGTTGGTGCTCGAATCAATTCAAAAAATTGGTTTCGATGCGAAGGAAGCCCTCGGTCTGATGTAGCAGGGGGTGGATGCTGTCGCTGGGAAAGTTGATATCGTCATGGATATTTGTTAGATGCTCAGTATTCTGGCAAGGTGGCTCAAACTGAATTGACAGAACTCTGTCTGAAATTTGGTGTCCATCAAGGGGACTGGGATGTTATCTCGGAGGGTGGCTCCAGCCTGAGGGTGCATCATTTTGAAAATGCTCCGCATGATTTTTTGCGGCAAGCCGAAACAGATCTGCTGCATGAAACGACCGGTAGCGACCAAAACGCCTTTACTAACGCCAAGCGTGCGATTGCTTGCGTGATGGATCAGATTCTCTTCACGTTTGGTTACCAATCTCTACGCTGGAATACAGCAAAAAAAGTTCAGACCATAGTCGCCATGGGCATAGTTGCTCCTCGGATCATTGGCAAGGTAAATTCGACCCGGAACTTGCTGGAGCATTCGTACCGGAGGGTATCTCGCTCTGCTGCCGAAGACGGCGTGGATATTGCCACTTTATTCGTTGAGTCGGCATCAGCCATACTGCGACTGTTCCCGGGCCAATTTTTCGTAGCAACGGGGAGCGACGGCGAGTATTACGCTCAGACAATCGACTTCTGGTACCGCGAGGAAGATTCCAAAGGATTTTACGTGAAAGAATACGGGGCGCCCTGGGGAACCATGATGTTAACCGCGGATGACGCCAGCTTTCCAGCCGTCATCGCGCTCGCCCTCGCCGCTGATCGTGGAATAGGCGTAGATCGTGCCATGCGGAATTTCCAAGGCTCGATTGTCGCTGAGAATGACCGCCTTGCTCAGCCTCCGAAGTCGAACGTGCGCTGACAATCAGCGGTCGGAGCCGGGTTCACCTGATCTTCAACTTCCGGTCGCCTAGCCGCCGTGTCGAAGTTGCCAGAAATCTTCCCGGCCTGGTGACAGTGGTGGTGTGAAGGTCGCAATCATTGCTGAATCCTTTTTGCCGTTGATGAACGGCGTTACTCACTCACTCTTAAAAATTCTTCACCACCTGGCAGAACGCGGCGATGAGGTGTTGGTGATTGCCCCTTCCGCTAAGCAGCATGAAGCCACCGAGGTCGCTGGAGCCCGAGTGCTCAGACTGCCCGCCGTACCGCTTACCGGCTACCGGAATCTGCGAGTCGCGGTCGGCGGGGTCAACCGGCTCAGGGTTTTGCTGAATGAATTTCAGCCAGATGTGGTGCATCTGGCCTCGCCTTTTATTCTGGGTTGGCGAGCCGCGCAGGCTGCCCAGCAACTCGGCCTGCCTATTGTCGCGGTTTACCAAACCGATGTGCCTGGCTATGCCGCTAAGTACGGGGTGCCCTTCCTGGAGAACAAAGCTTGGGAAAGGGTGGAAAACATTCACCTTGCGGCTACCCGCACCTTAGCGCCCTCCAGCCACGCCGTCACCGAATTGCGTAGTCACGGCATTCCTCGGGTGCAGCTTTGGCCGCGCGGGGTGGACACGGTGCGATTCCATCCGGCCAAGCGGAGCCAATTATTTCGGCAGCAGGTCGCGCCGGGTGGCGAGCGAATCATTGGCTATGTCGGTCGTCTCGCTTTGGAGAAGCAGCTTGAAGACCTCGCAGCGATTAGCGAGTTGCCGGGCACCAAACTGGTCATCGTGGGTGAGGGGCCGCTCGGCGCAGAGTTGCGCAATAGATTTCCGGACGCATACTTCACCGGTTTCCTGGATGGCGAAGAGCTTGCCGTCGCGGTCGCCAGCTTCGATCTTTTCGTGCACCCGGGGGAGTTGGAGACCTTCTGTCAAACCATCCAGGAGGCGATGGCTTCAGGGGTGCCCGTAGTCGCCACCGGACGAGGCGGCCCACTCGATTTAGTTGAGTCCTCAAAGACTGGCTGGCTCTACCCGCCTGGGGAATTGGCGCAATTTCGTAGCTACGTGCTGGATCTGATCGGCGATGACGCTAAGCGGGAGGCTTTTGCGACAGCCGCCTTCCGCACTGTGCAGGGCCGAACCTGGCAAGCGGTTTGCGCACGACTGATTGAGCATTACCACGACGCCATCGCCGAACATGCAATGGCGACCACTTCGATGAAAGGCTCACGATGAAAATCTCGGTGATTGGTTGTGGTTATCTAGGTGCGGTGCATGCCGCCAGCCTGGCCAGTTTTGGCCACCAGGTGATCGGGGTTGATCACGATGAGCGGAAAATTGAGCATCTAAGCCGTGGTTTCGCTCCTTTCTTCGAAGCGGGCTTGGAGCCGCTGCTCAAAGCAGGGCTGGAACAGGGCAGGCTGAGTTTTTCCACTGATTTTGCTGCTCTCGCCGAGGCTGAGCTGCATTTCATCTGTGTTGGCACCCCACAGTCCAAGACCACTCAGGAGGCTGACCTGAGTTCCTTGCTTTCCGTCGTGGAAGGTCTGCATCCCTACTTGCGCCCCGGCACCCTAGTAGTGGGCAAATCAACCGTCCCGGTGGGCACCGCCGCCGCTATTGCTGAGGCCATCGCGGGCACCGGCGCGGTGCTCGCCTGGAACCCAGAATTTTTGCGGCAGGGCAGTGCGGTCGCCGACTCCTTGCAACCCGATCGGCTGGTCTATGGGATCCCGAAGGGTATTGGGGCTGGCCGCAGCCAGCATCTGCTCGACCAAGTTTATGCCCCGATCCTGGCCGCCGGAGTGCCGCGTCTGGTCACCGATTTGGCTACCGCGGAGCTCACCAAGGTGGCGGCAAATGCCTTTTTGGCGCTCAAGCTCTCCTACATCAATGCGGTTGGTGAACTCTGCGAAGCTACCGGTGCGGATGTCACTGAACTAGCTCGGGCGCTGGGTCTAGACGAACGTATCGGTGCCAAGTACCTTGCCGCCGGAGCGGGATTTGGCGGTGGTTGCCTGCCCAAGGACATTCGGTCCTTCAGAGCGCAGGCCGCCAAGCACGGCATCGAGCCGCTTGAGGAGTTAATGTCCTTGATCGACGGCATTAACGCCGATGCTCGCTACCGGATCGCGGAAGCCGCAAGCCAACTCTGCAGTGGCACGCTGGCCGGAAAGAAGATCGCAATACTTGGAGCAGCCTTCAAACCGAATACCGACGACATTAGGGACTCACCGGCGCTCGACGTTGCTTTGCAGCTTGCCCAGCAGGGCGCAGAAGTGGTGGTGACCGATCCGCAAGCGGTGAATCAAGCATGGCTGCAGTACCCGCAATTACGATTTGAAACCCAGCTAGACGCCGCTCTGCAGGGCGCTGAACTCGTGGTGCTGATGACTGAATGGCAAGAGTACCGGCAATTGCAGCCAGCCGCGGTGGCCAGCCTGGTTGCCCGACCGGTGCTGCTGGATGGCCGGAATGCGCTCGACGCGGCAAGTTGGCGTGCCGCTGGCTGGCGCTACCGGGGCATTGGCGTCGGGTCCGCGGATCAACTGACAGCCGATATTAGCTAACTAGCTGGCTGACTAATTAGTCAGCTAGCTGAGCAGTCTGAAACTCAGCGTAGAAAGCCTTGTCATTGCTTCTCTGGTACCACTTGTCTGGTACTAGCTGTGCGCGAATTGCTTCTGCCCCCAAACTGTCGGTGCTGCGTCATACCCTGAACTGCGGTGGGTGGTGACTCTGATCACTTATTCATTCTGGACTATTCCAACTGGAATATTTCAGGTATTCTAATCAAGGTTGAATAAGTTCGTGGTAGGAGGAATCAATGGCCGAGGCAATAACACCGCTGGGCGCAGCCGTGCTGGCGCTGCTGGTCGAACGCAGCATGCACCCTTATGAGATGTATCAGACGTTGATTGAGCGCCGCGAAGACAGATTGATGAAAATCCGCCCCGGCTCGCTCTATCACGCGGTTGATCGATTGCTGACTCAGGGGCTGATCAGTCAAGAAGGTACTGAACGAGAGGGCAACCGGCCGGAACGTACCAACTATTCGATTGAGTCGAACGGCTATCAAGCCTTGCGGGAACATCTCAGTGGACTGCTGCGCGAGGTGAAAAACGAGTACCCGGATTTTCGGCGCGGAGTCGCGGAAGCCCACAACCTTTCAAAAGAGGAAGTGGTCGAGCTACTCTCCGAGCGGGCTGCTGCCCTGGTCGAGGAGATCGAGGACCTCCAGGAGAACTCCGCAGGCCTTGTTTCACTCGGCTTGCAGCGCGCGCTGTGGCTGGACATCGGTTATGACCTGGAAGTGATGCAGGCCCAATTGAATTGGGTGCGCCGCACCATTGACGAACTAAAAAGCGATGAACTGCCCTGGACGGACTACTCCAGACTGATGGCTAATCATCCTCGCTTGCAGCACCAACCCAATAAATAATTTTGAGCTAAGGAATTCTGATGAACGAACACGCAAGAGCTTGGCCGGCGCTGTGGTCGCTGGTGATTGGCTTCTTCATGATTCTGGTGGACTCCACCATTGTTTCGGTAGCCACTCCAGCCATTATGGAAGGCCTCAAAGCCGATATTAATCAAGTGGTCTGGGTGACCAGCGCCTACTTGCTCGCTTACGCTGTGCCGTTGCTGATTACCGGCCGACTCGGTGATCGTTTCGGACCCAAGAACCTCTATCTGGTGGGCTTGGTGGTCTTCACGGCAGCCTCCGCCTGGTGTGGCTTCTCCGGCACCGTGGAGACCCTGATCGTGGCCCGCGTTGTACAGGGCCTGGGCGCCGCTTTGATGACACCGCAAACCATGGCCGTGATCACCCGAGTGTTCCCGCCGGAACGGCGTGGTGCCGCTATGGGACTCTGGGGCTCGGTTGCGGGTGTTGCCACCCTGGTCGGTCCCATCCTGGGCGGCGTGTTGGTGGATACCCTGGGCTGGGAATGGATTTTCTTCATTAACGTTCCGGTCGGCGTGATTGGTTTCGTGCTGGCGGCCCGCCTGGTGCCGAAGCTGCCGACTCACTCGCACCGCTTTGACTGGCTCGGAGTGGTGCTCAGCGCGGCAGGTATGTTCTGCATCGTTTTCGGCTTGCAAGAGGGCGAGAGCTATAACTGGGGGACCATCGCCGGTCCGATCAGCGTCTGGTCGCTCATTATCCTCGGCGTGGTGTTGATGGCGATTTTTGTGGCCTGGCAATACTTCAATAAATCGGAGCCGCTGCTGCCGCTCAAACTCTTCAAAGACCGCAATTTCTCACTCGCTAATATCGCCATTACCGGGATGGGCTTCGCGATTACCGCGATGGTATTGCCGTTGATGTTGTACGCGCAGAACGTCAGATCGTTGACGCCCACCGAAGCGGCTCTGCTGATGGTTCCGATGGCAGTGATCTCCGGTGGTCTGGCTCCCGTGGTGGGCAAATTGCTGCCCAAGGTCAATCCCCGCTACTTTGCTGTCGCCGGTTTCGCTATTCTGTCGATCGCCTTGTTTTGGCTTGGCTCGATGCTCACCCCGGATGTGCCGATCTGGCAGTTGCTGATGCCAATTGCCCTCTTTGGCTTCGCCAATGCCGGGATTTGGGCACCGGTTTCAATGACCGCAACCCGGAACCTAGATCCGGCGCAGGCCGGAGCGGGTTCCGGCGTCTACAACACCACTCGGCAGATCGGGGCGGTACTCGGCTCGGCGGCCATCGCCACTCTGATGACTTCACGGCTGACCGCCAATCTGCCAGCCATCCCGGGTGGTGGATCGGCGCCCAAGGGTGACTCCGGTCCGTTGCCTGAGTTCCTGCACGCCGGCTATGCCAGCGCGATGGGGCAGTCACTGTACTTGCCCGCCATCGTCATTCTGGTAGCTCTGGTGGCAGCGTTCTTCTTCGCTAAGCCGAAGGCTCGGAGCTTCCCGGGACAAGCACCGCAGCAGGACGAGCCGGCTAAGACTGTCGGTGCTCAACCCTAAGCTCAGAGGATGGGAATAACTCAGTACTATCTGGCTAGTTCTATCGATGGCTTCCTCGCCGAATCCGACGGCGGGCTGGACTGGTTATTACAGTTCGAGGGATTCGAAGGGCAAAGCGAGGCGTATCAAGAGTTCTACCAGGGTGTCGGCGCCATCGTGATGGGCGCCGACACCTATCGGTTCGTGCTTGAAGAGATGCCAGGAGGCTGGCCTTACCCGGGACTGCCGTGCTGGGTTTTCAGCAATCATGAACTCCCGGGCTACCAGGGGGAGGACATTCGCTTTGTCAGCGGTGAGGTCAGCGAGATCGCCCGCGAGGCGAGTTCGGCAGCCGGGCAGCGCAATGTCTGGCTACTGGGCGGCGGCCAGCTGGCCGGGCAGTTTCAGCGAGCCGGACTGATCGACGAACTCATCCTCACCATAGTTCCAGTGCTTCTAGGTTCCGGGCGGCCCATCATGCCGCTGAGTCAGTCGAGCCCAGAATTACAGCTGCTCGGGCAACGCCAGTTTGGACGCGGCATTATTGAGCTGCGTTACCGGCTCAAGGAGTCCAGCCATTCGGTTGTTTGAGCCGGAGTCTGGAACAAAAGCACTCGTGGCGCGGTCGAATCTCGTGCCGCCCGCGCTGCGAGATCGCGCATAGTCCGGCGTTTTCTGCTGAAGCTTTTGACATGCCAGCCGAGAATGGAGTCTCTTGAGAACACCTTGGCGAGCGTTTCAACATTGCCATTGCAGACCAGTTCGCGGTTTCTTATCCGTCGCCAGGTGCGGCGTATCAACTGACTCAAAGTGCGCAGCCTGGAGTAGTCAAGGCCAATAATTAGTTCAGCTCTTGGCACCACCAGATCACGGAATTTGCCGTAGGCCGAATCAAAGATCCAGCGCTCCTCGGCGGCTAGCCGGGCCGCGATCTCGCGTTGCTCAGCTATCGGACGTTCCTGCCAGTTCGGCAGCCAGCCAATTTCCTCGTCAACCAGATGGGCCGGAATCCCAGTGATGTGCGCTAATCTGCGCGCCAGCGTGGACTTTCCGGAACCGGTCACCCCGTACAGCAGAATTCGCTGACTGGCAGCCAACTCGCTAATCTTGGCTGATCTGTCCGCCGCTGGCGGGATCACTCTGCCGAGCCGCTGCGCCGAATCAGATTGGTGATCCGGGCGGTGGAGAGCTTGCGTCCCGCTTCATCGGTCATCACCACTTCATGAGTGGTCAACGTCCGACCCAGATGAATGGCCGTGCAAGTGCCGGTGACCAATCCGGTGGCGACCGAGCGGTGGTGGCTGGCACCGATCTCAATACCGAGGGCTTGGCCGTCAACTCCAGCATGGATGCCAGCCGCAAATGACCCTAAGGTCTCGGCCAGCACTAAATGTGCGCCACCGTGCAGAATGCCGGCCACCTGGGTGTTGCCCTCTACCGGCATGGTGCCAACCATGCGCTCGGGGCTGAGTTCAAGGAACTTAATTCCCATCCGGACCACCAAAGCGCCTACGCCGTGACGGCTCAGCATTTGGTGCATGATCGGAGGAATACCTGCATCGATGAGTTCTTGCGTGTAGTCGGTCATGGAATTAGGCTGGCACGGCTTGCCCTAAGATACAAAAGGACTAAAAAATCCCAGCCAACCCCAACTGAGTAATCGACGATATTTTGGGCTGGCCGGGAGTGCTGAGTAGCGCTGCAACAATTGGTTTTTTCGATTGATCCGGCGATATTGAGCAGTGAATTGCACATGCTAGGTGAGGAATCTTGTGGACTTGTTGGTGGTAGTTGTCCTGGTCATCGCGGTGGCGCTGTTCTTCGACTTCACCAATGGTTTCCACGACACCGCCAATGCGATGGCCACGCCTATCGCCACCGGTGCGATTAAGCCTAAGGTCGCCGTCGGGCTCGCCGCGCTGCTCAACCTGGTAGGCGCTTTTCTCTCCACCGAGGTGGCCAAAACCATTTCGGGAAACCTCATCAACGAGGGGCCGAGCGGCATTAACATCACCCCGACCATTATCTTTGCGGGTCTGCTGGGAGCGGTGCTGTGGAACATGCTGACCTGGCTGATGGGACTCCCTTCTAGTTCTTCGCATGCGCTCTTCGGCGGGCTGATTGGCGCCGCCGTGGTCGGCGCGGGCTTTGGCGTCATCAATTACGGGGTGCTGCTCAGCAATGTCATTATTCCGGCCTTATTAGCTCCTCTGGTCGCCGGGTTCGTGGCTTTCGTCTGCACCTTGGTCGCCTACGCGATCACCCAGCGAGTGGCCGACGACGGCGCTAACCTGCGGAATCGACGAGGTGGCTTCCGCTACGCGCAGATCTTTTCTTCCTCGCTCGTGGCCTTAGCGCACGGTACAAACGACGCGCAAAAGACGATGGGCGTTATCACCCTAGTGCTGATTGCCGGCGGCTATCAGGCAGCTGGCACTGGCCCGCAATTCTGGGTTATCGCTGCCTGCGCGGTGGCCATCGCCTTGGGTACTTACTCCGGTGGTTGGCGGATTATTAAGACGCTGGGAACCGGGCTTACCGAGGTAAAGCCTGCCCAGGGCTTTGCTTCGGAGACCTCCACAGCAGCTGCTATTTTGGCCTCTTCACATCTAGGTTTCGCGCTCTCCACCACCCAGGTTGCCTCGGGCGCAGTGATTGGCTCTGGGTTAGGCCGCCCTGGAGCTGTGGTGCGCTGGCGCCTGGCGGGCAAGATGGCTGTTGGTTGGCTTTTCACCTTGCCTGCTGCCGCGATAGTGGGGGCGATAGCCGCTTTCATTGCGCAACTGGGCCTGTTCGGTCTGATTCTGGACGCGGTGCTTGGTCTTGGCGGGATTTTGGCTATCTTTATTATTTCGCGACGCAGCGAAGAAAGAGATATCGCTGGTGTCTCTGAGGTCGAGGCGGCAGCAGACATTGTCAGACGGCCGAGCCGACGAAGCCGAATGGCGAGGAAAAAATGACTATTAACTGGAATGCCTTTGTGGTAGTGGCGATCGCCACCTTGGTCGGTGCACTCGCCGTGGTTACCCTGTTTTCCTTTGCGGTGCGGCTGCATGCTGCGAGTTTGGATAGAACCGGGGCAGATCGCGTTCGCGTCAAAATTGCCGAGTACCTTTGCTATCTGCTCTGCGCCGGATCGGTGCTCTACGGCATCTACCTGATCGTGCCGTTTTTCCACAGCAAGTAGCTAAGCCTCTCAAACGACTGTGCACTAGGGACGTTCTGCCGCGGACAGTTTGTCAGTTTGGGGTGCCCGTAGTCAGAGCCTCGGGATAGGCTTACTCCTGTGAGTGAGACAACTTCTTTGGCTGCCCCAGATCCGTCGACCCTGAGCGCTGAGACGCCGAAACTGCTGGTGATTGACGGTCACTCGATGGCTTTCCGTGCCTTTTACGCACTGCCGCCGGAGACCTTTGTGATTGACACCGGGCAGCATACCAACGCCGTGCACGGCTTCACCTCAATGCTGCTGACCATGATCCGGCAGCAGAAGCCAAGCCATGTGGTGGTGGCTTTCGACCTGGACACCCCGACCTTTCGCTCCGAAGAGTACAGCGAGTACAAGGGCGGCCGGAATAAGACACCCGAGGAATTCGGTGGCCAGGTCGACCTGATCATTAAGGTGATGGAGGCGATGAACGTGCCAACCATCAGTCTCGACGGTTATGAAGCCGATGACATTATCGCCACCCTGGCCACCCAATCAGAGCAGGCCGGCTGGCAGACCCTGGTGGTTTCCGGTGATCGTGACGCCTTCCAACTGATCACCGACAACACCCTGGTGCTCTACCCCAAAAAAGGCATTTCAGATATCCCACCAATGGATGCCGCAGCGGTACAGGAGAAGTATTTTGTCTCGCCCGCCCAATACTCGGATCTGGCCGCCCTGGTGGGGGAGACAGCAGACAATCTTCCGGGCGTCCCGGGAGTCGGCCCCAAAACAGCCGCTAAATGGATTAACCAGTACGGCGGGCTGGAAGGCATCCTGGAAAATCTCGATGCTATTGGTGGCAAGGTAGGCGACGCGCTGCGCGAACACGTCGAGAGTGTGAAGCGTAATCGTCGGCTAAATCACTTGCTGCGCGATCTCGAGTTGCCGGTGACTCTCGATCAGATGGAACTGAAGCATCCGAACCGGGAAAAAGTAGAAGAACTCTTCGACGCGCTGCAATTCAAGACACTGCGGAAGCGGCTCTTTGACCAGTTCGGCGAGGACGCCGAGGACGGCCCGGATCCCGAGCATCAGCTTCCGGTGCACGTGGTGCTGGGCAGCGAAACGGAACTTAGTGCTTGGCTGAAAGACGCTGTCGGGCAGCGGGTCGGTTTGGCATTATTGGGCGATCAGCTGCCGATCGTCGACCCGGTTGGCCTCGATGTGCGGGCTTTGGCACTCAGCACCGAAAACAAAGCGGCCTTTGTGCCGCTAGAGGGGCTGGACGCTGCTGCCGAGAAGGTTCTTGCCGACTGGCTTTCGAGCAGCGACCCCAAAGCGGTGCACGACGCTAAGGCAGCCTATAAGGCGCTTTCCGGACGTGGCCTGGCGCTGGCGGGCGTGGTGGATGACACTTCGATTTCGAGCTATCTGATTCAGCCTGAACGGCGTAATTATGAACTGGCTGATCTCAGCCTCTACTACCTGAAGTCTCATCTGGGAGTCGGCGAGGGCAAGCCGTCCGGTCAGTTAGACCTAGGCTTGGAGGGCGACGCCGATGCTACCGAGGCAGTGGCCAGAGCCTTTGCTACCGAGCGGCTCAGCGCTGAATTGGAACCGCTTTTAGTGGAGCGAGGGGCGGATAAGCTGCTCAGCAGCCTGGAATTGCCTTTGCAGCGTACCCTTGCCGAGATGGAGTTGGCCGGGGTGGCGATTGATAAGGGCATCCTGGATACCTTGATGGCCGATTTCACCACCACCATTGAGGCGGCGCAGAGCGAAGCTTATGAACTGATCGGCCATGAGGTGAACTTGGGATCGCCCAAGCAACTGCAGACGGTGCTCTTTGAAGAGCTCGAGATGCCGAAAACCAAGAAGATTAAGACCGGTTTCTCCACCGATGCCGAAGCGCTAACCGATCTGATGGCGAAGAGCCCGCACCCTTTCCTGCAGCAGTTGCAGATCTATCGTGATGCCACCAAGCTTCGGCAGACGGTGGAGGGCCTGCTGAAGTCAATCGGTTCAGATGCTCGGGTGCACACTACTTACGCGCAGAACATCGCTGCTACCGGGCGGCTCTCTTCAAACAACCCGAATCTGCAGAACATCCCGATCCGCAGTGAGGAAGGTCGGCGAATTCGCAGTGCCTTCGTGGTCGGCCAAGGCAAGGCTAGGCAGCGTTATGAGACCCTGCTGACCGCTGACTATTCGCAGATTGAAATGCGAATCATGGCCCATCTCTCCGGCGATCAGGCGCTCATCCAGGCTTTTAAGGACGGCGAAGATCTGCACCGCTTTGTCGGTTCGCATATTTTCAATGTGGAACCACAAGACGTCACCTCGGCAATGCGCTCTAAGGTGAAGGCAATGTCTTACGGCCTGGCCTATGGTCTGAGTTCCTTCGGACTGTCCAAACAGCTGAATATCTCGGTCGACGAGGCGCGCACCCTGATGAAGGATTACTTCGACCGTTTTGGTGCGGTGCGCGATTATTTGCGTGGCGTGGTGGAACAAGCCCGAGTGGATGGTTACACCGAAACCATTGAAGGCCGTCGTCGATACTTGCCGGATTTGACCAGCGACAATAGACATCTGCGTGAAATTGCCGAGCGGGTGGCGCTCAATTCGCCGATTCAGGGCTCGGCCGCGGACATCATTAAGCGAGCCATGCTGGGCGTGGATAAGGCGATTGCTGAGAGCGGACTGAAATCACGGATGCTGCTGCAGGTGCACGATGAGTTGGTGCTTGAAGTTGCTCCGGGAGAATTAGCACAGCTACAAGTTTTGGTGCCGGAGCAGATGGCCGGAGCGGCTGAGCTGTCCGTCCCCTTGGACGTTCAGCTCGGTGTCGGGGAGAGCTGGTTCGACGCCGGTCACTAACCGAAATGGTTACTTGACGAAAGTGCTGCTGGCTGCGACCCACGGGTTGCAACCAGCAGCACTTTTTGCGGGTGCGGGAGAGCGTTAGCTAACCGTTTTGTACTGCGCAGAAAAAGGATCCAGAACGCAAAACTCAGGACGCAGGGCTCAACACGTTGGGCTCAGAATGCGTTCACGCCGGTGAGTTCGGCGGAAAGATCCCAGAGCTTACGGGCTTCCTCTCGGTCAGCCGCCCAAGCCTTGACTCCGCCAATTGCCGGGTTGTCTACTGAGGCTGGCTCCGCGACATCGGCGTCTTGGCAGTACACCCCGCCGTGGCCTTCGAGCAGGGGCGAGGTGGCCGCCCAGACCGTGGTAGCCGCGCCTTGCGCCGGAGTTTTGAAGTGCGCAGTCGCCAAGGGGCTCGGGGTGCCGTCCTCGGCCAGCCAGCCGAGCGCGATTTGATCTTCTTGCGAGAGATGACGTTGCAAGGGCGTGAAGATCCCACCCGGGTGCAGGGAGAAAGCGTGTAGGCCGCTTTCTGCGCCTAGTGAATCAAGGTGCAGGGCGAACAGGGCGTTAGCGGTCTTAGCCTGACCATAGGCTTGCCAACGGTCATAACCGTTGCTGAACTGCACATCATCCCAGCGGATCGGCGAGCGGAAATGCCCGGTAGAGGACAGCGCCACGACTCGGCTCTTTGCGGCCAAGGCAGGGCGCAGCCGATTTACCAAAGCGAAATGCCCCAGATGATTAGTGGCGAACTGAGCCTCCCAGCCTGGTCCTACTCTGGTCTCCGGGCAGGCCATAATGCCCGCGTTATTGATCACCAAGTCGAGTTTGGTGCCGCTATCGAGAAAGTCCTCGGCAAACTTCTTAACGCTCTCCAGGTCGGCGAGATCTAGGCTGCCAACGCTGACATTATCGAGGTCCTTGACAGCCTCGGCAGCGGCTTCCGGACGCCGGGCCGGCACCACCACATGGGCGCCAGCCTTGCTCAGCGCCGCGGTGGTTTCATAGCCCAGACCGGAATAGCCGCCGGTGACCAGGGCGGTCTGACCACTCAGGTCAATGCCGTGCAGGACCTCGTCAGCGGTGCTGTGAGCGCCGAAACCCGAATTCAGTTTCCGTTGATTCTCCAAATTTGATGTCATGCCTTCAGGCTAGGTCCTGGAGTGCGCTCCAGGTCAAGGTCGCGGCTGATTTCGCCAGCCAGAGGTTTCGGCGAGCAACAGACACATCCAAGCCGCCAAACTGTTCACCAGTAAAAGCGAAATAAGCACCAGGAGCTGGACCTGCCCCGCCGCGATCGGGCTGGCGCCGCCGAGAATCAAACCGACAAAAGCTCCAGGCAAGGTCACTGTGCCAGCTGTTCGGGCTTGATCAATGCTGGGCAGCACCGCCTCGCCGGAGACCGGTTTGGCAATCAGCCTGCGCGCCTGCGACCAGGTGAAGCCGAGCGCGACCGCGGCTTCCACCTCACCCGAGCGGAGTTGCAGCTCGGCCTCAATTCGACGACCGGCAACTGTCGTGGTCGACATTGCGCCACCAATTTGCTGGCCAATCACGGCAATGACCGCCAGCGAATTGAAGGGCAGCACACCACTGGCGAACATCAACAGTGTGACGGGGAGCACCCCGGCCGCAATGGGTAGGCTGGCAAGCCACCAGCGACCGGTCGCTGCGATCCGCCGACCGGCGGTCCAGACCGCCGTGACGAACATCAACAGCACAAAAGCCAGAGACCAGAGTAGATGGCCAGAGAGCTGGGAAATCAGCAACGCCACAATAGCGAGTTGCAATAGTGCGCGAACCGAGGCGAACACAATGTCCTTGGCGGGGCGCCCCAACAGCAATCGCCAGACCAGGCTTGCCGCCGCAATCAGGAGGGCAAGGAGTAGCCAGCTGATAGGTCCAAGGTTCAGCAGTGTGGATTCTTGCACCGTTTCATCCTGCCACTTCAATTGGCTCCGAGAGCCAACTAGGCTGGATTCTTGTGACTGTGATCCGAGAGCCCGAAGAGAACTTCCCGTACAAACTCGAAAGTTGGACCGCAACAAAGCCGGCGGAGGGTGTGGTCGACGAACGCGACAAGGCCTGGACCCAGGCGGTGGCGAGAGGCTTCCACGAGGCTGAGACGAGTGATGACCGGCTACCCAAACTGATCACCACGGCTGCTGCTGATCAGCAAAGAATTTACGGGGTTTATGCCACCGAGGTCCTTCAGCACAGCCTGCCCCAGCTCGACCCGGTGGCCACGTACGCCTCCTTTGACGGCACGCTCAATGTTGGCGAGCGAACCGTGCCGGCGGATATGATCACCGCCGTCACGGTGCGGCCCAGTCATCGCCGTCGCGGTCTGCTTTCCGCGATGATCACCGCTGATTTGCATGACGCTCAGCAGCGAGGGCTGCCAATGGCTGCGCTGACCGCTTCGGAGGCAACTATTTATGGCAGGTTTGGCTTCGGCGAAGCTAGCCGCTTCCGCTCTGTCACCGTCGACACCAGTAATGGATTCGCGCTGCGCAGCGCCGTGACCGGCAGCGTGGAGATGCTTCCGACAAGCTCGGCGGCCGATCTGCAAGTCAGGCTCTTTGACCTGCTGCATGCCGAAACCTTTGGCTCAATCTCGCGGCCCGACCATTATCGTTCGATGGTCGCGGGTGAGGGCAGCTACGATCACCCGGAGCCCGATCGTAAGGTCCGCGTTGTCGCGCACTATGACGTCGACGGCAAGATCGACGGTTATGTCAGCTATAAACATCTCGGTTATGAGAGCAAACCGGTAAGTCTTGAAATCATCGACATTTTGGCGTTGAACTCCAACGCTTATCTGGCGTTGTGGAAATTCCTCGGCGAGGTCGATCTTTCGGCGGCGGTGAATATGCCGGGGGCACCGATGAACGACCCGTTACTCTGGGCGCTTACTGACTCTCGTCGCTACCGGGTCACCCGGGAAGGGGATTCGCTCTGGCTGCGGGCCTTGGATGTGCCTGCCCTCTTAGCGGCGCGGAAATATTATGCGGATGGTGAGCTGGTGATTAAGGTCAATGACCGGCTGGGGCTGGCCGGAGGCCGCTTCGCCTTGCGGGTCGCAGCGGGCCAAGGCCAGTCGGAGAGCCTGAGCGCTGAGGGGACAGCGGATCTGGAACTGGACGTAGCGGCATTCAGTTCGCTCTATTTGGCCGGAGTGAGTGCCAGCACCCTCCATCAGGCGGGACGGATCACGGCGCAGAGCGAGCAAGCCGCGCTCAAGCTTTTCGACAAGATTTTCCAGACCCCGGAACCACCGGTGAGCAGGAGCTCCTTCTAATGACTTTTGACGAAAATTACCAGATCCAGCGATTCCCGGCGGCCCGACCAGGGGAGCCGGGATTTGAGCAGGCCGTTGAGTGGATTCGTGCGGTCAATCACGGTTTTCACCAGCCGAAACGCACGCTTGAACAGATCACCACGGCGCTTGGCGTCCGGCTAGCCGATGATCGTGAACAGCTCGGGGTGTACCAGCGCGGTTCCGTCGCTGAGCATTCCTTCCCGGCGGAACGTCCGGTGGCCACCTTCGGTACCTTGCGCAAGGACGTGAATATCGGTTTCGGGAAAATGCTACCGGCCCTGTTGGTCACCGCCGTGACGGTGCGCGCTTCGCATCGGCGACGCGGCATCCTGAGCCGGGTGATGCGTGAAGAGCTGGGCCGGGCTCAGCAGGCAGGGCTCCCGCTTGCCGCGCTGAATGCTTCAGAGGCCGCGATTTACCGGAGGTTCGGTTTCGGCGTGAGTACCAAGGAACGCAAGATCACCGTTGACGTCGGGCCGAAATTCAAGCTGAATCACACCGACGCTGGCCGGGTGGAGAGCGTGCCACGCCAAGTGCTACTTGAACTGGCGGCGCAGATCTTTGCTTCCTGGCATGCTGCGCAACCTGGTTCGGTGGGGCGTTCCGAAGGCTATCGCTATCAGGCCGCCGGAATGGGCGGCTGGGGCAATGAGGACGACGATAACGTTCTGGCTGCTTTGCACTACGATGCGGCGGGCGTCATCGACGGTTATGTTTCGTACCGTTTCCTGGGCTGGGACGTTTCCCCGGGAACTTTCGAAATCGTCGACTTTGTCACGGCTAACGAGGCGGCCTATCTGGCGCTATGGGGCTTTCTGGCGTCCAATGATCTGGTCGAACGGGTCAGTTGGGCGACTGCGCCGCCGGAGAATCCGCTGGAATGGGCCCTGGAAGATCGTCGCTGCGTGCGATTGGTGGATGAAAAAGACATGCTCTGGCTGCGCATTCTCGATGTTGTCGCTGCTCTCGAAGGGCGGGAGTATTCAACCGATGGTGAGTTGACGCTTGAAGTGCATGACCGTTTGGGGTTTGGTAGCGGTAGTTATCGGTTGAGCGTGGCTGGTGGAGCAGTTCAGGTCATTCAGCTCGATCCGGGCACCGAGGGCAGCGGAAGCCAAGCGGCTGTGCCGAGCGGTGACGCGGACCTCAGCCTCGATGTGGCAGATCTGGCGTCGATCTACCTGGGTGGGGTGCTTCCCAGTACTTTACTGGCAGCCGGCCGGATCCTGGAACATCGGGCTGGTGCCGCATTGCTGGCGCAGCGGATGTTCGCGGTAGAAAAAGCGCCGTTCTGTGCCAGCCATTTCTAACTCCGCTGAGTGAAGTCTGTGTTTTGCGTTAGTTGGCAGTTCCAACTAGACTAAACGGGCGCGTATTGCGCGTATCCAAGAGCTTTTCCACAAAACTATCCACATCGGAGTCCCTACTACATGACCATCACCACCCCAGAGAAGACCAGTACCCCTGTCGTCGCAGTGAACGACATTGGTACTTCTGAGGATTTCCTCGCCGCTATTGATGCGACTATCAAGTACTTCAATGACGGCGATCTCGTCGAAGGCACTGTCGTCAAGGTTGACCGCGACGAAGTTCTGCTCGACATCGGCTACAAGACCGAAGGTGTTATTCCTTCCCGTGAACTTTCCATCAAGCACGACGTCGACCCCTCCGAGGTCGTTTCCGTAGGCGATGAGGTCGAGGCTTTGGTCTTGACCAAGGAAGACAAAGAAGGCCGTCTGATCCTGTCCAAGAAGCGCGCACAGTACGAGCGCGCCTGGGGCGATATCGAGAAGGTCAAGGAAGAAGACGGTGTGGTCACCGGTACGGTCATCGAGGTTGTCAAGGGTGGCTTGATCCTGGACATCGGTCTCCGTGGCTTCCTGCCGGCGTCGCTGGTCGAAATGCGCCGGGTGCGCGATTTGGCTCCGTACATCGGTCAGCAGATCGAAGCGAAGATCATCGAGCTGGACAAGAACCGCAACAACGTTGTGCTTTCGCGTCGCGCTTGGCTTGAGCAGACTCAGTCCGAGGTTCGCTCGACCTTCCTGAACAAGCTGGAAAAGGGTCAGGTTCGTCCCGGCGTCGTTTCCTCGATCGTCAACTTCGGTGCCTTCGTGGACCTGGGCGGCGTCGACGGCTTGGTGCACGTTTCGGAACTCTCCTGGAAGCACATCGATCACCCCTCCGAGGTTGTCGAGGTCGGCCAGGAAGTCACCGTCGAGGTGCTCGAAGTCGATCTGGATCGCGAGCGGGTCTCGCTCTCGCTCAAGGCCACCCAGGAAGATCCGTGGCAGACCTTTGCCCGCACCCACGCACTGGGTCAGGTTGTCCCGGGTCGGGTCACCAAGCTGGTTCCGTTCGGTGCGTTTGTGCGCGTCGAAGACGGCATCGAGGGCTTGGTGCACATTTCCGAGCTGGCCGTGCGTCACGTTGAGCTGGCCGAGCAGGTTGTCTCCGTTGGTGACGAGCTGTTCGTCAAGGTCATCGACATCGACCTGGAACGTCGTCGGATCTCGCTCTCGCTCAAGCAGGCTAACGAGGGTGTTGACCCCGAGTCGACCGAATTCGATCCGGCACTCTACGGCATGGCCGCTGAGTACGACGAAGAGGGCAACTACAAGTACCCGGAGGGCTTCGACCCGGAGTCCAACGAGTGGCTCGAAGGCTTCGAGACTCAGCGAGCCACCTGGGAGCAGCAGTACGCTGAAGCCCAGACCCGTTGGGAAGCTCATAAGAAGCAGGTTGCTCAGCACGCCGCGGATGATGCAGCTGCCGAGTCCGAGGTTGGCAGCGAAGCTGCACCGACCAGCTACTCCTCAGCTGTTGAGGCTCCGGCCGCCGACGCTGGCACCTTGGCTTCCGATGAAGCTCTCGCCGCCCTGCGGGAGAAGCTGACCGGAAACTAAGTTTCCTTTCGCTCGGAGGGCCGCCACGTTCGCGTGGCGGCCCTCCGTCGTTAAAGCAAAATCGCCCCTCCCCACACCAGTGCCCCACCAACCCAACGCCCCACCACACACCGTCGAGTGTCGAGATATGGGGCTTAAAACCGGATTTTAAGCCCCATATATCGACACTCGGCGAAAGGAAAGTGTTGTGATTCCGCAGGAATGGATCAGCGTTATTCGACCCGAGGACCGTGAAGTGGTGGGTTACCTTGAGATGTTCGAGGACGGCTTCGTGCCTTATGACTTATTGGGGCGAGCGGTGCCAGTCGAAGGTGCGCCTGAGGAATCCAATCAGGCGAACTTCGCGCCACAGCCGAGGCTCTTGGACTACCAGGACGCCGAGGACCTGCTGATTGAGCGCGGCCTGAGCTACCTTGCGGCGCGTTGGAAGCTCGAGGTGGATGACGCCGCGGAGCCTGTCGACGTGATCATCCGAGAGATTACCCCGGCCGCCGTGCTGCTGATGGTCGACGATTATGACTACGCTCAGCCGCTCGGCACGGTGATCAGCCTAGACTTACCGGAACGCTCCGGCAGATTGCAGCAGGGCAGTGATTCAGGGCCGCGGTTCCTCAAAGCGATCCCGAACTGAGCCTGGGTGCTCATAGAATAAAACCATGCTCTCCATTGGACTGACCGGCGGCATCGCGGCCGGAAAATCACTCGTCGGAAAACGCCTGGCCGAACTTGGTGCGGTGTTGATCGATGCCGATCTGCTGGCCCGGGAAGTGGTTGCGCCGGGTACAGCCGGACTGGCGGAGATTCGTCAGACCTTCGGCGCGGAGCTGATCTCGGGGGAGGGCGAGCTGAATCGAGCCAGGCTTGGCGAGTTGATTTTCTCCGATCAGTCCAAACGGGAAAAGCTCAATGCTATCGTGCACCCCAAGGTCCGAGCCAGAGCCGCCGAGCTAAGGGCTGAAGCCGGTCGCGAGGCGATTATCGTGCAAGACATCCCTCTGCTGGTAGAAACCGGCCAAGGCGCTAATTTTCACCTGGTGATCGTGGTGGACGCCGCCGATGAACTACGGGTGGCCCGGATGGTAACGCTACGCGGCCTGTCGGAAGCCGAAGCTCAGGACCGGCTGCGGGCTCAGGCAAGCCGTCAAGAACGCCTAAGCGTTGCTGATATTGTGCTCGATAACAACGGCACCGAGGCGGAGCTACTGAGCCAGATCGACGAAGTTTGGGAAAATCGTTTGCAGCCCTTTAACCACAATCTCTTGCTGCGGCAGCGAGCCAAGCGATGTGGGCCGGCTGTGCTGTCTCCCGCTGATCCGCGTTGGCCGGAGATAGCGGATCGCTTGGCCAGCCGGATCATGCTGGCCTGTGGGGATCAGGCGGTTGGCGTCGACCATATCGGCTCAACCTCGATTCCCGGTCTTGACGCCAAGGATGTAATCGACCTACAACTCAGGGTGCGATCTCTGGAGATTGCCGACCAGCTAGCGCCGGCACTAGCCGCCGCTGGTTTCCCGGCACTGGAGGGGGATTGGCGGGACACCCCGAAGAGTTTCGACCCTGACCCGGAGCATTGGCTTAAGCGATTGCATGGCAATGCCGATCCGGGCCAGCAAGTAAACCTGCATGTTCGGGTGGACGGCTCGGCCGGCGCGAATTACGCGCTTGCCTTCAGAGATTGGTTGCGCGCTGACACCGAGATGAAGGAACGCTACCTTCAGGAGAAACGACGGCTCGCTGAACTGCACGCCAATGACGCCAATACCGGCGGCTATGCCGAGGCCAAGGAACCGTGGTTCACCGAAGTGGCTGAGCCAGGCCTAGCTGCCTGGCTGGCTCGCGCTAACTAGCACGGGGTGACTATCGGAGGCCCTTAGCCACCACAGGTATAGGTGACCCCGCCACGCACGTGAGTACCCGGGCCGAGCTCGGCGCAGGTCTGTAAAACGTGCTGAAGGGTGACGAAAAGTACTACGCCGACGATGATACTGCCGATGATGGCGAGAATGCTCAAGACGATGCCGATCACCGCTGGAGCATTGCTGAAGCCGGCCTTTTTCGATTTATTCAACCCGATAATGCCGAGGATCAGCCCGACCAGGCCGAGGAAGACAAAAGGCAGCACAATTGACAGAATGCCCATCACCTTGCCCGGGTCCTGCTGCGCCTGGACCGGGTACCCTACCGGTTGAGGGACGGGCTGTTGCGGCTGCTGGTAGGACATCTGAACTCCTTGAGGTTAATGGCTGAGCTGGCTAGCTGGGGGCTGGCTAATTAAAAACCCGGGGTGGCAGCGCTGCCACCCCGGGTGAAAGTAACGACACTTGGAGCTTAGAAACCCAACAAAACGTTGCTGTAGTTCTGCAACTGGGTCGACACGGTGGCAAGCATGGCGATGCTGGCGATGATCGAAATGATCGTGCCAATGGTGGTGATAATGCCGATGATGATGCCAACAAAAGCGGGAGTGTTCTTGAAACCGGCTTTCTTTGACTGGTTATTAGCGATAATCGAGATGATCAAGCCGACCACGCTGAATAGAATGGCGCAGACCAGGCCAACGATGCCCAGGGTCTTGCCGGGGAAATCACCGCCGGCCGCGGGCGGGTAGCTGCCCTGAGGAGCGTTGTAATTGACGGGCTGTTGCCCGGAGGTGTCAGTCATGAGGGCCTCTCTTCTTAGCTGAAATTGCGCGAGGTGTTGATTGCCTAAACACTTTATCGAATCCTGTGTCTAAACCCTAGGATTATTGAACAGAACTTTGGCTGTGCTCGCCTCGCAAACTGTCGGTGCCACGCAGTAGCGTAGGGGTATGAGTCTTGCACAACCGATTAATCGCGTCGTCGCGCCTTTTGAAGTGGTCAGCGAATTCCAGCCAGCTGGCGATCAGCCGGCCGCTATTGAGGATTTGACCCAGCGGATCAATAACGGCGAAAAGGACATTGTGCTGCTTGGAGCCACCGGCACCGGAAAGTCTGCCACCACGGCCTGGCTGATCGAGCAAGTGCAACGTCCCACTCTGGTGATGGTGCAGAACAAGACGCTAGCCGCGCAGCTGGCCAACGAATTCCGTGAATTATTGCCGAATAATGCGGTGGAGTACTTCGTCTCCTATTACGACTACTACCAGCCGGAAGCCTATGTTCCGCAGACCGATACCTTCATTGAAAAGGACTCCTCGGTCAACGAGGAAGTGGAGCGGCTCCGATATTCAGCCACGAATTCCTTGCTAACCAGGCGCGATGTTGTGGTGGTCGCCTCGGTTTCCTGCATTTACGGTTTGGGCACCCCGGAGGAATACGTCTCGGGAATGGTGACCCTGCACCAGGGCGAGCAAGTCAATCGCGATGATCTGCTGCGGAAATTCGTCGGCATGCAGTACAAGCGAAATGATGTCGACTTTCACCGCGGCACCTTCCGGGTGCGGGGCGATACGGTGGAAATTATCCCAATGTACGAGGAGCAGGCGCTTCGCATTGAGTTCTTCGGTGATGAGATTGAGAAAATCTATACCCTGCACCCGCTGACCGGCGAGGTGATAAGGGAAGAAACTGAGATGTACGTCTTCCCGGCCTCACACTATGTTGCCGGCCCGGAGCGAATGGCCAGGGCCATTGCCACCATCGAGGATGAGCTGGCGGTGCGGCTCAAGGAGCTTGAATCGCAGAACAAGCTGCTGGAAGCTCAACGACTCCGGATGCGCACCACCTATGACCTGGAAATGATGCAGCAGATGGGTTTCTGCAATGGCATCGAGAACTATTCGCGGCATATTGACGGGCGGACTGCGGGCAGCGCGCCGAGTTGCTTGCTCGATTACTTCCCGGACGATTTCCTGCTGGTTATTGATGAATCGCATGTCACGGTGCCGCAGATTGGTGCCATGTACGAGGGCGATATGTCCCGTAAACGGACGCTCGTGGATCACGGTTTCCGGTTGCCCTCGGCGATGGATAACCGGCCGCTGAAGTGGGACGAGTTCCTGGAACGGATCGGTCAAACCGTTTACCTTTCGGCGACACCGGGTAAATATGAACTGGCTAAGTCGGATGGCGTGGTGCAGCAGATTATCCGGCCTACCGGTTTGATTGACCCCGAAGTGATTATTAAGCCCACCAAAGGCCAGATTGATGATTTGCTCGGTGAAATCAGGAGTCGGGTAGAGCTCAATGAACGCGTCTTGGTTACCACCTTGACCAAGCGGATGGCTGAGGACCTGACCGAGTACCTGCTCGGCCATGGCATTAAGGTGCAGTACCTGCACTCCGACGTCGACACGCTAAGGCGGGTCGAGTTGCTCAGGGACCTGCGGTTGGGCACGTTCGACGTGCTGGTTGGTATTAACTTGCTGCGCGAGGGGCTTGATCTACCCGAAGTCTCCTTGGTCAGCATCTTGGATGCTGATAAGGAGGGGTTCTTGCGTTCGGCGACTTCGCTGATCCAGACCATTGGTCGTGCGGCCCGGAACGTTTCGGGTCAGGTGCATATGTACGCTGACAAGATTACTGATTCGATGGCCACCGCAATCGATGAAACCAATCGTCGTCGTGCGGTTCAGGTGGCTTACAACACCGAACACGGTATTGATCCGATGCCACTGCGCAAGAAAATCGCCGATATCACTGACTCGCTGGCACGAGAAGACGCGGATACCAAGAGCCTGCTGGAAAGCGCGGCCAAGGGTAAAGCGCGCGGCAAGGCACCCACTCCAGTACGTCATGATGGCTTGGCCGCGGTGCCGGCCGAGGACCTGGTCGATCTTATTGAGCAGCTCACCACGCAGATGCATGGTGCAGCCGCCGAATTGCAGTTCGAGTTGGCCGCGAGGCTGCGGGATGAGGTTGGCGATCTGAAGAAGGAGCTGCGTCAAATGCAGAATGCCGGACACGCCTGAGCCGCGCAACGCTAAGGTTTCGGTGCGGTAGAATAGTAGCTGCGTAGGGGAGTATCCCAAGTGCTACGAACGTCAACACGCAGAGCATAGTTGCTCCGCCGGGCGTAGCGGTCGAAGTGATTCGGCGGAGAGACTTGCGGCGATTTCGCCTACCTGAAAGGGTCTCGTGACCGAGCTACCTCTTGCCTTTGAAATTGGAACCTTCGTGGTTCTCGGGCTTATTCTGCTCTTCGACCTGCTGTTAGTCCTGAAGAGACCACATGAACCATCGATGAAGGAAGCCGGTCTGTGGATCGCCTTCTACGTCGGACTGGCGCTGATTTTTGCCGTTTTGATGTTTGTCTTCACAGGTGTTGAACATGGCTCACAGTTCATCGCCGGCTGGATCACCGAATACAGTCTGAGCATCGATAACCTCTTCGTCTTCATCATTATCTTGGCGCGCTTCGGAGTGCCCAGAAAGTATCAGCAAGAAGCCCTCATGGTGGGCATTATTTTGGCGCTGGTACTGCGCGGCATCTTCATTCTGATAGGCGCTGCGGTGATCGAGAACCTCAGCTGGGTTTTCTACATCTTCGGCCTCTTCCTGCTCTATACTGCTTGGCAGCAGGCCCGTGATTCAGGCGAGGACGAGGGGCATGCGGGCGACAACGCGTTGATCCGCAAAATCCGTTCAGTGTTGCCGATGTCGCAAGATTTCGACGGCGCGAAGGTCCGCACCGTGGTTGATGGCCGAAAGGTCTGGACCCCGATGCTGATCGTGTTCATCGCCCTGGGCCTGACCGATTTGCTGTTCGCCGTTGACTCGATTCCGGCGATCTTCGGGCTGACCAAGGAACCGTTCATTGTCTTCACCGCCAATATCTTCGCCTTGATGGGGCTCCGCCAGCTGTACTTCTTGCTGGGCGGTTTGCTTACTCGCCTGGTCTTCCTGAAGCACGCGCTGTCGATCATTCTCGGCTTTATTGGCGTCAAGCTGATTCTGCACGCCATGCACGTGAACGAGTTGCCCTTCATCAACGGTGGTAAGGGAATCGAGTGGGCACCGGAGATCCCCACTTGGCTTTCATTGCTGGTGATTGTTGCCACCATTCTGATCGCCACCGTAGCGAGCCTATGGGTTTCTCGGGGTAAGGTCGATGCCGGTCTGCAGCAAGCCGGCGAGCTATCCAAAATAGACGAGCAGGAAAAGCCTCAAGCCTAGTCACTCACTAGGCGGCTGGTCATTTGGCGGCTGAGGGTGCGGTGGCGCTACCGTACCCTCAGTCATAACCGAGTCTTAAGATGGATGAGTGTCTGGGTTCAATGATGGTTCGGTTCCGGAAAACGAGTCGTTGAGTGCTCCGCTAATCGCCGTGCAACGCCGCACCGTTGGGGTGCTGGCTGGCGCTCAGCTACTTGGCGGCGTCGGCAATGGCGCAGCGCTTTCCATTGGCTCGCTGCTCGCTGTCGATTTGAGCGGTTCCGAGGCCTGGGCTGGCTCGATCACCACCGTGCTGACCCTTGCCGCTGCCTTTACCGCGCTGCCGATGGCGACTCTGGCCGCCCGGCGTGGTCGGCGGATTTCGCTGGTCAGCTGCCTCAGTATCGCCCTGTTAGGGGCTGTGCTGATGATCCTGGCTGCCTCGCTGCGTTCTTTCCCGCTGTTACTGTTGGGCGGTATTGCGATGGGGCTGAGCACCACGGCTAACTTGCAGTCGAGGTTTGCGGCCACCGATCTGGCATCCCCGCAGCATCGCGGTCGGGATCTTTCCATTGTGGTCTGGGCGACCACTGTCGGGGCGGTGACTGGACCGAATCTGGTCAAAGCCGGAGCGCAACTCGGCAGCTTTTTCGGGCTACCTGAAATGGCTGGCCCCTTCTTGTTTTCAGCCGCCGCACTACTCTGCGCGATTACCTTGCTCAGTCTTGCGCTACGCCCCGATCCGTTGCGGTTGGCGCAACGCAGCCAGGCCTTGACTGCGCGGAGCGCGGCCACGCCGAGTGCTGTCGGTGGCTGGCCCGGTCGTTCCTTAAGGACCGGGCTCGCCGCCATTCGAACCTCGCCCAGAGCGCTGATGGCGTTGCTGGCGGTGATCGGTTCGCACGTCGTGATGGTCTCGGTGATGTCAATGACGCCCCTGCATCTGCAACAGCTGGACGCACATTCGGCGATGGGCCATCACGGCACTGACGTGCTGGCCGTGATTGGTTTCAGCATTTCGCTGCACATCGCTGGCATGTTCGCGCTATCGCCGCTCTTTGGCTGGCTGAGCGACCGTTTCGGCAGACTTCAGGTTATTGCCGCCGGACAGCTGTTACTGCTGGGCTCTGCTGCTATTGCAGGTTTTGGGCAGCAAGACAGCACCTCGGTAACCGTTGGCCTGGTGTTGCTGGGCCTGGGCTGGTCGGCTTCGACCATTGCCGGGGCGACGCTATTGAGCGAAAGCGTCGCCCCGGAAAGTCGGGTACTCACCCAGGGGGTGTCAGACACCCTGATGGGGTTTACCGCGGCGATTGGCAGCATTCTGGCTGGTCTGGCCTTGGCCTATTGGGGTTACAGCGGACTGAACCTGATCGCCGCACTGCTGGTGCTGGCGGTTTTGCTCTGGCTGGCCTTGGTCAGCCGGGCGACCCGTTTCGCAACAGCCCCCGTAGAGTAGCGAAAATCTTCTCGCCATCAGCCCGCAGACCGTCGTGGTGGTATTCGCCAGTTTCCCAAAGTTGCAGACCTTGTACTGCCCGGGCGGTCTGCACCGCTAGGCCGTGATCGACGTAGATGTCATCGAAGTAGGCGGTGGCAGCAACCGGGACCTGGTTATGGGCGAGCTGGTCTAGATCATAAAGATCAGGCCAGTCGTCTTTTTGGGCGATCAATTCGGCTACTTCCTGAAGCGGTTGCAAAGCCGGATCCTCGTCAAAATACCAGGGCATAATCGCCTCACCGGTAAATCTAAACGGGATGGAGTCCGGAGCGAAATCGCCGCGTTCAGCCGCAATCCGAGCCGCCGACCAGTTGCTTGCTGCGCCTTGCCCATAGCAAGCCTCATGCAGCACAGCGTAGAGCGGGTTCTGTGCGTAGGAAACGATCGAGGAGACCTGGGCCAGGAAGGCATCTGAAAGCCTAAGTCCGGCCGGGGTTTCTACAAAGGCGTCTTCCAGCAGGTAATGCAGCCCATCAATCCTGCTGTTTCCGCCGAGAAAGGAGCCGAGCATTTGAAAACGGTGTGCGCTGAGCCGTTCCCCGGTGGGAAGCAGCTCGATGACCTGACTCAGGTGTTGCGCGATCCGCTGGGCCAATGGCTGATCTTCCGGATAACGTTCAAAATACTCATCGTTCCGAGCAGCGGTGCGCTGATAGGTGGCCCTATAGACCTGGTCGGGGTGCCCCTGCAGTGGGCCTAGGCCAGCGGTGATGAAAACCTCGCGGAGCCCTTCCGGGTAGAAGGAAAGGTAACTCAGTGAGCAGAAACCTCCGAAGCTCTGGCCAAGAATCGACCAAGGTTCGCTGTTGAGTGCGAACCTAATTGCCTCGGCATCCGCGACAATCGAGTCCGCGCGGAAAAAACTGAGATAGTTGGCCTGCTGCTGAGTATCGCCACGTAGCGGCAGCGTCTGCTGATTGATCGGGGATGAGAGCCCGGTGCCGCGCTGGTCGAGAAGCAGCACCCGGTAGTCCTTGAGGGCTTCTTTGAGCCAGCCGCTAGGGGCCAGCGGGCGGTCAGCTCGATGCCCTGGGCCGCCTTGGAAATAGACAATCCACGGTGCTTCGGGGGCATCGTGGCGCGAGACTTCCCTGGCAAAGACCTCGATTGTCTCACCCTCTGGTTTTTGATGATCCAGTGGCACCGAAAACCAATGCTCTCGGTAAAGATGCTCTTCTCTGCTGTGTGTTTGACCTAGTCGGTGCTGTGCTGGATTCATGCCTGTGCTCCGAAGTTTTCAAGAGCCTTCCCGGTCAAACGGAAGGTGTCCCATTCTGCCATCGGGGCAGCCCCCAGCGAACGATAGAAATCAATTGAGGGCGTATTCCACTTCAAGACGCTCCATTCGACCCGAGCGTAGCCTTGCTCGATGGCAATGCTGGCCAGATTTTTCAATAACGCCTTGCCGTGGCCACCACCTCGCGCCTCGGGACGAACGTAGAGGTCCTCGAGATAGATGCCGTGAACGCCTTCCCAGGTGGAGTAGTTCAGGAACCACAAAGCGAAGCCCTGAACGCCATGCTGGTTCTCGGCGATATGTGCGAAAACTTTTGCGGAGTCGCCGAACAAGGCGGCTTCGAGCATGGCTTCGGTGGTTTTGACGGCGTTCGGCTCCTTTTCATAGATCGCCAGATCATGGATCAGTTCGAGAATGACGGGCACATCGGTGCGAGCGGCGGGGCGAATACTCATTCCTTGAGACTAGCCTAGAAAATATCCACAAGAGATATTGCGCAACAGTTGTTGTTGATCTAATCTGAGTTAATGAACGTTGCCAAGGAGACTCCGGAAGTCATCGAGTTAACAGATGTTGCGGCGATGCGCGTACTAGCCCATCCAACTCGTTTGCGCTTGCTCGGGATGCTCCGGACTAACGGTCCGCAGACCGCGGCATTGCTCGGTGAGATTGTCGATGAAGCTCCAGGCACGGTGAGCTATCACCTGGGCAAACTGGCCTCGGTGGGCTTGATCGAAGAAGCGCCGGAGGAGAGTGCCGATAAACGTGAACGTTGGTGGCGCTCGCGACATCAGTTCACCAGTTGGAAGCCCGCTGAATTACTCAATGATCCCGCTGGTCTGGCCGCAGCCACTGCCATGCACCGGGTGATCGTGCAGCACTACGCCAGCTTGATGAACAGCTATCTGGATGTCTTGCCGGAGTTATCCCCGGATTGGGTAGCGGCTGCGGCGAGTTCTGATCATAGTCTGGAACTGACTGCTGCCGAGCTGGCGGAGCTGCGCGACGAGCTGGATCAAGTGGTCGGCAAATTCCAGGCCCGTAGCGATCAGCGTGGGCAAAGCAGCGAGACCGAAACAGTCACCGTGATCTACCAAGCCTTTCGCACCCCATGAACTACCAGAACGCTGCGAAACATCGAAGCAAACGGAGCCTGGTCGGTCTACTTTCGGCGCACGCGGTATCTCAAATCGGCAATGTAGTCACCCTCTTTGCTGTGCCCTTCTATGTGTTGTCCAGTGGTGGGGGAGGCGTGGAAGTTGGCCTGGCGGCCGCGTTCGCCGCCATCCCAGTGGTCATCGGAGGCCCGCTCGGCGGTGTGATTTCGGACCGGATTGGCTATCGAAATGCCAGCATTGCCGCGGACCTGACCAGTGGGATCACCGTGTTAGCGATCCCACTCCTGGCGTTGACCGTCGGGCTACCGTTCTGGGCTTTACTCGCTCTGGTTTTTCTTAGCGGCCTCTTGGACACACCAGGGCAGACGGCACGCCGTGTGCTATTGCCAGAACTGTCCGCGGCCGGCAATATCAGGTTGGAACGATCCGTAGGATTTATCGACGGTATGGAGCGCTTGGCCAGCATGTTAGGCGCTCCCTTAGCCGGACTATTAGTGGCAGGATTGGGTGCGACGAATACGCTCTTCGTCAATGCGGTGAGTTTCGCCGTCTCGGCTTTGTTGACCTGGACAATAGTTCATCCGGTAACAGCAAGTACCTCGAAAAATCCTCCTGAGCAGGTAGCCCGTTCTAGTTACTGGGCGGAGCTAGCCGATGGCTTTCGTTTTGTGAAGGACAGTCCTTTGCTGCTGGCTCTGACCGTGTTGGTGCTGCTTACCAACTTTTTCGATGCCGCCCGGATGTCTACGCTGATGCCGCTCTATGCCCAGCAGGAACTCGGTGGCGCGGCCGCACTAGGGTTAATTCTCTCGGTCTTTGGCGGCGGAGCACTTCTTGGCTCTATCCTCTTCGGATTCCTCGCCCATCGGCTGCCTCGGAGACTGACTTTTGTGCTGTGCTTCACGCTGGCCGGCGGACCGTCTATCGCGTTTTTTGCCGCAAATCTTCCGCTGGAGTGGCTAGTTGTGGGCTGCGCAGTATCCGGGCTGGCGGCCGGTTCGCTCAATCCGATCCTGGGCACGGTGCAGTTAGAGCTGGTGCCGCCAGGGATGCGCGGCAGGGTTTTCGGGCTCAGCCAGGCTGGGGCCTGGGCGGGCATGCCGCTTGGTGCTTTTATCGCCGGCTTGGCCGCCGATACTTTCAGCCTCACCCTATGTTTCCTAGTGATCGGGGTGAGCTATACCGTGGTGACCCTCTCCCCGCTGGCTATCCCTAGCTTCCGAAAGATGGAGGCGAAGGATCTGGCCAAGGCGAGGCTAGCCCGAGCCGAAGTTAGTTAACCGCAGCACCGCGTAGCCCTCTTCGTCTGAAGCATCGAGATCAACTGTCGCGGTGATTGACCAGTCGTGATTCCCGGCCGGATCATCGATAATCTGTCGCACCGACCAGGTCCTGCTGTCAGTGCCGCTGAGCACGAAGAGCGCTGGGCCGCGGGCCGCCGAATCAGCGGGGAGTTCATCGTATTCATCCCAGTAATCCTGGAGTGCGTCGGCCCAGCGGTCGGCGTCCCACCCCGCTTCGGCATCCAATTCGCCCAAGCCCTGGTAATCATCTCTGGAGGCCAGTTCCACCCGGCGGAATAGCTCGTTGCGTACCATCACCCGGAAGGCGCGTTCGTTTTTGCTCAGCGCAGGTGGCGCCGTGCTGAGCGAGTCGGTGGCTCCTTCCAGTTCAGCAATGTCCTCGCCCGTGCCGGAGGCCAGCGCCTCCCATTCATCGATCAAACTCGAATCAACTTGACGCACGGTCTCACCGAGCCACGCAATCAGATCCGAAAGGTCCTCGGTCAAAGCGTTGCTCGGTACTGTTTGCCGCAGCGCACGATAAGCGTCCGCCAAGTAGCGCAGCACAATGCCTTCGCTGCGGGACAGCGAGTAGAAGCGCACGAACTCGCCGAAGTTCATCGCACGCTCAATCATGTCCCTGACGATCGACTTCGGAGCGACCTCGAAGTCACCAAGCCAGGGTGCAGCTTTGCGGTAAGTGTCGAAAGCCTGCCTGAGGAGCTCGCCCAAGGGTTGCGGATAACTCAATTCATCAAGTACCGTCATCCGGGCGTCGTAGTCAACGCCGTCGGCTTTCATCGCGGCAACGGCCTCTGAACGGGCATATTTGAGCTGCGCCGAGAGGATCTGGCGCGGGTTTTCCAGGGTGGATTCGATCACTGAGACGACGTCGTAAGCGTAACTCGGTGACTCGGGGTCGAGGAGCTCTAAGGACGCTAACGCGAAAGGGGAGAGCGGCTGATTGAGTGCAAAATTCATTTGTAAATGCACGGTAAGCCGTAAGGTCCGGCCGTCACTGCCTTGTTCCTCGGCAGGAATTCGTTCCAGCACACCCGCAGTCAACAATTCCCGCAGAATGCCGAGGGCCTTTCGGATCAGTCCGAGCTGCTTACTGCGGGACTCGCGGTTCTCGGTGAGTAACCGCCGGGCCGCGACGAAGGGATTGCCAGGCCGCTCGAGCAAATTGAGCAGCATGGCGTGGCTGACCGTGAAACTTGAGGTCAGCGGCTCCGGCTCGGCCTCCACTAAGCGGTTGAAGGTTGGTTCTCCCCAGGAGACAAAACCTTCTGGTGGTTTCTTTCTCACCACTTGGCGTAGTTTCTTCTGATCGTCGCCAAACTTGGCCTGTGCTTTGGCCATTGCACGCACATTCTCCACCACGTGTTCCGGTGCCTGCACCACGACAGTTCCGGCGGTATCGAAGCCAGCCCGACCGGCGCGGCCAGCGATCTGATGAAATTCCCGAGCCTGCAGCACCCGGGTGCGTACCCCGTCGTACTTACTGAGCGCGGTGAAAAGCACCGTGCGGATTGGCACATTTATACCGACGCCCAGCGTATCGGTGCCGCAAATCACTTTGAGCAGACCAGCCTGTGCTAGTTGTTCGACGAGCCGTCGGTACTTTGGCAGCATGCCTGCATGATGCACGCCAATGCCGTGCCGGACCAATCGGCTGAGAGTTTTGCCGAAGCCGGCCGAGAAACGGAACTGAGCAATCAGCTCGGCGATCTGCAGCTTCTCCTCTTTAGAGCACATATTGATGCTCATTAAGGTTTGAGCACGTTCAATCGCCTCGGCCTGGCTGAAATGCACCACGTAAATAGGGGCCTGATGGGTGCTCAGCAGCTCCTCAAGAGTCTCGTGCACCGGTGTTTCCACGTAGTAGAAGTTCAGCGGAATGGGGCGTTCCACCGAGGTTACCGTGGCGGTAGGCCGAGAGGTGCGTTCGGTGAGCTCTGTTTCGAAGCTGCTCACATCCCCCAGCGTGGCGCTCATCAGTAAGAACTGGGCTTGCGGGAGTTCGAGCAGTGGGACCTGCCAAGCCCAGCCACGTTGTGGGTCGGCGTAGTAATGGAACTCATCCATCACCACCACGCCCAACTCAGCAGCCGCTCCCTCTCGTAGCGCAATATTCGCCAGGATCTCGGCGGTGCAGCAGATGATCGGGGCGTCCTGATTAACCGCGGAGTCGCCGGTCACCATGCCGACATTCTGCGCACCGAAGATCTCGATGAGCGCGAAGAATTTTTCCGAGACCAAGGCCTTGATCGGGGCGGTGTAATAGCTTCGTTGACCAGCGGCTAGGGCCACAAAGTGCGCGGCTACCGCCACCAGAGACTTCCCGGAGCCGGTCGGGGTGGCCAGGATGACATTGCTGCCACTGGCCAGTTCCATCACGGCTTCTTCTTGTGCCGGGTAGAGCTCGATGCCTCGGTCCAGGGTCCAGTCGACGAAGTCCTGATAGATATCGTCGGCCGAGGCGGCCGGGAGCTGATCGAGAAGGTTCATCACTGCTAAGCCTATCGTCAGCTGAAGATTCGCAGGGCGGCAGACCTGCAGCGGACTGGCTGTCGGATGGTTCGAAAGTCGAAGGCTCAGAGGCTTTCGGCAATCCGCTTGATTGCCGCTAGTCTGCGATCCCATTCCTGACCGCTTTGCTCCAGCAATGCAGCTAATTTCGAAAGTTCTGCGCCGAGCGCGGTGTAGCGGAGTTCCTTGCCAAATCGCTGACTGTTGACCAGGCCAACTTCGGTGAGGATTGCGAGATGTTTTGCTATTGCCTGCCGACTAATCGGCAGAGTTGCAGCGAGTGCCGAGGCGGAAAGGCTCTGGCTGCCTAATAACTCCAGAATCTGCCAGCGATTGGCGTCTCCCAGGGCGGCACAACGGCTGACCAGGTCGGTGCGCACCGGCCTACTTTTCCAGGAAAGCGATCAAATCGTTAAGCTCGCCAACCCAGCCACCGCGGTTATCTTCCATTGCCGAGCGAATTTCGGTCTCACTGAGCGCGAGCTTTTCCCATTCGGATTCAGTCACGGTCAAGGACGTGCCGCCATCCTGCTCACTCAACTCGAACACCACCAGGGTCAGGTTGTCCTCGCGGAGTGGGCCGGTTTGCGGGGTGCGTTCCCAGCGGAACGAAAAGCGGCTGATCGGCGAGACCTCGACCACTTCGGCGCGCCCCTCGGCGTCGTACTCGTCCCAGCGGAGCCACATTGCGCCGCCCGGCCGCAAGTCGATGGTGGCGTGGTTGCCGAACCACTGGGCGATCAAATCGGCTTCGGTGAGCGCTTGCCAGACCTTCTGCTGGCTGGCCTGGATCTGTACTGTGCGGGTAATCGAAAGTGCTTCTGTCATGATTCCTCCTGGACGTAATCTGCAACTATATGGTTGCAGATTACCAAATTTTCTGCAAGTCCCCGACCGAATCGTTGAGCGTCGAAAATAGCGGTACTCTCAAGGCAGTAACTCAACTCATCGTGGAGGAAGTATGGCCATTACCTGGGATCCCAAGAAGTATGTGCAGTTCGGGGATTTTCGCAACCGTCCGTTCTTTGACCTAACTGCTCGGGTACTGGCCGAGCAGCCGAAGCAAGTCATAGACCTCGGTTGCGGACCAGGAAATCTCACCGCAACTCTGGCAGAACGCTGGCCCGCTGCCGAGGTGCTTGGACTCGATTCCTCTGCTGAGATGGTCGCCGCTGCTGAGCAACAAGCGCATCCAGCAAACCTTTCCTTTGCGCTCGCCGATGTTGCGGAGTGGACTCCGCCCGAGCGGGTGGATGTGGTGACCACCAATGCCGTGCTGCAGTGGGTGCCCGGGCATCAGGAATTACTCAAAGGCTGGTTGGCTGCCCTCAAACCAGGTGCCTGGTTTGCTATGCAGGTACCGGGGAACTTCGGCGCAGACTCGCATCGGCTCATGCGGGAATTGGCGGAATCTGCGGCCTGGTCCGAGCGGCTGGCGGGGGTGCTGCGGCACCGGGATGCGGTGTCGGAGCCGGCAGAATATCTCCAAATCTTCATCGACGCCGGGATGCGAGCGGACGCTTGGGAAACCACCTATCAGCAAGTGTTGCAGGGCGACTCTGCGGTGCTTAACTGGGTGCGCGGCACCGGCTTGCGTCCGGTGCTCAATGCACTGAGTGCCGAAGAAGCGGAGCGTTTTGAGGCCGAATATTCGGTCCAGCTGGATCAGGCCTACCCGCCGCGTGAGTACGGGACGGTTTTCCCGTTCCGACGGATCTTCGTGGTGGGGCAGAAAGGCTGAACTCGCGGTTAGCCCGCTTCGCTGAGGTGTCCAATCACCAGCCCCGAGCCTGCCAATCCGCCAGGGCTGGACGTTCAGCGCCAAGGGTAGTTTCCTTACCGTGCCCCGGGTGTACCACGGTGTCGTCGGGGAGTCGGTCAAAAATGCGCTCGCAGACGTCGCCAAACAACTGTGCAAAACGCTCTGGATCCCGCTGAGTGTTACCCACTCCGCCGGGGAATAGTGAGTCCCCGCTGAAAAGCTGGGCGGGCCCACCGGGAGCCTGGTAGAGCAGGGCAATCGAACCCGGGGTGTGGCCGCGCAGGTGGATGGCTTCCAGCGAGAAACCGTCGAAATCGCCGCGATCACCGTGCTCAACCGGAACGTCGATTGGTACCGGAATGGCTGCCGCATCCAGGCTGCCGGCCACCGTGGTGGCCCCGGTTTTTTCGATCATTTCGGCCAATGCGCGATGGTGATCAGGGTGCGAGTGGGTGGTCACCACGGCGACCAGTTGAGTGTCGATGTCGGCGGCAACATCGGCCTTAGCCGAGTCGAGTAGCTCAATGATCGCCGCAGTGTCATCGGCGGCATCGATCAACACTTGCGCACCGCTATTCCTTGCGGTGAGCAGGTAGACATTATTGTCCAGTTCACCTACCACGATGCGCCGAATGCTGAGAGCGTCGAGTTGCCAGATTTTCTGCTGCATTGCTTCAGGATAGACCGGCGAGCTGACAGCCGCGGAGGGTATATAGTTGACTAAGTCAAGCAACTAGTCTTTGGAGGCATGATGGCTGTCGAGGATCAAACTCTCGCCGAGCTCGTCAGTGAGGTATTCCGCCTTTTCCGCGCGCTCAAGAGCGCCTCGCACGAACCTTCGATTGAAGGCGTCGGGGTAGCGCATATCGGTATTGTCGGGCTGCTTTCACAGAGCGGCGAGTGCCGGGCGACCGCCTTGGCGGAAACCATGGGCATCGGTCCCAGTGCGTTATCCAGGCAGTTGGCGGAGCTTGACGAGCAAGGTTATGTGACTCGTCGCCCCGATCCAGAGGACGGCCGGGCGACCTTGATCGAGGTTTCTCCACAGGGTACCGAATTGCTGGCCAGGGTGATGGCCAGACGCTCGGCAAGATTGCGCGCTCAGCTCACGGATTGGGACGAGGGGGAGGCGCGACAGGCATTGCAGGCGGTTTCTCGACTCACCGATGCGTTATTAAATTCACCCAAAGGCGAATCTCTCTCAGCATAGTGGCGCTGTTGAGCGGCGCTGCTTAGTGATTGATCACTTCATCCGAGTGATCAAAATTTATCAGGAGCTTTAGATGTCTCGGATCGATGATCTACCCACCGATGAGACGGCGGTGCTTCGATGAGCTCAGCGGATCAGGCCCTCAGTAATTGGCAGCCCTCGGCGCAATCCAGCGTGGCTCCCTTCGAGCAACTGCGTCAGCTGATAGCTGATTTGGCCAGCCGCGGAGTGCTGCCGGTGGGTTATCGGCTACCGTCGGTGCGGGCGCTTGCGGCCAGTAGCGGGCTGGCAGTTAACACTGTGGCCCGGGCGATCAAGGAACTTGAGCAGGCTGGCATCGTGCGCACCCAAGGTCGGAATGGCACCGTGATCAGCGCGGCCGGAGACCAGCTCCGAGCCCGAGTGGCGGAGGCCGCCGAGACTTTCGCCGCCGTCGTCCATCAACAGGGTCTCAGCCATCGAGAGGCACTAGCGATGATTACCGAAGCGCTCAAAGCCTAGCTTTTCATTCGAAGACATTTTCGATTAGGATATGCGTGTGCCCAAAGCCCAAGAATCTGACCTGATGACTTCTTCGCTTGACGAGCTGGCCCCGGTCAAGAAACCCGATATGTCCCGGCTGGTCGTTAAAGGTGCTCGCGAGCATAACCTGCGCAACGTCGATCTCGATCTGCCGCGGGACTCCATGATTGTTTTCACCGGCCTCTCTGGCTCGGGTAAATCCTCCTTGGCTTTCGACACCATCTTCGCCGAAGGGCAACGCCGCTACGTGGAATCGCTTTCCGCCTACGCGCGCCAGTTCTTGGGCCAAGTTGATAAGCCGGACGTCGACTTCATTGAAGGCCTCTCACCTGCGGTCTCGATTGACCAGAAATCAACCTCGAAAAACCCTCGGTCCACGGTAGGCACCATTACCGAAATCTATGACTACATGCGTTTGCTGTGGGCGAGGGTCGGCAGACCACACTGCCCGATCTGTGGCGAGCCAGTCACTCGGCAGACGCCGCAACAAATCGTTGATCAGCTGCTGGAAATGGAGGAAGGGACCCGATTCCAGGTACTCGCCCCAGTGGTGCGTGGCCGCAAGGGCGAGTTTGTCGATCTTTTCAAGGAACTCTCCGCTAAGGGATATTCACGGGCCAAGGTGGACGGCGAGCAGATCCAACTCGCCGAGCCGCCCAAACTGGGCAAACAGTACAAGCACACCATTGAAGTTGTGGTCGATCGTCTGGTGGTGCGTTCCGGCATTCAGCAGCGTCTCACCGATTCGGTGGAAACCGCGCTCTTGCTTGCCGAGGGACGAGTGCTGGTGGAACTAGTCGACCTGGATGAAGGGGAGCCCGGCCGGGTGCGGGCCTTTTCCGAGAACCTGGCCTGCCCGAATGAACACCCGCTTGCTATTGATGAAATCGAGCCGCGCTCGTTCTCCTTCAATAACCCCTTCGGCGCCTGCCCAGCCTGTACCGGGATCGGCACGAAACTTGAGGTCGACGAAGAACTCGTGGTGCCGAATCCGGAGCTATCGCTTTCCGAAGGAGCGATTGCGCCGTGGTCCTTGGGCACCGCGACCACCGAGTATTGGAACCGTTTGCTGGAAGGCTTGGGCAAGGAACTCGGCTTTAAGATGAGCACCCCTTGGCAGGGGCTTTCTGATCTCGCCAAACAGTCGATTCTGTATGGCAAGGATCACAAGGTGACCGTGCAGTATCGCAACCGTTTTGGTCGCGAACGTAAATACAGCACGGGCTTCGAAGGCGTGGTGCAGTACATCCACCGCAAGCACCTAGAGACCGAATCCGACTATGCGCGGGATCGCTACGAAGAATACATGCGGCAGATCCCTTGCCCCGAGTGCGGCGGCGCGCGGCTAAACCCCGCATCGCTCTCGGTGCTGATCAATGGCAAGTCGATTGCCTCGGTTGCCGCGATGCCGATGCGGGAATGCTACGAGTACCTTTCCTCGCTGGAACTTAGCAGCCGGGAAGCGCAGATCGCCGCGCAGGTGCTTAAAGAAATTCAGGCCCGATTGAAGTTCCTGCTGGACGTCGGTCTTGAGTACCTGAACTTGGAACGGGCCTCAGCGACGCTCTCCGGTGGCGAAGCGCAACGAATTCGCTTGGCTACTCAGATCGGCTCCGGGCTGGTCGGGGTGCTCTATGTGCTCGATGAGCCGTCAATCGGCTTGCATCAGCGCGATAATCGACGGCTCATTCAGACCCTGACTCGCTTGCGGGACTTGGGTAATACCCTGATCGTGGTTGAGCACGACGAAGACACCATTCACGAAGCTGACTGGGTGGTTGATATTGGACCTGGCGCGGGGGAGCACGGCGGTGAGGTGGTGCACTCTGGCCAGCTGGCCGATCTGCTTACCAACACTAAATCGCTTACCGGCGATTATCTTTCCGGACGCAAGAAGATCGAGGTGCCGAAGAAACGGCGCAAATTCGATAAGTCGCGCGTGCTGAAGGTAGTGCAGGCGCGGGAGAACAATCTGCGCAATATTGACGCGGTGTTTCCGCTCGGGCTCTTCACCGCCGTCACCGGGGTTTCGGGCTCTGGCAAATCGACCTTGGTGAACGAAATCCTTTATAAGGTACTGGCCAATAAACTCAATGGGGCGAAGCAGGTGGCTGGCCGGCATCTTCGGGTCGAAGGCCTTGAGCATCTCGATAAGGTGGTGCACGTCGACCAGAGCCCTATCGGTCGCACGCCGCGCTCCAACCCGGCCACCTACACCGGCGTTTTCGATAATATCCGTAAGCTTTTCGCGGAAACCACTGAAGCAAAGGTCCGCGGTTATCAGCCGGGCCGGTTCTCCTTCAACGTCAAGGGTGGTCGCTGCGAGGCCTGTTCCGGTGACGGCACGCTCAAAATCGAAATGAACTTCCTGCCCGACGTGTATGTGCCCTGCGAGGTCTGTCACGGCGCACGTTACAACCGGGAAACCCTTGAGGTGCATTACAAGGGCAAGACAATCGCCGATGTGCTTAATATGCCGATTGAAGAAGGGGCCGAGTTCTTCGCGGCCTTTACCCCTATCGCACGGCACCTAAAAACCCTTGTCGATGTTGGCCTGGGCTATGTTCGACTCGGGCAGCCCGCCACCACGTTATCCGGTGGCGAGGCGCAGCGAGTGAAGCTGGCGTCCGAGTTGCAGAAGCGTTCCAACGGTCGAAGCATCTATGTTCTGGACGAACCGACTACGGGCTTGCACTTCGAGGATATTCGCAAGCTCCTTTTGGTCCTGCAGGGCTTGGTGGAAAAGGGCAATACCGTTATCACCATTGAGCACAACCTCGATGTGATCAAGAGTGCTGACTGGTTGGTTGACCTTGGACCGGACGGCGGTTCGGGTGGTGGCCAGGTGATCGCCACCGGCACCCCGGAGCAAGTCGCCAAGTCAAAAGAAAGCTATACCGCGACCTTCCTGCGGGAAGTTCTTTAGTCGATCGGCTATCACTTCGAGAGTGTATATTCCAGATTTGGCATGCGTGCGGCTGCTGGCAGCTTGTCGTGAGAAACTAGGTCGGTGATGACGAACCTGCCGCTCGACCAACAGAATAATCGCCTTGCGGTGTTATTCGATCTCGATGGAACGTTGGTCGATCCAGCGGGTGGTATCACCCAAGGAATCGCATATGCACTGCAGAGCATGGCTCTGCCGGTTCCGGAACAAGACATTCTCAACGCGATGGTTGGCCCGAAGCTTTCCGAAGGTTTATTAGCCCTGCCGAATTTTCCGGCCGATAAGCTTTCGGCTGTAGTCGCCGCGTACCGAGAGTGGTATTCGGCCCGTGGCATCGCCATGGGTCGGCCCTACCCGGGCATGGTTGAGTTGCTGGAGACGCTACGTCGTCGCGGTTTCTTAATCGGGCTGGCGACCCAAAAGCCGCTCTCGCTGGCTAGGGTGCTGTTGGATACTCACGGGTTGAGTGGTTTTTTTCAGGCAGTTTCGGGCGCGGCAGAGAACGAGGCCCTGAACACTGCAGATTCTTTGCCACCAAAGCAGCGCATTATTGAAACCGCACTCGAAGAATTGTCCTCACCCCCGCGAGCAATTATGGTTGGTGACCGGGCGCATGACGTGCTGGGGGCGCGGGCTAATGGCCTGGACTGTCTTGGGGTGAACTGGGGATTCTCTGCAACCGGGGAACTTGAGAAGGCCGGTGCGATCCACACCGTGGATTCGGCGGAAGAACTGTTGGCGAGAATCAGCGAATATTTTGCTTTGGAGGTGGCGAATGGCTCTTTATGACGCCGCCCGGGGGACGGCTCGTGGTGCGATTGCGCTGACCTGCCGACCCACCATTACCGGTTTGGAGAACGTGCCCAAGGACGGTCCGTTTATTGTTGCGCCCAACCATCTGTCCTTTTTGGACAGCGTACTGGTGCAGACCTTGATGCCGCGTAAGGTCGCCTTCTTCGCTAAAGCTGAATACTTCACTACAAAAGGTTTCAAGGGCCGAATGATGAAGTCCTTTTTCTCTGCAGTCGGCTCGATCCCGGTTGAAAGAGGCGAACAGGCTGCTAGCGTAGCGGCCCTTAAATCACTATTGGACATCTTGGCCGAGGGCGACGGCGTCGGAATTTACCCGGAGGGCACCAGATCACGTGACGGCAAGCTGTACCGCGGCCGCACCGGAGTTGGCTGGCTAGCGCTCACCACCGGAGCCCCGGTGATTCCGGTGGGCCTGAAGGGCACCGAAAAACTTCAGCCGGCTGGAAGCAATAGAATTCGACCGCAACACTTCTCGATGATTGTCGGCAAGCCCCTACAGTTCGAGAAGACCGGAACTGACCACTCATTGCCAGCCCGTCGGGCAGCCACCGACGCCATTATGGATGCAATTGCCGAGCTGAGTGGCCAGGAACGCGCCGAGGGCTACAACAAGAGCAAGTCGAGCGACGAGGGCTGAAGCGGCCCCGTAACATCAGTTCAGTGACAGCTCAGTAGTAGTCCAGTGGTAGTCCGGTGGTGATCCGCTGAGCACGTCGGATGTCGGTGCCGGGGACTAGGATAAATATGTGGCAAATCCGCTGAGTTACCGGCCGAAAACCGGTGAAATCCCCACTAACCCTGGTGTCTATCGCTTTCGTGATGAACACGGTCGGGTGATCTATGTTGGCAAAGCTAAGAACCTGCGGGCCAGGCTGACCTCCTATTTCGCCAACCCGGCAACGCTGCTGCCTAAGACCTATGCAATGGTGCATACTGCGGCCAGCGTGCAATGGACCATTGTGGGCAGCGAGCTGGAGGCTTTGCAGCTCGAGTACACCTGGATTAAAGAATTCGCCCCTCGATACAATCTCGCCTTTCGTGATGACAAGAGCTACCCCTATCTTGCTGTCACCATGGGCGAGCAATTCCCACGGGTTCAGGTGATGCGAGGCGAGCGTCGCAAGGGAGTCCGTTACTTTGGCCCGTACACGGCCGGCGCCATCAGGGAAACCGTGGATACCCTACTGCGAGTGTTCCCGGTGCGTACTTGCAGCCCGAGTGTGCTCAAGCGCGCCCAACAGAGTGGTCGTCCCTGTCTGCTCGGTTACATCGATAAGTGCGCGGCACCTTGCGTTGGAAAGATCAGCGAGCAGGATCATCGGCAGCTTGCCGAGGAGTTCTGCTCTTTTATGGCCGGGGAAGCGAAGCGTTTTATTAGCTCGCTGGAGAAGCAGATGGCCGCGGCGGTGGCTGAACTGGATTATGAACAGGCCGCTCGACTGCGCGATGACATTATTGCGTTACGGAAGGTTTTCGAGCGCAACGCGGTGGTGCTACCTGAGGACACCAGCGCCGATATCTTCGCGGTGCACCAAGACGAGCTTGAGGCAGCGGTACAGGTTTTCTATGTGCGCGCCGGCCGGATTCGCGGTCAACGGGGCTGGGTAGTGGAAAAGGTCGAAGATCTGGAGCCCGCAGAGCTGGTCGAACATCTGCTCCAACAGGTCTACGGCGAAGAAAGCGGTCAACGTGATGCCGACGATAAGATTCCGCGGCAGATTCTGGTGCCTGAAATGCCAAGTAACGCCGAGCAGCTGAGCACCTGGCTGAGCGGACTGCGCGGATCAAGGGTGGAGATCAAGGTTCCGCAGCGCGGCGACAAGGCGGCGCTGATGGAAACGGTCGAATCCAATGCCGAACAGGCGATGAAACTGCATAAATCCAAGCGTGCCGGGGACCTGAACCAACGCTCATTGGCGCTCAAGGAATTGCAAGACGCGCTCGGTCTTCAAATGCCGTTGCTGCGGATTGAGTGCTATGACATTTCGCACGTACAGGGCACCAATGTGGTGGCCTCAATGGTGGTCGTGGAGGACGGCTTAGCCAAGAAGAGCGAGTACCGGAAGTTCTCCATCAGCGGAGCTGCTGCGCAGGACGACACCGCTTCAATGTACGACGTGATCAGCCGACGGTTCCGGCATTACCTGCAGGAGCAGCAGGAACGCGCCGAGGCGTTGGCGAGCACTGAGGTGACCTATGAGATCACCGAAGAAGGCATTGAAGCCGGGTCGAAGAGTAAATTCGCTTATCCACCAAATTTGGTAGTGGTCGACGGCGGCCCACCGCAGGTCGCGGCTGCCAGCAGAGCGCTAGCCGATTTAGGCATTAGCGACGTCGCTGTGGTTGGTCTGGCGAAACGCCTGGAAGAGGTCTGGTTACCGAACGATGATTTTCCGGTCATCCTGCCGCGTAGCTCGCAGGGGCTCTACCTGCTGCAACGGATTCGTGATGAGGCACACCGCTTTGCCATCACCTTCCATCGTCAAAAGCGCGCCAAGTCAATGACCGCTTCGCTGCTGGACGAAATCCCCGGACTGGGGGAGTCGAAAAGCAAGACCCTGTTGAAGCATTTCGGATCGGTGAAAAAACTGAGGGCGGCCAGCGTTCAGGAGCTCACTGAGGTCAAGGGAGTAGGTCCGGTGCTCGGTGAGGCTATCCACCAGGCACTGCAGGATGCGCAAGCTGCACCGGCGGTGAATATGAGTACCGGCGAAATTCTGGAAACTTAGCTAGGCTGAATCTTGACTAGGCTGGAAGGTAGCTTGGCGCAATCGCGACCGGCTAGAACCGGATCAAAGGATAGGTGGAGATGGCAGACCTCACCCCGGTGAAACCGCAAGAATCAGAGTTGCTGGTAGTCACCGGTATGTCGGGTGCTGGGCGCAGCACGGCTGCCAATGCGCTGGAAGATCACGGCTGGTATGTGGTGGAGAATTTGCCGCCGCAGATGCTCGGCACGCTCGCTGAACTGGTGGCTAGGACGCCTCAGGCGCTACCCAAACTGGCGGTGGTCGTCGATGTGCGCGGTAAAGCTTTCTTCGCCGATATCCGAGATTCCCTGAATATGCTGGCTGCCAGCGGGATTAGTTATCGGGTGCTCTTCCTCGATGCTGATGACGATACCCTGGTGCGTCGCTTTGAGCAGGGCCGGCGACCGCACCCCTTGCAAGGTGATGGCCGGATGCTCGACGGTATTGCCGCCGAGCGGGAGTTACTGGCTCAGTTGCGGGATGCCGCCGATATCGTGATCGACACCTCGGCCCGGAACGTGCATGAACTGGCCAGCCAGGTTACCGATTTGTTCTCAGATTCGGGCCCGGTGGTGCTCCGGCTTACTGTGATGAGCTTTGGCTTTAAATACGGATTACCGGTGGACGCTAACTATGTCGCCGATGTGCGTTTCCTGCCGAACCCACATTGGGTGCCGCAACTGCGTCCGCATACCGGGCTGGATAAGGACGTCAGCGATTTCGTTTTGATTGACAATAACGCCAATGAATTCGTCACCCGCTACGTTCGTGCGCTGGAGCCGGTGCTCGAAGGCTACCGGCGTGAGAATAAACACTATGCCACCATCGCCGTCGGCTGCACCGGCGGCAAACACCGTTCGGTAGCTGTCTCGGTCGAGCTCGCCAAACGACTAGCTCAGCTGCCCCGCGTCGCGGTCAGTACCCGGCACCGTGATTTAGGGCGCGAATAGTGGGGTTGCTCACCGGACCGCTGCCGCTTATTCCGCCGAAAAATAGGGCAAGCGACGGCGGCGGAAACGACACCTCGGTGGTGGCTTTAGGCGGCGGGCACGGGCTCTCCGCTTCGTTGTCCGCCTTGCGGCTGCTAACCAGCGAATTGACAGCCATCGTCACGGTGGCCGACGACGGCGGTTCCTCGGGACGGTTGCGCGAGGAACTAGGCGTGCTACCACCCGGAGATCTACGGATGGCGCTGTCTGCGCTCTGCGACGATACCGACTGGGGGCGCACCTGGCGGGATGTGATGCAGCATCGTTTCGCGGCCAAGCCAGGCAAAGAAAGTTCCCTCGATCAGCACGCGATGGGAAATTTGCTAATCGTGACACTGTGGGAGCTGCTGGGTGATACCGTCGATGGCTTGAAATGGGCTGGCGCATTACTCGGCGCCCGTGGTCAGGTGTTGCCGATGGCTAGCGTGCCGTTGACGATTCAAGGTGAGAGCCGGAACATCGACTCGCAGGGCGTGGAAACTGTCCGCACGGTGACCGGGCAGGCAGCCTTAGCCAGCGTCGGCGTGGTGGATCAGGTCCGGCTAATCCCGGAGACCGCCCCGGCCTGTGTAGAGGCCCTGGAAGCAATTGAATTGGCCGATTGGGTGATCCTAGGGCCCGGATCCTGGTATACCTCGGTGCTGCCGCATTTGTTGCTGCCAGAGCTACGTCAGGCGCTGTGTGCCACCCCAGCTAAGCGTTGTTTGGCGATGAACCTGGATGTGAATGACAAAGAAGCCGCGGGAATGAGTGCTGCCGACCATCTTCGGGTGATTGCCAAGTATGCGCCAGAATTTGGCGTCGATGTAGTGTTAGCAGATCCCACTAGTGTCGGTGATCGTGCCGAGTTTGAACTGGCGGCCTCCGCATTGGGGGCCGAGGTGGTGTTGAGCCGAGTGCGGGTGAGCAATCGGCAACCGGTGCATGATCCGCTACGATTGGCGGCGGCGTTCCACGACATTTTTGCTGGTGGTTAGCCGATGATGAGATTTGCAGATAGACAGAACGGAATGTAGATGGCATTGACAGCGGCGGTTAAAGAGGAGCTGTCTCGGCTCGAAGTGCGTAAAGCACCGGTCCGTAAGGCCGAGGTTTCCGCAATGCTGCGGTTTGCGGGCGGCTTGCACATCATTTCCGGCAGGATTGTCATCGAGGCGGAAGTCGACCTCGCCGCTACCGCACGCCGGTTGCGAGTGGCTATTGCCGAACTGTACGGTCATCAAAGCGAGATCATCGTGGTCTCCGGCGGTGGACTGCGCCGCGGAAATCGCTACGTGGTCCGGGTGGTCCGGGAAAGCGAAGCCTTAGCCCGGCAGACTGGACTGCTGGACAGCCGGGGGCGGCCGGTGCGAGGCTTGCCCTCGGTGGTGGTGAACGGTTCGATGGCTGATGTGGAAGCTGTCTGGCGCGGTGCCTTCCTGGCTCATGGTTCTCTCACCGAACCCGGTCGATCCTCCTCGCTCGAGGTGACTTGCCCGGGACCGGAAGCCGCGCTCGCCTTGGTAGGAGCAGCCCGTCGCCTGGGCATTGCGGCCAAAGCCCGCGAAGTCCGAGGCATTGACCGAGTGGTGATTCGGGATGGCGACACCATCGCAGCGCTGCTGACCAGAATGGGCGCTCATCAGACCCTTTTGACCTGGGAAGAATCCAGAATGCGCAAGGAAGTGCGCGCCACCGCTAACCGTTTGGCGAATTTCGATGACGCTAATTTACGCCGTTCGGCTCAGGCCGCAGTGGCCGCCGGCGCCAGAGTGGATCGGGCTTTGGAGATCCTTGGCGAGGACGTGCCGGATCATCTGAAATATGCCGGTGAATTGAGGGTTGCGCACAAACAAGCCTCGCTTGATGAATTGGGTCGGCTAGCCGATCCGCCGATGACCAAGGACGCGATTGCCGGGCGAATTCGTCGGTTGCTGGCGATGGCGGACAAGCGCGCTTCGGATCTTGGCATCCCGGGAACCGAGGCCAATGTGACACTCGAGATGCTTGAGGAATAGCCTAGGAGAAGAGTTTCAAAAAAAGATCTGCCATTCCGAAATACATCACAAAAATGTGACGTTATTACGAGAGGTGGCAGTGCTTGTCACTGAAATTATCGAATTCTATGGAGGAACCGTGAGCGCTACAGAGTACACACTTCCCGATCTGCCTTATGACTATGCGGCTCTTGAGCCCCATATTTCCGGCCGAATCATGGAACTGCACCATGATAAGCACCATGCGGCTTATGTCACCGGCGCTAATAATGCGCTGGCTCAACTGGCCGAAGCTCGGGAAAAGAATGACTTCGCGAATATCAACCGGCTTTCCAAGGATCTGGCTTTCCACACCGGCGGACACACCAATCACTCGGTGTTCTGGAATAATCTTTCTCCGGATGGTGGCGACAAGCCCGAGGGTGAGCTGGCAGCTGCTATTGACGATGCTTTCGGTTCATTCGACGCCTTCCGTGCCCAGTTCAACGCTGCGGCGCTGGGTTTGCAGGGTTCCGGTTGGGCATTCCTGGCCTATGAGCCGATCGGCGGCAATTTGCTGATCGAGCAGCTTTACGATCAGCAGGGCAACGTCGCCGTCGGCACTACGCCGCTGCTGATGCTCGATATGTGGGAGCATGCCTTCTACCTGGATTACGTCAATGTGAAGGCCGACTACGTCAAGGCTTTCTGGAATATCGTGAACTGGGTCGATGTTGCCAAGCGCTTCGACGCGGCGCGCGCAAACGCCACCGGGTTGATCGTCCTTTAGTCTCGGTTACCCGGAAAGTGACTGTAACTTACGTCACATAACCGTGAAAACGTGCTGGCTTTGCCCTCGCATTTGCGGGGGCAAAGCCAGTTAAACGTAAGATGGATCACGGAAGGTTTTTCGTCGCCGTAACTTGGCGTAAACCTTCAACTGGTAAATCATCTCTGCCCAGAGTCGTGCGAGAACCGTTATATCAAGGGTTCGGCAATGAACCTTTGAACTGTGTGAGCCCCCGGGCCACAAGCACCTAGGAGATTGAAGCGTGACCACAAAGATTGGCATTAATGGCTTCGGCCGCATTGGCCGCAACTACTTCCGCGCAGCTCTTGAACAGGGCGCTGATCTGGAAGTCGTTGCAGTAAACGACCTGACCAGCCCAGAAACCCTAGCTCACTTGCTCAAATACGACTCGGTGACCGGCCGGATCAAGGCCAGCGTTGAGGTCGTTGACGGTCACCTAGTGGTCAATGGCAAGACCATTAAGGTATTGGCCGAGCGTGATCCAGCCAATCTTCCGTGGGCTGAACTGGGCGCCGAGATCGTGATTGAATCCACCGGGTTCTTCACCAAGGCCGCCGATGCTCAGAAGCACATTGATGCCGGCGCCAAGAAGGTACTTATTTCCGCTCCGGCTACCGACGAGGACGTCACCATCGTGCTCGGCGTGAACGACGGTGATTACGATCCGGCGAAGCATCACATCATCTCCAACGCTTCCTGCACCACTAACTGCCTCGGCCCGCTAGCCAAGGTGCTGAACGATAACTTCGGTATTGAGCGTGGCCTGATGACCACCGTGCACGCCTACACTGCGGATCAGAACTTGCAGGATGGCCCGCACAAAGATCCACGCCGGGCGCGCGCTGCCGCAATCAATATCGTGCCTACCTCGACCGGTGCCGCCAAGGCTATCGGTCTGGTGCTTCCAGAGCTTAAGGGCAAGCTTGATGGCTACGCGCTGCGGGTTCCGGTGCCGACCGGTTCAGTGACCGATCTGACCGCGACGGTTTCCCGTGAGGTGACGGTTGAGGAAGTCAACGCCGCCTACAAGGCAGCCGCCGCCGAAGGCCCGCTTAAGGGTTACCTGAGCTACACCGAGGATCCGATCGTTTCCTCGGATATCGTCACTGACCCCTCGTCCTCGATCTTCGACTCGGGTCTGACCAAGGTGATTGGCAATCAGGTCAAGGTAGTTTCCTGGTACGACAACGAGTGGGGCTACTCGAACCGCTTGGTGGATTTGACCGAACTGGTGGCATCCAAGCTCTAAAGTAGGCCGCCGAGTGTGCAGATCTACATCTTAAACATGGCTCAAAACGTGTAGATCTGCACACTCGATGTGTCAGCGAGGGCCCCTCGGGCTGGGCCCACGCTTCCGGGGGCCCCGAGGCGAGGGACGAGTCTTGGGAGGAAGTGGGGATAACGCTTCTCGCCCTCCCCAGCTTCATAAGTTCAGCCAGGGCCCCTCGGGCGATAAGCTGGGGGTATGACATTACACACCCTTGACGAACTGCTCGCCGAAGGTGTTCAGGGGCGGTACATCTTGGTCCGTAGTGACCTGAATGTTCCGCTTTCTGGCGCTGAAGATGGAAAACAAACGGTGACCGATGACGGTCGACTACGGGCTTCGTTGCCGGTGATCGAAAAACTTGCGGCTGCCGGTGCGCGGGTACTAGTGCTGGCACATTTGGGCCGCCCTAAAGGCGTTCCGGAGCAGAAGTATTCGCTGAAACCAGCCGTTGAACGGCTCGCTGAGCTAACCGAGGTGTCCGTCTCACTCGCCGATGATGTTTCCGGAAGTGCGGCGCAGGCCGCCGCGGCCGCACTGCAAGATGGCCAAGTTTTGGTGCTGCAGAATGTGCGCTTTGACCCCCGTGAGACTTCCAAGGGGGACGAAGAACGTCAGGAATTGGCGGCTGAATTTGCCGCCCTTGGCGGAGCGAACGCCGCTTTTGTCGATGATGCTTTTGGTGCCGTGCACCGCAAGCACGCCAGTGTCTACGACTTAGCCAAGACGCTGCCAAGCTACCAAGGCGATTTGGTACGCACTGAACTTGAAGTGCTGCAGAAGCTCACCGAAAACCCCGAGCGTCCCTATGTAGTGGTGCTGGGTGGCTCTAAGGTCTCCGATAAGCTCGCGGTGATAGCCAATCTGATCGGTAAAGCGGACAAGATTTTGGTTGGCGGCGGGATGCTTTTCACCTTCCTCGCGGCTCAAGGACATTCGGTCGGCGCAAGTCTGTTGGAAGCCGATCAGATCGACACCGTCAGGGAATACCTGGCTAAAGCCGCTGCCGCTGGCACCGAATTCTTGCTGCCGAGCGATGTAGTGGTGGCGGAGAAATTCGCCGCCGACGCCGCGCACGAACTAGTCGCCGCAGATGCCATTGAATCCAGTAGTTTCGGTGCCGAAGGAATCGGACTAGATATTGGTCCGGAAACGGCCAAGAGCTTTGCCGAGCAGATTTTGGCCGCTAAAACAGTGTTCTGGAACGGTCCGATGGGCGTCTTCGAGTTCCCAGCCTTTGCCGCTGGCACCAAGGCAGTCGCGCAAGCTCTGGCGGACAGTTCAGCTTTTAGCGTGGTCGGTGGCGGCGACTCAGCCGCCGCGGTTCGTACCCTTGGTTTCGCTGAGGACTCATTCGGTCATATTTCCACCGGGGGTGGGGCTAGCCTCGAATTTTTGGAAGGTAAGGAACTTCCGGGATTGGACGCGCTGCAGCGCGACTGACCCAGAATAACTTCAACCGGTCTCGGCAACAGCGGCGGGCCGCACTCTTGTGCGGCCCGCCGCTGTTGCGTAATAAGTCCTTGTGTTTCCTGAGGTTGCCTCGGTGTTGCTTGGCTACCGGACGCATGGTTTTCTGACAGAAGAGGAACCGTGCAGAGGAGCGAATATGGGATTTCCCGACCAGGTGACACCGCAGCAAATGCGCACGGTGCTGGGCCACTTTGCTACTGGACTGACCGTGGTGACAGCGCTTGACTCGAGCGGGCCGGTGGGCTTTACCTGCCAGTCCTTCACTTCGCTTTCGCTCGAACCGCCGCTCATCTCGATCAATCCCACCAAAGGCTCGAGTAGCTGGCCGAAGATCAGACAAGTAGGTCATTTCGCGGTGAACATTTTGCCCACCGGCGCCGAACAGCTTGCGCTGAGTTTCAGCCGCCGCGGCATTGACAGGTTCGAAGGCATCGAATGGCGACCCTCTGCCGCTGAAAACCCGCATTTGACTGGGGCGCTGGCCTGGGTGGACTGTGAGCTCGAGGCGGAACATGATGCCGGAGATCACACCATTGCCATCGCCCGGGTGAGGCAGCTCAGTGCCTCAGATACTGTGCAGCAACCTTTGCTGTTTTTTCGAGGTGACTTTGCGGCCTTGCACAACGAGCCCGCAGTTTCACCACTTCGTCAGCGCAGCGAGGTGTTGGGCGACTCCCGAGCAAGTGCCTTGAGCGCATGAAATTTCAGCTTCTCGATATTATTCCGCATCAACGCAATCCACTCACCGGTCGCCTGGTCAATCCGGCGGAACGTTTGGCGCAGACATTGCTTTTCGCGCAGCGGGCGGAGCAATTGGGTTTTGATGCTTTTGCGGTGGGGGAGCGTCATGCCGGGAGTTTCCTTTCCAGCTCACCGGTGGCAGTGCTCGGTGCAATTGCCGCCAGTACCTCCCGGATCAGGCTGCAGACCGGTGTCACAGTGCTTTCCTTGCATGATGCGTTCAGAGTGGCCGAGGACTACGCAACCATTGACCAGCTCTCCCGGGGCCGTTTGGAAATAACCATTGGTAAGGGCAATGAGCTGGCCCACTTCCCGCTTTTCGGCCTGCAATCGAACGAACAATATGAGTTGCTGAGCGAAAAATATGAATTGCTCCGGCTGCTCTGGAGCGAGGAATCGATTGATTGGAGCGGGAAGTTCCGCAGCGAATTGCGACAGGCCACCTCCTTGCCGCGGCCATTCGCTGGACCGATCCGCATCTGGCACGGTTCGGCGACCTCCCGCACCGCCGTCGAACTTGCCGCCCGCTGGGGTGATCCGCTTTTTAGTGCCAATGCGATCCAGCCACTGGGGGCTTATCGCGCGCTGATCGCTCATTACTTTGAAGAGTACGAGCTGCACGGGCATGACCCGGCCCGCGCCTATCTGGGTGCTGGTTCAGGTGCCGGGGGCTTATTCATTGCGGAAACCTCCGAACGAGCCAAAAAGGAGTTCGGTCCAGTTTATGAAGGGTTAGTCGCGCGGCGTGATGTGCCGGGAAACAATACGCCGTTCCGCAATATTGACCATGCTGTTGCCGAAGGCCCCGCCTTAGTTGGCACTGTCGAGCAGGTCACGGAGAAGATCCTGCGGTTCCATGATGCTTTCAGCCACGACCTGCAGTCGGTATCACTACCAAGTACGGTGCCCTTAGAACAGCAGCTTGAGATCCTTGAAGCCTTCGCCACTGAAGTTATTCCGGCTGTTCAAGCAGAGGTCAGCACCACTTTGTGGGGTGCCGGTGACCCACACGCCCAGCGGCCGGCCTTTGCCGGTGGGCGATCCGCAGTGCCCGTGCTGAGCCATTGACAAAAGCCGAACTATTCACCGACCAGTGCCTGCTAGGCAAGCGATTTCGATGGGCGTGATGGGGTGGAACGTTTCGACAGCATATCTAGGCTCTTTCTCTATGCACTGAGCCGTTCTGAGAGCTGGGGCTGTGCTGCCTTCGGTGCGGCTATTAACTCAAGCAGTCGCCGCGCCAGGGCGTCGTTATCCCGGAATACTGGGGCGTTGCTCCCCGGCCTAGGGAAGGCTCCGGTCACCATCGAATCGGTGAAAGCACCGACAGCGAAGCGGTTCAAGACACTAGCTCCGTGCTGATTGAGCACCCGGTTCTGCCCATCCACTTGAACTCGGTCGGCCGTGGCACCCGCGGAGATCAAAGGGTCCACTGAGTAGCGCGCGTCCTGCCGGGGAAGGAAAGCATCGATCAATGCTTTGGCGCTCCTGGGGGTTTTCTGCCAGGCCGAAGTCGCCTCAAAGCAGCCGCTGAGCTCGTTGAGGTCGATGCGTACCTCGGGGCCGAGGAATTCAATGAGGCCAGCTTCTTGCAGAGCCAGTAACTCCTGCAATCGCCGTGGCGGGGGTCCGCTGGCAAGAAAGCTGAAGAAGCTATGCCAGCGCCCCCGAAGCTTACGGTGGGAATCCAGGCTCAGCCGATCATGGGGGATCTGGACCAGCGCTCCGTAGCAGCTTAACAGCGCCAGAAACAGGCCGTAAGCCTCGCTGTGCTGATCGGTGCTCTGCCGCTCGAGATCGGTCAGGATGTAGTTCCGCAGCCAGCCCTGCAGATCCTCAACCTCGGTGTCTTCGAAAGGCCGGTCTAACCGGTTCAGATCGAGGTAATCTGCGGGATCGGAGAGTAACTTTTGGAGCGTACTCCGGGCGGGCAGCCCCGGTGCTTCGAAGAGCCGTTGAATATCCGTCCAGTGTCCGTTGAGCCGCTCTGGGTGCCCGGTACTCAGCTCCCGGTAGTAGCCGTAGAGCAGTTCCTTACTGATCAGCGGCCACAAATCCTGGTCGAAATCGAGCAGCTCGCGGCTGAGCAGGAGTTCCTCGATCACCGAAGCACTAAAGAAACGTGGCGCGAAGGGCTCGCCATGGAGCACGGTTGGTGTCTTTGAGTGATAGGGCACGCCGCGTCGGGAGCCAACGAGGAGCCGTGGCTCGCGACCGGAGGGCAAGTACTTCAGGCTTCCGTCAGGGTTTTCTCGAAACTGGCCGCCGCGGCCCTGCATGAGCAGCACCATCAGGTCGATGAAGGCAAGCCCCAGGCCGCGAACCAGCACCGGCTGACCGGGCTGCACCGCAGAGAGGTCGCTATCAGCGGTATAGCAGGGCGGCAGATACCAACCCTGGTGGCGTTGTGCGAAGTCGAGCAACTCCTCGCTTTGCTGATCCGGCACTGCGTCGGTATGCCCCAAAGCCAATACTGCGGCGTCCACGACCAGACTACGTGTTGGCTCGCTGAACCTAATCTTCTCGCGCCCATCATCGAGCGTCTCTATTGCTTTGACACTGAACGGGTGGTGAATCACGACGGCCCGGGGGGCCAGTTTGCGCACCGTCTTGCGGTAGCTCCACTGCAGGTACTCGGCATGCAAGCGCCGACTCGGGAAGCTCCCCGGGCGCAGGCTGAGAAGTTCTTGCCAAAGCGCTGCGTCGTCGATCTCTAGATCAGCAACCGAACCATTGCGCACGGCAACTGCCCAGTCGAATAAGTTTGGTCCTGCCGCCACCGGGCCGGCCATTTTCAGCGAGGAATCGGTAAACATCGTGACATCGGCGGCAGTTGAGTTCAGCCGAAGTAGAGGGGATTGCTCTCGTCGCCAAATTCGACCAGAACCGGGTTCGAAGGGGTCGAAAATGTGGATGGTGAAATTCGTCGAGGGAAAGTCTGTCAGATTGCTAGCCAACCGCTCGAGGATGCCTGCGGTCCGTGGCCCGCCGCCGATGAATGCGAGCGCGCGAGGAGCCTGCCGATGAGTGTTCGACGAATCGCTGGCCAAGGAGTCCTCCGGGGTGATGTTACTTTTTCCCGACTGTATCCAGCTCGGCTGGGGCTGTCAGTCGAACGGTCAAAGAGCGTAAAAGGTCGTCATTGATGGGTCATAAAGAGGTCATAGCAAGTCACTAAAAGTCATCGGAAGACCCGCTGCGACCGATGAAGTCACCGACCTTGACCCGGCTTCAGCGCGCCCCGTAGCTTCGAGCCACTAGCAATCCACCACACGCCCACCGGGCATCCACAACGGGGATCAAGGGGAAGGACCAGCACAATGGCTCTCGAATTTCTAGGCATGGGTGCGCTCAACGACGGCACCGAAACTCAGCCGCGAAGCGGCGAGGCATTCGATCGCGACTATATTGCGAAGCTGGCCAGGGTGCATCAAGACAGCGGGTTTACCAGGGTGCTCTTCGCCTATAGTTCAGGCAGCCCGGATCCCGCCCAAGCAGCGGCCTACGCCGCGGCTCAGACCGACACACTTGGCCTCCTCGTGGCACACCGGCCCAATGTTTCGGCACCTACTTTTGCTGCCAAAACCTATGCCACCCTGGATCACATTTCCGGTGGCCGGGTGGCCGTGCACTTCATTACCGGTGGCTCCGCAGCTGACCAAGCCGCGGAGGGGGACTTTCTGAGTAAAGACGAGCGCTACCAGCGCACTCGGGAATACTTACAGATCGTTAAGCGTGCCTGGCAAAGCACCGAGCGTTTTGATTACTCGGGGGAGCATTACTCGATCGAAGACTTCGCGCTCGATTTCCTTCCGGTGCAGCAGCCGCGTCCGCTGATTTCCTTTGGGGGCTCCTCGGACGCCGCCTACCAGGTTGGTGCTGCCGAGGCGGATGTTTTTGCGCTGTGGGGCGAGACCTTAGCCGGCACGGCCGAGCAAATTGAATCCATTCGGCAGGCGGCAACAGCGGCCGGCCGGGAGACTTTGCCCCGAATTCAGGTCGCTTTCCGGCCCATTCTGGCTCCCACCCAGGAGCAAGCCTGGCAGCGGGCCGAACAGATTGCCCAGCGGCTGGAGGAACGCGTCAAAGGGGCCAGCACTTTCCGGCACCGCCGCTCGCTCACTCAGCCAGAAAATAGCGGCTCCCAGCGCTTGCTTGAACTGGCGGCGCAGGGCGAGCGCTTTGGCAAAGCGCTGTGGACTAAGACCGCGGAAATTACCGGTGGTGGCGGGAATTCCAATGCCCTGGTAGGGACCCCGGAAGTTGTTGCCGAGGCGCTGCTTGAATATGTCAAGCTCGGCATCGACATCATCTCAGTGAGGGGCTACGACACACTTCAAGATGCCAAGGACTTCGGCGAACAAGTCATTCCGCTACTTCGCGAGGAGGCCGCTAAATTGCCCGCTGTCGAGCAGCGCGAAGCGCAGCAGACAACAGCGCAGCAGACGGCAGCGCAGCAGAGCGTAGGGGCGGTGGCGTGAGTGGCTGCACCAGCTTTGCAGAATCGGGTTCCTCACCACCAGCAAACAGCCGAACCGTTACGACTTGAGGTTCGGCATCTGCATCAGCGACATCGTCTGATTCAGCCGCTCTTGGCGGAGCTGGCGATTGAATACAGCAGCCGTTACGGCCAGAGCCGCCGAGAAGTGCATCAGGAGTTGCTGAACTACCCGGCGGCAGAATTCTCTCCGCCGGACGGGGACTTTTTGGTACTGCTCGAGGCTGGCCAGCCCGTGGCAGGGGGTGCGTTTCGACGCTACGACCGGGAAACCGCTGAGCTGAAGCGGATTTGGACGCACTCGGAACACCGACGCCGTGGCTTGGCCGTGCGGGTGCTGGCGGAATTGGAAGCAGAAGCCGATCGACGCGGCTATCAGCAAATTTATCTGACCACCGGCCCCCGCCAGCCAGAAGCTAAGGCGCTCTATTTGGCTGCCGGGTACCGGGCTGAATTTGATCTGCAGGCCGACCCCGAGAGCATCGGGCCGTTGCCTTTTCGGAAGGAATTGAGCACATGACCACGACCTTGAGTAGAGCTGCCGCGAGGCCGCATGCGCCTTCGCCGAATGGTTATCAAGAGCTGCGAATCGTGCCCGCCCGACATCCCGGGCGCACCGTGGCTACCGTGGCGGTCATCGTGGCACTGGTGCCCTTGTTCATCTCGGTGCTTGGCAACCCGCGCTGGGAATGGGGAGTGGTTGCCCAATGGTTCACCGCAGAGTCGGTATTGCGGGGGCTCGGCGCCACCTTGCTGCTGACCGCGATTGCTGGCAGCGCTGGTTTCGTGCTCGGGTTCCTTTTGGCCCTGATGAGAATATCTGCCTCTCCGGTGCTTCAGTTGGTGTCCTGGGCTTACACCTGGTTGTTCCGTTCGGTGCCATTACTAGTGCAGCTCTTGCTCTGGTACAACCTGGGTTACCTTTACGAGAAGATCCAGCTGGGCGTACCTTTCGGCCCGGTGTTCTTCGAGGTGCAGACCACTACTTTGATCAGTCAGTTCGCCGCCGCCGTGCTGGGGCTGACCCTGCATCAAGCGGCTTATTCGGCCGAGATTATTCGTGGCGGTATTCTTTCGGTAGATCAAGGTCAGCTTGAGGCCGCAGCGGCGCTCGGCCTGCCGCGTCGCCGCCGGGCGCTGCGGATCGTCTTGCCGCAAGCGCTCAGAGCGATCTTGCCCAGCGCTTTCAACGAGATCATTGGTCTGGTCAAGGGCACCTCTGTGGTCTATGTGCTCGCCTTCAATGAGCTTTTCTACACCATCCAGGTGATCTACAACCGTACCCAGCAAGTATTGCCGCTGCTTCTTGTCGCCACCCTTTGGTATGTGCTGATCACCTCGGTGCTCAGCGTCGGGCAGTACTACATTGAGCGTCGTTTCGCTCGGGGCAGCTCGCGGAACATGCCGGAGACCCCCTGGCAGCGACTGCGTAGCAGCCTGACCAGATTCCGGCCCAGTCAGCGGCAGGCTGTCCGATGAGCGGCCCGGCGACTCTGAGCCGTGGCCAGGTGGCGCTGCATTCGGTGCATAAGCGTTTCGGCGACGTTGAGGTACTCAAGGGCATTGATTTGCAGATCGAGCCCGGCGAAGTGGTGGTTATCCTGGGACCTTCAGGTTCCGGTAAATCAACTCTGCTACGCACCATCAACCATCTCGAGAAGCTTGACCGGGGCAGTGTTGAAATTGATGGTGAACTGATTGGCTATCGACGTCGCGGTGATGCGCTGCACGAACTTCCCGAGCGCGAAGTCCTCAGGCAGCGGACTCAGATTGGCATGGTCTTCCAGAACTTCAATCTGTTCCCGCATCTGAGTGTGCTGGAGAACGTGATTGAGGCACCGCGGGCAGCTTTGAGGCAGCAGAAGGCTGCAGCCACCGAAAAGGCCCTTGATTTGCTGGAGCGAGTGGGGTTACGACATCGAGCTAATTCCTATCCACGTCAGCTCTCCGGAGGGCAACAGCAACGAGTAGCCATTGCCAGGGCCCTTGCCTTGGAACCTAAGGTTTTGCTCTTCGACGAACCGACCTCTGCTTTAGACCCAGAGCTGGTCACCGAGGTGCTCGATGTGATCAAAAACCTGGCCAAGAGCGGCACCACGATGATCATCGTGAGTCATGAAATCGGGTTCGCTCGGGAAGTCGCCGATCGGATTGTTTTTCTGGACGCCGGTCAGCTCATTGAGCAAGGCTCGCCGGAACATGTTTTCAGCAGCGCTGCCCATCCACGTGCCCAGGCGTTCCTGGCCAAAGTCCTTTAGGAAAAACATGAAAAAACGACTCACTCGAGTTCAGCGACGAGTTCCCTCAGGCCTTATCGCGTTAACGTTGTCACTGATTGCGGTATCGACGTTGGTGGCTTGCGGAGTAACCGACCCGGTCAGCGCCGTTTCACCGGCTGCTTCCGGTGCACAGATTAATACCGGTCCGGAACAAAACCGAATCCGTGCTCAGCTTGATCCTGCGGCGGCCAAACTTGTGCCCGCTGCCGTTAAAAATCGGGGCAGCTTGGTGGTCGCTACCACCGGATCGACCCCGCCGCTGAGCTTCCACGCCACCGACGATCGGACAGTGATTGGATCGGAAGTGGATCTGGCTCAGCTGGTCGCCGACAAACTCGGACTCTCCCTGAACGTCCAGCTGACTTCCTGGGAGAGTTGGCCACTGAAAACTCAGTCCGGTGACTATGATGCGGTGTTCTCAAACGTCGGTATTAATGCTGAACGTAAGAAACTCTTTGATTTCGCACCGTACCGGGCGGCCTTTATGGGGTTCTTGGCCACCACGAAGTCGAACCTTCAGATTAACTCGGCCGAGGATATTTCCGGGCTGAAGGTGGCGGTTGGAAGCGGTACCAATCAGGAGAAAATTCTGCTGGCTTGGAACGCGCAACTAGAAAAAGAAGCTAAGAAACCAGCGGAGTTGGTGAACTTCAGTAGCGCTAGTGACACTTTGCTCAGCCTACAAGCCGGACGTCTCGACGTCTCGCTGCAGCCCTATCCAAGTGCGGTTTATCAGCAAAGCACCAGCAGTGCTCTGAAAATTGTGGGTCAAATCAATGCTGGCTGGCCCAGTGAGACCCTGGTGGCAGCCACCACAGCGAAAAACAACGGACTCGTCGACGCCTTGAGCGCCGCCATTAACTCAGCCATCAAAGACGGCAGTTACCGCCAGGTCTTACAGAGGTGGGGGCTCAGCAATGAGGCCATTCCCAGTTCGACCGTGGTGCGCTGACCAGTATCGACAGAAGGAACGACGATGAAAAAGAAGATTCTCACTACCGCGGTCTTCGCCGTGGCACTGCTCGCTCCCTTACTCACCGCTTGCGCTGACCCCGGTACTGGGGCACAGTCAGCTAGCAGCGGGGCTCCAGAGATTACGGCTAATCCGGTCAGTGAGGCGGAGAAGGCCGCGCCGCTGCGAAGCAAGCTCAATCAGCAAGCCCACGACCTGCTACCGGCAGCAATCAAGGAACGTGGCACTTTGGTGGTCGGCAATGCCCCGTTTACCGCGCCGCTGTCCTTTTATGCCGAGGGCAATAAGAACATAGTGGGCTCGGACCCTGCCCTAGCCCAACTACTGGCGGACGCCTTGGGGCTCAAGCTAGATTTGCAAGCCACCAGCTGGGCCAACTGGCCGCTCGGGGTGCGTTCGGGCAAATACGACGCGGTTATCTCAAATGTCACGGTGACCGAGGAACGTAAGGAACTCTTTGATTTCTCCACCTACCGCAATGACACTCTGGGTTTCTACGCTCGTTCGGACAGCAAGCTGGGTGAAATCAAAGGGGCGGCCGATGTGGCGGGAAAGAAGATCATCGTCGGTAGCGGCACCAACCAAGAGAAGATCCTGCTGAGCTGGGACGCGCAGAATAAAGCGAAAGGCCTGGCTCCCATTGAGTTTCAGTACTACGACGACGATTCCGCCAGCGAGCTAGCTTTGCAATCCGGGCGAGCAGATCTCACGTTCGGACCTAACGCCACCGGTGCCTATAAGGCGGCGGTAGCGGGAAAGACGAAACTTCTCGGCCTAGTGCCAGGCGGCTGGCCGCTAAGTGCTGAGATCGCGGTGACCAGTAAGAAAGGCTCGGGACTGGTCGAAGCCACCACGGCTGCGATAAATGGCTTAATCAAGGATGGAAGCTATCAGAAGGTGCTGGAACGCTGGGGACTCAGCAGCGAAGCCATCAGTGCATCACGGACTAACCCGCCGGGGCTGCCGAAATCTTAATCAGTTCTTAGCAGATCAGCCTGGGACGCCCCTGCTTGCCTTCGGCGCGGTCGGTTCGCCGGCCGCGCTCGAGGTTTTCCAGGAGGCCGCGATGGTGGCGGCCAAAAATATCAGTTGCAGGATAGTCCGCGGCAGCAGAGCCATCTCAAGGCCAGCCTGGGCGGCATAGACATTGGCGGGGAACATCACTAGGAGCAGCACGGTGAGGCAGATTGCGGCGCTGCGCGCGAAGCGGGGGATAAGTAGTCCGATCGCGCCGGCGAACTCAAGCACCCCGGTCACTGTCACCAGCAGCTCAGGTGCGGGCAGGCCGGGTGGCACCATGGCGATCAGCTCATCTCGTTTGGCCACGAAATGCACTATCGCTGTCATGGTGAACATCACCGCGATAGCGCCGCGGAGTGAAGTTTGCCAGTGTGCAAGGCGACGGACACCGAAGTAACCGATCAGACGTAGTACTGGCCAGGCAACGAGCAGGGCAATCAGGGGTTCCATCTGTCATCCTCCGAGGAAATATTCAATCTTTTCACTGTCAAGATAACCTTGAAATAGAATGTTTCCATTGTCAAGATGAGTTAGAGTGGGGACATGACCGACGCTGCTGAACGCTCCTACCATCACGGCGACCTCCGTCGCGCGCTGCTGGACGGTGCCAGCGACTTGATTGAGCGCGGCGGGGTTAGTGACCTCAGTCTGCGTGAGCTGGCCCGTCAGCTTGATGTCTCCCATGCTGCGCCGAAGCACCACTTTGGTGATAAGCGAGGCTTACTGACCGCGCTCGCCGCCGAGGGGTATCAGCTGCTCGCCGATTCGCTCGAAGAAACTGCGCAACTCACCAAGAGCTTCCGGGAAGTCGGGGTTTCCTATGTGGCATTCGCGGTGAATCACCGGGCCCATTTTGAGGTGATGTTCAGTGAAGACCTCTTCGATCCGGCCGAGCCGGCGCTGCAGGAAGCCCGTGCCAGAGCCGACCGCGCGTTGAAAGACAATATCAGCCGACTCGGTGACGGCAGCCCCTTGGGGGATCAGCGCACAAACGCATTAGCTGCCTGGTCTTTGGTTCATGGCTATGCCAGTCTTTGGCTGAGTGGCAATCTCGACGGTGATCCTTTGACTGGAGCGCGAGCCGTTACCGGCGTGCTGTTCGGTCGAGATCAGGAAGAGTCAACTAATCGCGGTCAGTGATCCGCGATCAACATGCCGACAACGCTTCAGCCGGATAGGATATTGAGGTGACCACCTCAACAAACGGCAAATTTGACCGAACCCCACTGATCGCGGGCAACTGGAAGATGAACATGGACCACGTCCAGGGCATCACCTTGCTGCAGAAACTGGCTTGGACTCTCTCCGATGCTTCGCATGATTATTCGAGGGTGGAAGTTGCGGTTTTTCCGCCTTTCACTGATCTGCGCGGTGTGCAGACCCTGGTTCAGGGCGATCAGCTGAAAGTCGTTTATGGTGCTCAGGACCTTTCGGATCAGGATTCTGGAGCCTACACCGGCGACATCTCTGGTGCCTTTCTGGCTAAGCTAGCTTGCCGCTACGTGCTGGTTGGCCATAGCGAACGCCGCACCATCCACGGCGAGTCCGATGAACTGCTGAACCGCAAACTGCATGCCGCCTACCGGCACCAGCTGACCCCGGTGCTCTGCCTGGGCGAGGGGCTCGAGGTCCGTCAGGCCGGCGAGCATGTCGAGCATACCTTGGCCCAGTTGCGTGCTGACGTCGCTGGCTTGACCGAGCAGCAAGCCGCCGAATTGGTGATAGCTTATGAGCCGATCTGGGCCATTGGCACCGGTGAAGTGGCTGGGCCCGCGGACGCGCAGGAAATGTGTGCCGCGCTGCGCGCCGAACTAGTAGAAATTTTTGACACATCGGTCGCCGAAAAGGCCCGGTTGCTCTATGGTGGTTCGGTCAAGGCGAATAATGTCGCATCAATTTTGCGTGAACGTGACGTTGATGGTGTGCTGGTCGGCGGGGCGAGCTTGGATGTCGCCGAATTTGCTAATATTGTTAGGTTCGAGTCGCATTTGCTGACCGACTAAAGTTTTATCGTTAGCGCTCACTTAGTTTTACACTGACTTATTGACCCAAGGCTGCTTAGCGCAGAAGCGGGACACCTCAGAAGGGTAATCGGATCACCGTGCAAGTTCTCACCATCATTTTGCAGATTTTGCTGGGTATCACCTCGTTCCTGCTGACCCTGCTGATTCTGCTACATAAAGGGCGCGGTGGCGGCCTTTCCGATATGTTCGGCGGCGGCATGTCTTCCTCGCTCGGATCCTCGGGTGTGGCTGAGCGAAATCTCAACCGGTTCACCGTAATTCTGGGGCTAGTCTGGGCCGCAGTGATCATTGCGCTGGGCCTGGTGATCAAGTTCAGCACAGTGGTGGCCAACTGAACGAGTATGCTTCCCACGATTCCCATCCGGCTGAGACGTCGGGTGGGAATCGTGTTTTAAGCGCAGAGGACCTATTTCACCGCTTATTGGCCCTTGACCATGCCAGATTGCAACCTTGGGGGAGTTTCCACGCTCTCAATGTTGCCTGTTATTTTCTGCAGTTTCCAGATCGCAGTTCTAGAGCCTCGCTTGAGCGGGAATGGGCACTACTCCAATGCTTCTTACGAGAAGGATTGCAGGGCGTGCATTCCCTTACTGAGGCAGCCGTACGGGCGAATAACCACCGTCAACCGCCAGCAGCACCGCTAGGTGAGGCTTTGGTCAATGAGGTGCTACCGGTTGGACCTCCAGTTGATCCAGATTTTGGCATTCTTGACGTCGCGGTGGATGGCACTTTTCCGAGTCCTGGGTACTCCGAACGGATGCTGCGTTGGGCGAAATCGCTTGATCGTGCGTGGCGCAGTTCAGCATCCGGGAAATAGTTCCTCCGCCTGGAGCTTCTCGCCGCAAGGGTACCGGGAGGGAGATGGCGATCTTTCTACAGCTAGACTGCCACCTTTGATGGCCCGAGGGGCTAGTTTGTCACCCCTAGCTCTAGCTGGCACCACCAAGGAATAGGTTCTCGGGCACTTTTGCGGCGGCATCCTGGTCCAGCAACCAGAGAGTCTTGATTCGGCCAGCGGGGCCAGCCGCCGGTACTTGAACGGGATTAGCCCCCGCCAAAGCTAAACCAACGGCCCCAGCCTTATCTTCGCCAGCGACCACCATCCAGACCTCTTGAGCCGAGTTGATTGTTGGCAACGTTAGGGACACTCTGGAGGGCGGTGGTTTGGGGGAGTTTTCCACGCCAACCACTAAGGCATCGTTGACGCGGATGCCGGCCATCTCCGGGAAGAGCGAGGCGATATGCCCGTCCGGCCCAATACCAAGTAGCAGCACATCGAAGCGGGGCAAGGCCTGCCAGACGATGGCCGTGGTATCCAGGCCTTCCGGGTCCTCGTCAGGATGCTCAGCAGCTGCCGCGAGAGCTAGCTGCTGAGCATATCGCTCAGCAGCGGCCTGGGAATCGGCGAACTCGTCGGAGCTCCCCATTCGGTGCACTCGTTCCGGGTCCACACCAATCTTCGAGAGCAGCACATCCTCGGCTTGTCGAGCGTTGCGGTCGGCGTCGTCAGCGGGCAGAAAACGTTCGTCGCCCCACCAGAAATTGACCTTTGACCAGTCAACGGCTAGGCAGGCCGCTGAATCCGCCACCGCTTTGAGGGTGGCAATGCCCACCGTGCCACCGGTCAGCACCACAGTGGCTTCGCCTCTCTCGTTCTGCACGTCGAGCAGTTTGGTGATCAATCTGGCCGCTGTGGTGGCAGCTAGCACCTCAAAGCTGGGGTGAATATTGATCCGAACTGGTCCGGGTGCTGAACTCATTTAGCCTACCTCGCGCTGTTCATTGGCCAGCAAACTGCTTAAGCCTTCGGTGATAACCTCGCCAAAAACCTCATCTGGGTCAAGTCGGCGAAGTTCTTCCGAAAGACAGTCTTGCAAAGAACGCCGTGGCAGGGAAATATGCTGCACTGGCTGTCCCGGTTGAGTCAGGGTGGCTTCCTGGGTTCCCGGCCGCAGTAACTCAATAGATCCACCCTGGCGTTCCAGCACCACGCGCCGAATCCCGGTACCGGCCGGATCCTCGATCACCGTGGTCGGCACCTGCAAAGCTTCATGCAACCAAGCGGCCAGCAGCATCGTGCTTGGCGAGTCCGAGGCACCCTCCACCAGCAGTGAGGTCACCGGTTCGTCGTCGAGCTGATCGAAGGCCGCAGCCAGCTGAATCCGCCAGTTCGTTAGACGGGTCCAGGCTAAATCAGTGTCGCCCTCGGTGTAGCTCTGACTAATGTGTTCCAGAGCTTCACGCGGGTTCGGCTCATTCGCGGAATCGGTGATCCGGCGATGCGCGATCTTACCGATCGACGTTTCCGAAGCAACCGCGGGGATGCCGTGTGGCCACCAAGCCACGATTGGGGCGTCCGGCAGCAAGAGCGCGGAGACCAGCGATTCGCTCTGATTAGCGAGGTCGCCGTAACCATGCAGCACAATCACCTCGGAGGCACCGGCGTCGCCACCCACCCGAATCTGGGCATCGAGCTTAGTTTCGTCCTGCTCAGAAGCATCAGCGAGCACAATGATCCGGCACGGGTGCTCCCGGCTGGCCAGATTGGCAGCCTCAATGGCTTCCTCTTCATAACCGCTCTTGGTCAGCACCACTAAGGTAAGCACTCGACCTAGCGTTACCACGCCACCTTTTTCCCGCATTGACTGGATCTCCTTGGAGACCTTGGACGTCGTTGTATCGGGTAGATCAATAATCACGGCCTTCTCCAGCTTCGTCCGTCACGGTTCATCAGTTCGTCGGCTGAGGCGGGACCCCAGCTGCCCGGCGGATAGGACTCGGGTTGCTTACCCTCCGTGGCCCAGAACTTCTCAAAGGGGTCAAGGATCTTCCAGGACAGTTCGACTTCTTGATGCCGCGGGAAGAGCGGCGGCTCACCCAGCAAAACATCGAGAATCAAGCGTTCGTAAGCCTCCGGGCTGCTTTCGGTGAAAGCGTGTCCATAGCCGAAGTCCATCGTGACATCGCGGACTTCCATCTGGGTGCCGGGCACCTTGGATCCGAAACGAATGGTGACACCCTCATCCGGCTGCACCCGGATGACTACCGCGTTCTGACCGAACTCATCGTCGCTGTGATCGGTGAACAGCAGATTAGGCGCCTTCTTGAAAACCACTGCAATTTCGGTCACCCGGCGGCCCAGCCGCTTACCGGTGCGCAGGTAGAAGGGCACACCCGACCAGCGCCGGGTGTTGATATCGAGTCGCACCGCGGCGTAAGTCTCGGTGGTGGAATCGGCGGGAATACCCTCTTCCTCCAAATAACCGAGAACCTTCTCGCCGCCTTGCCAGCCGCCCGCAAATTGGCCGCGAGCGGAGTGGGTGGAGAGATCTTCTGGCAGTTTGACCGCGGCCAGCACCTTTTCCTTCTCGGCCCGCAGATCCTCGGCGTTGAAGGAAATCGGTTCCTCCATCGCGGTCAGCGCGAGTAGTTGCAGCAAGTGGTTCTGAATCACGTCCCGAGCCGCCCCGACGCCGTCGTAGTACCCTGCCCGGCCACCGGTGCCAATGTCCTCGGCCATGGTGATCTGCACGTGGTCGACGTAGTTGGCGTTCCAGAGCGGCTCGAAGAGCTGATTCGCGAAGCGCAGGGCCAACAGATTCTGCACTGTTTCTTTGCCCAGGTAGTGGTCGATGCGGAACACCGAATCCGGCGGGAAGACCGACTCGACCACGTCATTGAGCGCCCGTGCCGATTCCAGATCGTGCCCGAAGGGCTTCTCAATCACCACTCGTCGCCAGTGCCCGGGAGTGGACTGGGCTAGCCCGTGCTTGGAGAGCTGACGGCAGACCAAGTCGAAGGCCTTCGGCGGAATCGACAGGTAAAAAGCGTGATTTCCCCGGGTGCCGCGATCAGCATCCAGCTCTTCAAGGGTTTCCTTGAGCCGATTGAAAGCATCGTCGTCATCGAATTCACCCTGCACGAAACGAATGCCGTCCATTAGCTGATTCCAGACCGCCTCATCAAAGGGGGTACGGGCGTGGGCCTGTACCGACTCTTTGACTTCGGCGGCGAAATCCTCATCTTCCCACTGTCGGCGGGCAAAGCCGACCAGCGCAAAGCTGGGCGGTAGCAGGCCGCGGTTAGCCAGGTCGTAGACCGCCGGCATCAGCTTTTTGCGGGAGAGATCTCCGGTGACGCCGAAGATCACCAGCGAGGAAGGCCCGGCGACCCGGGAGAGCCGCCGGTCGCGCGGATCGCGCAGTGGGTTATTGCGATGATTCTTGCCGTTGGATGAGGCAGCATGCGAGCTAGCTGCTGAATCAGTCATCTGCTTCTTAGGCTTCCTGTTGCAATTGTGCGATCACGGATTCCAACTGCGCGACGCCGTCCGCGCGCTCAGTTAAGTGCAGTCGCAATACCGGCCGACCGTGCTCGGCGAGTACTTGAGCATCACCGGCGGCTTGCGCTTCGATCAGTTGACCGAAGCTAAACGGCCGATCCGGGATGGCTAGATCCTCGGAGGCTGCCGCGGTGATCTGCAAGAACACTCCGATTGCGGGGCCGCCTTTATGGAACTGACCGGTGGAGTGCAAGAACCGTGGCCCCCAGCCGAAGGTCACCGGGCGGTTGGTGATCGCGGCCAACTGATCGCGGACACCAGCCAGCGAGGCGTGCGTCAAACGATCAAAGTAGGCTTGCACGCTCAGATAACCGTCGCCGCTGAGCTCGCCGAAGAGGGCCTTGAGCGCTTCGGTCACTGTTGTTGCCGAACCGAGCCAATCGCCGCCACGCACCTCAATGGCGCCGTCAGTAAAGTTAGCCGGCACCGGCTCCGGGCGGGCGTCCAGTAGACCGCGGGCGGCTTTTTTGGCCGCCTCGACGTCGGGCTGGTCGAAGGGGTCGATGCCGAGCAGTCGGCCAGCGACCGCCACCGCGAACTCCCAGAGCATCATCTGGGCGCCTAAGCCACCGGAGAGCACTACTTGATCGCCGCTCGGGTCGACCTCCTCCTCGGGGGAGACCAACCGGACTACCAGCACATCCTCAGCGCCGGAGGAGACCTCGGGCGAGTTCGGATCGGCAACCACCGGGAGGACGCCGGTGCCCAGCTTGCCGGTCGACTCGGCGATCAGCTGCTCGGCCCAGTCGGCGAAACCAATAATGCCGGAACCTTCATCGACGATCACGATCTTATTGCGCAGCGGGTTAGTGCCGCCCAAGGCGCTGCCTAAGCCGAGGCCAATATTATCGGCGTCGTTATCACGCAGAATCTCGCCAGCTTCCTCGGCGTCATCAAGCAGAGCCTGAATATCCACACCGGCCAAGCCAGAAGGCACCAGACCGAAAGCAGTCAAGGCCGAATAACGTCCACCGACATTCGGATCGGCATTGAATACCGCGCGGTAACCGGCTTCGCGGGCCGAGGCATCGAGTGGCGAACCCGGGTCGGTGACTACAATGATGCGGCGCTTGGCATCGATCCCGGCAGCATTGAATTCTTGCTCGAAAATACGCCGCTGTGAGTCGGTTTCCAGGGTGGAACCGGACTTCGAGGACACCACCAGGGCGGTTTCCTGAAGCCGATCCTTGACCGCGTCACGGACCTGCTCCGGGTCGGTGGAATCCAATACGGTGAGCTCGACGCCTGCGGTCTTGGTGATCACCTCGGGGGCCAGCGAGGAGCCGCCCATCCCGGCGAGCACAATGTGATTGACACCCTCGGCCTGCAGCTCGGCGCGCAGCGCGACAATCTGCTCAACTAACGGAGCAGAAATCGCTGGAGCTTCCACCCAGCCGAGTCGAATCGAAGCTTCGGACTCGGCGTCCTTACCCCAGAGCGTGTGGTCCTGAGCGAAGATCCGGGAGGCCACCTCGTCGGCGACCAAGGCTGGCAAATGCAGCTCGGCTGCCGCCAGCGCGGCACCACTGGCAGCGAAAGAAAGGCTCGACATCTTAGGCTTCCTTTGCGCTATTGAGGGTCTGCTGAACATCTTCGAGCAGCTCATTCCAGCTGGTCACGAACTTCTCCAGGCCTTCCTTCTCCAGCAGCGCTACGACGTCGTCGTAGTGCACGCCGAGGCCTTCCAGGGCGTTCAGCACCGCATTCGACTCGTCATAGTGTGCAGTTACCGTGTCGCCGGTAACGACTGCGTGATCGAAGGTGGCATCGAGGGTCTTCTCCGGCATCGTGTTCACCACGTTCGGAGCCACTAGCTCAGTGACGTAGAGGGTGTCCGGGTACGCCGGATCCTTCACCCCGGTGGAAGCCCAGAGCGGGCGCTGCGGCAGCGCGCCCGCTTCGGCGAGCAACTTCCAGCGTTCGGAGCCGAACTGCTCCTGGTAGATCTGGTAGGCCAGCCGAGCATTCGCGACGCCCGCCTTGCCCTTCAGCGCGTTGGCCTCATCACTACGCTCGCCCTTTTCGGCCAGCGCAGTAAGTCGCTTGTCGATCTCGGTATCTACCCGGGAAACGAAGAACGACGCCACCGAGTGGATCTGGGAGAGGTCGTGGCCGTTTTCTTTAGCCTTCTCGATGCCGAGCAGGAAAGCGTTGATCACCGCACGGTAGCGTTCCAACGAGAAAATCAAGGTGACATTGACGCTGATGCCCGCGGCCAAAGTCTCGGTGATCGCTTCCAGGCCTTCTAGCGTCGCCGGGATTTTGATGTGCACATTGGACTTGCCGACCTTCTCATGCAGTCGTTTGGCCTCGGCGATGGTGCCCTCGGTGTCCCAGGCTTTGCGCGGGTCGACCTCGATGGACACCCGCCCGTCGACGCCCTTGCTGGCTTCGGCGATCGGCGCGAACAAATCGCAGGCATTGGCAACGTCCTGGGTGGTGATCTCAAAAACAGCCGTCTCGACGTCGGCATCGCGTCTGGCAAGCTCCGAGACCTGTTCGGAGTACGGGCCACCGTTGGAGATCGCGGCCTGGAAGATCGACGGGTTGGTGGTCACGCCGACCACGTTCTTCTCCTCGATCAGCTTCTGCAGGCTTCCGCTGTTGAGCCGTTCGCGGGAAAGATCGTCGAGCCAAATGGAGACACCGGCCGCTGAAAGTTGTGCTGTGGGGGTTAGATCGCTCATTACTCTCTCCTAAAATTTCTTCGCAAAAGACTAAACGGCTTGAATGGCTTGAATCGAGTCCTTGGCCGCGGTGGCGACCGCCTCAGAGGTTATGCCGAATTCGGCGTACAGACGCTTGTAATCGGCCGAGGCGCCAAAGTGTTCCAGCGAAATGGAACGCCCGGTGTCACCGACGAATTCCCGCCAAGGCAAGGCCAGGCCGGCCTCGACCGAAACCCGGGCCTTGACTGCCGAAGGCAATACCGACTCGCGATAGGCTGCGTCCTGCTTGTGGAACCATTCGATCGAGGGCATCGAGACGACGCGGGCCGCGATTCCTTCGCTAGCCAGTGCATCACGGGCCTCGACGGCGAGCTGAACTTCGGAACCGGTGCCAATCAGGATGACATCGGGGGTGACGATGGAGGTGTTTCCTGAGCCATCGGTACGCACCGCTTCAGCGAGCACATAGCCACCGCGCAGCACGCCTTCCGCCGAGCCGAACTCGGTTGCCGTGGCAACGCCGCTGCCGCGCTGGTAGGTGGGAATGTTCTGCCTGGTCAGCACGATGCCGGCTGGGTTCTCACGGTTCTCCAGAATGCCGCGCCAGGCCTGGGCTACCTCATTGGCATCGCCCGGACGCACCACGTCCAGGCCGGGGATAGCGCGTAGGCTAGCCAACTGCTCGACTGGCTGATGGGTTGGCCCGTCTTCGCCGAGGCCGATGGAATCGTGAGTCCAGACATAAATGCTGGGCACACCCATGAGAGCGCCGAGTCGAATGGCTGGACGCTGGTAATCGGAGAAGATCAGGAAGGTGCCTGAGAAGGCTCTGGTCGGTCCGCCCAGGTGAATACCGTTCACGATCGCGGCGGCGGCGTGCTCACGAATGCCGAAGTGCAGCACCCGGCCATAGGGATTGCCTGACCAGGCGTTGGTCTGCCGATCGCTCGGCACGAAGGAAGCGGCACCTTCGATAGTGGTGTTATTGGACTCTGCCAGGTCCGCGGAGCCGCCCCAGAGTTCCGGCAACTCGGAGGCAATCGCATTGATCACCTTTCCGGAGGCAGCGCGGGTGGAGACGTCCTTGCCAGCTTCGAAGCTCGGCAGCGCCGCGGTCCAGTTCTCCGGTAGCGCGCCGGACTCAATTCGAGCCAATAATTTGGCGTCCTCCGGATGGGTGTTTTGCCACTCACCGAAGGCGGTGTCCCACTCTTTGTGCTCGGCGGCACCTCGCTCGACGACCTGGCGGGCATGGGCCAGCACCTCAGCGTCGACCTCGAAGCTCTTCTCCGGGTCGAAGCCCAAGAACTTTTTCAAACCAGCTACCTCTTCAGCACCCAGTGCAGAACCGTGAATCTTACCGGTGTTCTGCTTGGTCGGTGCGGGCCAGCCGATGATGCTGCGCAGCGCAATAATCGAGGGCTTTGAGGTCTCGTTCTTCGCCTCGATCAGAGCCCGGTAGAGTTCGGCGACGTCCTCGACGTACTCGCCGGTTTTGGTCCAGTCCACCCGCTGCACGTGCCAGCCATAAGCTTCGTAGCGCTTCAGCACGTCCTCGGAGTAAGCAATGTCGGTGTCATCTTCAATCGAGATGTGGTTTTGGTCGTAGAGCACCACCAGATTGCCGAGTTCCTGGTGCCCGGCAAGCGACGAGGCCTCGGAGGTGACACCCTCCTGTAAGTCGCCGTCGGAAGCGATCACCCAAATATTGTGATCGAAGGGGCTGCTGCCCGGGGCGGCGTCGGCGTCGAACATGCCACGCATCCGGCGCTGCGAGTAAGCGAAGCCCACCGAGGAAGCCAAGCCTTGGCCCAGCGGGCCGGTGGTGATTTCCACGCCCTTGGTGTGCTTGTACTCGGGGTGCCCCGGAGTGAGTGAACCCCAGGTACGAAGCGACTCCAGATCGCTCAATTCCAGCCCGTAGCCGGAAAGGAAGAGCTGGATGTAAAGGGTCAGCGAGGTGTGCCCGGGGGAGAGGATAAAACGATCACGGCCAGCCCACAGGGGATCCGCAGGATCGTGTTTGAGTAACCTCTGGAAGATCAAATAAGCGGCAGGGGCTAGAGACATTGCGGTGCCCGGGTGGCCATTTCCCACCTTCTCCACCGCATCGGCGGCCAACACTCGAACGGTGTCAACGGCTTTCTGGTCTAGCTCGGTCCATGAAAATTCTTGCGCTTGCTGTGGCATCGAAAACTGTGCCCTCTCTTGCGAATATCGTGCATTCTTGAACTCCGACTTCCAGCTTAGTGCTTAAGCCCTGTGGCCCCCGCAACTATATGGCGTCTAACTCGTCACACTGACTTGAGCAGCCCACCACGCAGCTGGCGCCGAAGGGCAATTGAGCGGTTTCTATCCGAGGTAGAATGAATTTAGATACCAGCTGGATGAGAAATATGGGTGAGACGTGCGTGTAACGCAGAGTGCAACGACACCGCTGGAGTCGACGACTCCGCAGAAACTAGGTTTCAGCGCTAAGGCTAAGGCTTATTTCGCTCTGACCAAGCCGCGAGTGATCGAGCTTCTTCTGGTGACCACCTTGCCGACGATGATTTTCGCGGCCCGCTCGTTCCCCGATATCTGGCTGATTATTGCCACCATGGTGGGTGGTGCCTTCGCCGCCGGTAGTGCTGGAGCGTTCAACTGCTACATTGATCGCGATATTGACAAAGTAATGCACCGCACCGAGAACAGACCTCTGGTCACCGGTGCGATCAGCCCGCGGGAAGCCCTGATTTTCTCCTGGGCGCTCGGAGTGCTCGCCATTGTGATTCTCTGGTTTGGCGCTAATCCGCTCTCCGGCGTGCTCGGTGCGGCCGCGATTTTCTTCTACGTGGTGGTTTACACCTTGGTGCTGAAGCGGCGTACCGCGCAGAACATCGTCTGGGGTGGCATTGCTGGCTGCATGCCAGTGCTGATCGCCTGGGCCGCGGTGACCAACCGGGTCGAGTGGCCCGCAGTCATTCTATTCAGCGTGATTTTCCTTTGGACGCCGCCGCATTACTGGCCGCTTTCAATGCGCTACAGCGAGGACTACAACGCCGCGAAAGTGCCGATGCTGGGCGCTGTAGCTGGCGCGCGCATCGTCTCAGTGCAGGTAGTTCTCTACGCCTGGGCGATGGTGGCTTGTTCGCTGCTGATGATACCGCTGGGACGTGCCGGAATTGTCTACACAGTCGTCGCGCTGGCGGCTGGTGCCTGGTTCTTAGTCGAGGCGCACCGCTTGTACAGCAAAGCACAGCACAATACGTTGACCAATAAGGGCGCCATGAAGGTCTTCCACGGCTCAATCAGCTATCTGACTTTCCTCTTCGTTGCGCTCGCCGCTGATCCCTTCATCGGCCAGCCGCTCATGGGCTAAGCGCCCATCCGTTCTGCCTGCTTAGAGGTCACTACGCGTTCTGCGGTTTCTCAGCTGTTCGCTATCGTGAACCCCAGCTTGCCGCGGCAAGTTCTCAGGCGGTGCGTCGGGCCCGCAGTGCGACGTCGGCGAGGTTGGTGCCGACCGCCAGCAGCGCCGCAGCACCCAGCATGTGCAAGCCAACCAGCACAATCGGCAGCCCAGTGAAGTACTGCACAAAGCCAACTGCGGCCTGCAAGATCACCACTGCCAGGAGCCAGAGCGTCGCGGAGCGCAGCAAATCTCCGCCGCCACGGCGCCAGCACAAGAGGATCAACACCAAGGTGCAGGCCACCAAAAGGTAGACCGGCAGGGCATGAATGCGAGTAATCAGCTCGGGCTCAAGTCCATTACGAGGCGCATCGGCGTCGCCGGCGTGTGGGCCGGAACCGGTCACCATCACGCCGAGAACCACCGTTACACCAACCAGTATCGCGGCGACCAGAGAGAGCTGACGGAGCGTGCTGCGTACCGGCTTTTGGCTTTCCGGTGGCCGACCATAGGCGCGGTTGACCAGCAGCATGGAGAAAATCACCAGGGTCGCCGAGACCAGGAAGTGAAAGCCGACCACCCAGGGGTTGAGGTTGCTGAGCACGGTGATCCCGCCGATTACGCCTTGCGCCGGAATGGAGGCCAGCAAGCCGAAAGACAGCCAGAACATGACCGGCTGTTCTTTGCGGATTCCGAGCAAGGAGATCAGCATTGCTGCCGCGACGAGGGCCAGCGCGAAGGTCAGGGTGCGGTTACCGAACTCGATGAAGCCGTGGATGCCCATTTCCGGGGTGTTCACCAAAGAATCAGTTGTGCACTTAGGCCAGGTTGGGCAGCCCAATCCTGAGGAAGTCAGCCGCACCGCACCGCCGGTGCCGACCAGCACGATCTGGCCGATCAGCGAGGCAATGGTCAGCCGCCGGACGGTGGTGTTGACCGTGGTGGGTAGCTTGGCCAGCAACGACCGATACAGGGTACTCATTTCAACTCCATTTGAACCATTTCACGGCGGCCACCGAGGCAACCACCGCCCAAACCAAAAGCACGATGACCGAGAAAATATTGAAACTTCCGTGCAACATTGCCGAGCGCATTGCTTCGCCGAGGGCACCGGAGGGTAAGAACTGCACGATGTCCGACATGAGCCCCGGTGAACGGCTCGGCGGCAGCACAATGCCGCCCAGGGCGCCGAGTAAGATCCAGAGCAAGTTGGTCAGCGCCAAGGTAGCTTCCGGCCGCGCGGTGCCGGCAATGAGCAGGCCCAGCGAAGTGAAGGACAGTGCTCCGAGGACCAGCAAGGGAATGCCCAAGAGCACACCGGGGAAATGTGGCTGCCAACCGAGGAGAAGCGCCACCGCACCGATCACGATGACCTGGATCACCAACACCGCGAGCACGGCAATCACTTTTCCCGCGATCAGCCCGCTACGACCCAGCGGGGTGGTGGAGAGGAAGCGCAGTACGCCGTAACGGCGGTCGAAGCCGGTAGCTATGCCCTGGCCGGTAAAAGCCGTAGACATCGCGCAGAGCGCCAAGATTCCAGGTGCCGCAATATTGATTCGGCTCTGCCCCAGATCATCGAGTAGCGGGGTCACCACCAGAGCTATCAGCCCGAGTAAAGGCAGCACAATAGCCAGAATGAGCTGTTCGCCATTGCGCAGCATGGTGTTGGTTTCGTAGCGAGCTTGTAAAACAATTCGCCGGGCCAGTGGCACCGGGCGCGCCTGCCCCGGATGGATCGGGCTGCTTAGTATCTGCTCAGTCATTTCTGTGCCCTCTCCAGCGCGGCAATGTTCGCGATGTCGAGAAAAACATCCTCGAGCGAGCGTGAAGCCAAGTTGATCGAAGTGGGCATTACCTGATGGGTTGCCCACCACCCAGCCAAATCAGCCAAGTCGCTGCTTTGCAGCGGGCCGCTCACGGTGTAACTGCCGGGTCGGGTCTCAACCAGCCTCAGTTCGTCACGTAACGTCGGGGTCAGGCCGGGAGTGGCATCGAAAGTCAGAGTGCGGGTTGAAGAGTTATGATCCGCTGCCTTGAGTAGTTCAGGCACGGTGCCTTCAGCGACGGTCCGGCCATCATCGAGGATGTAGACATAATCGGCCAAACGCTGTGCATCGTCGAGCAGGTGAGTGGTGAGCACCACCGCGAGGCCATCGCTGCGCAACTTGCGAATCAGCTCGAAGACCAGTTGCCTTGATTGCGGATCTAGACCGGCGCTGGGCTCATCGAGAAAAACCATTTCCGGCCTGCCGACCAATGCGGCGGCCAGGGCGACTCGCTGCTTTTGGCCACCGGAGAGCCGCCGAATCGAGGTGCTGGCAAAGGACTCGATATCGAGCAGTTGCACCAGTTCGTCGACCGGCCACGGGTCTTGATACATCCCAGCGACGTGGCGCAGCAGTGGGATGGGCCGCAACGCGGGCGGCAGGCCGCCATCCTGCAACATGACGCCAACCCGGGCGCGCAAAGCCGCATCTGCCATTTCCGGGTCAACGCCGAGCAGTGAAATCTTGCCGCCCTGTCTTTTCTGTAAACCTTGAGCGCATTCCAAAGTGGTGGTCTTACCCGCACCATTGAGCCCCAACAGCACTGTTACCTGGCCGAACTCGGCGGTCAATGAGAGTCCGCTAATCACCCGTTTCATTCGGCCGTCGAGAGCCGGGACCGGGCCGACGTCTTTAACTAGGCCGTCAATGATGAGGGCGGGGGAGGAGGCGTCGGGCACGCCCTCTAGTCTACGGCACTCTTTTCTACGCTGAGTAGTAAGACTATTCTCAAGTTTATTTGGCATACTGGGTCGCGTGCAGAGCAGAAGAATCCGGACCCTGAAAACCCTCGCCCTGACCGTTCCAGCTTTGCTGTTGGCGCTCGCTCTGAGTTCCTGCGATAACGGGGACAATGGCGCAAAGGATGCCGCGCAACAACTAGCGAACGCCTTGAACGCGGGTGATCTGAAATCCCTGAGCTTCGCCGATTCGGTCAGCGGAGAAAACGCTACTAAGTCTTTCAGCGAACTGATCAAGCCACTTGGTGAGGTCAAACCGCAGGTCAGCCTGGCCTCCGTGGAGCCGGAGAAAGACAGCAAAGACAAGGTCACCGCAACTTTTGCCTACGAGTGGAAATTCGGCAGCGAGAGCTGGAAATACAACACCACAGCCACGTTGAGCCGCAACGATAAGACCTGGACCACCGGCTGGACGCCGGAGCTGGTGATTCCCAATTTCACCGCCGGGGATGTGCTGCAGCTCAAGAGCACGTCCGCCCCGCGCGGCAAGATTCTCGGTGATGCCGGTCAGGTGTTGGTGGAAGATCGGCCGGTGCTGAATATTGGTATTGATAAAACCAAGGTTCCTGCCGCAGCGCAGGCGGCCTCCGCGCAAGCCCTGGCCACACTGCTGGATATTGATGCAGCAAGTTACCTCAAACAAGTGCAAGCCGCCGGACCGCAGGCCTTCGTACAGGCTATTTCCTTGCGCGATGACGCCAACCGGACCGTCACTGACCAGCAAATTGCCGCGATTACCGGCGCCGTAGCGATCAAGGCCACGCTGCCCCTGGCCCCGACCCGAAATTTTGCCCGTGCCATCCTGGGCACGGTCGGCGAAGCCACCGCCGAATTGATCGAAAAGTCGAAGGGCCGACTAAAGGTTGGCGATCTCACCGGGCTGAGCGGCATGCAAGCTCAGTTCGATCAAGAACTGGCGGGTAGCCCCGGAATTCAGGTCGTCGAGAAAAAGCCCGACAACAGCGCTAGCGAGCCGCGAGTACTGTTCAGCACTGAGGCGAAGGCGGGCAGTAACCTCAAGACCACATTGAACGCGAACACTCAGACGATTGCGGAAACTGTGTTGGCAAAGACAAGTTCCGCTTCCTCGGTGGTGGTGATCAAACCGTCAACAGGAGCGGTATTGGCGGCAGCCAATGGGCCGGGCAGCAATGGATACAACACCGCCCTCCTGGGGCAGTATGCACCCGGGTCCACCTTCAAGACAGTGACTTCACTGGCACTGCTGCGTAAGGGCCTGACCCCCGAGAGCATCGTTTCGTGCACTCCATCGGTAGCGGCTGGCGGTACCAGCTTTAAAAATGCTCCCGGATACCCGGAGTCGAGCATCGGCCAGATCACCTTGCGCGATGCTTTTGCACACTCTTGTAATACCGCTTTTGTCTCAAACGCACAGAAACTGAGTCAACAAGATCTCGCCGACGCTGCGGCGAGTCTTGGCATCGGGGCGCAGGCTGGCGAGAATCTGGGTACCGAGGCGTTCGCCGGCAATGTCAAACTGACCGGCACCGATGCTGAGCACGCTGCCTCCATGATCGGTCAGGGCACCGTGCTTGCTTCGCCTTGGACGCTCGCGGTGGTGGCCGCCAGTGTCAGTCATGGCTCGCTGGTCAAGGCCAAGCTCGTGCAGGATCCCGCAGATAGCTCCGCCCAGACCAATGGCAGCGCCCAGCCCAGCGGTAGTGCTCAGCCCAGCGCGTCTGCGACCTCCTCGGCCAGCAGCGCGCCACCGGTCAAGCCGCTCACCGCTGCCGAGGCCGTCGCGCTTAAGGACATGATGGCGGCGGTGGTGACTAGCGGTCACGCTGCGGTGCTGCAGAATCTGCCGGGAGGTGCGGTAATTGCTAAGACCGGTACCGCTGAATACGGCAACGCCAAGCCGCCGAAAACCCACGCCTGGATGATTGCCGCTCAGGGCGATCTTGCGGTTGCGGTTTTTGTTGAAGACGGTGGTTTAGGCGCTGGCACGGCCGGGCCAATTGCTGCCGATCTGCTGACCAAGCTGGCGGCAAAATAGCTGTGACGATGTGTGACTAGCCACTCATGTGCGGGGGATCACGGCACTGAAAGGCTTGCCTAAGTAGCTGGCGGGAAGCTATTAGGACATAATTGTGTTGTGTATTCCGTGACGGTTAATTCTCAAGCGGCAGTGGCCGCTGAGGCGCCGACGGGAACTAGCATTCCTCAAGGTAGCCCAGACAGCGACGAGCGAACCCGGGACCGGGTCCGCGATGCCGTGCTGGAGCACGGTCCGGCCAGCGCGGCCCAATTGGGAAGTATGCTCGGGCTGACTCCGGCTGCGGTTCGGCGGCATCTCGACCAACTGGAAAAATCCGGTGTGATCGAAGTGAAACTAGTGCGTGGCTCGGGGACCGGAGCGGGCCGACCAGCTCGCCGCTATGTACTTTCCAGTCAAGGACAATCAGGGCTGGGAAACGATTATTTGCAGATCGCCCGCACCGCGCTCAAACAATTAGTGGCGGCCACCGGCGACGGCGCGGTGAAAGTCTTTGCCGAGCAACGCTTTGCCGCAATGAAGGCGCGCTACGCGCCATTATTGGCGGAGGCCGGAGACGATGTGGGCCGCCGGGCGGAGATTCTTTCTCAAGCTTTGAGTGCCGACGGTTACGTCGCTTCGGCAACCACCCTGCACGCGGCGGGACCGCTGCAAGCTGTGCAACTTTGCCAAGGGCATTGCCCGGTGCTGGAGCTTGCCGCCGAATATCCAGAGTTTTGTGAGGCTGAGACTGAGGCATTCTCCCAGTTGCTCGGCCTCGATGTCCGCAGGCTCTCCACCCTGGCGAGCGGTGGACATGTCTGCACCACCCATATTCCTACCGGTCGTTCTTCGGCAGAAGAACCCCGGGAAAAGGCAAAGCTCGACCTGCTAGAAAGGCAGTAGTGATGACAGATCAAATAGCCATCGGCCAGACGGATACAGCCAGCGATGGGGTAATCACCGACATTCTGGAGCGTAACCCCGAGCTCGAGGGCATCGGTAATTATGCCTTTGGCTGGTCGGATAAGAACGAAGCGAGCGAGAACGCGCGTCGCGGTCTGAGCGAAGAGGTCGTCCGGGATATCTCAGCCAAGAAGAACGAACCGCAGTGGATGCTCGACCTCCGGCTCAAAGGTTTGAAGTACTTCGACCGTAAACCGATGCCCAACTGGGGCGCCGATCTCTCTGGCATCGACTTCGACAACATTAAGTACTTCGTGCGGTCTACCGAGAAGCAGGCCGAGAGCTGGGAAGAGCTGCCCGAAGATATTCGCACCACTTACGAGAAGCTGGGCATCCCGGAGGCCGAACGTAACCGCCTGGTGGCCGGTGTGGCCGCACAGTACGAGTCTGAGGTGGTTTACCACCAGATCCGCGAGGATCTGGAAAAGCAGGGGGTGATCTTCCTCGACACCGATACCGCGCTCAAGGAGCACCCGGAGATCTTCCAGGAGTACTTCGGCACCATCATTCCGGTGGGTGACAATAAGTTCGCCTCCTTGAACACCGCCGTTTGGTCGGGTGGTTCTTTTGTCTACGTGCCGCCGGGCGTGCACGTGGAGATCCCGCTACAGGCTTACTTCCGGATCAATACCGAGAACATGGGTCAGTTCGAGCGCACCCTGATCATTGCCGATGAGGGCTCGTATGTGCACTACATCGAAGGTTGCACCGCGCCGATCTACACTTCGGATTCGCTGCACTCCGCCGTCGTCGAAATCGTGGTGAAGAAGAACGCCCGAGTGCGTTACACCACGATTCAGAACTGGTCGAATAACGTCTATAACCTGGTCACCAAACGCGCCATCGCCCATGAGGGTGCCACCATGGAGTGGATCGATGGCAATATCGGTTCCAAGGTGACGATGAAGTACCCGGCTGTGTACTTGGTCGGTGAGCACGCCAAGGGCGAGACGCTGTCAATCGCCTTCGCGGGCGAGGGCCAGCACCAGGACACCGGTTCCAAGATGGTGCACATCGCGCCGAACACCAAGTCCTCGATCATTTCCAAGTCGGTGGCTCGCGGCGGTGGCCGCGCGGCCTACCGCGGTCTGGTGCAGATCCGTGAGGGTGCTGAGCACTCGGCCAACACGGTGCGTTGCGATGCACTGTTGGTGGATACCATCTCCCGTTCGGATACCTACCCCTACGTCGATATTCGCGAAGATGATGTCTCGATGGGGCACGAGGCCACGGTTTCCCGGGTCAGCGAAGAGCAGCTGTTCTACCTGATGTCCCGCGGTATGCCGGAAGACGAAGCGATGGCGATGATCGTGCGCGGCTTTATTGAGCCGATCGCCCGTGAATTGCCGATGGAATACGCGCTGGAACTGAACCGGCTGATCGAACTGCAAATGGAAGGAGCGGTGGGCTAGTGAGCACCCCCGTTATTGCCGGAATGAGCGAAGAGGGCGAGACCCTGCTCGATTCCAAGGTGGACAAACACCATAGCCACGGCACCGAAGTGATGGCCTCGCGGGCCGAGCGGCTGACCAGTTTCACGGTGGCCGATTTCAAAGTCCCCAGCGGCTTTGAGGAAGAGTGGCGCTTCACCCCGGTGAAGAAACTTGCCAACCTGTTCAGCGAGACACCGAGTGAGCAGGGCGCTGCCAGCTACCAGGTCGAGATTCCCTCGAACATTGTGGAGCGCGCGCTGGCTGTCAACCAGGCCCCGCGCGGTACCGTGCTGGTTCCCGCGGACCGGGCCGCAGCAGTGGCTTCCGCCGATGTGGCCGAGGCGCACTACTTCGGGATTCCGGCCGATGCTGAACTCACCGAACCGCTCAAACTGACTATTACCGGTCAGGGCGAGGGACGCCGAGCCAATTCACACTGCGTGCTGGAAGCCGGTGCGAACTCGCGGGCAGTGGTGATCCTCGATCACCATGGCAGCGCGGATTTCAATGGCAACCTCGAGATCATTGTCGGAGAGGGAGCCGAACTGACCGTAGTCAGCGTGCAGCGCTGGGAAGACACCGCCAAACACCTTGGTCAGCACGACGCCGCGGTGGGCAAGGACGCGAAGTTCAAGCACGTCGCGGTCAGCTTGGGCGGCGCTATTGTGCGGCTCAATGTGAATGCGCGTTATGCCGGTGAGGGTGCTGAAGCCGAGTTGTTCGGGCTGTACTTCGCCGATGCCGGTCAGCACCTGGAACACCGCACTTTTATTGACCACAACCTGCCGAACTCCAAGTCGAATGTGCTCTACAAGGGTGCCTTGCAAGGCGCTGATGCGCACACCGTGTGGGTGGGCGATGTGCTGATCCAGAAGCAGGCGATTGGCACCGATAGCTACGAGAAGAATCAGAACCTGATTCTGACCGATGGCGCCCGGGCGGATTCGGTGCCGAATCTGGAGATTGAGACCGGGTTGATCGAGGGTGCTGGGCACGCTAGCTCGACCGGTCGTTTTGATGACGAGCATCTGTTCTACCTGATGGCTCGCGGCATTTCCGAACGGGATGCTCGCCGTCTGGTGGTTCGCGGCTACCTCAACGAGATCATTCAGAAGATCAAGGTACCGGCCCTCGAGGAAGAACTCGCGGCGGCGCTGGAACGTGAGCTTGAGGCGTCGGGAGCGCTCTAAATGGCGGCTGAATTGGTGTGTCGGGTCGACGAGGTTGCGGTGAAAAGCGCGCTCCGCGTCGAGATCAATGATGTGCCGGTTGCCATCGTCAAGGACTCCGAGGGCGTCTTGCACGCGATCGGAGACACCTGTTCGCACGCCGAGATCTCCTTGAGCGAGGGCGACGTCGAAGGGTGCACGATCGAATGCTGGGCGCATGGCTCGAGTTTCGATCTGAACACTGGCGAGCCGTTGACCCTGCCAGCTTACGAACCGGTTCCGGTCTTTGAGCTGACCACCGTCGGAGACGATGTTTACGTTGATATCTCCAAAGTGCTCAACGGCGTCAACGCCGAGTAACCACAGATTTTAGTACTGACTTTTAGTGAAAGAAGAAGATATGTCTACCCTGGAAATCAAGGACCTGCACGTCAGCATTGAGACGGAGCAGGGTAAGAAAGAAATCCTCAAGGGCGTTAGCCTGACCATTAACACCGGCGAGACCCACGCCATCATGGGCCCGAACGGTTCCGGTAAGTCGACCTTGGCCTCGACCATCGCTGGTCACCCGCGTTATATCGTCGACTCAGGCTCAATCACTCTGGACGGTGAAGATGTGCTGGAGATGAGCGTTGACGAGCGTGCTCGGGCTGGGCTCTTCCTCGCCATGCAGTACCCGGTGGAAATCCCGGGTGTCACGATGAGCAACTTCCTGCGCACCGCGAAGACGGCCATTGATGGCGAAGCTCCGGCGCTGCGCACCTGGACCAAGGACGTCAAAGCGGCGATGACTCAGCTGCGGATCGACCCCGACTTCGCTCAGCGTAACGTCAACGAGGGCTTCTCCGGCGGTGAGAAGAAGCGCCACGAGATCCTGCAGTTGGAGCTATTCGCACCGAAGTTCGCGGTGCTCGACGAGACCGATTCCGGCCTTGACGTCGATGCCCTGAAGATTGTCTCCGAGGGTGTTAACCGCGCCCAGGAAGGCGGCAAGATGGGCACCCTGCTGATCACCCACTACACCCGGATTCTGCGTTACATCAAGCCGGAATTCGTGCATGTTTTCGTTGACGGCAAGGTCGCCGAAGAAGGCGGACCTGAGCTGGCTGACCGGCTCGAAGAAGAAGGCTACGATCGCTTCCTGGCAGCCGGCGCTTCCGCTGCTGCCACCGAGGTCTAGACCCTAGTTCACCCTAAGGAACACGATGAGTGCAACAGTAGAAATGCCGGAGCTTGAAGAAGCTCTGAAGGATGTTATTGACCCCGAGCTGGGCGTTAACGTGGTTGACTTGGGGCTGCTTTACGGCCTCAAGTACGCCGAAGACGGCGCTCTGCTGTTGGACATGACGCTCACCACGGCCGCTTGCCCGCTGCAGGACGTGATCGAGGAGCAGGTCGAGAACGCGATTGGCAGTCTGGTCGATGACTGGCGGATTAACTGGGTCTGGATGCCGCCGTGGGGCCCGGAGAAGATCACCGAAGACGGCAAGGACCAGATGCGAGCCCTCGGCTTCAATATCTAATTCTTCATTGACGACGGCGGCGGTACCACTTCTGGTACCGCCGCCGTTTGCCGTTTTCAGGTTTCAGGTGGTTCAGCCCTCCGGACGACTTTTCCGCCCCTGAGAAACGAATGAATTTGAAAGGTACGGTTTTCCAGGCCTACTGCTAGTTCGGTGGAGCAAACTTTTGTAGCCCCGCATCGAGGGCTCCCGCGTGGCGCGTCAGCGACACGCGAAGTCCCGTGTCTAAGGGGCGGAAAGTTTGCTCCACCGAACTGCCACCATTACATGTTTGGCCCCAGCGAATCAGGCGTCCGGTGTGTGTGTGAGCCGTCCATCCCCAGTGAAGCTCATTATTCAGTGGGGATGGATAAGTCCGTAGCTACGGGGTGCTCACCGCGAAGGTATCGCACTTGGCGATATCACCGCTCTGGTAACCAATGCTGAGCCACTTTTGACGTTGCTCGCTGGAGCCGTGCGTCCAGGACTCCGGATTAGTGCGGCCAGTGGCTGCCTTTTGAATTCGATCATCGCCGACCGAAGAAGCCGCTGAGAGCGCATCATTCAGGTCCTGCTGACTGAGCTGCTTGAGGAAGGGCTGGCCGGTGGCGGGATCCTTGGTGGTGGAGGCGTTTTTCATCCATATACCCGCATAGCAGTCGGCCTGTAGCTCGACCCGGACCGAGCCGGAGCTAGCGCCTTGCGGGTCACCCTGAGCATTGGAAATGGTGCCGAGGATGTCCTGAATGTGGTGACCAAACTCGTGCGCCACCACATACTCCTGGGCCAGCGGACCGCCGGAGGAACCGAAGCGATCAACGAGTTCCTGGAAGAAACCGGGATCGAAATAAGCCACCTTATCGCCGGGGCAGTAGAACGGGCCGACTTCGGTGGTCGCTGGTCCACAAGCCGTGTTGACCTGACCGTCGAAGAGCACCGTCTTGATTTTGGTGTAGCTAGCACCCCGCTGTTTGAGATAGCCAGGCCAGAAGGCGTTGAGACTATTGGCGGTTGCGGTGATTCGGCAATCCAAGCGATTATTCGCATCGGCGCCGGTCTTGCAGGTATTAGCCCCACTGGTGGCTGCTGTGCCAGCGGGTTGCTGCTGCGATTGTCCGCCACCGTCCACGGCGTCGGCTAGGCCGTTGAGCAGCCCAGAATTAATCCCGAAGTAACCACCCACCAGGACGATCAGGGTGCCGACAATGCCGATTCCGGCTTTTCCGCCACGACTCATGCCAGATCCACGGCGATCTTCTACCTGCGAGGGGTCAAGCTGTGCGCCTTCATTGAAACTCATGCACCAAGAATGCCACAGCTATCGGGTGCGGTAATATTCAGCACGGTAGAAAGCTCCAAGAAATTCAAAGAAGGCAGTGCAAAGAAGTGAAAATTCTGGTCACCGGCGGCGCCGGCTACATTGGCTCCCATACCGTCTTAGGTCTCTTGGAGAAAGGCCATCAACTCGTTGTGGTGGACAATCTGGATAACTCTTCCGAGGAGTCCTTGCGCCGGGTGCAAGAGCTCTCCGGGCAGCCGGTGAGCTTTCATCAGGTAGATCTGTTGGATGAAGCCGCCTTGGAGCAAGTCTTTGTTCAGGAGTCGCCCGAGGCGGTGGTTCACTTCGCAGGTCTTAAAGCGGTCGGGGAGTCGGTAGCTGAGCCGCTGCTTTACTACCGCAATAACCTGATCGGCACACTGCACCTCTTGCAAAGCATGAAAAATCATGGGGTGAAGAAACTTGTCTTTAGCTCCTCGGCCACTGTTTACAGTGCTACGGCAAGCAGCCCGCTGATCGAAAAGGCGGAGCTGGGTGCCACCAATCCCTACGGCCGTACTAAGCAGCAAATCGAAGAGATCCTCAGCGATCTAGGTAACTCGGATCCGGAGTGGAGCATTGCGTTGCTGCGTTACTTCAATCCGGTTGGTGCACATTCCTCGGGTCGGATTGGTGAAGATCCCAGCGGAGTTCCGAATAACTTGTTGCCCTTCGTTGCCCAGGTCGCGGTTGGGCGCCGCGAAAAGGTCACGGTTTTCGGGAGTGATTATCCGACCACAGACGGTACCGGCGTGCGCGACTACATTCACGTCGTCGACCTGGCCGAAGGGCATCTGGCTGCGCTGGAATATCTCAACCACAATACCGGTGTCTACCGTTGGAACCTGGGTACCGGTCGTGGTTATTCGGTGCTCGAAGTGATCGCCACCTTCCAAAAGGTTTCCGGTCGCAAGATCAACTATGTGCTGGGAGACCGGCGCCCCGGTGACATGGCGACCAGCTTTGCCGATGCCTCCGCTGCGTTGGCCGATTTGAGCTGGTCAGCGAGCAGAGACCTCGAAGAAATGTGTGCCGACCACTGGCGTTGGCAAGAAAGCAATCCACAGGGCTACGCAAGGTAGCCCTGGCTGGTAAGCCACTAGCTAGTCGCCGATGCCTCGAGCAGCTAAGGCCTCTCCGGTGGATTGGGCTAGGGCCACGGTGCTGATCACGGTGGGCATGAGGTGGGCCTTCACACTGCGTTCCAACCCCCTTGCCTTGGCGGCGTCATGCACATCCGCGTAAGCGCCGAGCAAATAGGGAATGCTGCGGAACATCATGCTTACCGTGAGCGCAAAGCGCTCCGGATCGGCGCCGAGCCAGCGCAGCGGACGCACCAGTGAGGTCAGACCGTCGAGGATTTCCTGACTCTTGCTGGTCAGGCTCAGCAGGCTGGCCGCGTATACACAGCTCAGCATCACCAGCAGGATATTTGCTGCGATCAGCACCCCGGCAATGAACCCTTGGATGAGGCACTGGTAAGCACCCAGAATGAGCAGCACCGGCCACAGCAGCTTGATCGGTCCGAGCAGCGCCCGCCACGGCAGCCGGGCCGCCATAAAAAGCAGCAGCACCGCGAGTAACAGCAGGCCAAGCACCAGCCAGCTCGGTGGGAAAAGCAACGGCAAGAGGTAACACAACACTCCGACCACAGCCATGCCGAGCAGCTTGTAGAGGTAACGCATCCGGTGCAGGAAGCTGTCGCCCGGGACGTACTGTCCGATCAGGAAGTTGTGTCCGCGCATCTAGCCTTGCTCCGGGCGCTTAGCGGAGGAGAACGAGTCAGCTTCTTCGGCCGGAGCTGCTGGCGAGTGTTCGACTTTGGCGCGTTGTAGCGCCAGCTCGCGGTAGTAGCGAATCCCGGCTGCTGGTTCGCCGTCGTACACCACACTGGCTTGATCCACGACCAGAAGTCGCTCAGCTTGAGCGGCCAGTTCTAAATCGTGGGTGGCGATAATGATTTGTTGCGGCAGCGTCTTGAGCCGTTCAATCAGCCGATGGGTGTTCACTAAGTCAAGCAAGGTGGTGGGTTCGTCAAGGACCAGTATTTGTGGTTCCACCGCCAACACACTGCTCAGTGCAACCAGCTGCCGTTCGCCGCCGGAAAGCGAGTAGACGCTCTGCTCCGCAAGCGAAGCTAGCCCGAAGCGATCTAGCACCTCGAGCGCCGCGGTGCGCCGTTCGCTCGCCTTGCGGTGGCTGCGCCGCAACGAAAGCTCAACATCCTCAACGGCGGTGGGCATCACCAGTTGGGAGAGCGGATCGGTGAACATAAACCCAAGCTGCCGCCGCACCGCTGCGCCGTCCCGCACGCTGTCCAAGCCGTTCACGCTGACCGTTCCGCTGCTAGGGGAGATTAGCCCATTGAAGAGTCGCAAGAGTGTCGACTTGCCGGAGCCATTGGCACCAATCACCGCGATTCGGCGTTCACCGAGACTCAGACTAGTCTTTTGCAGCAAGGTCAGCTCGTCACCGTCCAGATCTTTGACCCGGACGGTGACAGCATCGAGGTTGATAGTCAACGGTTGCTTAGCGATCTCTAAGCAACCGCGGGAAGGCGCGGTGCAACGCCAAGGCCAGCACAGTTGCCAGCACAATCTTGACCAGGTCGCCAGGCACGAAAATCACATCCGCAGCGATGGCCTTATCGAGCGGCAGTTTGCCATTGATCATCATCCCGATAATCCCTAACAGGTGACTGATCAGCAGCCCAATAATGCCGGCCAGCACGAAAAGCAGCGGGGCTAGCCGCCAGGCGCGCCGGACGATGAGGGTGGCCAGCGCACCAACCGCCAAGGCCATTAGCGGGAAGGCAATAATGTAGCCAGCGGTGGGGCCAGCCAGCAGGCCAATGCCACCACGGAAGCCAGCAAAAATTGGCAAGCCAACTAGTCCCAACAAGACGTACAAACCAACTGCAGCAAACGACCTGCTCACCCCGAGCAATAGCGCGCTCAACGTCACTACCAAGGTTTGCAGGGTGAGCGGCACACTCAACAGATTGCCGATCTGGATCGGCGGCACAACCGCCACCACCACGAGCAGCGCGGCGAAGACCGCAATGAGTGAAAGATCTTGGGCTCCCCAGCGCCGACGTTTCTTAACCGAGGCCACCGGGGTGTTTAACCCCTCGGGCGTCTCAAGCTCGGCCGGACTAGGGTTCATGAAGTTCTCCTCATTAGTAGCTATTTTCCCTGACTTTACCTGGTTCTTGGCATCGAGGAATTGTCAGCGTCATACAAGGGATGCTCCGGAATATTGAGATTAGACGGAGAAGCTGGCTGGTTTTTGAATGCTATGTCAGCACTGGAAAGTAAAGCTGCCACCGACGGCGTAGACTGGATAGGCCTTTGCCTCCGGTTGGGAGGCTGAACTATCGCCAGCGTCGGCGGTCAGAAAGGCTCACACACTGAGAAACATCGACAACGGGAGAACACTGTGATTATCGTCCAAAACCTCGAGCTGCGCGCCGGTGCGCGATTGCTCATGGACGAGGTGTCGTTCCGAATCGACAAGGGTGACAAGATCGGCTTAGTCGGTCGCAACGGCGCCGGTAAGACAACCTTGACCCGGGTCCTGGCGGGGGAGGGGTTGCCCGCCGCTGGCAAGGTCACCCGAAATGGTGAGATCGGTTATTTGCCGCAGGACCCGCGGACTCCGGATATGGAGCAGCTCGCACGGGATCGGATACTTTCCGCCCGCGATCTGGACAAGGTGATCACGAAACTTCGGAAAGCCGAGTCAGAGATGGCCAGCGACGACGCTAAGATCCGGGATAAGGCAATGAGCCGATACGACCGCCTGGAGCAAGAGTTTCTCAATAACGGTGGCTATGCGGCAGAGTCCGAAGCCGCCGCTATTTCTTCGAACCTGGCGTTGCCGGAACGCATCCTGAATCAGCCCTTGCGCACCCTCTCGGGTGGTCAGCGCCGTCGCGTCGAGCTGGCTAGAATTCTCTTCTCGGGCGCTGAAACCATGCTGCTTGATGAACCGACCAACCACTTAGACGCTGACTCGATCAGCTGGTTGCGTGACTTTCTGAAAGCCCATCAGGGTGGCTTGATTGTGATCAGCCACGACGTCGAGCTTCTGGAAGCCACCGTGAATAAGGTCTTCCACTTAGATGCCAATCGGGCCACCATCGATCAATACAACCTGGGCTGGAAGAAGTACCTGGAACAGCGCGAAACCGATGAGCGGGCCCGGAAACGCGAACGAATCAACGTGGAGAAAAAAGCCGGGGTGCTGCTAGACCAGGCCAATAAGATGCGGGCTAAGGCCACTAAAGCCGTGGCCGCGCAGAACATGGCTCGCCGGGCTGAACGGATGCTGGCAGGACTAGCCGAAGCACGAACCGCCGATAAGGTTGCAGCGCTAAGGTTCCCCGATCCGGCACCTTGCGGCAAAACTCCACTGACCGCTGAGGGACTGAGTAAATCTTATGGTTCGCTGGAGATTTTCACCGACGTCGATCTAGCTATTGACCGTGGTTCCAAGGTCGTCGTGCTTGGTTTGAACGGTGCCGGTAAGACCACGCTGCTGCGCATGCTGGCCGGGGTGGACAAGCCGGACACCGGTGACGTGCTGCCCGGGCACGGTCTCAAAATTGGTTATTACGCGCAGGAACACGAAACTCTCGACACCAATCGCAGCGTGCTGGAAAACATGCGATCTGCGGCCCCGGAACTTCGCGACGCCGAGGTGCGTGGCGTATTAGGTTCCTTCCTGTTCTCCGGTGACGATGTCGATAAGCCCGCCGGTGTGCTCTCCGGCGGTGAGAAGACTCGGTTGGCTCTTGCTACCATCGTGGCTTCCAGCGCTAATGTTCTGCTGCTCGATGAGCCAACAAACAACTTGGATCCAGCGAGCCGTCAGGAAATCCTCAGTGCGCTACGGAATTACACCGGCGCAGTGGTTCTAGTCAGCCACGACGAGGGTGCGGTCGAGGCGCTCAACCCGGAGCGAGTGGTGCTGCTACCCGACGGTGTGGAGGACCACTGGAGTGAGGACTACCTGGATCTCATCACTCTCGCTTAGTTTTTGTGTCGAGCCTTGATGCCTAGCCTTTGCTCAGCGGACCTGGAGTTCAATCGCGCCGGTGATCTGAAGTAGTTGCTGGTAGCTGGTGGAGAACATTGAGAGATGATCGCCTGCGCCGGCCCAGAGTACCGGATGTGCGGCGAGTGACTTATCAAGAATGGTTCGGATCGGCTGCGGGTGTCCTAACGGAGCCACCCCGCCGACCCGCTGCCCGGTCTTCTCCAGCACGAATTCAGGGCTGGCACGCCGAATTTTTGCGCTGCCCAGCAGCTCAGCGATCAGCTTAGTGTCCACCCGGGCAGCGCCACTGGCTAAGATCAGCAGCGGCTCGTCATCGAGTTCGAAGATCAAGCTATTGGCTATTGCCTCGCGGGTGCAGCCCAGGGCCTGTGCTGCGGCTTCAGCGGTGGGCACTTCCTGTTCGAGAGTGATTACAGTGTCTTCTACACCCAGCGCACGCAGCGCTCCTCTGACGTTTTGCACCGGGTCAGCGGGGCCGGTGCACGGTTTCTCTGATGGACTAGTCACGCGCTGTCTCCTGATGTGCGGGCAGCCCGCCGGTAAAGCCTTGGGCATCCAATATCGCGTCTTCCTCGTCCTCAGCGCTGCGCTTACGCGAAGTCTTTGGCGCGGATTTCCGTGCCGTCTGGAACGCGGAACTGCGGCCTAATTGCTGGGCGGCGGAGGTTTCCTCGTCGATCTCTAGCCGGTCCATTTTGACTTGTTGACGCACCACATAGCCATAACCGACCAGGAAGAGCACACCGAAGGCAAACCACTGCAGTGCGTAGCTGAAATTGGTGCCATTATCGAAAGCTGGCACCGAGAGCGCCGCCGGTGTCACCGTTGCTGCCGGAGATTCCTGATACATTGCCGCATAGGCACCGGTGAGTAAAGGATAGTTGAGTTGCTGGGCGTAGTCCTTTAGTTCTATCGAGGCGAGTTGACCTTCCGGGGCGCCACGCTGCAATTTCACTTCGCCCGGCCGGAGCCTGGCCAGCACCGTCACTGTTCCGCTAGGCGGTGCCGGAATGGAATCCGGACGGCCGGGGTCTTTATCTCCGATCGGCAGCCAACCTCGATCAATCACCACGGCATCGCCGTTGCTCAGTTTGAGTGGAATCACCACCTCATAACCCGGTTGGCCGTTCAAGGGACGGTTGCGGACGATCCGCTGACCGTCAAGATCGTAGACGCCGGTGAGTGAAACCGGGGTCCACTCCTTGGCCAGATCCAGATTCTCGAATTGGCCCTTGGCCTGTTGATAGTTGAGTGGTGCGGCAGAATAGTTGTTCGCCACCTTGTGCGCAGCAGCATCGACCTCCGCCTTGCGTGCCATCTGCCACAGCCCTAGCCCTAGGCAAGCAATGGCGAAGAGCACCGCCACTAGAAGATAGCCCAGCCATTTGCTGCTGAATAGAAATCGGTACACTAAACCTCTCCAGGGCCAGGCGTGAAAGGCACGGTCTGACGGAAAAAGCCGCGCACTCGAAGATAGTCCTCTAACCATTCTCGGTGCTGATCGCAGGCCAGCCAAACCTTCAGCCGTTCCGGGCTATGCACTGCCGGGTTATTCCATTGCAGCTGCCATCGGGCCTCGGCACGGCAAGCCTTTCGGGAACACTGCGGCTTCTCCGGCGCGGCGGACCCGGAGAGCGAGTCGAGGAAGCTCATCGTTCGGTATCCCGGATGGCGGGATCCTGTGGCTCGGTACCGTTCGGGGGCGAATCTTCGTCAGGCACCACTTCACCTTGCAGGGTTACCGGATCTTCAGTTGCCACTGATTCCGGGGCTGCCTCCAATTCTGGCTGGGGGGCGTGCGCCAACAGGGCGTTCTCTTCTGGCACGCTGGTATCACTACCGCCATTAGCAATAATCACCGCGAACCAGGGAATGAAAACCGCGCCAACGATCGGCACGATCTTCCACCAACCATCCACCACAAAGAGCAGGCCGAAGCAAACCAGACGGATGCCCATCGCAATCGCATATTTGACCATCCTGCCGCGCATCTCATCGCTATGAGACGTCCTGGCCGTGGTGATGTTCTGCACATCAGCTGGCCGCGTCGAAGAATGGTTTTTGCTCACTCCTACTATTCTCCCACCGCAAAAGCGGCCGTCCAAACGCAAAAGCCGTCAACCTGGCTTGCCAGTGCAGAGCCGGGTCCGAGTGAATTCGGTCGAAACGGATAAGATTCAAGGCGAGCAACCTATCGAGCAGAACATCTCGAGCGAAAGAACGTGTCAACAGAGAGTGGGCAGCAGCATGACGGACAGCGCGCAGGGCAGGAGCATCCTGATCACCGGAGGTAATCGAGGGATTGGCTTAGCGATTGCGAAGTCGTTCCTGGCTAACGGGGATAAGGTCGCGGTGACCTACCGTAGCCCGAGCGAATTGCCGGAAGGCATACTTGGAGTACAAGCGGATGTGACCGACGAAGCCAGCATTGATGCGGCTTTCAGCGCCGTTGAGGAAGCCCACGGCCCGGTGGAGGTGTTGGTGGCTAATGCCGGCATCACCAAAGACACCCTGCTGCTGCGGATGAGCGAGGACGATTTTTCCTCGGTCTTGGACACCAACCTGACTGGCGCGTTCCGGGTGATTAAGCGGGCATCCAAGGGCATGATCCGGTTGCGCAAGGGGCGAGTGGTGCTGATCTCCTCAGTGGTCGGACTGTATGGCTCGGCCGGTCAGCTGAATTACGCCGCTTCAAAGGCCGGTATGGTCGGCATTGCGCGCTCGCTGACTCGAGAACTCGGCTCCCGAAACATCACCGCCAACGTAGTGGCACCGGGTTTCATTAACACCGAGATGACCGCTGAGCTTCCCGAGGAAACTCAGAAACAGTACCTCGCCTCGATCCCGGCGGCGCGCTTCGCTGAGGCCTCAGAGGTTGCTGACGTGGTGCGTTGGTTAGCGAGCGATGAGGCAGCGTATATCTCCGGTGCGGTCATTCCGGTTGACGGTGGCCTGGGAATGGGACATTAGGCGCAGCTTTGCTGCGCCACGATTAGTTTTTAGCGGTAAGGAAAGGTTCATAATGACGAATTTGAATGGCAAGACGGCGATTATCACGGGCTCGTCCCGTGGCATTGGTGCCGACGTAGCGAAGCTGCTGGCCGCCGACGGCGCTGCCGTGGTGGTTAACTACCGGCAGAAGGCGCCGCGGGCCAATAAGGTGGTCGCCGAGATCGAGGCGGCCGGGGGCAAAGCAACAGCGGTGGGCGCGGATTTGACCACTGCGGAGGGCGTGCAGAGCTTGGTCGACGCTGCGGTGACGAACTTTGGCGGGCTCGATGTTTTGGTGCTCAACGCCTCCGGTGGAATGGAAACCGCGATGGGGGAAGACTATGCGCTGCGCCTGAATCGGGACGCTCAGGTGGCGATGCTGCAGGCCGCCGCGGCGGTGATGCCCAGTGGCTCCCGGGTGGTTTTTGTGACCAGTCACCAGGCTCATTTCATTAACCAGGTGGCCACTATGGATGCCTATGAGCCAGTGGCTCGATCCAAGCGCGCCGGTGAGGACGCGTTGCGCGAGTTGATCCCCGAACTGGAAGCTAAGGGCATCAGCTTTGTGGTGGTCTCCGGAGACATGATCGAGGGCACTATCACCGCCACGCTGCTAGATCGGGCGCAACCGGGGGCTATCGAGGCGCGGCGCAACGAGGCTGGCAAGCTCTACACCGTGGCCGAGTTCGCTGCCGAGGTAGCGAAGGCCGTGAGCGCCGATGTGCCGACCGGGCACACCGAATACGTCGGTGGCGCCGTCGGCTTCCGCGACTAATCTCACTCACTCCGCTGAGTTCGTGGTTTCCTCTCGGATTCGCCAGTAATTACTAGCGAATCCGAGAGTTTTCCGCGAACTCAGCGGAGGTAGGAGGGGCTCTGTTGCTCGGTGGGTAGTGCGCCGGAGAGGTAGAGGGCGGTGCCGAGGTTGTCGATCTCGGCGTCGGCGGCTTCTCGCGCCGCGGGCTTAGCCCTGAAAGCGAGCGAGAGCCCAGCGACCGACATCATCTCCAGATCATTCGCGCCGTCGCCAATGGCAACTGTTGCAGCAACCGGCAGCCCGGCCTCAGCCGCCCATTCACGCAGTGCCGCTGCCTTGGCGGCTCTGTCGATAATGGTTCCGCGCACCTTCCCGGTGAGCTTGCCCTCAACGATTTCGAGCTCATTGGCCCGTGCATAATCCAGTCCTAAGCGTTCCGCTAGCGGGGTGAGGATTTGCGAGAATCCGCCGGAAACGGCGGCCACGAGGTGACCGTGACGCTGGGCCTCCTCGACGAGTTGCTGGGCGCCGGGGGAGAGCGTGATTGCTGCCTGTACCGAGTCCAACACCGACTCCGGCAGACCGGCCAAGGCGGCAACCCGCTCGCGCAGACTCTCGGCAAAATCCAGTTCGCCGCGCATCGCCGCTTCGGTCACCGCCCTTACCTCAGCTTCTCGGCCCGCATGCGCGGCGAGCAACTCGATGACCTCTTGTGCAATCAGGGTGGAGTCGACATCGAGGACGAAGAGCTTCCGTGAGGCGTTGAGAAGTTCGCTCGATACCACTGCTATGTCGGGGCGAAAGTGGGCTCCCAACTCGGATCGGACGGTGAGCCGGAATTCGCTGAGGGTCCCGTCGAAATCAACTTCATAACGCCCGACGGCGGGTTGACTCATCGGTAGCTCGACCGGTGTGATCTTTCTCGCACCGCAGTCCCGGAGGGCCGAGTGAAATAGCGCGAGCTCGGCTGAACTCAGCGTAGGGGCATAACAGAAGGCGGCGGCAGAGGGCATATCTCAGTGTAGCCAGCGGAAGCCTGCGCGGCTCATCGTTGCGTGGTGGTTAGCCTTCGCCGGCAATTTTGGCCTAATGTCTAGTGCTATGGGTGATGTTCTCGAATTGGCTTCCGTGCGCGTGGTGCGCGGCAATAAGACTTTACTAAACGACCTCTCTTGGCAGGTCAAAGAGGGCGAGCGTTGGGTCATTCTGGGGCCTAATGGCGCCGGTAAAACCACCCTGTTGCAGATCGCCGGCGCCCGCTTGCACCCCACCTCCGGCGTCGCCGGAATCCTCGATGAAGTGCTGGGCGCCGTCGACGTTTTTGAACTACGGCCACGAATCGGCTTAGCCTCCGCAGCCTTAGCGAACCAGATCCCGGAACACGAGAAGGTGCTGAACGTGGTGGTCACCGCCGCCTACGGAGTGACCGGTCGTTGGCGGGAACAGTATGAGCGGGACGACGAGCGGCGGGCATTTGCCCTACTTGACGCCTGGGGGATGTCAACTTTCCTGAATCGTCCGTTCGCCTCGCTGAGTGAGGGCGAACGCAAGCGAGTGCAGATCGCCCGGGCACTGATGACCGATCCGGAGCTATTACTACTTGATGAGCCTGCGGCGGGACTTGACTTGGCCGGGCGTGAGGACTTGGTGCAACGGCTGAGCGACTTGGCAGCCAGCGATGCGGCCCCGGCGATCGTGTTGGTCACCCATCACCTCGAAGAAGTGCCGCCGGGTTTCACCCATGCTCTGTTAATGCGCGACGGCGGGGTGGTCGCCCAGGGCCCGGTTGATCAAGTGCTCACCGAAGAAAACCTATCAACCACCTTCGGCTTGCCACTCAGCCTGAGCAAACAGAATGGTCGATTTAGCGCTATCGCCAGAAGGGCCTAGCCTGCGTGATGGATCTTCTGCAGGGCGCGATTATCGCGCTAGCGGGGTTGTGGGCTGGCACCATCAATTCGGTGGTGGGTTCCGGAACTCTGGTAACTTTTCCGGTCTTGGTCGCGCTCGGTTACGCGCCAGTAGTGGCCTCAATTTCCAATGCCACCGGCCTAGTTGCCGGAAATGCTGCCGGAGCCTGGGGCTACCGCAAGGAGCTAGCCGGCCTCCGCAGCCAAGTGCTTCGGCTGTTGCCAGCTTCCATTCTGGGCGGAATCATCGGGGCCTGGTTGCTGCTGCACCTGCCGGAGAGCGTGTTCGGAGTGGTGGCTCCGATCCTGATCGTGCTAGCGCTGCTGATGGTGATCTTTCAACCCCGCTTGCAGCGCTGGGTGGCGGCCAAACGGGAAACCGAGGAACCAACGGCCGGCCACACGGTATTGCTCACGGTGGCGGTCTTCCTGATTGGTATTTATGGCGGTTATTTCGTCGCCGCCCAAGGCATCTTGCTGGTCGCGGTGATGGGCATTCTGCTCAGCGGGACCATGCAAACTGCCAATGCGATGAAGAACGTTTTGGTGCTGGGCGTCAACCTGGTGGCGGCCGCTTCCTATCTAATTTTTGCTTTCGACCGGATTGCTTGGCCCGTGGTTGCCGTGATCGCGGTGACCTCGACCATCGGCGGTTTCCTCGGCGCCAAGATTGGCCGCCGACTCAAGCCCGTGGTGTTGCGGAGCGTCATTGTGCTGCTAGGCCTGGTCGCCCTCTATTTCATGGTCGCTAAATTGCTGGGGTTCTAAGATGCTTATTCAGTTAGAGTCGGCCGACGACGAACGGTTGCACGATTACACCAAACTCACCGAGGTGCAGTTGCGGCTCAGCATTGAAGCCGAGCAGGGGCTTTACATCGCTGAGAGTTCCCGGGTACTGCGGCGAGCACTCGATGCCGGGCACCAACCGCGGTCATTCTTCATGGCAGAAAAGTGGCTTGAAGGGCTGTCGGATGTTTTTGAGCAATACCCGGAGGTGCCGGTGTTCTACGGCTCCGAGCAAGTCCTGGAGTCGGTAACTGGTTTTCATCTGCATCGAGGTGCGCTTGCGGCGATGAACCGACCCGCCCCCGCCGAGCCCGCGGAGTTGCTCCGCAACGCCCGACGAGTGGCGGTCTTGGAAGACATCATTGACCACACCAACCTCGGTGCGATCTTCCGTTCCGCGGCCGGCTTGGGCATTGATGCTGTGCTGCTTAGCCCGCGCTGTGCCGATCCGCTCTACCGGCGGAGCGTTCGGGTCAGTATGGGCACGGTTTTCCAAGTGCCCTGGGCCCGGTTGGTTGAGTGGCCGTCACGACTCTTCGCCGAACACGGCTTCAATACTGCGGCGCTAGCACTGGGCGATGACTCAGTGAGCCTTGATCAGCTAGCGGCTGCGCCGCCAAAACGTCTTGCCTTGTTCCTGGGAACCGAAGGAGATGGTTTGAGCACTGAAACGCTGGCCTCGGTCGACCGCAAGGTGATGATTCCGATGCATGGCGGTGTTGACTCGCTCAATGTCGCGGCAGCTTCGGCAGTGGCATTCTGGGCAATGCGAGTACCGGGGGCATAAGTCGCGATCGCGGTGCTAACCACGGGCGAACTAGGGGAGATCTACTTTAGTAGCGGCACCATTTTTCATGGGCAAAGTGGTGCTGCTGTTATAGCTGCTCCATTGTGGAGCGCTAATGTGGTGCAGGCAGTATAGCTCGAGGAACCCGAGGTGAGGGATGAGCCTCGGGAGGGCATGGGGGATATCGCATAGCGGGCTCCTAGGGTTCTCTCGCTCACGCCGCAGCTTGTGGACGATATGCTTGGGGCCATGCGTAAAGGCGATCTTGCTGAAGATTTCGAGCTGCCCGATCAACAAGGTCGGCCAGTGCGGCTCAGTTCTCTGCTCTCGCACGGTCCGGTGGTGTTGTTCTTCTACCCGCTGGCGCTGAGCGGCGGTTGTAGCCAGGAAGTCGCTCACTTCGAAACTCAACAGGCAAAATTCGCAGCCCTCGGGGCCCAGCTTGTCGGGATTAGCCGGGACAGCGTCGAGCGACAGGCAGAATTCGCGATTGACTTAGCGGTTTCCTTCCCGCTTCTGTCCGATCAGGAAGGTGAAGTCACTGAGGCTTATGGTGTGCGCCGTCGCCTGTTGGCTAAGACTCTGCCGGTGAAACGTTCTACCTTCGTTATTGATGGGACGGGAAAGATCATCGACGTCATCTCGAGCGAGACCGACATGCTGACGCACGCCGACTCCGCACTGCTGACCTTGGAGAAGCTGAAGGATTGAGTTTTTAGCACTTTGGCCGCGGAGCCGCTAAGATTGAGTGTTGGTCTGTGTTCGATTCGTTGAATTCCACGTCTTGGACGAGGCCCCTTATCCGTGAAACATCAGATCTGGCAAAATCCAGGTCACCTATCTAAAGGCACAAACGTGAAGAACGATATCCACCCGAAGTACGAAGCTATTGTGTTCAACGACCTGGCTTCCGGCACCAAGTTCCTGACCCGGTCCACTGCGACCTCGGACAAGACCATTGAGTGGGAAGACGGCAACACCTACCCGGTGATCGACGTTGAAATCTCCTCCGAATCGCACCCGTTCTACACTGGCAAGCAGCGCATCATGGACAGCGCCGGCCGCGTGGAGCGCTTCAACGCTCGCTTCAAGGGCTTCGGCAAGAAGTAAGTTTCAGTTTTTCGAAAGGGCGGTGTGCTTCGGCACGCCGCCTTTTTTCGTACCTGCTGGGGAACGATCCTGCTGTCGAGAAGAAAAGATCCGAGTGGAAGTGTTGCAGAGCACGCCAGCCCGGCGGAGTAAATTTATCGCGCGATACGTTGTATTGATGAGTTCAATCGAAGGGTGAGAAGTGACTGATCAGGCGGATAACACCGAGCATTTTCATGGCGAATACAAGGTGGTCGGCGGAAAGCTGGTGGTGGCAGATCTCGCTGTGCGTGATGGTCTGCTCAGTGAGGTGTCGATCAATGGCGACTTCTTCCTGGAACCCGATGAAGCTCTCGACGACATTAACGCAGCGCTCACCGGCCTGGCCGCAGAGACTTCCGCGAAGGACCTTTCCGCAGCGGTGCAGGCGGCGCTGCCGGCCGAGGCGGTGCTCTTTGGGTTCTCCACTGAGGCGATAGCCGTGGCAGTCCGTAGGGCGCTGAAGAAGGCAACCACCTGGGCGGACCATGACTTCGATATCATCCCGCCCACTCCGCTGGACACCTATCAGCATGTCGCGCTGGACGAGGTGCTGACCCGCCAGGTCGGTGCAGGTCTGCGCAAACCGACGCTGCGATTCTGGGAATGGGAATCGCCATCGGTGGTGATCGGGAGCTTCCAGTCAATGCGTAATGAGGTGGACCCGGAGGGCGTCGAGCGCTTTGGCGTGACCGTGGTACGCCGAATCAGCGGCGGTGGTGCGATGTTCATGGAACCCGGCAATGCGATCACCTATTCGCTCTACATACCGCAGAGCCTGGTCGATGGTCTGAGTTTCGCGGACTCGTATCCTTTCCTCGATGCTTGGGTGATGGCTAGCCTGCAAAAACTGGGCATCTCCGCCAAGTACGTGCCGCTTAATGACATCGCCACCGAGCAGGGCAAGATCGGCGGTGCAGCGCAGAAGAGGACCAGCAATGGCGGACTGCTGCACCACGTCACGATGTCTTATGACATTGACGCCGATAAAATGATGCAAGTACTGAGGATCGGTCGGGAGAAACTCTCTGATAAAGGCATCGCCTCGGCAAAGAAACGAGTAGATCCGCTACGCCGACAGACCGGGATGGCCCGCGAGGAGATCATTAAGGTGATGATGGAGACCTTCCAGGAACTCTACTCAGCACGCCTCGTCGAACTTTCGGATCAGGACCTTGAAGCTACAGACGATCTAGTGCGGGCAAAGTTCAGCACCACGCCCTGGACGTATCGGGTACCCTAATAGGCCAGCCTTTCGGCCTAAGTGGAGAAGAAATTGACGAGCTCGGAAGTTGCTTGGTCATAGTGCTGTTTGCTGAACACAAAGGGCCCAAAGCGGTATCGACGATTAGGCCGATTAGGATAGCGGAAGTCTTTCCAAATAACGGTCTTGCTGGACGCCTCAACCGTGACCTCCAGCGGTCGGTCGCCGATATCCCCGCAATCGCAGCCCAGTAGCCAGATGCGATCGGGGGCGGGAAAACTTCCCAGGCCATACCAATAATCGTGATGGTTATGATTCCAAAACCAGCCGATGGCGACTGGGCCGTATTCACCCGCAGAATCCATCAGCGCCGAGTTCTCGTAGTCGGTAATGAGCTGGATGAGGGACTTTCCGTCAATATAGGGAGTGATACCGCCGGTGGTACCACCATCGAAACCTTCCTCTTTGAATTCTAATCTATTTAATTTCATTCGATAAGCATAGCGGAAATATCGTGGACACGAATTCTTCGATCATCACGAGAATACCCGTCATTACCGATTGAAAAACTCAGAAATACTTGCAACCTGAGTATCGTATTCTTCGCGCTCAAAGGTATAGGAGAGCATGCCGGGAACAGGCTTCGGCGAGGTGCCCGAATGGAAATTACTCCAGCTCACTTGCTGAGCCTCAGCGGTGACTGACGTTTGCAGGGGACAGCAACCAACTTCGCCGCAGTCGCAGGACAAGACCCAGATCTGCGACTCGTCAAGGAAGGAGAACTCGCCATACCAAAAACGTTCGGCCGGCCCAAAGAACCCAACGTTCGGCCACAGCTCTCCATGACTCAGGCCAAGTTCGTTTCCGGCGAGTTTCTCATATTCATCCACAATGTCAATCAATGATTTGCCATCAATATAAGGAACTATTCCTTGGTTCCCCCCTTTTTCGATAATACGCAACTCGATTTTATTAGTTCTCATGGTCATACTGTAGCAATCGGAGATCTCCGCTAGGCTGGAAGAGTGGAATTGAGAACCGAGAGACTTGAGCTGAGGCATCCACTGCCGGAAGACTGTGACCAGCTTTTTACGATGTTCAACGATCCGCAGGGCTGGGTCTATGAACCAGAGGGCAGGCACCTGGAGCGCTCAGTGACCGAGGGATTCATTGCCCGGGCTGCAGCTCGCTGGCTCAATGACGGACTGAGTTACTGGACCGTTCGGCTCATCGGCTCCGATCAGATCATTGGCATTGGTGGTGCGCAGCGGCACAGTAGCGGGCACTGGAACCTGAGCTACCGGCTGGGCACTGAGCAGCAAGGTCACGGCTATGCCGTCGAGTTAGGCCGGGCTGGTATGGCGGCGGCGCAGCAAGCGGACCCGGAGGTGGCGGTGATCGCCTGGATCCACGAGACGAACCTGCCTTCACAACGGGTGGCCGAGCGGCTTGGGCTGAGCTTTCAAGGAGTTTTTATCGACCAGAATGACGGCAAGCCGCGGATGGCCTTCACCGACCGCCCGCTGAACTTAACGCCCGCTGAGCCGAAACCCGCTAGGCTAGCTGCGCCCGAAGGGATCGTTTGAGGTCGTCAAGTTCTTCGAGAATGAGTCGGCGCAAAGCGGCGGGTGCCTGCTGATGGCTCTCCAACCAGTCCTCGGCAAGCAGCACCACAGGCTGCGAATCCAAGGAAAGTCCGGGTTCAGCTTGCTGACTTGGAAAGAGACCCTCGACGATCCGACTGGAGATCTCGATGCTGCGCGAAGCCCATACTCGCTCTAGGGCCTCGAAGTAACGCTCGCGGTAGGGCAGCTGAAGATCCTCCGCGCCGAGCCGGAAACCGGAGATGGTGGCGCTCAGCAGCTCATTGGAGAGTTCGTCAGCTTCTACCGCAGCCTGCCAAGCTTGCGCCTTGAGCTCTGCTTGGGGGCGGGCCGCCATGGCCGCGGTAAAACCTACCCGGGCACGCGAACTCTGCTGCGCTGAAAGCTCCCCTTGTAATTCCTCGGCGGATGCCAGACCGTTGGCGGCCAGCGCAATCAAGATTTGCCAGCGCGGCTCGGCGTCGAGCACCAAGCCCTCGGGGACTTCGCCACCGAGCAACTCACGCAATAGTTTCTGTTGCGCCGTTGAACCCCGCGAGACCGAGCTGAGCGAGCGTAGCCAGGCAAGTTGCAGCCCTGAACCTGCTGGTCCGGCAGCTAGCTGGGCCACCGCCGTGCTCAGGAGTTCGGCCCGCAGAGCCTCGCGTTGCCCGGCAGGTGCGTAGCTCTCGATTGCGTGTTTGGCATTAGCCAGTAGCTGAGCCAGTGCTCCGTCATCGGATTCGCTTGGAGCAAATTTGATCACTGCGGCGAGATAGTCTGCGGCGGGTAGGATCGCATCGCGAGTCATATTCCACAGCGTGGCCCAGCACAGCGCGCGAGCCAGCGGGGCGGCAATCCGGTCCAGTGCGGAGAGCACCGTTGCCAGCGAAACGTCATCGAATCCGATCTTGGCATAGCTCAGGTCGTTGTCATTGATCAGCAGCAGATCCGGTTGCCGTTTTCCCTCAAGAGCGCTCACTGCGGTGCGGGCGCCTGAGATCTGTTGGGGGATTGATTCGGTGCGAACCAGAGCACCTGAAGCATCGTAGGAGTAGAGGCCCAGGTTGAGCAGGTGATCACGCTCGGCAGGAAGCCCGGTGATCGGGTCAACGGCCTGCTGCACAATAGTCACCGAATCATAAACGCCGTCAGTCACCACGACCTCGGCACCGAGAGTGGAAATTCCGGATGTTTGTAACCACTCAGCTGCCCAACGGCTCATGTCCCGGCCCGAAGCGTCGCTGAGTTCGTGGAGCAGATCCTCAAGCCTGGTATTGCCGAAGGCGTGCTTACGGAAATACTGTCGGCTGGCCTCAAAAAAGGCTTCCGGCCCGACAAAAGCCACCAGCTGCTTGAGCACCGAAGCGCCCTTGGCGTAGGTGATGCCGTCGAAATTCTGCTTAGCGGCTTCCAAATCGACAATATCGGCGACGATGGGGTGAGTGGTGGGCAGCTGGTCCTGTCGGTAAGCCCAGACCTTGCGTTTATTGGCGAAACTGACCCACGACGCCTCACCCCAGTGCGTGGCCTCAGCAACCACCAGGGTGCCGATGAAGTCAGCGAAAGATTCCTTGAGCCACAGATCGTCCCACCACTGCATAGTGACTAAATCACCGAACCACATGTGTGCCATTTCGTGGAAGATGACATTGGCGCGCAACTGGTACTGAATGTCGGTGGCCTTCGAGGTAAAAACATAGGAGTCGGTAAAGGTCACCAGGCCGGGGTTCTCCATAGCTCCCAGATTGTATTCCGGCACGAAAGCTTGGTCGTACTTGCCGAAGGGGTAAGCGAAATCAAACTTCTGATGTAAGAAGTCCAGGCCAGCCCGGGTCAATTCGAAGATGTTCTCGGCGTCAAAAGCTTTAGCCACCGAGGCGCGGCAATAGGCGCCCAGCGGGATCTCAAGTGGCTCGGCCTCGCCCGCTCCGTTGGGTCGCACATTTCCTGACCAGGAGGAGCTGAAATGAGTGTATTCACCGGCCAACACGCAAGTGATGTAGGTCGAAATGGGCTGGGTCTGAGCGAAGCTCCACTTACTCAGTTCAGAGTTACCGCTAAGCGGCTGAACCGCCGTCTCGGCACCGTTCGAGGCTACCTGCCAATCCGAGGGTGCAATGATCTCGAAGGTGTAGCGGCCCTTCAAATCAGGCTGCTCGAAATTTGCGAAGACCCGCCGGGCGTCAGCAGGCTCGTACTGGGTGTAGAGGTAAACCTTGCTATCTTCCGGGTCGATAAAACGGTGTAAACCCTCGCCGGAACGTGAGTATTCGGCGGTCGCGGTAATGATGACCTGGTTCTCAGCCGCCAGTCCCGGCAGCGCGATCCGGGCGCCCTGATAAATGCCTTCCAATGGCAAATCGATACCGTTCAAATTGACCCGTTGCACCGATCGGCCGACGAAGTCGGCGAATGTGGAGCTACCCGGCGTCGCGCTGAAAGTAATGATGCTCTGCGTGGTGAAACCGGCTTCGGGGTGTTCCCGGGCGCTACGTAGATCAAGAGTGACGTGATAGTCATGCACTGTCACGGTCTCGGCGCGTTCGGCCGCTTCGGCGCGGCTCAGATTAAGGTCAGATGAGGTGATAGAAGGCACCCGACAATTCAATCACGGGCCACAGCCTTGAGCGGTACGGCTTAAGCGTTGATCAGATGGATGGCGAAGAAACCGAGAACTCCGATCAACAGCCAGGAAAGCAGCGCCATGGTCACGGCACGCAAGCCACTGCCCAAGAGTTCGCGCACCCGGACGGCAGAACCAAGGCCGAAGAGCGCTGCCCCCAGTAACACGTCCTGAATGATCGCGCCGGTCTCTAGCACGGCTTCGCTCAGCCAGCCGGTGCTGCGCAAGGCCATCATGGCGAGGAAGCCGATCACGAAAAGCGGCACGATCGGCGGCATTTTTCGTTCAGTCTCGGCGGAACGGTTTCGCCGCTCGGCCAGCGAAGCAATGGCCACCATCGGGGCCAACATCATCACTCGGGTCAGTTTGATCAGGATGGCGGCGGCAAGCGCGGCGGCACCGGCAGTTTGCGCGGTTGCCACCACCTGACCGACATCGTGGACCGAGGCGCCCACCCATTGGCCGAACTCGAGGGGCGTCAAGCCGAGCGGACCGCTGAGCAGCGGAAGCAAGCCGATTGCCAGCGTGCCGCAGAGGGTGACCAGGGCGACCGGTAAAACGGTGTCTTTTTGTGCGGTGCCGCGCACTGAGCTCATCGCCCCAATGGCGGAGGCGCCGCAGATCGAAAAGCCGCTAGCAATCAGCAACGGGGCGTCGCCCGGAAGCCGAAATGCCTTCCCCAGTGCCCACGTGCCGAGAAAGCTCAGCAGAACCACGCCGATCACCAGGCCGACGGTGCGCCAGCCCAAGTTGAGCAGGTCACCGAGGACCAGTTTGAGTCCGAGCAGCACAATCCCGGCACGCATGAAGTGTTTACCTGCAGCGTTTAAACCCGGTCGCAGCGAGCCTGCTATAGCCGCCGAGCTACCGGGGAGGTTCGCCGCCAAAATACCGAACACCACGGCGACGGTCATCGCTGGCAGAGCCGGGATCAGCGCGTGTACCCCGAAAGCCAATGCCACCGAGGCCAGGCTGACGAGTAAACCGGGGATCAGCGGGCGAGCGGCGGTAAATGAAGCGGAGGGCACCAATACACTCTAGCGTCGCTCGGGAACGGCCAGGTTTCGCGTGATCGAGAGGCGATCCGGCCTCGCGACGGCGCCGCTGGACCCATCGGGGGACTGAGCCTTTTGCTCGGTTGTTCTTGCGGCAAAATCAAGCAGAGCGCCGCGCGGCGGTGTCGCATAGTGAATTCGACGTCAAAAGGTGGCAAGGTAATCCCATGTCTGAGCTTTTCAAGGAATACGAGACGGCGATCGCGCGAAGCGGTGCCTACGACGAGATGTTCACCGCTGAGCTTCAGACCCGGGCTTCCTACCACCAGGTTTCAGAGGCGCTCGACGAACTCAATCTGAGCGACGTCACCGCACGAGCGGATTCGATGGCTCGCACCTTCCTGGACCGGGGCGTCACCTTCGACTACGCCGGTGAAGAGCGACCGTTCCCCTTGGACCTGGTGCCCCGGGTGATCCCAGCCCAGGAATGGTCAGTTTTGGAGCGCGGGGTGGCACAGCGGGTGCGCACCCTTGAGGCCTTCCTCAACGACGTCTACGACAAGATGAACGTGGTGAGCGACGGCGTGGTGCCGCGCGCCCTGGTCACCACGAGTGCCCACTTTCACCGCCAGGTCGCCGGCTTTACCCCGGCTGGCGGGGTGCGGGTACATATCTCCGGGATCGACGTAATTCGCGATCAACAGGGCACTTTTAGGGTGCTTGAAGACAATGTTCGGGTGCCCAGCGGGGTTTCCTATGTGCTGGAGAATCGGCGGGCGATGGCCAAGGGCCTGCCCGAGGCTTTTGGCCAGCAGCTGGTGCGACCCGTCGAGGAGTATCCGCGGCGGCTGCTCGCGGCGCTGCGCAAAACCGCACCGGCCGGCGTCGACCACCCCAATGTTGTGGTGCTCACGCCAGGAGTTTTCAATAGCGCTTATTTTGAGCACACCCTGCTGGCCGGGCTGATGGGGGTTGAACTGGTGGAGGGGCGAGATCTGATCTGCCGCGGTAACCGGGTCTATATGCGAACCACTGCCGGTGAAGAACGGGTTGATGTGATTTATAAGCGGATTGACGATGAATTCCTCGATCCTTTGCAGTTCCGCTCGGATTCGATGATCGGCTGCCCAGGGCTGGTGAATGCCGCCCGGGCCGGTGGTGTAACGATCGCAAATGCGGTGGGCAACGGCGTGGCCGATGACAAACTGGTCTACAGCTATTTGCCAGATCTGATCAAGTATTACCTCGGCGAAGAACCGATTATTGCCAATGTCGACACCTTCCGTCTGGAGGAAGACGAGGCCCGAGAGCAGGTCTTGGACCGGCTCGACGAGCTCGTGGTGAAACCGGTGGACGGCTCCGGCGGTAAGGGGCTGGTGATCGGCCCGGATGCTTCAAAGGAGGAGCTCGATGCGTTGCGCTCGCGGATTCTGAGCGATCCGCGAGGTTGGATAGCGCAACCGGTGTTGCAGCTCTCCACCGTACCGACGCTTTCCGGCGATAAGTTTGGGCCGCGGCACGTCGATCTGCGACCTTTCGCGGTGAATGACGGCGAAGATGTCTGGGTGCTGCCTGGTGGGCTGACCCGGGTGGCGCTCAAGGAGGGCTCGCTGATTGTGAATTCTTCACAAGGCGGGGGATCTAAAGACACTTGGGTACTGGCGGAATCGAGTGGCCAGCCGGTGGAACGAGTGCCGAGAGAGAGCATCGAGGTGCGCGAACGAGTCTCGGTCTGGCCGATTGAGTCGAACTGGCAGGACCGGCAAAGTGATCAGTAGAGTCGCAAGGGTGCTGGGACAACAGAGGAGGAACAAGTGCTGAGTCGGATCGCCGAGTCACTGTTCTGGATTGGCCGTTATGTGGAGCGCGCCGACGGTACCGCACGTATCCTCGACGTGCACCTAGAACGGCTGAACCACTTGCCCGAAGATGAGCGTCGCAGCGTCGCCGAGGAACTGCTGGCGGTGATGGGTGCCCGGGTTGAGGGCGAAGAATTCGGTCTCAACGATCTTTTGCACGCACTGGCCTACGATCGGCAGAGTGCTACTTCGATCGCCGGTTCGCTCGGCGCCGCCCGGGAGAACGCTCGCCGGGCTAGGGAAACCGTGTCTTCAAGCCTGTGGGAAAGCCTGAACACCACTTATTACGGTCTCAATCAACACCGTAAGGACGTGGTTGGTACCTATCGTTTCTGCAATTGGGTGCTGGAGCGCACTGCGATGGTGCGTGGGCTGGCCGACACCACGGTGAGCCACGACGAATCCTGGCAGTTCCTGGTACTTGGTCGCTCGCTCGAGCGCGCCGATATGACCGCCCGGATGCTCTCCACCAGGGATGTGCTCTCCGGCGGGATTTCCTGGGTCAATATGCTGCGTAGCGCCGGGGCCTATGAGTCCTTTTTGCGCACCCAGCGGGTCTCCTTCAATGATCAGCACGCGGCTGAGTTCTTGCTGCTGGACCGGCTCTTTCCGCGCTCCATCGTCTACGCCTTGCGGGACGCCGATGAGTGTTTGGAAACCCTCGATCCTTCGGCGCAGCGGGTCGGTTTCATTAATGATGCCCGGCGTATTGTTGGCCAGGCCCGGACCTTCCTTGAATTCCACCGCACCGATGATCTGCTTTCAGAACTGCCGGAACATATGGAACGGGTGCAGCGGGCGGTGGCGCAGGCCTCGGATGCGATTTCGCGGAAGTATTTCAATCAGGCAGTTGATCTGGCCTGGGTGGGGGAGGTCTCATGAGTCGGCTGCGGATTGTGCACAGCACCGGGTACAGCTACAACAAGCGGGTTACGCTCTCGTACAACGAGGCGCGGATGACGCCGGTGACGGATTCACAGCAAGTGGTGCTGGAGTCCTTGGTAAAAGTGTCGCCTAGCCAGGCCGCTGTCAATACCTACCGGGATTACTGGGGGAGCCGGGTCACCGCCTTTGATATGCAGGCCCCACATGAGCACCTAGAGGTGACAGCGACCTCAACCGTCGAAGTGCATCGCAGCGGCCGAGTGGCCAGCGATGATGAAGTTTTGGGCTGGTCGGAGCTACGGTCCGAAAAAGTGACTGATGCGTTCAGCGACTGGCTGCCGCAGACTAGGTTGAGCAGCACCGGCGGTGAGGTCGAGGAACTGGTGCGAGACGCCGTTGCCGATCTTGACCCGCATCGTGCCGCAGCCACCGTTTTTGAGTGGATGCGTGGCGAGATGGAGTACGTCAAGGGTATTACCGGAGTGCACACCTCGGCGGAGGAAGCCTGGCTGGAACGCAAGGGCGTCTGCCAAGACTTGGCGCACGTTGGCATTGGCGCGCTGCGCTGCCTGGGCATTCCGGCGCGCTACGTCTCCGGTTACATTCATCCCAAGGCCGACGCCGTGATGGGCGAGGCGGTCTCCGGGCAGTCGCATGCCTGGCTGGAGTGGTGGGATGGTGAATGGCGTTCCTGGGACCCGACCAATCACAAGCCGGCCGGTGACCTGCACGTTTCGGTGGCCCGTGGCCGGGATTACCGCGATGTGCCACCGCTAAAGGGAATTCTCTCCGGGGGCGGCGGCTCGCAGCTCAAGGTGACAGTGGAGATTACTCAGTTGGTGTGAGGGACGATGAATAAATTTGGGGGCCCTGCCTTCGAACTGGCTGCCGGTATCGAGTGGGTGCGGGACTCACTTGAGTGGGGCGCCGGGATGAACACCGGCGGGAGCCTCGAACCCTTGGTGCTGAAGAAACTGGAGCTGTTCAGCGAAGCCACCCTGTTGGCCCCGCTGGTGCCAGCCGTCACGCCGGTGACCGAGCTGAACGCCTGGGGGCGAGAGTTTCCTAGTGCTGAGGGTCGTTCGATTGAAGCGTTGGCAATGACGTACCTCAGGGACCATGGGGTGCGAAGCATTGTGGTGGAGGATGAGATGGCTTCGCGAGGTGACTCGGACCTTGAGGAAGGCGGATCATTGTGCTTCGTCAACGATCGAGTGCTGCGTTGGGCCGCGTTGGAAGAAGTGAGTAGCGAAGTAACTCGTTTCCTCCAGCGGCACACTACTGGGTACCCGACGAATGTCTACTTTTGTCGGCTAGACGGCGCCGCGCTGGGTCTCGAGAACGGCAAAACCCTAAATCCAGCCGATCAGCAGCGGGTGGTCGATGCAATCTGCGCCATAGTAGTTTCGGTCTACGACGGTGATGCGTTCTTCATGCTTTCGACGGATTCGCTACGTCCGCTCGGAGACCTTTAATCGCCGAGTGTGCAGATCTACACGTTTTGGCGGAGGTTTAACGTGTAGATCTGCACACTCGGCGGAGATTGCTTGGCTTTGCCGGACTTAGCCCGCGGCAGAACGGCGTCGGGCAGAAAGCAGGACAGCGCCGACTCCGAGGACGATTAGGGCCAGACCCAGCAGAGCCGGGGCCGGATCGCTGCCGGTGTTGGCCAATTGCTCGGTGCTCGAGGCTGGTACCACAGCAGGCAGCGCCGGAGCCGCCGATTTCGTTGGGGCAATCGTCAAGGCAGGCGAAGCGGTGACAGTCAGCGGCAGATTGAGATGATCAGAGCCGCCTGCTCCGGCGGGCAGCCCTGCAGGCGCGCTGAAAAACCAAGTCAATCCAATGGTGTGCTTACCCGCATTAACTCCGGTTTGCTTGAACTGGTACAGCAAGTTCCGCTGGGCGTCCACCGTGGCCACTTGCGGGTTCTTACCGTCCAGAGTGATGGTGACTTTTGCCCCGACCGGGAAGAAGGTTCCTTGCACTGTGGTGCCAGCTGAAGCGAGTTCCGTACTGGAGATTGTTGACGGCGAAAGGCTCGCTCCGAAACTTGGAGTGACAACGAACCGGGCGACCGGCGAGAAGGCTCCGCTCTTGAACTGAATACCGCTCGTTCCGAGAAATCCGCTTGTTTTTAACAGGTAGGAGATATCCCCAGAAGCGTCCGACTGCACGGTGGCTAGAACATCTCCCGCATGCTCAGAGATCAGCGTTATAGCCCTATTGGCGGGGAAACCATGTCCGGTGATGTTCACACCTTTGAAAAATAGATCGGCTGCTGAAATAGTTCCCGGGTCAATAGAAACAACCGGATCTGCTGGCGTAGCACCAGTCACGGTAAGTTCGGCTGAAGCCTGATGACCGTAGCCGTCATCGAAAGTGACAGCATACGTGCCTGCGCCAACCTTGACGGGGAATTTCTCGCTGCTAAAGGCACCGCTTTCGTCGCAACTTGCATATCCGAATTGTTTGCCGGCTAGCGTAAAGCTTCCATTGCAATATTTTTCAAAGTTTTTTCCGGTAATGCTGATTCCATCCGCGGCCAGCTCGGTGGAACTTATCGTGGACTTACTGAGGGTGAGTTCGGCTCCGGCCAAGACAATGATGCTCACCTCCCCGTTAGGGCCGCCCTTCGTGGAGTTGAGGTTCACGAGGTGGGTGCCTGGGGACACATTGGACTTGGTGAAGGTGAAGCTCACCGTGCCGACATTGCCCACCTGCACGGTCTGGCCCACTGGCACCCCATCCAGCGCGATGTTCAAGACATCATCCGCCTGAAAGTAGCCTCCGGTAATTTCTGTGCCCTTGAGCCCTAAGTCATCGGTGCTCAAGGTAGCCGGGCTTGCTGACACGGTGATCTCTGCCGCTGCGTTAGCTGGAGCGCTGGTGGCGATCGGGATCGCCAAGCTTAAAAGCATCGCGACTAAAGCAGCCTTAGCAAGCGGCATGCTTCGAATGGACCGTACTGTCATTGTTGTGACCCCCGTCTTGATGATCGTTTCGTCATCAAGACGAGTACGAATCGATAGTGAAAAGCATTGATAGTCCCGAATTGCAGGACGGACAACGGCACCCCAGGGTGCTCGCTGTCAGCTGTTAATGTACAGCTTCAGTTGGTGCATGGATATCTCGCAAGATGGCCCGAACTAAAACTTCCAATTACTTCCAATAAAACTTCCAATATCAGCCGCGAGGAGAGACCGAAAATAACGTCACAGTGCGTCAAACTGGCCGCCTCGCAGGCTAGTTTCGGCTGGCTTTAATATTGTGACAAAGCTGTGCGCAAACTGTTGTTTAGTTAGAAATCTGGTTGTAAAGTTCCTCTCAGCTGTTCGCTCTTTTTTCACCAGATACGCGCTTTGGGGGATTCGTGCGCTCTTTTCCTGTGTCATCGCTTGCTCCGGTTGTTGCCGGGGCGCTTTTTCTCTCAGTCTTGATTGCCCCGCTAGCGGCGGCAGATAACCCACCGGCCGCTGCCGGCCCGAAGACCGAGTCACAAGCCGTAACCGAAGCGGTGTCCCAAGGCATTGACGTGGTGGCCGAGGCGGAGACCACGGCGACTGAACTAACGGTGGCACACCCCGACGGCACGGTGACCACGACTTTCGATAATGAGCCGGTGCGAATGCAGGCCTCTCCGGGTAGCAACTGGACGGATATTTCGACGGATTTGGTTACCAAGACAGTTGGCGGCGAGCAGGTCCTGGTCCCCGAGGCGGTGCCAGCCGCGATCACGCTGAGCAACGGCGGCACCGCCCAAATGTCCTCGGTGAGCGATAAGGAGGGCCACGTCATTGAGCAATCTTGGCCCTTCGGCACCCTGCCGGTGCCCACTGTTTCGGGAAATGTGGCCACCTATCCGCAAGTATTACCCGACGTCGACCTCGTTCAGGTGGCCGGTAAGACCGGGGTGAGCCAGGTGCTCAAGATCTATACCCCACAAGCAGCCAATGATCCCCGAGTAGTTGATATGCGGGTCTACCTGGACTCCCATAATGCTGCAGTTTCCAGTGATGGGCAGGGCGGTTTAAAGGCGACCGGTACCGATACCGGGCAGGTCGAGCTGTCCAGTTCGCACGGCCTGTGGTGGGACTCGAAGGATCCTTCCGCCTCAGCTCTCGACGCTGGTAATAACGCGCTGCCGCGGCCCTTTAGCTTGAATCTCACGACGCAGGGTGGCCAGCAGGTTCAGCGCTTCGATATGGCGGCTATCCTGGCCACGCCCAGCCTGAGCTACCCGTTGTACGTAGACCCGGATTGGTCGGTAGCCAGGAACGGCTATCTCTATGTGGATTCGGGGTATCCTTCGACGAACTACTGGAATGGGCAGTATCCCGGTGGTAGCACCGACGGCACCGGTCATGTTGGCTATTTACCGGTGGAGTGGGCTCCCGATGGCCAGTCCCATGTGACCCGAAGCTTCTATCAATTCAACACCACGCCGCTGTTTGGCAAACTGATTCTCGCGGCACGAGTGAATACCGTGGAGACCTGGTCCCCATCCTGCACCGCTCGGCCGGTGAGCGCTTGGCAGGTGGGCCAGGTCGGGGCGGGCACAACTTGGAATGCCCAGCCGGTGAAGTACGTGAAGCTCTCCACCCAGAATGTGGCGCATGGCAATAGCGCTAGTTGCCCGCAGGCGACTGTCGGTTTCGACCTGGGGGCTTCCAAGGGGGTGGTCGGCAGCAATAAGCAATTCACCATGGGGCTATACGCCGATAACGAGAGTGACTCGCTGGGCTGGAAGAAGTTCGCTAACGCAGCCACCTTGATTGTCACTTACGACACCCGACCGGTCACCCCGGTTACCTGGGGAATCACCGGAGGTGCTTGGTCAGGGACGCCAGGTACTCCGCCCTATGTGACGCGCTTTCGGAATCCGATTTTCTATGTGGATGCCTACGATCCCGATGGTAATAATGGCGGCACCATCGTGGTTACCATGGCGGTGAAGAACGCTGCAGGGACTGTAGTCTTCCAAGGTCCTCCGGGCACGCCGATTCCGGGCGAGGGCGGTCGGACGGCACAACAATCGCCATCGCTCGCGGATGGAAAATACACCCTGCTCGCCGAGGCCCGGGACCAGCAAGGCTTAGCGTCACCGTTGATGAGTTTCGCTTTCACCGTTGATACCACGGCCCCAAACCCGCCGATCGTCACTCCGATCACCGCTGCTTTCGATGCAAACCACCACGATCCGGACGGGGTGGTGGGAGCCACTGGGTATGACTTCAAAATTGCTAATCCGGGGAAGTATCCGGCGGATGGTTATGTCTACGCGGTGACCTCCGGGCCACCCACTTCGGCCTTCCCCGCGAGCTACAGCTGTGGCACTCGGACCCGGGAATACGTGGTGGTGTGCCCGGGGCAGGCTCCGGCGAGCATTCATCTCGCGGCGATAGACACCTCAACCACGATCACTGCTTGGACTTTCGATCAAGCCGGAAACGTCGGTCAGATCATTAAGGGTGCCGGATCCGCTTACACCTTCACGGTGGGTCACTTGGCGGAGATACCGCAGACGGTGCTTCCCACTTCGACAGTGGGTAACGCCAGTGTGGTAGACGTCGAACTGCAGGGCGGTAAACCAGTCGGAACAAGCTGCCAAGGCGGTCTGCCCGCGGATTCTCCAGCCTTGGAGAAAGCTCAGGCGCTTCAGTTCTCCGCTGCGGGTGATTACGCCAGCACGGTCGGATCGGCAGTGGATACCGCCAAGAGCTTCAGCGTTTCCGGCTGGTTCTGTTCAGTCGACCCCACTGCCAGTTCAGCTCAGTCGCTGATCACCCAGCAAGCGGGGGCTGGCTCGCCGGGGGCTGCGCTCAGGCTTTCCAGCAGCGGGCTGGCTGAACTCGCCACCTTCACTGGAGCGGCCGGAGCAGGCGCGGAAACGGTGCAGCACGCGAACGCGCTGAGCAGCAATAGGTGGTATTTCGTCTCAGCTGTTTACGACCAGATCAATCGACAGCTCAGGATCACGCTCACCACCGATGGTAAAACCAGTACCTGGACGGTGGCTACAACCGCCGATTCACATCGGAGCTCGGCAGCAAATCAACCGGTGCTCTTGGGTGCTGCGGGGACCTCCGGCACCGGTCAGCAGTTCATCGGACAGTTGTATCAACCGGTATTGAGCCAAGGAATTTTGAACCCTCAACAACTCAGCAGCACCCAATCAGCTTTCAACGGCCAGCTAGGAGTTCTGAAATGAAAGCATCATTAATGGCTTCGGGCTGGAAGACACCCTACCGGCTGATTATCGCGGGTTTGGCGGGAACCGCGATCCTCGCTGGCTCGGCTGGTCTTTTCGCACCGCCGCCCGTCAGCCAACCGTGGGCGGCCCCGACAGTGCCGGACATCCCCGCAGTGGCGGCCCAAGCTTGGTCTGATAACAGCGTTTCGACCCCGCCAAGCAACTATCCGACGAGCACCGGCGCTTCGGTGAGCGGCACCGAGCCCGCAGTGGTCACCAGGCCTTTCACTTCAACGACTATCGCTGCTTCGGGCCTATTTGGCGGGCTCAGGCCATTAGCCGCCCCACCCGCGGCAAATGACAAGGGCACGGGGGATTTCTCAGCAACACCCGGGGTGTCCTCGGGGTCTTGGGGTGGCGGGTCACAGACCGGCGGCTTCACCTGGAATTACCCCCTGACCGTCCGGCAAGCTCCCGCCGGTCCTAGTCCTTCGCTCGGTTTTTCTTATGACTCATCGCGGATTGACGGTTTGACTTCGGCAACGAATAATCAAGCCTCGGTAGTCGGCGACGGTTGGGGCCTGGGCGGTGCAGGCAGCATTCGGCAGACCTTCGCGACCTGCGCAGATCAAGGGATCACCGGTTCTTATGACCTTTGCGGTTCCCCAGCGGGGCAGACGCTGACAGTCTCCTTTGGCGGTCGTTCCGGGCAGCTTATTAAGGATGCCGCAAGCGGTATTTATAAACTGCAAAATGACGACAACACCAAGGTCGAATATCTGAGTGTCGCGGGCGTCAACGGTACATATGATGGCGGTCATTGGCGCCTGACCGATACCGACGGCACGCAATATTACTTCGGGCTAAATAAGCTCCCTGGCTGGGTCGCCGGGAAAGCGACAACCAATTCCGTTGACACCGTGACGGTAGGTGCCGCTAAGAATACCCAGCCCTGCTGGAACGCGAGCTTTGCGGCCTCGCTATGTAACCAGGCTTATGCCTGGAACCTTGACTATGTGGTGGACCTGCACGGTAATAGCGAGGCGTTCTACTACACCCAAGACACCAATAATTACAAGGCTCAGGCCGGTAGCGGGGCGGTGAAAAACTACGTTCGGGCCTCCCGACTCATCAAGGTCGACTATGGAATGCGTTCGGGGCGCGAGCTATTGGATACGGCTCCACTCCACGTAGTCTTTGACTACGCGCCACGTTGCACTGGGACGAACTGTGCCACAGTCGATGTTCCGAGTAATTTCAACTGCGCGGCCTCACCCTTGTGCAGCGCCTATTCGCCGACCTTCTACACCGATCAGATGCTGACGAAAGTCCGGGCTGAAACCCTGGTCGCTGGAGTGTATACCGGTGCCGACTCCTGGAACTTAAAGCATTCTTATCCGAACCCGGGCGACGGTAGCAAACCAGCATTGTGGCTGGGGTCCATTGACCACCAAGGGGTCGATCCAAAGGCAGCTACGGCGGGGACAATCTCGGATCCGGCGACGGTTTTCAGCGGCCAGACACTGCAGAACCGAGTCTGGGTCGTTGACGGTTTAGCACCACTGGACCGTTACCGGATTTCTGCAATCAAGACGGTCACCGGTGCCTCTATCGCGGTCACCTATACCGCAGCGGAATGTACGCCAACGAATCTGCCAGCTAGCCCGCAATCGAACACCAAGCGCTGCTTCCCGCAATGGTGGGCACCGACGACGCCGATTGCTCAACCGGCGCGAATGGATTATTTCCACATTTACCCGGTGGCGAGTGTCTCCAGCAGCCCGGGCCCAGGCGCTGATGGTTCAACGCAATTAGTGACGAAATACCAGTATTTGGGCACGCCAGCTTACAAATACGCGGCGGCGAAATATGTGCCTGGCAGCGGTGGCTCACAGCTGAGCTGGTCAGTTTTCGCCGGTTACGGCCAAGTCAAAACCATCATTGGCAACGAACTGAATAACGCCAACCCCTCAAGCGTGACGACCTATTTGCGTGGCCTCGATGGTACCCCGGCCGATACCACCGGTGCCTTGAAAGATGTCAAGGTGACGGTATCCAACGGCTCAGCGATTGACGATTCTCCGTGGCTGGCAGGCCTGAGCGTGGAGTCCCAGAACTTCCTCGGCACCGGCTCAACGGTGCTTTCATCGAGTATTAGTCTGCCCTGGGCTTCTGCGCCGACGGCGACCGGTAGCCAGGCGACAAATGCGGCGCAGGCGAGGCATATCGCCGTTGGCACCACGATCGCAAAAAAGGCATCCGGCCAGGGCGGCAGCGGCTGGCTGGAGTCGAAGACCACCAACAGCTTCGATTCCTACGGCCGGATTAGCGCGACCTCCTCAACCGGAAACACCGCTGTGAGCGGTGACGAATCCTGCTCGGTGACAACTTTTGCTGATAACACGACGAAGAACATCCTCGGGCTGACCGCAGTCAGTTCAAGTTATGCGAACGAATGCTCTAACGGTGCGCCAAACGGTGATCTACTCAAGTCCAGCCGGAACCTTTACGACGGTAATAGTTCAGCGGTGCCGGGTAGCTCGGGCTACACAGCGCCGACCAAGGGCGAGGCCACCCGCACCGACCAAGCCAAATCGGTGAGCGGCAACAGCGCGGGCGACTGGCAACAGGGCGCAACTACGAGCTACGACGCCCTAGGTCGACCGACTACCTCGACGGATAACAACACCGGCACGGCTAGAACCACCAGCATTGCCTATACTCCGTCGGCTGGCCTTCCAACTTCGATTTCCGCAACGAATCCGCTTGGCTGGGTAACTAGTGTCAGCCTTGACCCGGTGCGTGGGAAGACGCTCACCCAGACGGATGAGAACGGAAACTCCAGCACTTTCCGTTATGACGCCTCGGGACGCCCCACTGCGATGTGGGATCCGCTGCGGCCCATAGCCAGCAATCCGGACCCTTCGGTGGCAACCAGTTACAGCGTCAGCCAGAGTGCGCCCTCCTGGGTCAAGTCAGTGAAACAGAACTCAACCAAGGTCACCTCCTTCGCGATCTACGACGGTCTGGGTCGACTGCGGCAGACCCAGGCACAGTCGCCAGGTGGCGGCACCATCGCTACCGATACGATGTATAACTCACTTGGTTCGGTGCGGTTTGAACGGAATAAGTACTACCTTTCCGCCGAGCCCAATGGGACCCTGCAGATTCCCACTGCGGCGGTGCCCTCGGCCACCGAGTACGCTTACGACGCGGCTGGCCGGCCGACCAAGCTGACCGCTCTTAAATGGGACAACCAGGTGCTCTGGTCAACCCAGCTCAGCTACGCGGGTAACGACACAGTGACCGCAACCGGTCCAGGTGCCCAAGCCGCACAGACCGTGGTGAAGGACTTCAACGGCTCGGTAATCAAGCGGTTGCAGTACCACGGCACCACCGCCAGCGGAACGGTAGATACCACCAGCTACACTTTTGATCGCTTCAAAGCATTGATCGGTATGAAGGACGCAGCCGGAAACCAGTGGTCGTGGAACTATGATCCGCTGGGCAGGCAGACGCTCGCCAAAGATCCTGACTCTGGTGATACCACCACCAGCTATGACAATGCCGGGCGGGTGGCTACCGTTACCGACGCGCTGGGCGCGGTGACGAGTGTCGATTACGATCAGCTCGACCGACCGACAGCAGTCAAGATCGCTGCGGCTGGCGGAACGGCGAAGACGATCTCCAGCAGTGTCTATGACGGCGAGAAGAAGGGACAGCTGACTTCAAGCACGAGGTTCAATGGCCCGGACTTTGATCAACCGGTCAAGACGAGCTACTCCTCTTATACGGCTGATTATCAGCCGCGTTCCGTGACCACCGAATTCCCGCAGGCGCTCGGCGCCTTCGCTGGTAGCCATCAAATTCTTGGCTCATACACCCCGACTGGGAAACTAGCCCAGCAGAAGACTCCGGCTTTCGGCGGGATGGCTGAGGAATTGCTCGGCTTTGGTTACGACGATTGGGATCATCCGACTTCGGTTTCGGACGGTCCGGGAAACACTATCGCGGGGAATACCCAATACGACCACCTCGGCAATATAAAGATCTACTCCCAATACGACCTTGGTTATGTTTATGGCAAGCCTGACTCGATTGGGAATACTGACAACCTCTATAACTGGGATGCCACCACAGGGCGGCTAGAGTCGCAGTGGGCGAATAACAACCTGAATGGCACACTCACTGACCTTGGCAAGGTTTCCTACACCTACAACGAGGCTGGTCAGCTGACTGCACGGGAGACCGCGTTCGCCGCGCGCAGCGGTAGTCCGAACGATTTCCAGTGCTACAGCTACGATTACGCGGGGCATCTCGGTGCGGTCTGGACTCCAGCTTCGAAAGCCTGCAGCAGTGCGCCGACTTCGGCGAGTACGAGTGTTGCTGGTCTGGGCGGCGTAGCGCCATACGCACAGACCTACTCCTACAACCTTGCCGGCGACCGATCCCAAGTGAAGCGTTTCGATGCCGCTGGTGCACTGGCGGTAACCGAGGACTACAGCTACCCGGCGGCGGGCAGCCCGGGGGTTCATCGTCTGCAAAGCGTGAAGTCTACTAGCTCGGCAGGGCAGAGCACTGCTTCCTTCGGATGGGATGCCGCTGGCAGGATGACCAATCGCGCGGGGCAGACACTGGGTTACACCCTCGATGGTCTACTGAGTTCGAGCAGTGGGGTCAGCAGTGTCTCCGCTAACCCCAACCCGAATAGTTCTGGCGGTACACCACCAGCGCCGACAACCGGCAGCGGAGCCGAAAATGGTAATCGCTATTACGATGCCGACGGTAACCTGGTTGGCATTGTCGACGGCTCAGGAACCACCGCAATTCTGGGAAACATCACGGCGCATGCAACTCCTCCGGGCATCAAAACGGCAACGAAGACCTACACTTTCGCGGGCAAGACGGTGGGGCAGAGGGTGACCTCGGCTGGGGTGACGAAGCTTTCCTTCCTGATTGGTGACAGCGTCAACACTAGCCAGACGATCCTGAACCAGGGCGTGGGGATGGGTCCGGCAAATGTTGTGACTCGGTTTACTGATCCTTATGGCTTGGCTCGTAGTGCGTCCAGGACAGGCACCGGAAATGCCGCTTTCGTCGCGGCTGCACCGGGGTTGCTCGGTAAGGGGTCGAATGCGGGTAACCCGGGCGGCTTTGGGGCGGTCAATGGGTATATCAGTGGCCTTGCTGATACCGGTTCAGATCTGACGCATTTGGGCGCGCGCGATCTGGATCCGGTACTAGGGGTGTTCACTAGTCCGGATCCGGTATTGAAGACGAACACACCGAATCAATTCGGACCCTATACCTATGCCGAAGGCGATCCAGTGAATGGGTCTGACCCGAGCGGGTTGCTGCTGAGTAGCTCTCGGAATATGTACGACGGTGGAGGCAGAGGAACCGCAACTGGGTCGATGAGCGAGGTTGTTGGGGCTGTGTTCGGCTTTATTCTTACCTCCTTCACTCCAGTTGAAGTGAATAAAGCCCCTGCTGCGGCAGGAAGTAGCAGAGGCATATATAGCCCTGATCACGGGTTCAATTCCTCTGCTGCATACACGTACTGCAATGGGGCGGGTAGCGGAACCGCAGGCTGCGCGCCGTTTTATCTTCCTGGGCAGAGTGCAAGTTTCGGGGGACCTGGAGGTTCAGCTTCGCCACATGGGAACCAACTTCCGGCGGCTCCATACTACGGTAATGGTGGAGGTAGCGGTGGCTATGGTGGTTCTGGCTGGGGCTATAGTAGCGTGGGAGCCCCAGCCAACACTGCGGCGACGGCTGCTGCTGCCGCAGCCGCGCACACCGCGATGCTGCAGGTTCAGAACGCGCAGATGCATGCTGCGAGCGAAGCGGCAACGCAGAAGATTGGGAAGGAAAACCAAGCCGAGGCAGCGACAAGTACTGGTGGCGGCAGCGGGGCGAACCAGCCACCGGCTAAGACCGGCTTTGCCGATGCCGGTGATGACGACGAAGAAGGACTGTCAGATGGGGCCCGGATAATTCAGCGGCTAGCTCGGGATATAGCTGGGAAGGGTGCAGATTGGTTAAACTCAAGAATGACGCAGAGAATGCGGCGTGCCGCCGACATTTTAGAATGGCTTCGCCCATTGTTCAAGGGAACGACGGTTCACAATGAGGTTTCTGCGGAACTGAACCAACTATTCCCTGGACGTTTCGCATACTCAACAAATGGCCCCGACTTTTTTGACCTCGCCACTGGAGAATATATTGAGTTGACCACACCAGGATCGGTTGCGAGCCATTTGCTAAGACCAGGATATAGTGGAGTGACGGTAGTCACTTATACCTTGCCCTGATCGGGAAGAGAGAGAATGAATAGCGAGAACCCCGAAAATTACAAATTTCAGACCAACTTAATATTGCGTAAAAATTTGTATAAAGATATCGACTTTTCCGAGACTAGCGAGAAGGGGATAGTTTCAATCGAAAGTAGGTTTGAAAGGTGTAAATTTACAAATCTACGATTGAAAAGTTTTAGCTTTGCTTCGGGGATGGGTCTATCAGAGTATAATGATTGCATTTTTGATAATTCGGATCTGGGTCGGACCACGGGTGGGCTGATGCGGTTTTCGAGATGTAGTTTTCAAAATACAAAAATGACCGATCTGCAAGCAAGAACCGCTGACTTTTTGGACTGCGTATTTACCGGAAAACTTGATCAAGTCACGTTTTTTGGCAAATCAGATATTGATGATCCGTTAAGTCCATTACGTCAAAATGAGGTAGCAGGTAATGACTTCTCTAATGCCGATATTGGTGATATAAACTTTCTCGCGGGGGTTAAATTGGAGGCACAGAAACTTCCGAGGGGCGGTGATTATATGGTCATCAATAACGCGGAATCAGTGTTGAATAAGGCAAGGTTTGATGCACTGAGGATGAATAATACAGACCGTGGACTAGAAATAATTAAGACGATTGATGTATTTAGTGAAGTAGTTGCGGGAGGGCAAGCGGACATATTTGTCTCAAAAAGAAGAGTTCCTAATTACTTGAAGAGTACATTTGATGACTTCTTTGACTTTATGCTACCTTACTTGAGTCATAAATTTGGTAGTGCTTAGTGAGAAATTTGTTTTAGTAATTTCTACAGGCTGGTCCTGCAGTAGAGATGCTCCTGCGGGGAAATTATATCGCATAATTTCTTTAGTTCTCGGAGGAATGCAAGACTTTGATCCCTCGTATTTCGGATTTCATTTATTGACAACCAATCGTCTAAAATGTCTCCTGAATCTCTAAAGGAGAAACTTTTCATAGTTTCAACGAAATTATCACTAAGCTTAACTACGAAAGATTCTCCGTTGCTTGAGCGGATTAAAAGCTCCAACCACTCATTAGACTTCAGTAAGGTCTCCAGCGTCTCTCCGGCGAGTAAAGAATATAAGCTCCCAATAGCTAGCGCGGGGTCCATCGAGTCAGGTGCATTGATAGCTGGCTTGCCCAACACAGGCACCTTGACTAGATCAATCGCTGAAGCCGCTTCATCATTGTTGTTCGCGATAAAGTATTCAATAATATTCCCCATGAACGCGAGCATCCTCCCAGATGAATTCAACTTATGGCGGAGAGGCCTAAAATCATCTTTTTTGCTACCCGCCGAGGTAACGAAAACTTCTCCCACGTCGCGTCGTTGCCTTATTCGACGAAACTGCTTCGAACCTAGTAAAAGCTACCAGGTAGCGGTTGTTTAGATTGTGACCCTTGGAGCCATCCTACTGGCTTAGAAGCTCCAGGCGCACGTCGTTGACAAGCGGCAGGCAGAGCATTTTAAACCTGAGTCAAGCCAGGCTTGCTATGCCGCAACCGGTGTGCAGCACTAGATCCTGCGAAGACTCTTCCGGACGAGTTGGGGACGTCGAACCAGAAGGATGAAGCGTGAGTCTGGAGTTCAGTACCATTATCTGAGATATTGGGGGAACTAAGAAATCCAGAGCAAGGTTTGAACTCAGATCTCGACCGCGCACCCCGGTGCTTCCCCAATATGACTTGAGATCTCCAATCGGGTACGGTACTGGGATTCTAGAGATGGAATAATCTTGCACAAAGAGTAGACCATACTGAGAATAGGATTTCTAATGGTTTTTCCGATTGATCTTGAACTTGGCCTGCCGTGGATACGGGGTTCGTTGGTGGGTGGATTGCGGCTGGCTAAGGAGGTTGCGAGTTGTTTAGAAAATTTTAGCTATCTGAACATCCTAGGAAGAATGCCTGAAAAATTTCAGGACAACAAGATTGACTTTGGTACGGCTCATGGACTTGGTGGTTGGCTAGCTCAGGTCGAAGATCTATTTAATTCTCTGTCACAGCGAGGAAATTACCTGCTCGTCGTCGAGGATGAGTTTTTCGATCGAGGAGACTGGGAAGGTGATAAGCCAAATTTTGTCGGAGGAAAGTCGTATATTTACAACGATGTTTTTTGGTGGATAGACATCAACTTTGATGTTCATTCTGCGGCAAGCTAATAATGGCCGCATCGTCTGGATATCCTCTTAATGCCTTTATAGTTAAAAGAAGCTCTCCGGATTTAGAGCCAGTCCCCGAAGGGAATATCTCGGAGATTCAAATAGCCCTGATCGTTGATTCAGTTTGGGGAGTAATGGTCGCGGCTTTCGACGGAGACGGTATTTTATTGCTCTCTAAGGACGGCATCAACTAGAGATTGGGTCGTCCTGGAGGGAAATTTATAACAAAGGCCAAGATGCTTCGATTGCGTATTGAGTGAGGTGGGTACGTGGTTCGATTGTTTATTACGAATTATGCACGCTTATGTGGTCGCGCCTGCCGCGAGGGGACAGGATGAGTCCGCTTTGTACTCAAAACTTCCACACAAATCGGAATGAGGAAAGTCATAAACGGTGGCGAGGCTGGTGCTCCAAGGCGCTCGTTGTCCACGGAGCTTGGGATGGAACGAAAATGAGGCCAACGGATGGGGTTACTGGATTTGTGAAGATATTCTAGGGATGAGATGTTCAAAAGAAGCGAAATTGATTTGATTAGAAGGTGCGTTTTCGAACTTCGAGAGCGCCTTCCTGATCTGGAAATCTTGGTTAGAATCGGATTTTCGGTAAAAAGTATCGATAGCGCGATAGTCGCCTTAGATCAACATGGAGAATTCAGCCAAAAAGATCCTGTCGAGTTAGCTCGATGGAATCTCAAAGTTTATCTAAACTCGATAAACGAGATTGCAAATTTAATATGGGAGGATTCGTATGTCGAAAAACTTCAGACGACGCGCAAGGAGTTGAACGATTTGTGGGATAAGATTGATGGAATATTGAAAGCTGGTTAGATGCGTGAGCTAATCCGAATCATCACAATTTCGAAAGAGTTTCGATGCCCAAAGTCAAGATATCTTGGTTGTCTAAAGAACAAGGTGGTCGCGTAAGCGGACCTCCTGTGGGTGCACGCTACAGCTGTACGATAGTTTTTTGCGACGAAGATGAGCATCCAGAAGAAGGTGCTCAACACCATAGCGCTGTCTTAGAGCTCGCTCATACGCAAATTATCAGCTGTGTGGCTGAAGTGAGGTTTCTTGTCCCCAGGAACGTCGAAGGATTCATGCGCGTTGCTTCAGTTCTGCAGCTCATGGAGGGTCCTAGGGTGGTTGGGATTGGTGAAATTGATCAGTTATGACCATCGTAGAAATTTGTATGAGCATCTCTTAGTCTTTCACTGGATTGCCTCGGATCTAAGATTTTTCAGAGCAGCTCCACTTTCCTCATCTAACTAGGGGTGATCAGTGGCTCACTCTGATCCTCTATATGGCGAGAATCGCGGATCTAGGAGTGATAAATTCGCTTGCTTTCGGCTCCTTCTCCTGGGATGTAGTTATTGAAGGGGGAGATGATCTGGGTGATCTTCAGCGTGAACTTGATGGAGCTATCGCAATAGGAATCGAGTATTCCGACTACCTGGACTACCTAGATTTAGGCGAAGTCCCTCCCTTCCTATTGGCAGACCTGGAGACTCGCGGAAACCAAGTCGTCAAAGAAGTTCTCGAAAGCTTCGACTGGCCACAGGGAGAGGTGCTGGATTCTGTGCTGAAGTCAGAGTTCGAACGCATGCTAGCTCCGTTACTCAAGTGGTTCCGGTAACTATGAGAAATCTGCCATTGTCGCTCGCCTAAGTCTGCAATGCGATCTGCTCAGGCTTACACTGATCTCGAGGCGAACAGGATAGAGAGCTGATCACGAAGCTATAGGGATTCATCCGGTTGGCCAAACTGGTATCGAGGTCGGATTTTTGGGACCCTTGTGGCTCAGCAATCTCAACTAAGGGGGAATCGATGGATGAAAAGGCTTCAATTGGTGGCCTACTTCGAACCATACTAGGGATCTTTGGTGATGATGCGCTGATCCGCCAAGCAGCAGAATTTACTATCGGTTCGCACCAAACCGGGTTTGTCGTTGAGCTGTTTCCCTCGGATACATCGCTCAAGTCGACAGTCGAGAATGGTCCGATTCCCGGTCGATACTTCTTCCTCGCTAGTGATGGTTCGGTGGAGGGCGAGGTGATAATTTTTGTGGCACAAGGCGTATTAAGCTTCATCGAATATGCTTCATGCCCGGATCAGGAGCCAGACGAATGGCCAGAACCCTCCCAGCTCGTGCTTGGAGATTCTGACGGCTTGGCGCTGGAATGATTCCGACCCAGGTTCGGAATCGGTAGGAGAACAAGTGTTCATCGAAGTTTGCACCGCGGCAATGTCCCGGCTCAGACGTCAAGCCGAGCCACTGATTCAAGCCGGCAATACGGATCCTCTTATTCAAGAGCAGATGCGGGAGCCGCTGGTTATTGATGATGGTCTACTGTATTTTGAGGACGAAATTCGGAGCGTCGGCCGGAGCACGATTGAGATGATGAGCTATCTCGTAGATCGCGAGGGGTTCGTCAACAAGCTCCCCCTTAATTGGCTACTCACTGACCCGAACGATGGCAAAGGAAAACCCACTGAGTCTGATTTCGAGGCTTTTGGTATCCGCTGCGTTGCGCAAGGCGTCCTGCTTGCCCGCCGCGTCTTGATTTCCGCAAAGCGGGTCACCCAACAACCCCAGATCGCCTACATCACCTTGGACTTTGGCGATGGGGACTATGAGCCTTGGTATCCTAGCGCCACTTTCAGATTCACTGCCTACCGCTTTGGCTTAGCTCCAGGTGGCGAGTGGACCACCATCGATCCGGCAGATAATCATTCGCACGTCATGTCCATTCGACTTGAAAAGGATTAGGTTCTGGAGAGGTGATGGAGCAGCTACAACCAGAGCTTGCTCATGAACCTTCTTCCTTGAGATACATCTATTCGGATGGCTGGTTCTTAGACTTGGACGGGCAGTGTGTGATCTTGAGCGTGAACTTTGACGAGAACGACAGACTCTTCGAACTAGATAGCTGGAAGATGGATTCAAACCCATTGCTCAGATTCCCGACTATCCTGAGCGAGATTCACCTTGGCGAGACCACTGATATCCAGGATGCGGCGCAGCCTTGAAATCAATTGCGGAGAGCAGCTCAGGGATGCCAGTCAATGGTTTCAAGAACTTCTGATGCCCGGATCTTCGCTATCATCGCGGCACTCCCGAAAACCTTAGTACCGTTCAGGTCACGATCCGTCCAGACAAGCCAGGAACGATCCTCGGGCCACCAGAATTCCGGAGTGCAGTAGTTTTCGGCTGGAGTGAGCATATCGGGGAGTAGCTGTTCAAGCTCGAAGCTGAACCCCATTTGAGGGCCGTACTGAGAGTTGGAATCCGCACCCATATAAGTATGGATATCAGCGAACGAGAAAGTCCCCCAAGCCCGCTTAGCCTCGGTGTGTTCCAGCGCGATCTCAAGTAACGCCGTCAGATCATATTCATCTAGCGTGTCTTCGCTGACCGAATAAGTCTCATCGTCGGTACCGTTCAATTTCGGATCGTACATCGGGCCCTGATTCCATAACAAGATTCCGTTCCATCGGAAACAAGGTGGTACCTCTGTTCCGTCGAAAATTCCTGCTTGGAGGGTTTCGCCCTTTTTCTTGGCATGTTCGTGCCACCGGACACGCCTCCAGTCCTCGGGTGGGCGAGGTTTAAAGTTACCAAATTTAGGTTCTCCAAACGGCTCGCTTTTGGCGTCGGACGGTCGATAAAACTGACTGTGTAGTATCCAGGTGCTATCCGAAAATTCTGCGGGCAGGGCAGCCCGCTCAGGAGCCAGCCTTACTTCAGGATCGAGCCACGACATTAACGATGCGAACGGACTCTCCCACCGCCAGCCTGGCGGTAGCTTTCGAAGATTCTGATCAACCATGACCGAAATCTATCATTGGCACCGATCGTATTGGACGGTTAGTCAAACCGCCCGCCCCTCACCATGGACTGACCTTGTAATCCTTTAAGAAGCTCCCGTACAGATCCACTCCGGCTTCACCCATCACGATCGGATCGTAGACCCGGGCCGCGCCGTCGACCAGGTCGAGCGGGGCGTGGAAGCCTTCCTCGGCCAGCCGGATCTTGGTTTCGTGCGGCCGCTCGTCGGTGATCCAGCCGGTGTCGACCGCCGTCATCAGGATGCCATCGCTCTCCAGCATTTCCCCGGCCGAGGTCCTGGTCATCATGTTTAGCGAGGCCTTGGCCATATTGGTGTGCGGGTGCCCCGGCCCCTTATAAGCCCGAGCGAACTGGCCCTCCATCGCCGAAACGTTCACAATGTACTTCCGCCGCGCGCTGGCCCGCCGCATTGCCGGTCGCAACCGGGAAACCAGCAGGAACGGCGCGGTCACATTGCAGAGCTGCACTTCAAGCATTTCCAGCGGGTCGACCTGATCGACCACCTGGGTCCAGGAATTGATATTGCCCAGATCCGGCACTAAGCCGCCGGCATCAATCGCGGTGCCCGCCAAATGCTTCTCCAGCGAGGCCGAGCCGCTCTGCAGTGCCTGCGAGGTCAGCGCCAGCGAGGTCAAAGCGTCGGCTGCCAGCACGGGATGCTCGCCGAGCGAGGAGGCCAGCGCCAGCGGGTGCTTATCGTGGGCGTGTCCGAAGGTGAGCAACCGCGGCCCGCCCTGGGCCTCGCTCAGCTCGGCGGGCAGCGGAGTATTTTCCGCGTCGGCCAGCGGCTGGTAGGCGCCAGGGGAGCGTCGCACGGTCTGCGCTGCATTATTGATCAGAATGTCCAGCGGCTCCGCCGAAAGAGAATCGGTCAGCGCAATCACTTGCGAGGGATCGCGCAAATCAATGCCGACAATCTGCAAGCGGTGCAGCCACTCCGCGGAGTCCTCCATCGCGGCGAAGCGTCGGGCGGCGTCGTTCGGGAACCGGGTGGTGATGGTGGTGTGGGCGCCGTCGCGCAGTAGCCGGAGCGCAATGTACATACCGATCTTTGCCCGGCCACCGGTGAGCAGTGCCCGCTTACCACTTAGATCGGTCCGCGCATCGCGTTTGGAATGGTTGAACGCGGCGCACTCCGGGCAGAGCTGGTGATAAAAAGCATCCACCTGGGTATAGGGCTGCTTGCAGATATAACAGGGCCGTGGCCGTTGCAACACCCCAGCGATCTCTCCGGAGGCCGAAGAGGACAGCTTATTTCCCCGCGTCTCATCGTCAATCCGATCCGGTGCGGCGGTCGCGGTCAGCGCAATCACCGCCCGATCGGCTTCGGCCACCGCGTCGCGCTTCACCACCCGGCGGTAGCGTTTCACCGCCTTGAACATTTTGCCGGTGGCACGGCGCACCGCAATATAACGCGGGTCTTCCTCGTCCAGCAGATGCACCCGGCCCAGCACCCGGAGCGCGGTTTCGATCTCCTCGGCGCTCAGCTGGGCGGCCTGCTGCTGCTCGGCCTCGGCTTGGGCTGCTTCCTCTGGGCCGTCTAATTCATCGGGACTGGCGAAGGACTCGGTATTACTCACCCAGTAATTTTAGACGCACAAATACTAGGCCCACAGCACACCGAAGCTAGCACTAGCGCGCCGCTTGCCCAGCGCCGCCAGAATCCGCAGAGGCGGCAGCTGCACTGCTCGCGGACGAACTTGCTGACGACCCCGAAGCCGAAGCCTCTGCGCTCGAGGCGGCGAAACTTCCCGATGCGCTGGCCGAGCTCGCAGCAGCGCCGTCCTCGGCGGCAGCGTGCGCGGTGGCGTGCTCCGCCGTCACACGCTCCGCCGCAGCTGGCTCAGCGGAAGCAGCAGCCTTCGGCTCCGGAGCCGGTACCACCTGTCCTTTGGTCAGCACGGTGATCCCGGACTCGGTGATCCGGAAGCCCTGCGCGGCGTCTTGAGCCGGATCAACGCCGATGGTTGCGCCGGCAGGCACCCGCACATTCTTATCCAGAATCGCCTTGCGCACCACGGCGCCGGGCCCAATCGTCACCTTGTCCATCAGCACCGAATCCTCGACGATGGCACCCTCGGCGATATAGACGTCGTGACCCAGCACGCTGCCGGTCACCGTGCCGCCGGAGATCACCACGCCATTGGAAACAATTGAGTCTTCGGCGGTTCCCGGGGTGGATTCGCCCCGCACCAGCTTGGCGGGCGGGGAAATCGACTGCCGGGTGTAGATCGGCCATTCCAGGTTGTAAAGGTTGAACACCGGGAGTGGTGAGATCAGGTCCATTTGTGCGTCGAAGTACGAGTCGAGGGTGCCGACGTCGCGCCAGTAATAGCGGTCCCTGTCGGTGGCTCCTGGAATGTCATTGTGGTTGAAGTCGTAGACTCCGGCCTCGCCGCGTTCCACAAAATACGGGATGATATCGCCGCCCATATCGTGCTTGGTGTCCAGCCGTTCGGCGTCGTGGTCCAGGGCGTCCAGCAAATCAGTGGTGGTGAAAACGTAGTTACCCATTGAGGCCAGGAACTGGCTGGGGTCTTCGTCGAGCCCCGGGGTGGATTCAGGTTTCTCCACAAAAGCCTTGATCCGCCCGGCATTTTCCGGGTCGCTTTCAATCACTCCGAACGAGGGTGCGAGCTCAAGCGGTTGCCGTACCCCGGCCACCGTAACCGCCAGCCCGGAAGCGATATGGGCCTCCACCATCTGCGAGAAATCCATCCGGTAGACGTGATCCGCGCCGACCACCACGACATAATCTGGCTGCGCATCGTGGATCAGGTTCAAGGACTGATAGATGGCATTAGCGCTGCCCAGGAACCAGCTCTTACCGCGGCGCTGCTGCGCCGGTACCGAAGCTACGTAGTTGCCGAGCAGGTTCGACATCCGCCAGGTCTCGGAGATGTGCCGGTCCAGGGAGTGGGATTTGTACTGGGTGAGCACCACCACCTGGCGGTAACCAGAATTCACCAAATTGGAGAGCGCGAAATCGATCAGTCGGTAGCCACCGGCAAAGGGCACAGCTGGTTTAGCCCGGTCAGTGGTCAGCGGCATTAGCCGATTCCCCTCGCCGCCCGCCAGCACTATTGCCAGAACCTTCGTTACCGCCATGATGCTCTCACCAAGCCTTTCCCCGAGAAGGGGGTCAATCGTTCGACGTCGAACACCTTCACACTAGAACACGAAGCGCGCGAAGCACTACCGTATGAGCATGCGCATCGATATTGTGACCAAAGAATTCCCGCCGGAGATATACGGAGGCGCTGGGGTTCACGTCGCCGAGCTCTCCCGAGTGCTCGCCCCGCAGCTGGATTTGAGGGTTCGCGCTTTCGGCGCACCGCGGGCCGCTGACTATTTTGGTGCCCAAGTTTCCTCTTATCAGACGCCCGCGGATCTGGTCGAGCAGAACGCAGCACTGCAAACCTTAGGTCTTGATTTACGCATTGTGCCGGACATCACCGGTGCCGATTTGGTGCATTCGCACACCTGGTACGCCAATATGGCCGGGCACTTGGCTTCGTTGTTGCATGGCATCCCGCACGTGCTGAGCGCGCATTCGCTCGAGCCGCTGCGGCCCTGGAAGGCCGAGCAACTGGCTGGGGGCTATGCACTGTCCTCCTGGGCGGAGAAGACCGCCTATGAAGCGGCCGCCGCGATCATCGCAGTGTCCGCCGGAATGCGGGCCGACATTCTGCGCTGCTATCCCGAGGTGGACCCGGCCAAGGTCAAGGTGGTGCATAACGGTATCGACGTCCAACAGTGGCAGCCCGCTGTCGACGCCGACAGCGTTGAGCTGGTGCGATCACTCGGCGTCGACCCATCGCGACCCTCGGTGCTCTGGGTCGGCCGGATCACCCGGCAAAAAGGTGTGCCCTACCTACTGCGCGCTGCGGCTCTCTTGCCCGCTGAGGCGCAATTGGTGCTCTGCGCCGGGGCCGCCGACACCCCGGAGCTGGGGGAGGAAGTCGCCGGGCTGATTGACGGCCTGCGCAAAGAACGCGGTGACGACGGCGTGGTGTTGATCGAGCGAATGCTGCCGCGGCGCGAGCTCATCGCCCTACTCTCGCAGGCCACCGTCTTTGCCTGCCCCTCGATCTACGAGCCGCTCGGCATTGTTAACCTGGAGGCGATGGCTTGCGGTACCGCCGTGGTAGCCAGTGCCACCGGAGGGATCCCGGAGGTGGTCGACGACGGCGTGACCGGGCTTTTAGTGCCTCTGGAGCAGGTCACCGATGGCACCGGAACGCCACTGGATCCGGAGAAGTTCGTCGGTGATTTTGCCGAGGCGCTGACCGCTGCGCTGACTGATCCGGATCGGGCCCGCAAGATGGGGATTGCTGGCCGGGCTCGCGCCGAGGCGCACTTCTCCTGGGACGCTATTGCGGAGCAGACCATTGAGGTGTACCGCAGCGTGCTATGACGCGCGCGGGGTGAGCGAGCGATCCACGGTGGGAGGGGCGTAGTTCCCCGACGATAACCCGCCCACGAGGTGCGCTGGACCCCACTGAATCGAGGGCTTCAGTGGGTTAAACAGTCTGGCCCCAGCGAATCCTTTGATTCACTGGGGCCAGCTATGCCGGAGCCTACGACAGACCCGCCGCACCCTACTGCCTTTGCACCCTACTGGGTGGGGAGCCGGGCGCTGTTAGTTAGCGCTTCTTACTCGCCTGCTTCTGCTTGAGCAGCAGAATCTTTTCGTCAATCGGCGCTGAACCGGAGGCGCGCTGTTTACGGAAGTAATCCGCCGCCTCGTCCTGACGCTGTTTCTCCGCGCCGGAGGAGATCGGGGCCCGCAAGTGTTCCTGGGTGTAACCGAAGGCGTCCACCAATTCCAGGGCGTGCGGGCGAATCTTGGTTAGCAGCCGGTTGATGTAGTCGCCGACGGTGCGGGCCCGCTGCATCGAAAGTCGGCCGTTCATGAGGTACCAGGAGAGGTGCTTCTCGATCAGGCCGAGACCAAACAGGTCACGAACCCAGGTCAGTACTTCTTTGGTCTTCGGGTCGGAGACCTTGGCCAAGCCTTCGGTGAACGCTTCCCATTGCAGCAGCTCGGCATGCGCCCGGGCCGCTTCAATCAGCTCGTCTTGGTGCTGATTGAAGACCGCGGCGGCCTTCGCCTGCGGCAGCTTCGCGGCGTCCTTCAAAGCATTGCCAACCTCGGCCACCATCGCCTCGACCCGCTCGGTGAGCAGCGCTCGCTGGCTTTCTTCGTCCTTCAAAGCAATCGCTGAACGCTGCACGCTGCCGGTATCGGCGACAAACTGGGCGACCTGACGCAGGCCGGTCTTGTTCACTGCGACGTCGGTGGCCTGGCTGACCGCGAAGCGCGCCAGCACGCCAAAGTCGACATTGCGGAACTCCTTCGCATAATCGGCTAGCAAACGCTTGGCCACCAGTTGCAGCAGGATGGTGTTATCACCTTCAAAGGTGGCGTAAATATCCAGATCCGCGCGCAGCGAGGCAAAGCGGTTCTCGATCAGGAATCCGGAACCGCCACAGGCTTCACGGGCCTCTTGTAGCGTGTCCAAGGCATGCCAGGTGGAAAGCGATTTGAGCGCCGCCGCCAGGGTCTCCAGGTCTTGGCGATCCTCGTCGGTATCGTGCGCTCCGGAGAAGACACCGTCGAACTTCTTCAGCAACTGCTCGTGGGCGAAGCTCGCCGCGTAGGTGGTGGCGAGCCTGCTGAACAAGCGACGCTGGTGCCGCTGATAGTCGAGCAGAACCTCCTCCTCGGTATCCGAGCTGGCGTTGAACTGGCGACGCTCGGAAGCGTACTGAATGGCGATCTTGAGCGCGATCTTGGAGGCGGCAACCGCAGCCCCATCGAGCGAGACCCGACCCTGCACCAGGGTGCCGATCATGGTGAAGAAGCGACGCCCCGGGCTGGCGATTGCCGAGCTGTAATTACCCTCGGCATCAACGTTGCCGTAGCGGTTAAGCAGATGAGTGCGCGGCACCCGGACCTGATTGAAGTGCAGCCGACCATTGTCGATGCCGTTCAGGCCACCCTTGATGCCGTCGTCCTCGCCGCCCACACCGGGCATGAACTCATGGGTCTGCGGGTCGCGCAACTGAACGTAAAAAGCGTGTACGCCGTGGTTAACACCCTTGGTGACCAGCTGCGCGAAGACCACCGCGGCCAGGCCATCAATGGCCGCATTGCCGATGTAGTCCTTCCAAGCCGCCCGGAACGGAGTGTGGATGACGAATTCCTCGGTGGCTTCGTCGTAGGTCGCCGTGGTGGCAATCGAGGCCACATCGGAACCGTGACCGGTCTCGGTCATTGCGAAGCAGCCCGGGATCTCCAGGCTCATAATGCCCGGCAGCCATTTGTCTTGGTGTTCTTGGCTGCCCAGGTGCATTACCGCGGCACCGAACAGGCCCCACTGCACACCGGCCTTGATCTGCAAGGATGGATCAGCGGTGACCAGTTCCTCGAAGCCAGCGATATTGCCGCCATGGTCTTCATCGCCGCCTAGGCGCTTGGGGAAAGCGCGATGCACCGCCTTGGCGTCGACCAGCAACTTGAGTTGCCTAAAGGCACGCTCGCGATGCTCGAAATGGGTGAGTCCCTCGACTTTGTGCACATCGGGCAGGGCAGCCAGTTCGCGGGCCAGCTTACGAGTGCTGGCCCACTCACCGAGCAATAACTCGCCGAGTTCAGCGGTGTCGATATGGTCCGACTGATCGGCACCACTCGGGCGGGATTCGCTTGCCGCTACTTTGCTTTCAGACATTGGGAGTCCTTTGCTCTCTGGTTCTGATGGAGGATGAAAAGCTTTTCTACGTGCTTACTTCGGAAGGTTGAGTTGGGTTTCGATGCCGAGGAACAGCCATTGGGTGATCTGTTCCGCCATTTCCTCAGCGTCGGGTCGGTTGCCCTGGGTTTCCCGGGCGCCATCCAACCAGGACTCGCCTGCGGTGCGCACCAAGCCGATGGCAGCTGTTGGCCAATACCGGGCCAGCGGGGTCTCCGCTCCGCCAAAGTGTTCGCGCATCGGGGCGGCCACCATCTCAATAATGGCGTCGAAAAACCCGCCCAGCGCACCACCAGCGTGACCGATATCGGGCACCTTGGCGACGCCCTGGCCGGGGGCAGCCTGGGTGACAAAGGCGTAAACATTGGGGGAGGTCTCAGCCATGTGTAAGTAGGCGGAAACCATGTTTTTCAAGCCATTTCGCGGATCGCGAGCGGTCTTGATTGCGGAGAAGATCACTCCTTGCATCTGGCCGATCACCACTTCGCCGACGGCCTGCTGCAGCCCGGCCTTATCACCGAAGTAGCGGTAGAAGACTGATTTCGAGGTGCCAGCGGCGGCGGCAATATCGTCCATCGAAGCGTCCGGTCCGAGCCGGTGCACGGCGCGCCGGGCGACTTTGATTAGCTCAGCGCGACGCTGCTCTCGGTGGCTGGCCCAGCGTGCCGAGCGGCCATCAACCGAGTGTTCCTCGGCGGAGTCCGCAGTGGCGGTCACAATAAGCGAAGCGGTGTTCACGATACCCAGCGTATCAGGTACGCTAGGTATCGGTAACCTTTGTGGGCCTATCCTTAAGTCAGGCCCGTCATTTTTTCCTCAGGAGTTCAGAATGGCCACTCAGAACAGTTCCAACGCCGACCGTCCGGCCGCTACTCCAGCTCAGCCGAAACCAGCATCGCCAGCAAAGCCTGCACCCAAGCCCGCGGCTGCTGCGAAACCGACCTCGTCGCCCACGCCAGGGTCCGAGTCGCCAGTATCCGAATCGCCGGTGTCCGAGTCGAAAGTTGCTTCTGCTCCCGCGGTAAGCTCGGCAGCGAGCAAGCCGTTGACCGCCGGCGGCGGCCTACGCAGCGCCGTGGTGATCGGCGGCAATCGGATTCCTTTCGCGCGCAGTGGTGGTGCATACACCTACGCCTCTAATCTCTCCATGCTGACCGCGGCCCTGGACGGCTTGATTGCCCGCTTTGGCCTGCAGAACGAACGAATCGGCGAGGTCGCGGCCGGGGCGGTACTGAAGCATTCACGCGATTTCAACCTGACTCGCGAAGCCGTGCTTGGCTCTGCGCTTTCCCCTGAGACCCCCGCCTACGATGTGCAGATGGCCTGTGCTACTGGCGTCGAGACGGTGCTCAGCCTGGCCGATAAAATCAAGCTCGGCCGGATTGATTCAGCGATTGCCGGCGGTGTTGACTCGGCTTCGGACGCGCCGATTGCGGTCAGCGAAGGACTGCGTACCGCATTACTCGATCTGAGCCGGGCTAAGACGCTTGGTCAGCGCCTGCAGATTCTTAGCAAGATCCGGCCCAAAGATTTGACCCCCAATGCGCCGAGCACGGGTGAGCCGCGCACCGGACTGTCAATGGGGGAGCACCAGGCGATCACCACCGCTGAGTGGAAGATCAGTCGTCAGGCGCAAGACAAACTAGCCCTGGCGAGCCACCAGAACCTTGCCGCCGCCTACGACCGCGGCTTCTTCGACGACCTGATCACTTCCTATAAAGGCCTGAGCAAGGATTCGAATTTGCGCGCGGATTCGACGTTGGAGAAGCTCGGCAAGCTCAAGCCGGTGTTCGGCAAGCGACTGGGGGCTGAGGCCACCATGACAGCTGGTAACTCCACGCCATTGACTGATGGCGCATCGTCGGTGTTGCTCGGCTCTGAGGAATGGGCGAGATCCAAGGATCTGCCCATTCTCGCCAAGGTGATCGATGGCGAGGCCGGTGCGGTTGACTTTGTGCACGGTAAGGACGGCTTGTTGATGGCTCCGGCCTTCGCAGTGCCGCGTTTGCTGGCTCGGAATGGCCTGAGCTTGGCGGATTTCGATTTCTACGAGATTCACGAGGCCTTCGCCGGAACCGTGCTGAGCACGCTGGCGGCCTGGGAGGATGAGAAGTTTGGCCGGGAACGGCTCGGACTGGACGGTGCGTTCGGATCTATCGACCGCAGCAAGCTCAATGTCAACGGTTCTTCGCTCGCGGCCGGCCACCCCTTCGCTGCTACCGGAGGCCGGATCGTGGCAAGCCTGTCAAAGATGCTGCACGAAAAGGGCTCGGTGGATGGCCGACCTGCCCGCGGTTTGATCTCCGTTTGTGCGGCGGGTGGCCAAGGCGTGGTTGCAATTCTGGAAGCGTATGTCCCCACTGATGGAGAATCCAAGTAATCATGGCGCGGGTAAAAGCTGATAAGTACACCCAATTCGTTTCGCAAGGTTTCGGTAAGGAACTGGCAAAAAAGCTGGGCCTGCCGCAACCGGCTATTCTGCGTCGTTTTGATCCCACCCAGCCGCTGATCAGCGGGCCGGTGCTGGTGATCGGTTCCTCTGCTGGGGCCGATGACTTGGCTCATGCGCTGCTCGATTGGCAACTCGACGTCCGCCGGGTCGCCACCCCGAAGCAGAAGCTCGGCGCCATCATCCTGGTGCTCGACGAGCTGGCCGATCCTACTGAGCTTTCCGAACCGATCCGGACCGCCGGAGCCTCGTTACGTGACCTCTCGCCAAACGCTCGCTTGGTGACCATTTCGCGTCCAGCCACCGCGGATCAGGAACCCGCAATGGCGGCAGCGCGGAACGGCGTTGACGGTATTTTGCGTTCGCTTGCCAAGGAGCTTCGCGCTGGGGCTACCGGCAACGGCATTGTGCTAGCCGATGGGGTGCGTACCGTTGCGCCGAGCGCCCTGGGTGCGCTGCGCTTCTTCCTCTCTGGGCGCTCAGCCTTTGTCGATGGACAATTTCTCACGGTGAGCACCGATGCCGGCGAAGCTCCGGCAGATTGGGCCCGCCCGTTGGAGGGGAAGGTGGCGGTGGTCACCGGTGCGGCGCGAGGTATCGGTGCCGCCATCGCTAGAACCTTAGCCCGTGACGGTGCCAGGTTAATTGTGGTCGACGTACCACCGGCCGGGGATCACCTGGCCGCCGTCGCCAATCAGGTGGCTGGTACTGCGCTGCAACTGGATATCACCCGGGAGGACGCTGGAGAAAAGATTCTGGCGCACGCCAAGGAGCGGTACGGGCGGATCGATATTGTGGTGCACAACGCCGGAATCACCCGGGACAAGCTGCTGGCGAATATGGATCAGGGTCGTTGGGATTCGGTGATTGCCGTCAATATTGCCGCCCAATTGCGGATTAACCGGGCGCTTTTGGCCTCTCCGGTCTTCACTGCCGAGAGGCCGCACATCGTCTCGGTAGCCTCGATCAGCGGTATTGCCGGCAATCGTGGCCAGACCAATTACGCTGCCTCGAAGGCCGGAGTGATCGGTATGGTGCGCTCTACTGCTGGCCTGCTGGCACCGCTGAATGGCACGATCAACGCGGTGGCCCCGGGATTCATTGAAACCGATATGACCGCGAAGATCCCGTTCGCTACCCGAGAGGTTGCCCGGCGACTCAACTCGCTGCAGCAAGGTGGTCAACCGGAAGACGTTGCCGAGACCATCGCTTTCCTGGCCAGCGATGTGGCTGGTGGGATCACCGGTAATGTGCTCAGGGTCTGCGGCCAGAACCTGGTGGGGCAATGAGTACCGCCGAACCGGTGGCAAGTGTCGCCGAACCGAGGAAGATTATTGAACTCAGTGAAGCGCCGTCTTTGTCGAAACTCTATGCCAAGGCCGCAAGTAGCACCGCGCTGGGACTGGTCGGTCTAGCCCGCCGTTCTTCGGTATTTCCCAATACCGAGTATCGGCTGAGCGGTTTGCGTGCGGATCGCGAAAAACTTCGTGATTTCAACCGGCTCATGCATGGCAGTGATCGAGATGAGTTGCCAGCCGGTTTCGCGCACATTATGGTCTTCCCGACCTCAATCGCGCTGATGGCTGCTGATGATTTTCCGCTTCCGCTAGTGGGGGCGGTGCACTTGGCGAACCGAGTCGAGCAACGTCGCCGGGTCGATCCGACCGAGTCATTCAGTGCGCGAGTCTGGGCGCAGAATCCGGCGCAGCACCGGGCAGGGACTCAGGTTGAGATTGCTGCCGAGCTGAGCACTGAGCGGGCTGGCGAGGTGGTCTGGAGCTCGGTGTCGACTTACCTCGCCCGCGGGGTCAAGCTCCCGGGGCTTAGCGCTGTGCAGACACCCGAACGGGAAAAATTCAGTGTCCCTGACGCCAATGCCCAGTGGGCTTTGTCGAGTGATATCGGTCGACGCTACGCCGCGCTCTCCGGCGATGTAAACCCGATCCATATGAGCTCCTTGAGCGCCCGGGCACTCGGCATGAAGGGCGCGATTGCGCACGGTATGTATTTGGCCTCCCGGGCACTTGCCTCGGCGCAGCCAGCGGGGTTGGAAGCCTTTGAATGGCGGGCGGAGTTCGCTACGCCGACCTTCATCCCGGGGCTGGTTTCGGTTCGCTTCGAGGAAATTGCTGAGGGCGTCAAATACCAAGGCTGGAACGCTCGAAACGGCAAACCGAACTTCTTCGGCAGCGTCAGCCCTCGCTAAAACATCCGTACCATCCCCTCGAGTGTCGAGATACGGGGCTTAAACCGAGGTTTTAAGCCCCGTATCTCGACACTCGATGGGTTTGACGGGTTTGAGTTGATTGAGCAGGAGCGTCCGGGCGAATCGGGAGTGCGGCTGCCAGGATAGCAACCGCCAATAGCAAAGCGCCGGTGGCAAAGAGCATCGGACCGACCCCGCACAGCGCGATCAAGGGGCCGCCAATCAGCAAGCCGAGCGCCCCACCGGATTCCACCACCACCGACTGCACCGCGAGTAAGGTGCGACGATCCGGTCCGCTGGAGGTATTGGTGATTTCCCGCGTGACCGAAACGAATCCCAGCGCGGCACCGAAGCCCGAGAGCAGACCGCCCACCCCAAAGCCCCATGGGCTCAGTAACCAAGCCATCAGAATCCAGGCCAGGCCGTTGAGCGCCCAACCCGAACCGGCGACTTTGAGCAGTGGCAACCTGCCAGCCAAGGCGCGGACCACCGGGATGCCCACTACCGAACCCAGGCCGTACCCCGTCACGCCAAAGGCATAAAGCACTCCCGGGTTGCCCTGCCGGTAACCTTCAATCGCCATGCCGAGTACGAAAGCAAACCAAATCAGGCAGGCGGTGCCGCGGATAATCAGCCCACGAACAATCTTCGGACGGCCCCGAAAACTCGCAAGCAGCTGTCCCGCCGACTGTGACTTCTCCGGCGAAGCCTGCTTCTTGACCGCGGCTGCCGATTCTCTTGTCCCCGGCCGTCGTGCTCCGCTGGCCGCTTCAGATCGTGACGGGCGATTGGTGCGTCGAACCGGCAAAGCCAGGGCAGCGGAGAGGAGCAAAGCAGCAGACTCGATGAAAAGCATTTGGTGCAATAGCCCAGCCGCAACGGCGAGGGCACCGAGGCCCGGCCCGATAATCATTGTGCTGCGCGAAATCAGTTCACGCCAGGTCAGCGCACTGGCGGCTTTACCCGGTCCTATCGCGTCGCCAATATCAGCCAGCATGGCATCCCGGCCGGGGCTGACTAGGGCCGCGCAACCGCCGATCAGTAAGCCGGAGAGAAACAGCGTTGGCGCCGAGAGCGCGGATAGCAGGTCGAGAACTGGCAATAGCGCGGTACACGCGGCGTAGCAGAGCATCACCAGGGCGAGACGCGGACCGGTGGTCAACCATTGCCGCGCTTTGGGAGCCCACCACGGCGATAGCAGGATCGGTAATCCCACCGCGCCAGCTGCCACTCCCGTCGCCGCGGCTGAACCAGTGGCCGAGAGTGCAAGCAAAGGCAGCGCAACCGCAGAGGATTTGGCGGATAGATCTGCACAGAGCGCACCGAAGAGCAGAGCGACTAGTTCAACAGCTGGGCGCTGAGCTCGAGAAGTTTTCACCTCTCCAGCTTTGCAAGCTTCGTGAGCTCGCAGTAGTACGCAAACACCGAGGTCTAGCCATAACATATTCTTATGGCAGATATTCCAGAAGTTGATGACCTAAGACTTGTTCTGGCGATTGCCGATGCTGGCTCGGTGGGAGCCGCCGCACGTTCGCTTCTTATTTCCCAACCCTCAGCTTCGAGCAGGCTGAGTCGCTTGGAGCGTCGGCTGGGTGCCGATCTTTTTTTGCGCACAACGCGGGGAAGTAGCCCGACAGCCGCGGGTGCCGAACTGATTCGCCGCTCACGGCATATCCTTGGCCATCTAGAACAGCTCTTTGACGATGTTTTAGGAAGTACCGAGGCGGCGCCCCTCACCATCGGCTGTTTTCACACTCTGGCGGATTCAGTCATGCCCTTGCTGGATGCCGCTTTCCCCGCCGGTTCGCTGGTGCAGCGGGTTGATCATGGATTGCAGCTTGTTGATTGGGTGGCGGAGGGGAGTATGGACGCCGCCGTCGTCGCCATCGCTGAGCAGATGACGCTGCCGCAGGGTGTGCGGGCCGAGCGTATCGGCTTTGACCAGTTGGTGGTTTTTGTGCCTCGTGGAGCTCCCACCCCGGGCTCGGGCAAACAACCGCTCAAAGGTCTGCAGATGCCCACCGCAAGCTACGATCTACGGCAGGACGAGCTGAGGTCACGAATCATTGCCCTGGGTGCCACGCCACGGCCCGGTGCCACCATTGTCGCGACGATGCGTATGGCCCGGCTGTCAAAACACGCTGCCTTGGTACCGCGCAGTGCTGCCGTCAATGATTTGCACCCGGGGGAGCAGCTACTCGACCTACCTTTCCGCTGGCGTCTGACCCTCAGCCTGGTGGCCCGAGCGCATCGTGATCCGCGGCTCAATACGATTGGCGAGTATCTGCGCCGGGAATTGGAACTCAGCTAAAGACACATCGAACGACACTGTGAGGCATTTCGAATGCCCCGCTCAGCTGGTCCGCTGAGACTAGGGTTGGCTCATGATTATTTGGCTCAATGGCACTCATGGGGTGGGGAAGACCACGACCAGCAGCTTGGTGCAGCGGCTACTGCCCGAATCGCGGGTTCTCGACGCGGAGAAGGTCGGGGAGGTGCTGATGGATATTAAGCCGGGGCTACCGGCGACTGATAATTTCCAGCACTGGCAGCCGTGGCGACCGCTCGTTGTGGAGACAGCTCGGCGGGTGCTGGAATACACCGGAGGTCGGTTGGTGATGCCGATGACGGTGCTAGTTGAGAGCTATTGGCGGGAGATCAGCGCCGGTTTATCCGAGCACGGCATAGCGATTCAGCATTTCGTGCTGCACGCCGAGCAGGACACGCTGCGGGAGCGCATTCAGAACGACGAGGACCTCGGACCCTCTAGTTTCCGTTTCGCCTATCTGGAGGCTTACGCCGAAGCTGCCCGCAGCTGGCTGCACAACGATGCCGAGGTCATCGACACCACGCACCTCACAGCGGAGCAAAGCGCAGAGCAGATCGTCGCTTCAGTGCTAGGCCGCCGGGAATAACACGCGGCGTGAGTCCTCGTGAGTCCTCAGTGGTTCGCGCGGGAGAAGGCGCGGGGACAACGGCCAAGGGCGCGTTAAAGAAAACGGTCCCGGCTCAAATTCGAGCCGGGACCAACTGTGCGCGGAGGGGGACTTGAACCCCCACCCCGTTTCCAGGACTAGCACCTCAAGCTAGCGCGTCTGCCATTCCGCCACCCGCGCAGGTGGACTTTCGAAACCCCTGAAAGCCTCTCGGCGTATCAAAAAGTCATGAAAGCAGCGAGAAAAACCATAACACGATTCTGGGTGAAAACTTGAATCCGCTGCGCGGTACGCTGGGAAAAGACCCAATGACGATGTGATCGGAGACTGGCGCATGGAACACCCCAAGGCTGAAGAAGAAGTAGTTCGGATCTGTCAGGAACTGATTCGTTTCGACACCTCCAATTTCGGTGACGGCACCGGGCCGGGGGAGCGCGTCGCCGCTGAATACACCGCGGGCCTGATTGAGGAAGTCGGCCTGGACACCACCATTTTCGAATCGCAGCCCGGACGCACCTCGGTATTGACCAGAATGGCGGGTAAGGACCCCAGCAAGGGCGCCTTGGTGGTGCACGGCCATCTCGATGTGGTGCCCGCGCAAAAAGAGGACTGGTCGGTTGACCCGTTCGGAGCCGAGGAGAAGGACGGGCTGATCTGGGGCCGCGGAGCGGTCGATATGAAAGACATGGACGCTATGATCCTCTCGGTGATGCGCGCCATGGCGCGCGAGGGAAGAGTGCCAGAACGGGACCTGATTTTCGCCTTCTTTGCGGACGAGGAAGCCGGCGGAACCTACGGTTCGCATTGGGCGGTAGATAACAAACCCGAACTCTTCGAAGGTGCCACCGAGGCGATCAGCGAGGTTGGCGGCTACTCGACCGAAATTGGTGGCCAGCGCACTTATTTGCTGCAGACCGCAGAGAAGGGGCTTTCCTGGTTACGTTTGCTGGCCCACGGCCGGGCAGGTCACGGTTCGCAGATTAACACCGACAACGCGGTTACCAGATTGGCTGCTGCGGTGACTCGCATTGGTCAGTATGACTGGCCCATCGAACTCACCAAAACCACGCGCCAATTTCTCGATGGGGTGACGGAGCTGACCGGGGTGGAATTCGATCCCGATAATCCCGAGGAAATACTCAAAGAGCTCGGCACCGTGGCCCGTTTCGTTGGAGCCACCTTGCAGAACACTACCAATCCCACGGTGCTGCGCAGCGGCTATAAGCACAATGTGATTCCGGGCACCGCTGAGGCGTTGATCGACGCTCGGACTCTACCGGGGCAGCAGGAGCAAGTGCTGGAGATCGTCAAAGAGCTGGCGGGAGAAGGTGTTGAGGTCAGCTACGCACACCGCGACGTCGATCTGGAAGTGCCTTTCGCCGGTAATCTGATCGACTCGATGATCGACGCTCTGCACAGCGAGGACCCCGGCGCTAAAGTCTTGCCCTACACCCTTTCCGGGGGCACCGATAACAAGGCGTTGAGCAGGTTAGGAATTGCCGGTTACGGCTTCGCGCCACTGCAGCTGCCCAATGACCTGGATTTCCCAGCAATGTTCCATGGCGTCGACGAGCGGGTTCCCACCGACTCACTGAAGTTCGGTGTCCGGGTGCTGGACCGACTGCTGAGCAGCTACTAATGACGCAGCCGGTGCAGGAATTGCTCAGCGATGAGCTGCTGGAACGGTTCCGCGCTCGCGCCGCTGAGTACGACGCGGAGAATCGTTTCTTCACCGAAGACCTCGCGGAGCTTCGTGAGATTGGTTATCTGAGCTTGTTCGCACAGCCTGAGGGTGGCTTGCGGCTCGCCGCAGCGGCGCAGCGGCGCTTAGCCACTGCTGCGCCCGCCACTGCCTTAGCGATCAATATGCACCTGGTCTGGACCGGCGTCGCTCGGCTACTCAAAGACCGCGGCGACGATTCTTTGCAATTCGTGCTTGACGAGGCCGCTGCGGGCGAGGTTTTCGCCTTTGGTAACTCGGAGCCCGGAAACGACTCGGTGCTCTTCGATTCAAACACTGTCGCCGAACCTTTAGCTGCTGGCGGCTATCGATTCACCGGTCGGAAGATCTTCACCTCGCTTTCTCCGGCCTGGACCCGGCTGGGGGTTTTCGGTAAGGACAGCAGTGGTGAGCAGCCGGTACTGGTGCACGGTTTCCTGGACCGGCAGAGCCCCGGCTACCGGATTTTGGACGACTGGAACACGCTCGGCATGCGCGCCAGCCAATCCAACACCACGTTATTGCAGGGTGTGGAAATCTCGGCGGAACGGATTTTCCGTAAGCTACCAGTCGGCCCCAACTCTGATCCCCTGATTTTCGCGATCTTTGCTTGCTTCGAAACCCTGATCGCCTCGGTGTACGCCGGAATCGGCGAGCGTGCCGTGCAGCTGGCAGTGCAGGCAGCGCAGACTCGTCGTTCCCAGAAAAACGATTCAGAACTCGCCAAAGACCCGGTGGTTCGGCAACGCGTCGCGCGGGCGGCGCTGCTAATGGATGGGGTCTACCCGCAGCTAGAGGCGGTGGCCAACGATATCGATCTGCTGGTCGACCGTGGCTCGCAGTGGTTTCCTAGCCTGGTCGGCCTCAAAATCAGGGCCACCGAGACCGCTCAAGACGTGGTGAAGCTGGCAATAAAAGTGAGCGGCGGAGCGAGCTATTTTGCCAGCGCCGAACTGAGCCGTCTGTATCGGGATGTGCTGGCCGGGCAATTCCACCCCTCGAGCGAGGACTCCGCGCTGAACACCATTGCTAACGCCTGGCTAGGGCCAGCCTGAGCCAGGCGTTAGCGCTCCGAGGAGCGAGTCAGCCTGGTCCTCCGACTGTTTTGTCGGCAACCCGCGGCTTTAGGCAGTCCTCTGCACTCGGAGCACCTTACGGCGCAACCAGAACTGCCGACCGCCACCCATATAGAGCCGGCTGCGTTCAAGCTCCCATTTGCCATATTCCGCGTGCTCGGTCAGTCGCTGTCGTGCGTCATTAATGGATTCGCGCGGACTGACGGTGAGCACCAGGTATTCGTATTGCCGGGCATAATCGCGTTCCCGACGCACCGATCCGGCCTGCTCCTGGGGGGTGCGGCGTGGAAGCTTTGATTCAAATTCTTCTTCCATGACTCCCTATTTTCGTCCTCAAGGGCTAACGTCTTAGGTATGAGCATAGATCCGCGTGTCGCATTGCAGACCCTTACTACCGCGCTCGAAGAGCATTTGGCTGCCTCAATTGCGCGTCGCGGAGATGATGATCCCGCCGTTGAGGCCAGTTATTTAGCCATTGCTGACGCTTTCGAGGTCTATGAGGAAGTGCTCTACGACGCTCACGGCGAAGTTACGCCATTGGTCATTTATGAAGAAGATGACGATGACGATGACCTAGATGATCGGGATGAAGATCTAGAGCTCAGCAAAGACTAAGACTGGGCCAGTTCGACACTGCGACTCAGCTAGCGACCCACGCCAAGTTCAAAACCTGCACCGACCGAAACCTCGTCAAGCACTTCGGTTATTTGCTCGGGCAATGGCTCCAAATTGCTGGCCAGGATCGTTTTCAATTGAGTCGAATTTCGTGGGCCGACCACGGCAGTGGCGACCGCAGCCCGATCCAGCAGCCAGCTCAGCGCCAACTCACCGGTGCCACGGTCAAGGCCTTTCGCTGCGGTGATCAAAGCCTCAGTGATCCGGCTCGCCTTCCCTGAAAGATAGGGCTCCACATAGCCAGCCCAACGCTCGGAAGCGCCACGCGAGTCGCTCGGGATCTGGCCCCGATACTTACCGGTCAGCACGCCACGACCCAAAGCGCCCCAGCACATGATCCCGATCCCGGCGTCCTCAGCAGCGGGAATCACTTCTTGCTCGGCGCTCCGATTGAGCAGCGAATACTCCACCTGATTGACCACCAAAGGTTCAGCGCTCAGTTGGGCTGCCTTGGCCAGTTGCCAGCCCGCATAGTTAGAAACCCCGGCGTAGCGCACCCGGCCCGAACTAACCGCGTAATCCAAAGCGGCGAGCGTCTCCTCAAGAGGTACATGCGGATCCCAGGTGTGCGCCAGCCACAAATCCAGGTAATCGGTGCCAAGCCGGGCTAATGAAGCGTCCAGCCCGGCGAGCAGCCCACGTCGCGAGCAATCGACCATGCGCTGGCCCTTGCGACGTTCAATTCCAGCCTTGGAGACCAAAACGATTTCTGGTCTGGCCACCACATCGCCAATCAATTCGCCCAGGATCGCTTCACTGCTGCCTTCGCCGTAGCTCATCGCGGTATCCAGCACAGTGCCGCCAGCGGCGAGATAATCGCGCAGTAGCTCGCGGCATTGCTCTTCATCAGTGACGGTTCCCCAGGACATGGTGCCCAGGCTGAGAGCAGAAACGCGCAGGCCACTTTGACCAAGGAATCGTTGTTGCATGAGCCAAGCTTACGTGTCGGGGAAGTGCTCCGTGCAGCAAGCCGCCGTCGCTATGGCATAAAGTCATCTACGTGAACTGGTTAGAAGCTGCCTTCTTAGGGCTGATTCAAGGATTGACGGAATTTCTGCCCATCTCCTCAAGCGCCCACCTTTTTATTGTCGGCAAATTAATCGGCCTAGAGGACCCAGGGGCGGCCTTTACCGCGGTGAGCCAGCTAGGCACCGAGGCCGCCGTGGTGGTGTTCTTTTGGCGGGACATCGTCCGCATTATTAAGCATTGGTGGCTTTCCATCGTCGGAAAGTTGCCGCGCAACGATCCGGATGCCAGGATGGGCTGGCTGGTGATCATTGGTTCTATCCCCATTGTGGTCATCGGCATTCTTTTCCAGAACGCCATTGAAGGCGCACTGCGTAATCTCTGGTTGGTAGCGACCAGTTTGATCGTCTTCGGCGTGATTCTGGCAGTTGCCGATGCGGTGGGGAAGCACCAGCGCAAACTGGAAGACCTCACCGTTAAGCACGGCATTATCTACGGGCTGGCGCAATGTTTGGCGCTGATCCCGGGCGTCTCACGCTCCGGTGGCACCATTACCGCCGGTTTGCTGATGGGCTACACCCGCGAAGCCGCGGCACGCTATTCTTTCCTGCTGGCGATTCCGGCCGTACTGGGTAGCGGATTCTATGAACTGTTCAAGATCTTCGCGAAACATGAAGGCAGCCAGGAGGTTTTCGGTCTCGGCGAGACCGCACTGGCCACCGTGGTCGCCTTTATCGTCGGGTATCTGATCATTGGCTGGTTCTTGAAGTTCATCTCGAACAATAGCTACCGGCTCTTTGTCTGGTACCGAATCGCGCTCGGCCTGCTGGTCTTTGTGCTGCTCGGCTTCTCAGTGATCACCCCCGCATGAGGTCCTGGCAGGAACCGGCCCGCAGCCCGCTGCCCGGCCGGTTGGCATCACTGGAAATCTTTGACACCATGAGCGGCAGCCGGCAGGCGCTACCGGTGCAGGGCGAGGCAAGTCTCTACGTCTGTGGCATCACCCCTTATGACGCCACCCATATGGGCCATGCGGCCACCTATTTGACCTTTGACCTGCTGGGCCGAGCCTGGCGGGATGCCGGGGTGACGGTGCGCTACGTGCAGAACGTCACTGATGTGGATGATCCACTTCTGGAACGAGCCGAGCGTGACGGAGTGGACTGGCGCGAGCTCGCCGCCTCGCAAACCGATTTATTCCGCGCCGATATGGAGGCGCTGCGGGTGCTGCCGCCGCAACACTACATCGGTGCCGTCGAGGCCATTGAGTGGATCGTTCCCGAGGTGGAACGATTGGTTGCCGAAGGACTGGCTTATTCGGTTCCGGGCGGAGATATCTATTTCGACGCAATGGCGGCCTCCTCAGGCCGCTCCGACGCCTTCTCCCTCAGCCTGCTCACTGGTGCTTGGTGGCCGGTTTTGCTCTCCGAGGCTTGGTGGTTAGGGCAGGTCTCCGGATTGAGCGAAGCCGAGATGTTGCCCCTTTTCGCCGAACGGGGCGGAGACCCCGATCGAGAGGGCAAGCGGAACCCGCTCGACCCCCTATTATGGCGAACGGCTCGTGAGGGCGAACCACACTGGCCCGGCGGCAGCCTCGGGGCTGGCCGACCCGGCTGGCACATCGAGTGCACGGTGATTTCCCGTCGCTTCCTGCCAGCGCCCTTCACCGTTCAAGGTGGCGGTTCTGATCTGATTTTCCCGCATCACGAGATGAGTGCAGGTCATGCTTGGGGCCTGAGCGGGAAGCAGATGGCCAGTTATTACGCCCACACAGGAATGGTGGGCCTGGACGGCGAAAAGATGAGTAAGTCCAAAGGGAACCTAGTCTTGGTCTCGGCGCTACGCGCCGCCGGAGTCGAGCCTGCCGCTATCCGGTTGGCGGTGCTGGCTAATCACTACCGCAGCGATTGGTTCTGGACCGATGAGTTGCTCAGTAATGCTCAAGAGCGGCTCCAGAGCTGGCGTACTGCGTTGCAAACGGTGCAAGCCGAGACTGCTTTACCCCTGCTGGCCGAACTGCGGGCTGCGTTGGGGAATGACCTCGACGCTCCGGCCGCTCTGCTAGCCCTTGATCGCTGGGCGGCCGCTAGTCGGCAGGCTAAGCAGCACAGCGCATCCGACGCCGAACTGGTCCGACGGGCTGTCGATAGCTTGCTAGGTGTCTCGCTATAGGCTTGGTAAGACTCCCCGGCGATTGAAACGGCGAAGTCTGCGAAGTAATAACGACGTAGTGCCCCGACGCCGGGAATCAGCCCTGGCCTTTGTCCTTGCCGCGACGGCGTAAGTAGCGTTCGAATTCCCGAGCGATCGACTCACCGCTCGCCTCGGGCAGATCAGCGGTGTCCTTTGCCTCTTCCAGCTGGCGCACATAGGCAGCCACCTCAGGATCATCGGTCGCCAACTCGTCCACCCCGCGCTCCCAAGCCTCAGCTTCCTCGGCGATCTCCGCCGTCTCAAAGGGGGACTGCAGCAGTTCCTCAATTTTGTGCAGCAAAGTCAACTCAGCTTTGGGGGAGGGCGATTGCGCGACATAATGCGGTACCGCGGCCCAGAGCGAAAGCGTCGGCAAATCACGTCGCGCCGCCGCATCGGCGAGCGCGCCGACAATACCAATTGGCCCCTCATACTGTGGTGCCTCAAGGTTCAGCCGCTCGCGAATCCGGTCGTCGTCGCTCGTCGAGGTGACCGGGATCGGCCGACTATGTGGCACATCGGCCAGCAACGCCCCTACCAGCACTAGGCAGTCAACGCCTTGCTGCGTTGCGTGCTGCAAAAGCTCCTCGGTGTAGGCGCGCCAACGGTAAGACGGTTCAATGCCGTGCACCAGCACCACATCGACCTGGCTGTTCGGCAGGGAAACCTTGGAGAGCCGGGTGGTCGGCCATTTGACCTTGCGGGAGCCATCCGAGGTGCGCTTAATGACCGGTCGGGTGAACTGAAAGTCGTAGTAGTCCTCGGCGTCGATTTTGCCGATCTTCCGCGCCCCCCAATGCTTGTGCAAATATTTCAGCGCATCGCTGGCTGCGTCTCCGGCGTCATTCCATCCTTCGAAGGCCGCAAGCATCACGGTGATCCGCTGATCGGGGGAGACCGATGGCAAGAACTGGCCGGGCTGGTCGGCATCGTCAAATCTGCTCACCCCACTACCCTACGGCTCTGCCCAGCAGCCTGCAGGTTGTGGGCCGACTAGTTCCCGGCGATTCGCTGAGAGCTTAGCTTTGATTGGCTGCACACCTCCGAGGCTACCGCCCGGTAAAATGGCTTCATGCATTCTTCCTACCCTGAGTCAGACCTGTCCGGGCAAGCCGAAGGTCTCTCAGTCACCGACCTCGCTAGCCAGCCGAACCCCAGCGCTGGCGCGCTCAAGGCGGTGCTCTGGGATATGGATGGCACCCTTGTCGATACCGAGCCGTACTGGATTGCCTCTGAGCACGAACTAGTCGCGGAGTTCGGTGGCAGCTGGTCTCGACAGCAGGCGCTCACCCTGGTAGGTCAGTCGCTCTGGTTCTCGGCCGGAGTCTTGCAAGACGCCGGCATAACCATGAGTCGCCGGGAGATCATCGACGAACTCACCCGGCGGGTCATCGCTCGGATTCAAGAATCGCTGCCCTGGCGGCCTGGGGCGAGAGAATTGCTAGCCGATCTGCGCGATAACGGTATCCGTTGCGCCCTGGTCACCATGAGCGAAGGGCCGCTGGTTCGAGAGATTCTCGCCGCCCTGCCTGCCGGGAGCTTCGAGTTCACTGTCACGGGCGACCAGGTTGAGCAGGGCAAGCCACATCCGGAACCCTATCTGCGGGCGGTGCAGCAGCTGAGTCAGAGTGATCCGACCCTGTTGGTGCAAGACTGTATTGCTCTGGAGGACTCAGTGCCCGGCGTGCAATCAGCGATGGCTGCCGGACTGCTCACCATTGGCATCCCGCATTCGGTGCCATTACCGGCGGATCCCGGCCGGGTTACCTGGGACACGCTGGCTGAGCGTCGAGCCGAGGATCTGATCTCGCTGAAAGCGCAAGGTGTGTAGTGAGCGATCTCAATAGTCAACAGCAGCCCGCGCAGACCGGGCCGCCAGCTCGTAGGGAAGGCATTCCGCTCGGTCGGATTGCCGGAATCCCGATTATCTTGGCATACTCCTGGTTCTTAATAGCAGCTTTCACCGTGTTGGTTTTCGGTCCGGTGATCTCCGTTGCTTTTCCGACGCTGGGATTTGGAGCGTATGGGGTGGCTTTCGTCTACGCTCTACTGCTGCTGTTCTCAGTGCTCATCCATGAGCTGGCGCATGCCTTAGTCGCCAAAGGGTACGGCTGGCCAACACAGAAGATCGTGTTAAACCTCTGGGGCGGCCACACCCAATTCGAGAACTTCACCGCGACACCTGGGCGTTCCCTGGTGGTCGCGTTCTCCGGACCAGTGGCCAATTTTGTCTTGGCTGGGCTCGGCTGGTTGCTGGTGTTGAGTCTGCCGCCGGCTTCTTCGGTGAGTTTTGCCCTCGCCAATGCTCTGGCCAACATTTTTGTCTGGGCCAATTTCCTGATTGGGGCGTTTAATATTCTGCCGGGCCTGCCCCTGGACGGCGGCAGATTGGTGGAATCAATTGTCTGGAAAATCACCGGAAGTCAGGAAAAGGGCACCGTGGCGGCGGGCTGGGCCGGCCGGGTTGTGGTGGTGCTGTTACTGATCTTTACCTTGGGTGTGCCCTTTGCGTTGGGCCAGTCGCTCAATATCCAGACCGCTTTATTCAGTCTTTTTATCGCCGGGTTCCTCTGGGTTGGGGCTAGCCAGGCAATCAGTACCGCCCGGATGAGGCTTCGGCTTCCGGATATCAGTGCAGGGAAACTTTGCAGCCCGGCTATCGGCATGCCCGACGACGTTTCGGTGGGCCAGGTGCTCTCAATGCTTTCCCGGAACGCCGGAGTCAGTGTCATTCTGACGCTCAAAGATGGTCGTCCGGCCTATCTTGTCGATCCTTTGACGCTGGCCACCGTACCGATGACTGCTGCTGCCTCGACGCCGGCCACCGCTGTCTCACACCCGCTGCCTGCGGGCGGTTATGTACCGGAAAATGCCTCCGGTCAGGAGCTGATTCAATATCTGGCGCAGCTTTCCGGTAGCGAATACGCGGTCACCGATTCTCGTCACCAGGTGATGGGTTTGCTAAGGCAACAAGTGGTGGTCGCCGCGATGACCGGAAGAAATCTGCCGAATAGCTAAGCCGGACTGGTGGTTCAGTCGGTCCGATGATCAGTAGGCTTTTGTACAGCAACAGGATGGAAACGCAATGAGCTCTCAAGAACGTAACGCCGACGGTCTACCGCACGGTGCTGCCGCGCGTCGCGGTCCGTTCCGGGTGGGTGAGCGGGTGCAACTCACCGATGAACGTGGCCGGATGAACACCATCACGCTCACCGAGGGGGCAGCTTTTCACACTCACAAGGGATTCCTCAACCATTCAACGCTGATTGGCCAGCCTGAGGGTTCAATCGTCAGTAATACCACTGGACAGCTGTATCAGGCGCTCCGGCCTTTATTGAGCGACTTCGTGCTGTCGATGCCCCGTGGTGCGGCGGTGGTGTACCCCAAGGATGCTGGCCAGATCATTACCATGGCCGATATTTATCCCGGTGCCCGGGTCGTCGAAGCCGGGGTCGGCTCCGGAGCATTGTCGATCTCACTGCTGCGCGCGGTAGGGGACCAAGGCTATTTGCACTCCTTTGAACGTCGTGAAGAGTTTGCCGCGATTGCCAAGGGAAACGTGGAGACGATCTTCGGCGGTCCGCATCCGGCCTGGCAGATTTCATTAGGTGATTTTCAAGACGAAGTGCTCAAAGCCGAGCAGCCCGGCAGCATTGACCGGGTGGTGCTCGACATGCTGGCACCCTGGGAGTGCCTGGACGCGGTGGCAACGGTACTGGCGCCGGGTGGCGTGTGGATCAACTATGTCGCCACCGTGACCCAGCTATCCCGCACCGCGGAAGCGATTCGAGCCGACGGTCGGTTCACCGAACCGGAGTCCTGGGAGTCGATGGTGCGGGGCTGGCATCTTGAAGGACTCGCAGTGCGGCCCAACCATCGGATGGTGGCCCACACCGGATTCTTGCTGATCAGTCGTAAATTGGCGGTGGGCGCCACCTCGATGGGAGTGAAGCGGCGCCCTTCAAAGACGGAGTTCAGTGCCGAGGACCTGGAAGCTTGGACACCGGGTTCAGTGGGTGAGCGAGCCGTTTCCGATAAGAAACTGCGTCGCGCAGCCCGCGACGCCGTGGCGACCACACAAACCAGGGGACATGTCGCGCCGGCAGTGGAATCGACTGCTGAGCAGGCTGAGGAAGTCAGCCAGCACACCGATTTTCCGGAATAGTAACGAGCCACGGAAAGCGCCGCCACGCCTAAACGTGGACATCAGGTGAGCTTCGACGGCTCGGTGTTCTAGATTGGTAGTAGACGTTAAGCAGGCGTTAAGGAGCTGATCATATGACGCAAGAATCTCAGCCGGACTTCCACGCTGATAACACCGAACGGGACTATCAGGCGCTGGAACGGCAATTCAATGTGCTCCGGGACAAGCTACGACACGTCGATAAGCAGTTGGCAACTGCTACCCAGAGCAATACCCGGATGATCTCAATGCTGGAAACTGCGAAAGCCGAGATCCTCAAACTCAAGGCGGCGCTGGAAAAAGACGGCCAAGCGCCATACAACTTTGCCACCCTGACTCAGGTGAACCGGCGGAACCCCAACGCTGTTGGTGCAAATGCTGTCACCGATGAGACGGTTGATGTCACTTTCCAGGGCCGCAAGGTCAGGGTGGGGATCAGTCCCTTGGTGAATATTGCCTCACTCAGCCCCGGCCAGGAAGTGCTGCTGAACGAGTCGTTGACGGTGGTGGCCGCACTCGGTTTCGAACGAACCGGTGAACTGGTTACCGTGAAGGAGCTACTGGGGACTGATCGGGTGTTGGTTACCGGCCGCGCCGATGAGGAGCGCGTGCTCAAACTGTCCGGGGCGCTGCTGAGCCAGAAGATCCGAGTTGGCGATGCCCTCTCGATCGACTCGCGTACCGGTTATGCACTGGAAAAGGTGCCGCGCTCAGAGGTGGAGAACCTGATCCTGGAAGAAGTACCTGATATTTCTTACCACGATATTGGTGGACTGGGTCCGCAGATCGAACAGATCCGGGATGCCGTCGAACTGCCCTTCCTGCACCCTGATCTCTACCGGGAGCATGGTCTGAAACCGCCGAAAGGCATCCTGCTCTACGGTCCGCCAGGTTGCGGTAAGACGCTGATCGCCAAGGCGGTAGCGAACTCGCTGGCGGCGCGCGCCGCAGAGCGCAGTGGCGATAAAGAAACCAAGAGCTACTTCCTGAATATCAAGGGACCGGAGCTGCTGGACAAATACGTTGGCGAGACAGAGCGACAAATCAGGTTGATCTTCGCTCGTGCTCGGGAAAAGGCCTCTGACGGCAGCGCGGTGGTGGTGTTCTTCGACGAAATGGACTCGCTTTTCCGCACTCGGGGCACCGGGGTTTCCTCTGATGTGGAGACCACCATAGTGCCTCAGTTACTCAGTGAAATTGACGGGGTGGAAAGGCTCGACAATGTCATTGTGATTGGCGCTTCCAATCGCGAGGACATGATTGATCCGGCCATTCTGCGCCCCGGCAGGCTCGATGTGAAGGTTAAGATTCAGCGTCCCGACGCCGAAGCGGCCGCCGATATTTTCGCTAAGTATGTCACCGCCGATTTGCCGTTCCATCAGGACGATGTGGCGGCACACGGTAATAGTGCCCAGGCCACAGTCGATGCGATGATTCAGCGCACCGTGGAGGCGATGTACTCAACTGATAAGTCAAATGAGTACTTGGAAGTCACCTACGCCAATGGGGACAGCGAAATGCTGTACTTCAAGGACTTCAACTCCGGTGCAGTGATCCAGAACGTGGTTGATCGGGCCAAGAAGTACGCCATTAAAGATCTGCTCATGACCGGCGACAAAGGCATCCGAATTGATCATCTGCTGCGCGCCGTGGTGGATGAGTTCCGCGAACACGAGGATATGCCGAACACCACTAATCCCGATGATTGGGCGCGGATTTCGGGGAAGAAGGGTGAGCGGATCACCTATATTCGAACCATTGTGCAAGGTAAGGCGGGGCAGGAACCGGGCAAGACCATCGAGACCACGCCGAACACCGGACAGTATCTATGAGGTCGGTAGCTTGAGCGCTATTCGGGTGATGGGGGCGGAAACCGAGTACGGTATCCACACCCCGGGACGGGGTGGGTTCAACGCCACCTGGCTTTCCTCGCAGATTGTGCACGGCTATGCCAAGCTCAGTTCGGAACACGCCGCTGGGGGAGCGGAGACTCCGTGGGACTATAGCGATGAGTCACCATTGGCCGACGCCCGAGGCTGGACCATGCCGCGCGAGCAGGCGCATCCCTCACAACTCACCGATGAACCCCAGGTGCTGACCGCGGCAGGTATTGCACTCTCCGACTGGGAGTCGGCGTATCCACTGGATATTGCCGACCCGGTCGACGCACCGCCGATGGTGATGAATATGGTGCTGGGAAACGGTGCAAGGCTGTATGTCGATCACGCGCACCCGGAGTACTCTTCGCCGGAAGTCAGCAACCCCGAAGATGCTCTGATCTGGGATTTCGCTGGTGACACCGTGGCGCGCCAAGTGCTTTCTGCAATAGCTGCTCGCCGCGCTGCCGGGGAGGAAGAACTACCGGAGATTCAGCTCTACAAAAACAACACTGATAGCAAGTCCGCTTCTTATGGCAGTCATGAAAATTATCTGATGCCCAGGTCGGTGCCCTTCGGACAGATCGTGGCCGGGTTGACACCGTTTTTCATCACCCGTCAGCTGATCTGCGCTGCGGGTCGGGTGGGCATAGGACAGGACTCAGCCACCGCCGGGTTCCAGCTCAGCCAGCGAGCTGACTTCTTCGAGGCGGAAGTGGGGCTGGAAACCACCATTCGACGTCCCATCATTAACACCCGGGACGAACCGCATGCGATGGCGGATAAATATCGGCGGCTGCACGTGATCATTGGTGATGCCAATTTGAGTCAGCTTTCTCATTACCTGAAATTTGGCACTACAGCCTTAGTGCTCGATCTGATTGAACGCGGTCTAGCGCCAAAGTTGGAGGTCTGGGAGCCGGTAGAGGCGCTCCGAGCGGTCAGCCACGACCTTTCACTCAAGCGGCTCTATCGCTTGATCGATGGACGAAGGGTGACCGCGCTGGACATCCAATGGATGTACCTGGAGGCTGCGCAACGGGCGGCTGAGTCGAGCCCTGACCGGCACACTGCGTTAGTGCTGACCCGCTGGGAGCAGCTGCTGACCGGCTTGGCCGTAGGGCCTGAGGCGGTGACTGAACAACTGGAATGGGCAGCCAAACTGGCGCTGCTGCAGCAGTACCGCGAACGTGACGGACTGGCCTGGGATGACGCGCGACTGGCGCTCATTGACCTGCAGTGGGCCGATGTCAGGCTCGATAAAGGGCTGGCCAACCGGTTACAGGCGCGCGGACGCCTTGAGACATTGGTGTCGCAGCAGCGCATTGATGCAGCGGTATTGAACCCGCCCGAGGACACCCGGGCCTATTTTCGGGGCGAGTCGATTCGGAGATTTGGTCCTCAGGTGATCGGCGCCAGCTGGGATTCGGTGATTTTTCAACTGCCAAATCAGCGTAGGCTGCAGAAGGTGCCGACTCGGGATCCACTACGCGGTACCAAGGAACTAGTCGGGCCGCTTTTCGAAGCGCATCAGCAGCTGGAGGATTTCCTCAGCGCCCTCTTGGGGCCGCGTTAGCTCGGCAGTCAAGGCTAATGCCGACGGCTCAGCTCGCTGGCCTGGTGGTTATTGGAATCGGCCGAATTGCTGGCCGATCTCAGCCAGTGGAAGCCAGCTGATTCAGCGCTAAGAATAGGGCAGCATTGTCCGGGGCGGTCCTGCCATCGGGCAGTTCCAAGGTGTCCTCCAAACCCAACCGGAGCTGAAAGCCGTGCCGCAGGGCGTAATGAATCGCCGGCCAGCAGCTGCTTCCCTCGCCGTGCAACAGCATTGGCAGCTGGGTGTTGCTGTTGCTCAGGATGGCGAGGATTTCCTCCGCTGCGCTGGGAACTTCGGCGGCATCGAGGCCCTCGGGCAACTCGATCAATATTCGTAACGTGCTGCTCTCGCGCTTCGGCCAGCGTGACCAAGCCCTGGCCGCCGCCGGGTGGAAGATACCGGCTTCCACCGCCACCCCGCGTGCTAGCAAGGCCTCGGCTAAGGCCACCGCATCCGGTTCATGCCAATTTACCGAAGCGAACTCGGGCAGGACCTGCCAGTTCGCGATCGCGGCGAGCCGTTCCGGCGTCGAAGCGATCCAATCGCCAGTAGTCACGCCAATAGCTAAACCAGGAGCGGCAGCACGAATAGCGGTCAAGGCCTGGCCTACGCTCGATGCGGCCAGCGTGTCCCGGCCGGCCTCATCTTTGGCATGAATATGCACTGCCTGAGCACCCAGCTGCCTCACCGCCACCGCGTCGAGGGCAAGTTGCTCCGCGCTAACCGGTAAACGGGGGTGCTCAAGCGGCTGCCGGGCACCATTCAAACAGGCCTTGAGAAACATGATTCAATGCTGACACAGCGCACCGACACCCGGCTCAGGCTGGCTGCTCTGATTTGTTCCGGGAACGTGGCAGGATGAGAGAAGAACGTCCGATCTCAAGGAGGATGAAATGGCTGGCCAGGAGCAGAAGAACTTTCAATCACGGGATGAAGAGCAAGACCTTCCCGATCTGCCGGTGCCCGCACCGAGCGCTCCACAAACCAGCGGACACACCGAAGGCCTTGACGATCTGCTCGATGAGATCGATGGCGTGTTGGAATCCAATGCCGAAGAGTTCGTCCGGGGTTTCGTGCAAAAGGGCGGACAGTAAGTCCGATGGCTGTCTTTCCGCATTCCGGCCAGCCGTCTGCGGGCCAGGCGATACGTGACTTGGCTGCGGCCTCGACGTCGTCCTTTACTGAGCACCTGGCTCAGTCCCGCCCCGAGTTGCTGCCATTTGGCCAGAACCTGCCCGCCGGGGTAGTGCCACCAACTCCGCATGCCACCACCATCGTTGCGATGACCTTCGCGGGCGGCGTGCTGATGGCGGGTGACCGGCGCGCCACCATGGGCACCATGATTGCCAGCCGACATATTGAAAAGGTCTTCCCGGCTGATCAGTATTCAGTGCTCGGGATAGCCGGTACCGCTGGCCTGGCCATCGATATCACCAAGTTGTTTCAGGTCGAGCTGGAGCACTACGAGAAAATCGAAGGCACCATTCTTTCCCTGGAAGGCAAAGCTAATCGGCTGGGCGCCATGGTGCGAGGTAACCTTCCGATGGCCCTTCAGGGTCTAGCCGTGGTGCCGTTATTCGCAGGTTTCGACACCGTGAGCTCGGTGGGCAGGTTGTTTTCTTATGATGTCACCGGCGGACGTTATGAGGAACTGGAGCATCACAGTGTCGGCTCTGGCTCGGTCTTTGCGCGCGGTGCCATGAAGAAACTTTGGCGGCCTGGGCTGACCGAGGACGGGGCGATCCGGGTGGCGGTCGAGTCGCTCTTTGACGCAGCGGACGACGATTCGGCGACCGGTGGCCCCGATATCGTTCGCGAGCTCTGGCCGATTATTTACACCGTCACCCGAGGCGGTGCGCGCAAGGTTCCGCACGCTACGCTCAGCGCGGTGGTGGAAGCCGTGGTATCGGAGCGCACCGAACTGGGCAGGGAGGCCTGAGATGACTCAGCAGTTCTATGTCTCACCGGAACAGGTGATGAAGGATCGCGCCGATTTCGCCCGCAAAGGCATCGCCCGTGGTCGTTCGGTGGTGGTTATTTCCTCCGCGGAGGGAATCTCCCTGGTGGCCGAAAATCCTTCACCGTCGCTGCATAAAATTGGCGAGATCTATGACAAAATCGGCTTTGCTGCGGTCGGTAAGTACAACGAATTCGAGTCGTTACGGCAAGCTGGGGTTCGCTATGCCGATGTGCGGGGTTACTCCTACGACCGTCAGGATGTCACCGCGCGAGGCCTGGCCAGCGTCTATGCGCAGAGTCTGGGTGCTGTCTTCACCGCGGAACAAAAGCCTTTTGAAGTAGAACTAGCTGTCGCCGAAGTGGCGGCTCATCAAGACGAAGATCACCTCTATCGGCTTACCTTTGATGGTTCAATTGCCGACGAAACAGGTTTCATTGCGATGGGTGGTCAGGTCGAATCGGTCTACGCGGCAGTGGCCGAGGCTTGGCGCACCGAACTAAGCCTGGCCGAATCAATAAAACTTGCCGTTCACGCGCTGGCCGCCGGTAGTTCCGCCAGCCAGGCCGCAGAGCCAGAGGCCGAGCAGAGCGGTCCGGAGCTCAGTCCGGACACACTAGAGATTGCGGTGCTCGATCGGCATTCTGAGACGAACCGGGGCAGCGTGCGGGCCTTTCGACGGCTGGGACGTGAAGAAATCGCCGCGCTGCTGGCTTAGACCCTCACCGGCTGGCTGCTGCCAGCACCGGGCCGGCGGACGGCTGAGCAAAATCGATGACTTTCAGGGAGTGGAATGGACAAGAGAATCTTCGGCATTGAGACCGAATTTGGGATCACCTTTTCAAGCCGGGACTCCAGGCCGCTTTCGCCGGAAGAGGTGGCTCGGTACCTGTTCCGAAAGGTGGTTAGCTGGGGGCGCAGTTCGAATGTTTTCCTCGCCAATGGTTCCAGGCTCTATCTAGATGTCGGCTCGCATCCGGAATACGCCACCGCCGAGTGCGATGACATTGCGCAGTTGATTGCGCAAGATCGGGCCGGCGAGCTGATCCTGAATGAGCTGGTCGCTGAGGCGGAGCATCGGCTCTCCCTGGAAGGCTTCAAAGGCCAGGTTTTCCTGTTCAAGAACAATACCGACTCTGCTGGCAACTCCTATGGCAGCCACGAGAATTATCTGATTGGCAGGAAAGGTGAGTTCAGCAGGCTGGCCGATGTGCTGATTCCCTTCCTGGTCACCCGTCAACTTATTGCCGGTGCCGGGAAGCTGCATACCGTGGCTGGTCAGGCACATTTTTCCTTCTCACAGCGTGCCGAGCATATCTGGGAGGGTGTCTCTTCGGCGACCACTCGGTCTCGGCCAATTATTAATACCCGAGACGAACCACACGCGGATGCTGAACTTTACCGACGGCTGCATGTCATTGTTGGTGATTCAAATATGTCGGAGACGACAACGATGCTCAAAGTCGGCACAGTTGATCTGATTCTGCGGATGGTTGAAGCCGGTGTGCTGATGCGCGATCTACGATTGGAGAACCCGATTCGCAGTATTCGTGAGATTTCTCAGGATCTGAGCGGCACGGTGCCGGTGAAGCTTGCCAACGGCCGGGTCTTGAGCGCGCTAGAGATCCAACGTGAGTATTACCAAAAGGTCAGCGAGTTCATTGCGAGTGCTGGCGCGCACACCCCCTTGGTGCCCCGGATCATGGATCTTTGGAACCGCACCCTGGACGCCATTGAACAACAGGACTATCGCAATATCGAGACCGAAATCGATTGGGCAATTAAGAAGAAACTCATCGATTCTTACCAGAGCCGCCACGATTTGGCTCTGGACTCACCTAGACTGGCGCAGCTCGATCTGACCTACCACGATATTTCACCCAGCCGCGGCTTGTTCTACCTGCTCCAAGCACGTGGGGCGGCCGCCAGAGTGGTCGATGAAACAGCGGCCCAACGGGCAGCCGAGGAACCACCGGAGAGCACCAGAGCCGCGCTGCGCGGACGCTTTGTCCGCGCAGCCCAAGCGGCGGCACGTGATTACACGGTCGATTGGGTGCATCTCAAACTCAATGACCGGGCACATCAGACGGTGCTCTGCAAAGATCCGTTCCGAAACGAAGACGAGCGGGTAGACGCTTTGATCGATTCGCTGGCTGCGTCAAGCTGAGAAATCACCGACTAAGTCAACTCTCAGGCATAGCCGCTAAGATGGTCTCGGCCTCCCACGGCTGAAGTATTCGGACGAAGAATTGAGATTTTGTGCGTCGATCCATGGCCCTGGCGGCCGCTATTGTGCCCTTGACCGTTCTGCTCGCCGCTTGCGGTACCGGTGCGGGGAGCAGCAGCACCCCGACGAGCCCGGTGGCTTCGGCCAGCAGCTCTTCCACGGCAGCTGATCCGGCGGCTAATTCTGCCGCCTTGGACAGTGTAAAGCTCACCCCGGGCGCCGCTGGCAAAGCTCCTAAAGTGGAGTTCACCACCCCGCTGAAACTGGAACAGCCGGCCATTAAACGGATCTCCGATGGCACCGGGGCAGTGGTAGCCGATGGCCAGGTGTTGCAGCTGCATGCCGTCACAGTCTCCGCTGAGGACGGCAAGGTACTTAATGACAACTATGGTGGCCAAGCCACCACCGTGGTGGTCAACGACGCCTTTAAACAGGGCTATGCGCCGTTTTACACCGCTTTTGTCGGTGCCAAGGTTGGCGCTCAGATTGCTTACGGCATTCCGGCGCAACAAGCGAATGGCCAGCAGCAGCCCGCGCAGCTCGCCGTCTACCTAATTCAAAGCGCGAAGCCAGCACCGGTAAAGGCACCGCAGAGTGAAGTTGACCAGCTCGACTCAGCTGGGAAGCTACCCACCGTCAGCTTCGACGCCAAGCAGGTACCCTCGGTTAAAATCCCAGCGGTGGCTGCCCCAGATAATCTGATTGTCAAGGTGCTCAAGCCTGGCACCGGCGGAGAACTCAAAGCGAGCGATCGCATCAACGCCAACTACAGCGGCTGGACCTGGGGGGACAGCAAACAATTCGACTCTAGCTACGCCAAAGGTCAGCCTATTGCCTTCGGTCTCAATGAGGTTATCCCAGGCTGGACACAGGGACTCACCGGCCAGAAAATTGGTTCCACGGTGTTGCTGGTGATCCCCACCCCATTGGCCTACCCGGATGCTAGCCCAACTAACGGCAAGCCCGCTGGTCCACTGGTCTTCGTCGTAAATATCGCCTCAAAAGCCTAAAAAGTTCACTCTCTTTAACATCAGCTTTCAACCCGCTAAGGAGCAAAATGTCATTCGGACAACGTAATTATGATCGCCAGAAGCCGGAAATCGACTTCCCCGAACACGAGGTGCCCACCGAACTGGTGATCGAAGACATCAGCGTTGGTGGCGGAGCCGAGGTCAAAGCCGGCGATAACATCTCTGCGCACTATGTTGGCGTGGCGTTCTCCACCGGCGAGGAATTCGACTCCTCCTGGAACCGCGGCACTCCGCTGGACTTCACAGTCGGCGTCGGCCAAGTTATCCAGGGCTGGGACCAGGGCCTGCTCGGCATGAAGGTTGGCGGCCGACGCCGGATTGAGATTCCCTCCGAGCTCGCCTATGGCGAGCGCGGCGCGGGGGCGGCTATTGGTCCTAACGAGGCGCTGATTTTTGTGGTCGATTTGGTGGGCATTAGCTAAGACACGCGCTAGCAAACGATCAATACGAGAAACGGACACGGCACCAGCTGCTTTCTAATAAGCTGGAGCCGTGTCCGCTTCTCGTACCGAGCGTTTGCTCAATTTACTGATTGCCCTGTTGGAAACTCGCCACGGCAGGAGCAAGGATTTTCTGCGCCGTAATATTCAGGCTTACCGCGAATCACCGTCAGAGGAAGCCTTCGAGCGGATGTTTGAGCGGGACAAAGTCGATTTGCGCGCGATGGGCATCCCCTTGGAGACCTATCACGAACCGGGGGCTTTTGAGGAGGACCTTGCCACCACTAGCTACCGGATTCCGAAAGAGAAATATCGGCTTCCCGAGGTCCGCTTCAGTGTCGAAGAGGGTGCCGTGCTTTCCTTGGCAGCGAGGCTGTGGGGACGCGCCGCGCTCGGTACCGCCGCCGCCAGAGCGGTTCGGAAAATTGAGACTCGAGGTGGATTGCCGGAGGATCTTCCGGCCGAGCCGTTGCTCGAACCTCGGATCAGTACCCGCGAGCCGGCCTTTGAGGAATTACTGGAAGCCGCCACCGCTCGCCAGGAAGTGGCTTTTCACTATCAGGGCGCAGCGGATCAGCAGCCGCGACTCAGGCAGGTGCAGCCCTGGGGGCTGGGCCAAAAATTCGGTAATTGGTACCTAGTCGGTCTCGATATCGACCGCCAGCAACAAAGAATGTACCGGCTTTCCCGGATCATCGGTAACACTCAGCTTCGGCGAGATAGCAGCTTTGAGCGGCCCGAGGGCTTCTCTGTGGTCGAGGTACTGGACAAGATGGAATTGCCGCCTCGCGAGCTGGCCGTGGTTTCGATCAGGCAGGGCCGCGGCCAGGCGCTCCGGGAGCGTGGCACGCAGCAATCTAGCACTGCGGAAGGGTGGGACCGCTACCAGCTCAGCTATGGCTCACTGCCGGGCTTTGCCGCCGAGCTGGCCGGTTGGGGGCCACATGTGATGGCGGAGAGCCCTGAACCGCTTGCTGGCGTGGTACAAGCCAAACTCAACGCGGTGCTAGAAGCTGCTCAGTCAGCGGTTCCCGAGCTGAAGTTCGAAGCCAAGTCGGTGCGGCAGAGTCGCAGCAAGGCCACCGCGCAAGATCACCTACGCCGTTTGGTCGATCTGGTGCCCTTCCTGGTGCATCACCAAGGTATGCATCTGGATGACATTGCCGCTGAGTTTGGCATTAATAGACGCCAACTGGAAGCTGATCTGAACATGATGATGGTGAGCGGTCTGCCTGGCGGCTTCCACGGTGATTTGATGGACGTGAGCTGGGATGACGACCACGTTTACATCGCCGACGCCGAGGAACTCTCCGAACCGGTGCGCTTTAGCCTCGACGAGGCCTCAGCACTACTGGTCGGTTTGGAAACTCTCAGCGCCTTGCCCGGCTTGGCCGGAGATTCAGCGGTGCGGACCGCGATGGCCAAGATTAGCGCCGCCACTGGTGAGGCAGCAGAAGGCATCACCAGCACGGTCGGGGTGCGTTTGGCACCAGCACGCGATAGCGAGAACCTTGAGCTATTGCAGCAGGCAGTTCAGCAACGTCGTCAGCTCAAGCTGAGCTACTTAGTGCCGCATCGGGACGAGATCACCGAACGCACGGTAGATCCGATCCGGGTGTTCTCCAATGACCAGTCCTGGTATTTACAAGCCTGGTGCCATAGCGCTGAGGCGCAACGAATTTTCCGCTTGGACCGAATTCGTCATGCCGAGCTAGGAGACGCTATCGAGAGTTCGGTGGAATCCGCCTTCCCGGAGAGCCTCTTCACCCCGAGCGCTCAGGACACCGAGGTGAAGCTACTGGCACAAGCCTCGGCTCACTGGGTGGCTGAGTACTACGATGCCCAATCAGTGTTGGAGATCAATGACGACGGGCCCTGGGCCTATCTGATCACCATCCGGGTGGGTAACACCGACTGGTTGCCGCAGCTAATTGCCCAAAATGCGGGCGCGCTGCGGATCATTGCCCCCGATGACGCCGCCCAAGCTTCGCTTGAATGGGTCCGGGAAGCCCTAGAAAACTACCGCTGAGTGTGCAGATCTACACCTTAAACCCGTCGAATAAGGTGTAGATCTGCACACTCGAGTGCGGTTTAGGCGGCGACTTTGCGGCGGCCGCGACGCACTAGGCCGAAGTAGGCGGCGATCATCAGCAAGTACCAAATCGGCGCAGCGTAGAGCGCGATTCGGGTGTCTTCAGCGAAGCCCAAAGCAATGATCACCAGGGCGAAGAAAACCAGCACCACCCAGGCCATTACCTTGCCGCCGGGCATTTTGAATGTGGAATTCCGGTGCAGTTCAGGGTGTTTCTTACGGTAGGCCAGGTAGGCGACTACGATGAAGCCCCAGACCGTGATGAACAGAATTGCTGAAATCGACGTGACCAGGGTGAAGGCTTGGCCCACCGAGTCGCCGGCGTAGAGCAGCACCACGCCGGGGAGCAAGCAAATGCAGGAGAGCAACAGTGCTCGCGCTGGCACCTTGGACTTGGAGAGCTTATTGAATACCGGCGGAGCCTCGCCGTCGCCAGCCATCCCGTACATAATGCGGGAGGTGGAGAAGATGCCGGAGTTGGCGCTCGAAGCGGCCGAGGTGAGCACCACGAAATTCACCATTCCGGCGGCGCCAACTAGGCCAGCGAGAGCGAACATTTCGACGAACGGACTCTTATCGGCGCTGGCATAGTGCCAGGGTGTGACCGCCATAATCACGATCAGCGAGCAGACGTAGAAGAGCAGCACGCGAATCGGGATCGAGTTGATTGCCTTGGGCAGGGTCTTCTCCGGTGCCTTGGTTTCTGCCGCGGCGGTACCGGCAAGTTCGATACCTTGGAAGGCGAAGATGGCGATCTGGAAGCCGCCGATGAAGCCCATGAAGCCCTTCGGGAACATCCCGCCGTCGTTCCATAGATTCGCCAGCGAAGCGGTGTCACCATTGGGTGATTTGAAGGCGATGGCAATCAGCACGACGCCGGTCACCACCAGGGCGATAATGGCCACGACCTTGATCAGCGCGAACCAGAATTCGAGTTCACCGAAGAGCCGGACGGCGACCAGGTTGAGCACTAGGAAGAGTGCGATAGTCAGTAGTGCCGGTATCCATAGCGGCAGATCCGGGGCCCAGACAGCAACGTAGCCTGAGATCGCGATGATGTCGGCAATACCGATGATGATCCAGCAGAACCAGTAGGTCCAGCCGACCATGAAACCGGCCCAGGGACCGATTAGATCACCGGCGAAATCTGCGAAGTTGCGGTACCCGGAGTTTGAGAGCAGCACCTCGCCCATAGCGCGCATCACGAAGAACAACATGAAGCCGATGATCATGTAAACAAAGATCACGCTGGGGCCAGCGACGGAGATAGTCTTGCCAGAGCCGAGGAACAAACCGGTGCCAATAGCACCGCCAATGGCGATCAACTGGATGTGTCGGTTACTCAAACCACGGCTGAGATGTTCCCCGTGGTCATCGTGTTGCATGGGAGCGTTCGGGGTCGACGCTGTTGGTTTGGTCGGCATGATTCCTTCATTGTCTCTAGACTGGATCCATGCCTTGGTGGTCATGGATCGTGATCTGGGTCGCACTAGTGGCCCTCTCTTTGTTATACGTTGTGCTGCTCGGAATCAAGTTGTGGCGGCATTTCGTCGCTTTGGGGCGGGAAGTCTCGCAGGCTAGCGACCGGATTTCGTTCAGCTCTGACGGAGTCAGCGCGGCTGCCGAAAGAACTGATGAGACAACTGAAGACACAACTGAGGAGACAAGCGAGATCGTTGTCAGGCAGCAAATCGCTGCGATCGGGGAAACCAGCGAGCGGCGAGAACCCGGCTGGGCAATTCACGCCGATCCTGAGATGCTGAAAACAGAGTACGCTCAAGGGAAGCTGGATCGCAGGGCAGCTCGGCGAAATCGTAGGATCGCCCGACGCGCCGATCGCGGTCAGCCACAGTCGCTCAGTGATCTGCGGCACTCCGGAACAGATTTGACGCGGTAGGATGTTGGTTAATAAACGAAAGGACCACCGTGGGACGACTTTTTGAGAACCCGGTTGTAATTATTGTCATTGTCGTAGTGATCGTCTTGCTGATTGCTGCCCCGAAGCTCCCGGCGATGGCACGTAGCTTGGGACAGTCGTTCCGGATCATTAAGTCTGAGGTGCGCGAGTCCAAGGCAGACGGCCAAGAGGCAAATACCGCTCAGCAGGCCCAGAAGCCCAACGAGGCACCGGTTGAGGGCACTGTGGTGACCCCGGTGAACCCGCAAAATAACAACGGCAGTAACACCAGCGGGACGAACACGCCTCCCGGCAACACCACCGTCTAAGGACCGTGGCGCTGTTCAAGGGACGCAAATCCAACCCAGAGGGGCGGATGTCCCTCAAATCACATCTTGTTGAGTTACGCAATCGACTGATCAAGTCGGCTATTGCGTTGCTGATCGGTGCGGTGATTGGCTGGATTCTCTACACCCCACTCTTCGCGGCAATCTCCGAACCGATCAAGAGGATCGCCGAAGAGAAGGGCTTCAACGCCTCCATCAATTTTGGCGGTATAACCACTGGCTTTGACCTGCACTTGCAGGGGGCGTTCTTCATCGGCGCGATTGTTTCCTCGCCGGTGTGGATCTACCAGATCTGGGCCTTTATTGTGCCGGGACTGAGCGCCAAGGAGCGGCGCTACACCTTTGGGTTCATGTTTGCGGCGATTCCCTTATTCTTAGCCGGTTTGTACTGTGGCTGGTGGGTGATGCCCAATGTGGTTCACGCTTTGCTGAACTTCACTCCGGATGATCGAGGCGCTTCTAACCTGGTCGCGGCTACCGATTACATCACTTTCATCATGCAGCTGATTCTCTTCATGGGCGTCGCTTTCTTGGTGCCGGTGGTCCTGATCGGCGTCAATATGGCGGGCGTGCTGCGCGGTAAGATCATGTTCAAGAGTTGGCGCTTCACCGTGCTCGGCGTCACCTTGGTCTCTGCGATGGCCGCGCCTGGCAACGACGTATTCACCATGTTCCTCCTAGCGGCACCGCTCCTTCTACTGTATTTCGGTGCCATGCTGCTTTGTGTCTGGCTGGACAAACGGCGAGATAAGCGGCGAGCGAAACTTGCTGAGGAGACCGAGGAAACTGCCGACTCTGCCACCCCGCTAAGCGATTTAGATAATATTTAGCGCTGCTTCGGGAATGCTCGCGCCTGACGTGTTTAGTCGGCGTTTGGCCGTAGGCTGGAGCTATGCCTTCACAATCTCCGGCCGAACGCTATCAGGCTGCCCGGGAACGGTTGGTGGAATCTCGTACCGAGTTCGGCTCCTTCAAAGACACCTTTGATTTCGAGTTGGACGAGTTCCAGATTGAAGCCTGCAAATCCCTGGAAGCTGGCCAAGGCGTTTTAGTCGCCGCACCAACTGGGGCGGGCAAGACCATTGTCGGTGAGTTCGCCGTTTATCTTGCGCTTGCACGTGGTCTGAAAGCTTTTTACACCACCCCGATCAAAGCGCTCAGCAATCAGAAATATGCCGAGCTTGCGGCTAAGTACGGTGCTCGGGACGTCGGCCTGCTGACCGGAGATACCTCGATCAACCCTGAGGCCGCGATCGTGGTGATGACCACCGAAGTGCTGCGCAATATGCTCTACGCCTCCTCGGAGGCCCTGGACGATCTCGCTTTCGTGGTGATGGACGAGGTGCATTATCTTGCCGATCGGTTCCGCGGTGCGGTCTGGGAGGAAGTGATTATTCACTTGCCGAGTGAGGTTCAGTTGGTATCGCTCAGCGCGACGGTTTCCAATGCCGAAGAGTTTGGTGCCTGGCTGGATACGGTGAGGGGCTCCACCACGGTGATTGTCTCAGAGCACCGGCCGGTACCACTTTGGCAGCATGTCATGGTCGGTAAGGACATTGTTGATTTATTTGCCGGAGACACTTCATTTGATGAGCTGGACGTCCGCCAGGATGCCACTCCGGCGGTCAATACCGAACTAACCGAGTTGGCGCGGGTTGAGTCGCAGAATCGACAACGTGGACGGTTCGCGCATGGTGGCCGCGGTGCGCGTGGTCGCGGACAGCAACGCCGTGGCGGTCCGGCAAAACCGTCTTTCGGTCATTCCGACGCCGGCCAGTCACCGGTGCGCAGCGCCAGCCGTCCGCAGGTGATTCAGGCATTGGACCGGGCCGGATTGCTGCCTGCAATTACCTTTATTTTTTCCCGGGCGGCATGTGACGCTGCGGTTCGACAATGTGTTGACTTCGGCCTCTCGCTCACCACTGAGGCAGAGAGGGCGGAAATCTCGGCTCGCGTTGATCAGGCGAGTCAGGAAATTCCGAGTGACGATCTTGACGTACTGGGCTATTGGTCCTGGCGTGAGGGGCTGCTCCGGGGTGTGGCCGCTCACCATGCCGGGATGCTGCCGACCTTCAAAGAACTAGTGGAGACGCTTTTTGTCGATGGCTTGGTCAGAGCGGTTTTTGCCACCGAAACCCTGGCTTTGGGCGTCAATATGCCGGCTCGTTCGGTGGTGTTAGAGAAGCTTGAGAAGTTCAACGGCGAGTCCCATGTGAACGTCACCGCGGGGGAGTACACCCAGCTGACCGGCCGGGCTGGTCGTCGCGGCATTGACGTTGAAGGACATGCGGTGGTGCTGTGGCAGCCGGGGACCGATCCCGGAGCGGTTGCCGGGCTGGCTTCCCGCCGCACCTACCCACTGAACTCCAGTTTCCGACCAACCTACAATATGAGTATTAATTTGATCGCTCAGTTTGGGCGGGGCCGGGCGCGCGAGATCCTGGAATCGTCATTCGCGCAGTTCCAGGCCGACCGCTCGGTGGTCGGCCTAGCTAAACAGGTCCGTAGCCGCGAAGCATCACTCAACGGCTACCAGGAATCGATGACATGCCATCTGGGCGATTTCAGCGAATATGCTCGGCTGCGACGCGAACTGAGTGATTTGGAATCCTCTGCTGCCCAGCAGCGCAGCAGAACACGACGCGATGCGGTTGATGAATCCCTCGCATCATTGCGCCCTGGGGACGTCGTGGAGGTCTCTAGTGGGCGTTCGCCCGGTTATGCAGTCGTGGTAGCAACGGATACTCATTCGGCTGAGTCCCGACCAATTGTGTTGACTCAAGGCAGGGACACTAGGCGGCTCAGCCGACAAGATCTTGACGGCCCAATAATGGCGCAAGGGCACCTGCGGATACCCAAACAATTCAACCTCAGGCAGGCCAAGGATCGTAAGAACCTGGTCGCAGCGCTAGAGCATGCGATTCGCGGCATAGCGGCGGCTCCTGCGTCTCGCGAGGCCTCCTTTGTGAGCACTCGCAGCGCCGAACAAGAGAAAAAGATCACCGAATTACGCCGTCAGTTGCGGGCACATCCTTGTCACGGCTGTTCAGAGCGAGAATCTCATGCTCGTTGGTCAGAGCGGTGGTGGCGATTGCGCCGTGAGACAGATGATCTAATGCGCCAAATTCAAGGCCGTACCGGGACCATTGCTAAGACTTTTGACCGAGTCTGTGAGGTTTTGCGGAGTTATGATTTCCTTGAAACGGGCCCGGACCAGCAATTACGTCCTACCCAAGCTGGCCAGAGACTGCGCCGGATCTACGGCGAGAAAGACCTGCTGATCGCGCTCTGCCTGCGTGAGGGTGCTTTTGACCGCCTGGATGCCAATGAGCTGGCTGCCTTTGCCTCGGCGCTGGTCTATCAGGCCAAACGTGAAGAACGTGGTTTGCGACCACGATTGCCCAGTGCGGAACTCGAGAGTTCGGTTGATATTCTGGTCACGGCTTGGTCGAGACTTGAAGATCAGGAGTCGCAAGCCAAGCTACCGCTGACCTCAGAACCTGAGCTAGGACTGGTCTGGCCAATGATTAAGTGGGCCCGCGGCAGACACCTGGAGGCAGTGCTTGAGGGAACTGATCTGGCGGCAGGAGATTTTGTCCGCTGGGCCAAGCAAGTGATTGATCTGCTCGATCAATTGGCCGGAGTGCCCGCGCTGGCACCGCAAACCCGACGGACCTGTTTAGAGGCCATTGAACACGTGCGTCGAGGCGTGGTGGCCTACTCGGCTCTCGCGGCGTAGCACCCGAGTGCTTTGACACTGAATTGAAGGAAGTTAGATGTCTTTGACGCTTTATCGCAACGGCTCGGTCTATAGTGCCGCTGATCCGCTGGCTACTGCAATGCTAGTGGACGGCGATACCGTGGCCTGGGTCGGTGGAGAGCATGCTGCGAGCTCGTTACAGGACGGGCGGATGCGCGTGGTGGATCTGCAAGGCGCCCTGATCACCCCTGGCTTTGTGGACTCGCATGTTCATTTGACCGAGACCGGCCTAGCGTTGGAGTCGCTCGACCTCAGCCAGGTCCGCTCTGCCCAGGAACTATTGGCCGCGGTGGCTAGTGTTCCCGAAAGTGTTGCCCAGGTCATCGGCTTTGGTTGGGACGAGACCTTGTGGACTGACCCTGTGCTGCCCAGCCCAGCGCAGCTGGGGCGGGCTAGTGGCGGCCGCGAAGTCTATTTAGCCAGGGTTGATGTGCATTCGGCGCTAGTCTCGGATGCTTTAGCGAGCAGGCTTGGCCTCGCCGAGCTGGACGACTGGCTTGGCGACGGCCAAGTAGTGCGGGCAGCTCATGTTGCGGTACGCGATGCGGTGCGGCAATTCAGCCAGCCCAGACGCCGTGAACTTCAGCAACTAGCATTGCGTAGTGCGGCTCGGGCCGGCTATGTGGCGCTGGCCGAAATGGCTATTCCGGCACCCGGCACAGTAGAAGACTTGTCGTTGCTGATGGAGCACTCAGCCTCGGCTGAATACCCCCAGGTGCTGCCGTATCTAGCACAATTGATCAGCAGCGCCGAGCAAGGCCGCGATTTGTTGCGCGACCTTGCCGAACAAGGGGTGGTGCCACTGGGCTTCGCCGGTGATCTCAATATCGATGGCTCGATTGGCTCACGAACCGCATTATTGCGTGAGGATTATCAAGATCTGAGCGGGCACCGCGGCAGTCAGTATCTCAGTGAGGTGCAGATCGCTGAGCACCTGGCAGCCTGTAGCGAGCTCGGCATCCAAGGCGGTTTCCACGTCATTGGCGACCGTGGCATGGACCTAGCTGTACAGGGTTTGCGGTCAGCCGAGAAACAGGTTGGCAAGGCGGCGATCCGAGCGGCCGCTCATCGCTTCGAGCACGCCGAGCTGGCCGATGCAGAGGCGATCAACAGCCTGGCGGACTACGCGGTCACGGTAAGCATGCAAGCCAGTTTCGACGCCTTGTGGGGTGGCGCGGACGGCCTCTACCAGCAGCGGCTCGGTGCGCGCGCGAACGGTATGAATCAGTTAGCGGCGATGTACGGTGCCGGCGTGCCAGTTGCGCTGGGCTCCGATTCACCAGTTACCCCGCTGAACCCGTGGGCAAGTGTGAAAGCTTGCCTGGAACACCATCAACCGGAGCAGCGGATCTCCGCTCGAGCGGCCTTTATAGCGCATAGTCGCGCCGGTTGGCGGGCGGCGCGTGAACCAAATCCGTTGATCGGCCAGCTGGCGCCCGGCGCGCCGGCCAGCTATGCAATATGGCAGGTCGACGAGCTGATGGTTCAGGTGGCTGACGAGCGAGTTCAGTCTTGGAGCACCGATCCGAGGTCCCGGACACCGCTGCTGCCCGCCCTTGATACGGAGAATCTGCCGCGCTGTTTGGCCACCGTACATCGTGGCGCCCAATTGTTCTGGGATGACTCAGCGTTATAGTGACGCGAGTAGAAAAGACTCCAGGCTAAGCGACACGCCGTGAATGAGAAAAATACTCAAGATTTTCAAAAAAACTTCGTTCTAAGTAGCCCCATGCTGACCTGCGGAAACATCTAAAGCTGCTGGTCAGAGCCATATTGACAGCAAGCACACAGGACGTAGGCTGTTAGTTCAACGGGTTCCTCCTGAATTCTCCGCCAAGGAATTCAGGGGTCGGGCCTGGCTACCATGTGAGTTGCGCTGAGGCGCGTCCGGGTAGCTCTTGTAACGGGTAGGTTCACGCGTCAGTAGAAAACAGTTTGGATGCACCACGACGGCTGTATCGAAATTGGCCCGAAGGCGCGTGAACCTACCCATTTCTCTGCCCGTATAATGGTTTTCTGTGCCAAAAAGCAAAGAAAGGCCACTGTGCGCGTTCTGACCATCATCCCGACCTACAACGAGCTGGAGTCGCTGCCCATCACTCTGGCGCGGCTACGCAAAGCCGTTCCGACAGCTGATGTTCTGATTGCCGACGACAACAGTCCGGATGGTACCGGGGAACTCGCCGACAGCTTTGCTGCCGAAGACCCGCAGGTTCACGTGCTGCACCGACAAGGTAAAGAAGGCCTTGGTGCCGCCTATATTGCCGGGTTCAACTGGGGCCTTGATGCTGGCTATGATGTGCTGGTGGAGATGGATGCCGACGGTTCCCATCAGCCTGAGCAGCTGCCCTTACTGCTCGACGCGGTAGAACAAGGCGCAGATCTGGTGCTTGGCTCACGCTGGGTCCCCGGTGGCCAAGTGGTGAATTGGCCCTGGCAGCGCAAGCTCATTTCTTTAGGTGGCAGCCTCTACTCAAGGGTTCTGCTCGGAGTCAAATACCGAGACATCACCGGCGGTTACCGAGCCTTTAAACGCGGCACCCTAGAGGCCATTGACCTCTCGAAAGTTGATTCAGTGGGTTACGGCTTTCAAGTCGATATGCTGTGGCGGACCGTACAACTGGGCCTGCGCGTAGTGGAAGTTCCGATTACCTTTGTGGAACGTGAGCATGGTGTCTCCAAAATGGGTGGAAATATTATCCAGGAAGCGATGCTCAATGTCGCCAAATGGGGTCTGAGTGCGCGCTGGCGCAAGCTGACCGGAAAATCCGCAGCAAAAGACTGAGGCCAAGCTGTCGCCTGCCAACCCGGTTTACCGGGTTCCAGGCGGCGCTGCACGTTGGGGAACTAATAACGATTCGTCGCTAGTAAAGGGACAATATGTGGCAGTGGTTTCTTTCCATCAATGTCTTTGCAAAGTCCACGCTGATTCCGGTCTACGCACTGGGCGGCCTACTGATTCTTCTCCTGATCCTTCGGCTGCCGATCCTTGATCGTGCCAAGCCTCAGAATGCATCCCGTACCCCGGGGATAGGGCGCTGGCTGATCTGGGCTGTTGCCGCAGTAATATTGGGTGGTTTGATTGGTCTGCTTGTGCTTTGGTTGGTGCTGGTCGTTTACGACACCTTCGGCGGTCCGGTCACCCCTGAGACCTGGGGCTGGGGGATAGCTCTTTTTGCTGCCACCGGGCTAGTGATAGCTAATCTGTTTCGGACCCGGATTTGGCGTAAAGTGGTGGCGCTGCTCACCGTACCGTTCTTCCTGGTTGCAACCGCACTGGGCATCAACGCTAGCTTTGGGCTTAATCCGACAGTTGGGGCGATGCTTGATATCTCGCTGGAACCCCAGATTTCGCTGACAAAACCTAACGATGCGCCTGATCCTAAACAGCCGCTCTGGAAGACCTGGAAGGCACCAGCAAATATGCCAGCCGTGGGTAAAACCGGGGTGGTGTATATCGAACCGAAGGTCTCCGGCTTCAAGGCACGCCCAGCTGGAGTTTATCTACCGCCCGCCGCGCTCACCGAGAATCCTCCGAAGCTGCCTTTTTATTTGCTCATGATGGGGCAGCCAGGCCGCCCTGATCCGCATTACGTCGAAGGTATTTTCAACGATTTTGCTAAGCAGCATCACGGTCTTGCGCCGATCGTGCTGGTGGCGGACCAAGTGGGGCCGGCCCAAGCCGATACGCTTTGCGTCAACAGTGCCAAATTTGGCAGAGTGGAAGATTACATCGCCAAGGATGTGGTGAGCTGGGCTCGGCAGAATCTGAACATTCTCGCCGAGCGAAAGTACTGGACGGTAGCGGGCTATTCCAACGGGGGGCAATGTGCCATCTCTTTCGCCGCAAAATATCCTGCCACTTGGGGCAATGTGGTGGACATCTCTGGTGAGGAATTCCCCGGAGCGGAGCAGCCAGCAGCCAATTTGGCGAATATCTTCAACGGTGACCAGGCCGCATACGATGCCGAAAAGCCAATTAACATCATGGCGAAGCAACATTATCCGGACACCCATGCGGTGTTCACGGTAGGGTCCGATGATTCACTATATGTTGCCCAGGCTAAACGTGTCTCACAGGCAGCGAAAGCCGCTGGAATGGTGGTCGACTATCACGAGGTACCTAATGGCGGGCACTTGATTGCGGCCCTCGCGGGCGGACTCAAGCGTGGTCTGCAGGTGCTCAATCAGCGCTGGGGGCTGAGCCCGTGAAGCGAGCAGGTAAAAGGCTGCCAGGCCATGAGTAAATAGCCCGGGGAGCTGAGCAACAGCGAAAAAGGAGGGTGGGCAGAACCAACTGGTTCTGCCCACCCTCCTTTTTAGGGCTACTTACTGGCCTTGACTCGTTCTCCGCGACGTTCGCGCAGAATGTTCAGCCGATCTTCCAGGATTGTCTCAAGCTCTGGAACAGTACGCCGTTCCAGCAACATATCCCAGTGCGTGCGGATCGGCTTCTCGGAAGAATCGATCGGCTTCTCGCCGTCAACCAGTACCGCTTCCTTACCTGTTTTGGAAACCCAAACGGGAGGGATCTCGGCTTCTGCGGCGAAGGTAACAAAAACCTGCTCGCCATCATCGCAACGATACTCAACTCGCTGCCTTGGGGCCGGCTCGACACCCGACTCGGTCTCCATGCTCTGGGCACCTAGGCGCATGCCACGCAGACTGCGATCACTCATGATTTCTCCCTTGCTCAAAAGCTTGCCTATATTTCAACGCATCAAGGCTGCTAAGTGTTCCTTGACGGGCCAGGGCAAGCTTCAATCATACCGGATGCCCGGGGTTATGCGCTGTGGTTGCCCGAGCTGCCTTGGTTGGGTAGGCCAAAGTCCGCGGAATCGGAACCAGGGTTGACCTGTCCCAGCACGCTGCCGATTCCCTTCAGGGCTTCGCCAACTTCACTGGGGATAATCCAGAGCTTATTCGAGGTGCCATCGGCCAGCTTGGGCAGCGTCTGCAGGTATTGGTAAGCGAGCAGTTTCTGCGTCGGATTGCCTTTGTGGATGGCGTCGAAAACTTTCTGAATAGCTTGGGACTCACCGTCGGCACGCAAAATAGCCGCCTTGGCGTCGCCTTCGGCCTTCAGGATCGCTGACTGCCGCTCGCCCTCAGCGGTCAGAATCTGGGACTGCTTAGTACCTTCCGCGGTCAAGATGGCCGCACGCCGGTCTCGCTCGGCGCGCATCTGCTTCTCCATCGAGTCTTGGATCGACAGTGGCGGATCAATCGCCTTGAGCTCAACTCGGGAAACTCGGATGCCCCAGCGGCCGGTGGCCTCGTCAAGCACACCACGTAGCTGACCGTTGATCTGGTCACGGCTGGTCAGCGCTTCCTCGAGGTTCAAACCGCCGACCACGTTACGCAACGTAGTGGTGGTGAGCTGTTCAACGGCTTGGATGTAGTTCGCGATTTCATAGGTGGCCGCTCGCGGATCGGTGACCTGGAAGTACACCACAGTGTCGATGGAAACCACTAGGTTATCCTCGGTGATCACTGGCTGCGGTGGGAAGGAGACGACCTGCTCACGCAAATCCAGCAGAGGTAGCAGCCGGTCCACGAAGGGGATCAGGATGGTCAGACCGGGATTGAGTGTGCGCTGATACTTTCCCAATCGTTCGACCACGCCAGCCCGGGCCTGCGGGATAATTCGAACCGATCTGATCAGTACGATCACCACAAAGATGATCAGCACCACCAGCACTATGGTCAAAGCCACAGCACCTGCACTGTTACCCATGTTTCCCTCGTTTTCTCGTTGTTGAGTTAGTTGGAGCTAGCTGACAAGAGGAATTTATAACCCCGTTGAAGCGGCAGGATAGCCGTGGTTGGGGGCGGCAGTTTCCGCGGTGACGATAGCAGTGGCACCGTCGATCTCGGTGACCACCACATTGCTTCCGGCAGCCAGAGTCTGGCCGCCACGGAACCTGGCGCTCCAGGTGTCACCGCCGATTTTGACCAGACCACTTTCTGCATTGACCGGTTCGACCACGACCGCAGCGTGTCCGATCAGCCGATCGACATTGGTTCGCAAATCCTTAGGGCCTAAACGTAAATGTCGCAGAGCGACCGGTCGGACAAAGAGAATCATGGCGAGAGCGACAACGCAGAAAATCACGATTTGCAGCCAGAATTCCGCGCCCAGGAAATAGGAGATCATCGCGGCGAAGGCGCCGACCGACATGAGAATGAAGAATAGATCGAGGGTCAGCATTTCAATGCCGGCGAGAATAAGGAATACCAGCAGCCAAAGGGCCCAGCCGTTTTCGAATAGCCACTCGAACATGGGAGTCTCCTGACCTCAGTAAGCTCTTCTTGTCAATCCAGCCTACTACGGAAACGCCCCGGAAGTAGGGGAGAAATCGAGTTTGGCTAAGGAATGTAATAGAACTGAGAGCTAGCAGTTCCCCGGTGGACTCGCCGCCATGATTAGATCACCGCTTGCAGTGGCATTCTGCTGGGGGTGGCACCTACCGAACGAGAAGCTCGGAGCAGAGCTTGCACTCCCTCCGAGAGTTCCTCCCTGCGATAAGTGAAGGGTAGCCGGAGGAATCTCTCGAAGGCGCCTTCGAGACCGAACCTCGGCCCGGGTACCAAAGCCAACCCTTCGGCGCGGGCGGACAAGGCCAGAGCGGAGGAGGAAAGGGTCTCGGTGTTGATCCACAGCGACATCCCGCCGTTTGGTATTTGAACATCCCATTGCGGAAAATGTTTATGCAATTCTGTGACCAAGAAATCACGGCCAGCGCGCAGTTCCCGGCTGCGATTCGCCGCCATTAGCTCAGTCTCTCGGAGCAGGTAGATCGAGGCGAGCTGTTCAACTAGGGGAGTGCCTAGGTCCATTGCGGGTCTGTTCCGAAGTGCCCTGGCCAAAAGGTCTTTTGAGCCTCGGATCCAGCCAATCCGCAAGCCGCCCCAGGCCAGTTTGCCGAGCGAGCCGATGGTAACGATCCTGTTGGAGAACACCGCCATCGGAGGTAAGGCGCCGCGCTCAATGTCCAGATGAGCGGTGGTCTCGTCCACCACCAGGGTGGTGCCTTCCCGAGCAGCCAATCTAGCCAGCCGTTCACGATCTTCAACGCCCATGCTCGCGCCAGTGGGGTTCTGGAAGTCAGGCATTAGATACCCCATGCTTGGCGCGGAGCGCCTGATCAGCATCTGCCCCTCGGCAATGTCCCAGCCGCCCTCAGCGGTCACCGGCATAGCCAATAGCCGGGCGCCAGCTGCCATAAAGGTGTCAATCGCGTGCGGGTAGGTGGGATGCTCAATCAGGATCCGCTCGCCGGGCGAATAAATAGTCTGGGTGAGCAGGCTCAGGGCATGCTGAGCGCCCAAAGTGATAAGCACCTGATCAGGGGTAGTGGCCAGTCCGCGGTCAGAGTAGTGATCGGCTACCGCGGCTCTGAGTTCGGGTAGTCCCTGCATATCGAAGCCCTGGTGACTGAGATAATTGGGCAATTGTTCTACCGCGTATTGGTAGGCCGCAGGCAGCCCCGAATAGGCAGCTGAGGCGGCCTTGGTGAAGTCGAGGTCGAGTTCCTGTGGCAGTGGTACCACTCCGCGCTGGCCGTCCGGCAGCGCCAATGTCGATCCCGAACCTCGGACACTGCTCAAGTACCGCTCCTCGCGCAGTTGTGCATAAGCTGCCGCCACGGTGGTGCGGGAAACCTGCAGCGCCGCGCTCAGTTCACGCTCCGCGGGCAGTCGCGAGCCGCTCGCCAACCGGCCATCAATCAGCATCACTCGAACCCGATCGGCTAAGGCCAGGTAGGCGGAGCGATGAGAACGCCATTCGCCAAGTTCGCGGGCAAGACGTCGGGCGGAGATCTGCGGGTTCATAAGTCCACTTTAGGGCAGTGAACTCAATGTTTACAGGCCAGATTGCCGAAATTGGCTCTATTCGAGAGGGCCAATTTTTCTGATTCTTGAACTATGAAGACTTTCCTCACCACAGACCGACTGGTCATTCGACTGATCAGACTGTTTGTCGGATTGGTAGCCTATGGCTTTGCCATTGCGCTGATGATCCGCGGCAGCATCGGTGCCTCACCATGGGATGTCTTCGGCCAAGGACTAGCTCACACCACGGGGCTCTCCTTCGGGCTGTGCACCATCATCATTTCCGCCGGGGTACTGCTGCTGTGGATCCCGCTCCGCCAGAAACCCGGTTTTGGCACCGTGGCCAATGCGGTACTGATCGGAGTCTTCGCCGATGCCGGACTGGCGCTATTGCCGAGGCTGGACAATCTCTGGGCCCAAATTGGCTTATTCCTGACCGGGCTCGTCTTACTCGCCTTCGCCACTGCCCTCTACGTAGGAGCGAAGCTCGGCCCCGGACCGCGGGATGGCTTAATGACCGGTCTGGTCCGCCGCACCGGCAAGCCGGTGTGGATCATTCGCACCGGGATTGAGATAGTGGTGGTACTCATTGGCTTCTTGCTTGGCGGGGTAGTGGGGCCGGGCACAGTGGTCTTCGCTCTGGGCATCGGACCAGTGACTCAGTTCGCTTTCAGGTGCCTATTTGTAGACCTCAGAAAACCAGCCGAGAAACTCAGCGCGCAAGCGGCAGAATCGACGCCGTCGGTGCCAACCGAAGTGGCCTGAACGCCGAAATCCGCACCGCGGACTGCACCTGATAGCGAGAATCACCGAGGGTGCTCTTGAGCGCTGCTTCGCCGATATGGTGACCAGAAGGACCCATCATCACCAGGTCCGCAGCTTCGGTCGCGCTGAGGTCCAGCTGCCAACGCACTTCCTTCTCCTCGAGCAATTCAAAATGCTCGGCCAGGCCGAAATGCAAGATGGCGTGTTTCCCCGGTTGCTGGTGCAGTCTGCCCTCAAATTCGGGTAGCCCGGATAGATGCTCAGTGAGCGGCGTGACCACCAGCAGAAGCCCGTCGCTGCGCAAGACCCGGTGGTACTCAGCCGCGTTGCGGGGAGCGAAAACCACCACGATAGCGTCGGCCGTATTGGCTGCTACTGGCCAAGGTCGCCAGACGTCCCAGACCAATTGAAGGGTCCCCGGGTTGTCCCGGCTGGCCCGGCGTAGCGCCTCCGGGGACAGGTCAAGACCAATTGCCGCCCTCGAGCCTGCACCGTCGAGAAGAGATTTGAGGTAGTGGCCAATCCCAACCCCGGCATCAATAAGGAGGGAATCTGGACGCACCGGCGGCGTCCAGCGCTCAAGCGTCGTGCTCAGCTGCTCGCTGAGCGGTGCAAAATGGCCTGCGCCAAGGAAGTTCGCCCTGGCCTGAATCATCTGCTTGCTTTCCGCGGTGAATTTACTCGGAGCGCCGCTGAGTAAATTCAGGTAGCCGTGACGCGAGAAGTCGAAACTATGCCCATTGGGGCAACGCACCCCGGGAGTTCCCGATTCGTTCAGGGTGAAATTTTCTGCGCAGAGTGGGCAGATCAGGGCGTTCAAGGAGGTAACGGAAATTGGTGCCGATGGCATGGCCTATATCTTAGTCGGCGCAAAGATTTTCTTCGCTAGGCACTGACCTGCCGGTCGACACTGGATAGGCTCAGAAGGTGAAACCTGAACAGCTCTCCCTGATCCAAACGCTTTCCGCTCCCAGCCTGCATCCGGATGGTACGCGTGCCGTGGTGGCAAGTAGCCGGCCGGATTTTGCGGCGGATAGTTACGTCGGGCAGCTATGGGAACTTCGATTGGATGGAACCGCCGAACCGCGGAGGATTACCCGCGGTTTCAGGGATAGCGCACCGCAGTATTCCCCTGACGGTAGTGCACTGGCCTTTTTACGGGCTACTCCGGACTCAGCCGCGCAGCTCTACCTGGTTGAGGCGGCCGGAGGCGAGCCACAGAAACTGACCGATCAGTTACTTGGTGTGAACAGTTTTCGCTGGTCTCCGGATTCCGCCAGCTTGCTCTTTTCGGCGGCGGTAGCCGAAGCCGGACGTTATGGCACCGTAACCGGGGTGGATGCAGATGCCGAGGACCCACGGCTGATTACCGGGTATAAGTACCGGCTGAATGGTGAGGGCTTCACCGAGGACAAAGCCGTGCAGCTGTTCGAACTGACCGTGCCAGCGCTTGGTGCTGAGCCGCCAGTCGAACCACGCGCACGCGCTAAGCAAGCCGCTGCTGGCGCCGAGTTCCAGGCGGTACCGATAGCCAGGCAACTCACTGAAGACCGGTTATCCCATTCGAACCCACGTTACAGTGCTGATGGTTCGCTGATTTACTTCACCGCTGAACGCTTGGATAGCGCCGACGGCTGCACCGAATTATTCTCAATGCCAGCTGAGGGTGGAGCTCGCCGTCAGCTTAGCAATCAGCCGTTCAGCGGTTTTTCGGTTTCTGCGGCCATCGAGTCCGCGGATGGCAAGTGGCTTTTTGCGCTCGCCGAGGAACTTGGCCCTTCCGGAACGGATTTTGTCGCCAGTCAGGTCGGGATCTACCTCAGCTCAACAGCAGAACCGGGGAGGTGGCGCAGACTGACCGACGCGGAGTCAATGGATTTTGCCGAATCGACCGAGCTGGTTGCCTGCGCCGACGGGGGAGTGCTCGCCTTGGAGCGACGCCGCGGTGCGCAGCGTTTGGTCAAGGTGACCGCTTCCGGGGAGATTCAGATACTGGTCGATGAGCCACTGTTGGTGACCGGGGTGGCCACGAACTCTTATGCCATGGTGCTAACTTTCACCGACGCCTTGAGCTTTGGCGATGTTGCAGTACTGAGCGAAGACGGATTGCAGCGACTCAGCGACTTCTCGGCGAGCTTGCGAGCAGAGGCGAAAATTGCCGTCCCTCGCGAGCACAGCTTCGAATCTGCCGACGGCTACCCGGTGCATGGCTGGCTGCTTTTGCCGGAAGGGGCCGGCCCGCATCCGGTGCTCTTGAATATTCACGGTGGCCCTTTTGCGCAATACGGCTGGGGGGCCTTCGACGAAGCCCAAGTCTACCTAGCGGCAGGATATGCCGTGTTGATGTGCAATCCACGCGGTGCAGCGGGTTATGGCCGCAGCCATGCACGGGCAATCAAGGGCGCGATGGGCAGCGTCGACCTTGCCGACGTGCTGGGTTTCCTGGAAGGCGCGCTGGCTGCCTATCCCGAACTCTCCGCTGAGCGGCTAGGGGTAATGGGCGGCTCTTATGGCGGTTACCTTACTGCTTGGGCGATTAGCCAGGACCAGCGTTTCAGTGCCGCCATAGTGGAACGGGGATACCTCGATCCGGTGAGCTTCGTCGGCTCCAGTGACATCGGCTGGATTTTTCCGAGCGAATACAACGGGCTCGATCCAGTGGCTATTTCCGAGCAGTCGCCGATGGCTCAGATCGCTTCGGTACGCACACCGACTCTGGTGCTGCACTCGGAGCAGGACTGGCGTTGCCCACTCGAGCAAGCACAGCGATACTACGTAGCACTCAAAAAACAAGGGGTGGAAACCGAGCTACTGATCTTCCCAGGTGAGAACCACGAGTTGTCTCGTTCCGGTCGACCGCATCACCGGCGTCAACGATTTGAGCATATCTTGCGATGGTGGGCGCGCCAGTTGCCCAGTGCAGCTAATCCTGGGGAGAGCATCAGCTAGAAGCCCAGTGCCTCCCGGGCTGACTCAATGCCGGGTTGCGCCCAACGGGCCGCGTATTGATGATTATCCGCGAGAGAACGCAGCTCGGCCTTGTCGATGTAGAGCGTGCCAGCCAAATGATCGGTTTCGTGTTGCACAATTCGGGCCGACCAGCCGGTAAACTCGCGTCGTTGTGCGATGCCATCGGGGTCGAAAAAGCTCAACTCGACCGAGCGATAGCGGGGTACCACGGCTTGCCAGCCGGTCATCGACAGGCATCCTTCAAAGAACGAACTCCGGCTATCGCCCGAGGGCAGGTAGCGCGGGTTGAGGACGGCGAAGAACTCGAGAGGTTCACGCTCTCGAGCGATTCGCACCTCCTCAGGGACCGCGTGTTGATCCTCCAACACCGCAAGTTGCAGCGGGATACCAAGTTGCGGCGCGGCAAGCCCGACGCCGGGGGCGGCATGCATTACCCGGCGCATTAGCTCAATCAATGTGTTCAGCTCGGTGCTCTCTAATTGCCCATCCCACGGCTCGCTCTGAGCTCGGAGTGCTGGATGGCCAGCCTGCACAATGGACGGCAATGCACCGTGCTGAGCTTCCTCAAGTAGTTGCAGTACCGAGGCGCGAATGGTTGCTGACATTTCTCTAGTTTAGGCTGTGCTACCAGCACGTTAAGCTGAGCTATGAGCGCTTCCAGTGATGATCGATTCTTTGTCTATTTTTTAGCCGGTTCGGCCACTCTTGAGGATGCCCGTGAGGCGCTGCCATTGCATGATCTGGGCCCGGTCGGTGTCTCTACAGAGTCCTTCACGGTGAACGCGGAGGGGTTGCGGTTCCGGGTCAGCTTGGAGGAGTCGGCCGAGGTCGCGACCGCAGCACAACAAGCCGCTGGCGATCAGCAACGTTGGCAAACTTTGGCCAATTGCGCGGCACGCTTTAGCGTCGAAGTCTCAGATCTGCCGGCTGCGCTCGACGAAATTAACACCATGATGGAATTGCAGGGCGCTTTACAGGATTGCTCGGATGGTTATTTAGTCCTGCCCTGGAACGGTGGCATTCTGGGGCCGTGGGGTGCCGCCGAATGATGTTCTCAGTGCGCGCCCAGGCCTAGCCGCTGAATGATCTCCGCAGCCTCTTGCGCCGGCGAGTGGCTGATATTGACGAGCAGTGCGTGCTCATCCTCGGACGGTGGCTGTAACGCTGCAAATTGGGAATCCAGCAGCGCGGTGGGCATGAAATGTCCGTGACGCGCAGAGAGTCTTTGTGAGATTTCCGCTTTGCTGCCAGAAAGGTAGACAAAAATCACGTTGGGCAGCCGAAGCCGGTCGCGGTAAATCTTTTTCAGCGCCGAACAGGTCACTACCCCCGGCATCTCGGAGGCCGCATGGTCGCTGATCCATTGCGCAATCTGATCGAGCCAAGGCCAACGATCCTCGTCGGTGAGTGGAATACCCGCTGACATTTTGGCCACGTTCTCTGCCGGATGCAGGTCATCGCCCTCGAGATAGTCCCAACCGAGTTGACCGGCCAAGAGCGCAGCAACCGTGGATTTGCCGGAGCCGGAAACGCCCATCACCACCAACACTGGATGCGCACTCATGCGATCACCACCGAAAGCAGCATCACCAGGCCGAAGCCGACCACCGAGATCAGCGTCTCCATCACTGACCAGGTCTTAAAGGTTTGTCCGACAGTGAGACCGAAAAGCTCCTTCACCAACCAGAAACCAGCATCATTGACGTGCGAGAGGAAGAGCGAGCCGGCTCCGATAGCGAGTGCCAGTAGCGCCGCCTGAGCGGGGGAGAGGGAACCGGCCAGTGGTGCGACAATGCCGGCGGAGGTGATCGTTGCTACCGTCGCCGAGCCGGTTGCTAGCCGCAGCGCCACCGCGATCAAGAAGCCGAGCAGTAGCACCGAGATACTTGCTCCTTGTGCCCACTTTGCCACCGAATCACCTACTCCAGCACCAATCAATGACTGCTTAAAGCCGCCGCCAGCGCCGACGATTAGGATCACCGCGGCGATCGGACCGACGCTCTGGCCGATCTTCTTAGCAATCGCTGCACCGCCAAGCCCAACCGCGTAACCGAAGGTCAGCATCGCGAGCAGCACGGCTAAAGTCATCGCCACCAGTGGTTCGCCGATGAAGTCCACCACGACGCGAATAGTGCTGGGATTTTTGCTATCTGGGCTGAGAATATCCACCACGGCTTTGACCAGCATCAGCAATACCGGAAAAACAATGGTGAATACCGTGATGCCGAAGCTCGGCGGCCGTTTGACCTCGGGATCGGTCTGGTTATTCTGAGTGTCGACGCCACCAGCGGTTTGCGGCGCAGCTACTGGAACCCAGCGAGCCGCTAGACGAGAAAAGATCGGGCCGCAGATAATCACGGTGGGGATGGCGACCAGAATACCGAAAAGCAAGGTGAGACCAAGCGGCGCGTTAACAGCCTGAATGGCGATCAGCGGGCCGGGGTGCGGCGGCACTAGACCGTGCAGTACCGAGAGCCCGGCCAACGCGGGGATAGCTATTCGCATTAGCTTGGTTTGGGCTCGTTGGGCGACCAACACAATGACCGGTAACAAGAGCACTAAACCGATTTCGAAGAACATTGGCAGTCCGATGATCACCGCGACCAAGGCCATCGTCCAGGGCACCATTGCCCCGGAAACCTTGGCTAGAAGGGTGTCGACTACCTTATTGGCGCCGCCGGAATCAGCCATTAACTTGCCGAGCATGGCACCGAGCGCGATCAATAAGCCGACCTCTTGGAGCACGGAGCCGACTCCGGTCTCAAAGTTTGTCACCACCTTGCCGAGTTCGATGCCGGAGCCCAGTCCCACCCCGGCGGCTCCCAAAATCAGGGCGAGGAAGGGGTGCATTTTGAACTTGGCGATCAGCAGTACGATCAAGCCGATGCAGAGTGCTGCTAGCACTACGAGCCAGGTATCGTGCGAATTCCAGGGCTGCTGAGACGCCTCGGAAGCCTTCAGTGTGGAGGTGATAATGGTCTGAGCGAACATGAAGCCTCATTGATTCAGGTGGGTATTGTGAGTCAGATTATCGAGTAAGTATGCTTTATTCAATTCTTTATGACAAAAAGTCAGACTTAGGGGAAGTATGGAAGGCGTTCGGGGGAACCATCTCAGCTTTGTCGATAGCTTCGGCCAGCAGATTGTCGACGGACTGCTAGCCCCGGGCCAAATCTTGCTCACTGAGGAGCTACAAGAGCGTTTTGCGGCTACTCGTTCGGTGGCCAGAGAAGGCATCCGGGTGATTCAGGCACTCGGGCTGGTAGCGGTGACCCGCAATGTTGGGGTCCGGGTGCAGTCGGCGGAGCAGTGGAACGTCTTCGACCGCAAGGTAATTCACTGGCGGTTGAACGGTCCACAGCGAACCAAGCAACTATTGTCGATCACCGAGCTGCGGCTCGGCGTCGAGCCGCTGGCCGCTCGGCTGGCAGCGGAGCGGATCGGGGTTGCTCAAGGACGGGAACTCACCGGTCTGGCTGGAGAGCTGCTGGCCACCGGGAATGCTGGAGACCTGGAGGCCTTTTTAGCCGCCGATATCGCCTACCATTCGCTCATTCTGCGCGCCGCTGAGAATGAGATGTTTGCTCATCTGCATGAAGCGGTGGGTGAGGTACTGAGTGGTCGCACCGAACATGGTCTGATGCCAGAGCGCCCGCATGCGCAGGCCAGGCATTGGCATTTAGGGGTTGCCGAAGCCATTCAACAAGGCGACGGTGCAACAGCAGAAGAGCTAATGCGTCACATTGTATTGTTAGCCGGTCAGGAACTGCGTCAGGAACTCGGCCTTTCAACAGCCCAAAAATGACTTTCGGCCAGCGGAGCCGATACCATCAATGATGGCTGCCGTGGTCCTCGTATGCCATGGCCCAATAGCCCTAACGCGCCCGGGAGGCACCCTTGTCAGAACTCATTGAAGTCACTGTTGACGGCGAGCTACGTCAACTGAGTGCGGGGACTCCCGCCGCCGATCTTTATCGCGAAGACCGTTCAGTTGTCGTCGTCAAGGTAAACGGTGAACTCAAGGACCTGGACCAGCCGCTGCCAGCCGGGGCAAACATCGAAGCGGTCACGATTGACTCGCCCGAAGGCTTGGAAGTGTTGCGGCACTCCACCGCGCACGTGATGGCGCAAGCCGTGCAGCAGCTCCGGAAAGATGCCAAGCTCGGCATCGGGCCGTACATCACCGATGGCTTCTATTTCGACTTTGATGTTGAAGACCCTTTTACTCCGGAAGATCTCAAGCAGCTCGAAAAAATGATGCTCAAGATCGTCAATGCTAATCAGCGCTTCGTGCGTCGGGTGGTCAGCGAAACCGAAGCCATTGAGGCGATGAAAGACGAGCCTTATAAGCTCGAATTGATTGGCTTGAAGGGTGGCGGGGCTGAAGCCGCTGAAGGCGCATCGCAAGAAGTTGGTGCCGGTGAGCTGACGATTTACGAAAACCTCGGCCGCGATGGCGAAGTGATCTGGAAGGATCTTTGCCGCGGCCCGCACCTGCCGAATACCAAGCTGATTTCAAATGCATATGCGCTGACCCGTAGTGCGGCTGCTTATTGGCGCGGCGATCAGGCGAATAAGCAGCTGCAGCGAATTTATGGCACTGCCTGGCCGACTAAGGATGCGCTCAAGGCCTACCAAGACCGGATCGCCGAAGCCGAGCGTCGGGACCATCGTAAGCTGGGCACCGAACTCGACCTTTTCTCCTTCCCCGATGAGCTTGGTTCCGGTCTGCCGGTTTTCCACCCCAAAGGCGGCATTATCCGCAAGGAGATGGAGGACTACTCGCGGGCTCGGCATATCGCGGCTGGCTACGAGTTTGTCTACACTCCGCACATTACTAAGGGGCACCTCTACGAGGTCTCTGGGCATCTGGACTGGTATCGCGATGGCATGTTCCCGGCGATGCATGTCGATGAGGAATTGGCCGAGGACGGCAGCGTCCGCAAACCCGGCCAGGACTACTACCTCAAGCCGATGAACTGCCCGATGCACAATCTGATCTTCCGTTCACGCGGTCGCTCTTATCGAGAGCTGCCGCTGCGGCTCTTCGAATTCGGCTCGGTCTACCGTTACGAAAAGTCCGGCGTGATTCATGGCCTTACCCGGGTCCGCGGGATGACTCAGGACGATGCCCACATTTACTGCACCCGCGAGCAGATGAAAGACGAGTTGACCTCGACGCTGAACTTCGTGCTAGGTCTGTTGAAGGATTATGGGCTGGAAGATTTCTATCTGGAACTTTCCACCAAAGATCCAGAGAAATACGTCGGCTCGGATGAGGTCTGGGAGGAAGCTACCCGCACGCTAGCCGAAGTAGCCGAAGAGTCCGGACTGGAACTGGTGCCAGATCCGGGCGGAGCGGCCTTCTACGGCCCGAAAATATCAGTACAGGCCCGCGATGCAATTGGCCGTACCTGGCAGATGTCGACCATCCAGCTGGACTTCAACCTGCCGGAACGGTTTGAACTTGAATACCAGGCGGCTGATGGCAGCCGACAGCGTCCGGTAATGATCCATCGTGCGCTCTTCGGCTCTGTGGAGCGCTTCTTGGCTGTGCTCACCGAACACTATGCCGGTGCTTTCCCGGCCTGGCTGGCTCCTGTGCAAGTGGTAGGCATTCCGGTGGCCGAGGCTTTCGACGGCTATATTGTGGATCTGATTGAGCGGCTAAAGAAGGCGGGCATCAGAGCGCAGGCCGATCTTTCCACTGATCGTTTCCCCAAAAAGATCCGCACCGCGAGCAAAGAGAAGATTCCGTTCGTGCTGATCGCAGGTGGCGAGGATGCCGAGGCTGGTGCGGTCTCCTTCCGGTTCCGTGATGGTAGCCAGGACAATGGTGTGCCGTTGGATGAGGCCGTGGAGCGGATTGTGCGGTTGGTCAAGGAGCGGAGCGACAGCAACCAATGAGCGAGCCGACCGACGACTTTGAGCTGGCCGGGGTTCCGGACGCGTTTCAGCGTCTCTGGACGCCGCATCGGCTGGCCTATATCAAGGGTGGCCAGGCACAATTCAACAAAGGCGAGGATGACTGTCCGTTCTGTTTAGCTCCCGCGCGTAGCGACGAGGAGTCACTCATCGTGCACCGCGGCGAATCTTGCTTTGTGGTGCTCAATCTCTTTCCCTATAACCCTGGGCACCTGTTGGTATGCCCTTATCGACATATCCCTGATTACACCGATCTCACAGTTGATGAGACGGCGGAATTCGCGGCTCTTACGCAGACCGGAATGAAGGTTTTGCGGAAAGTCGCTAACCCCTCAGGGTTCAATCTGGGCATGAATCAGGGCGTCACCGGGGGAGCCGGGATCGCCGGGCACCTGCACCAGCACATTGTGCCGCGCTGGGGCGGGGACGGGAATTTCCTGCCGATCATCGCGCAGACCAAGGCGATCACTCAAACGCTGGGAGAAGTGCGTGAGCAAGTGGCGCAGGTCTGGGCTGAGCAGTTGGCCTAGCGATGCTGAATAAGTACGCTAGAGGGTTGTTTGCCGCGATTTTCAAGCCGATCGCCTTGCTCCTAGTGCGCTGGGGAGTCTCACCTGATCTGGTCACCGTGGTTGGCACTCTCGGCGTGATGGCCGGTGCGCTGATCTGGTACCCGCTGGGTCAGCTTTTTTGGGGCACCGTGGTGATTACCATTTTTGTCTTCTCTGACATTATTGATGGCCTGATGGCTAGGGAGGTGCAGCGCAAAGGCCCCTGGGGAGCCTTCGTTGACTCCAACCTGGATCGGGTCGGCGACAGCAGCGTGTTCGCCGGCCTAGTGATCTGGTTCTTCCTTGGTGGTAACAATCCAGCCATCGCTATTCTGGCTTTGGTCTGTTTGGTTTTGAGTTCCCTGGTTTCCTACAGCAAGGCCCGCGCCGAAGGCCTTGGTCTGACCGCGAACGTCGGCATCGCCGAACGCTCGGAACGGCTCGTGGTGGTGCTGGTCGCTACCGGCCTAGTCGGCTTAGGTGTGCCGGAACTGGTTTTGCTGATTGTGCTGATCCTGCTCGCGCTGGCTAGCGCGATCACGATCTACCAGCGAGTTGCCGCGGTCTATCGGCAAGCCAAGGAACTCGCGGAGGCGGAGTCTAATGACGCTGACTCATGACGTGGCAGAGCAGGCCACGGAAATTCCTGTGGCCCTTAAAACGGCTTTTTAGCTGAAAATTGGACTGCTCAGTGCCTTGGGATGACTAGGATCGGTGCTGATAGTGAGTCGCGCGAAAGCGCAGTATTTTTCAGGAGCAAAATATGTCGGAATCGATCGATCAGCCCGGGAATCTTACCGGTAGCAGCCGTGTGAAGCGCGGAATGGCCGAGATGCTCAAGGGCGGTGTGATCATGGACGTGGTCACCGCCGAGCAAGCCCGGATCGCTGAGGATGCCGGTGCGGTCGCCGTGATGGCGCTAGAGCGGGTACCCGCGGATATTCGCGCCCAGGGTGGGGTTTCGCGAATGAGTGATCCGGACATGATCGACAGCATTATTTCTGCGGTCTCCATTCCGGTAATGGCGAAGGCACGAATCGGTCACTTCGTGGAGGCGCAGGTCCTGCAGTCCCTCGGCGTTGATTACATTGACGAATCAGAAGTGCTCACCCCGGCGGACTACACTAACCACATTGATAAGTGGAAGTTCACTGTGCCCTTCGTCTGTGGTGCGACCAATCTGGGTGAGGCGCTGCGCCGCATTAATGAAGGTGCCGCAATGATCCGCTCCAAGGGCGAGGCCGGCACCGGTGACGTCTCCAATGCCACCACCCATATGCGCCAGATTCGCGCCGAGATCAAGCGTCTCGGCTCAATGGCCGAAGACGAGCTCTACGTCGCGGCCAAGGAACTGCAGGCCCCCTTCGAACTGGTCAAAGAGGTGGCCGAGCGCGGTTCGCTGCCAGTGGTGCTGTTCACCGCTGGCGGTATTGCCACTCCCGCGGACGCCGCGATGATGATGCAACTCGGCGCCGACGGTGTCTTCGTTGGCTCCGGCATCTTCAAATCAGGCAACCCGGCGCAGCGCGCTGCCGCTATCGTCAAGGCCACCACTTTCCACGACGATCCGGACGTGATTGCCAATGTCTCGCGCGGCCTGGGCGAGGCCATGGTGGGCATTAACGTTGAGGAAATCCCGGAACCGCACCGGCTGGCCGAGCGCGGCTGGTGATCTTTCCCGAGGCGCGGGCTCTTGACCTGCCAGCGAGCCTGCGCCTCGAGCCTCTTACCATCGGTCATGCAGAGCAAATGCTGGGTGTGCTTAGTGAGCCACAGCTCTACGCCTTCACCGGAGGTGCGGCACCGGAGTTAGAAAGTTTGCGAGACCGGTATCGTCGGCAAAGCGTTGGCCGTTCTCCGGACGGCACGGAGGCCTGGCTCAATTGGATTTTGGTAGAACCCTCGAGCAATCGAGCGGTCGGATTTATCCAAGCTACCGTTCGCGCCGTCGAGCTTGGCAATCTAAAGCAGTGTGCTGAACTGGCATGGTTGATTGGCGTGCCATGGCAGGGACTAGGTTACGCATCGCTGGCGGCCCGAGAGGTACTACGTTGGCTGCGAAGGCAAGGGGTAGAGTCATTCATCGCTCACATTGACCCCAAAAATCTGGCATCAATTAAAGTCGCTGAACGACTCGGATTTGAGCGTACTGAGACGATGCTGGACGGCGAATTCCGCTGGGAAATCGCTCAGCCCAATTCCAGCCAGTACGTCTGCCCCTTGCCGATCAGCTGAAAGCCCTGCGATTGATAGAGCCTGAAGCCGCTCGGCGTCGAATTCAGAACCAATTGGGAGAGTCCGGCGTCGCCTGCCACTTCAGCGAGTTTTTGCAGCATCGCGGTGCCGATGCCGAGGCGTTGATACTCAGGCTCGACCGCCATATCGAACACCCCGGCGAATCCCGGCCTGCTCAGACTAGGAAAGAGCAAACACTTACCCACTTGTTGTCCGGCCTCTTGCCCCGAGGCCAGACAAGCCTCGAACTGCCAACTCCCAGCTGGTAGCCCCTCTCTTTGGCTGACCTTGAGCTCGACACCGGCGACTTGCCGAACCGGTTCAACCCGCTCAACGAAACAGCTCATCCACCACGGTTGCCAGGCCTTGGTGAAACCGAAACTCGCCAACTCACCCTGCCGCACCGCTGAGTTGACCCAGATCCCTGCCATTCGGGCGCCCAAACGCGCGCCCTCGGCTAGGGCCGGGCGCAGCCCCGCGCCGGTGATCTCGGTGGGAAAGCGTGCCACCAGATCACCCGAGGTGGGCAGCCAGCTCCACTTCATTCGATGTGTACTGAAGTTCCGACCACCGCTCACCGAGGCGAGCGCAACGAAGAACTCGTCCTGGATTTCTTCGCAGGTAGCAATCCCGCTCATCGTGCGGACAGGGCGGGGGCCAGCTCAACGGGAATCAGTTCAAGCCCCTACGGGTCAGTAGTGGCTCAATCCGAGCATCGCGGCCCCGGAAATTACGAAAGGCCTGCAGCGGGTCGATCCGATTGCCGACGGAGAGCAATTCCTTTCGGAAGTGGTCACCGTTGGCGCGGCTCAAGCCACCATTTTCTTTAAACCATTCAACCGTCTCCGCGTCGAGCACCTCGGACCAGATGTAGGCGTAATAACCCGCCGAATAGCCTCCCGCAAAAATATGGTTGAAGTAGCCGGTGCGGTAGCGGGGCGGAATGAGGTCTAAGCTGACCCCGGCGTTTTCAAGCGCCGCGGCTTCGAAGGCCAGCGGATCGCCGGGCTCTGCGCCGGGAGCTAGCTGATGCCAGGCCTGATCCAGCAGGGCCGCACCCAAGTATTCAGTGGTGGCAAAACCCTCACCCCAGAGCTTGGCTGCTCGCAGCTTCTCAATGGTCTCCTCGGGGAGCGGCTCGCCGGTTTCATAATGCCTGGCATAGTTGCTGACGATTTCCGGCCACAGAATCCACATTTCATTGACTTGAGAGGGATACTCAACAAAGTCGCGGGGCACCTCGGTGCCAGAGAAACGTGGGTAGCGGACATCGGAGAACAGGCCGTGCAGAGCGTGGCCAAACTCGTGGAAGCAAGTGACCACTTCGTCGTAGCTGAGCAGAGTCGGCTCGCCAGCGGGCGGCTTGGGAATATTGAGATTATTCACTACCACCGATTGCCAGCCGAAAAGATCCGACTGCTCAACCAACGGGTTCATCCAGGCGCCACCGTTCTTGCTGTCCCGGGTGTAGTAGTCGCCAATGAAGAGCCCCAGCCCGCTGCCATCATCGTTGTGGATCTCCCAGACCCTGGCGTCGGGGTGGTAACCCTGCAAGTCCGGACGCTCGGTGAAGCTCAGCCCATAAAGTTTATTGGCGGCGTAGAACACACCGTCATTGAGCACTCGTTCAAGTTCGAAATAAGGCTTAAGCGCGGGCAAGTCGACGTCGTAGCGGGACTTGCGCACCTTCTCCGAGTAGTACGACCAGTCCCAGGGCTCAATGCTGTGGCCCGCCTCTTCGGCCAGTGCCGCAGCCTCTGCCAGGGCGTTCTTGACCGCGGCGGGGGCGAACTGGCCGAGCATTGAATTGATGCTTGCCAGCGAGGGAGCGGTCTGGTCTGAGGTTTCAAAATCGGCGTGCGATTCAAAGCCGAGGATCTGCGCACGTTCCGCGCGGAGAGTCGCCATTTGTACGGCCAAGTCGAGTGTTCGGGTATCAGTTAGGCCCTGACCGCGGCTGATTGAGGCCTCATGCAGTCGACGTCGGGACTGTCGGTTGTGCAGCGATTCCAGGGCGGGTTGAGCGCTCGGTTGAATTAGCGTCAGGAGGTATTTCCCAAGGTTCCCGGTCTGTTCGGCAGCGCTAGCCGCGGCAGCAATTTCATTGCTGGAGAGGCCAGCTAGCTCGGCAACCTCGTCGAACAACACAGCTGCGGAGTTGAGATTCGCCAGGCTGTCTTGGCTGAACTTGGTACTCAGCTCGGAAAGCGTGGAGTTCAGCTCGCGCAAGCGCTGTTTTGCCTGATCATCGAGGGCAGCGCCCATCCTGATAAATTCTTCGCGGTACTTTTCGACCAGGCGCCCAGACTCCCGATCAAGTCCAGCGGTGTCGATTTGGCTGAAGCGTTCATAGAGCTTGCTGTCCAACTGAATAGCGTCCATATGCTCACTGAGCCGTGGCGCAATGGCGGTTTCAATGGCCTGCAGCTGCTCGGAGGTGTCGGAGGAGGAAATGTTGAAGAACACCAGGGCGACATGACGCAGTAGAGTCCCCGAGCGCTCCATCGCTTCGGCGGTATTGGCGAAGTCCGCTGGCTCCGGATTATTCCGAATCGCCTCAATTTCAGCGAGGTGATCGGCGAAAGCCTTTTCAAAAGCTGGCAGATAATGTTCGGCACGAATCTCGCTGAACACCGGCAAGCGGTAGGGCAAAGGGCTTTCGCGAAGTAGCGGATTTTCTCGGAGTTCATCAACGGTGATGGGCATAAAACGACTCTTCCATGTTGTCCAGATCGAAACAACTTTGACGGCGGATGTCGTCGAGGTCTTTTCATCTGGGCCCGGTTGCGAAACACTAGGCAGGTCAGAACTGTACGCGAGGCGCTAAGCTTCGCCGATAGAGAGGTTGCTATGGCAGGCAAGTATGAGCTCTATACCGACAAATCAGGCGAGTTCCGTTTCCGGTTGAAGGCCGGTAATGGGGAAGTTATAGCCCTCTCCTCCGAGGGGTACACCACCAAGGCCGCGGCTAAGAACGGCATTGCTTCGATCGGTAGGAATGCCGATAGCCCCATCGTGGACCTCACCGAATCCAGCTAGTTAATATCCAGTTGTAAAGCTAATGCTGAGGGGTTCGGAAGCGCTGTCGCTTCCGAACCCCTCAGCATTTGTTTTGCGCGGACTTTTTGTTTTGCTTAGTTCTGGGTGAAGACCAGGGACATCGGAGTGGTCTCGGTGGTCTGTCCTTGTGGGTTGTCTTTGAAGATGCCCTCCAGCACCTCTTTGCTCAGTGCGGTGTCGTGGCCGAGAACGACCACGCCCAGATCGTTGGCGTCCATGATGGCGGTACCGGCGAAGTTCTTCGCCAATTCCTCCGGTAGCGCCGCCCGCACTTTGGCGCTCAACCTACGGGCCACACCGTCGGGATCCTTGGGCGCGTACTTCACCGAATGGGTTGAGGTGCCGACCTGGTAGCCCGCGGCGCCATCAATGGCATTGATATTGTGTCCGACGACCTCGTAGAAGACGCCCTTCTTGCCCTGGAATTTACCGATCACTGAGCGGAAGGACGCCCAGAGAATCCTGGGCAGACCGACTTCCTCAATGGCCAGTTGCATTGACCAGGGGCTGGCCAAACCAATACCGCCTGGGTTGCGCACCACGAAGCGGCTGAGCGTGCGGGCGGCGGCGCTGACCTTAATGTCCCAGACCGGAATGGAGCGGCCCTGGGTCATCGCGACAATCTTCTCGGAAATGAACAGGTACCAAGGCGTGCCGGTGGTGGCCTTGAGGTGTTCTTCACCCGCGGTCGGCAAGCCGTCGGCAAAGCGTTTGACGTAGCTCAGGATGGCCGGGTCGAGATCCGTCTCCTTATAGAAAACCTCGGTGCGTAGTGGATAGCGCCGGTAGGTCTTGCCGTCGGCATCAACCGTGATATCCAGTTGCTTGTCCGCATTCGGGATGTAATCACTCTTGCCTTCGATGCCGGCTTTGATCTCTGGCTCGTCAAAGAATTCACGCAGCCAGAGCTCGGTATTCAGGAGCCGCCAGAACACCATGGTGTTCGGCGCCGATTTGCCGCTCAAGTACTCTTCGAAGGCATAAATCACGGCATCATTGTCCCAGTAGGGACGAGCCTCAAAGGAAGAGGAAAGGAAGATCTCGTAGAGCTTTTCCTTCATCGAGACGAACCATTCGGCTTCCGGGGTGGTGAATCCGATCTTGTTCCGCCGATTGCTGATCATCGCTGGCAGCAGGCCACGAGTTGCATCGCGGAGGATTCGCTTATTCCAGCCGCCCTTAATGATTGATTCATCACTGAGGCTGAACAGATACTTCACCACTTCCTTATCCAGGAAAGGCACCCGACCCTCGAGCGAGAAACGCATGGTGTTCTTGTCTTCGTAGCGCAATACCGAGGGCAGTGACTTGTGGAACAAATCATCGATCAGTCGCAATTTCAAATTGTCAGGTACATTGCTGAAGCGCTCATTTTTGTACTGCGAGGTGAAGGACTTTCGCAGCAGGCTGGAGATGCTGAGTGATTTCTTCGCGGTCAGCTTGCCGAAAATCCGGAACCGGGCGAGCCGGAACAGGATATCGCTGCTGGAGAGCATTTCCTTGGCCAATTTGCTGTACTGACCGTGCTTCTTCATTTGCCGCAGATAGGCAAAGTAGTAGGGGATATAGCCAGCCATCATTTCGTCGGCGCCCTGGCCGTCGAGCAGCACAGTGACATGCTTGGAAGCCTCGCGCATCACTTGATACTGGGCATAGGGGCCGGAGGAGATGATCGGCTCCTCCTGGGTGCGCACGAAGTCCAGCAGATCGGCTTCGAACTCTGAGGGCTTGGGCAGTATCTTATGGCTGGTGACATTGCCCTGGCAGAGATCCAGCACCGCGTCGGCGTATTTCTCTTCGTCGTTGATCGAGTTCGGGAAAATCGCCGAGAAGGTCTGCTGCGAGCCGCCAAGCGAATCGGTAGCCGCGGCTTGTTCCTGCATCAGCTTATTAATGGTCACCACGACGGCAGAGGAATCTAGGCCGCCGGAAAGCGCGGTGCCGACCGGGACTTCGGACTGCAATCTCAGCCGGACGCCTTCGGTGAAGCGTCTACGGTACTCGTCAATGACTTCCTTGGAGTATGGGGTGCCGATCTTGGCGAGTTCCTTCAGCTCCTCGGGGAAGCGAGTGTACATGCTGATTTGATACTCGCCGGTGGTGGTGTCGAGCACCAGCTTCTCGCCGGGCATTAGCTTGTCAATGCCTTCGAAGAAGGTGGCAGCTTCCTCGTCATGAATCCGGAACTGCAGGTAACGATAAAGGATCCGTTCGTTGACTTTCTTTTCCAGCTTGCCGGTGGCCAGCAGCGGCTTGATTTCAGAGCCGAACAGCAGCGCAGGGGAGTCCGGAGTGCCAGCGCTGGCAAAGTAGAGCGGCTTGATGCCGAAGTGATCACGAGCCAGCACCAGCTTATTGAGCTTGGTGTCGTGGATGGCCAGGCCGAACATGCCATTGAACTTATCGAAGGCGTCCTCGCCCCACTCCTCATAGGCTTGCAGCACGACCTCGGTATCCGAGTTAGTCACGAAGCTGCGGCCCAGGGCTTCGAGTTCTGCCCGCAGCTCAAGGTAGTTATAGGTTTCGCCGTTATAGACCAAAACGGTCTTGCCGTCCTGGCTGAACATCGGTTCTTGGCCGTGTGCCACGTCGATAATTGCCAGTCGGCGGTGCGCGAAGCCGACCTGGTCCTTGGTGTAAAAACCCTCACCGTCGGGGCCGCGATGGGCAATGGTGTCGCTCATCGCCTTGAGCATCGCTTCGTCGGCACTGTAGCCGTAGTACCCGGCAATTCCGCACATATACCTCTACCTCACTGAAAGAAAGACCAGCCTCAATCCTACGTGCTACCGGGTCCTGCTGAGCGGATTCCCACCCCGCCCGCCCAGCCGAGTGTCGAGATGTGGGGCTTAAAATCCGGTTTTAAGCCCCACATCTCGACACTCGACGCCGGGGGAGGAGGAGGGGCTGGCGTATGATAACTGGGTGAATTTGCGTAGTCAGCGAGTCGGGGTTCTTGCCCTGCAAGGGGATGTCCGTGAACATATTCGGGCTGTCGAGGCTTGCGGAGTAACGGCCCAACCGGTGCGTCGAGCCAGTGAATTAGCCGAGGTCTCCGGATTGATTCTGCCCGGCGGTGAATCGACCACGATGGACAAACTGATCCGGGCCTTCGAACTGAGCGAGCCACTGCAAGATTTTATTGCTGCCGGGCGCCCGGTCTATGGTTCCTGCGCCGGCATGATTCTGCTCGCCGATCGAATCGCCGATCCGGCCAAGGACCTGCGTGGTGAACCGCAACGCACCCTGGGCGGCTTGGATATCACGGTGCGCCGGAATGCTTTCGGCAGGCAGCGGGAGTCATTCGAGACCGACCTGGACTTCAAGGGTCTGAGCGATTCGGAGCGCCCCGTGCACGCGGTTTTCATCCGCGCACCGTGGGTGGAAGAGTCCGGTGTGCAAGTACAAAGCTTGGCCACGGTTAGAATCGATGGAAAGGATCGCGCGGTAGCAGTGCGATCCGGCAACCTATTGGCCACCTCTTTTCATCCGGAGGTGACCGGGCAAGGCGAGATGCCGGGAGAGCTGCGGGTTCACGAGTTGTTTATTCGGATGATGAAGCAAGAAGCATAAGGCTAGTACAGCTAGTACAGGAGAAGAGCAGAGTATGTCCGGTCACTCCAAGTGGGCCACTACCAAGCACAAGAAAGCCGTTATCGACGCTCGGCGAGCAAAGTCGTTCGCCAAGCTGATTAAAAACATTGAGGTAGCCGCCCGGGTGGGCGGTCCCGATATGGCCGGCAACCCTGCCCTGGAACTCGCGGTCACCAAGGCGAAGAAAACCTCTGTGCCGAACGACAATATCGACCGCGCGATCAAGCGTGGTTCCGGTCAGCTCGGTGAAGCGGTGGATTACCAAACCATCATGTACGAAGGCTACGGCCCGCAGGGCACCGCAATTCTGATCGAATGTCTCACCGACAATAAGAACCGGGCAGCCTCCGAGGTTCGCCTCGTGGTGGGTCGCAATGGTGGCAATATGGCCGATCCAGGCTCGGTGGCCTATATGTTCACTCGCAAGGGCATTGTGTCCTTGCCGAAGAACGAACTGACCGAGGACGATCTGCTTATGGCGGTACTTGACGCCGGCGCGGAGGAGGTCAAGGACGAGGGCGAAAACTTCGAGGTGATCTCCGAGCCGCAGGATCTGCCCGCGATTCGGACCGCATTGAACGAGGCGGGTATCGAGTATGAGAACGACGAAGCCGGCTTCGTGCCCTCAATGCAGGTAGAGCTCGATGTGGAGAACGCTAAGAAGTTTGTCCGGCTCTACGATGCGCTGGAAGATCTTGATGATGTGCAGAACATCTACTCCAACGCCGATATCAGCGCCGAGGTAATGGCTCAGCTCGAGGAAGACTAGTAGCTGCCATGCTGATGACGGGAGTGGCACGCTGCGCGTCTTAGGGGTTGACCCGGGCCTGACCCGCTGCGGTATTGGCGTGGTCGATATTGCCCCGAACCGCACCGCGACCATGGTGGCCGTCGACGTGGTGGGAAGCCCCGCCGGAATGGAATTGCCCCAGCGGTTACTGGTCATTTCGGAGGCAATCGAAAGCTGGTTGGAACGCTACCAGCCGCAGGTGCTAGCGGTGGAGCGGGTCTTTTCGCAGACGAACGTTTCTACCGTGATGGGCGTGGCCCAGGTCTCTGGCATCGTGATTGCCGCCGCCGCGCGTCGTGGTATCTCCGTTGCTCTGCATACGCCCAGTGAAGTCAAGGCAGCGGTGACCGGTAGCGGTAGAGCTGATAAAGCTGCGGTGACCAAAATGGTCACCAAGATCTTGCGACTCGAGCAGGAGCCGAAGCCCGCCGACGCCGCTGACGCGCTGGCCTTGGCGATCACCCACGCATGGCGATCGGGACCGAATAGCTCGGCCGCAGCCGGTGGTCAGCTGACTCCGGCCCGAAAGCTTTGGTTAGAAGCCGAGGCGAAGGCCAAGAAGAACAGCGAGCGTTCCAGCAAGCAGCAGTGGCGTTAGCGCGTGGCGTCGCGCAAAGCGTCCGGGGAGTAGCTAGGCTATTCGTAGATATGTTCGGATAGTTTCTTTCAAGGTGATGTGCAGATGATTAGTTTTCTTCGCGGTCCGGTTGCCCAGCTCGGTCTTTCCAGTGCGGTGATCGACCTTAATGGGGTTGGCATGCTGGTCCAGGCCACTCCGAAGACGCTGGGATCCTTGCGTTTAGGGCAGGAAACCACCCTCACCACCTCGATGATTGTGCGCGAAGACTCGATGACGCTGTACGGTTTCAGCAGCGAAGACGAGCGCGAGGTTTTCGATATCTTACTCACTGTGAGCGGTATTGGGCCTCGGCTGGCGCTTGCCGTTCTTGCGGTTTTGGAGCCGGAGACCATCCGGGTCGCCGCCTCCAGCGGAGACGGCAAGACTTTCACCAAAGTGCCGGGGATTGGCCCCAAGGTTGCTGGTCGGATCGTGCTGGAGCTGGCCAATAAGCTGGTGCCACACGGTACCGCTGCGAATACGACGTCGAACGAACCGCAAACAGCGTGGAAGCCGCAGGTAGTCGCCGCGATGACCAGCCTGGGTTGGAGCGAGAAGGACGCCTTAAACAGTATCGATAAGGCCACCGAGGGGGAGGTCGAGATGTTGGCTGAAGGCAATGTTGCGACGATCCTGCGCACTACTTTGCGCTGGTTGGGTCAAGACGGTGCGCGCCGCGGTACGGCCGCTACCGCTAAGCGGGGCCTGAATGTCTGAGCGCGAGGCTGCTGAGGATCCTGGTCGGGCCCTGGTTTCGGCGAGCGGCGAGACCGAGGAGCGTGCTCTCGAGGCAGCACTGCGGCCTAAGAACCTCGACGATTTTGTTGGCCAGAAAAGGGTGCGCAAGCAGCTTTCGCTCGTGCTAGAAGCCTCCCGATTGCGCGGCAGCAGCGCAGACCACGTACTGCTCTCCGGGCCGCCCGGACTAGGTAAGACCACGCTGGCCATGATCATTGCCGCCGAAATGAACGCGCCCTTAAGAATTAGCTCAGGGCCGGCGATTCAACATGCCGGTGATCTCGCCGCCATCCTATCCTCGCTCACCGAGGGCGAAGTGCTCTTCTTAGACGAAATCCACCGGATGTCTCGCCCCGCCGAAGAGATGCTCTACATGGCGATGGAGGATTATCGGGTCGACATCGTGGTTGGTAAAGGGGCCGGGGCCACCGCGATCCCGCTTGAGTTGCCGCCGTTCACTCTGGTGGGGGCCACTACCAGGGCTGGCTTGTTACCCGGACCGCTGCGGGACCGGTTCGGCTTCACCGGGCATTTGGAGTTCTACTCAGAGGAAGAGCTCCAACTGGTGCTGCGTCGTTCAGCTGCGCTACTCGACCTCAAGCTTTCGGCAGGAGGATTCGCTGAGATTGCCGGACGCTCCCGCGGTACGCCCCGGATCGCCAACCGGCTGCTGCGTCGAGTCCGGGACTGGGCCCTGGTGCATGGTTTATCGACGATCGAGGCTTCTCATGCCTCCGCGGCGCTTGAGATGTATGAGATTGATGCCAAGGGTCTGGACCGCCTGGACCGATCCGTATTGCAGGCATTGATCGGAAAGTTCAACGGGGGACCGGTGGGCCTATCCACCTTGGCGATTGCGGTAGGTGAAGAAATGGAAACCGTTGAAACGGTCGCCGAGCCGTTCTTGGTCCGGGAAGGTCTTTTGGGGCGCACCCCGCGTGGCCGGATTGCGATGCCCGCTGCCTGGCAGCACCTGGGTCTGCCCCTGCCGGAAGGCGCTTCCGCGGTACAGTTCCCGGCACTTTTCGACAGCTTAGAAAGCGAAGAGGAAGTCGCCGAAACCGAGCCAGAATGGTTCCATCGGAGCTGAACCAGACTCAGCTTGCGGCGAATCCACAGAAATCCGTGAAAAACTGCTCTAGACTGGTATGACGCTCGGCACATTCATCAGCCTGAAGGTGCCTCCCGATAGTTCTTAGAATGGATTTTTTGCTGTGGATCTTACGATGTTGCTGCTCTTTGCAGTGTTCGCTATTTTTATTGGTTTCACTTTTTGGCGGCAGCGCAAGCAGCAGAAAGCACAACAGGAACAGCAAGCTCAGCTCGGCCCCGGCGTCGAGGTGATGACCAGCTTCGGTCTATTCGGCACCGTTCAGTCAGTGGACGAGGCCGATAACAAGATCGTGCTGGAACTCTCCCCGGGGAACACTGCAACCGTGCACCGTCAAGCAGTGACAAAGATCCTCACCCCGGCCAGCGTCGAAGCTGAGGAGTCGCCGGTTGTTCCCGATGATGCCTCCTCACTCACCGGTCCATACCCGACCGAGAGCACTCCGGCAGCGGCCAAAGAGACTCTGAAGGACACCACAAACCAGGCGGCCAATGAAACGGCTGAAGAAACCTTGGCTCGACTGAACAAAGAAAACGAGAAGGACAAGTAGTCTTCTCTAGATAGCGCGCCCGTCCAGGCTTCCGGTTTGGGCGGCGTTGCTATGTAAGAACGTCTTATCCCGAAGAACCCTTAGCACGCGAGAAAGAACCGAGAATTCATATGGCGCGAAAAGGCCCCGCATCGGAAGGTCGCAGAGTCATTCTGTGGCTCGGTGCTCTCACTGTGGCACTGGTGCTGCTGCTAGGCGGCGGTGCAATGTTTGGTGGTGCCAGCTGGGCGCCGAAACTTGCCCTCGACTTGGAGGGTGGAACTCAGATGATCCTTGCCCCCAAGGTTGAGGGCAATGGCAGCATCAACGATGAGCAGCTGCAACAAGCGGTTTCGATTATTCGTCAGCGCGTCGATGGCTCCGGTGTCGCGGAATCCCAGATCAGCACGCAGAGTGGCAACAATGTGGTTGTCAGCATGCCGGGCACGCCGACCCAGGAGCAGCGTGATCTGATCAAGGCCTCCGCAGCAATGAGCTTCCGTCCGGTGATCACCTCGGCGCAGGGTGTGGCGACTCCCAAGGAACAGCTCACCCCGGATGCCAAAATCCCCAAACCGACCGCGGCGCCGACCAATGGCAGCGATCCTAACTGGGTGACCCCGGACGTTTTCAAGTTATTTGAAAGCTATTCCTGCGTTGCTCCGGTGTCACCGGCCATTGAAAACGCTGATCCGAAAAAAGCCACGGTGGCCTGTGAACCCGGCACCGGAATGAAGTACATTCTCGGTCCGGTTGAGGTTGTTGGCAAGGATATCTCTGGTGCGAGTTACGGCTTACAGCAGGGTGCCCAGGGCGCAACTACCAATAAGTGGGCGGTCAACCTGGAGTTCAACGCCGAAGGCACTAAAGCCTTCCGCGAGGTGACCACCCGGTTGAATGGCTACTACGTTGCCAGCCAGCAAGACCCGCGGAGTCAATTCGCCATCGTGCTGGACGGTCAGGTCATCTCAGCTCCTACTTCGCAGGCGGTGATCACCGACGGCAGGTCACAGATCACCGGCAGCTTCACCGAGGACAGCGCTAAGGCACTCGCCGATAAATTGAAGTTCGGCGCGCTGCCGATCAGCTTCTCCATCCAGAGCGAACAACAAGTGTCAGCGACTTTGGGCACTCAGCAGCTTGAAATGGGTCTCTGGGCGGGTGCTATCGGTCTGCTCTTGGTGGTGATTTACTCCCTGTTCCAGTACCGAGTGCTGGGCTTGGTCACCGTCGCCTCGCTGGTGGTCGCGGGCATTTTGACCTATCTGGCGATTGCGCTGCTGGGCTGGGGCATGGGCTATCGGCTCTCGCTGGCCGGTGTGGCCGGTTTGATTGTGGCTATTGGTCAAACCGCCGACTCGTTTATCGTCTACTTCGAAAGAATCAGGGACGAATTGCGCGAAGGCCGCAGCCTCAATGCCGCTGTCGCTAATGGCTGGCAGCGCGCCCGACGGACCGTGCTGGCTTCCAAAGCGGTCAACTTGCTCGCCGCCGTGGTGCTGTATTTCGTTGCGGTGGGTAACGTGCAAGGCTTCGCCTTCACCCTCGGTTTGACCGCGATCGCTGACCTCATTGTGGTCTTCATGTTCACTCATCCGATGCTGCAGATGCTTTCTAGCAGGAAGTTCTTCAGCGAAGGTCACCGCTTCTCCGGACTGTCACCAGACCGGCTCGGTGCAGTACCGCTCTACCGAGGTGCTGGGCGTCTGCGTAGCCCAGCTGATCGCCCGGTCGCTAAGGCGGCGAAAACGAAGAACGCCGCGGCAGCGGGGGAGGCTGAACGGCGGCAGACAATTGCTGAACGCAAACTGGCCGAGAGGCTGGCAGCGAACGGCAAAGCTTCTACCACCGAAGATGACGCCGCAAAAGTCGCTAGTGCAGCAAAATCAGCTGGAGCAGCAAAGGACAACGACTAATGGCCAAGTTCACTAACTTCGCAACCTTCGGTAACGAGCTGTATACCGGAAAACGTTCGTATGACTTTGTTGGCCGCCGCCGCATCTGGTTCATCATTGCCGCCATCCTGGTGGTCGGCTCCATTCTGGTGCCGGTGATCAAGGGTGGTTTTAACCTCGGCATTGACTTCCGTGGTGGTAGCGAGTTCACCGTCTCACGTGTGCAGAACACCAGCACAGTGGTGGGCGAGCAGGCTGTGGCCGGTGCCACCGGCGGCAAAGTCGCTAAGGTCGCCAAGCTCGGCGATAGCAGCATGCAGATTCAGACTGACACGCTGAGCGATGACGAGACCATTAAGGTCAAAGAAGCCTTGGTGAAGGCATATGGCGTCAAAGAGGATCAGGTCGCTTCGAACTTCGTCGGGCCAACCTGGGGTGCTGATGTCACCAATCAGGCGCTTATTGGCTTGATTGTCTTCGTGGTGCTGGCGACTATTTTGATGGCGCTTTACTTCCGCACCTGGAAGATGTCGCTCGCGGCGATTGTCGGAATGATTTTCGCGCAGGTCACCACGGCTGGTATCTACGCCGTCACCGATGTAGAAGTAACGCCATCGGCGATCATTGGCTTCCTGACCATCCTGAGCTACTCGCTCTACGACATTGTGGTGGTCTTCGATAAGATCCGTGAAAATACTGCGGACATCAAGACCTCGACCCGTCGTACCTTCGCTTCGGAGGTGAACTTGGCGGTGAACCAGACCCTGGTACGTTCTATTAACACCGCGATGGTCGCCATCTTGCCGGTGGCATCGATCCTGTTTATCGGTAGCTTCCTGCTGGGCGCTGGTACGCTGCGCGATCTCTCGCTCTCGCTGTTCATCGGCATTATCGTCGGTACCTTGACTACGATCTTCATCGCGGCTCCGATCTACGCTCTGTTCCGGCAAAATGAGCCGGAGCTGGTGAAGCAGGCCGAACGGGTCAAGGCGAGGATCGCCGGCCAAGCACAGGCTGCTGAGAGCGAAGTAGCTGAAGTCAAAGCCTAGGAAACAGCCATCCTGGTGACCGGCACCTTGGTGCCGGTCACCAGTCGTATCTGGCGGGCATAGACTAGATGGATTGATTGTTGATTTAACGTAGCTGGCGAGCACCTCGGGCGGGCAGGCGACGGTTAGAAAGGGGGCACCGTGGAGGAAAAAATACGGGCAAGTTCAACGGATCAGGCTGCCCCCACTCCGGCGGCCCAGAATCCTCAGCCAAGCACGTCCAGCCCGGCTAACCTTTCACAGCGCGTGGGCGCTCCCGGTCGACGAGAGCGCACCCGGTCCCGGCTTGCTCGGCTGACTGGCCGGGGCAGCACCAATCATTCGCCGATTCTGGAACCTTTGCTCAGGGTGGTGCGAGCCAATAACCCACGCGAAGATTTCGAGCTGATCCAGCGGGCCTATGCGGTTGCGGAGCGCAGTCATGACGGCCAGAAACGCAAGAGCGGCGATCCCTACATCACCCATCCGGTCGCGGTGGCCACCATCCTGGCCGAGCTGGGGATGACCGGTACCACGCTGGCTGCGGCTCTGCTGCACGATACGGTCGAGGACACCCCTTACACTCTCGATCAATTGCGGGCGGAATTCGGCCCCGAAGTGGCGATGCTGGTCGACGGTGTTACCAAACTGGACAAGGTGACCTTCGGTGAGGCAGCTCAGTCCGAGACGGTGCGCAAAATGGTGGTCGCGATGGCCAAGGACATTCGCGTCCTGGTGATTAAACTGGCCGATCGCCTGCACAACGCCAGAACCTGGCGCTATGTTTCACCCGAGTCCTCCGCACGCAAAGCACGTGAGACCCTTGAGATCTTCGCCCCGTTGGCGCACCGACTTGGTATGAACACGATTAAGTGGGAGTTGGAAGACCTCTCCTTCGCCGCGCTCTATCCGAAGGTTTACGAGGAAATTGTGCGGATGGTCGAGGACCGCACTCCGGAGCGGGAAAAGAGTCTGGCGGCGGTGCGTTCTCAGATCACTGAGGATCTGCGGGTGGCCAAGATCAGGGCGACCATCACCGGTAGGCCCAAGCACTACTATTCGATCTATCAGAAAATGATCGTGCGGGACAAAGATTTCGACGATATCAATGATCTGATTGCGGTGCGGATTCTCGTGGACTCGGTTCGCGACTGTTACGCCGCACTGGGAGCCATGCATGCCCGCTGGTCCCCGCTGCCGGGTCGGTTTAAAGATTACATTGCGATGCCCAAGTTCAATATGTATCAGTCGCTACACACCACGGTGATTGGCCCGGGCGGCAAACCGGTAGAGATCCAGATCAGAACCCACGAAATGCATCAGCGTGCCGAGTACGGCGTTGCCGCCCACTGGAAGTACAAGAGCCAGGCCGGCGGCAAGATGGCGGCGCCGGAAGGCCGGGATAGCGACCTTGGCTGGCTGCGCACTTTGGTGGATTGGCAGCAGGAAACTAAGGACCCCGGCGAGTTCCTAGATTCGCTACGCTTCGAAATCAATGCTCGCGAGGTTTTTGTTTTCACCCCGAAGGGTGATGTGATGGCCTTGCCTGCCGGCTCAACACCGGTCGACTTCGCCTATGCGGTACACACCGAGGTGGGGCACCGCACCATCGGTGCCAGGGTCAACGGCAAACTGGTGCCGCTGAACAGCGAACTGAACCACGGTGACTGGGTTGAGGTTTTCACCTCGAAAGCGGAAGGCGCTGGCCCGAGCCAGGACTGGCAGAACTTCGTCAAGAGCCCACGGGCCAGGAATAAGATCAGGCAGTGGTTCAGCAAGGAACGTCGCGAAGAAGCGATCGATAAGGGCAAAGAGCTGCTCACCAGGGCAATGCGTAAGCAAAATCTGCCCCTGCAGCGGCTAATGACGCACGAGGCGCTGCTCGGAGTTGCCGAAGAACTACGTTATCCAGACATCTCCACGCTCTATGCTGCGGTGGGCGACAGCCATGTCTCGGCTGCCTCAGTGGTGGAAAAGCTCGTCGACTCGCTCGGTGGACATCAGGTCGCCGAGGAAGAGATCGAAAGCAACAGCATCCCCACTACGCAGAGCCCTCGGCCGCGGAGCTCGGATTCCGGCGTGATGGTACGCGGCGTGGGTGATGTGCTGGTGAAGTTGGCGCGATGTTGTACCCCAGTACCACCGGATTCGATCATCGGCTTTGTCACGCGCGGCTCGGGGGTTTCCGTGCATCGTAGCGACTGCCGCAATGTGGTGGAATTGCGTGACCAGCCGGATCGAATTGTCGAAGTGGAATGGGCGCCGACCCAATCAAGCGTGTTCCTGGTGGAGATCCAAGTAGAGGCCTTGGACCGGAAGAGCCTACTCTCCGATGTCACTCGGGTGCTTTCGGAGAACCACGTGAACATCCTCTCTGCAACCGTGCAAACCTCGAGCGACCGGCTGGCGATCTCTCGCTTTGCCTTTGAAATGGGCGACCCCAAGTACCTCAATCACATTCTGAGCGCTGTACGGCGCATTGACGGGGTCTTTGACGTGTACCGGACGACGGGGAGTCAGCGTCGACCCCAGTGATAGGCAAGCGCTAGTCGAAAAGCTTGCTCACCCTGCTAATGGCCTTCTGCTTGTAGGGCACTCTGCCTAGCGACTCAATGGCTCGCAAAACCAAAGTCGTTGGGCACGCCAGCTCGCTGCTAGTGCACAGCTGAGCCAGTACTTCGACCGGATCAGGCCATCCAAGCCTGGTTGGCCGCGGCTGAAAGGCCAAGTCAACAGCCGTTCTCAGCACCGAGGTCACCCGCACCCCTGCACGATCCACTACATCGAATCGCCCGAGGGTGACCTCATGCACTTGCAACTGAGTAAAGGGTGGCAACATACCTGCCCGACGTCGATGATCCAGCAGCGCCGTAACGCGTGGCGGTGGCGGGGTGCAGCCGTGCACCCAGGCGGCGCTGAAACGTCCCAGGATTAAACGATCAATCAACTGAGCGGGAAAGTACAGGGACATTGCCACGGCCCGATGCTCCGGTAACACCTGCCTGCCTGAGGGCAGGTAACAGGCACCAAAAATCCGCTGCAGCACTCGATCCCGAGCCATTGCCTGCAACTCGGTGGCACTGAATAGTCGGCCGGGGGAGAGCAAGCCCAGCGCCGATTCACTACGGGAGTAATTGAGCGCTGCGGCAAAGGAAGCTGAGACCATTCACCTAGCATGTAGCGTCTCGGCGGAAGAAAACAGCCCCGGCAGCCAACTGTGGATAACCACATTTAGTCGCCGGGGCAGTGGGAATTGCTAGATCGTGGACTAGCTCAGCTCATCAGCCGATTTGCGGATCTGCTCGAGCCAGGCCTGCCGAGCGGCCAGCGCTTCTTCAGCGTCCTTGATCTTCTTGGCATCGCCCTTGGCCTGAGCTTTAGCGAGCTCTTGCTGCAAATCCGAAATGGCTGCTTCAAGCTGGCTCAGCGCGCTATTGGTGCGAGCCTTAGCCTCCGGATCGGTGCGTTTCCAGTGCTCTTCATCCGCTTTGCGCACCGCGTCCTCGACCGAACGCAGGCCAGCTTCCACCCGTTGCATATCGGCTCGGGGCACCTTGCCGGCGTCCTCCCAGCGGTCGCGGATCGACTGCAAGGCCTTCTTTGCCGCATTCAAATCAGTAATCGGCAAGAGCGCCTTCGCTTCGGCGATAAGGGCCTCTTTGACCACCAAGTTCCCGGCGTATTCTTCATCGATTGCTGCATTGGCGCGTTGCCGAGCCTCAAAGAATTTCTCTTGGGCGGCACGGAAACGAGTCCAGAGCGCGTCGTCTTCCTTCTTGCTGGCCCGCGGAGCGGCTTTCCACCGATCCATTAGCCGCCGGTATTCACCGGCGGTGGCGCCCCAGTCGGTTGAGTCGGAGAGAGCCTCGGCTTCCTGAATAAGAGTTTCCTTAGCTGATTTGGCCAGTGCATTGGCGCTGTCCAGCTGGGAGAAGAAAGCGCGACGGTGTCGGTCGAAAACCGTCCGGGCGGCGCGGAAACGCTTCCAGAGGGCGTCCTCGGTGGCTTTACCCAAACGCACGCCGTCTTTTTGTGCCAGCTTCCAAGCGTCGAACAATTCGTTCATTCGGGTGCTGCCGGTTTTCCATTGCACCGTGGCAGGGTCCTGGGCAGCGATTGCTTCCGCTTCGGCAACGATCCCCTCACGGGAGGCTAACTCAGCCGAACGGACGGCCTCGTGTTGCGCACGTTCCGCCTGTTGCAGTGCTTTGATGCTGCTCTCTAGGGCATCCAGGCGAGCTTCGGTGGAGCGCACATCGCCAACAGCATTTCGCTCAGCTAATTGGCTGCGCAAATGGCTGACAGTTTTATGCATATCGGTGCTCGGGGCCTTAGCCTCGACGCGCTGTTCGAGCAAGACGACCTGAGCCAGCAAATCCTCAAACTTGCGAACAAAATAGCCCAGCGCCTCGTCCTTGCTCGCCCCGGGGTATTGCCCAACCGGAACTTCTTCACCATCGAGGATGAGGAAGACATGACCGTCTTCCTCAGCTCGGCCAAAACGAGCCGCTTCGGCGCTCACTGCAAGGCTTGCTGGAGCAGCAACCGGTGCTGCGGGGAGCTTTGTGGCGTCAGTCGGTGGCTTGGGGCGCGCAGCGAAAGCAGCGGGCGACGGCACTGCTGTCGGCGCCGGAGTGGGCTTCGGCGTGGCCGAATTGGAGGCCTTGCTCGGCTCTGACGAAACTAATGACTCGCTCGCAGCCGCCTGCTCAGTCACTTCATCAGTCACTTCATCGGCCACTTCTTCAGTCGCTGTCTCGCTGGCTGCCACAGAATTGGCCGCCGCATCGCTAGGCGCAGTCTCTTTCTCCGCAGCCTCAGCTCCGCTGGCATCAACTCCGTCGCCGTCAGCAGTGCTGGGCGTGGGGTCAGCAGCTGCAACAACGCTGAGCGTGTCTTCGCTAGAGCTTGGAGTGGAGCTTACTGTTTCGTCGGATTGTTGACGTTCGGTCACCGCTAAAACTCTTTCCATCGACGGGGCATCACTTGAGCGTAAACGAGTCTATCTTGATTGGCGTCTTCGGGGTTCCGTCACTCGATCCATCGGCGGTGCCCGCCTTGGCCAATTCGGTGACAACGTCCAGACCGCTGGTAATCTTGCCGACCACGGTGTAGCCACCAGCGGTGTCGGCGGGAATGGTGGTGTCCTTATAGACGATGAAGAACTGGGTGCCCATGCTCTTGCCATTATTGCTCTGCCGGGCCACCGCGAGGGTGCCAGCCGGATAGACATTGTTCTTGGGCGCATTCTCCACCGGTCCCCAGGTGAAATTCGGCGTGCTGCCCGCGCTGGTGCCGTCCACCGAACCACATTGCAGCACCGCGAAGCTGCCGGTGGTCAGCCGGTGACAGGTCTTGTCGGTGTAGAACTTGTCATCCGCCAGAGTCTTGAAAACAGCGGCACCTTGTGGCGCTTTAGTGCCATCAATACTGACGCCGAGCGGCTTGCCGTTGAGACTGAGCGTACCGGTGAAGGTCTTTCCAGCGGCGGTCGAGGGGTTGGGCACGGCAGGCAGCGAAACCGTTGGGGTCGGCGAGGCGGAAGGCGAGGCCGAGCTGCTTAAACCAGCCTTCGCTTGTGCTACTTGTTCGGCTGTGGGATTCGAATTGAAAACCGTCAATTGCAGTAATACCGCGAGTCCGATCACCAGCACGACGGCGACGGCCCCGACAATATTGTCGCGGCGCCGGCGTTTGCTTTGCTCTTCCCGCAATTCACGCTTGGCGGCCATTTGCGCTATCCGCTTTTTGGTTTCCCGCGCCTCATTCTTGCTCGCCGCCAATGCAGCTCCTCGTCGTCGTCTTTGGCCAGAGTGGCAATTCAGCAGGCTCGCCGGTAAAACTGGCTAAACTGGTTGCCGCAGACAGTTTACCCAAGAGTTTTATTGCTGTCCTGTGAGAACCTTAGTAGATACCCGATGCAACGCGCTGCATCGGCATGCCAAAAGCGCACCGCGCAAGAAGGAGTACGAGCTCGATGGCCCGAAATGCCTCACTATCCGGTTTCCCTGAGTTACTTCCGCAGGAACGGATTGTTGAGCAGCATGTCATTGATTCGCTGCGCACTACTTTTGAACTTCACGGCTTCGGCTCCATTGAAACCCGGGCCGTGGAAACCATCGAGCAATTGCTCCGCAAAGGCGAGATCGACAAAGAGGTCTATGCGGTCAGCCGCCTGCAGGCCGAAGAGGGTGCTGGGGACGCTTCGCTGGCACTGCACTTCGACCTCACCGTGCCGTTCTCCCGCTACGTGGTAGAGAACGCTGGCTACCTGACCTTCCCGTTCAAGCGCTACCAGATTCAGAAGGCTTGGCGTGGCGAGCGACCGCAAGAAGGCCGGGCCCGGGAATTCACCCAAGCAGATTTCGATGTGGTCGGTGACGGCGCGCTACCCTTCCTCCACGACGTCGAGATCGTGCTGCTCGCGGTGGATGCGCTCTCGGCCCTGCCGATCCCTGAGTTCAAGATCCGAGTCAATAACCGGAAGCTGGCTGAAGGGTTCTACCGGGGCCTGGGGCTTGAAGACACCGCCGGAGTGCTGCGCAATATCGACAAACTGGAGAAGATCGGTGCCGAGGCAGTGGCACGACTGCTGCGCGAGGAACTGGCCGCCAGCGAACTACAAGCTCAGGCGGCTTTAGAACTCGCTCAGATCCGCAGCGCCGACCTGAGCTTCGTCGATCAGGTCAGCGCCCTAGCCGAGCGTCACAACGTGCAGAACGAGCTCTTTGATGAAGGCCTGGCGGAGCTTTCCAGTGTGCTGCGCGCGGCGATTACCCGTGCTCCGGGGACGGTTATTGCCGATCTGTCGATCGCCCGCGGCCTGGACTATTACACCGGAACAGTGATTGAAACAGTACTGGTTGGCCATGAGGCTCTTGGCTCGATCTGCTCCGGTGGACGCTATGATGCTTTGGCGCGAAAAGGTAACCGAGTTTTCCCCGGCGTCGGGCTGTCCATCGGGGTGAGTCGGCTGGTGGCCCGCATGCTCAGCCAGAACTTAGCGACCGCTTCTCGGGCAGTGCCGACAGTGGTTTATGTGGCGCTCAATGCCGATCAGGACTGGGCAGCTGCGCAGGACGTCGCCGCGGTGCTGCGCTCACGGGGCATTGCCACCGAGGTTGCGGTCTCGGCCGAGAAGTTCGGCAAGCAGATTAAGTTTGCTGACCGTCGCGGGATTCCCTTTGTCTGGTTCCTCGGCGAAGACGGCAATAGCCAGGTGAAGGATATCCGTAGCGGTGAGCAGCTAGCGGCCGACCCGCACAGTTGGCAGCCCGCCGAAGCTGAGCTACGCGCTCAAGTTACCCGTAACTCCCCGGCCAGCTAAGCATCACCGAATCCGCACTGGTTGATCCAGCGGATCAGCGTGACGTTGCTTAGTTGAAATTGATCAGCTCAGTCGCTCCCAGGCGGCTGTCTCTTTTGCCTTCGTAGCAGCACGAGTCCGCGGGCTACGCAGCCAATGGCGATAATGCTTACCATCCAGAGGATGGCTGCTCCGGGCAGCGTGAAAGCCAGCAGAGCGCAGCCAGCGAAGCCGAGCAAATTCAGCCAGCGTGGTGCGTACCAGGGACGTCGATCGAGGCTGAGCGCGCTGAGGTTGGTGATCGCGTAATAGATCAGTACCCCAAAACTCGAGTAGCCAACCACGGTGAGGATATCGCTGCTCAGGATGAGCGCAATCACCACCACAGCGACAGCGAGTTCGGCCAAATAGGGTGAACGGAATCGTCGACTGACCTTGGCGAGTGGGGTGGGTAGGTCTTGATGGCGTGCCATGGCCAGTGTGGTACGCCCGACGCCCGCGATGAGGGCGAGCAGCGCTCCCAAGCTTGCCGCTACCGCTCCCAGACCGACTAACCAGGCGAAATGATTTTCCTGGCCAACCGCTAGCAGCGGAGTGTCGGCAACGGCTAGGCCAGCCGGGCCGAGGAATCTGAGCAGGCCAAACGCCAAGGCGAGGTAGATGCCCATGGTGAGCGCGAGGGCGATCAGGATGGCCAATGGAATGGTTCGACGGGGGGAGCGGACCTCCTCGCCCATGGTGGCGATTCTGGCGTAGCCAGCAAAGGCGAAGAACAAATAGGCAGCGGCCTGAAAAACCCCGCCGAACGATCCCCAGGCTGGCAGCAAAGTGGTCGGCAGCGGTGGCGTCGCAAAGCAAGAAACGACCACCACGCTGAGCACCCCGAGGGTGAGAAGCAATAGCCCGCGGGCGAGCCAAGCGGTTTTCTTGACCCCGAGCAGATTCGCTCCGGTCAGCACTACCACTGCAGCCACCGCGAGCGCCCGGGCCTGATCCGGGAAAAGATAGAGACCGAAAGTCATTGCCATTGCGGCGCAGGAGGCAATTTTCCCGGAAATAAAAGACCAGCCGGCCACAAACCCCGCCCAGCGACCGAGTCGTTCGCGTCCATAGATATAGCTGCCACCGCTTTCCGGATAAATCGCGGCCAGCTGTGCCGAAGCGCTGGCATTACAGTAGGCCACCACCCCGGCGAGCAGTAGCGCCAATAAGAGCCAGTCACCAGCTGCCTGAGCCGCCGGAGCGAAGGCCACGAACACCCCGGCACCGAGCATCGAGGCCATCCCGATAGTGGTCGCATCAACCAAGCCAAGTCGTCGTGACAGCTTAGGCTGGCGCGGACTCGTCATCGCTCCCTCTCTCGCTGATCGGCTGCTGGATGGCTGGTTGTCATCGAATGGTGCAAGAAACTGTAAACTTTTCGGAGAGTAAGGAGCGGATTTACCGTTTGCTGGCTGCGGTCTGGTCAGCAGTTTCTTGTTCTCTTCATTCAATCATTGAAAGGATCGCTGTGCTGCGCACTCATGAACTCGGGAGTTTGAACACCGAGTTGATCGGACAAACCGTAACCTTGACCGGTTGGGTTGCTCGCCGTCGTGATCACGGTGGGGTGGCTTTCGTCGACCTCCGTGATGCTTCCGGAGTTGCCCAGGTTGTGGCCCGTAATGAGGACGATTTTCATTCACTGCGTAATGAGTACGTGCTGCAGGTCACCGGTACCGTACAGCAGCGCCCCGCCGGCAACGAGAACCCGGCGCTACCGACCGGGCAGATCGAAGTCATTGCGGATACCGTGACCGTGCTCAATGAGTCGGCGGCCTTGCCGTTCCAGATCGATGAGCACGCCAGCGACGGCGTGGTGGGTGAGGAGGCTCGGCTCAAGCATCGCTATCTTGATCTGCGTCGCGCACCGATGGCGAGGAACTTGAAGCTGCGTTCGGAAGCGAACCGGGTAGCTCGTGAACTGCTTCACGACGAAGGCTACCTGGAGATCGAAACCCCGACCATGACGCTTTCCACCCCCGGCGGCGCACGCGATTTCGTGGTGCCGGCCCGGCTTGCCCCCGGTAACTGGTATGGACTGGCACAGTCGCCGCAGCTCTTCAAGCAGCTGCTCCAGGTCGGAGGGTTTGAGAAGTACTATCAGATCGCCCGCTGCTACCGGGACGAAGATTTCCGGGCCGACCGTCAGCCTGAATTCACCCAGCTGGATATTGAGGCTAGTTTCGTGGACCAGGAAGATATGCTCGCCCTCGGGGAGCGTATCGCCACGGCTTTGTGGCAACTGATCGGCGTCGAGGTGCCTACCCCGCTCCAGCGGATGCCCTACTGGGAGGCGATGGCTCGTTACGGCTCGGATAAGCCCGACCTGCGCTTCGGCCTGGAACTGACCGAACTTACCGAATACTTCAAGGACACCACGTTCCGCGTCTTCCAGGCGCCGTATGTGGGTGCGGTGGTGATGCCCGGCGGCGCCTCGCAACCACGGCGAACGCTTGATGCTTGGCAGGAGTGGGCGAAGCAACGTGGCGCCAAGGGCTTGGCTTATGTGCTGATCCAGGAAGACGGCGAGCTAACCGGTCCGGTGGCGAAGAATCTTTCCGAGTCCGAAAAGGCCGGCCTTGCTGAAAAAGTAGGCGCGAAGCCGGGTGACTGTGTGTTCTTCGGAGCCGGAGAGCGCGACGATGCCTGGTCGATTCTGGGTGCCACCCGAGTGGAGATCGGTCACCGTACCGGGCTAATCGATCCCAATGACTTCGCCTTCCTCTGGGTTGTGGACTTCCCGATGTTCGAGTCCTCAGCCGCAGCTACCGCTTCCGGCGATGTTGCGGTCGGCAGCGGTGAATGGACAGCATTGCACCACGCCTTCACTTCGCCCAAACCGGAGTATCTGGATACCTTCGACCAGGACCCGGCCGCCGCGCTGGCGTACGCTTACGACTTGGTTTGCAATGGCAACGAAATTGCCGGCGGCTCGATCCGTATCCATCGCCGCGACGTCCAGGAACGGGTCTTTGCGCTCATGGGCCTGGACGAAGCGGCCCAGCAGGAAGCTTTCGGCTTCCTGCTCGAAGGTTTCAAGTACGGCGCACCTCCGCATGGCGGCATTGCCTTCGGCTGGGACCGCGCGGTTGCCCTGCTGGCCAAGGTTGAATCGATCCGTGACGTGATCGCTTTTCCGAAGTCCGGCGGAGGCTTCGATCCGCTGACCGGTGCGCCGGGACCGATTAGTGCGCAGCAGCGCAAAGAGGCCGGTATCGATTTCGTGCCGAAAAAGCCGGAAGCGTAAAAATCTTCATTGCATGATAGTCAGCTGAGTCAGCAAGATCTCTGGGCAGTGAACTCGCCCGGGTTTGACTTGGTGATGCACCGAAGCTGGCCAGCCCTGGAAGTCCTTGAACACCAGGGCTGGCTGCTGCGGTCAGCGCGCGGGGTAACCAAAAGAGCTAATTCGGTGCTGCCGCTAAAAGCCGATTCAACACAACGGCAGGACGGCGCCGCTGGAGTGGGCGCGGGCCTATTGAGTGCTGTCCAGTTTGCAGAAGCGCATTACAGATCGTTAGACCTGCCCTGTATCTTCCAGCGGCGGCTTCGTACCGAGCCGGCCGGGTTGACCGAATTACTCAGGCAGCGCGGTTACACGGACCAGGCAGCAACCGAGGTGATGACGCGGCCGATGCCCGCAGACTTGGCTGAGCGTGATGACTTTGAGATTGAATACACCGTCAGTCCGAGTGCAGAATGGCTCGATTTTATGCAGCCCGGGGGAGAACAGGCTCAGCACCGCAGAACCACGCTGGCCGAGCTATTCGGCGCGGGAACCGCGATCTACGGCTCAGTCCGTAGGCAGGGGCAGATCGCGGCAATCGGCAGGCTGAGCATTGACCCGCAGAGCGGCTGGGCGGGTTTAGCCGCACTAGCCACTGACCCCGCTCAACGCGGACAAGGGATGGGCAGTGAGTTGATCAGCGGATTGCTTGCTCGTGGCCGCGAACGGGGAGCGAACCGGGTGTTTTTGCAAGTCGAGCGGAGCAATCCGGCGGCACGCAGACTCTACACTCGGCTGGGCTTCGAACACTCCGGTGATTATTTCTATTCGATCGCTGAGTAGTCTTCCGCGGGCCAAAGTTGATCGGGCTGCACCGATGCTTTGCGCTAATAGTGCCGCAGAAAAACGGTTGAAGGCTCGGGAAGGGTCCGCTCAGGATCAATGAAGTCAAGCGATTCATAAAAGGCGCGTTGGGCCGGGCTGGTGCCGGTGATCAGCGCCCTCACCATCAACGGAAATGGCTCAAAGACCTTTTCCACCAGCGCTTTACCTATACCTTGGCGCTGAAAATCCGGGTGGGTGGCCAATGACTGCAGGAAGCAAATGGACACCCGATCTGAGACCACCCGAGCTAAGCCGACTAGCCTGTCATTAAACCGGGCTTGAGCGATTCCAGTCGAGTTCTGCATCGCCTCCATCAGCTTATCCGGGGCATGATCAAAGGCATGCCAGCCGACGGCATGATAGAGCTCAAAAAGTTCCTGCTGGCCAATGCCGTCCGCTGTCACCAGTTCTATCTTCAGCATTGGCTCAGCTTAGCGCGCCACCGTCGAACCCGCCGTGAGCGCCTGAGTTGAAGCAGCCAGCAGAGCCAGCCTTAGAATGACAGCACGAGTCGAGCGAACTATCGGCATCAACCAAAGGGGGAGTAATGGAGGCTGGGGCGGAGCAAGGCGAGACCGATCAGCAGCTCAGTGAGTCCGAAATCGCCCGCGCCTGGTGGAGTATTACTTCCCGTCCGAAACAGGCCGGGAATGGGTGGTCGAATCAGCTGGTGATTGAAGCTATCCGTCGGGTGGTGACCTCCGGCGATTTCAACGACTTGCTTAACGAAGCTGCGGTTGCGCGATGGAACGAGTTGGCAACCGGCTTGATGCGCACCGTATCCGCTGAGTTGTTGACCGGGTTATTGACCGGCCAGGTGGGAGGTGAGCAGCTGGGCAGCGAGCAGGAGAGCAGCGAGCAGGTGGTCGAGGAATACGTGAGACTCAATGTCAGGGATTGCCTCTATTTACCTAGCGAGTCCGCCATGTCAGCTTTTGTGCAGAGCAGCCAGAATTTCCAGCGAATCCGAGGATATCGCCGAGATATTGCGGCTCAGCGGTTCGGCCAGGAAACCTATCACCCTGCTTCGGGCAGTGCTAACCCCCGCGTCGTACTACATGATGCCCTGGGGCAGACCTTGTTGGAGTTCATTAACTTTTGGCCCAATCGTTCTGGCTTCACCTCGATCCCGGCAGTCTTAGATTCCGCCAATACTGTGATCGTGTTAGACGTTCCGGCCCGTGAGGAAGAACTGATGGACGCTGATTTTCTTGCTGATTGTGGCGCCTTAGCCGGTGCCTGGCGGCAACTACTCAAAGAACACCAGGCCTATCTCTACCAAGCTGGGATGCGGCATAGTCATGAAGGCCTGGCTGACTTTCCGGCGACCGACGCTACGCAGCTCTGAGGGGCAACGCCGCTAGCCTCAGGCAGACGTTCAGGCGTCAGTGACTCTAATAAAAGCGCTGCAGACGCGTTTCGCGGCCTGCTCGAGCACCTTGGCGCGCGGGTCAGGGACGTCGAGAAAGGCGAGCCGCTTGAGCTTAGCCAGCGGGGAAAGCACTGGCTCCGCAATGAGCGCCGCCGCCATCTTCTTATCGCCGCCAAGCACCAGATACTCAGCACTTTCTAGCGGCAACGCAGCAGCATGCGCCGCCACCGCCTCGATCATGGCATCAGCTTGATTCGCCCGGCGGCGGGCGAATCGCTGCTGCGACCAGCCGCCCGCGGCAGTGCGTGATTGCACATACCGGGTGCCAACTTTGGCATGCAGTACCTCGCCGCCGCGAGTGACCGCGACAGCGTAACCGCCGCGACGTATGAGTAGCAGCAGCACGGTGCGCGCTTGGCTGGTCATTGAAATTAGCCGCTCCAGCGGGTCAGCCCCGCGTCCTGGTCGGCCATCGACCGGCCATGGCGCCGCGATGGTCGCCGAGCTACCGTCCTCGGCCTGCAATAGCAGTTCTTGGTCCAGCGGCTGAACGGAGAATTCACCGTGCGAACTGCGGAAGCGATCCAGCCAGCCGGGTAGCCGCTCAGCAGCGACCCAGGCAGTCCGGCTCGGCGCGGTATTCGCTTCCGGCGCCGCGCCGTTAGGACCAGCGACTGATGGGGACATGCCTTCTAGGTTAGCCGTTGTTGCTATACCTTGGTGGTCTCCATTGTCGGTGTTGTCGGCATTGTCGGTGCGGACAGGTAGCGTAGGTGGGGTGAGTGATCTGTTCGACTTTGCTGACACCGAGCCAGAAGACCAGCCCGGGGATGATAATGCCCCGCAGCCAGCTCGCTCGGCTCGTGCCCGGGCACCACTCGCGGTGCGGATGCGCCCGCGCAGTCTGGACGAAGTGGTCGGTCAGCAGCACTTGCTGGGCGAAGGATCGCCGCTCCGTCGATTAGCCAGCGCAGCGAGCGATTCAGCAGCAGGACCCAGCTCAGTGATTCTTTGGGGACCGCCCGGAACCGGGAAGACTACGCTGGCGCACGTTATTGCCCGTGGCCCAGGACGTTCTTTCGTTGAACTTTCGGCGATCACGGCCGGGGTAAAAGATGTCCGCCGGGTGATGGACGAAGCGCTCACCGCGCGGGATCTTTATGGCCGGACCACTGTGCTGTTCCTCGATGAGATACATCGCTTCACCAAGGCTCAGCAGGATGCGCTGCTGCCTGGAGTGGAGAACCGCTGGGTGGTCCTGGTCGCGGCCACAACCGAAAATCCTTCCTTCTCGGTAGTCTCCCCGCTACTTTCCCGCTCGCTGCTGCTGACCTTGCAGCCACTCGATGATCAGGATATTAAGGAACTTCTGGAGCGGGCTGTCGTCGATCAGCGCGGTCTGGATGACTCCTTAGCTCTCAGCGACGAGGCCTTGGACCACTTGGTGCGGCTAGCTTCCGGCGATGCTCGCCGGGCGCTGACGACCTTAGAAGCGGCCGCTGGGGTGGCACTGGATAGATTGCAAAGTGAGTCAGCGGACGGCGAGCCCGCAGATTCTATCCCCACCCTGGAACTGGTCGACGCCGAGCGAGCCATTGACGCCGCTGCGGTTCGTTATGACCGGGCCGGAGACCAGCACTATGACGTGATTAGCGCCTTCATTAAGTCGATTAGAGGTTCAGATGTCGATGCTGCACTGCATTACTTGGCCCGGATGATCGAGGCGGGGGAGGACCCGCGCTTCATCGCGCGGCGGTTGATCATTTCGGCGAGCGAAGATATCGGGATGGCAGACCCGACCGCTCTGCAGACAGCGGTGGCTGCGGCTCAGGCGGTGCAGATGATCGGCATGCCGGAGGGGCGGATTCCGCTTGCCGAGGCAGTAGTGCATTTGGCCACCGCACCGAAATCGAATGCTGCTTATCTGGGCATCAACGCGGCTATTGCTGATATTCGGGCGGGTAAGGGCACGACTATTCCGCTCCATCTCAGGGACGCACATTATCCTGGCTCCAAACAGCTGGGGCATGGCAAGGGCTATATCTATGCCCATGACGAACCGCATTCGGTGGCCAGGCAGCAGTATCCGCCGGATGATCTGATAGCTGCCAACTATTATCAACCCACGGCTAATGGCGCGGAGCGTGAACTGGGTAGCAGGCTGGAAAAGTTGCGGGGCATCATCCGCGGCGACTAAGCCCTGATAGCGGGGAGCTCACGCTCGGGGAGATCTCTTGGTAGCTAATAAAACCAGCCGCTGATGCCAGGAAACGGTGGGTTTGATGTCGCACCGGACAGTAACAGTGGCCGAAAGGGTCCTGAACCACCACGTGATCGAGAGAATCCAGTTCAGCGAGCGATTGCTCCACCGCAGCCAAACTCACCGGGTGCTGAGTAGCGTCTGGAAGACGCACAGTCCAGGCTGCCAGATCAATGCTAGGTGAGTGCTCGAGCTGCAGGGCCTCGAACATTCCGTTGAGTAAAGTCACCGAGCTGGCCGGTGATAAGCGGTGCAGGGGGTAGGACTGTGGGCGCAGATTTTGGGTTCGCAACCAGGCCTGCCGCAGCCAGTGGAACTCCACCAGGCCACGTGAAGCGCTCAGCTTGAGCTGCCGATCTGCGTCGTGCAGCAGGCCATACACCAGACCTGCTCGATCAACGATACAGATTGCCTCACTGGGTGCCTCAAAGGCCTGTACCAGGGTTTTCTGGCAGCGGTGGTAACTAAAGTCACCGGCCTCGTCGAGCACAATAAAATCAGCCTCCGGTGCGGCGGTCTCTCGTTGAAAGGCGGCTGAGTGATCGTTGAATTGGGATACGCAAATGGTCATGTATTAAGGCTGGCAGCAGAAGGCCGATCCGGGGCTGGACTTTACGAATCCGCTACGCCTGGCGAGCGGATATTTACGCGGAATTTATGGCTGTATTTATGGCTGTTCGAATAATCTCTGTGGAGCTAACTGGGGTGCCGCAGCGCGCAAGAGAAAATGCTAGAATGGACGCTGCACTGTTTACAGCTGCAAAACTGGCAAGCCCCGGCTCCAGCCTCGCGATTATTCTCAGCTAGCTGACGACGTGAGTATGCCCGGTGGTTGCAGCGATGGGCCGCAACAGCCCTAACTCTCCAGCGTGGAGGCCAGACCTATTACTGTTGCTGACATTGGAAGGACACCGTGGCTAACAACACACGTGCCCGCCGTCAGGTTCGCATTTCGCGTGCCCTCGGCATTGCTCTAACCCCTAAGGCTGCTAAGTACCTTGAGCGCCGTCCGTACGGACCTGGCGAACATGGTCGCGCCCGCAAGAAACAGGATTCCGACTACGCCGTTCGGTTGCGCGAAAAGCAGCGTCTGCGCGCCCAGTACGGTATCCGTGAAGCTCAGATGACTCGCGTCTTCGAAGAAGCTCGCCGGACCAAGGGCCTGACCGGTGAGAACCTGGTTGAGCTGTTGGAAATGCGTCTCGATGCGCTCGTGCTGCGTGCCGGTTTTGCCCGCACCATCGCCCAGGCTCGTCAGCTCGTTGTGCACCGTCACATCATGGTTGATGGCGCCCGCGTTGACCGCCCGTCGTACCGCGTTGGCGAAGGCCAGCTGATTCACGTTCACCCGCGCAGCGAAGTGATGGCTCCCTTGCAGGTCGCCGCCGCTGGTGCGCACCGCGACGTGCTTCCTGCCGTTCCGGGTTACCTGGACGTCAAGCTGGAGAGCCTGCAGGCTCGTCTGGTTCGTCGTCCGAAGCGCGCTGAAGTTCCGGTCACCTGCGAAGAGCAGCTGGTTGTGGAATTCTACGCACGCTAAACCTTGAGAGTTTAAGACTCTGGTACGACGAAGCCCGCGGCTCAGGTCGCGGGCTTCGTCGTATCTAGAGTTGCTGGCTATCGCCGGTCTCAAACTGGCTCCCTTCGCTAGGGCAGGCAGAAATCGGTAAGGTACTGATAGACATCAACCACGAACGTAAGGAGGCACCATGTCGGGTGGGGATATCGCCGGGCTAATTGCCGCTGGAGTATTCGCAATCTTGGTCGCCATCCTAGCCGTGCCGGTTTTCAAACTCGGCAAAGTCTTTGATGAACTCAGCGGCAGCATTCGTTCGCTCAGCGAAGAGACCACGCCATTAATTGGCGAGGTGACTGCTACCGTGAGCACTACCAATGAACAACTGAAGAAGGTCGATGGTATGACCTCAAACGTTTCAGATGCCACCGCCAATATTTCCGCGCTCTCCTCCTTGATCGCAGCCACCGTTGGCTCGCCCTTGATCAAGGTTGCATCCTTCTCCTATGGGGTGCGGCAAGCCTTTACCGCCCGTAAGAGCGGTCAGAGCCGCGGCCGTCGCAGCCGCTGAAGACCGAGGGAAGCGTCATGATTAAAAGAATTTTTTGGCTTGGCCTGGGTGTCACTATCGGTGTAATTGCGGTGCGCAAATTCAGCCAAGCGCAGCAGTCACTTGGCCCGGCTGGCCTGAACAGGGCGGTCGGCAAGCTCAATGACGAACTGCATTATTTTGTCGACACCCTGCGAGACGGCATGTCTCAGCGGGAAAGCGAACTTCGTTCCGCGCTCGGCTTGGATGCCGAGAAATAACCCATTGCTCGCCCAGAGCAGCTCCAGAGCGTACTCAGCGCGACTCACGTAAGGATCAGAAAAGTCATGAAGACCCACGAAATTGCCCAACGCTGGCTTGATTTCTTTGCAGCCAAGGGGCACGCCGTGGTGCCGAGCGCCTCGCTGATTTCCACCGATCCGTCAATCCTGTTCAATATCGCCGGTATGGTGCCGTTCATTCCGTACCTCACGGCTCGGGAAACGCCGCCCTGGGACAAAGCCACCAGCGTGCAGAAGTGCATTCGCACCGGTGATATCGAAGAAGTTGGTAAGACCGTGCGTCACGGCACTTTCTTCCAAATGTGCGGCAACTTCTCTTTTGGCGATTACTTCAAAGAGCAGGCGATTAGCTACGCCTGGGAGCTTTTGACCAGCCCGATTGACAAGGGCGGTTATGGCCTGAACCCGGATCGGCTTTGGGTCACCGTTTACGAAGACGGGGACGAGAAAGATGAGGAAGCTCGCGCCATCTGGCGGGATAAAATTGGCCTTCCGAACGAGCGAATCCAGGGCACTGGCAAGGCCGATAACTACTGGCATACCGGACAACCTGGCCCTGGTGGCCCCTGCTCGGAGATCTTCTATGATCGCGGTGCACAGTACGGCATCGACGGCGGCCCAATTGCCGACGAGACTCGTTATGTAGAGATTTGGAACCTGGTGTTCATGCAGTTCCAGCTCTCCGCGGTGCGCAGCAAGACTGACTTCGACGTCGCTGGTGAGCTGCCAAAGCGTAATATCGACACCGGCTTGGGGCTGGAACGTCTAGCGATGATCCTGCAGGGCGTGGAGAATATGTATGAGACCGATCAGGTCCGCCCTGTGCTTGACGTTGCCGCTGAGCTCTCCGGCAAGGAATACAGCTCAACCGAGGATCCTGCTGATCCACACCACACCGATGATGTCCGGCTCCGGGTGGTAGCAGATCACGTCCGCTCGGCGTTGATGCTGATCTCCGATGGGGTAGCCCCTTCCAATGAGGGCCGTGGCTATGTCTTGCGCAGACTGATTCGCCGTGCCGTCCGAGCAATGCGGCTGATGGGTGTGGAAAAGCCCTGCCTGCCCGTGTTATTGCCGGTTTCTCGTGATGCGATGAAGAGCTTTTACCCGGCAGTTGAGGAGGACTTCGAGCGGATCAGCCGGATCGCCTACGCCGAGGAGAAGTCCTTCCTGCGCACCATTGCCTCCGGCACCGCCCGCTTGGATGAGGCAGTGATCGAGTCGAAGGCCAATAACACCGCGCTTTCCGGTAGCGATGCCTTTACCCTTCACGACACTTACGGCTTCCCGATCGATCTGACCTTAGAAATGGCGGAGGAAGCCGGCGTCAAGGTCGATGAGGCGGGCTTCCGAGCACTTATGCTTGAGCAGCGTCAGCGCGCCCAAGCCGATTCGCGCGCTAAGAAGAGCGGCCACGCTGATCTAAGCGCTTTCAACGAGCTGCTATCCCAGGGCGAGACGGTGTTTACCGGTTACCAGGAACTCGATGGTGAATCCACCATCCGTGGTCTGTTGACTGGTGGCTCGCGGATTGCCAGCGCCGGGGTTGGCCAGGAGGTGGAGTTGGTGCTGGCCGAGACGCCGTTCTACGCGGAGGCAGGCGGCCAGGCCGCTGATACCGGCCTGATCACCGGAGACGGTTTTGTTATTGAGGTGCTCGACGTGCAGCGCCCGGTCAAGGGCCTGAGCGTGCACAAAGCAGTAGTGCGCGAGGGCGAGGTGCCGGAGGGAGCTCTGGTCCGCGCCGCCGTCGATCGCGAACGTCGTCACGCTGCCGAACAGGCACACACCGGGACGCACATTGTGCATGCCGCCCTGCATCAAATTCTCGGCCCGGAGGCACTGCAACGCGGTTCCTTCAATAAAGCTGGATACCTGCGCTTCGACTTCGCCTGGGGCGAGGGACTGAGCCAGGCCACCCGCTCCGAAATCGAAGAAGTGTCAAATATTGCTATTCGGAATAACTTCTCGGTGCAGACCAGCGAAATGCCGCTGGAGGAGGCCAAGGCTCTCGGCGCTATGGCACTGTTCGGCGAGAACTACGGAAACCGGGTGCGGGTGGTGGAAATTGACGGTGCCTGGTCCCGCGAACTTTGCGGTGGTACTCACGTGGACAATACCGCGTTAATTGGTTCACTGACCTTGCTTGGTGAGCAGTCAGTTGGTTCCGGAAATCGGCGTGTTGAGGCTTTTGTTGGCCTTGACGCCTTCCGGCATCTGGCGGCCGAACGCGCCCTGGTGACCGAGTTGACCGAACTGCTCAAGGTGCCTTCGGCTCAGCTTACCGAGCGAGTCGGTGCCACCTTGAATAAGCTCAAAGCGACCGAGAAAGAGTTGGAAAAACTCCGGAAGCAGCAGCTATCCGCGGCCGCTGCAGAGCTGGTCGGCACCGCTCAGCAGGTGGGTAAGAGCAGGCTGTTGACCCATCATGCCGGTCAGGTCAGCGGTGCAGAGGATCTGCGCGCGCTTGCCCTAGATCTACGCGAGCGCCTCGGTTCCGAAGCAGCGACCGTTGCGGTCACCGGCACCGCCAACGACCGGCCCTTGGTCTTAGTGGCCACCAATGAGGCGGCACGCCAAAGTGGTGTGAAGGCCGGCGCTTTGGTGCGAGTTGCCGCTGGTGTGCTCGGTGGCGGTGGCGGCGGCAAGGACGATGTCGCCCAGGGTGGCGGCAGCGATGCCAGCAAAATTCCGGCCGCGCTAGAGGCTGTGCATCAAGCCGTGCTGGCGGTCTAGTGTCCGAGGACAGTCGGGGTGAATCGGTTCGTCACGGCGTCAGATTAGGTATCGACGTTGGCACGGTGCGCGTCGGGGTTGCGGTCTGCGACCCCGACGGCATCCTGGCCACGCCCTGGAAAACCCTCAGCCGAGATCAGAAAAAGAATTCAGATCTCAAGTTGATAGTCAAAGAAGCCGTGGCGCGGGAAGCGAAGATCGTTTATGTCGGCTTGCCGCAGACTTTGCGTGGCACCGAAAGCGCTTCAGCGGAGCTGGCTAGGGACCTGGCCGGGATCCTGGCAGAGTTGCTCTCAGAGGCCGCTCCGAACAGCGAAGTACGTCTTATTGACGAGCGGCTCAGCTCGGTCAGCGCGCATCAGCAATTGCGGGCGGCTGGCGTGCCCGGGCGTGAGCAACGTAAAGTAGTTGATCAAGTGGCGGCTGCTGGCATCTTGCAGCACGCCTTAGAGATGGAAAAGTCTGCGAGCAATCCGGTGGGGGAACTGGTGCCCGCTCACGTCGACGTCGCTAAAGCAGAGCGACCCGACGTTGCCGGACGGTGAGGACAGCACATTACTATCTGTACTAATCAGGCTGGGGGAGCCCGATGAATCCCATTTTCGATAGCCCGGAAGCGGCTCGTCTGGATTCCGAGGGTGGCCAGAATGTTATTGAGCACTTCGAGCAGGATCACGATCAATCGCGACGCCTGGCGCGTACTTCGCGAAAGGTACGTCGCCGTCGCCGCACGGTGATCTTCATTTTGATCCTGGCGGCTTTTGTGGCCGCCGGTTATTTCGCGGTGCAGGCGATCAGTCCAATGCTCGACTTCAACACCGCCAAAGACTATCCGGGACCGGGTGGCCCTGAGGTGGTCTACACCTTGCCGGAAGGGGCTAGCGCCCGCACTGTGGCCAGTGAGTTGGTCGCTAAAAAGGTGGTGGCCAGTGAGAACGCTTTCCTTAACGCGCTCAAGGCCGCAAACGGTGAAAGTGCCCTGCTGCCGGGTGTTTACCCGCTGAAGGAAGAAATGAAAGCAGCCGATGCAGTGAGCGTGCTGTTGGCAGCAAGCCAGCAGAAGGTGCACTATGCGCCAATCAAGCAGAACCTCCGGCAGGGTGAGGTGTTCGATGCACTAGCGGCGGCCACCGATATTCCGGTGGCGGAATTCACCGCGCTGGCCAAAGATCCTGCCGCCTTCGGGCTGCCAGCCACCGCGCCGTCCTTGGAAGGATATTTGGCGCCAGGCCAGTACCAGTTCGCGATTGATTTGACCGCGAAAGAGATTCTGAGCCAGATGGTGCAGAAGACTAAAGAAGAATTGGTCAAGGCGGGGGTCACCGATGCTAAGGAACAGTACCGCGTGCTGACTATCGCTAGCATCATCGAAGCCGAGGGGAACGAAGCAAACTACGCGAAGATCTCGGGTGCCATTGAGAACAGACTCAAGAACACCTCGGCGGAAACCCGCGGATTGCTGCAATCGGATGCCACGGTGGCCTATGGCTTGGGCTTGAAAACCTACAACATCAGCAATACTCAGAAACTCGATAAGAAGAACAAGTACAACACCTTCGCTAACCCCGGGCTGCCGATCGGCCCGATTGGCTCGCCGACCAACGCCGCTATTGTCGCGGCAGCCAAACCGGAGGCGAATAACTACTATTACTGGGTGACAGTCAACCTGGACACCGGTGAGACGCTATATGCCACCACTTTCGCGCAACATGAGCAGAACGTGACCAAGTATCAGGCCTGGTGTAAAGCCAATGCCGGGAAGTGCCAGTAACTGCGGTGAGCCCGGCTAAAGCAGCGGTCATCGGGCATCCGATTGCGCATTCGAAGTCTCCTGCCTTGCATCGAGCTGCCTACCGTTGGCTTGGCGTGGACATTGACTACCAGGCCATTGATGTGTCTGCGGGGGAGTTGCCTGGCCTTGTCCAGCGATTGCGGGAGCAAGCAGGGTGGCGTGGACTCTCGGTGACCATGCCACATAAGGCCGCTATTGCTGACCTTGTTGATGAAGTAGATCCGGTGGCGGCGAAACTTGGCGTGCTCAACACCGTTCGTGTGCGCGAGGATGGCGCCCTGATCGGCAGCAATACCGACGTGGCGGGGATCATTAACGCGCTGCAGCAAGCCGGTCTGCGCAGTGTTGAAACTTTTTCCCGCCCGCCAATCGTGCTGGGCGGCGGCGGCACCGCGCTGGCTGCGTTGGCTGCGCTAGCTGAGCTAGGCGGGGGCGAGGCTCAGCTCTACCTCCGGAACCCCGACAAGCTAGGAGCTTTGGCCGTTGTGGCTGATCGCCTTGGGCTGAGCTTAGAAGTACTGCCACTGGCTGCGCTTAGCGCTTTGCGCGCCGAGCTGGTGCTGAGCACACTGCCGCCCGGAGCCGCCGATGAGCTGCTTGGCTCGGTCACTTCGAGCGCTGGATATCTGCTCGATGTGGCCTATGACCCCTGGCCTAGCGCCTTGGCCAGCGCATGGCAGGCGGCTGGTGGGACGGTGGTCTCTGGTCTAGAAATGTTGCTTTACCAGGCAGTTGAACAAGTCGCTCTGTTCAGTGGGGTCGTCATATCCGACCGCAACGGCTTAGTGAATGTGATGTGTGACTCAATCGGGCTGCCTCGACGATAACTTGAGGCATAGATAGTGGCAGGATAGTTTTATGTTGCGTTGGCTTACCGCCGGGGAATCCCACGGCCCGGCTCTGACCGGGATTCTTGAAGGTCTTCCGGCTGGCATCGAGATTAGTACCCAGCAGATCCAGGACGCGCTGGCGCGTCGCCGGCTTGGCTATGGTCGTGGTGCCCGGATGAAGTTCGAACAGGACCAGGTCAGGGTGCTCGGTGGTGTCCGGCACGGTCTGACCCAGGGCGGCCCGGTAGCAATTGAGGTCGGCAACACCGAATGGCCTAAGTGGGAGCAAATCATGGCCGCTGACGTAGTCAGCGAAGCCGAACTGGCAGGTCAAGCCCGTAATGCCCCGCTCACCAGACCGCGTCCGGGGCACGCAGACTTCACCGGAATGCAGAAGTATGGTTTTGCCGAGGCCCGGCCGGTGCTGGAACGGGCCAGTGCGCGGGAAACCGCGATGCGGGTTGCCCTCGGTGCGGTGGCTTCGGCGTTCCTTGAGCAACTGGGCATCACCCTGGTCAGCCACACCGTTGCGGTTGGCACGGTAGCAGCGCCGGAGCACGCAGCCACTCCGACAGCTGCTGATTTGTCAGCGCTGGACGCCGACCCATTGCGATGCTTTGACGCCGACACTTCTGCTGCCATGGTTGCCGAGGTGGATGCCGCACATAAAGAGGGCGAGACCTTAGGTGGCGTTGTCGAAGTGCTGGCCTATGGGCTGCCACCGGGACTGGGTAGCTACGTACATTGGGATCGCCGGCTGGACGCCAGACTGGCTGCTGCCCTGATGGGAATTCAAGCCATTAAAGGTGTTGAAGTGGGCGACGGCTTCCGAAGTGCGGCGCGCCGTGGTTCGGCCGCGCATGACGAAATCGAGCTGACCGCGGACGGTGCGGTTCACCGGATGAGTAATCGGGCTGGCGGTATCGAAGGAGGCATGAGCATTGGCGATGTGCTCCGGGTGCGCGCCGCGATGAAACCAATTGCCACCGTCCCGCGTGCGCTGCGTACCGTCGATATCAGCACCGGTGCACCGGCCAAAGCTCATCATCAGCGTTCTGACGTCTGTGCGGTGCCCGCCGCCGGAGTGGTGGCCGAAGCCATGGTGGCCTTGGTGCTGGCGGAGGCGGTCTTGGAGAAGTTCGCCGGCGACTCGCTCGGTGAAACCAAGCGTAACCTCGAGCAGTATCTGGCGAATATCCCAGACGAACTCGGTTCTCAGCCGCTGTGACGCCCTCCGATGCAGCGCTAGGGCCGGAGAAGTTGCCGAACAGCATTGTGCTGATCGGCCCGATGGCGGTGGGCAAAACCACCCTCGGCTTGGAATTGGCACGTCAACTGGGTCGCGATTTCATTGACTCCGACCAGCAGATTGAGAACCAGCACGGTAAGATCGCCGAAATCTTCGCCTCCCGGGGTGAGGCGTGGTTCCGGCAGGTCGAGGCGCGCTGCGTCGCTCAGCTGCTCGCACAATCGAAACCTTTTGTACTCTCTCTGGGTGGCGGAGCGGTTTTGGATACCGGCACCCAGCAGCTACTCAGCGCTCACACCGTGGTCTACTTATCGGCTAGCAGCGATCACGTCAGGGCTCGACTGTTGCGCTCCACCAATCGACCGCTGCTGCAGAGCGAAGATCCCGTGGCCCGCTGGGAAAAACTACTCAAGGACCGCGCTTGTGTTTACCAGCGGCTCGCGGATCTGACCTTAGAGATTGAAGATCACAAGGCATCGGAGCTAGCTCGGCTGATCATTGATCAGCTAAGTCGAACGGTGCAAGGAGAAAGCAATGAATGATACTGAAACGGTCATTGAGATCACCGGCACTCAACCGTCCGAGAATTATGCTGTGCTGGTTGGCCGCGGTTTGCTCGGTAAACTGCCGACGCTGCTCGGCGAAAGGGTCCGTCGGGTCCTAGTGGTACACCCGCGTGCGCTTCGGCTGACTGGGGATACTGTGCGGGATGAGCTTACCGCCGCGGGCTTCACTGCGGTAACCGCTGAAATCCCCGATGCTGAAGAAGGCAAACACATTCAGGTCGCTGCTTTTTGCTGGCAGGTGCTGGGCCAGAATGACTTCACTCGCTCTGACGCCGTGGTTTCGGTCGGTGGCGGCGCAGTATCCGATCTGGCCGGCTTTGTCGCCGCCACCTGGTTGCGCGGCGTCAAAGTGATTCATTTGCCCACCAGCCTGCTCGGCATGGTGGACGCCGCAGTGGGCGGTAAAACGGGTATCAATACCGCTGAGGGTAAGAACCTGGTGGGCGCGTTTCACCCGCCCGCGGCTGTGCTGGCAGACCTGGACGCTTTGCAGACCTTGCCTGCCAATGAATTAATTTCCGGCATGGCCGAGGTGGTGAAATGTGGTTTCATCGCAGACCCGAAAATTCTGGAGCTCGTCGAAGCCGACCCGCAAGCGGTGAAAGATCCTGGATCAGAAGTGCTCCGTGAGTTGATCGAGCGAGCGATCGCGGTCAAGGCCGAGGTGGTTTCGCAGGATCTGAAGGAGTCTGGGCGGCGAGAATTCTTGAACTATGGCCACACCCTCGGCCATGCCATCGAATTGGTTGAGCGATATTCCTGGCGACACGGTGCTGCTGTGTCCGTCGGGATGATGTTTGCCGCCGAACTTGCTCGTAGTGTCGGTCGACTCAGCGACGAGGTGGCGGATCGTCATCGCAGCGTGCTGGAATCCCTCGGTCTGCCGACCAGTTACCGCCGGGATCGCTGGCAAGGACTGCTGGACGGGATGCGTCGGGATAAGAAATCTCGCGGTGATTTACTGCGCTTCGTGGTTCTTGACGACGTTGCGAAACCGGGGATTCTGGATGTGCCAGATACCTCGTTACTTTTCGCCGCATATCAGGAGATTGCCGAATGAGTGAGTATTCAGATTTTGCTGACTGGCCAGAAAGCGGCTTCCCGGGGATTGCTATTAATCCTGAGACCCTGTTGAGCGAGGTAGTCGACGCGGAGCAATGCGAAGCTGCGTTGCGGGCGACCGACGACGCAGCGGCGCAGGTTTTCGTGCTGTTGGCCAAGGGTGAAAACAGCAAGGCAGCGGAGCTGATTGCCGAAGCGCGATTGGCCGAGCCTGGTTCATTGCCGTTGAGAATCCTCGAAGCGGACCTCTCCGCGGCGGTGCATGAAAACGAGCGGGCAATCCGTCGATTGCGGAACCTGAGCGCTGAGTTTGGCGGTAGCGAGATGGCGGCAGTGATTCGGCAGCATCTCGGCAAAGCGTATTTCCGCGCGGGCCAATATCAGGCTGCCGCGAACAGCTTTTCAACGGCCCTGGAATTGCGGGTGGCCGCAGGCGCTGCTGCGCCGCTGATTTACTCCTCCACGGTGGCCCTGCAACGGGCGCGGGAAATGGCCGAGCGCGCCGAATCAGTGGCCTGAATCAAGAGCGTGAAAAACGCGATAGAATAAGTGCTGGTTTTTTGACAAGTTGAACATCCCCGGCTGAACTTTCAGGAAGAGACACAGTGGCAACTACTAACGATATTAAAAACGGAACGGTGCTGAACCTCGACGGGCAGCTTTGGAATGTTATTGAGTTCCAGCACGTCAAGCCCGGCAAGGGTGGCGCTTTTGTGCGCACCAAGATCCGCAATGTGCTCTCCGGCAAGGTGGTCGACAAGACTTTTAACGCTGGTCTGAAGATTGAAACCGCGACCGTTGACCGTCGTGATTACCAGTACCTGTACCAGGACGGCGAGGATTTCATCTTCATGGACACCCAAGATTATGACCAGATCACCGTTTCCGCTGCTGTTGTCGGTGACGCTGTGAACTTTATGCTGGAAAATCAGAACGTCAACATTGCTCTGCATGAAGGTACTCCTTTGTACCTGGAACTGCCGGCTTCGGTGATCTTGGAGATCACCTACACCGAGCCAGGCCTGCAGGGCGACCGTTCCTCAGCGGGAACCAAGGGTGCCACCCTGGAGACCGGTTACGAGATCCAGGTTCCGCTGTTCGTTGAGCAGGGCACCAAGGTCAAAGTGGATACCCGTGATGGCAGCTACCTGGGCCGAGTTAACTAGTGAGTTCTGCTAGCAACGGCAACACCGGTAATAGTGGTTCCCGGGCCCGGAGCAAAGCGCGGCGTCGTGCCCTGGATATTCTTTTCGAATCAGGTCAGCGGGAGATGGCTGCCTCGGAGATTCTGCAATTGCGCCGCGAAAGCACCGACCAGATTATTGCTCCTTACACGGTAGAGCTGATCGACGGTGTCACCGCGCAGCAAGAGACAATCGATGAGTTTTTGCAGACCTACGCCAAGGGATGGACGCTCGAGCGGATGCCCGCGGTAGACCTGATTATCCTAAGGATCGGCAGCTGGGAATTGCTCTATAACGAGGAGATTCCAGACGGCGTCGCGGTGAGTGAAGCAGTCGAACTAGCCAAGGCTCTTTCGACGGATGAATCCCCGCAGTTCGTGAACGGTCTGCTGGGACGACTACAGCAACTCAAACCGACACTGCTGGCTTAGCCACCAATCGAGATCTGAATCACGAAGGCGCCGCCCACCACTAAGGTGGGCGGCGCCTTCGTCGTTCCGGTCCCCTCGAGCGCGGTGGCACGTTCGCGGCCTCAACTATCGGTGAGTGTGCAGATCTACATGTTTTGAATGCTTCTTAAGATGTAGATCTGCACACTCGGCGGGGCGGTGCTGGGCTTAGCCGAGCACCAGAGGTCTTAGCGCGGTGATCTCGTCAAGCAGGCCTTGTTCATCTTGCTGGTTCTGCCGTTGACTAGCGCCCACTAGGATGCGTTGCCTGGTGTAGGCCAATGAGGTCGACTTGCGGATAAATTCCTTCATCGGCTGTGTCCGACGGTACGTTTTCGCCCAGGCCATGGCATTGCGTCGACCAGCCGGGGTCGCGATCATATTGACCTCCTCCGGGGTGAACCAGCCGCTTTGCGCATATTCGGCCAACCTTCGATGGGTCAGCTTGGCTTCGGATTTGCGCAGGAAGTAGATGCCAACCCCCCAAAGTACGATCAGCGGACCTTCGTAGACCACCGACTGTAAGAAGACAGAGCCAAGGAAACTGGCGATATCGGTTGGTTCGAATAATGAAGGAGCACTGTTCCAGATGTAGTGGAAGATCATCGCCGGGATGAGACCGATGAAGAAGAAGCCGATAATCATTCCGGAGTTGCCCTTACGAGCCGCGTAGCCGACCGCGACGCCGGTACAAGCGGTATAGAGCGCATGGCCGAAGGGGCTGAAAATACCTCGAATGATGAAGATGATGCTAAGGCTCAGCGCACCGCCGTCGGGATCAACGAAGGTTCTGCCGAAGTACTGGATGTTTTCAGTGAAGGCGAAGCCTGCCGCGATGGTAGCGGCGTAAACCACGCCGTCGACCGGGCCGTCAAAGTATTTCCGGGCGAAGAGTGCAATCAGCAAGATGCCGAGACCCTTAGAGAACTCCTCAACCGGTGGAGCCTCAAAGCTGGCGAGCCATTGCGAAGCCTCGGCCTTGGAGAGGTCGTCAGGCATGAAGAGTTTGATCCAGACTGGCTGGATCAGCAGCGTGGTGCCAATCGATCCGGCAGCACCCCAGAGTAGCGCAAAGCCAAGCATCCAGCGCGGCTCCGGTTCCCAGCGGTCGATGAAGTAGACGGTGAGCAGCACCGCAGCCAAGGGGAAGAGGGACAGCAAGAACCCGACCATGATGCCAGCCGGGCCAGCGGCGCGGTAAAGGTTCGGTAGCACCAGGAAAATCGCGAGCAGTGCCACCACAATGCAGGTGATAGCCACCAAGAGCACCACATTGAGAGTTCGCTTGGTGCGGCGAGCTTGCTGATGCGTCCAGACCGGCTGAATCGGCTGCGTCGGTGCATAGTTCGGTGCCGGCGTGTAGTTTTGCGGTTCGACCTGGCCCATCCAGGTCGGGTTGAGCGGCGTATAGGCCTGTTGTGATTGCTGGAACCCGTCATACTGAGCGAATTGCTGCTGGCCGAATTGCTGTTGGTTAAACTGCTGAGCTGGCTGTTGAGCGGGTTGTCCCTGGGGCCAGTCCTGATGTGCTTGCTCCTGCTGGTAGCCGTAATAACCTTGTTGGCCCTGATCGTAGGCTTGCTGCGGATATTCGGAGTAGCCCTGCTGCGAAGCAGTGTTGTCATAGTAGCCTTGTTGCTGCTCAAGCGGCGCCTGCGGGTAGATTGGCTGACCGTATTGGTCGTATTGTTGGCCCTCCGGCTGTTGCCAATGCTGCGGTTGATTGGGGTCTTGCCACGGGCTGCTCATAGCCCATACTTTACGGTGCTCCGGCGGTCGAAACCAAGAAGTTGCGCTAATCGCCGGGCAAACTGCTGTGGTAGTTTTTAACTGCAATGATCCACTTTAATTCCGTCCTGTGAGGCGGGGAAGGGGGCATCGGCATGAACAACTCTGTTCAAACCACGCAGGCCAGTAATGGTCGAGTGGTTTTGAGTAGTGCGGACATCGACCGTGCACTGACGCGCATTGCGCATGAAATCCTCGAAGCTAATCGAGGTGCTGAGCAACTAGTTTTGCTCGGAATTCCGCGCCGAGGTTTTCCTTTGGCGCGAAGACTGGCGGAAAAAATTGCCAGCGTGGAACCGAAAATCAACCCCGACGATATTTTGGGGCAACTCGATGTCACGATGTTCCGGGACGACCTTTCCCGGCAGCCAACCCGGGCGCCACAACGCACCCAGCTACCCACCACGGGCATTGACAATCGGGTGGTGGTACTGGTTGATGACGTGCTCTACTCCGGTCGGACGATCAGGGCTGCACTCGATGCGCTCGTCGACCTGGGTCGCCCCACCATCGTACGGCTAGCGGTGCTGGTCGATCGAGGGCACCGTGAGCTGCCGATCCGCGCCGACTACGTCGGCAAGAACCTGCCCACTTCCTCCAGCGAACGGGTTCGCGTGCATTTGGCCGAGACCGACGATGGCGCGGAGCAAGTGATCATCGAGGGCCCAGCAACGGCAGGGGAGTCATCATGAGGCATTTGCTCTCCACCCACGATCTGGCCCGCGCGGATGCCCTGCAAATCTTGGACACCGCCGAGGAAATGGCGGCGGTAACCGAGCGCGAGGTCAAGAAGCTGCCCGCGCTACGCGGCCGCACGGTAGTGAATCTGTTCTTCGAGGACTCCACTCGCACTCGGATCTCCTTTGAGGCAGCGGCTAAACGGCTGAGCGCCGATGTAATCAATTTTGCGGTCAAAGGCTCCTCGGTTTCTAAGGGCGAATCACTCAAAGACACCGCGCAAACTTTGGAAGCAATGAGCGCCGATGCGGTAGTGATTCGGCACGGTGCCTCCGGCGCGCCCCAGCAACTGGCGAACTCCGGATGGATCGACGCCGCGGTCATCAATGCGGGTGACGGTACTCACGAGCACCCCACCCAGGCGCTGCTGGATGCCTTCACGATGCGCAGGCACTGGGCCAAGGTGCGTGGCCTTAACTCGATTGGCTCCGATCTGAGTGGGCTACGGGTAGCGATAGCTGGGGACGTCCTGCATTCCCGGGTGGCTCGCTCCAATGTCTGGTTACTGAAGACGCTCGGTGCCTCGGTGACCTTGGTCGCGCCGCCAACGCTGTTGCCGCTCGGGGTCAGTTCCTGGCCCGTTGCGGTGAGCTACGACCTCGACGCCACCCTGGACACCGGGGTGGACGCGATGATGATGCTCCGAGTGCAGGGTGAGCGGATGAATGCCGCGTTCTTCCCCTCGGAACGCGAATACTCGCGGCGTTGGGGCTTCGACGACGCTCGGCTGGCACGGCTGGATAGCCTCGGGCTTAAGGACACCATTGTGATGCACCCAGGCCCGATGAACCGGGGCTTGGAGATTTCCTCCGCGGCGGCAGATTCTGCCCGGTCCACCGTGCTAGATCAGGTAAGAAACGGCGTCGCGGTGCGAATGGCTGCGCTCTATCTGCTGCTGAGCGGTAATTCGAGCTCAGCGCACGGTAGCGCAACTGAAAACTTTGAACGGAGCAAATGATGAGTAAATATTTGATCAAAGGTGCTTCGGTCCTGGGCGGCGAGCGCACCGATCTGCTGGTTGCTGACGGGCGCTTTGCTCCGCTAGAAGACTCGGCGGGGGCAACTGAGATCGACGCTGAAGGGTTAGTTGCGCTGCCGGGCCTGGTCGATCTACACACCCATTTGCGTGAGCCCGGTCGCGAGGATGCCGAAACGGTGCTGACCGGCTCGCAGGCTGCCGCCAAGGGTGGTTTCACCGCAGTGCACGCGATGGCGAACAGCATGCCGGTGGCAGATACTGCCGGGGTAGTTGAGCAGGTTTACCGCCTCGGCCAGGACGCTGGCTGGACCGAGGTGCGGCCAGTGGGCGCGGTGACCGTGGGCCTGGCCGGTCAACGGCTGGCCGAACTCGGCGCGATGGCTGATTCTCGAGCTCGGGTCAGGGTGTTCTCCGACGATGGCATGTGCGTCTGGGACCCGGTGCTAATGCGTCGCGCGCTGGAGTATGTCAAAGCGTTTGATGGCGTGGTGGCCCAACATGCGCAGGAGCCGAGGCTCACCGAAGGCGCCCAGATGAACGAGGGCGAGGTGTCCGCTGTGCTCGGCTTGCAGGGCTGGCCGGCGGTTGCCGAGGAAGCCATTATCGCCCGAGATGTACTGCTGGCTCAGCACGTCGATTCTCGGCTGCACATCTGCCACGTCTCAACTGCGGGCAGCGTCGAGATCATTCGCTGGGCTAAGGCTCGCGGCGTCAAGGTCACCGCCGAGGTTACCCCGCACCACTTGCTACTCACCGACGAACTGGTGCGCAGCTACGATCCTGTTTTCAAGGTCAACCCACCGCTACGCAGCTCCGAAGACGTGCAAGCCTTACGCGCTGCACTGGCCGATGGCACCATCGACGTCGTCGGTACCGATCACGCCCCGCACCCTAGCGAGGCGAAAGAATGCGAATGGGCGCAAGCGGCGATGGGCATGACCGGCTTGGAGACAGCGCTTTCGGTGGTGCAGCACACCATGGTGGAAACCGGACTGATCGGCTGGCAGCAGGTAGCGAAGATTACTTCCCAGACCCCGGCGACGATCGGTCAGTTACCCTGGCAGGGCGGCAGCTTGGCAATTGGTGAAACCGCGCAGCTGACCCTGGTGGACCCGGCCGCACGCTGGACAGTCGACCCACAGAAGATGGCGACCAAGGGGCGCAACTCGCCCTTCGCTGGCTTGGAATTGCCCGGGGCTGTGATAGCCACCTTCCTGAATGGGCACCCCACCGTGCTGAACGGCGAGCTAAATACACCGACCGACGTCGGAGCGCTTTAGTGGACAAGCTGTGGCCAACCATCTTCGCGGTACTGCTCGTGCTCGCGGCCTTCGCGCTGATCTGGGTGGGCTGGCGAAACCGGCAGCGTCGGCAGGCTGAGACCTTGCCGCTCCCTGAGGTGCCGGAGCTAAGCCAAGCTCAGCTTTCGGTGCCAGGCCAGTACGTGGCGACCACCACTGAGGGCGATTGGCTGGACCGGATCGCGGTGCACAGCCTGGGGCTGCGCACTCAGGCAGAGCTCAGTCTGCACCCCGAAGGGATCTTGCTGGCACGTCGCGGGGCACCGGATCTCTTCATTGCAAATGGGCATTACGACGGTGTCCGGCTGGAAAGTGGGATGGCGGGCAAATTCGTCGAAAAGGACGGTTTGGTGGTGCTGAGTTGGAAATTAGGGGAGCAAGCATTAGATACCGGCTTCCGCACACAACGTGCCGCCGATCGCGGTCCGTTGTTCCTCGCATTGCAAAAGCTGGCTCCGCAAGACCCGGCAGAGACACCGACTTTAGAAGCTCAAGAATTAGACAGCACAGAAAAGGATGGCTGAGATGACGCAGGCCACACAGAACTCGGGCAAAGCCCTATTGGTTCTAGAAGACGGTACGACTTTCAGCGGTGAGAGCTACGGCGCCAGTGGCACCGCTCTCGGCGAGGCGGTCTTCGCCACCGGAATGACTGGTTATCAAGAAACCATTACCGACCCGTCTTATGCCGGCCAGCTCGTGGTGCAAACCGCGCCGCATATCGGTAACACCGGTGTGAACGATGAAGACGCCGAATCGCGGAAGATTTGGGTGGCTGGCTACATTGTCCGCGATGCCGCCCGTCGACCCTCGAATTGGCGTTCGGAACGCAGCCTCGACGAAGAACTGATCGCCCAGGGAATCATCGCTATCCAGGGCGTCGATACTCGCGCCATCACCAGGCACTTACGCGAACGCGGTGCTATGAAGGCCGGCATCTTCAGCGGCGAAGCCGCCACCCGACCGGTCGCGGAACTGCTTGCCGAAGTGACTGCGCAAGCCTCGATGGAGGGGCAGCAGCTCGCCGAGACGGTCAGCGTCGAGGATGCTTACATCGTTGAACCGAAAGATCACGGCTGGCAGGGCGCGAATGGCGACGGGACACCCATTTTTAGCATTGCGGCGATCGATCTGGGCATCAAGGCGATGACACCGCAACGCTTCGCCGAGCGGGGCGTCCGGGTTCATGTCTTACCGGCAACCAGTAGTTTTGAGGACGTCCAGGCCGTCAATCCGGATGGCGTCTTCATGTCCAATGGCCCGGGCGACCCGGCTACCGCGGATCGCCAGGTTTCTTTGCTGCGTGAGGTGTTGGGACAAAAGATCCCCTTCTTCGGGATTTGTTTCGGTAACCAGATCCTCGGCCGGGCGCTAGGTTTTGGCACCTACAAGCTGCGCTACGGTCACCGTGGCATCAACCAGCCCGTAATGGACCGGGCTACCGGCAAGGTGGAAATCACCTCGCAGAATCACGGCTTTGCGGTTGATGCACCGAAAGATCGGGTCAGCGACGCTCCTGAGCCCGGTTTTGGCCGGGTCGAGGTGAGCCACGTCAGTCTCAATGACGACGTCGTTGAAGGTCTGAACTGCTTGGATCTGCCCGCTTTTTCGGTTCAGTACCACCCGGAAGCTGCGGCTGGACCGCACGATTCCGCCTATCTGTTTGATCGTTTTATTGACCTAATGGCCAGCACTGCAGAAAAGACCACGGAGGTCAGCGAATAATGCCCAAAAGAGACGATCTAAAATCTGTTCTGGTGATCGGGTCCGGCCCGATTGTGATTGGCCAAGCGGCCGAGTTCGACTACTCGGGCACCCAGGCCTTGAGGGTGTTGAAGGAAGAGGGCCTGCGCGTCATTCTGGTCAACTCCAATCCGGCCACCATTATGACCGATCCGGAGTTCGCCGACGCCACCTACGTTGAGCCGATCACCCCGGAGGTGGTCGAAAAGATCATCGCAAAGGAACGCCCGGATGCTGTGCTGCCGACCTTGGGCGGCCAGACCGCGCTGAATACCGCGATTGCGCTGGATAAAAACGGCGTCTTGGCGAAATACGACGTCGAGCTGATCGGTGCAAATATCGCGGCCATCGAGCTAGGCGAGGACCGCGAGAAGTTCAAGGGCGTGGTGGAGCGCTGCGGCGCGGAGTCTGCCCGTTCGCATATCGTGCATACCTTGGACGAGGCTTTTGAAGCCGCCGCTGACCTGGGCTATCCGCTGGTGGTCCGGCCCTCCTTCACGATGGGCGGGCTGGGCTCGGGTCTGGCCTACAACGAGTCCGATCTGCGCCGTATTGCCGGTGCTGGTATCCAGTACAGCCCTACCTCAGAGGTATTGCTTGAAGAGAGCATCTTGGGTTGGAAAGAGTACGAGCTTGAGATGATGCGGGACAAGAACGACAATGTCGTGGTGGTCTGCTCGATCGAGAATTTTGACCCGGTCGGCGTCCACACCGGAGACTCGATCACGGTGGCTCCGGCAATGACCCTGACCGACCGCGAATATCAGAAACTACGTGATATTTCGATCGCGGTGATCCGGGAAGTCGGCGTTGACACCGGTGGCTGCAATATTCAGTTCGCGATTGAACCGGACACCGGACGGGTCGTGGTGATCGAGATGAACCCTCGGGTCTCCCGCTCCTCGGCGCTGGCCTCCAAAGCGACCGGCTTTGCCATCGCCAAGATCGCCACCAAACTCTCACTCGGCTACACCCTTGATGAAATTCCCAACGACATCACCCAGAAAACCCCGGCAAGCTTCGAGCCAACCCTCGACTACGTAGTGGTCAAGGTGCCGCGCTTCGCCTTTGAGAAGTTCCCGGCAGCCGACCCCACCCTGACCACCACGATGAAGAGCGTGGGCGAGGCGATGGCGATCGGCCGGAACTTCACTGAAGCGTTGCAGAAGGCGCTCCGTTCGCTCGAGCAGAAGGGTGCGCAGCTCGACTTCGGCAGTGTCAACGCCCTCGACGTTCCGGAGCTGCTCGAAGCGGCAAAACGACCGACCACGAATCGCCTCGGCCAGGTGCAGCGCGCGCTAGCCGGCGGAGCAACGGTTGAGCAGCTTTACGCCGCGACCGGTATCGACCCGTGGTTCCTGGATCAGCTGCAACTGCTCAATGAGGTGGCCGCAGAACTTCGCGGTACCGTCCAGCTCGACGGAACTGTTCTGCGCCGCGCCAAGCGGCACGGTTTCTCCGACGCCCAGATCGCCGAGTTGACGCACAACACCGAAGGTGTGGTGCGCGGCGTCCGGCAGGCGCTGGGTATTCGGCCGGTGTACAAGACGGTCGATACCTGTGCTGCCGAGTTTGCCGCCTATACCCCGTACCATTACTCTTCCTACGATCAGCAGGATGAGATAGCACTGCACGAGAAGCCCTCGATTATTATTCTTGGCTCCGGGCCAAACCGGATCGGTCAGGGCATTGAGTTCGATTACTCCTGCGTGCATGCCTCAATGGCGCTGCGTAAGGCCGGCTATGAAACCGTGATGGTGAACTGTAACCCGGAGACCGTCTCCACTGACTACGATGTCTCCACTCGACTCTACTTCGAGCCGCTCACCTTGGAAGACGTGCTTGAGGTGATTGCTGCCGAGGAACGCACCGGGGGAGTGATGGGCGTTTTCGTCCAGCTTGGCGGTCAGACTCCGCTCAAGCTGGCTCAGGACTTGGCCGATGCCGGGGTGCCTATTCTGGGCACCTCACCGGAGGCCATCGACCTGGCCGAACACCGCGGTCAGTTCGCTCGGGTGCTCGACCAGGCCGCTCTGATTGCGCCCAAGAACGGCACCGCAGTTTCCTTCGACGACGCCAAGCGGGTGGCCGATGAGATCGGTTACCCGGTGCTGGTTCGGCCGTCGTACGTGCTTGGTGGCCGCGGTATGGAGATTGTTTATCACGAAGCTCAGCTCTCTCAGTACATCGCCGGAGCCACCGAGATCACTCCGGACCATCCGGTCCTGATCGATCGGTTCCTGGAGGACGCGATCGAAATTGACGTCGATGCACTTTACGATGGCAAGGAACTCTACCTCGGCGGGGTGATGGAACACATTGAGGAGGCTGGTATTCACTCCGGCGACTCGGCCTGTGTGCTGCCGCCGATTACGCTCGGTGGCACGGTGATCGACCGGGTCCGCGAGGCCACCCGGGCGATTGCTGAAGGTGTCGGGGTGCGCGGTTTGATTAATATCCAGTTCGCCCTAGCCTCCGACGTACTCTATGTGCTGGAAGCTAATCCGCGAGCCTCCCGGACGGTGCCTTTCGTCTCCAAGGCGACCGGCGTGCAGATGGCCAAGGCTGCCGCATTGATCGGTACCGGGGTGACCATCAACCAGCTTCGCAGTGCCTATAAGATGCTGCCACCGGCGTCCGGCCCGGGAGCTTTCGACGGCGGCTCGCTGCCGGTGGGTTCCCCTGTCGCGGTCAAGGAGGCGGTGCTGCCGTTCAGCCGTTTCCGCACCCCGGAGGGTGCCGTAGTCGACTCCCTCCTCGGACCCGAGATGCGTTCCACCGGTGAGGTGATGGGGATTGACAGCCACTTTGATACCGCCTTCGCGAAGAGCCAAGCGGCAGCGAATAATTCGTTGCCGACCCAGGGTAAAGTGTTCGTTTCGGTAGCCAACCGAGATAAGCGGGCGGTGATCATGGCGGTCAAATTACTGGCCGACTTTGGCTTCGAGATTGTCTCCACCGGCGGTACCGCCGAGGTGCTGCGGCGCAACGGCATCCAATCCACTACGGTGCGTAAGGTCGCCGAAGGTACAAGTGCCGAAGGCGAGGGCACCATTGTGGATCTGATTGTGGCCGGAGAGATCGATATGGTGTTCAACACTCCCTCGGGTGGTGAGGCTCGCGGCGACGGCTACGAGATTCGTGCCGCCGCCACTTCGATTGGCATTCCTTGTATCACCACAGTGGCTGAGTTCAACGTTGCGGTGCTCGCCATCGAGGCAATGCGCAGCTTCGAGTGGACGGTTCATAGCCTTCAGGAGCATGCTGAAACGCTGCTCCAGGCAGCGGCGAAGGAGTAGCCATGATCGAGCAGTTTGGCCAGCGTTTACAAGCCAAGATGGCAGTCCAGGGGCAACTCTGTGTTGGCATTGACCCGCATCCTGAGCTGCTACTCAAATGGGGGCTGGGGGATGACGTGGTGGCGCTCAAACGCTTCTCGCACGGAATTTTGGACGCGGTGGCAGATTTAGTGCCGGTGATCAAGCCGCAGGTGGCGCTTTTTGAACGCTTCGGCTCAGCCGGAATCGCTGTGCTCGAGGAATTGCTAGCCGCCGCCCGCGCTGCCGGGGTGCTGACTATTGCCGACGCTAAGCGTGGCGATATTGGCTCGACGATGGCTGCTTACGCGAGCGCTTGGCTGGACGATGCGTCCCCGCTGGTAGCCGATGCCGTCACGCTGAGTCCGTACCTGGGATTTGGCTCGCTGCGACCGGCTCTAGAACTTGCAGAGCGTACCGGGCGGGGAGTTTTCGTGCTGGCACTCACCTCGAATCCGGAGGGTGCCAGTGTGCAGCACACCGGCGCTACTGAGCCAAGCGGTTCGGTAGCGGCGGGGATCGTTCGTGAGGCCTCGGCAGAGAATGCTAGGGTGCTCGGCCAGGGCGCTGGTTGGGGCAGCACAGGGCTCGTAGTGGGAGCGACGGTGGAAGATACGCTCGAGGCTTTGGAGATTGATCTGACCACTCTGCGCGGCCCGATTTTGGCCCCGGGGCTCGGTGCACAAGGTGCCACCGGCGCTGACTTGCGTAGGGTTTTTGGTGCCGCGTACCCGCAGGTGCTAGCCACTTCCAGCCGGGGCATCGCTGCGGCCGGACCAAACCAGGCAGCGCTACGCGAAGCGACTGAGCGAACCCTGGCAGATCTGTAGCTAGCGCGGGACCGCTGACGGGACGAGTTGGGCGCGGCACTCATTGAGTGCCGCGCCCAAGTCATTGAGCACTCCGCCTAGCGGCGAGTGGTCGTTCTGATTAGTGGATTGGTGCCTCTACACCTTCCGCTGGCAGTTCGGCCTCAACACTATCGGCAGGCTTCTTAATGAAGAAACCAATCAAGATATTCGCGGTAAAGAGAATCGCGCCCAGCATAAAGGCCAAGCGAATACCGGCAGCGGTGGCCACCTCTTCACTCGAGCCCGAAATGCTTAGATTCGCCGCTTGCGAACTCATCACCGCAATGAAGAGAGCGGTCCCAGCTGCTCCGGCCACCTGCTGCACGGTGCCCACAATGGCCGAACCGTGTGAATAATACTTCGGTTCCAGCGATGCCAACCCCGCTGTGAAGAGTGGGGTGAAAGTGAAGCCCAAGCCAAGGCTGAGCAGAATGTGCATCACCAAAATGAAGTAAGGAGAAGTTCCGGCATTGACCGTCGAAAGCATCCAGAGCACTGCCGTCACTAAAATAGTGCCAGGGACCAGCAACGGCCTTGGCCCATACTTATCGAATAGTCGTCCGACAATCGGAGCGGACAGCCCCATGATTAAGCCGCCGGGAAGCAACATCAAGCCAACCCAGAGATTCTCCACATGCAGCACTTTTTGGAGATAAATCGGCAGCAGAATAATGGTGCCGAAAAGCGCCATCATGGCCACCAGCATCATCACCACGGTAGCGGTGAAAGATGAACTGCGGAAAGTCCTCAGGTCCAGCAGGGCATCGTCACGCTTTTGCAACTTGAGCTGCCGGAGCACGAAGGCCACCAAGGCAACCACACCCACCGTGAGCGAAACCACCAGCACACCGGGTGATGCATCCGCCCCGGTGTGTCCCAGCTGGCTCAATCCGTAGACCAGGCCGCTGAAACCGAAGGCGGAAAGGATCACTGAGGCAATATCCAGCGGGGCTTTGCTCGGTTCGTTGACATTACGCACCCAGCGATAGCCAATAGCTAGCATGGCCAGAGCGATCGGAAGCACCACGCCAAACATCCAACGCCAGGAGCCCAAACTCAGGATCACCCCGGCAATGGTCGGGCCGATAGCTGGGGCCACTGAGATCACGATGCTGATATTGCCCATTGTCTTACCCCGGGACGAGGCCGGCACCAATTGCAAAATAGTGGTCATCAGCAGTGGCATCATAATGGCGGTGCCGCAGGCCTGCACGATCCGGGCGATCAAGAGCACGCTGAAGCCAGGCGCCACAATAGCCAGTAGGGTGCCGAGGCTGAACAGGATCATCGCGGTCATAAAGACCTGACGGGTGCTCAGCCGCTGCAGCAGGAAGCCGGTGATCGGAATCACCACCGCCATGGTGAGCATGAAGGCAGTCGAGAGCCATTGCACGGTGTTCGGGTCGACCTTAAGGTCATTCATCAACGGGGTGAGCGCGACGCTCATAATCGTCTCGTTGAGGAAAACCACGAAGGTTGCGGCCAGCAACAGATAGATCACCTGCATATTACGACGTTGTACGTCAGGACTGGGCGGGTGACTTAGAGTCTCGGTCATTATTCTCCTCAAAATGGTATTACGAGTCTGACGGCAAAACGGCTAGCTGGGCAGAATGTATTCCCTGGAATGTTTTCGTCGCTGAACTGGTGATCGGCGTTGGTGCGGTGCATCGCTGAACTAGGCCGTGCTAGTTAGTGGAATCCGCTGCGGAGAAGCCAACTCAAGGATGGCTCAAAATCAGATGTTCACCGTTAAACAATAGGTGCAAGGCCGACCACGTGTCGAGACAGTGAGGCAAATATTTTCCGGTTCGCGGTTTCCCGGAGCGCCTAAGCTGTCGGTATGACTACTGTTTCCGCTGAAGAACAGCTCGCCTCCTTGCAGACTTCGATGGATTTCCTCTTCGGACGGCTTGAGCTGGCTCGGCAATTGGCTAACGCTCCGGTGCCATCTTGTCCGGGCTGGGATATCGCTGCGCTCTATCGCCATCTCGGCAGCGTGCAGGAATGGGTGCACGCCACCCTGCAACTCGTCGGTAGCCAAGAGCGACCCGCGCCGCGCACCGAGGAGTCCGCTCCCGGCTCAGACCCGTTCGACGCTTTCAGCAAATCCGCCCCGCAGCTACTCTGGAGCCTAGAACACAGCAATCCGGACTTGCCAAGCTGGAATTTCGGGCCACCCCCTCGGTTAGCTGCTTTTTGGTTCCGTCGGCAGAATATGGAACATCTCGTCCATGTCGAGGACCTCGCACAGGCGATGGGGCAAGCAGCTCCCGAGATCCCAGAAAGCATCGCATTGGACGGCGTGGATGAAGTGCTGAGCGTATTGCTTCCGCAGCGAGTGAGGGCCGGGATGCTGGAATATCCGGCGGCGGTGCGTTTTGAGGCTGGCTCCGCGAGCTGGCAAGTGGGTGAAGGCGAGCCGCAAGCCGTGCTGCTCGCCTCGCCGAGTGATCTCTTCCTGGGGCTCTGGCGGCGGCGTCCGCTGCTTGAACTGGCTGAGATCAGCGGTGACTCGCAGATTCTGGAACGACTGCTGGAAGCCGATCTAGTGCCCTGAGACGCGTTATTCTGCGGCAGTCGAGCACTGAAAGAGGTCGGCAGCTGTGTTACTGGCCCGTTCAGCCAGCGAGTTGGCGAGCCAATGGGATTGATTTTGCTGGCCCGGAACGGATAAGTTTCAAGGAAAGTTATTAGTCGTCGCCGACGCCTCGGCGAGCGCAAGCGAGGTTAGACGAGGTTAACAGTGAGTTTAAGACCTTTGACTGCGGAAGAACGAGCTTCGGCATTGGAGAAAGCTGCCCAGGCTCGTACCATCCGCGCAGAGGCAAAGAACAAACTCAAAGCAGGCAAGGTTACCGTCGGCCAGCTGATTGTTGCCGCTGACACAGAGGAAGCACTAGGACGTTTGAAAGTCACCGAATTATTAGAAGCCCTGCCCGGAATTGGCCAGGTACGTGCTGCCGCTATCATGGACCAGCTCAGCATCGCTAACACCCGGAGGCTTCGTGGTCTCGGCGTACACCAACGCAAGGCATTGATTGAGCTTATTGACTCCAGCCCCCGTCAGGCAGGTTCCTAGTGCCGCAACCGGGCCATGCGGGACTGACAGTTTTAGCCGGTCCGACCGCCGTCGGCAAAGGTACCGTTTCTACTTTTATTCGAGATAACTACCCCGAAGTCTGGCTTTCCGTTTCGGCTACCACGCGGGCTCCGCGTCCCGGCGAAGTTGATGGGGTGCACTATTTCTTTAAGAGCCCTGAAGAGTTCGATCAGTTGATCTCCGAGGGGGCTTTTTTGGAGTGGGCTGTAGTGCACGGCCAGAATCGTTATGGCACTCTGCGTTCCACAGTCGAGGAAGCAGTTTCGGCCGGTAAAGCGGTGCTGCTTGAGATCGATCTGCAGGGAGCTAGGCAAGTTAAAGCAGCTGTTCCGGATGCCCGATTTGTCTTTTTAGCACCGCCGAGTTGGGAAGAATTGGTGCGCCGACTCATCGGTCGCGGCACCGAAACAGCCGAGGAGCAGCATCGTCGGCTGGAAACCGCTAAAATGGAACTTGCTGCCGAACCCGAGTTCGATCACACGATTATCAATGACAGTGTACAAAGGGCGGCAGACGAGCTCGTTTCCCTCATGGGGCTGACCGCAAAACCGCGGTGAGTCTCAGTAATTTTTGGAGTATTTGTGTCTAATCCTGCCGAAGGCATCATTAACCCGCCGATCGATTCGCTGCTTGAGGCTGCTGATTCGAAGTACGGCCTGGTCATCTTCGGTGCCAAGCGCGCACGTCAGATCAACGCCTACTACGCGCAGCTGCACGAGGGTCTTTTCGAGCACGTTGGCCCGCTGGTCGACACTAAGCTCAATGAAAAGCCGCTCTCCATCGCTTTGCGTGAGGTCAATGAGGGCCTTTTGGTAGCCAAGCCGATCGAATCTGCTGAAGCTACCGAGGTCGTTGAGTAGCTAGCCCAGAGCTAATGCGCATCATCCTGGGAGTAGGTGGCGGGATTGCTGCCTATAAGGTGGCGTCTCTCTTAAGGCTGTTTACCGAATCGGGTCACTCCGTGACGGTCATCCCCACTGAGGCCTCGCTCAATTTTGTCGGTGCGGCGACTTGGGAGGCGCTCTCCGGTCACACGGTGAGTAACGACGTGTTCGACCAGGTGGAGAAAGTCAATCATGTCCGGCTCGGCCATCAGGCTGATCTGATCGTAGTTGCCCCGGCGACGGCTGATCTTTTGGCCCGGGCCGCTGGCGGCCATGCCGATGACCTGCTCACTAACACCTTGCTGATGGCTCACGGACCGGTGCTGTTCGCCCCGGCCATGCACTCGGAAATGTGGGCTCATCCAGCGACTCAGGCCAATGTGGCGACGCTGCGATCTCGTGGCGTTGCCGTTCTTGAACCGGCAGTCGGACGGTTGACCGGCAGCGACTCCGGCCCGGGTCGGTTACCGGAGCCGGAGGATATTTTTGCCGCCGCGCTGGCGCTCGTGGACGGTGCCGGATCGAACGGTGCAGGGTTGAACAGTGCAGGGTTGAACGGCGCAGGGTTGAACGGCGCTGCCAAGCTGGCCGGCTCGGCAGCCAAACCGCTATCGACTAAAAAAGTTGTTATTACCGCGGGCGGCACCTTGGAACCCTTGGATCCGGTGCGTTATCTCGGCAATCGTTCTTCGGGGAAACAAGGCATCGCTTTGGCTAACTCCGCTCGTGATGCGGGAGCTGAGGTGGTGCTGATTGCGGCTCATCTGGAGGTGCAACTCCCCGAAGGTGTCGAAATCATCCGAGTAGAGACAGCGCTGGAATTACAGGCTGCAACTGAGCACGCCATCGAGTCGGCCGATGTGCTGATTATGGCGGCAGCGGTGGCAGACTTCAGACCGGACCACACCGAGCAATCGAAGATCAAAAAACGTGATGACACTGCCGATCCGGTGATCACCCTAGTGCGGAACCCCGATATTTTGGCTGGGGTCGTTAACCATCGCAATGCCGTCGGTGGCTCGCAATTGATTGTTGGCTTTGCCGCCGAGACCGGAGATGAGCACGGGGACGTATTGGACTACGCCAAGGCAAAGCTGGAACGTAAGGGCTGCGATTTACTGGTGGTGAACCAGGTAGGTCAAGGACCACAGGGCGGTGAGCGGACTTTCGGACAGGATTCTAATCAGGTACTCATCCTGGACCGTGATGGCTCCGAACCACTCAAGGCGGAAGGCAGCAAGCAGGCTGTCGCCGATGCCGTCATTGAACGAATTGTGAACAAAATAGCGGCCCGCTGAGGATCAATATCATTCTCTGTGGTTGCGGAAGTTAGAGTGAATAAGTGACTGTTAGCAAGGAATCTCTGCGCCTCTTTACCTCGGAATCAGTGACCGAGGGGCATCCGGACAAGATCTGTGACCAGATCAGCGACTCCATTTTGGATGCTTTGCTCAGTGCCGACCCCGAATCTCGGGTTGCGGTGGAAACCTTGGCGACCACCGGCCTGGTTCATGTTGCCGGTGAGGTGACCACCGAGGCTTATGTGGAAATCCCGCAGATTGTTCGGGAAACCATTTTGAATATTGGTTATGACTCCTCAGCGAATGGCTTCGACGGTGCCCGATGTGGAGTTTCGGTGTCGATAGGCCAGCAGTCGCCGGATATTTTCGACGGTGTTTTTAACTCTTTAGAGGCCAGGGCGGGCAGCACTGATAGCTACGATCTGCAGGGCGCTGGCGACCAAGGTTTGATGTTTGGTTACGCCTCCAACGAGACGGCAACTTTCATGCCAACGCCGATCTTCTTGGCGCACCGACTCTCAGAGCGACTTTCCGAAGTGCGCAAGAGTGGCGAGCTGAGTTACCTACGTCCGGATGGTAAGACCCAGGTCACCATCGGCTACGACGGGGATAAGCCGGTAAGCGTTGAGACCGTAGTGATCTCCAGTCAGCACGCCGAGAATGCCTCTCTAGACCAACTGCGCGAGGATCTTGCCCGAGTGGTCATTGACCCGGTATTGGCCGCTTCAGGCCTCGATATCTCTGCGGCCAGGAACATCCTGAACCCGGCGGGCGCCTTCGTGGTGGGTGGTCCGGTGGGTGATGCCGGGCTGACCGGCCGCAAGATCATCGTCGACACCTACGGCGGAATGGCTCGGCACGGCGGCGGCGCCTTCTCAGGTAAGGACCCGTCGAAAGTTGACCGTTCTGCCGCCTACGCAATGCGATGGGTAGCGAAGAACGTGGTAGCCGCAGGTCTGGCTAGTCGGGCCGAGATTCAAATCGCTTACGCGATTGGCCAGGCTCGCCCAGTCGGCACTTACGTTGAGACCTTCGGCACCGAAACGGTGGACCCCGCCAAGATTAGCGATGCTATCCGGGAGATTTTCGATCTGCGTCCGCAAGCCATTATTAATGATTTGGATCTCAAACGCCCGATCTATGCCAAGACGGCGGCTCACGGCCACTTCGGTCGGGAGGACGCTGACTTCAGCTGGGAGCGACTGGATCGAGTTGAGGCGCTGAAGTCTTACTTCGGCGCCTAAAGACCATACCCTCCGGCACGGCCCAGCCTTCACCACGGCTGCTTTGTCAGCTGCGTCGAACTGGTGGTTGACCGAGCTATCAGCGGCTTGTCGCTGCCTCATGATTAACTAGAGGAAACCGACCAGCCGAAGGAGTGCTTTGACCACTGAAGCGCTTTTGCCGCTGCCCGAGATTCCCGAACCCGAGGGCGCCCTGTCGGCAGCTCAGCTACCGATTGCGCGGGTTCTGGTCGATTCCTCGTTGCCGCACCTGGATCGTCCCTTTGACTACCGAATTCCAGCTGAGCTGGACGAACAAGCGCAGCCCGGGGTGCGGGTCAAGGTACGCTTCGCTGGCCAGGAGCTCGCCGGATATTTGCTGGAGCGGGTAGCCACTGCCAGCACCGAACATCGACTGGCCAATCTCAGTAAAGTGGTTAGCCCGGTACCGGTACTGACCCCCGAGATTCTCAGCTTGGCGCAGAGCGTGGCGGCCCGATACGCCGGCACGGTTTCCGATGTGCTGCGGGTAGCTATTCCGCCGCGGGTCGCCAAAGTGGAGCAGAGCTTTACAGCCGCGCAAGAGCCGACGTTGCTAAGCGTTACGCTCTCCGCCGATCTCTTCGACGGCTTTGATCTAGCGCGGCCATTTCTTGAACATTTAGCCGCCGGAGGCAGCCCGCGCGGAGCATTCACCGCGCTGAAAGGCTACGGCCAATTGTCCTGGCATCGGCAAATAGCTCAAATGATAGCTGTCTGTGCTGGTAGCGGCAGGGGAGCGATAGCAGTAGTGCCGGATCAGCGCGACCTAGAATTACTGAGCAGCGCAGTTGCTGAATTACTGGGGGAGCAGAGCTTCGTTCGGCTGACCGCTGAAGATGGACCAACTCCTCGCTACCGAAATTTCTTGAAGCTACTGAGCGGCGAAGTCACCATTGCGCTGGGCACTCGTTCGGCAGCCTTCGCCCCGGTGCAAAATCTCGGCTTGTTGTGTTGCTGGGACGATGGTGATGATCTGCTGATCGAAAAACGGGCACCCTATCAGCATGCCCGCGACGTTCTGCTGCTTCGAGCCGAACAACACAGTAGTGCGCTGGTCTTGGCCGGCTATTCCCGAAGCACCGAAGTCCAACGGCTGCTGGCTACCGGCTGGCTGCAGGCCATCGCGCCACAACGATCTGTCACGCGGCGCCTTGTGCCGCGGGTGATTAGTACCAGCGATAGCTTTGAAACTGAACGCGACCCGCTCGCGCAGCTGGCCCGATTGCCACACCGGGCCTGGCAGGTTGCCCAACAGGGTTTATTACAGGGACCGGTGCTGGTCCAAGTGGCTCGGGGTGGTTATGTTCCGGCGCTAGCTTGCGATAGCTGCCGGGAGTCTGCACGCTGCACGAAGTGTGCTGGTCCGCTCGGTCAAAGCAAGGCTGGAGCAACTGTGCAATGCCGCTGGTGTGGCACACCGGAGCATAAATTCGTTTGCCCGCACTGTGGTGGCCGCAAACTACGGCGCACCGTCAGTGGTGCGGCACGTACCGCTGAGGAACTGGGCAAGGCGTTCCCCAAAGTGCAAATAATTTCCTCGGCAAACGATCACGTGAAGGCCTCGGTGCCCGATAAGCCGGCCCTGGTGGTGGCCACCGTGGGCGCCGAACCGGTGGCGACCAATGGCTACGCCGCAGCGTTGTTGTTGGACGGGGATACCTTGATGCGGCGTGAGAATTTGCGTGCCGCGGAGGAAGCGGCGCGGCGGTGGTTTTCTGCTGCGGCTTTAGTACGAGCCGCTGGTGATGGTGGCACGGTGGTGCTGACCGCAGCGCAAACCGAGGCTTCCGCCGCTTTGGTTCGTTGGGATCCGGCAGGTTTTGCCGAGCGTGAGCTAGCGGAACGAAGCTCCCTTGCTTTACCTCCCGCGGTGCGCATGGTCGCGATCACAGGTGCTTTGTTAGCGGTCAGAAATTTCCTAGCTCAGCTGGAGCTGCCCGAAGAGGAACAGGGAATTAGGATTGTCGGCCCCACTTTGCTCAATAGCTTTGCCGCGAGCCCCGGTGATGAGGAGTATCGGGCGTTGATCTTTATTCCTTATGGGCTGGCCCAACAGGTGTTGGCCGAATTGCGCTCGACCAAGGCGAGCCTCTCAGCCTCCAGGTATGCAGCGCCCGTGCAGGTTCGCGCAGACGGTATTGACCTGCTCTGATACTGTGTTGCATTCAGCTGGAGGAGTTTTCTTAGGCTTTCTTGCTGCCCCGCAACTCAACGGCTTCTTCAGCCATTGCCAGCAGTGCTTGGGCGGACTGCTGCCAACTGTAGGTAGCGGCCCGTGCCAGCGAAGCCTGCGAGCGGTGTTGCCACTCGCCGGGCTCGCTCAGCTTGGCGACAGCAGCCGCAAAGGCGGCGGAGTCATCGGCGGGGACATAGCTCGCTGCATCTCCACCTACCTCGCGGAAGATCTCGGTGTCGGCTACCACTACCGGGGTGCCCAGGGTCATCGATTCGACAAGTGGCAGCCCGTAGCCCTCGGCCTTGGAGAGCGTTACTAGCGCGGTAGCGGTGGAGACTAACTGGTCGTACTCGGCGTCACTCACTCCGTTGTGGAAGACTACCTTCGCGCCAGCGGGGATCAGTTCTTCAAGCTCGGACTGGCGCTGCGGAGTGATCCGGCTGAGTAGGTGCAAGGTGAATTCGGGAAGCTCCGCCATGCCTCGGATCATGGTTTCCACGTTCTTATAGGGCATGAAGGAACCCATGTAGACCAGGCTCTTTTCCGGCTTCTGCGCGGGGTCCCGTGGTTTCTTGCCCGGTTGCGGAGCATTGCCAATAATTCTGATAGGTCTTTTAGTGAGCCGGAATTTCTCAATCAGTGACTGTGAGGTTGCAGAGATGGTTGCCACTAGGTCGGCGCGGTTGAGTAGCACTCGTTGCGGCCAGTAAGCCTTGTGATAGAGCCGCCAGAGGATGCGTACCGGTAGTGGCAGGAACCCCGGTGGTTCCGGGTGCTGATAGTAAATCAGATCTTGCAGGGTCAAGATGAGACCATATTTCCGCCCCCAGGAGCCCATCGTCTGCAGCGGGGTAAAGACCGCGTCTGGGCCGAGTGGATTGACCTTGCGGCTAATAAAGAGCTCCATCGGGGACAGCGGGCTATTGACCTTGACCCACGGAACCTCGGGAAGCAGCTTGAGTTGACGTTCATCGTTGATCAGCATGGTGACGTCCGCAATTTTCGCGGTGGCCTCGATCAAGCTGGCACCGTAGCGACTAATTCCGTCGTGGAAATCTGTGCGAGTGAACCTCGCGTCCATCACAATTTTCATTCACTGGCTTTCGAGCTGAGCGGATGTGCGGTCAGGAAACGCTCAATGGCTTGAGCGGCAGGTAGCGGGGTTTCGTAGTGAATGAGATGGCCGACGCCGGGAATGACCTCCAACTCTGCCTCGGGTAAGAGCTGCAGTAACTTGTGCTGCGCCGGCAAGGCGGCTATTTCATCCTTCTCACCGGCGATCAGCAAAGTGGGAAGGGTGAGTTTCTGGGCAACTTGTCTAACATTGCCGCTGATCGAGGCTTTGAAGGCCTCCAGTAACATGTCCCGATTGGCGAAAGAGCTGAAATAGGCGTGGTGCTGCCCGTGGATGAATTCGAGCAGTTCCGGGTCTTTGGTTTTGGCCATCGTCACGCTCATCACTTGAACGATGAGACCGTTGCGCAGCAGGGACTGCCCCAGTTTTTCCGGTAATTTAGCGGACGACCAATAGTAAAACTGAGCCAGTTTGGAGAGTACCCCTCGTGGACCCTCCAGGGCGGGGGCAGCTATTGGATTAATTAGAATTAGCTCGCTGACTTTTCCCGGGTGCTGGGCGACAAGGTGGCTCGCCACAATCGAGCCGAAAGAATGGCCAAGCAGCACGACGTCGTTGGACAGTTTCAGTGCAGCGATGAATTCGCGCAAAAATTCTGCGTAGCCAGCGATGTCATGAGTGCGCTGCGCAAATGCTTCGGATTCACCAAAACCGGGCAAATCGGGCATCAACAGTCGATGCCCTGGCAGTGCCTCGACCACGCGCTCTAAACCGTGGTGATCTCCGCGGAAACCATGCACCACCAGAATCGTTCGACTCGACTCGGTGACCGGACTGGCCGGATACTCCCAGTATTGTGCTTGGGCACCGGCGATCCGTACCGATTTTCTGCTCGCTCTATCCTGCAACTGCGGTTCGTAACGGTTCATTCGACCTTCCTGGGGTCAGAGCCGACCCGTTGATTGCGGTCGAGTTGGGCGATTCGCGCCATCAGCTGTGCGGGCAGGGCGGCGGTAGGCAACTCGAGGTTCTGCTTCATTCGAGCTGGGCTGGAGGCCTTCGGAATGGCGCTAATGCCTAGTTCACGCAACCAGCACAGGGACAGTTGCGCCACGCTCAACCCGGTCTCCTCAGCCAGGGCGAGCAGTTGCGGGTCGTCCAGAATCTTGCCGCGGGCCAGCGGGCTCCAAGCTTGAGTGAGGATGCCGTGTTGGGCGTGAAAGGCTCGCAGCGGCCCTTGTTGCAACCAAGGATGCAGTTCCACCTGATTCACCGCCGGCACCACGGAACTATCTTGGAGCAGGCGTTCTAAATGCTCTGGCAGGAAGTTGCTGACGCCGATCGAACGGACCTTGCCATCGGCTAGCAGGGTCTCGAAGGCGCGATAGGTTTCGCGATAGCGATCTTGCTTGGGGGCTGGCCAATGAATCAGAAAGAGATCGAGATAATCAAGGCCGAGTCGTTGCCGAGACTCTTCAAAGCCCTGCAATGCCTTGTCGTAGCCCTGCTGATCGTTCCATAACTTGCTCGTGATGAAGAGCTCGTCCCGGCGCACCAAGCCGTCAGCGATGGCCTCACGAACCGCTCGGCCGACGCCCTCTTCGTTCAGGTAGAGCGCCGCGGTATCAATCAGTCGATAGCCGACCTCAATTGCCTGCCGCACCAGGGTGGCGGTCTGCTGGGGCGGAACTTTGTAAACGCCGTAGCCTTGACGTGGAATCCGCGCGGCCGAATTTAGGGTAAACAGCGGCGAAGTCATGGTTCGACTTTACCGGTTGGTGGGTAGCTCGGTGGCACTATCTTCCACCAGGCGGCGCGCCGTCGCTTCATCCAGAATGAGTTCGGTGGCTAGGCCGGCCGCTAATGCGCCGCGTAGTCCGTTGATCTTTGATACCCCTGAGACCACGCAGATCCTACGCCGAACATTGCGTAACAGAGCTAATGGCGGGCCCGAGGAGCGAGCGTTCAACGCGATCCCGTTGTCGCTGCCATCGGCTCGGAAAAACACTGTGGCGACGTCGCCGACCACCGAGCTAGCCGCCAACTCGTCCAAATCGGTCTCATCCAAATAACCGCCGGTGTAGACGTGACTGGGCACGTCGGCGTCGGTGGAGCCGACGCCGAAGACGGTCATAGTCATTCGTTCTTGTAACCGCAGCACGCGCTGCACGCTGCGTTCTTGCCACATCGCTACTCGGGTTTCAGGTCGGTCAAAGAAGGCGGGTACCGGGAATTGCTCGACCTTCGCGCTATAAGCCTGACCGAAGCGGCGCAGGATTTCGGAGGCGTAAGTAATACCGCTGGTACGGGTATTGCCCGCACCGTTGAGTTGCACGATTGTGCAATCGTGAGTGGATTTCTGCCGCAGATGGCGGCTCACCGCGCTCAGGGTGGAACCCCAGGCCACCCCGATAATCGCATTTGAATCCACCAGCGGGGTGATGGTCCGAGCGGCTTGCAGGGCCACCCGTTCCAGAACCTCACCTTCGTTGAGCGTGTCCGGTACCGGCACAACATGCGCGTCGACACCGAACCTTTTGCGGATTTCACGCTCCAATTCAGGAGTTCTCTCACGGGGTGAACGGATCTGAATCTGCACCAGTCCGCTGTTACGAGCGGCCGAGAGCAGCCGTGAGACGGTTGAGCGGGAGGTATGCAGTTCGTGGGCGATAGCGTCCATTGTCTGGTCTTGCAGGTAGTACATCTGGGCGGCCCGCAGACTGTCAGAATTATTCAAGGATTGCTGACGGGGCATCGTCTCATCACCATTCTGCACGTTTGTGCATTTAGCTTGACTGAATTTTCACGTTACTTAAAGAATAGAACGTATGACGCAGCAGCAGAACACAGTGGTTCCTTCGAGTAGTGAGCGAGAGAATGTTCGAGCTCTTCGGCAACGCCCGCGAGCCCAGGTTCTAGTCATTGGCGGCGGCATCAATGGTGTCGGCACTTTCCGCGATTTAGCCCTGCAGGGCGTCGATGTGGCCCTAGTGGAGCGCGGCGACTACTGCCAAGGTGCCTCCGGCGCCTCCTCGCATATGATTCACGGCGGTATCCGCTATCTGGAAAACGGCGAGTTTAGACTGGTCAAAGAATCGGTTCAGGAGCGTAATGGCCTGCTCAAAATTGCCCCTCACTATGTCAAACCGCTAAAAACGACCATTCCGATCTTCTCCACCGTTTCCGGTGTGCTCAACGCCCCGCTGCGCTTCCTCACGCATAAGCAGCAGGGCAAGCCGAAGGAGCGCGGTGCGTTCCTGATCAAACTGGGGCTGAGCCTTTACGATTCTTTCTCTCGCGACGGCGGCAGCGTGCCGCGTCACCAGTTCCAGGGCCGCAAGAAAGCCCTGCAGACCCTGCCGAAACTGAATTCAGGAATCAAGTACGCGGCCACCTATTTCGACGCCTCGGTGCACAATCCCGAGCGGCTCACTCTGGACGTGCTGCGAGACGGTGAGCAGGCCGGTCTGAGTGCCGAGGAATCTCGGGCCCGAGCCAGTAATTACCTGGCGGTCAACAGCATCTCGGCGGACGGCGTCGAGCTAGTGGATCAATTGACCGGTGACAGTTTCAGCTTCACCCCGGATCTGATCGTTAACACCACCGGTGCCTGGGTCGACGAAACAAACGCTGCGATGGGTGCTGCGAGTTCCTTTATGGGCGGCACCAAGGGCTCGCATATTGTGCTTGAACACCCCGAGCTTTTGGCGGCCTGCGCTGGCCGGGAGATCTTCTTCGAGCACACTGACGGCCGGATTGTGTTGATTTACCCGATGGGGGACCGGGTGCTGGTCGGCACCACCGACGTCGACGCCGATATGCGTGAAGATGCCGTCTGCACCGAAGAAGAGATTGACTACTTCTTCGATTTGATCGGCCATGTCTTCCCGAGCATTGAAGTGGCGCGCGAGCAGATCGTCTACTCCTTCTCCGGCGTCCGCCCGCTACCTAAACACGACGCCACCCAGCCCGGTTTTGTCTCCCGCGATTACCGGATTGAGCGCGCCGATCGTTCGGTGGCCGGACGTCAGATCCCAGTGCTCAGCCTGGTGGGCGGCAAATGGACAACTTTCCGTGCTTTGAGCGAGCATCTGACCAACGACGTGCTGGCTTTGCTGGGGAAGCAGCGCAAGGTTTCCACCGCGAAGCTGCCGATTGGCGGTGGTGTTGATTTCCCCGCTACCGAAGCGGCCGTCGAACGTTGGATCCTGGACCACACCAGCGAGCAAATCGATGCCGAACGGGCCTTGGTGTTGCTGACTCGCTATGGTTCGCGAGCAAATCAAGTGATCGAATACCTTGAGGCAGGCGAGGACAAGGTATTAGATTCGACTCATGAACTAAGTGTGCGCGAAGTGGCATATATCGCGTCACACGAACAAGTCGGCCATTTGGTCGATGTGCTGATTAGAAGAACCTCTTTGGCTTTCCGGGGCCTGGTGACCGAGGAGTTGCTCGCCGAACTGGCGTCCGCTCTGCGTGGTCCACTGGACTGGAACGAGGAAAGAGTCGACTTCGAAATCCGGCACGCAGAGTTTGTCCTGGATCACTATCATCGGGTCCAGGTACAAAGCTTGGTGGCTTAAAGGCAGTTGGGGGCCTAAACATCAAGAACGCCGGTTTTCGCTCGGAATCGGTTGAACATTCCTATTGAGGAGTCAAAGACGATGAATCTTATGGAGATATTTCTCTCCGAATTACTTGGCACCGCCGTACTGATCCTATTGGGAACCGGCGTTGTCGCCAATGTTGCCCTCAAGGGGACGAAGGGCAACGCTGGCGGTACATTGATGGTCAACTTCGGCTGGGGCCTCGGCGTCTTCGCCGGCGTCTACGTCGCCTTCAAGTCCGGGGCGCACTTGAACCCTGCCGTGACCGTCGGTGTTGCAATCAATAATCTGATGCAGGGCAAGCACGAGTTCGTGCCCGGCGTGGATATCAATATCGGCACCATCGGCCTGTACATTCTGGCCCAATTGCTCGGTGCCATTATTGGCGCAGTAGTGTGCTGGCTAGCCTATAAGCAGCACTTCGACGCTGAACCGGAACCGGCGAACAAGCTTGGTGTATTCTCCACCGGCCCGGCTATTCGAAACACCGGTTGGAACCTTGTCACCGAAATCATCGCTACCTTCGTGCTGGTCTTCGTGGTGATCCTCTTCGCCGGTACGCCCAGCGGCCTTGGCCCGCTCGCCGTCGCGCTCTTGGTGGTTGGCATTGGCGCTTCGCTCGGTGGTCCCACCGGTTACGCCATTAACCCTGCTCGTGACCTCGGCCCGCGTATCGCGCACGCCTTCCTGCCGATCAAGGGCAAGGGCTCAAGCGACTGGAGCTATTCCTGGATTCCGGTGGTTGGCCCGCTCATCGGTGGTGCGATTGCCGCCGTGGCCGCCCCGCTGGTGTCAGTTTGGGTCAAATAAGCCAGTAATCTCCGCACTCACAGGCATCGACAAAGGAGTTCATCATGCCGCAGTACGTAATAGCGATTGACCAAGGCACCACCTCGAGCCGAGCAATTGTCTTTGACCACGATGGCAACATCGTCTCCACCGGTCAGAAAGAGCACGAGCAGATCTTCCCGAAGGCAGGCTGGGTTGAGCACAATGCGACCGAGATCTGGGACAACACCCGTGAAGTGATTGGCAGCGCGCTTTCCAAGGCAAATCTGACCAGGCACGATATTGCCGCGGTTGGCATCACTAATCAGCGTGAGACCGCTGTGGTCTGGGACAAAAACACCGGTGAGCCGGTGTACAACGCGATTGTCTGGCAAGACACCCGCACCCAGGACATCGTGGATCAGCTGGCTGCCGACGGCGGAGTAGACCGCTTCAAAGACAAAGTTGGCTTGCCGCTGGCGACCTACTTCTCCGGAACCAAGATCAAGTGGATCCTGGACAATGTCGAGGGCGCGCGTGAGCGGGCTGAGGCTGGGGACTTGCTCTTCGGCAACACCGACTCCTGGGTTACCTGGAACCTGACCGGCGGCGTCGACGGCGGTGTGCACATCACCGATGTCACCAACGCCTCACGCACCATGTTTATGGATCTGGAGACGCTTTCCTGGGATCAGTCAATTCTGGACGCCTTTGGCGTGCCAGCCTCGATGCTGCCCGCGATCAAATCCTCCTCCGAGGTCTATGGCACTGTGCACACCTCGCAATTGCTCCGCGAAGTTCCGGTCGCGGGCATCCTCGGCGATCAGCAAGCCGCGACCTTCGGGCAGGCTGCTTTCGAGGCGGGCGAGGCGAAGAACACCTACGGCACTGGTTGCTTCCTGATCTTCAACACGGCCGAAGAGATCGTCCGTTCCAAGAACGGACTGCTCACCACTGTCGGTTACAAGCTGGGTGACGCTCCGACGCACTACGCGCTGGAAGGGTCGATCGCCGTCGCCGGCTCACTGATTCAGTGGCTGCGTGACAACCTGGGGATGATCTCCACCGCTCCTGAGGTCGAGGAATTGGCTGCTGCGGTAGAGGATAACGGCGGGGTCTACATTGTCCCGGCGTTCTCGGGCTTATTTGCACCGTACTGGCGTTCTGATGCTCGCGGCGCCATTGTTGGCATGACTCGTTATGTTAATCGCAACCACATCGCTCGGGCAGCTTTGGAAGCGACTGCGTTCCAGACCCGTGAGGTGCTGGATGCGGTGAACGCCGATTCTGGCGTTCCGTTGACCGAGCTGAAGGTCGACGGCGGTATGGTCGCCAACGATGCGCTAATGCAGTTCCAAGCCGATATCCTCGGGGTTCCGGTGATTCGTCCGAAGGTCACCGAAACCACTGCGCTGGGGGCGGCTTACGCTGCTGGCTTGGCCGTTGGGTTCTGGAATGGCCTTGGGGAACTTTCCTCGAACTGGGCTGAAGACAAGCGTTGGGAACCGCAAATGGAAGCCTCCGAACGGGACCGCCAGCTGCGGCTCTGGAAGAAGGCAGTCACCAAGTCGATGGACTGGGTAGACGAGGACGTCCGCTAGCATTCGGACAGTTTCTACCGCTGAGTTCGTTGTCTAGTCTCGGTTTCGCTAGTAATTACTGGCGAAACCGAGACTAGACCGCGAACTCGCGCTTGTTTAAGGCAGCTACCAACCGGCGGCGAAGCTCAACGGGACGGTCCAGATCCGTCCATTCGATCCGGATCACCCGCCAGCCAGCCGCGACCAGGGCTTTTTCGCGGCGTCGCTCTTGGAAAATTACGTCCTCGGTGGGGGAGAAGTCGAAGTATTTGTTCTTGCCGTCGAATTCCAGGATCACCTTGGCCTCGCGCCAACCGAAGTCAGCTCGGAAACTGCCTGAGTTAGTCTCGATCACCAGCTGGGGATCCGGTTGTTCGATGTTCAAGGTACTGAGAAGCAGCCTAGTGCGGGACTCGCCCACTGATTCGGAACGTGGATCGAGAGCTGCCAGCACAGCGCGGGCGCGACGTACACCGCGACTTCCCGGCGTTTTTGCAAGCATCGTGTTCATCTGTGTCAGATTGGCTCCTTCTCGCAAGGCATGATCGCCAATCACCACCGCGCGTTCGAATCCAAGCACTCTGGCACAATCGGTCACCGTGCGTTCCAGCGAAGTGACCCTGAAGACCTGATTGCTGTTATTGATCACCAGACGTTCCTCATTCGGTGAGACCACTGAATAGTGCGAAACCAGATCAGCGGCAAAGCCGTCTCGAGACCACCGGTAAGGCAGGTTGACGTGAATCCGTTGGTCCAGTCCCCAGGTCCGCAAGCCATGCAGACGAGCAGCGCTCTGATGAGTGTAAAGATAGTGACCCGGTGCGAGCAGGGAATGTGCAGAAAGCTGTAGATCCGCGCGTTCCCAAGACTGGGTGTTTTTCCAGACTTCAGTCCTCAGATAGACGCCGCTGCGGACTCTTGTCACCAATCCGAGATCTAAAAACTCATCCAATAGCAGATGATTAATCCCTGCTTCATTGAGCTGAGGCCTGGTTTGAAGTTCTTCAGAGGGCCAGCGATCATCGAGCAGAAGTCGTCGATTCCGTAGCCGAAGTTCGCCACGCTGATCATGATGCTTTGTACCGTGGACCGGAGGGCGTGGGGCAAATTGCTGGGCTGGCGGTTGCTGATTCATGAGGAAGAGTTTCCCCTTGAACCTAACGGGATGCCATAGCGCTGAACACCATTGTGGATAATCCGCTGCGAGCTTGTCCCCCCGCCCCCCGCGAGTTCGTTACTTTGTCTCGGATTCGCTAGTAATTACTGGCGAATCCGAGACTTAACCGCGAACTCGCGGGGAGAAGTCGGGGCTTAGAACACCGTGTGGGAGATATTGTCTGGGTTGCCGAAGCGGTGCGCGGTGATTGCGATGGCCTGTTCGTGCAGGAACGGTAGCAATTCAACCCGGCCAGCCTCGGTCACCGGGCCCGCGTAGATCGCGATGTCCGGGCTCCCTTCGCTCGCGCTCAGCAGGGCTTGCTCGGCCGCGCGGTCGACGTCGCCCACCAAACGCACTCGGACGGCGCCTCTGGCTGCGACTCGATTAGCCCAGGCAGCTTGGTCCTCAACCGAGGCCGCGACGCCGAGCTGAGTCAGCGCATTCCGCACCGGTGTGCTCGGCTCGGTGGCCAGCGAGACGGTCAGCTTGCTACCCGCTCGGTGACCGGCGGCCACCACTCGCAGCATCGCAGCAGCGGAGTCAGCAACCCAACGGACCTCAACCGGCAGCGGCAGGTAACGGAACACGTTCCGCTCGACGCCAAGCGCCGAGACATCCTTGGCTACACCGAACTCGGCCGACCACTGCAGCTGATCGTCAATTACAGCACGGTTCAAGAATGCCGTTTCCTCACCAGAGAGCTCGGCCGATACAGCCTTGAGCGCCTGCTCGACGGCGGGACGCAGCGGCGCGGTCCGCTCGCCCTCGATCACAGCAGGTTGCCAGGAACCCAGGTGTACCAAGTAGTTCGGCCCACCAGCCTTAGCACCAGCGCCCACCGACGAACGCTTCCAGCCACCGAAGGGCTGACGCTGCACGATTGCGCCGGTGATACCGCGGTTCACGTATAGATTGCCAGCCTGGACTTTTTCCAGCCAAAGGCTGAGTTCGGCGGCGTCCATCGTGTGCAAACCTGCGGTCAGACCGTAGGCCGAGGCGTTCTGCAGTTCGATCGCCTCTTCCAGGTTCTTAGCGGTCATAATACCCAGCACCGGGCCGAAGAACTCGGTCAGGTGGTAGTAACTATTGGGCTGTACCCCGGTGCGCACGCCGGGGGAGTAGAGCCGACCTTCGACGTCGAGCTTGTGGGGCTCTACCAGCCATGATTCACCTTCGCCCAAGGTGGTCAACGCGGTCTTCAGCTTTCCAGCCGCGGGTTCGATAATCGGGCCCATCTCGGTTTCGGGATTGTCTGGGAACCCGACTTTAAGGGATGATGCAGCATCAACCAACTGGTTCCGGAAACGGTCTGAATCAGCCACCGAGCCCACCAAAATCACCAATGAAGCCGCCGAGCACTTCTGCCCTGCATGCCCGAAAGCTGACTTCACCACGTCCTTGGCAGCTACATCGAGATCGGCGCTAGGGGTGACGATGATGGCGTTCTTGCCACTAGTCTCAGCTAACAACGGCAAATCCGACCGCCAGGAGCGGAACAATTTCGCAGTTTCGTAGGCGCCGGTCAGAATCACTCGGTCAACGGAAGGGTGTGAGATCAGGTGTTGGCCAATGGGGCCTTCAGCCACATCAGCGAAGATCAGCACGTCCTTGGAAATACCCGCCGCCCAGAGCGCCTCGACGACTTCTGCAGCACAGCGCTTTGCCTGCGGCGCGGGTTTGACGATCACGGTGCTGCCGGCGGCCAGCGGAGCCAGGATTGACCCGGCGGTGATTGCGATCGGGAAGTTCCACGGCGGCGTCACCACGGTAAGTTTCGAGGGCACGAAGGTCGCGCCCTGAACCTGCTCTAGCTTGGTGGCGCTCAGCGCGTAGTAGTTGGCGAAGTCAATCGCCTCGCTGATTTCGACGTCGCCCTCGGCTAGCGTCTTACCGGTCTCACTAGCGGCAACTTCGATAAGCTGGCCGCGTCGTTTGGAGAGTTCGATGGCGGCGCGTCGCAGCAGCGCAGCCCGGCCTTCGCCGCCCTGGGCAGCCCACTCGGCCTGCGCCGCAAGAGCTCGCTCAATCAGTACGTCAACCGCTTCATTGCTATCAAAAGCAGCGCTGCTCACTAAATCGACACCAAGCTTTGACGCTGGCACCTTAGCGAGAACTTCGCGGCCCCAGGCCCGAACATTCGGCAGCGAGGAATCAGAGTCATCGGCATTCGCAAAGCCGCTCGCAGGCAACTGTGGCGCCCGGTCAGTTTGCTGCCGACGGTTGGGTTCCGGTACCTCGGCGTCGAGCTCAGCCAGCGAGGCTAGGAAGCGCTGAGTCTCACGCTCCAATAGCTGCGGGTTCGAGGTCAGCTCGAAGACGGCAGACATGAAGTTTTCCTGGCTGGCGTTCTCTTCCAGCCGTCGGATCAGGTAGCTGATGGCCACATCGAACTGCTGCGGCTTGACCACCGGGGTGTAGAGCAGCAGTGAGCCAACGTCCTGGCGCACCGCGTCAGCCTGATCCTCGGCCATACCGAGCAACATTTCGAATTCGATCTGTCCGGAGACACCGCGCTGCTCAGCCAGCAGGTGAGCGAAGGCAATATCGAAAAGATTGTGCCCGGCGACCCCAAGCCGCACTGCGTCGGTGTTCTCGGGTTGGAGCGCCCAGTCCAGGCAGCGTTTGTAGTTAGTGTCGGCGTCCTGCTTGGAGGCTACCGTAGCGAGTTCCCAGCCGTGCATGGCTGCGTCGACCTTCTCCATCGCCAGGTTCGCGCCCTTGACTAGACGGACCTTGATTCCCGCTCCACCGGCGGCGCGGCGGGCTTTGGACCATTCGGTCAGGTCTTGCAAAGCGCCCAGGGCATCGGGCAGATAAGCCTGCAAAACAATGCCGGCTTCTAGGGTGCGTAGTTCCGGACGATCAAGGATGCGCTTGAAAACAGCAACGGTGAGATCGAGATCGTGGTATTCCTCCATGTCCAAGTTAATGAACTTGGGTTCGGCCGAGGACGCAGCGTCCAGATAAAGCGGTACCAAGCGCTCGGTGATCTTTTGCACGCTCTCTTCGAACGCCCACATATTGATCTGGGCGACCACCGAGGACACTTTGATCGAGACGTAGTCCACATCGGGGCGGTTGAGCAGCTCTTTGGTACCTGCCAATCGAGCATCGGCTTCTTTATCACCCAGCACCGCTTCGCCGAGCAGGTTGATATTGAGTCGGGTGTGATCGTGCTTGAGCTTGGCGATCGATTGGCCGAGCTGGCGGGGGCGGGCATCCACGATCAAGTGGGCGACCATCTGGCGGAGAATGGCCCGGGCTACCGGCACCACGGCCCAGGGCAGCAACGGTGCGAAGGCCCCGCCGATCCGCACGCCAGCTTTCATGTACCAAGGGAGGAATTTGGGTGTGCTGCGGGCTAGCAGGGCGAGATTGCGGGCGGCGACGCCGAGATCTTCGGGCCGCACCACCCGATCCACGAAACCGATGGTGAAGTCAAGACCATTTTGGTCTTTAAGTACTTCGGCCAGCAGGGCAGCGGAACTAGCCGCTTTTTTGGCTGAATCGGAAACTGGTGTTTCCAGCCATTTTCGAACCAGAGCGACGGCGTCGTCGGCGATTTCTGCGGGGCGTGGGTTTACTGGAGCAAACATTTGAGGCATATGAGAAGACCTATCAAATGACGGGCCAGCCGTGATTTTAGGGTTGACGGGTGGCCGATCGGCCGTGGGAGCACTCCTCCTCGGCACGAATGCCTGAAGCATTCAAGATAAGAATATCGCCCCTTACGGGGTGTTTTTGACCAGATACCATCAGAGCGGTGAACAGAATGCGCTAAAGTTGAGCTATGCATTTCTTCCGCCAACGTTTTGGACTGCTTAGATAGCCGTGCAGCGGTAGTTTTAGTTCGCTGTACGGTTTGCCCCTTGCCCGGTGTTAGCGCGCCACGAGGGGCTTTTGTATGTCCACGTTTGGCGGAAAGTTTTTAGTCAGGGAAGGCAGGGCCATGGGCCAGCAGACAGAGAGCCAGCAGTCAGTCACTCAACCGGTCGACGATACAGCCAAGAGCTATGATGTCGCATCGATGGAGGCGAAGTGGCTGCCGCGGTGGGAGGAAGCGAAGCTCTTTGAACCGGTCGACGACGGCTCAAAAGAGCGGCGCTATGTGCTGGATATGTTCCCTTATCCTTCCGGTGATCTGCACATGGGTCATGCCGAGGCGTTCGCGATGGGCGACGTCGTTGCTCGTTACCTGAAGTTGCAGGGCTTTGACGTGCTGCACCCAATCGGCTGGGACTCCTTTGGACTGCCCGCGGAGAACGCTGCAATCAAGCGCAATGCGCACCCGGCGGAGTGGACTTACGCCAATATCGAGACCCAGGCGACCTCGTTCAAGCGCTACGCGATCGCGGTGGACTGGTCACGTGAGTTGCACACCTCCGATCCGGAATACTATCGCTGGACGCAGTGGCTGTTCCTGCGTTTTTATCAGCAGGGTTTGGCATACCGGAAGAATTCACCGGTTAACTGGTGCCCCAAAGACCAGACCGTGCTGGCCAATGAACAGGTAGTCAATGGCGCCTGCGAGCGTTGTGGCACCCCAGTGACCAAGAAGAGCTTGAATCAGTGGTACTTCAAGATCACTGATTATGCTGATCGGCTGCTGGACGATATGGAACCGCTCAAAGGTCACTGGCCGGAGCGAGTGCTGGCCATGCAGCGGAACTGGATTGGCCGCTCCGCCGGCGCGCATGTGGACTTCGAAATTGAGGGTCTGGATCGGAAGATCACCGTTTTCACCACGCGGCCGGACACCATTTACGGCACTACCTTCTTCGTGGTTGCAGCCGATGCGGAGCTGGCTGGTGAGCTGGTGAGTGATGAGCACCGGGAGCAACTGCGCGCCTATCAGGAAGACGTTAAGAAGCTCTCCGAGATTGAGCGGCAAGCTACCGAACGGGAAAAGACTGGCGTCTTCTTGGGACGTTATGCGATCAACCCGCTTTCCGGGGAACGGATGCCGATCTGGGCGGCTGATTATGTGCTGGCCGATTATGGCACCGGCGCAGTAATGGCGGTGCCAGCGCACGATCAACGCGATTTGGACTTTGCCCGTGCCTTTGGGCTGCCGGTGCGGGTAGTAGTGGATACCGGTGAAGACGATCCAGCTGTTTCCGGAGTAGCCACGGTGGGTGAAGGCACGCTGATCAATTCAGGCAGCCTTGATGGACTGAGCAAGGCGGAAGGGATTCCGGCGGCCATCGAGTTGCTGGAAACTGCGCAGAGCGGCAAAAAAACCATTAACTACCGTTTACGTGACTGGCTGTTGAGCCGCCAGCGCTTCTGGGGTGCGCCGATCCCGATCATTCACTGCGCCGAATGTGGTGAAGTGCCGGTACCAGACGATCAGCTGCCGGTGCGTTTGCCGGAGAATCTGCGTGGTGAAGACCTGGCGCCGAAGGGTACTTCACCCTTGGCCGCTGCGCAGGATTGGGTCAATGTCAGCTGCCCGAAGTGTGGCGGTACGGCGCAGCGCGATACCGACACCATGGACACCTTCGTGGACTCTTCGTGGTACTTCTTGCGCTATATCTCAGCCCAGAATGAGAACCTGCCGTTCGAGCCAGAAGCTGCCAAAAACTGGATGCCAGTGGCGCAGTACGTCGGTGGCGTCGAGCACGCGATCCTACATCTGCTGTACAGCAGGTTCTTTATGAAGGTGCTTTTTGACTTAGGCATGGTTAGTGCGCAGGAGCCCTTCGGAGCGCTGCTGAACCAGGGCCAGGTAATCAATGGCGGAAAGGCGATGAGCAAGTCGCTGGGCAATGGCATTGATTTGTCGGAGCAACTGGATAAATTCGGTGTCGACGCGGTTCGACTGACAATGATTTTTGCCTCGCCGCCCGAGGACGATGTGGACTGGGCGGATGTTTCGCCTGGCGCTTCGGCGAAGTTCTTGGCTCGAGCCTGGCGCTTGGCTCAGGACGTTTCTAGTCCAGTGGATAGTGACCCGAGGCAGGGAGATTCTGCCTTGCGTTCGGTGACGCATCGAACTGTGGCCGAGGCGGCCGAACTGTTGGACGCACATAAGTTCAATGTCGTTATCGCCAAGATTATGGAACTGGTGAACGCCACCCGGAAGGCAATCGACTCAGGCGCCGGAGCCGCTGATCCAGCGGCCCGTGAAGCCGCCGAAGCGGTGACCATCCTGTTAAGCCTGTTTGCGCCCTACACTGCAGACGATATGTGGGAACAACTGGGGCATTCGGACTTCGTAGCTCGCGCCTCCTGGCCGACAGTGGATCCAGCACTGCTAGTTGAGTCGACTGTGACCGCCGTGGTGCAAGTGCAGGGCAAGGTACGCGAACGCTTGGAAGTCACCCCTGACATTGACGAGGAGCAACTGCGGGAGTTGGCTTTGGCCTCCGAAAATGTGCAGAAGTTTCTCGCCGGTCGGGAGATTCGCACGGTTATCGTGCGGGCACCCAAGCTCGTCAATATCGTTCCGGCATAGGCGCCAAGTTTTGAGCACGCATGGTTAGGGCATGACGGGTTCGGAGGGGCCGCTCGGCTGGTTGCGTGCTAAATTGCGGCTACCGGGCGACCGGCAGAGCGCCCCGTCGGCGGTCGTTGAGCCTCGGCTGGCAGTGGTTACTGACTCTGCCGCCGCCCTACCAGCGGGGTTCCGATCCGAGCTCCTCACTGTGGTGCCGATGCCGGTGATGGTGGACGGCGAGATCTTCGATGAAGGCGACCCGGAGCTGCTGAGCACCTTGAGCTTGGCACTAGCCGCCGGTAAGCCGGTGAAAACCTCTAGGCCTTCGCCCGGTCATTTCGAACGGGTGTACCAGGGCTTGGCTGATCAGGGTTATCAGCAGATACTTTCGGTGCATATTTCTGCTGAGCTTTCTGGCACCGTAGAGGCAGCTAGGCTGGCCGCGGGACGAGTAGAGGTCCCGGTGCACGTGCTGGACAGCCGAACTGTCGCGATGGCTCAAGGGTTCGCGGTGCAGGCTGCGGTACGTGCCGCTGAACGGGGGGACGACTTTGAGCAGGTGCTGGCTATTGTCAATCAGCAGCTGCAGAGCAGCAAGGTTTTCTTCTATGTTCCCTCGCTTGAACAGTTGCGCCGCGGTGGTCGGATTGGAGCGGCCGCGTCCTGGTTTGGCACCGTGCTCGCGATCAAGCCGATCTTGAGCGTAGCTAATGGTCAGGTGGTTCCCCTGGAGCGGGTGAGGTCCAGTGCCAAAGCGATTGCCAGGATGGACGAGTTGGTCGCGCAAGAAATTATTGATCGGAAAGCTCAGAAGGTGCAGTGCCAAGCGGCTGTGCATCATTTCGGCAATCCTGACCAAGCTGAGAACCTTTTGGATCGAGTCCGCGCCATGCCGGTACCACCCGAACTCGCCTTCATCAGCGACCTACCAGCAGTATTAGCCGCGCATGTGGGACTTGGTGTGTTGGCCGTGGTAATCACCGGCGTTGAATAGCGTTAACTCCTCCTGCACATCCCCGGCCAAAGGCCGTTTTTCACACATCCAGCGATACTCTTATTGAGCTCATGATTGTCTCGGCATAGCTTGATGGGATGGCAAGCAGCAATAAGCATCTCGCGCTTAGCTCAAGACTGGCGCAATTGTTCCCCGAAGCGGAGGTTCAATCTGCGGTTCGGGTTGAGTCTTTACGACAAAAGATACGCTGGCGGGTGACTGCCAAGGCAGCAATAGCGACTGTGCTGCTGGCCGCAGTTCTAGCAGTAGTGTGTTGGCTGATAAATACCAATACCGGGCCGGGCGACGGTCGGATGCAACAGGTCTCGGTGCAGGTACCCAGTTTGCGAGTTGGCTCGGACAAAGTTCCAGCCCCAAACCCGGCAAGTACTGTTTCGGCTTCTGTTTCGGCCTCGGGACAGACCGGAGCTGCCAGTTTCGTGGTGCATATTGTGGGGGAAGTGACTCATCCCGGTGTGCAACACGTGCCGCCGGGGAGTCGGGTCTACCAGGCAATTCAGGCCGCTGGAGGTGCTCTGAAGACGGCTGCGCTGAGTGCTCTCAATTTGGCGGCTACGCTGCAAGATGGTCAACAGATTATGGTGCCGAGCAGTGCGCAAGCGAAGGCAGCAAGTACACTCGCTGCTGGTGGTTCGAGCACTGCCAGCTCCGGGGCAAATCAGTCGGTCCTGAATAACTCAGCAGTCGGAGTGCAAAAGGGTAGCGTCGGCGGGCTAGCCGGAATAAGCGGGTTAAAGGTCAATATCAATACCGCCTCGGTCACGGAGTTACTTACTTTGCCGAGGGTCGGTCCGGTGCTGGCTCAACGTATTCGGGACTGGCATGATGAGCACGGAGATTTTAAGAAACCGGATGATCTGGATTCTGTGCCCGGTATAGGCAGCAAGATGCTTGAGGCATTGCTCCCACTGATTGCGGTCTGAGCGGCCGGGAAAAGTGCAGCGAAGCTGGCAACAGTATCGGAGCGCAGTAGACCATCATGAAGTTGCGCTGCGGCGTGGTTCGGAGCCTCGGCGCCAAAGTAACTTATATACCGGGCTGGTGCGGCGGTCGCTGCGCGGTCTGAAGCTGAAGCTGCGGCAGCCCAGAGCGCGTGGTGCCGCACTCTGGAACGACGTGAGGTTGCTTCCAGCCGGTCTTTGCTGCTGGTTGGCTGCTGCGGCTGGCATCCAATTACCCGCTGCCGTAGCAAAGGTAGTGGGGTTTAGCCTCTTGGGGCTGGCCATCCTCGTTGTAGTCGTCATTGCGTATGGGAAATACGGTGCTGCACCGCTTTGGCAGTGCGTAGTGACGGTGGGGCTAGCGACAGTGTTTTTATTGTTTTCAAATGCGGTGACCACAGCGCGGATTCCAGAGTTGATTCAGCAGGGTTCGATGCAACGGAGCACTCTCGAATTTGAACTCCACATTGACGAATCTCCGACGGATATCGGCGATTCGCTACCAACGGACTTGATTGCTGCAACCATAACGCGAGCCTCTCGCGGCGAGCAAGGCAGCTCCGTCAACCTACCGGTTAGAGTGCAGGGGGACCAGCATTGGCTGGGGCTGCGAGGAGGGGACACTGTCAGGATACTGGGCGAATTGCGACCCTTCCCTGGTGCACCTAAGACCCGGCTTCTGCTCTTGCCGAAAACCACGCCAACTGTGTTGAGCGCCTCGGATTCGATCACAGTGGTCGACGTCCTTAGACAGCGGCTGCGAGCCGACTCTCTATCGGTCTGGGCTGCCAGCTGGCCCGACGCTGCCGCACTACTGCCGGGGATGACTATAGGGGATAGAAGTGGATTACCGCCAGCTCTTGGCCAAGCGATGAAAGTTGTGGGTCTCAGCCACCTCACTGCGGTGAGTGGGATGAACTGCAGCGTGGTGCTGATCGGTATCGTGCTGCTGGCCCGCACTCTGCGACTGCCGCGTTATCTCTCTGCACTCGCTGGTATCTTGGCGCTTAGTTGTTTTGTCATCGTGGTTGGGGCACAGGCAAGTGTGCTGCGGGCAGCAACGATGGGTGTGCTCGGTGTGGTGGCAGTGCTCGGCGGGCGTAGCAAACAGCAGCTGGCTTTACTTTCTACTGCCGTGCTGGTGCTGCTGCTAATCGATCCATGGCTCGCCTTAGACTTTGGTTTTTTGCTCTCGGTGTTAGCGACATTCGGACTGATTACCAGTGCTCAGGCAATCCAGAAGCTTCTTGCGCGCTGGCTGCCAGAAAGCATCGCCCTAGCTTTGGCGGTACCACTGACAGCGCAGCTCTTCTGTGCACCCGTGATTGTGTTGCTGACACCGAAATTCAGCAGTTATGCGCTGTTTGCCAATATCCTCGCGGCGCCGGTGGTGACGATCTGTACCTTAGCCGGCATAGTCGCCATCCCACTGCTCCTGTTGGCTCCCGGATTTGCGAGCCCGTTGTTGTTCATTTCCGGCCTGGGCGCTGGGTGGGTCGCCGATGTGGCACGATTTTTTGCCGCCTTGCCTGGGGCCTCATTGCCGTGGCCGGAAGGTGTTCCGGGAGTGTTGCTGATGGCGATCGCTCCATTATTGCTGCTCGCCGCTGGTGTGCTGTATTCCCGCCGCGGTCGGTGGGTAGCCGAGCTGCTGGCTGCTGCTCCCGGGCTAGCTGTCCTCTGTTGCTTGCTGAAAGCCTTGCTCAGAGGTCTGAGCTTAGCGCTAGTAATGCTGCTGGGCTGGTTGGCAAGTCGATGGTTATTCGCTCGGCTTTACGGTTTGCCGATGTAGCCGATTCAGCAGACCGTAGATGGCTGTCGGTTCTAGTCATTGGTTTTCCAATGTCGGTATCGCATGGCAGGCTTGAGGGGTGGCAACGGCTAAAACAGCAAAGAGCGCGGCTAAGGCGAATACTGTCAGCTGGCGGGCGATTCCGGCGGCTCCGATCATCCTGATCCAGGGACCCGAAGAATACATTGCTCACCGCGCGATGGAGACGGTTCGGATGGCTTTGCGTCAAGCGCACCCGGATCTTGAGATTACCCGCTTAGAGGCCGCCCAATACGCCGGGGGTGAGCTGATGATGGCCGCGAGTCCATCACTGTTTGGTGAGAGCAAGCTGATTGAAATTTCTGGCTTGGCGAGTATGAGTGACACTTTCCTCGCTGAGGCGCTGAGTTACCTTGAATCGCCTGAGACTGATTGCGTGGTGGTCCTACAGCATGGCGGCGGGGTGCGTGGTAAGAAACTCCTCGACGCCGTTAAGGCAGCTGGTTTTCCCTTTGTGGAGTGCCAGCCGCTCAAAAAAGATTCTGAAAAGGCGGAATTTGTGGTGGCAGAGTTCAAAGCTGCCAACCGCAGAATCGCTCCGGAAGCGGTGCGCGCCCTGGTCGCCGCGGTTGGTTCGCAGCTCTCCGAATTGGCCGCTGCCTGTAGTCAGCTGGTTTCCGACGTGGACGGTCCGATTAGCGCTGAGCTAGTGGACAAATATTATGGCGGCAGAGTTGAAGCGACAGCTTTCAAAGTCGCCGATGCAGCAGTCGCCGGGAACGGCGCAGTGGCGCTTTCCAGCTTGCGACACGCGCTTGCCACCGGTGTTGATCCGGTGCCCTTGGTGGCCTCGCTCGCGATGAAGGTTCGTGCGGTGGCGAAAGTTTATGGTGCCCGAGGGAGTTCGGCGGGTTTGGCCAAGGAACTCGGGATGGCGCCCTGGCAAGTTGACCAGGCGCGTCGCGAAGCAGAGCGCTGGAGCGAAGAAGGGCTGGCCGAAGCGATTCGCGCGCTGGCCCTCGCCGATGCCCAGGTGAAAGGTGCTTCCCGCGATCCGGTCTACGCCGTGGAGCGGGCAGTCACTATCATTGCTACCGCGGCGCGCGGGCGCTGATAGGTGAGCAGCATTGCAGGCGGGGTTCGGTTCATCCCAAGGCCTTGGGATGAGATCGTTGATTCTATCCGGGCGGTTAGCTCTCGCCAAGAAGAGCCGCACTACCTTCTCGATATCCTCGAAAGCATTGTGAGCGGCAGCGGCGCAAATCGTCTGGCTGGAAGAACCTCTATGTACGATCTACATGTGACTTCTCGGCCATTGGGAAAAGCGCCAAAAGACTTTATCTAGGTTCGATCGCCCGAATCGATGAAGCCTCCGCCGCGAGGGTTTGTCGTGATTGAGCATCGTTCGGTTACCGGATGGGACGAAAGAATCGAAAGGCCTGCGGCCGAGGCAGTGCCGCTATTTTGGCGATTCGTCAAGGAAAAATATGGAATTTCTATCCCCTAGCAAGGGGATGTTAGGGACGTAGCCTGAGGTTTACCGGCTTTAAGTGTTAAACACTGATGGCCGGTCCCGAAAGGGACCGGCCATCAGTGTTTAGAAAACTTAGCTAAGCTTGCTGACCTTCTTGGAGATCGCAGACTTGCGGTTGGCTGCCTGGTTCAGGTGAATAACACCTTTGCTGACAGCCTTGTCCAGCTTGCGGTTAGCAGCAACCAGCGCGGTGGTTGCGGTTTCCTTGTCGCCAGCCTCGATGGCTTCGTTGACTGCGCGAACCGCAGTCTTCAGCTCGGACTTGACAGCAACATTGCGCTGGCGTGCCTTCTCGTTGGTGAGAATGCGCTTCTTCTGGGACTTGATATTAGCCACGTATGAACTCTCTTGTTAAAGCGGAAATGGTCTAGAGGGCGTTGAATCAACCATTGACAGCGGCGTGGGGATGCTCGATTTTGGTGAACGTCCGGCTGATCCGTCGTGACCGCCGACCTGCGCGGACACACAGCAATAAATTTTAGCAGACTTTCCCGGTTAGATGGGAGTTTAGCGCCAGCCATGTCGTAGTCGCAGGGCATCGGCCACCTGGTTGAAGGGCTCGGCACCGAGCACGGCACCCTCGCGGCGAATTTTCTCCGCCGCGATGCGCAGAATACGATCCACCCGAACCTCGCTTGCGCGCTGCTGCTTGTCCCAGCCGCCGATTCCGACGTCAACATAGTCACGATGCGTGCGCTGATCGACAGCGCTACCTTGCACATGGTCCTTGCTCGTCATCATCAAGCCGAGCAGCCACGGTCCGTCGTTGCCGATCAGCAGCACCGGGCGATCTTTCCCTTGCGTCGGATCATCCTCAAACGGGACCCAGGTCCAGACGATTTCACCGGGGTCAGGCTCGCCATCCGGCTGCGGGGCATATCTGACGGTGCCGGGGCCGTGATAATCAGCTGCTTCGTCACTCACAGCACCAGCATATGGGAGAATTGAATTTGCTCCGTTTACCAGGGGAGCACCCCAACAGTGAGGAACATCTGTGTCACCCATGGCCCGCACCGCACCGGTGCCCGCCGCGACCGATCCGGCGATCATTAGGAACTTCTGCATTATCGCCCACATCGACCACGGGAAATCTACTCTCGCGGACCGCATGTTGCAGCTGACCGGCGTCGTCCAACAGCGCGATATGAAGGCGCAGTACCTGGACCGGATGGACATTGAGCGCGAGCGCGGCATCACCATTAAGTCGCAGGCAGTGCGCATTCCCTGGGAAGTGGACGGGCAGGCCTATTGCCTAAATATGATCGATACCCCCGGTCACGTTGACTTCACTTACGAGGTCTCCCGTTCCCTGGCGGCTTGCGAGGGTGCCATTCTGCTGGTCGACGCTGCTCAGGGCATCGAGGCTCAGACGCTAGCGAACCTTTACCTGGCGATGGAAAATAACCTGACCATCATCCCGGTGCTGAACAAGATAGATCTGCCCGCCGCGCAACCCGAAAAATATGCGGCTGAGCTGGCGAACCTCATTGGCGGCAAACCGGAGGACGTACTGATGGTCTCCGGCAAGACCGGGGTTGGCGTCGAAGCTCTTTTGGATCAGATCGTGCATGAGCTGCCGGCACCGCAGGGTGATCCTGACGCCCCGGCTCGGGCGATGATTTTTGACTCCGTCTACGACACTTATCGTGGCGTAGTCACCTACGTTCGGGTGGTCGACGGTCAGTTGACCCCGCGCGAGAAGATTCAGATGATGTCCACCCGTGCCGCGCACGAGTTACTGGAGATCGGCGTGAGCTCACCGGAGCCAACGCCGTCGAAGGGGCTCGGAGTGGGCGAGGTTGGCTACCTGATCACCGGGGTAAAAGACGTCCGTCAGTCCAAGGTCGGAGATACTGTCACGGGTCTGCACAAGCCTGCCAAGGAATCGCTCGGCGGCTACGAAGATGCGAAGCCAATGGTGTTCTCGGGGCTTTACCCACTGGATGGCACCGACTATCCGGTGCTTCGCGATGCACTGGAAAAGCTCATGCTCAATGACGCCGCCCTGGTCTATGAACCGGAGACCTCGGCAGCTTTGGGCTTCGGCTTCCGGGTCGGCTTCCTGGGGCTGCTGCACTTGGAAATCACCCGGGAGCGTTTGGAACGGGAGTATAACCTCGACCTGATTTCGACTGCTCCGAACGTTGAATACGAGGTGACCTTGGAGGACAAGAAGATCGTCCACGTCACCAACCCGAGTGAGTACCCGACCGGTAAGATCGCTGAAGTTCGCGAGCCAATGGTTTCCGCCACCATTCTGGCACCGAACGATTTTGTCGGCGCCATTATGGAACTCTGCCAGAGCCGTCGTGGCATCCTAGGCGGGATGGATTACCTTTCCGAGGATCGGGTGGAGATCCGCTACCGGCTGCCGCTCGCTGAGATCGTCTTTGACTTCTTCGACATCCTTAAATCGAAGACCCGTGGCTACGGTTCGCTGGACTGGAAAGCCGACGGCGATCAGGTGGCTGACCTGGTCAAGGTCGACATTATGCTGCAAGGTGAGCAAGTCGACGCTTTCAGCGCCATCACGCACCGTGATAAGGCCTACTCCTACGGTGTGATGATGACCGGCAAGCTGCGCGAGTTGATTCCCCGTCAGCAATTCGAGGTGCCGATTCAGGCTGCCATTGGTGCTCGGATCATTGCTAGGGAGAACATCAGGGCGATTCGGAAGGATGTGCTGGCCAAGTGCTACGGCGGCGATATCACCCGTAAGCGTAAGCTGCTGGAAAAGCAAAAAGAGGGCAAGAAGCGAATGAAGATGGTCGGCCGGGTAGAAGTGCCACAAGAGGCCTTCATCGCGGCGCTCTCCTCCGAATCCAGTAAAGACAGCAAAGATAAGGCGAAGAAATAGTCGCCAGGATGCGGAGAGCTAAGTATGCCGAGCACTTTGCCTGAGGGGGATCCGGCTCCGGCCGACGGCGTGTTGCCGCCGCAATCAGCCCAGCGGGCAACGGACCGGCGTTTTGGCCTGTACGCGCACATTCCGTTCTGCGCGGTGCGTTGCGGTTATTGCGACTTCAACACCTATACCGCGGTTGAACTGGGCGGCGGTGCCTCGCAGGCAGCCTATGCCGGCACCGCGATCCAGGAACTTGACTTCGCGGCCCGTGCGCTAAGCGCTTCGGGGATGCCTGAGCGCAAACTCAGCACGGTGTTCTTTGGCGGTGGCACGCCGACGCTGCTTCCAGCTGACGATCTAGCCGCTATTCTCGGCGCTGCCATTGCACACTGGGGAATTGAGCAGGACGCTGAGGTGACCACTGAGGCGAATCCGGACTCGGTCACTGAGCAGAGTCTGCAAAGGCTCGCGCAGGCTGGCTTCACCAGAGTCTCGTTTGGCATGCAGTCGGCGGTGCCGAAAGTACTCAAGGTGCTGGACCGCACACACCGTCCGGAGCGTGTGCCGCAGGCTGTCGAGTGGGCTAGGCAGGCTGGTCTAAAAGTTAGTATCGACTTGATTTACGGCACCCCCGGGGAATCACTGGCGGATTGGCGAGAGTCACTCGAAGCTGCGCTCAGCTATCAGCCTGATCACCTCTCCGCCTATGCGCTCATCATTGAGGAGGGCACTCGGTTGGCGGCGCAAATTCGACGCGGTGAGGTGCCGATGATCGACGATGATGATCATGCCGAAAAGTATCTAATAGCCGAAGAGCTACTGAGCCGGGGCGGGCTGAGCTGGTACGAGGTGAGCAACTGGGCCCGAACTCCGGATGATGCTTGTCAGCATAACCTGGCGTATTGGCGGGGCGACGATTGGTGGGGGATCGGTCCGGGTGCGCACTCACATATGGGCGGGGTTCGCTGGTGGAATGTTAAGCATCCCGTTGCCTATGCTGCTCGGCTTAACGACGGTGTTTCGCCCGCTGCCGCGCGTGAAGTTCTGGACCCGCAGACCAGGGAACTCGAAAATGTGATGCTTGGGGCCAGGTTAGCTGAAGGCTTAGCGATTAGTACTCTTGGGGTGAAAGCGAAGAGCGCAATCGCCTCGCTGATCGCCCGTGAACTCATCGACCCGACACGCGCCTTCCGGGGAGAACTCAGTCTCACCCTGAAGGGGCGGTTGCTCGCCGACGGCGTGGTGCGTGAGTTACTAGCGGATTAGCCGCAAATTCATCGGATAACGATATGGGTTGCCGCGATTGACATGAATTGCTGCAATGACCGAAAAAACCGTCAAAGTGGCCCAGATCACCGCGGCAAGGATGGCAAATACGCTGCCAACGACCGGAATGCTGATTGCCAAGATATTGAGAATAATGGCCAGCACGGTGGGCGGCAGGGTGAAGTTCAAGGCTTCTTTGGACTCTTGAGCGGTAAAAGGACCACGGTCCTTGAAAATGAGATAGATAATCAGGGACGGGAAGAAGCCAAGGATGCCGCCACAATGGGCCAGAAAAGCGAATTGCTGATCCTCGGTAGCAGTCAGCGGAAGTGCTCGCGCTGGGGCCGACTCGAACTGTTGGGTGTGACGTTCAGCTTGCTGCTGAGCGTCCTCATCTCCACCAGGAAAAATCACTGACTGTCCTCGCTGATCGCTAACAAAAGAAACTCCCTCATCAGGATACTTCAGTCGTCAGGAAATCTATGACTTCCTCAATTCGAGCTAATAATGTCGGCTCCAGATCGGCATAGCTATTTACCTTACTGAGCAGTCGTTGCCAGCCCTGAGCAATATCTGCTTGATCCGCGGAGGGCCAACCGAATGCCTGCAGAATGCCGCGTTTCCATTCAATATTTCGCGGGATTGTCGGCCATTCCGCGATTCCCAGAGCTTTAGGCTTAATCACTTGCCAAACATCGACGTAGGGGTGCCCGACCAGCAGTACATTGCCAGCCGCTCCCGGTAGCGACATCGCCTCAGCAGCTATTCTGGACTCCTTGGAATGCGGCACTAAATGATCAACCAGAACGCCAAGTTTCCGCTGCGGTCCTGGCTGGAAAACACGCACCGCAGCGACCAGATCGTCGATACCGCCAAGCGGTTCGACCACTATGCCTTCCAGCCGCAAGTCGTCACCCCAAACTTTTTCCACCAGCTCAGCGTCGTGCTTGCCCTCGACCCAAATTCTGCTCGCGCGGGCGACCCTGGCCCGGGCGCCAGCAACCTTGACCGAACCGGAGGCGGTGCGCTGGGTTGAACTCGCTGGCGCTTTGGCTGTCGCCACCGGGGCGATCGCCTCGACCGGCTCGCCGTCCACCAGGAAGCCGAAGCCGAGCTGAAAGGACTTTGTCTTCCCACGCCGGTCCTCCAACACCATAATGTGCATACCACCGGACTTCTCGGTGCGAATCACCGCACCGACCCAGCCGCTCTGCACGTCCTCGAAGACCGCGCCGGGACTCGCAGGTACCTGCAAAAGCTTCTTTCGTGCCGATTTCATTGGCTGTGCGGCCGGGCCCCAGGAGGTGTAATCAAAAGAGGAACTCACTCCTCAAGTCTGTCCTACTCGCTGGTTCGCCGCTGGCTGACACGCCTGCGCCACGGAATCAAGCCGGCCCGGAAAGTATTAGACTTAGCACTTGGAGTAGGTGAGTGCTAATTCATACCCAAGCGGCGATACCGAGGTGAGGAGGCGGGAATGAGCGAATTGCGCAAGCTCGAAGTATTGCGGGCCATTGTTGAAGATTATGTGAATTCCCGCGAACCGGTAGGCTCAAAGGCCCTAGTTGATCGCCATCGTCTGGGTGTTTCTAGTGCCACCATTCGTAACGATATGGCCGCGCTGGAAGAAGAGGGGCTGATTACCGCCCCTCATACCTCGGCGGGACGGATCCCCACCGATAAGGGATACCGTCTTTTTGTGGATCGGATCACCGAGGTCAAGCCTCTGTCAGTAGCGGAGAGGCGAGCCATTCAGGCTGTGCTGAGCGGGCCAGCGGATCTGGATGACGTTTTGGAGCGCACCGTGCGCACCTTAGCTCAGCTGACTAACCAGGTGGCCGTCTTGCAATACCCCACCTCGTTAAATTCGGCGGTTAGGCATGTCGAATTCGTGCTGCTGGCACCCCACCAGGTCTTATTGGTCTTGATCCTCGACGATGGCAAGGTCGAGCAGAGTGTCTTTGACCTCGGTCAACAGCTCAGTAGCGAGGAACTCTCCGAACTGCGCACCCAGTTCCTCTCCGCACTGGTTGGAACCCAGGTGAGCCAGCTTTCGTCTGCCCTCGACGCGGTGCTCGGCTTAGCCCCGGTGACGGTTGACGCCGCTGCGCGGGTGCTCGCCGAGGGCTTGCTGGCGCTCGCTCAGGCAGCCCGAGAAGAGCGTTTTATGGTCGCCGGGACAGCAAATCTGACCCGCTCCAATGTCGATTTCCCGCTGAGCATCGGTCCCGTTTTGGACGCGTTGGAAGAGGAGGTGGTGATGCTTAGGCTGCTCTCCGAGATGGCGCAGGATGCCAGGGGAGTCGCGGTCAGCATTGGCCGGGAGAACTCTTACCATTCGCTTTCGGAGGCATCGGTAGTGGCCACCGCCTATGGCAGCGGTACCGCGAAGCTGGGCGTGCTGGGTCCGATCAGAATGGACTACCCCAATACTATGGCGACGGTTCGCGCCGTCGCTCGGTACCTATCAAGAATTTTGGCCGGCTAGCCGGTGTGTAGTTTCGAAGAGAAAGAGAACGTACAACTTTGACCAATCATTATGAGGCATTGGGTGTTTCCCGCGATGCGACCGGTGAGGAAATCAAAAAGGCTTATCGTAAGCTGGCGCGTAAATATCACCCCGATGTTTACCAAGGGGACGACGCCGAGGAGAAGTTCAAGGACGTCTCGCACGCTTATGAGGTGCTTTCTGATCCGCAGAAGCGTCGGGTTTACGACACCACAGGCAACGAAAACGGTACTGATTCAGGCTTCGGTGGCGGTGGCTTCTCCGGTCAGGGCTTCGCGTTCCAGGACATCTTTGAAACCTTCTTCGGTGGTCAAGGTGGTTCGGGACAAGGGCCAATTCCGCGCAAACAACGCGGCCAGGATGCGCTGATCGGGGTTCGAATCGAGCTTCGGGAAGCGGTTTTCGGTGTAAATAAGAAGATTGAAGTTGACACTGCGGTGCTCTGCGAGACCTGTCAGGGTTCTTGTTGCCGCGAAGGTACCACGGAGCAAACTTGCGAGATCTGCCACGGCAGTGGGCAGGTGCAGCGTCCGGTGCGTTCCATTCTTGGTCAGGTGATGACGGTGACCAGTTGCACCACCTGTCAGGGGCACGGCACAGTGATTCCGGAGCCATGTAATGAGTGCATGGGTGAGGGCAGGGTACGTTCACGCCGTTCGTTGACCATTAAGGTGCCTGCGGGCGTCGATACCGGAACCCGGATTCAGCTCGGCGGCCAAGGTGAAGCTGGCCCGGCAGGCGGCCCTTCCGGAGATCTGTATGTTGAGATGCGGGTCAATCGGGATGCGTTGTTCTCTCGGGAACGCGATGACCTGCATGCCAGCGTGAATGTTCCGATGACGGCCGCTGCGCTTGGCACTGAGCTCAATATTGAGACCTTCGACGGCACCCAGCAGCTCAACGTCAAACCAGGCACCCAGTCAGGCGAGGTGCTTACCTTGCGCGGGCTCGGGGTCACTCACTTGCGCGGCCAGGGGCGGGGCGATCTGAAAATCGAACTCAACATTGAGACCCCGACCAAAGTTGATGCGGCGCAGGAGGAGTTGTTAAAACAACTCGCTGCGTTGCGTGGTGAGCAATATACCGAGGGTAAGCTCGCGGCCTCGGGCGGGGTTTTCGCCAAACTGCGAGATAAGCTCGGTCACCTTTAGCGGCATCGCTGGAGTCACCCGGCGGCACACCTGATCGCGGTCCAGGCTCTAAACTCGGAGAGTGACGAATCCGATTTTCTTTGCCGATGCCAACGAAGTCAGTGACCTCTCGGTGGATGATGTTTACGAACTCACCGGCACCGAGGGGCATCATGCGGCAACCGTGAAGCGGCTCAGCCAAGGGGAGAGCGTCGACCTCGTCGATGGTCGCGGCCTACGCCTGGAATGCATCGTGCAAAGTGCCCAGCAGGGTGTTCTGACGGTGCGCGTCGCGGCGCGTCGACGGGAGCTACCGGCGATCCCGACCATCACCTTGGTGCAGGCCTTGGCGAAGGATGGTCGAGACGAACTCGCAATTGAGACCGCCACCGAGCTCGGGGTGGACACAATCATCCCCTGGCAAGCGGAGCGCTCCATTGTTCGTTGGAAGGCGGATCGGGCTGAAAAGTCGCTTGCTAAATGGCGGAAGATTGTGCAGGCCGCGGCTAAACAGGCCCGACGAGCCTGGCTGCCTGAGGTGACCGGACTGCTCGACAGCACTGCCTTGGCCCAGCTCGGAAGCTCGGCCAAACTCTTGGTCTTGCATGAGCAGGCGAGTGGTTCGCTCGCCGATCTCCCAGACTTGGCCGAGTGCCAGCAATTGCTCATTATTGTCGGACCGGAGGGCGGAATATCACCTCGCGAACTAGAGCTCTTCGCGTCGGCCGGAGCGGTGCAACTGAGACTAGGCCAGCACGTACTTCGTTCGTCTACAGCTGGGCCAGCGGCGATTAGCGTGCTCAGCCAGCATTTGGGACGTTGGTAAGGCTTTCAACACCGCCACCACTGAGGTGTTTGGAGCTCACCAAGGCACGGTTCCTGCCTCGTTGAAGAAGCCACCGCTCGGGCCGTTAGCCGGCAGAGTTGCTAGTCGAATGGCGATGGCGGCGCCTTGTTGCGCAGTGCGGTCGCCGCTAAAACCATTGAGGTCGGTGGCGGTGAAGCCCGGGCAGCCAGAGTTGACCAGAATATTGGAGCCCCGTAGTTCCTTGGCGTACTGGATGGTGAGCGCGTTGAGGAAGGTCTTGGAGGCCAAGTAGGCGGTGGGGACTGCCCCCAAGTCAACGCCCTGCGCTGTTTGCAGCGTCAGCGAGCCCACGCTGCTGGAGATATTGACGATTCTGGCAGCCGCTGAGGCACGCAGCAGCGGTAGCATCGCGTTGGTCACCCGGATCACCCCGAGTACATTGGTGTCGACAACTGCTGCTACCACACCAACATCGAGGGTGCTCGGATGCTGCGGCAGGCTGCCGGTAATAGCGGCATTATTGACCAAAACATCTAGCCCTCCGGCCTGTTTGGTGATTAACTCGGCCGCCGCAGTAACGCTTGCCTGATCCGTCACCTCCAGCGGAACACCAAAGGCGTCGACTCCAGCGTCGCGCAGTCGAGAGACCGCTGCATCGCGTCGCTGCTGATCGCGCGCTCCCACCCCGACGCGCCAGCCAAGCGCCCCCAGACCAGCAGCGATCTGGTAACCAATTCCCTTATTAGCGCCGGTGATAAGCGCAATCCTCTGTTCAGTCATAACCTACATGCTGCAGCGGTCTCGGCGCCCTCGTCCAAGACCAATCACCTACCCGACGATACCCCAGGGGTATTGTTGGTGGTCAGAGCCAGATAATATGACCTAGTGGAGACACGGGAGCTGAGATACTTTGTCGCCGTCGCGGAGGAATTGCACTTCGGGCGGGCGGCACAGCGATTAATGATCTCGCAGCCACCGCTGTCGAGAGCTATTCAGCAACTCGAACGACGGCTCGGAGTGATTCTGCTGGATCGTGGCGCTCGCACCATTGCGCTGACCGAAGCCGGCTCTGTGCTGCTGCACGAGGCCCGGGTTGCCCTGGAAGCGGTAGAGGCCGCCGAGCGTCGCACTCGGCATGCTGCCGCAAGCCCGTTCAGGGTTAGGCTGGCCACTAAGGCCGGGGCCGCTAAAGAATTATTGTCGAGGTTACTGGATAGCTATGCGGCAGATCCGAGTGCCGCAGCCATCGAGGTACTGCTCTGTGGCCCCGGTGAACCGGAAAACCTGCTGCGCAGTGGACGTGCCGACGTTGCGCTGCTGCAGCTTCCCTATGACCTCACGGCGGGGCTTGAAACCGAGGAACTGCATACCGAGCAACAAGTGCTGGTGTTACCTGCGGCGCATCCGCTGGCCAGCCGCGGCCAGTTGTCGATCACAGAGGTGAGGACTATACCGGGGTTGCCACTGCCGCGCTGGCCAGGACCGGACGGCAGCTACCCCGAGGGCGCTGGCCCGCAAGTTCGTGACTTCACTCAACTGATCCAGCTGATCATGCTCGGACGGGCTTGCGCGCTGCTGCCGGAGTCTCTTGGCACCACCTTGGGTGACGATTATGCAGTGCTCCCGGTGCCGGACGCAGCTGCGGTGATAACCGTTATGGCCTGGCCAGCGCACAGCAAATCCCGGGCTGTCGCGGATCTTGTCAGTGCCGCGCTGAGGCTTTTTAGTGGCAGCTAGCGGACGCTAAAAGCCTTACTGTCGGGGTCGGCTTGACTGGCCGAAGCCGAGGAATCGGCATGGAACACCACTAGTTCGTAATTGCCCGGGGGCGGGCTAATGGAAAAACTGAAGTTGCCTTGTTTAGTGGTTTTCTGTAGGGCCGTGCTGCCACTCTGATAACTCTGCCTACCTCCGCCGGGTTCAATCCGCTGGATCAGCCAGTTGAGCTTACTGAGATTGACAGAGGCGAGTCCGGTTACGGTGATCACACCGCTATTGAAGACCGCACCCTGCTGCGGACTAATCACCCAGATCGGCGCCTGAACGGTTGCATCCCTGCTAATTGGACGGTCGAGCTTGACCTGGTCAAAAGCCATGAAATCGGTGTGACCGTCGACCAGGATCGAGACCTGGACCACCTGATTTGAATCAACTAGACCGGCGTTGGCGGCCGCTCCAGTCACGGTATAGACCAGTTCTTGGATTGCCAATTGGGCTGTCGTATTGTCGATGGACTTGCTAAACGCATCTGCCGACAGATCAACAGTAATGACGTTCTTGTCCGAGAGTGAGGCCGCGAATTTGGATGGTTTCGACCAAGGGCTTGAGTAATCGGGGTCGAGGGGTTTGCTGCTGGTCATCAGCTGGACAGCTGTTTGAATGGGATCAGCGCCGCTCTCTAGCGGTAAGAATTCGCGGTACAAGGCCGCCTTGGTCTTGGTCCGGCCAATCCAATACACCGGAACTTGCAGGTTGCCCTGTGCCGCGGCAGCAGTTTCAAGTGGAGCGGAACCTAGGCTGCCCGCTTCGGCCGAGACATTGGTCGGCAGATTGGAGGCCTGAGTGCTGCTCTGCCCATTGGTGCAGGCAGTGAACGCAAGCACCGCCGACAGGGCGAGCAGCAAAGCTGTCCACCCAATAAGCTGTCTCAGTCCAGTTTTCTTCCGTCTAATCGTCTATCTCCTAGTGATTCGGCTCCCCACGGCGAAAAGCACGTCTTCTAGCTTGGCATAGCGATGAGACGCTAAGCACCGAGTTTCTGACTTCCAGCCGAACTGCAACCAGATCGAAATAGTTTTGAGATCAGCCCGAGACCGTCAGTTGCGATCTTTCCGGCGTCTCAGCAATAGCTGGATGTGAGCTAAGACAAGTTAAGATGGAGTCAACCGCACCGTTATTAACTTCCGAAAGCGAGCGTAAGGCCATCGAGCCGCTGCCATGACTGATTCAACTGCAAGTTTCAATTCGACTGCTTTCCCACACACCGTGGCAGGAGTCCGCACCGAATCCATCACCTTCGATTCTCCGGAACAAATGGTTGCCTCTTTGGGCGGCGAAGATCAGGCCCTGCGCGCTATTGAGAAGAAATTCCCAGCGATCAGTTTCCTCGCCCGCGGTAACGAGCTTTCGGTTTCTGGACCGGAAGCAGAAGTGCCCAGAATTATGCGGCTGTTTGCCGAGATCAGGGCCCTGGTGTTGCGGCAAACCATTATCACCCCGGAGGTGGTGGAACAGCTGGTGTCAATGCTCGCTGCTCAGGCGCCAAGCAGCCCGGTTGATGTGCTGACCCACAACATTCTGACCAGTCGCGGTCGTACTATTCGTCCCAAAACGCTTAATCAGAAAAGCTACGTCGACGCGATCGATGCCAACACCATCGTTTTCGGCATTGGCCCGGCGGGCACCGGCAAGACGTATTTAGCGATGGCAAAAGCAGTTCAAGCACTTCAGCAAAAGGAGGTCAGCCGGATCATCCTGACCCGCCCGGCGGTGGAGGCCGGAGAGCGACTGGGCTTCCTGCCAGGTACTTTGAGCGATAAAATCGATCCCTATTTACGACCGCTCTACGATGCCCTGCACGACATGATCGACCCGGAGAGCATCCCCCGATTAATGGCTGCTGGCACCATTGAAGTGGCACCGCTGGCATATATGCGCGGGCGAACCCTGAACGACGCATTTATCATTCTTGATGAGGCGCAGAACACCACCGCTGAGCAGATGAAGATGTTTCTGACTCGTTTGGGCTTCGGCTCGAAAATGGTGGTCACCGGCGATATTACCCAAGTTGACCTGCCGGTTGGGGCGCGCTCTGGCCTACGCGTTGTGGAAGGCATCCTGAAACGGATCGACGGTATTTCCTTTGCTAATTTGGAAGCCGCCGATGTGGTCAGGCACCGGCTGGTTGGTGACATTGTGAATGCTTATGCGCGCTGGACGGAAGATTCTCAGCGGAAATCTCAGCACGGCGATCAAGGCGGCCAACGATGAGTATCGAAGTAAATAATGAATCGGGGGAGCAGGTTGCCGAAGAGGATCTAGTGCGCTTAGCGCGTTATATTTTCGAACGGCTTTATCTGCACCCGCAAACGGAACTGTCATTCATCTTGGCCGATCGCGAAGCCATCGAGAAGCTGCACATTGAGTGGATGGATGAGCCGGGCGCCACTGATGTGCTGTCCTTTCCGATGGACGAGCTGCGGCCCGGCACTTCGGCGCGCCCGGCGCCCAGTGGTCTACTCGGCGATATTGTGATCTGCCCGCAGGTCGCCGCTGAGCAGGCGAAAGCTGGTGGACACAGCGTTCAGGATGAGGTTTTGCTGCTCGCAACTCACGGCATCCTGCACCTGCTCGGCTATGACCATGCAGAACCGGAAGAGAAAGCTGAAATGTTCGCCCTGCAACGCGAACTGCTCAGCGGCTTCCTGGGCCGTGAGGCACCTGCGGAGACCATCGCGTGATTACCGCAATTCTTACGGTAATGGCACTGCTTTTCGTTGCCTTTGCCGCTGTTCTGACGATGGCTGAAGCGGCACTAAATTTCTTCCCCCGGCATGAGATCGAAGCGATCGAAGAGGAACGCGATCAGCTACGACGCAATCGGCAAGCGTCCTTACGTCGTATTTTGAACAACCCGATTGCCCATCAAAATGCGCTGAGGTTCTGGCGTATCTGGTTCGAAATGGCAGCCGCAGTGGCGGTGGCCATGCTGTTTTTGAACCTGATCGATAATATTTGGCTGGCCGGCCTGCTGGCCACAGTTGTGATGGCTGCCGTCGGCTTCGTGTTGGTCGGAGTTTCGCCACGGCAGCTGGGCCGGCTTCATCCGGTGGCCGTCTTGCGCAGCACCGCCTGGCTGATTCGAATGCTCTGCTGGTTGCTTGGCCCTATCCCGCGCTGGTTGATCAATCTGGGTAATGCGGTTGCTCCGGGGGCGCCACGCACCGAAAATGCTTTCGCCTCGGAGGAAGAATTCCGCGAGTTCGTCGACCGGGCTAGCGAGTCAGACATGATCGAAGACGAAGAAGCTGAGCTGATTCAAAGCGTTTTCGAACTCGATGACACTCTGGTACGCGCGGTGATGGTGCCGCGCACCGACATTGTCAGTATTGAGCGCGGTTCCTCGCTCAAGCAGGCTCTCGCGCTCTTTATCAGGTCTGGTTATTCAAGAGTCCCGGTGATCGGTGAAGACGCCGACCAGGTGCTGGGGGTGCTTTATCTGAAGGACGTGGTGGCCACTCAGCAACGACTTGCTGCTACCGAGGCCGGTCCCACCGTCGAGATGCTGAGTCGAGAAGTCCGCTATGTACCGGAATCCAAAGCTGTCGGCGATCTGCTCCGTGAACTGCAACGCGAATCGACCCATGTTGCGATTGTGATCGATGAATATGGTGGCACTGCAGGACTGGTCACGCTGGAAGACCTGATCGAAGAAATCGTGGGTGAGATAGTCGATGAGTATGACTCTGAAACTCCGGAAGTTGAGGATCTCGGCGCAGGGAACTATCGGTTGAACGCGAAGATGAGTGTTGACGACCTGGGTGAGCTATTCGATCTGGATCTAGCGGATGACGAGGTTGACACAGTTGGCGGCTTGCTAGCCAAACACCTGGGTCGGGTGCCTATTGTCGGTAGCGAGGTGGTTATTGATGGCCTTGAACTCAGGGCTGAGCGGCTGGAAGGACGCCGTAATAGGGTTAGCCATCTGATCGCCCATAGAATTGACCTTCCCGGTCAGCGCTTCGACAACGCTGAAAGCAACGAAGAGCAGTCAAGGAAAGCAGAGAACAAAGCGGAGAATAATGACTGAAAAAAATGCAGACACTCCCTACCGTGCGGGTTTCGCGGTACTCGTCGGGCGACCCAACGCCGGAAAGTCAACCTTGACCAACGCCCTGGTCGGACACAAGGTGGCGATCACCTCGGCTAAGCCGCAGACTACCCGGCACACTATTCGCGGAATTGTGCATCGCCCGGATTTTCAGCTCATCCTGGTCGATACCCCCGGTTTGCACCGGCCGCGCACGTTGCTTGGCCAGCGACTCAATGATCTGGTTGCCGGCACACTCTCCGAAGTGGATAGCATCGGTTTCTGTCTGCCTGCCAATGAGAAAATCGGACCGGGGGATCGGTTTATCGCAAATCAGCTAGCCAATCTGCCGCGCAAACCGATTATTGCTTTGGTGACTAAAACAGACCTGGTGAGTAAAGCCGCACTGACCGAGCAGCTGATTGCGGTTGCCGCGCTGGGCCGCGAAGTGTTCGGTGGCGAAGGCTTTTACGATGTTGTGCCAGTCTCCGCTACTGAAGACTTTCAAGTAGATACTGTTGCTTCGGTGCTGGCCAGTCATATGCCTGAATCTCCAGCGCTCTATCCGGAAGGCGAACTCACCGACGAACCCGTCTCAGTGATGGTCGCTGAGCTCATCAGGGAAGCGGCCCTGGAAGGCGTTCGTGACGAACTACCGCATTCGCTCGCGGTTGTGGTCGAGGAAATTCAAGAGCGCGAAGGACGCAGCGTAGATAATCCGCTGCTAGACGTCCACGTCAACCTTTATGTCGAGCGCCCCTCGCAGAAGGCCATCATTATTGGCAGAGGTGGTTCGCGGCTACGCGAGGTGGGTAGTAAGGCCAGGGAGGGGATCGAGAAACTCCTCGGCACTCGGATTTACTTAGACCTGCACGTCAAAGTGGCCAAAGACTGGCAGCGAGACCCCAAGCAACTGGGCAAACTCGGATTTTAGTTGGCTAACACAGCAGCTTCCTAGGCTCAGCATGGCTTGAGCGTAGTCACCCGAGAGTAAAATGGATAACTCTGTCATCAACGAAGGGTGCTGCTAGATGAGCGGTCGCCGAAGAATCCGAGGCAATGGCGCCTCCACCCAGCGCCAGCTATCCGGTTCGGGCGAAGCTCCGAAGCCCCCTGCTACTGAGCCAACTCGACATCTGCGCGGACGCCGAACCCCTCGATGGCTGAAAATCACTTCCGCTGGCTTAGCCCTGGTACTGGTTGCTGGCATCGGCTTTGCTGCCTTTCTTTTCCTGCAACTGCAGGGCAATATCAAAACAGAGGATCTAAACGCTGGGCTGAATGGTCAGAACGGCCCGGTAGCTGACGACGATCATGACCCTATTCAGATCTTGATCATGGGGACCGACACTCGGTCAGGTCAGGATGCCAGCTATGGCAGTGAGGATGAATCCTCCGGGTACGGCAATTCCGATGTGATGATGCTGCTCAACCTTTCGGCGGATCGCAAGAACGTTTCGGTGATCAGTTTCCCTCGTGACTTGATGGTGCCGTTCCCGGGTTGCAAGAACCCTCACGGTGGAGATCCGCTGCCAGCGCAGCCCAGTATTCAGCTCAATGCGGCGCTTTCGCTCGGTGGCCCGGGCTGTACTGTGGCGACCATTAACGCCTTTACCGGACTGACAATTGACCATTTCATGTTGGCGGACTTTACCGCTGTCAAGGATCTGACCGCGGCGCTGGGCGGGGTCGATGTTTGTGTCAGCAAAGCCGTGACGGATCCGGCCTCTGGACTTGATCTGCCAGCCGGAAAATCAAGCATCTCGGGCGAACAAGCGCTAGCTTTCCTGCGCACCCGACACGCTTTCGGTAACGCCGGCGACACCGACCGAATTAAAGCCCAACAGGCTTTTCTGGCCTCAATGACCAGGAAAATCAAGAGTGAAGGAACTCTCACCGACCTGCCGAAACTTTACAATATCGCCAATATCGTGACCCGAAATCTGACCGTCGACACTAGCTTGGCTAGCCCTGCTGCATTGATCACAATGGCCAACCGTTTGAAGGACATCGACTTGTCCCAAGTCTCGTTCGTCACGGTTCCCAGCGGCGCGGACCCGGCAGACAGTAACCGCCTAGTGCTCAGCGAACCAACGGCGGCCGAGCTCTTTCAGGCGGTACGGAGTGACACTTCGCTAACCTCACCGAAGGTCAGCACTCAAAGTCCCACAGCACCGAGCAGTAAGACGACCGCGCCAGCCACCGTCAGCTACGACAAATCGATCCAGCCTGTCGTGGTGAGTAATGCCTCCGGCTTACCCGAGCGTGCGGCTGAGCTGCTCAAACTGCTCGGCACCGCGGGGTATACCGGATCGGTGCAAGGCGAGGCAGTGGCGAATCAGGCTAGCAGCCAACTGCTCTATGGCACAGGTTTTGCCGACGTGGCGAAGGATGTAGCAGCACTGTTTGGCATCCCCGCCAGTTCACTAGTGTCTGCACCAGCCATGAACGGAGTTCAGTTGATTGTCGGCGCAGACTTCGCTACCGGAACGAAATACGGCAGTGTGACAGTCCCCAAGGACGTGGTGGCCGGTACCGCAGATCAGCCCATTCAGTGCCAGGACGTCAACGACCTGCCACGCTGAGCCATAAAGCAGAACTGGGCAAACAGCGCAAATAGATAAGACAAAAGTAGCGCTGCGCGGAGGACAGTCTGACTTCCTCTGCGCAGCGCTACAAGCTGCTGCGAATCAGTTGCTTACCAGATGCGCACTCGGTTCGCCGGATCGAGCCAGAGGCCGTCTCCGGCGACTGTGCCGAAGGTTTGATGGAAAGTGTCCAAGTTCTTTACCACCTGATTGCAACGCCATTCATTGGCGGAGTGCGGATCGGTAGAAACTCGCCTGATGGCTTCCTCTGGGCGGTGCTTACCTCGCCAGCACTCGGCCCAAGAGAGGAAGAACCGCTCTGCACCGCTCAGCCCATCAATCTCAGCTGGCTGTTCACCAGCGAGTGCTAGCTGCCAGGCAGCATAGGCAATGCTCAGTCCACCTAGATCACCAATATTCTCACCCAGGGTGAGCTTCCCATTGAGATGATGTTCCGGAGCTGCAAGCGGGCTAAGCGCCTCGTATTGTTCGACAAGCTGCGCAGTACGTTCTTCGAAAGCGGCACGATCGGCATCTGTCCACCAGTTATTCAAGGCACCTTCACCGTCGAACTGGGAACCCTGGTCGTCGAATCCATGACCAATCTCATGACCGATGACCGCCCCGATACCTCCGAAGTTCGCCGCGTCGTCGGCGTTAGCGTCAAAGAAAGGCGGCTGCAGAATCGCGGCTGGAAACACGATTTCGTTCATCGTCGGGTTGTAATAGGCATTGACGGTTTGCGGCGTCATCAGCCATTCCTCCCGATCGATGGGCTGACCGATTCTGGCCAGCTGCCGATTGAGTTCGAAAAGGTGTGCGCGCTGCACATTACCTAACAAGTCATCGGCCGAAATCTGCAAGGTCGAATAATCGCGCCAGCTATTCGGGTAACCGATTTTCGGCACGAATTTGCCAAGCTTTTCCAGCGCGCGGGCTTTGGTCTCCTCGCTCATCCAGTCCAACGACTGGATGGAGTCCCGGTAGGCCTCAATCAGTCCGGCAACTAAACTCTCCATCCGACTTTTGTGTTCGGGCGGGAAATGCTTCGCGACATAAAGCTGACCGAGCGCCTCGCCTAGTCCGTCCTCGACCAGAGCTACGCCACGCTTCCAGCGTTCGCGAATTTCGGTGGCTCCACTGAGTGCGGTGCCGTAGAAAGCGAAGTTTTCAGCGACAATATCGGAGGAAAGGTAGGGGGCCGCCGAGGAAATCACTCTCATTGCCAGCCAATCCTGCCAGGCTTGCAGCGGCTGTTCGCTAAGCTGCTGTGCCACCGTGCTGAAGAAGTCAGGAGTCTGCACCACAACCTCAGCCGTTTGTTCAGCGGAAACGCCGAGCGCCTCGAACCAACCAGCTAAGCCGGGTAAGAGTTCAAGCACTTGCTCGCGGCTGAGCAAGTTATAGGTTTTTTGCGGATCACGCAGGGTGACATTATCCCAATGGCCTGCGGCCAGAGCGGTCTCCAGGCCCATCACCCGCTCGGCAGCCTCCTCGGACTCGGCCACCCCAGCCAGCTCCAACATTTTGGCCACGTGTTGCTGATACTTTTCCCGCAGCTCGGCCGATTTCTCCTCGCGATAATAGGCTTCATCGGGTAGCCCCAAACCGCTTTGGTACAACTGGAAAAGGTATCGGGTAGGATCACCCGGGTCGTTGTAGACGTAGAAACCGATAGCTCCCGACGTTTCTCCGCGCTGAAGTTTGGCGGAGAGGCAGAGCAGCTCATTGGCGCTCTGAGTCGCGTAGACCGCGCGGATGACATCGCTAAGCGGTGTGATGCCAGCGGCGTCCACGGCTTCTTCGGCCATGAAACTGGCATAGAGATCGCCGATTTTGCGTTCTAGCACATCGCCGTCCGGCTTGGCGGCGGCCGCTTCGATGAGTTCTCGGACCGCGAGCTCAGAGGCATCGCGCAGATCGATAAAGGAACCCACAGAGGCTCGATCCGCAGGAATGTCGTGAGAGTCGAGCCATCGTCCGTTGACGTAGCGAAATAGATCGTCTTGTGGACGTACTGTCGATTCGAAGGTGCTTTGGTCAATGCCTGCGGAAGTGCCGGACGGCGTCATTAATGCCTCTTTCCCCTAAGTTCTCTGAATTTCTCGGAGTTTTCTAGTTTTGCTGTTGCCCTAAGCTCTCGGATTCCTAGAGCGATGTAACCTAGTTCACTCTCATCCTACGCGTCGTGCTACGCTACTTTCGTGCGCGCTGGAACTCTCCTTCTTAGCTGCCGCGGCGAGGCCAGAACTCGATAATCTCCGTGTTGAGAGCGGATTGATCTCGAGCAGGCCGATTCCTCGCCGCGGAGTTTTGCTGTACCCGGCCCGGAATCCTTTAGAACCCAAAGAATAGGCCTGCTGCCATGCGAAACGCACAAAAACCCTCTGGAATGCCCATCCACCGCTACTTGCCCTTTCACGAACAGATTGAAGTAGAGCTGCCCGATCGCAGCTGGCCCGATAAGCGGATCACCAAGGCTCCGCGTTGGTGCGCGGTTGATCTCCGCGACGGAAATCAGGCATTGATCGATCCAATGAGTCCGGCCCGCAAATTGCGAATGTTCGATCTGCTGGTACGGATGGGCTACAAGGAGATTGAGGTTGGTTTTCCATCCGCCTCACAAACGGATTTCGACTTTGTCCGCCAGCTGATTGAGGGCAATCACATTCCGGATGATGTCACCATCCAGGTGCTCACTCAGGCGCGCGAACATTTGATTGAGCGCACCTATGAGGCTCTGATGGGGGCCAAGCAGGCGATTGTGCACCTGTATAACTCAACCTCTGTGCTGCAACGCCGGGTCGTCTTTAATGAGGATCAGGACGGCGTGATGGCAATCGCCACCCAGGGAGCGTTGCTCTGCAAGAAGTACCAAGAAACTTTGGCCGACACCAAGATCACTTACGAGTACTCGCCGGAATCCTTTACCGGCACTGAACTGGACTATGCGGTGCGGGTCTGTAATGCGGTTGCGGATATTTTTGAGGCATCAGCCGATAATCAAGTCATCGTGAATTTACCGGCGACCGTGGAGATGATCACTCCGAACGTCTATGCCGATTCAATCGAATGGATGAGCCGGAATCTGCACCCCCGCGAGGGAATCATTTTGTCCCTGCATCCGCACAATGATCGGGGGACCGGGGTTGCCGCCGCAGAACTTGGGTATTTGGCCGGTGCCGACCGGATCGAGGGTTGCCTGTTCGGCAATGGTGAGCGAACCGGCAATGTTGATCTGGTCACCCTGGGCTTGAACCTGTTCAGCCAAGGTGTGGATCCGATGATCGACTTTTCCAATATCGATGAGATCCGCCGCACCGTTGAGTATTGTAACCAGCTACCGGTGCCGGAGCGACTGCCTTATGGCGGCGATCTGGTTTTCACCGCCTTCTCTGGCTCGCATCAGGACGCGATCAAAAAAGGCTTCGAGGCCTTGGAACGCGACGCTGCGGCAGCGGGTAAGGACAGCAAAGACATGGTCTGGGCAGTGCCATATTTGCCGGTCGATCCTAAGGACCTGGGACGCAGCTACGAAGCGGTGATCAGGGTGAACTCGCAGTCCGGTAAGGGCGGCGTCGCTTACTTGTTGAAGAGTGAACACAATTTGGATTTGCCACGGCGGGCTCAGATTGAATTCTCCTCAGTGATTCAGCGGCGTACCGATACTGCCGGTGGCGAAGTTAGCGGTGGCGAGCTTTGGAACATCTTTATTGACGAGTACTTGCCGAGCCCGGCCGAAAGTGCTGCCGGGCAGTGGGGGCGATACACCCTCGGCGCGACCAATGTCGAAGCCGGCGACGACGGCTCGACCACGCTGAGTGCGACGATGGTCATCGACGGGGTAGAACAGCGCCGTAGCGGCACCGGCAATGGCCCGATCGCCGCCCTGCTGACCATCTTGCGAGAAGACGGCGTTGATCTGCGCGTGCTCGACTACACCGAACATGCCCTTTCCGAGGGCGGTAGCGCGCAAGCCGCAGCCTATGTTGAATGTGCAGTGGGAGATCGGGTGCTCTGGGGTGTCGGCATCGACCCGAACACCACCACTTCCTCGCTCAAAGCTGTCATCTCAGCGGTAAACAGAGCTATTAGGGACAGCCAGGAAAGCTAAGCGACCGGTTCCGCTAAGCCGCAAGGTGAGTGTCTAACTGTCGGTGGGCAGCCAAGCTGATTTGGCTGCCCACCGACACCTGATGTTCATTGAAATCCCAGCAAAACCACAGCTTGGGGGAAAAATCATCGGCTTTTCCCAGCTTGCTTTCAGCTTGGCTCGGTAATTCTATGCGTGTGCTACCGCACACGGAACCTCTTCGACCCGCTGCACAATGACGTGCTAGCCGGGCACGGAGGCGTTCTGGCAACGGCAAGATCCTCTGGAGGAAAGGTCTTCACCATGTCAGAAAAATCTTCACGGACCAAGTATTTAGCGGTAAGCGCCGCTTTAGCACTTGGCTTGAGCGGCTTCGGGGCCGCCGCCCTTTTTGCCGCACCAGCCAATGCCGCCCCGGCAGCGCTGGTCGACACCGACGGCGATAAGCTACCCGATATCTGGGAAACCCAGGGTTATGACGCAAATGGGGATGGCGTGATTGACGTCAATCTTCCCGCCATGGGAGCTAACCCAAACCACAAGGATCTTTTCGTGGAGATGGATTACATGCAAGGGCTTTTGCCGTCCAGCACGGTGGCCTTTGATCGGATGGTGAACGTTTTTGCCACCGCTCCGGTGACCAATCCGGACGGTGTGAACGGTATTAAGCTTCATCTGGATGCCGGTACAGCGGGTGGCAGCAACTACAACCTGGGCGGCGGAAATCAGGTTCCCTACGATTCGAACCTGAGCCCGGCGCTGTCGCAGACTAATGCGATCAAGTCCGCTAATTTCGATTCGAAGCGCGCCGCGGTGTTCTACTACATGCTCTGGGCCGATGATTACGATAGCTCCTGCAGCAGCGGCAATGCCTTCGCCTTGCCCAATGACACCTTCATTGTCACAATGGGGCCGCGCTGTGGTTGGACCACCACGCAGGATATGCAGGTGGGCACCTTTGTGCACGAGTTTGGACACACCCTCGGCCTGCGCCACGGCGGTGCTGATGACGGTAACTACAAACCGAATTACCTTTCGGTGATGAACTACTCCTTCCAGTTCTCCGGCGTGCCCCGTACCGATGGCACCTTCTACTTCGGCTACTCAAACGTGAACCCCGGTTCGCTTAACGAGAGCAGCCTGAACGAGTCAAACGGCTTGGGCAGCCTCGCCGCTGGTTGGAAGACGAAGTTCTACTGCGCTGGCTCCACCACGGTCACCAACACCGGTCCGGCGAACCAGCCGATTGACTGGAACTGCAACGGTACCGCGAGCGGCACGGTATCAACTGACATTAATCGAAGCAATAGCAAGTCAACGCTGCTAGCCTCCAATAACTGGGCCGAAATCCAGTTCGGTGGCGGCGCGGTCGGTGGCGCCGGAAGCCTGGCGGAATCGGCAACCCCCTCGGCTGAACAGCAAGTTGAGCATCACGAACATGAGCTGACCAAGGCTGATTGGGACAAGCTCAAAGTGGGCATTAAGCCCGCGCACTAAAATGACGCATCACTCGCAGCGTTGATTGTTGAGGGTGTGGTCCGGGTGTATACACCTGGACCACACCCTCAACTTCGTCTGCTGGCGAATAATCGCTTGTCAATCCAACGCCTCGGCTCGCTAAGTGGCAGAATGGAGCGGTGTCCGGTCGTTCCTCATTTGCTGCGCACACCTATCGGGTGGACGCCGTGGTGCTGCGCACCCACAAACTGGGGGAGGCCGATCGGATCATCACTCTGCTGAGCAGCGAACGCGGTCAAATTCGGGCCGTTGCCAAGGGAGTGCGGCGCACTTCAAGCAAATTCGGCGGAAGACTTGAACCGTTCATGGTTTCAGACTTGCAACTGGTCTCTGGTCGTACCTTAGACATCATTTCCCAGGCGGTCACTAAGAGCCCCTACGGCCAGTCGATCGCGGCTCACTACGATCGCTATACCGTGGCCACCGCGATGGCCGAGACAGCTGAAAAACTGACCGACGCCGATGCCGAATCGGCGGGCGCACAATACCGGTTGCTGGTAGGCGCACTCGGAGCCCTTGCCCGTGGTGAGCACGCGGCGGAGTTGATCCTGGACTCTTACTTACTGCGCGCCCTCGCCACCGCTGGCTGGGCGGCAAGTTTTGATGCCTGCGCGCGCTGCGGCACCGAAGGTCCGCACTCGGCGTTTTCGGCGGCGCTTGGCGGCGCGGTCTGTCACGACTGCCGACCACCCGGATCGCCATCCCCGGCTGTTCAGACCATGAGCCTGCTGGCGGCGTTGTTGAGCGGTAACTGGTCAGTGGCGGATAACTCCGAACCCGCTCATCGTCGGGAGGCCGCAGGCTTGGTGGCAAGTTTTGTGCAATGGCATCTTGAACGGAATGTCCGTTCTTTGCGTTTGGTCGAGAGAAATTAGCAGGTAAATGGCTCCACGGTCCACTCGAAGTACAGCTAAGCCTCCGGTCCAGGCGCCCTGGCCGCATCCTTCAGGGGCGATCAAACCCGAGCTGCCCGCTGAGTTGATCCCGCAACACGTCGCCATCGTGATGGACGGCAATGGTCGCTGGGCGAATCAGCGTGGCTTAACCCGTATCGAAGGTCACAAAGCGGGGGAGCCAGCACTGCTCGATGTGGTGGCCGGCGCTATTGAACTGGGCATCAAGTACGTCACCGTTTATGCTTTCTCCACCGAGAACTGGCGGCGTTCACCCGAAGAGGTGAGGTTCCTGATGGGCTTCAACCGCGATGTGTTACGCCGTCAACGCGATCAGCTGGATGCTTGGGGAGTGCGAGTCCGTTGGTCGGGACGGAAACCCCGGCTCTGGGGCTCGGTGATCAAGGAATTGGAAGTCGCTCAGGAACGCACCAAGGACAACGACACCATTACGCTGACCATGTGTGTTAACTACGGCGGCCGGGCTGAACTGGCCGATGCGGTGGCTTCGATAGCTCGTGAAGTTGAAGCCGGACGGTTGAAATCTTCAGCCATCTCAGAGCGCACCATCCAGCGGCATCTCTACCTGCCGGATCTGCCCGATGTTGATCTCTTCATGCGCTCCAGCGGCGAGCAGCGACTCTCAAACTTCCTGCCCTGGCAGAGCGCCTACGCCGAGTTCGTCTTCCTTGACACGCTTTGGCCGGATGTGGATCGTCGAACGCTCTGGCAAGCGGTCGACCTCTACGCTAGTCGTGATCGTCGCTACGGCGGCGCTGTCGATGCCTCCGCCGTGCAGACTTAGAACGCTTTAGTGGGGGTCGCTCAGTGGCTGGCTGGATTTTCCGGGCCGTAGGCGCGCAACCAGTGACCGAGATCGGCATAAGCGGCTAGCCGCACCTGCTGGCGGGACAGGAAAATATCGTGCAGGCCGCCGGCGTATCGGTTCACCATCACCCGATGACCTATTTGCAAACCCAGCTTGGCCATCTGCTGCACGTCAATGACCGCGTCCACGCCCTGCATCTGCTCGCTCCAATCGGCCTGGATCAGGCTGCGCTCGGAAAGTAGCATCAGGATGGGGGCGTCAATCCGCAGCCCCTTGGAAACCTGGGCGTGCCCGTTCAACACGGCTTTGATCCAACCCGCCCGGAACGGGAAGGAATTCGCCGGTCGCCAGCGTGGATCGAGGTCCCATTCACCGTGTGCCGTGCTGCTCACCGATTGCCAGTAGGCGGTCATATCAGGATGGTTAAAGATGCGTTTAGGATCTGCCCTGACAAAAGGATCGACTAGATGGGTGGCAATCTGTCGGAGAAATCGGCTGCCTTGCAATTCGAGCCATGGGCCGTTCAGGATTAGTGAAGCTATCATGCCGGGGTGCCGGTCGGCCCACAACGCGGCGATCAAGCCGCCAAGGGAGTGTGCCAGCAAATGTACCCGGTGCTCCTCACCCAAATCGGCGCGGATGGCGTCCAGCGCCGCGGCCAAATCTTCGTCATAGATAGCTAAGTCCTCGGTGAAACCCTCCGATTGGCCTTCTCTGAGGCTTCGGCCGTATTTGCGTAGGTCGAGAGCATAAAACGACACCCCTCGATTGCTGAAAAACTCCGCTAACTCGGTCTGGAAAAAGTAATCAGCCCAGCCATGCAGGTAGAGCACGGCTTCTTTGGGCTGCGGAGGCTCCTCGGTGGTGAGTTCGACAACGCGCTGCCACCAAGAGCGATCGGGAATCAACCTGTTCTTAGGCCGATACCGCACCAGGGTGGCAACTACCGGCCCTTCGTCGTCGACACCCAGATTGAGGCTCAGCTTTTGGTAGTGCGGTCCCAAGTAGTCTTGTTCCCACTGCGAGCGGGTCGAGGTCTCCACCGTCATATCTTTTACCCTTTCTCCGCGGTATCAGTGAGTAAATATCCTCGCAACCACCGACGCAATCTCCGGTAAGCCTCCTCGCGCACGGTCTTCTCAGAGAGTAGAACATCGTGCAGACCACCGTCGATTTTTTCAATGCTCACGCTCTGGCCCAGGGTAATGGCGCGTGCCGCCATGGTTTGAATATCAAGCACCGCATCGGCGCTGCGCATTCCTTCACGCCAGCGTGGGCCGTTCAGACTGCGTGCGCTCATCATCACCAGAATAGGCACGGGAATGTCCAGTCCCTTAGCGACTTGGGCTTGGCCCGCTAGGATGGCACTCATCCAGCCCCAGCGCATCGGAAAGGCTAGTGGTGGTCGTAGCTCGTCGTCGAGGTCCCATTCGCCTTCGGCTCGGGAGGAGATGGAACGCCAGTAGAAGTTTCGTTCCGGCACCTTGATTCTGCTCTGTGGCCACCACTTAGCCAGCGGTTCGACCATGGAATACATTCCATGCCGGACGAAGGAGCTGCCGTGCATTTCCAGCCACGGGCTGTTCAAGATCAGGTGGCTGACCGTTTCCGGAAACCGACTTGTCCACAGTGCGGCGACCAAACCACCGGTGGAATGACCCATCAGGGCGATCCGCGGTGCTTGTCCAGTTTCGCCGTAGTGGTCATGCAGGTCCTCGACTACCACCTCTAGTGCCTTCCGCAGCTCGGTGTCGTAATCGGCCAGATCACCGACGAAGCCGCCGACGCTGCTGGTGCGCAGGCTGCGGCCATGGTTGTGCAGGTCGAGTGCGTAGAAGGCGATACCAAGGTTGGTGAAGAACTCAGCTAACTCGGTATTGAAGAAGTAGTCGCTCCAGCCATGGATGAACAGCAGCGCCTGATCCGGCAAGAAATCCTGAGACTCGGGGAAGTGCCTGATCAGGGTGGCTATTTCGTGTTCAGCGCCCTGACGACCAACGTCGAGAACAGTTGATTCATATCCGGTGCCGAGAACATCAGGCTGCCAATTTTGACTAACCATAACAAGCTCAGCGGCAGGCTTGGGCGGCCGCCCGGCCAGCGGTACGACCGGAGAACAGGCAGCCGCCCAAGAAGGTGCCTTCCAGAGCCCGGTAACCGTGCACGCCGCCGCCGCCGAAACCAGCGGCTTCGCCAGCGGCGTAGAGGCCGTCAATCGGGTCGCCGTCGTGGCCGATCACTTGGCCGGCCAGATTGGTTTGAATCCCACCGAGAGATTTTCTGGTCAGGATCGATAGCCGCACGGCTATGAGCGGACCATGCTCCTTGCCCAGCATCTGATGCGGTGGAACGACTCGCATGATCTTATCGGTGGCGAAGCGTCGAGCTTCCCGGATCGCGTTCAGCTGCATGTCCTTACCCAGCCCGCTGCTGACCTGACGGTCCCGGGCCTCGATCATTTCCCGCAATCCAGGACCGGAAATCAGCTGTTCACCGATCAGGTCGTTCATTTTTTCCGCGAGTTCCTCGGGCGTGTTCGCTTGCAAAAAGTCCACGCCGTGGTCGAGGAATGCTTGCACCGGTGCGGGCACTCCGGCCAGCGCGCGCTTGGCCAGGGCGGGGATGTCTTTGCCGGTCAGGTCGGGGTTCTGTTCTGAGCCAGAGAGGGCGAACTCTTTGCCAATAATCGTCTTGTTCAAGACGAACCAGGAGTGTTGATGGCCGCTGGCGACGATATGACGAACCGCACCGAGTGAGTCAAAACCGGGGAAAAGTGGGGTGGGAAGCTTCTGGCCGTTGGCATCGAGCCAGAGCGAGGAGGGTCCGGGCAAGATTCGGATACCGTGTTTGGGCCACACCGGATCCCAGTTATGAATGCCTTCCGGGTAGTGCCACATCCGATCGGTGTTGATCAGGCTGCCGCCGGCGCGCAGTACGGCATCCTGGAAATCACCGTCGACCGAAGCAGGTACACCGGAAATGAGGTAGTCCGGGGCCGCTCCGGCGGGCCATTGCTCGCGCACCTTTGGGTGGTTGCCACCGATGCCGCCAGAGGTGACCAGCACGGCCTGGGCTGAAAATTCAAAGTCAGCCACCACCGTACGGCTGCTTTGCTCGCCTCTTCCCACCGTCGAGGGTTCTAGGACTTCGCCGCGCACTCCACTCACCCGGGGACCGCTGCTGATGAGCTCAGTGGCGCGATGCCGATAGGCAATCCGAACCCTGCCTGCGGCAATGCCCTCCTTGATCTTGTCCAGGAAGGGAGCCAAAATCCCGGGGCCAGTGCCCCAGGTGACGTGGAAACGTGGCACCGAGTTGCCGTGGCCCTGTGCGTCATAGCCACCTCGTTCCGCCCACTGTACAAGGGGGAAAAACCGGACACCCAAGGAATGTAGCCAGGAACGTTTTTCAGTGGCAGCAAAGTGCACATAGGCCTTGGCCCACTCACGCGGCCAGTAGTCTTCGGCTCGGTCAAATCCCGCGGTGCCGAACCAATCGGAGAGCGCTAGTTCCTCTGAATCCTTAACGCCTAGGTGACGCTGCTCCGGAGAGTCAATGAGGAACATCCCGCCGAAGGACCAAAAAGCTTGACCACCCAGTGCGGCTTCTGGTTCCTGATCAAGAATCAACACTGTACGGCCAGCGTTATACGCCTCACAGGCCGCGACCAAGCCTGCCAGGCCCGCGCCAATAACAATAAGATCTGCTGAATGCTGCCCCGTTGCCATATTTCATGCTAACCCGAAGGATGGCCGGGCCGGGCAGTATCAGTTTGCTGTTGTTGGTAGCTGGGCAGGAAAATGAAGAACATGCGCTTTTACCCTGCCTTTTTCCGTGTGGTGTTCTCCGGGATGGACGCCGAACGGGCCCATCACATCGGTTTCACCTTGATCCGCCTCGCCGAGCGGTTCGGTGCCGGCCCGGTGCTCCGTAGGATCACTCAGCCGTCCGCCGAACTCCGGGTGCAGGCCCTGGGGAGGACCTTTGCTTCGCCCTTTGGGCTGGCCGCCGGCTTCGATAAAGAAGGTCATGGCGTGGCGGCCTTGGCGAATCTAGGCTTCGGCCACATCGAGGTGGGGACCATCACCGGCCAGGCCCAGCCCGGAAATCCGAAGCCCCGGCTTTTCCGGCTGGTAGATGATCGTGCCTTGATCAATCGGATGGGGTTCAATAACGACGGCGCGGCCACGGTGGCGCCCCGGTTAGCGGCGGCGAAGAAGGTTTTGGAGCGACGATACCGTCAAGCCAGGCCGGTGATCGGGGTGAATATCGGTAAGACAAAGAAGGTCGAATTGACCGAGGCGGTGCAAGACTATCTGGTCAGCACCCGCGAACTCGCCGCTCAGGCCGACTATCTGGTGGTCAATGTCTCCTCGCCCAACACCCCTGGCTTGCGATTGCTGCAGGATGTCCGCTCGCTGCGTCCGCTGCTCATCAAGGTGCAGCGCACAGCGTACGAATCAGCCGGTTACCAGGTGCCGTTGCTGGTGAAAATCGCCCCGGATCTGTCAGACCAAGACATCGACGATGTTGTCGCCTTGGCGCTGGAAGTGGGCTTGGACGGCATTATTTGCACCAATACCACGATCACCCGGGAAGGCCTGAATACCCCGGCCGAAGAAGTGATGAGCTATGGCGTGGGCGGGCTGTCCGGCGCGCCGTTGAAGGAACGCTCGCTTGAGGTGCTGCGCAGGGTGCGCGCCGCTGCGGGGGAGTCGCTCACCATCGTTTCGGTGGGCGGAGTGGAAACAGCCGCTGACGTTCAGGAGCGTCTGGAAGCAGGGGCCACCCTGGTCCAGGGTTACACGGCGTTCCTCTACGAAGGTCCGTTCTGGGTCTCCCGGATCAATCGAGGGCTACTCAAGCTACGACGTAACGCCGCCTGAAGCCGCCACACCGCTGCAGCGACACCGCCACCACTGAATTAACAGATGCCAGGTTTACTGCAGCGGGCAATGCTCAGCCAAGCACCGCAGCGAGTCAAGTCTTAGTCGAGCTTCTGTCCGCGCTTGACCTGCGGCTTGGGCAGCCGGAGCCGGCGGAACTGCAGCGAACGCATGGTGCCGTACCAGACCACACCTTGCTCCACCGAGCCGAACTTAGCGATGAGTCGTTTCTTCAGGCGTCGGCCCATCAGGATCGAATCGATCACCACGGCGATCACCATCACCCAGAACAAGATGAAGACCCAGGAGACCATTGAGGCGTCGGGGAAGAAGAGGGTAAGAACCACAATTGCTAGCGCAATGAACATCACGAACTCGCCGATGCTGGTGCGCACGTCGACGAAATCGCGGGTGAAGCGCTTCTGCGGGCCCTTATCGCGGAGCGGCAAGAATCGCTCATCACCGGTATCGAGAGCAGCTCGGGTTTTCAGCTGTGCCTCGCGCCGGGCTTCCCGATCAGCCACTTTTGCGGCCGCTCGGTCATTGGGTACTAAGGGGCGCTTGCGTGCCGCCTCCTGCTCCTTACGGCTAGGGGTCGGCACACCCTTCGATGCTCGCGGATCGGCCTTCTGCTTGGCGTCCTGATCGGCGGCGGCCAATTGATCGGCGACTTCTTGGGCGGTTGCGGCTTCTTTATTTCTTCCAAACACCTATCTAGGATACCCGCTGTCATCTGTCTTGGACTCATTGGAGGGGAGCGGTAAGGTTCGGATCATGACCAGCATTCCCTCTTCAGAACAGCACACCGCCACTGCCCAGAACACTCCGGATAGCTCTGTCGTTGAACAACTGCGTGAGAAGGTGCAGGCCCGCTTTGAGCAAACCGTGACAGAGCTTATCGAGTTGGCAAAGATTCCGGGCATTGCCTGGGCTGCTTTCGATCCCGCCGAACTTGACCGTAGCGCCGAAGCTGTCGCGGCGCTGATTAGGAGCACTGGGGTTGACGACGTCCAGATCCTGCGCGTCGAGAAGGCCGACGGTACTCCCGGTGGCCCCGCGGTGGTGGCCCGCAAAGTTGCGCAGCCCGGTAAACCGACAATCTTGCTCTACGCACACCATGATGTGCAGCCACCCGGAGACGAGTCGCTCTGGAATTCCAGTCCTTTCCTGCCCGAGCAGCGCGACGGTCGGCTGTGGGGGCGCGGTGTCGCCGATGACAAGGCAGGGGTGTTGGCCCATATCGCCTCGCTGCGGGCGGTCAGCGAAGTTCTCGGTGCCGATTTCGGTCTCGGCGTGACTCTCTTTATCGAGGGCGAGGAGGAAGCCGGTTCGCCGACATTCCACGATTTCCTCACCGCGCATCAGGAGTTACTGCGCGCCGATGTGATTGTGGTGGCTGATTCCGGTAATTGGAAGGTGGGGGTACCCGCCTTGACCACCAGTCTGCGTGGGCTCATCGATGGCAGCATAGAGGTTCAGGTACTCGAGCACGCTGTGCACTCAGGGATGTTCGGTGGCCCGGTACTTGATGCGCCGACCCAGCTGGCTCGCCTGATCGCCACCTTCCACCACGAGGATGGCAGCGTGGCGATCGAGGGGCTGCACAGTGCCGAGGAGCCAAGCATTGATTACCCGGAGGCTGATTTCCGTGCTGATGCCTCGCTTCTTGACGGTCTTGAACTTGCCGGAGTCGGGAGTATCGCTGGTCGGCTTTGGTCGAAGCCTGCACTGTCAATCATCGGCTTTGATGCACCAGCGGTGGCCACCAGTTCTAACACCATCCAGCCTCGGGCGACCGCCAAGTTCAGCTTGCGGCTCGCGCCCGGCCAGGACCCGGCAAAAGCCATGGAGGCGGTGCGGGCACATGTAGAGAAGCGTATCCCGGCAACAGCTAAGGTGACCTTCATCCCCGGTGAGCAGGGGAACGCTTTCGCTGCCGATACCTCCGCTGCGGCGGCCCAGTCCATGCTGTGGGCACTGGGGGAGTCCTGGGGCGTGCCGCCGGTCGAATCCGGAATGGGAGGTTCCATTCCCTTCATCGCTGACCTTACCGAGCTTTACCCCGAGGCTCAGATCCTGATCACCGGAGTGGAAGACCCAGACTCGCGCGCCCACAGTGCCAATGAATCGCTGCATCTAGCGGAGTTTGAAAAGGCGGTAGTAGCAGAAGCTTTGCTGATGGCGAAGCTCAACCTCGGCTGACAAATCGTCTGGGGCCGAGGTGAACATCGTTGGGAAGGCTGAACTATTAATTTGAGCTGGAGTCCAACATTCTTTAGCCGCGCCTCGCGAGCTCCCGCGTGGCGGCGAAGCCGACACGCGAAGTCTCGTGTCTAAGCGGCGGAAAATGCTGGACTCCAGCTCAGGAAACCGGAACATCGATATGTGACCGGGAACATCTCAGCGGGAAGTGTGGTTGAGAGTATTATGGACACTATGACGACCACAACTGATACCTCTCCAGAGACGTCGGCCGAGCTGCCGACCCATGCCGTGGCATTGAGCGATGTGGCGGCAGAGAAAGTTCGCAGCTTGCTCGAGCAGGAAGGCCGCACCGATCTCCGCTTGCGGGTAGCGGTTCAGCCTGGCGGTTGCTCGGGGTTGATTTACCAGCTTTACTTTGACGAGCGGATGCTCGACGGTGATGCGGTACGTGACTTCGACGGCGTCGAGGTAGTCGTCGATAAGATGAGCGTTCCTTATTTGGACGGTGCCAGCATCGACTTCGAGGACACCATCTCCAAGCAGGGTTTCACCATTGACAACCCGAATGCTGGCGGCTCCTGCGCCTGCGGCGACTCGTTCCACTAAGCGCGATCTAAGCATTCAGAATGGCCCGGTTTAACCGGGCCATTCTCATGTCTCGGTGGCTTCGGCCGCCGCGCCAGACACAGTGTGCGCAAAAAGTTCCCGAGCGGGGTAAGCTCTAAGGGAATACTCTCTACACGCAGTAGTAGAACATAAGTTTTAATACGGTAATGAGCACGGAAAGTGGCCGCGGCACCCCAAGCCAGGCCAGTTACAAAAAGGAAGGGCCGTCTGTGAGTTCGCAGCATCGAACCGGCAGCCGACGCGCTAAAGTCCTCGCTGTTTCAGCAGTAGGAGTAGCCAGCGCACTGGTTTTGTCGGCATGTACCCCGGAGATGAAGAACGGCTGGTTGCCGACCGAGCCGGGTGTCACGAACCATACCGGCTCGATTATCACCCTGTGGGTGAACTCGTGGATCGCCGCCCTCGCGGTGGGTGTACTCACCTGGGGCCTGATCATCTGGTGCATCATCGCCTACCGGCGTCGTAAGGGCACCACTGGCTACCCGAAGCAGATTTCCTATAACCTTCCGTTGGAAATCTTCTACTTAACCATTCCCTTGTTCATGGTGTTGGTCTTCTTCTACTTCACCGATCAGGATCAGCAGAAGCTCGATGCCCGGGTCGATAACCCCGGGGTCACTATCGATGTCCGGGGCAAGCAGTGGGCCTGGGACTTCAACTACCTCTCCGGCAACGAGGTCAAAGAAGCCGTTTATGAAGGCGGCGTGCAGGCTCACCTGAATGGTGACTCGATCGATAAGGATAAGCTGCCTACGCTGTATTTGCCGGTCGGCAAGAGTGTTGAGTTACAGCTGAACTCCCGCGACGTGATTCACTCCTTCTGGGTCCCTGCCTTCTTGCAGAAGCGGGACATGATCCCGGGCAAGACCAACTACATTAACTTCACACCGGAGAAGCTGGGGACTTTCGACGGCAAGTGCGCTGAGCTTTGCGGTGAATACCACTCGGAGATGCTCTTCCGAGTCAAGGTAGTCACTGAAGAAGAGTTCCAAGCTCATTTGAAGCAACTTAAAGAAGCTGGGTACACCGGTAGCCTCGGTAGCGAGTATGACCGTAACCCCAATCTGAACGAGAAGAAATAGGGGTCCGGACAGGTGACTACTACCTACGAACGCCCAGCCATTGCAGAACCGGCGAGCGAAGAACGCGTTGTACCGGTGTCCAAGGGACGCATTGTCGTCAACTGGATCACCTCGACTGACCACAAGACGATCGGCTACATGTATCTGATCGCCTCCTTCATCTTCTTCTGCTTCGGCGGTGTGATGGCGCTGTTGATCCGTGCCGAGCTCTTCGAGCCCGGTATGCAGATCTTGCAGACCAAAGAGCAGTACAACCAGCTGTTCACCATGCATGGCACGGTGATGTTGCTGATGTTTGCCACCCCGCTGTTCGCGGGCTTCGCCAATGCGATCATGCCGTTGCAGATCGGCGCTCCCGATGTGGCCTTCCCGCGGTTGAATGCACTGGCCTTCTGGTTCTTCCTGTTCGGCAGCACCATCGCAGTCTCCGGTTTCATCACCCCGCAGGGGGCTGCCTCCTTCGGCTGGTTCGCTTATGCGCCGTTGTCTAACACCACGTTTACCCCGGGTATCGGTGGTGATCTCTGGGTCTTTGGCTTGGCCTTGTCCGGTTTCGGCACCATTCTGGGTGGCGTCAACTTCATCACCACTATCATCTGTATGCGTGCCCCCGGTATGACCATGTGGCGGATGCCAATCTTCACCTGGAACGTTCTGGTTACCTCAATCCTGGTGCTGATGGCGTTCCCGCCGCTGGCCGCCGCACTGTTCGCGCTCGGCGCTGATCGACGCTTTGGTGCGCATATCTTTGACCCCGAAAACGGCGGTGCCATTCTCTGGCAGCACCTGTTCTGGTTCTTCGGCCACCCCGAGGTGTACATCATTGCGCTGCCTTTCTTCGGCATCGTCTCCGAGATCTTCCCGGTATTCAGCCGCAAGCCGATTTTTGGTTACAAGGGCTTGGTCTACGCAACTATTGGTATCGCCGCGCTCTCTGTCACGGTGTGGGCACACCATATGTATGTCACCGGCTCGGTATTGCTACCCTTCTTCGCCTTTATGACCATGTTGATCGCGGTGCCCACCGGGGTGAAGTTCTTCAACTGGATAGGCACCATGTGGCGAGGTTCGTTGACCTTCGAAACACCGATGCTGTGGAGCATCGGCTTCTTGGTCACCTTCCTGTTCGGTGGCCTGACCGGCATCATCCTGTCCTCGCCGCCGCTGGACTTCCACGTCTCTGATACCTACTTTGTGGTCGCGCACTTCCACTACGTGGTCTTCGGCACCGTGGTGTTTGCGATGTTCGCTGGCTTCTACTTCTGGTGGCCAAAGTGGACCGGCAAGATGCTCAATGAGCGGCTCGGCAAGATTCACTTCTGGATGCTGTTCCTCGGCTTCCACGGCACCTTCCTGATTCAGCACTGGCTTGGCGTGCTCGGCATGCCGCGTCGTTACGCGGATTACTTGCAGGAAGATAATTTCACCTGGATGAACCAGTTCTCCACCATTTCCTCCTTCGTGCTCGGTGCCTCGCTGATCCCGTTCTTCTGGAACGTCTACGTCACTTGGCGCTCCAAACGCAAGGTCGAGGTGGATGATCCCTGGGGCTTCGGTGCCTCGCTGGAGTGGGCGACTTCCTGCCCGCCGCCGCGGCACAACTTCACCTCGATTCCGCGAATCCGTTCGGAGCGCCCCGCTCTGGACTTGCATCACCCGGAGCTTTCGCAGGCCTACACGCCCAACAACCCGGTCGCTGCAGTATTCGGCCCGGCTGACCAGAAGGACGCATAAATGCAACTCGAATCTCGACTTTTCGGAATTGGCGCGTTCTTCTTTGTTCCAGTCGCGGTGATCTACGGTTTCCTGACCCATTGGGATGAATGGGTGGGTATCCTCGGCATTCTGCTGGTCGGCGGCCTGGCCGGCATGATCGGCTTCTACCTGGCTTTCACCGCTAAACGAGTGGGCTTGCGGCCTGAGGATCGCACCGACGGTGAGATCCATGAGGGTGCCGGTGAACAGGGCCACTTCAGCCCGTGGAGTTGGTGGCCGCTCGTGCTCGGCGCATCCTGCGCCACTGCCTTCCTGGGCTTGGCCGTCGGCTGGTGGGTAGTCTTCATCGCCGCCGGTATGGCAGTGATCGGTTTGGTTGGCTGGGTTTTCGAATACAGCCGCGGTGACCACGCACACTAAGTTATTCAGCTAAAGCTGTGTTGCCGCGGACAGGATAGTGGGTCTGCGGCAACACAGCTTTACTTTTTAAGTTAAGTTTTAGATCGCGACAGGAGGGTAGTAATGGCGGACTCGGCTCAGGACATTCTTGGCGAGATTGATCGGCAGGCTAAGACGCCGTTATATCTGCAGCTAGCAGCTATCCTGCGCGACTACGTCTCCGGAAGGGCGGCGCAGAGCTCACCGATTCCCTCGGAGCGGGACATTGCGGCTCGGTTTGGCCTGGCCAGAATGACGGTGCGACAAGCTATTGACTCGTTGGTCTCCGCCGAGATCCTGGATCGCGTGGTGGGACTCGGCACCTTCGTGCACCGACCCAAGGTCGATCTACAAGTGAAACTTACCTCCTACTCGGAGGAGATGCAGCGACGTGGCATGGTGCCCGACGCCAAGGTGCTGGACTTTGAACTGGTGCCAGCTGGCGCCAGCATTGCGCGGGAACTGCAATTGCATGAAGGCCAGTTAGTGGTTCGATTCCGACGCCTGCTCTTGGCGGATGGCGAACCGATGAGCGTTGATGAGAACTTCATTCCGGGATACCGGGTGCCGGGCATCACTGATGACCCGCCGCCAACCTCGCTATACAACGTGCTGGGGGAGCGCTACGGACTGGTAATGGAATGGGGCGAAGATATGATTGAGGCCGCCGCAGCGGCTCCAGCCATCGCCAGGCAGCTCAAAGTGGAGAACGGTGCGCCGCTGTTGAAGATCCAGCGTCACGCCTTCGTCTCAGGCATCGTGGTTGACTACTCGGTCTCCTACTACCGAGCGGACCGTTACAAGCTTTGGGTACCACTCCAGCGGCCCGGAGCGCGTACCTCCCGGCCTTATGCGGCAAACCGGCGTAGATAAATCGTCGTAATCTCAAACGAGGCTCAGAACCTGTTCTAGGGCTCTTAGTGGGTTTCGGCTAACTTAGCCAGATCCTGAACCGAATGGGCCATCAGGCAGAATTCGTTTCCCTCAGGGTCCGCCAGCACAAACCAGCCCGGAGTTTCGCCCTGGCCAATGTCAGCGTGCCGGGCCCCGAGAGCTAGCAGTCGCTCCAGTTCTTCCTCGGTGCTGAGTCCATTAGCACGCAGATCGAAATGTAAACGATTCTTGGTGCGCTTGGGTCCAGCCACGGAGTAGATGCCAATGCACGGCCAATCCTTATCAAGTGGCGCGATACTAATACCGCCCGGGCTTTCCTCCAGGATCCGCCAGTTGAGCACTGCGCACCAGAATTCGGCGAGAACTTTAGGCTGCTGCGAGTCAAGCACTACTTCATCAAGTTTGCTGGTCATAGCACCACGATAGGGCAGCCCGGTTGTTCGGGAGAGCTATTGAGGACAGCGGTGGTCCTGGTTGCTGAGGCCGTGGCCGCGGGTTAGATGTACCGAGTACCCAGCTGCATTGAGTGCACGGGATATTGAGTGCAGGAGGTGTTTCAGCTGTGGCGCTCAGCCGTCGCCTGTAACCTTCAAGCGCACATACATGTCTTCTGCCACCAGGAAAAGTTCGAAGCGTCCAATCTTACAGCCAAGACCCTAACTTGCTCAGCGAAAGGTTGTTAAAAGCAGCTGCTCCGCTCCTGTACCGGGAACGGAGCAGCTAGTGAGAGCTTGAGAAGCTAACTTCGGTGTCTCGTATTCTGCCGAGCTCGAGCGATGAGGAATCCGATGAAAAAGACCCACATGACCGGAATAACCGTTGACGACAGCACAATGAATGACTTCTCGCCAGGGAAAAAAACGTACTGGAGAGATAGCAAGACGAGAGAGGTAGCGAACACAGCTAAGGTCAAGCTCAATAGCTGCGTTCTAAAAGCCAAGCGTCGAACTTCCTTGGTAACGTTCATGGCCGGGTCACCTTCCTAAGGTTTGTCTTGTTGGGCTTAAGCGTAGCAATCTACAATAACGGGGTAGGGGTACGCTGGAAGGGGGATCCCGTTTCCCCAGCGAATGCCAAGGCACTTGCCTTGATTCCTCGCTTCATTAGCGACAACAACTGACGCGCCAGCAAGCACGCCACACACACCTGCCAGCGGCAAGAAACCAACTGCAGAACCGCAGATAAGCGCGAATCCGCCCGCACTGTCGGCAGCGGTTGATGTTTCCGTGCGTGTGAATTCTATGGTGTTGTTAAGCCAATCCTTTTGGAACCTAGGATCAGCAATTACGGGGAATTGAGCTCCGGAGAAATCAATAGTCTGAGTCAGTACGTTCTTTGAAACAGAGTAGCTAGTTTTGAGTGGCTTTCCGGTAGCATCCCTCGCCCATGCTGGAGCGATAAGATTGTTTGCTTTACCAGCATGATCCGACACAAGGATGGAGCCACCCGGCGTCAGAGCGAGGACAGCGGGTCGCCCGCCAATGTTGATTTCGTAGCTGTACGTCGTCGGTGCGTTCTGAGAGTGGATGACGCTATAACCGGCAGTGGCGCCTGAAGTTCCGTCAGTCAAAACGTAACTGAAATCCGCCGATCCCTGGTAAACCGCTGCCCCGATAGACGAGGCCGACTTGAAGTCGCCTACAGGTTTCATAGTCAAACTCGACTGCGCATCTGGCCCGATCACTTTGAGGCCTATATTCGCAGTTGCAGCAGACGGTGACTGTGGCTTAAGTGCAACTTTGCCCTGCACTTCAGACGTAGCGCCAGCTGGATTGTACAGTCCAATCTTTGACAACTGAGCTAAAGGATCAGTGTTTAGTTCAGCTGCGCTTACCGTTCCGGCACTTGCTCCGAGCATGAGAGCCGCAACAAGCACCCCGGACAGGGGCAACAGACGAGATTTACTCAGTCGTCGGTTCCGGGTCTTTGTCAAGATCATTAGTTCCTCCATAGCGATGCTTTGTTGGCCACTAGTCAGAGCAGCTCAATGCGGCCCATTAACAGCTAACCCGACATTCCTGAAATTTAGCTGGCAATTAGTCAAACTGGCGTCTCCAGTCCTAATGTGCGCAAAGCGGTTTCAGTGCCGAATTCCAGCCCAGGTTGCCAAGGAGTTGCACCAAAACGCATAGCACCCAGGAGCTCTGGTCTATCTCACACCCGCCGAATCACTTGAAAGCTGCTGCCTTCCACGCACCCGGTACCAGTGCCGCATCGATCTCGTCCCGTAGGATACACAACGCCTCTAGCCCGACCAGAGCTTTCAGAACCGACTACCCGGACTCTGCGGACCCGATGGAATTCTGGTGGCCAGCAACCGCAAGCACGGCGCCACCGTCCGGTATCGCTATGTCATCTGCTCACGCATCGCACCGCCAGCACCACTTCCGTCAGGTACACCGCCACCGCCCTCCGAAGAGGCAGCCCTGTTCCTTCATTGCTCAATCCCAGCTGTTAACGAACTGTGGCACCGATTCGATTGAATCGGTGCCACAGCTGAGTGCCAACCCTAGTGGGTCAATGACTTATCGTGAGAACCCTCGAGAGCCTCATGATCGGCATGCTCCTCGTGAGCGGCATGCTCCAGGGCGGCGCGGTGCTCGGCCGGAGTGACCGGAGCGACCCTATCCTCGAAGAAGAAGCGGGAAAGCCAAGCACGACGCTTTTCCTTCCGCACCACAATGCCCTTTTCATTGGGCTGACCCGGAATGACCTTCTTGGAATCGAAGCTAACCAGTCGGTACAGCTTGTACTCGTCCAGTTGGGCGTGCTTTTCCTTGTACTCACCGTGCGGCAGTCGAATAATCCGACCGGTCTCGCGGCCGTGCAAGACGATCTCTCGGTCCTTACGCTGCAACGCAAGAGCAATCCGCTTGGTGACCTGGAAGGCAATGATCGGGCCAATGAAGAACAGCGTCCGCAGCCAGTACGTCACGTCGTTGAGCGAAACATGGAAGTGCGTTGCGATCAAGTCGGAGCTAGCGGCCGCCCACATCACACAGTAGAAGGTGAAACCGGCCATCCCGATAGCGGTCCGGGTCGGTGCGTTGCGCGGCCGGTCCAGAACGTGATGTTCCTTATCGTCCTTGGTGATCCAACGCTCGATCCAGGGGTAGGTGAAGAGGACCGTGAAAACAATGCCGGCCGGCACCAGGGCTGGCAGCAGTACGTTCAAGGTCAGCGTGTTGGTGCCCCAGGGCAGCGGAATGTTCCACTCGAAGGGGAAGTCCCAAAGCCAGCCAGGCATCAAACGCAAGGCTCCATCAACCCAGCCGATGTACCAGTCAGGCTGGGTGCCTGCGGAAACCGGGGAGGGGTCGTAGGGGCCGTAGTTCCAGATCGGGTTGATCGTGAAGAAGGCCGCCATCAAGGCAATGATGCCGAAGACGATGAAGAAGAAGCCACCAGCCTTGGCCGCGTAGACCGGGCCAAGCGGGTAACCGACGACGTTATTGTCGTTACGACCCGGGCCAGGGTACTGGGTGTGCTTGTGCACCACCACCATAAAGAGGTGGATCACGATCATCAGCAGGATAATCGCTGGGATCAACAGAATGTGCAGCACGTAAAGCCTGCCGATAATTGCGGTTCCTGGGAATTCGCCACCGAAGAGGAAGAACGAAATGTAGGAGCCGACGATCGGAATGGATTTAATCACGCCGTCAATAATGCGCAGACCGTTGCCGGAGAGCAGATCATCGGGAAGTGAGTAGCCGGTGAAGCCCGCAGCCATCGACAAGATCACCAAGGTCCCACCGACCACCCAGTTGAGTTCACGCGGCTTACGGAAGGCGCCGGTGAAGAACACACGCAACATGTGCACGGCCACCGAGGCGACGAAAAGCAACGCGGCCCAGTGGTGGACCTGGCGAATGAACAGACCGCCGCGAATATCAAAGGAGATATTCAAGGAGGAGTTATAGGCCACCGACATCTCCAGACCCTTCATTGGCACATAGGAACCCTGGTAGTGGGTTTCCGCCATGGACGGGTCGAAGAAGAAGGTCAGGAAGGTGCCGGAGAGCAGCAGGATGATGAAGGAGTAAAGCGCCACCTCACCGAACATGAAGGTCCAGTGATCGGGAAAGACCTTGCGACCGAATTCCTTCAGAATGCCGGAACCGCCGACTCGCTGATCAACGAAGTTGGTGATCCGGCCGACCTTGGTCGACGGCACGAACTCCGGTTCGGCGCTAGCCGTGGAGTGAGTAGTCGTTGCAGTGCTCATGCTTAGCCACGCTCCCAGTAGCTCGGGCCGACAGGTTCATGGAAATCGCTCTGCGCGACCAGGTAGCCCTCGGCGTCAACCTTGATCGGCAACTGCGGCAGCGGCCGCTTCGCCGGGCCGAAGATGACCTTACATTCCTGCGTCAGGTCGAAGGTCGACTGGTGGCAGGGGCAAAGCAAATGGTGAGTCTGCTGTTCGTAAAGCGCCACCGGGCAGCCCACGTGGGTGCAGATCTTGGAGTAGGCAACGATGCCGTTGTAACCCCAATCCTCACGGCCGGGGGAGGGATGCAGCTCGTCCGGGTTGAGCCGCATCAGCAGCACAACTGCCTTGGCCTTCTCGTTGAGCTTGCCTTCTTCGAGTTCGTTAAGGCCTTCCGGAATCACGTGGAAGGCCGAGCCAATGGTGACATCGGCTGCCTTGATAGGGGTGCCGGTCGGGTCCTTGACCAACCGAGTGCCCTCTTTCCACATGGTGTGTCGCAGCTTATTGACGTCCGGGTTCAGGTCGAGGTCCCGGAACATCACGATGGCTGGCAACGGTGCGAGTGCGATAGCACCGATCAGAGTGTTGCGGATCAGAGGACGACGCTTAATGCCAGCTTCCTCGATGATGGTGTCAGCGATCTCGACGGCGTCCTGGCGATCCGCTTCGCTGCGCAGCTCATGGCGCTCTTCACTGACTTCATGATCGGGCATCAGGGTCTTGGCCCAATGCACAATGCCGGTACCGATACCGAGCATTGCGAAGGCGGTGCCCAAGCCGAGCAGCATGTTCTGCAAGCGCAGCGCACCGATCGACTGATCTAGGTGAACCCCAAAGTAGGCGAAGAAAAACAGCAGTGTTCCGATCACCGAGATCAGGAAAAGCACCACCACTTGGCGCTCGGCTCGTTTTGCCGCCCGAGGTTCCGTATCAGCCAGTCTGGGACGGTGCGGCGGAAGTCCGGGATTCTCGAACTTGTCCAACACCGTCTGACCAGCCTTAGCTTCGACCTCCGATGTGCCTTCCGGCTTGGCCGGATGGTCGTCACTATGGTTGCCCATTGTTCCTGACCCTTCTGTCGTCCCGTTGTCCGGGAAATCGTTAATTCTGTAAAAGTGCGCCCGGCTACCGGGCAGAGTTTAGGAGGTCCGTGAGGTCAACCAAATAGTGAAGGCGATCACCAGGCCAAGGCCAGCGATCCAGACGAAGAGACCTTCGGAGACTGGGCCAAGCGCGCCCAGGTCGTTACCACCGGGCGAACCGTTGGCTTCGATGGTCTGCAAGAAGGTGATGATATTGCGCTTCTGCTCCGGGGTGATGTTCGCGTCGTTGAAGACCGGCATGTTCTGCGGGCCGGTGATCATTGCCTCGTAGATGTGCTCGGGAGTAACACCGGCCAGCGAAGGCGCAAACTTTCCCTGGGTCAAGGCGCCACCAGCGGCGGCGGCGTTATGACACATGGCGCAGTTCACTCGGAACAATTCGCCGCCCTCGGCCGCGTCACCCTTGCCGTCGAGGAATTCAGCAGCGGGCACTGACGGTCCGGCACCGAGGCTGGCGACATAGGCGGCCAGTTGCTTGGTCTGCTCAGCATTGAACTGCTGAGGCTTTTGCGGCGCCTGCGGGCCCTGAGCCTGCAACGGCATCCGGCCGGTGCCCACCTGGAAATCAACCGAAGCGGCGCCCACGCCAACCAGCGAGGGGCCGTCCTTTGAACCGCTAGCACCCATTCCATGGCAGGTCGCGCAGTTGGCGATGAAGAGTTTCTCACCCTGCTCGACGTCCTCAGCGCTGTAGGTCGTGGTCTCGGCCTTTGCCTGATTGACCGAGGTGGCGAGGGTATAAAGGCCACCGGTGAGTAGCAACCCCATTAAGAGCAGTGCGAGAACGGCTAGGGGGTGCCGCCTTTTGAGTGAAAGTGCCTTCACCGGGTGCTTCCTTTACTTCTGTTCTGACGGGCTTTCGAGGGCCTGTTTACGAATTCTTGCACTTGTAGAAAACTCAGCTTACTTGAGCACATAGATGACCAAGAACAGCCCGATCCAGACCACGTCGACAAAGTGCCAGTAGTAGGAGGTGACAATGGCGCTGGTGGCCTCGAAGTGACCGAACTTCTTGGCAGCATAAGCGCGGCCGATGATGAAGAGGAAGGCAATCAGGCCGCCAAGCACGTGCAGGCCGTGGAACCCTGTGGTCATGTAGAAGGCGGAACCATAAGCGTTCGAGGAGAGCGTGACGTGCTCGGTGACCAGCATGGCGTATTCGGTAGCCTGACCGGCCACGAAGATGCCGCCCAGCAGGAAGGTCAGGAAGAACCACTCGACCATGCCCCAACGAGCGAAGCCGAGCGGGCCGCCGGTGCGGCGAGCCTGCAGGCGTTCCGCAGCGAAAACACCCATCTGGCAGCTGAAGGAGCTGGAGACCAAGACGATGGTGTTGATCAGCGCGAACGGGAAGTTCAGCTTGGCTGCCTCTTCTGCCCACAAGGAGCCTGAGGTAGAGCGAAGCGTAAAGTACATGGCAAATAGCCCGGCAAAGAACATCAGCTCACTGGAGAGCCAGACGACGGTTCCCACCGAAACCATGTTTGGCCGGTTCAGGGTGGGGTGTGCCGGGGCGCTTGGGGTTTGGGTCACAGACGTCACATAGACATTATGTCTATAAAACTGCTCAGTGCCCAATGCGAAATGCCTTTGAACTGATCTTTTTCTACAAACGTGCGAAAACTCACGGAAGTTCCGTGGCGCCGACCTTGGGTCATATTGGCTCCGCAACGGTAGACCTGGATAGCATCATAGGGTGATGCCCTCCGCAAATGCCCCCGCGCCGAGCTGGCCGTTGTTGTTGACCGAACTTATCAATGGTCATGATCTGAGCTCGGAGCAGACCGGTTGGGCGATGAACACCATTATGTCGGGCAATGCTACCGATGCTCAGATCGCCGGTTTCTTGGTGGCGCTCCGGGCCAAGGGTGAAACCATTGCAGAGATTTCCGGCCTGGCAAAAGCGATGATTGCGCACGCCCGGCCGCTGGAGGTCGACGGTGAAGCGCTGGATATCGTGGGAACCGGTGGTGATCGGCTAAATACTGTCAATATCTCCACGATGGCCGCCCTGGTCTGCGCCGGTGCCGGTGCACGCGTGGTCAAGCACGGCAATCGGGCTTCCTCCTCCGCAGCTGGTTCAGCGGATGTTCTCGAAGCCCTCGGCGTTCGGCTGGATCTCTCTGTCGATGCGGTGGCCCGGGCGGCAGGGGAAGTCGGTATTACCTTCTGTTTTGCCCAGGTGTTCCACCCTTCGTTCAAATACACAGCGGTACCGAGACGGGAAATGGCGATTCCAACCGCACTGAATTTCCTTGGCCCGTTGACTAATCCGGCGCGAACCAGTGCCTCGGCAGTCGGCGTTGCTGATGCCCGAATGGCACCGCTAGTCGCGGGTGTGCTGGCCGCGCACGGCAGCCGCGGCATGGTCTTCCGGGGCGACGACGGTTTGGACGAATTGACCACGACGAGTCCGTCAACCATTTGGGAGATCCGTAACGGTGAGGTCACCGAGCAGCAGTTCGACCCGCTTGAGTTGGGAATCGATAGAGCTACGGTGGCGGATTTGCGCGGCCAGGACACCGCCTTTAATGCTCAAGTAGCCAGGGACGTGTTAGCCGGTGCGCCCGGGCCGGTGCGCGATGCGGTGCTGCTCAATGCCGCCGCCGGTTTAGTCGCGCTCGACCGCGATGCCGAAGGCTCGCTCAATGATCGGCTGAGTGCAGCTCTGCGGCGTGCTGAGCGCTCGATTGATGACGGTGGCGCAGATGATGTGTTACGTCGATGGGCAGAATTCAGCGCCAGCAACTGACGCCTGAAGTATTGAAGTATTACTGTCTGCGCAGCTTATGTTTCAGGGATCGAAGCCTAGTGCTCGAAGCCCAGTGAGAACGCGGCGTCTAGATCGTGCCGGGAGTAGGCGCGGAAAGAGATGTGAGTGGTGGTCGCCTGAACACCCTCAACCTTGGAGAGTCTGTCCGCGATCACATCAGCCAGGTCTTCTTGGTGGGCCACTCGAGCGACCGCGATCAAGTCCCAGTCGCCGGTCACCGAGTACACCTCGCTGATGCCGTCGATCTCTGAAATCTGCTGTGCGGCTTCGGGAATCCGGTCAACGCTGGTTTTGATCAAAACAAATGCGGTAATCACGGTTCCAGACTAACCTACCTGCTTGTCTAAGGGCTCGCTTCGGCGTCGGAGAATCAAGCTGGCCAGTGCACGATGCGCGAGTAGGAAGATACCCAATACCGCACTGGCGACCAGGATGAAACTGAACTCGGCTGTTTTCCCGCTGAGAACCCTTAACACCATTCCGGCCAGTACAGTAATCAACCAAAGGCATACCCCGTGCGGCCAGATCCGCAGCGGTGCACGCCAGACCCTGCCTACTAACCAGCCCAGCAGCAGCCCCGCCAAGAATGGCCACGCGGTGTTCAGGACGCCAATGACCGGATTGTCTTCCTGGTGACTCGCTCGACCAATGGCAGCGAAAACAAGCACTAAAATCAGATCGGCAATCAAGGCGTAGACCACCCGACCGGTCGTGGTTCCTGAGCTGGCTGAGACAGTTGATGCTTTTGGTTCCATGCTGGCAGGCTAACAGCAGAGCCTGTCAAGAAAAGAAAACTGATCAACGAAACGGCAGATAGATGGAAATAGACTTTGCCTGGGGACTCTCCGGGGCGTTGGCCCAGTGTGAAGCAGGCGTGCCCGCTGTGGTGCACGATATTCTCAGCTTCTCGACTACGGTATGCCTTGCGGTGGAGCGCGGCATCGAAGTGCTGCCCTTTGCAGATAGTGCAGATAGTGCAGATGGTGCGGATAGCCCGGGTAATGCAAAACTTAGTGCCAGCTATGCCCGAGAGCGGGGAGCGGAACTGGCAGCCCGCCGCGGTGACGGTAGCGCCGGGCTGAGCTTATCGCCGCAATCCATTGTCGCGTCGCGAGAAAAGCTGCCCGCTCGGCTGGTACTGCCCTCACCTAACGGCGCAACCATTAGCGCCGCACTGGCCGAACGTGGCGCCCAGGTCTACGCCAGTTGTTTCCGAAATGTCACCGCGACTGCGGGTTACCTGCACCGGCAGCAGCCAGCCAAGGTGCTCAGCATTGCCGCCGGTGAACGCTGGCCGGATGGTTCGTTGCGGCCGGCCATCGAAGATCTATTGGGGGCGGCCGTTCTGATCGAGCAACTCAGTCAGCTCGCCGGAACCGCGGTTCAGCTTTCCGATCAGGCCGCCATTGCGCTGGCCGGGCTCAGCGGTATACCCGCGGATTTGGGAACTGTGATTGGCCGTTCGGCGAGCGGTCTAGAGCTAGCCGGTATTGGGTATCAGGGAGATGTTGAACTAGCTTGCCAGCTCGATAGCAGCACCGTGGTTGCGCGCTACGATCCGGACAGTGCCAGCTTCCGGGCCACCACTATCAGCGCCAACACGACCCCTACCGACATGACCAGTGCCACTACCACAAAGGCTACGGAGCGGGTTAGTACAACTGACTGAGCTTCGAAGCGGGCTGCGTGGAACTTTGCTCACAGATTGGCGCGGGCTGCTACCTGACCGGTACTGCTTAGCCGGACCTCAATCTTGGCTATCTGCGTGATTGGCAGTGCAATCGTAGTGACCGGGAAGATCTCCGACTGATCGGTGGCTTGCCAACTTGCGGCGACGGTTTCCTTGCCCGATTTATCGGTCACCACTAATTGATAGGGGCTGGGGACCGAACTGTCGTAGTTTAGGGCATTAGGTGGCGTATTAGTTGTCTTCTCCGAGTGCTCGCAAACCCATTCGAGCTGTGTTCCCCAACCCATTGAGAGTGCCTTACCGGTCACAGTGAAATTGGCGGCGCTTACCGAAGCGAAATTCAGTGGGATTGCCAGCGCTTGCTGGATTTGGCTGTGACTCTCGCGGGGCAGCAATACCGCGGTGGTGCCCACGGCGCAGGCTGCCACCGCGAGACCCGCGGTGGCAATCAGCACCCGGCGGCGCAGCCTGCCGCGGCGCACCCGGCTGGCCAGCTCCGGCAGAGTCTGTGTAGCAGCTGGCGGGATGGCATCTTGAGTGAGCACCTGGATCGCCTGTTCGGCTGGCACCGTACCGAGAATGCCCGGTATGCCAGCCAGCTGGGAGACCGCTTCGCGACAGAGCGCACAGCGGGCCAAATGCTCTTCATACTGATGACGTTCCTTGGGGGAGAGGCTGCCCAAGACATAGGCCGCATCCCAATCATTGAAGCTGTCATCATGCTGAGATTTCGAACTGAACCGGCTCATTGAGTAACCCCCCGTTCCTGCAGGGCTAATTTCATCGCCCGCAGTGCGTAATGCATCCTAGATTTAACTGTTCCCTCAGGGATTCCCAGTTCCAGGGCAATCTCCCGCACCGAGAGGGAACGGTAATAGCCGTGCAATAAGATTTGACGGTGCTCAGTCGAAAGCACGGTGAGCGCTTCTGAAATGAGCCAGGAGTCGAGAACTCGGTCGGTGCTATCCGGTTGATGCTCCTCCGGCGGCTGATCGGTGCCGATTTCATGTCTCTTGCGCGCACTCCGCCAGTCATCCACCACCAAGTTCCGGGCAACAGTGAAAAGCCAGGCCCGGACAGCTGGCTGGGGACGGGCCAAAACCGCTGGCCGCTGCCAGGCACGAAAGAGTGTTTCCTGTGTGATGTCCTCGGCCTGAGCATGATCCCCGGTCAGGCGGGCGACGAACCTGCTCAGTTCGGCGGCATGCGCTTGGTGCAGCGCCTCCAGTAGTTGCTGCTGGGCATCAGCGCTCGATGAACTCATTTTCCCTCCACACCTAACAAACGGGCTGACCCTGGCAAAGGTTCAATAGCGGACTACCTAAGAATATCCGACACAACAATATTTCTTGACAAATATTATTGTCGGTTACATGCTTAAGCCATGGAAGAGCTTGCGGTGATTGACGATCCGGCGGTCGCAGAGGCGTGCTTGGACCCTATTCGGTCGATGTTGCTGGCCGAACTGCGTCAGCCAGCCTCGGCTTCGATGCTGGCTAAAAAGCTAGGCCTAGCGAGGCAAAAGGTGAACTACCACCTTAAGACGCTTGAGCAGTACGGCTTGGCTGAGCTGGTAGAAGAGCGACGTAAAGGTAATGTCAACGAGCGTATCCTGCAAGCTAGCGCAGCGAGTTTCGTGATCTCTCCGGGCGCGCTAGCTGTGCTGCAGCCCAATCCCGGTGAGGCCGCCGATCAGTTCTCTGCACGCTGGTTGATAGCGGTGGCTTCAAGACTGATTACAGACGTCGGCATGTTGATGAAAGGGGCCGAGGCTGCCGGTCAGCAGCTCGCTACTTTTGCACTTGACGGCGAAGTCAGTTTTGCCAGTCCCGCTAGCCGTGCCGCTTTCACTGAGGAGCTGGCTCAACAGCTTGCTTTGTTAGCAGCGAAATATCACGACGAGCAAAGCCCTGGTGCGCGAAAACATCGGATCGCCTTTGCTCTACACCCCAGCGTTAAAGCAGTAAAGACCATTAACAGCAAGCAGAACAGCAACCAGAACCATAAAGCAGATCAATAAAGAAAGTCAGGAGTAACACCATGAGCAGGAGCTTCGAAGTTCGCACCGAAACACCAATTGACGGCACGCCGGAGCAAGTCTGGGACGCCGTGACGAGCGGAAATTCCGGCTGGCTCTGGCCCACCGAAATAGAACCCAAACTCGGTGGTGCCGGCCCCTGGGGAAGTGTGGTGACAGCCTGGGAGCCAGCAAAGCATTTTGCCAACCACATGGAGGGTGACGGGGGTTTCTATAACACCCTGGATTATCAGATTGAGGAGCGTGCCGATGGCAAAACCTGGGTACGTTATATGCACGCCGGCATCTTCCTGCAGGATATGGATGACGATAGTTGGGCGAACCAATATGACGGTGTCCGTAAGCACACCGATTTCTATCAGCACACCCTGGCCGAATACGTGAAATATTTTGCCGGTCAGCAGGCTTCCTATGCCGAGGTGCAAGGGCCCGAAGCCTCGGGCAGTCCGGAAGCCTTCCTGACCTTGAAGGCAGCCATTGGAGCGCAGGACGCGCAACTTGGCGACTCGATTGGATTCACAGTGCCTGGGCTCGGCGAGATCACCGGGGTGCTTGATTACTCCACCGAACACTTTGCCGGGGTGCGTACCGAGAAGGCGTTGTACCGGTTCTTCGGCCGGAATGCCTTCGGTTCGGTAGTGGGGTTGACCGTGCACGAGTTCGATGCTGAGGCGAACGGCGCGGCCTGGCAGAGCTGGCTGAACGGGCTCTACTGAGGGCGAGTGAATTCAGAGCCTGGCGAGTTGGCTGAGCCAGCTCGCCAGTAACTCCGAATCGAGTTCATCAAGGCTGCTTAGTTTGAGTACTGCCATCTCTGCGGAACCTGAGGGACTAAGTAGCTTGCTCTCGTCTTTGATTCGCTGACCTTGCCAAAGCAACAGGGTGATGTACTGAGGAAATGCTTTGAAGCCCGCGATGGGTTGTTTCCCGACCATCCAGACCGGATGGCTATGCCATAGTCGAGCCGCTGCGGCCGGCAGCCCGGCAGTGAGCAACTGTTCGAGTTGCTCGCCTAAGGCGCGCTGATGATCGGGGAGGGCTTCGATATATTCTGCAACCGAGGTCATGGGGTAACGATAGACCGGTAGTCCGAACCCTGCCAGAGGGTGCCATCATTGACACGCTACTTATGCATAGATAGCGTCATAAGTAAGCTGAAATCAATCGAAAGTAGTGTGCGCCGATGGCTCGTCCGATCACTCTGTTTACCGGTCAATGGGCCGATCTACCTTTTGAGGACGTAGCGCGCCGAGCTTCAGAGTGGGGCTTTGACGGCTTGGAGATCGCCTCCTGGGGTGACCATCTTGATGTTTGGCGGCTCGTAGAAGATGATTCCTACCTGCAGAATCGGCTGGACATTCTTGAGCAGCACGGCCTCAAGGTATTCGCTATCTCTAATCACTTGAATGGCCAAGCGGTGTGCGACGATCCCATCGATGAACGTCACCAAGGCATCGTCTCGGCCCGAGTGTGGGGTGACGGCGAGGCCGAGGGCGTCCGGCAGCGAGCCGCCGAAGAAATGAAGATGACGGCTCGTGCTGCTGCTCGACTCGGCGTCAAAACTGTCACAGGCTTTACTGGATCGGCGATTTGGAAGACCGTGGCGATGTTTCCGCCAGTGCCGGAAAGCATGATCACCCGCGGGTATCAGGACTTCGCTGATCGCTGGAACCCGATTATTGATGTCTTTGATGAGGTTGGTGTGCGTTTTGCACTCGAGGTTCACCCCTCCGAGATTGCCTTCGACTATTGGACCACTAAGGCAACTCTTGACGCCATCGGCCACCGCCCGGGCTTTGGACTGAACTTCGACCCATCACATTTCATCTGGCAGGATTTGGACCCGGTCACCTTCCTCGACGATTTCCGCGAGCGGATTTATCATGTTCACGTCAAAGAATCGACAAAGCAGCTCAACGGTCGGAACGGTCGAATGGGTTCGCTGTTGCCCTGGGGCGACCCACACCGTGGTTGGGACTTCGTCAGCGCCGGTCACGGCGATGTGCCTTGGGACAAAGTTTTCAGGATGCTCAATTCGATTGGCTACACCGGACCGACCAGTATTGAGTGGGAGGACGCCGGGATGGACCGTTTGATCGGTGCACCTGAGGCGCTGGAACTGGTGAAGAAACTAGCTCGGATCACCCCTAGCGAAGCCGCTTTTGATTCTGCTTTTTCTACCAGTTCAACTAGCTAGGCTCGCAGCCAGAGCTAGTCGGCTATCGTGGTGCCATGCCTAGCCGTTTAGCAAATATTGTCATTCACGCCCTGCAGCCACGGATGCTTGCTGAGTTCTGGTGCGCTGTCCTTAGCTGGAAGGTCGTCGACGAAGAATATGGTGGTGTCTGCATTGCGCCAGAGGACGGCAGGTTGCCCGGTATTGATATTTTCCCGGTAACCGAGCCTAAAGTCGGGCACAATCGCTTGCATATTGACCTGCGCGCAGATGGCGTTTCGACCGCTGAGGAGCTGGACCGGCTGCTGGCGCTAGGTGCCCGGCGGGTGGATGTCGGTCAGGGTAAGGACGCCAGCTGGGAGGTGCTGGCCGATCCCGAAGGCAATGAGTTTTGCCTTCTCTCCCGAACAATCCAGCAACTCGAGGCGGGCGAGTAACCAAGCCGCCGGTTTAGAAAGCCGACCAAAGAAGCCGACCAAAGAATTTGGCTAAAGAATCTGGCGGGCGTTGCTCTTTGCCAGATCAACTAGTTCGTCGCCTCGGCCAGACATCACCGTACGTAGCGCGTACAGGGCAAACCCCTTGACCTGTTCAGCGGTGATCGCTGGCGGCATTGAGAGCTCTTGGCGTTCGGTGACTACATCGATCAACGCCGGGCCGTCATGCGCAAAGGCCTCCGCTAATGCCTTTTCAAGATCGGCAGAATCCTCTACCCGGATGCCCTTGATGCCGAGGGCATCCGCCACCGAGGCAAAATTGGGGTTTACCAGTTCGGTGCCGTAGTTAATGAAACCGGCTGCCTTCATCTCTAATTCGACAAAGTTGAGCGAGGAGTTATTGAAGACCACCACCTTGACCGGCAATTTGTTCTGGGTCAACGTGATCAGCTCGCCGAGCAACATGGCTAGCCCACCATCACCGGCTAGCGCGACCACCTGCCGTTCCGGTTGGCTAGCTTGCGCGCCGATTGACTGCGAAAGTGCGTTCGCCATGCTGCCGTGGCTAAAAGAGCCAATCAGCCGTCGCTGACCGTTCATGCTCAAGTATCGTGCTGCCCAGACCACCGGTGATCCGACGTCCGGGATGAACACCGCGTTCTCACTGGCCAGTTCGTCAACCAATCGGGCCAGATATTGCGGATGAATTGCCTTATTCTTAGCGCGCGGCGTGGCCAGCTCATCGAGCCGTTGGCGGGTTTTCGCATAGTGGCTCAATGCAGCATCGAGGTGTTTGCTCCGCGATTTCGCGTTGAGCTGGGGGAGTAGCGCTGAAATAGTCTCTCGCACTCCGCCACGTAGCCCCAGGTCAAGACGGGTCCGCTTGCCGAGATTTTCACCGCGCAGGTCAAGCTGAATGATCTTGACCTTCTCCGGGTAGAACTGTGGGTAAGGAAAATCCGATCCGAGAATCAGCAGAGTCTCGCAGGACTCCATCGCCCGATAACCCGAGGCAAAGCCGAGCAACCCCGTCATCCCGACGTCATAAGGGTTGTTGTATTCAATGAACTCCTTCCCGCGCAGGGCATGCACAATAGGTGCCTTGAGTACGCTCGCCAACTCAACCACTTCCTGGTGTGCGTCGCGTACCCCGGCACCCGCCAGAATGGTGATCTTCTCGCTGGAATTCAATATTTCGGCAGCAGCAGCTAGCTCTTCGGCGCTGGGCACTGTTTCAGAGCTGCTTGCCCTGATCGCACTCACCGCCTGCTCACTGGCCTTCGCCAGTGCCACATCGCCGGAAATCACGATCACCGCCACGCCACGTTGCTCCACCGCGGCCCGAATCGCAATGTTCAATACCCGCGGCATTTGCTCGGGGCTGGAGACCTGCTCGACGTAGACGCTGCATTCACGGAAGAGTTCTTGCGGATGGGTTTCCTGGAAGTATCCGGTGCCAATCTCGGAACTTGGAATGTGCGCGGCGATGGCCAGCACCGGCACCCGGGAACGCTGGGCGTCGAACAAACCATTGATCAAATGCAGATTACCTGGCCCGCAGCTGCCGGCGCAGACCGCCAACTCACCACTCAGCTCAGCCTCAGCGGCGGCCGCGAAGGCTGCTGCTTCCTCATGCCGAACATGCACCCAGTCGATCGGACTCTGCCGCAAGGCATCGGTAAAGCCGTTGAGTGAATCACCAGGAATGCCATAAACGCGCTGCACTCCGCTAGCCTCTAAAGTTTGCACAATGGTATCTGCGACGGTCGTCATGATGTCCTCTCCTAGGCTGCTTTGATTCTATTGACTATTAGCTTGATGCGCTGTGAGCTAGCGGACACTTCGGAGCGGCTGCTGGCAGCTAGATCGGCAGTTCGTTGCCGCGCCGCCAGTTCAGAGAAAGTCCAACAAAGCGCGGAGCGGTTGCGGGATGATCGGCTCGGCCAGGGCCTCGGACAGCACCACTGCGTAATGTTCTTTGCGTCCGCTCGTGGTACCCATGAAGCGCTGTAACTGTTTGGCTTCGGGGCGTTCGCGTTGCGCAGGTTGATTTCGGAAGCTCAGCCAGGAACGAAGATCGCCCTCACGCTCGATCAGCTGAAGCACCCGGGCAGCGCCTAAGGCACGAATTAATTCGGCCTCCAAATCGTCCTGACAAGCAAAGAAACCGTGTTCAGTTAGTGCTGTTAGTGCTGTTGTTCCAGTTATTTCAGGTAATGCAGGTAATGCTGCTGGTGAGGTTTCGGGCCCTTTCTGCGCGGTTGTCGTCAAACCCAAGGCTCGTTGAAAGAAACCGGCTTCGGCCCGGTCAAAAAGTCCAGCCAGCCGGAGATCCAGACCTGCCGGGCCGAGCAGGCGGAAGAAATGTCCGATATTGGTGGCTCCGCCCATCGATAACACTAGACTTTCAGCGAGTTGTTGGCTCGTCGAGTGGCGCTCTAATAAGGTGGTCACCGCGCTCTGATCGCTAATGCCTTCTACCAACACAACGGTTATTGGCGCTGCCTCGCTGGCCAGCCTAGTCAGCGTAGCTAGCCCAGTCAGGGAGCTGGCTTTGAAACGGCTGTCTCGTTCGGCCTCGAGCCCTTCCCGGAAGCGTAGGCGGGCCTGATTCTCAAGCTGCATATCAGCTAGTTTGTCAGCAAATCTGTCAGAAAAGTTGTCAGCAAGTTTTAACAAGTTTTAATTTGCCAGCCGATGACAGCTACTAGGGCTCGGCTTAGGATTCTCGATATAAACCTTAGAAGGAGGAACAGTGGACTGGACGCTAGAAGTCATTGTGGTGCCGGTGAGCGATATCGATCGCGCGGTAGCGTTCTACCGTGATCAACTCGGATTCCAGCTCGACCATGATACGCAGAATGAGCATATGCATGTTGTCCAACTCACCCCGCCGGGATCCGGCTGCTCCATTGTGATCGGTGACTTGCCTGCCCAGAATGAGATGGCGCCAGGATCGCTGCGCGGGGTTCAATTGGTGGTTTCGGACGCTAGCGCTGCTCGGGATGAATTGCTTTCGCGCGGCGTTGAGGCCAGTGAACTAATGGTCTTCAGTCCGGATGACGGCGGCACGTTCTTCGGTTTCGCCGACCCTGATGGCAATACTTGGGCAGTGCAGGAACTCAAGGTGCGGGCCGAAAAGCCGCTCATTCCGCTTGAATCGCGCGGACGCTTCGGCGCCTGAGCCAGCACTAGCTCCAGGGTGGTTTCAGTGCTGATCGCGTTCCGGTTGGGGTAACCAAGCCTCGGACGGCATGGTGAGCCAATCGAATTCATCACCGAGCTCTTGGGCGGCACTCAGTAACGCTTCAATAGCGTTGGGGTCAGCCCCGCGTCGCCAAATCATTGTCCAGGGAAAGAGCGCTACCGGATCGACTAACGGTCGATAAACCCCGCCCGGCACCTCTGGCTGGGTGCTGAGCGTCAGAATAGGGGCATTCCTGCTGTGCAGGTGCTGCGCCAATTCTTCCACGCCCTGCACGTGCGGGTGTGCGTCAATGGCGTCGATACCGAGGCCAGCCAATAATTGCAATGCTGCGTGCTCCCAGCCCTGGGTAGCTTGATCTCCGGCGCGGAAACACAAGCCTTCGCCGCGCAGGGTTTCAAGCGGGATCTGGTTAAGCTGGGCGAGCGGATGCGTCAAAGGCAGTAAGACGCAAAGCCGTTCGTAGCGAATGATTTGTTGTTGCAGACTGCCGGGGAGCTTGGGGTTACGGCCAAAGGTGACATCAAGATCACCGGAGAGCAGTAGCGGGGTTGCTTCCTCCGCCCCGGTCAGGTATCTGGCGAAAAACTCGCCCCGGGGAGCGAGTTCCCGAGCCCGGCTCAGAATGCGGCTCGGCGTCAGCCCCGGACCGACCACATCGACGGTTAACGGGCTGAGCTCGCTGACCAATTCTTGCAAGGCCAGATCGTGTAGCGCCACAATTTCGCGGGCCCGGCCCAGCAGCTTACGGCCTGCCGAAGTGAGTGAGACTCGTCGAGTAGTCCGGTTGATCAGGGTCATCCCGAGGATGCTCTCAAGGCGTTGAATATCCCTGCTCAACGCCTGCTGAGCGATAAAAAGACGCTGGGCTGCGCGGCTGAAGTGCAATTCTTCGGCCACCACGACGTAGTAGCGCAGCAGCCGGATATCGAGATCTTGCGGCATCTGCTCAATCTAACCCAGATTCACTCATTTTCTGGGTAAATCCTTCGCGAATGAGTGTTGGACGGTGCGGAGAAAGCCGAAGAAGCTTGAAAGTAAGCACTCAAAAGTTGAAGGGGTGATCACCATGACACAGCGAAAAATGTCGCAGCGGAAAACGGTGACTTTGCTTTACCTACTTTCAGGCATGCTCAACGCTTCCTGGGGAGCGACAATAGCCGCCACCGATCTCCGACTGAACCTGGGACCGGCCCAGCTGAGTAATATTTTGCTGTCCCTGGCGGTCGGTTCGATGCTGGCGATGCCGCTGGCCGGTCAGTTCGCCAAGCGATTTGGCGGATCCACTCTCTTAGCTTTCAGTGCGCCACTGGCTAGCGCAGCTTTACTGGGACCCGCACTGGCAGTGAGTACAGGGCAACTGCTTGCCACGGTTCTGCTGCTCGGCCTAGGTTCGGGCTGCCTCAATATTGCGCTGAGCCTGCAAGCGGTCGCCGTCGAACGCGCTACCGGCCAGGCGATGATGTCGAGATTGCATGCCACCTGGACCGTTGGCGCCGTCAGTGGTGCCGCTCTGGTCAGTCTCAGTTTGCAGCTAGGGGTCTCGGTTGTCGCGCTGATGTGTGCTGCCGCTGGCTTGCTGACTTCGTTGAACCTGATTCTAGTTGCCAGAGCTTCGCGGGCTGCTGCGCTGCCGGAGCGCGAACCGGCCGCCGCACCGGCAGCCAACGCCATCGGACGCTGGCGACTAATGAGTTTCGGCCTGCTCGGGACGGCTGCCTTCTTGGCCGAAAGCGCGGCCACGGACTGGGCTGGCGTGCATGCCAGCCGAACTCTGGGGGCCAGTGCGGCGCTCGCTCCGCTGCCGTACCTGGGATTTTTCTTGACCATGATGGTGACCAGATTCTTCGGTGATTTGCTCCGCACCCGGCTTGGACTTCGCCGAGCTTTCCGGCTCTCCGGGATGACTGCACTGACTGGATTCCTGCTGATTTTATTGACTAGTGCGATCCCTGGAGGATCTGAACTGCGGCTTGGTCTGGCCGTGCTCGGCTGGAGCGTGGTCGGCGCCGGTATGGCGCTGATCTGGCCTATGGTGATCAGTGCGATTGGTGCACAGAGTGACGATCCCAAGGCCATCTCCTGGGCGAGCACCATCTCTTTTACCGGTGGACTGCTGGGACCGACGGTGATCGGTTATCTCGCTGCGGCGAGCAATTTGAGCATTGCGCTCCTGGTGCCAACTGCCCTGACGCTGCTACTTACCGCATTGGCTCCCAGCATCTTGCTGAGGAGCACTTCGAGCCACAACAGCGGGTCAAAACTTCTCGGCGGAGCGGGCGCTGAGCCAATACACGTAGTACATTCCCACATAACACCAAGGGCCACGGCCCAGCATGGAAGGAAATAGCAATGTCCGAGAACACCGTCAAAACCGGCACCCTGCACCTCGCCGACACCGATTTATACTACGAAGTCCGGGGCAGTGGTCCCTGGCTGGCGCTGCTTGGCGCACCGATGGAGGCAGCCGCTTTCACGCCCCTGGCTGAGTTGCTCGCGACTAACCACACCGTGCTGACCATGGATCCTCGTGGTGTGGCGGGCAGCCAGCTGGCCGATCCAGAAACGGACTCCAGCCCTGAACTCCGGGCCGCTGATCTGGCTCGGGTACTTGAGGAACTCAAAGTAGACACCTTGGCCCTCTTTGGTTCCAGTGGCGGCGCAGTCACTACGCTCGCTTTTGCCGAGGCTTATCCAGATCGGGTGCATACCGTGATTGCTCACGAGCCTCCTCTGGTGGAGTTACTGGCTGACCGCGAACAGCAAAGAGTCGGTACCGAGCAGATCATCACCGCTTTTAAGGAACAGGGCAGCCTTGCCGCCTGGACCGAATTCTTCCGCGTTGCCGGGCTCGAGCTGCCGCCGGAGGTGATGGAGCAAATGTTTGGCGGCGAACAGTCTGCGGAACAGCTCGCCGAACATCGGCATTTCTTCCTCCATGAGATGAAAGCAACAACGCACTGGCAGCCGAACCTGCAAGGCCTGCGCGAAGGCGGCACCCGGATAATGGTCGGTCTTGGTGAGGAGTCAGTCGGGCAGCTCTGCGACCGCACTTCGCAGGCTCTGGCCGCGGGCTTGGACGCTGATTTGGTGAGTTTCGCAGGTGACCATACCGGCTTTGTCGATCACCCGGAAGCTTTCGCGGAACGGCTGAACGAAGTGCTGGCCGGGCAATAGAAAAGGAATTTCTGAGGGCTGGCCCGGCTGCGAAGTGCGGCCCGGCCAGCCCTCAAGAAAGCGAAACATTTCGACTAGTTTGTGAAACGTTTTCACAGCCATAGCCCTAGTTCTGCTCAAGTTCAGGGCGGTAGCTGAGCGGAGTGGGATTCATCTTGCTGCTCAGTCTGTGAATCTGTTCAGTTGATGTTCAACAAAGTCTCGTTCTGGTAGTTCTAATGCAACACCGAGCTCCTCGCATCGAAGTCTTGGGGTCTCACAGAGAGGAGCAGTCATGGAGCTGCGCAGACGTCACTTTTTACAGCTTTCGGCCGGAACGGCCTCGGGTCTGGCGCTTTGGAGCTTCGCCGCCGCGCCAATCGCCTGGGCTGCCACTGATTTCGAGACGGCCCGGGCACGGCGCGTTGAGATCCTCAACGGGGGTCTGCTGGATACCACAGATCAGGACATTGCCGCCGCCGTGCTGGCCTCGGATTCGAAAGCCCAGGGCTATTGGTCAAGTCTCGAAAAGTCAGCTTCTAGAAACTATCTCTGGAGCGATCTGAGCCCCTTTGACTCCCCGGAAAAAGCCAATAATAGTCTCGACCGGCTGCGCACTATGGCGATTGCCTGGTCGGCGCCGAGCAGCAGTTTGCAAGGTAATGCCACGCTGCTCGCGGATGTGCTTTCTGGCCTAAGCTTTTGGGGCACTAAGTACAGCCAGAACAGCGCGGAGACCGGGAACTGGTGGTTCTGGGAGATTGGCATGCCCAATCTGCTCGCCGACCTGGGGGTGCTGCTTTACCCAAAGCTGAGCGCCGCGCAGAAGAGTTCGATCGATGGTTTTATTGCTAAGTTCGTCGGCAATCCCAATCTGCGCACCAATAGCCCGACGCTCAAGGAGACCGGTGCGAATCGCACCGATAAGGCGCATATTGTGATCCGGCACGGCCTAATCATCGAAGACTCAACTCGCGTGTCGGTGGGGCGGGACGCACTCAGTGACACGGCTGGCTCCGGCGCCAATTCGGTGTTCGGCTATGTCAGCGCCGGGGACGGGTTCTACCTTGATGGCTCCTTCGTGCAGCACAGTAAACTCGCCTATGTCGGCTCCTATGGTCTGGTGACTATTGATGGCCTGGCCGATATCCTCACCCTCTTAGCCGGCACACCCTGGGCGGTCACCGACCCCAAGGTACGTACTCTCTACGACGCGGCGCTGGCTAATTACGCTTGGTTTGTCTTTGACGCTCAGCTAATGGATGCGGTGCGGGGGCGAGCGGTTTCTCGCCGTGAGAACACCGGGCAGCTAGCTGGGCACACCCTGGCCGGAGCGATTGTCCAGCTAGCCAGCAGCTCAACCGAATATTCGACGCAGCTGAAGGCATTGGTGAAGGGCTGGCTACAGCGTGACAACACGGTCAGCCCGCTGATCGGTAACTCGCTGAACCGGGCCCGACAGCTCAAAGCAGTGCTGAGTGATAACGCCGTGCTCGGTAGCACCGCCTTGCAACGGCATCTGCAAACTCCGGACCAGGATCGGGTGGTGCATCATCGCGGGAGTTGGGCGGCGGCGTTTTCGCTTTCTTCCAAGCGAATGGGCCGCTACGAATGGGGGAATGGCGAAAACAACACTGGCTGGTACCAAGGCGATGGCATGCTGCAGACCTTTGTCAGCACCGATCGTCGGAGCTTCGCTGATAATTACTGGGCCACGAGCGATCCATATCACTTGCCCGGCGTGACTAATGGCCTGCAGGTGCGGGAGAATGGCGGCGTTTCCGGCACCGGCATTCCGGCTGCGACTCAGGCCTGGGCCGGTGGTGTCGGCTGGCTGGATCGCCTCGGTACCGCCGGAATGGATCACAAGGCTTATGACGGCGATCTGGTGGCTAAGAAGTCGTGGTTTGCCCTTGACGATCTTGTGGTGGCCTTGGGCAGCGGAATCACCGCAAGCCAAGGACAGCGGGTACATTCAACTGTAGAGTCACGCAAACTGCAAACTGGAAATAATCAACCACTCACCGTAGACGGAGTGGTGCAGCCCGGCAATCTAGGCAGTGTGCAAACGATCAACAACCCGAGTTGGGCGCATTTGCCCAATGTTGGTGGGTACCTCTTCCTGCAGCCCCAACCGCTCAGTCTGCTCCGCGAGACGCGGAGCGGGAGTTGGCGTACCGTCAACGTCAACGGCCCAACTGACCAGGTGAGCGATAGCTACCAAACGATCTATCTAGACCACGGCACGAACCCGAGCGGTGCCAGCTATGCCTATGCGCTGCTGCCGGGAGCGAGCGCAGCTAGCACGCAAAGCAGGGCGGCCGCGAAGGGTTTCACTGTGCTCGCTAATAACAATGCGGTGCAAGCCATTGCGGTTAGCCAAAACAATCTCAGCATGGCCAATTTCTTCGCAGCGGGCAGCGCTGGGGATCTCAGCGTCGATCAACCCGCGGCAGTTGTCGCCGGAGAACAGCCCAATCAATTCGGTGGCACAGATCTGGTGGTCACCGTTGCTGAGCCCTCCCGGCACGGCCAGGTAGTAAATCTTTCCGTGAATCGCCAGGCAGGCACCGTGCTGGAGTACGCCGAGAAAACGGTTTTCAGCAGCACTCCGAATAAAGTTGTGATGGCGGTGCCGACGACTGGTACCCGAGGTCACACTCAGCAGTTCCGCTTTGGTCCGCTGGGCAGCACGGTGAAGCACAGTGCGAGCGGCAGTGGGCAGAATCAATGGAGCTACTCGACGGGGTGGACGATCGGTAGCCTCGATGCCTACACTACAACGACCGGCGGCACCGCCACGCTTCGATTCACCGGCAGCAGGGTCTATTTGCAGTCCGCCTACGGTCCGGGTCAAGGCCTCATCGAGGTCAGTATTGACGGACAAGCACCGATCACTGTCGATTTATTCGGTGCGGTACGTAATGGCGTGCGAGTGGCGGCTGCCTTCGGCGGTCTTAACCCGAGCAGCTCACATACCCTGCTTGTGCGCTGTCTAGGCACCCAGAACCCGCGGGCGACCGGCCACGCGGCCGCGCTCAGCGGAGCGGTAGTGATCCCCTGAAGATCAGTATTCGATGCCGCCGCCGACAGAGCCAAGTCGAGCTGCACCAAGCAGCTCGACGCTCGATCCAGCTTTTTCGAGTTCCAAGATACTCAGCCGATTACTACCGGGTTGTAATAGCCCAGCAGGCAGATAAAGCGTCTGCTGCGGTCCGCGATTCCAATAACGACCGAGCAGAAATCCGTTCACCCAAACGAATCCCTTGACCGAGCCCGGCAGTGCCAAGTGAGTATCCAGCGGCTCTGTGACTTCGAGATTGGCGCTGAAGAAACCGGCGGCCGAGCCGTCACGGTGCCCAACGGCTGTGAGCTCGGCCAAGCGTCGTTGATCAAGTTCATCAAGCGCTAATGGAGTTTGTTCCCAGCCAAAGCTGAGCCGTTGATTGATCAGTAAGCCGTCGATGCCTTTTGACTGACCGAGCAGATGACCGTAGTTGATCCGCCCTTGGTTCTCCACCAGCACTTCGACTACGGCACGTTCCCCGGCGCCGCTGAGGCGTAGTGGTTCATGCTCGGTTGCTTCAAAGACTCCGAGCTGTTCACCGTCCACAAAGACAATCGCTCGATCGTGTAGACCGGAAACTCGTAGCGTGAACTCGCCGCGGGGCAGAATCGGCTGAGCACGGTAGAGCACTAGCCCCTGATAGCAGCCGAGTTCTTCAAAACTTTGTGGTCGCACCGAGGAAACCGTGCCGGAAAAGCTCCTTGCCGCTTCGAGCAGGCTAAGCCCAGGCGCCAGGTCTAGGCTGCTCAAAGGCAGTGTGCGCGGCGGCTCAGCGAGTTCGCCGAGCTCTGGCAGCTGATTGAAACGCCCAAAGACCTCCCGGATTGCATGAAATTTCTCGGTGAGCCTGCCGTCTTCGGCAATTGGTGCATCGGAGTCGTAGCTAGTTACCGTGGGTTGCAGTGCGCCGTCGTGGTTGGCTCCCGAGTTGAGTTCGAAGTTGCTGCCGCCGTGCGCCATGTAGAGGCAGACCGAGCCGCCAGCATCGAGGATTTCGGCGACGTTCGCGGCCGCGTCTTGAGCATCCCGCCGGTGGTGCTGTTCGCCCCAGTGGTCAAACCAGCCGTTCCAAAACTCCGCTGCAATGAAGTGTTCACCCGGCCGGCGGCGTTGCCAGGTGTGCACTGCTTCAGCGCCTCGGCTGCCGAGCGTGCCGGTGGCCAGCATGCCGTCGATCGAGCCGCCATCTAGATAGAAATCGTTCCCGCCATCGGCGCTGAAAATCAGCTCCGTCACACCGCGTTCGTGCAGGATCTGCTTGGTCCAAGCGACGTATTCTGGATCATCACCGTAGCTGCCGTATTCGTTTTCGGCCTGAAAGGCCACGATGGGGCCGCCCTGGCTAGCTTGCAGCGGGGTGAGCCGGGGGAGCAGCACATCAAACCAGCGTTGCACCGCCTCCTGATAAGTCCGTTCGGTACTGCGCAGGCCGATCCCGGGGGTACCGGTCAGCCAGCCCGGGAACCCTCCGTTATCCCACTCCGCGCAGATATAAGGGCCGGGGCGTACCATCACGTCTAGCTCGCGTTCGGCGGCCAGTTCAATGAAACGCTCAAGATTCGCCCAACCGGTAAAGTCCGGATCAGCATCGGGTTGGCGTTGGTGGAAGTTCCAGGCCACATATGTATCTAGGGTGTTTGCGCCCAGCGCTTTGAGTCTGTCCAGCCGATCAGCCCATTGGCTGGGGTGCACCCTGAAGTAGTGGATCGCACCACCCAGTAGTCGGTGTTCTTTGCCGTAACGAAACAGCTTTCCCTCGGCAGTGGTCAGCGCAGGATTGTCAGAAGGCACACCAAGAATGCTATCGGTTTTGATCGTTCAGGCTTAAAAATCCAACACAGTTCGACCGAGTATGACGGCGTTGCTGGGCAGCTTCGATAGGCAGCCCAGCGTCGCTAACTGATCAGGAAATTCATCGATCGAGCTTGGGCTCGCAGAGCGAACTCTGGCCAGACATCCGGACCGCAGGCCGCTGAGCCCAGGCCGTGCTGCGCCGCGTCAAGATAGAAGAAGCTGGAGTTCGACGATGGCAGTTCAAAGGGGTGTTGAGCAGCCGCCACTTGTTGGGCAGTATGCCGGGACAGCGTGAAGCCAGGCAGCCTGCCGTTCTGATCGGCGAGCGCCGCGATGCTGAGCACTGTCTGGTCCTGACTGAGCAGCTCAAGGTGTCGCAGTGCTGAGCGATGCCCGGTTTCTTGGGGCCGGGCGTAGTTTTCTGACAACTCATCGATGTGGCGGCGGTATTTTCCTAACTGGGCGGCGCGCTGACTGTCTGGGTAGGACTCCTCCGGGCCGAGGCCGAACCAGCGGGCGCCATCGACGGTCGCTGGCAACTCGAAGCGCACGCCGATTCGCGGCCAGAGCATTTTCCAGCCCGCCGAGGGCTCGATGTCGATACTCAGTAGCAGGGCGTTCTTGCCGTGATGCTGAAGTTCGCGCCAGGACACCGTGCTGCGCACCCAAAGACTTGAATCTGCCGCTGCGGAGCGGATGCTGGTGCTGACAAAGTTTTCGCCGCTGTGTACCGATTCGACGCGATGCCTCAGCCGGTCAAGACCGGCAGTCCGCCATTGCTGGGCGGTCGAGGGCTGTGAGGTGTCAATGCTGCGGATGCTCCAGGGATCGTCTCGATCATAGCTCCCCGAGATACCTCCCTCGTCGTTATCGGTGGGCGCCCGCCACAGTTCGAGTTGTGGGCCGTTAACCTGCAGACCGGCCAGTTCAACTAATCGGCCGTGCTCGAAACCAGCCACGCCGAGCCAACTTCTCGCTGGCACTCCCATCGCGCCGGTAGTGCCAGCGGTAGCTGAGGTTTTGATAGACGGCAGCGAAGATAACGCCCGGGGATGGCCGCTCACCAGGTGTTGCGCGCTGGCCACAGGATGCCCCTTGGCGGCCCAGGCAGTATCGTCCCGGAGCGCAGCCACTACAGTGAAAACCAGCTCGCCACCGCCTGAGATGGCGCCCCCGGGGCCATCTGACGGCTCAGTTAACTCAGGCGCCTTCGGCAGAGCCACGCGCTGCGATTCCCCGGCCGCTATCGGCTGAGTCAAGGTGAACTTCCCGCTCGAGAGTTGTTCGCCGTCCAGCTCGAAACGCCAGCTCAGCTCAAGATCAGAGCTGTCGGCGCTGTGTCGTCGATTGCTAATCACCAGTGCATTGTCAGCGAAGTCGAAGCGCAGCGGTTGCACCACTGCCTTGAATTCATGCAGGCCCGGGGTAGGGGTGTCATCACTGAGGATAAGGCCGTCCATCACGAAGTTGCCATCATGCACCACCTCGCCGAAGTCCCCGCCATAGGCGTAAAAGGATTCGCCGTCGGAGTTCTGGCTCAGCAAACCATGATCACGCCATTCCCAGACAAAGCCGCCATGCAGACTGGGAAAACGGTCGAAGAGCGCCTGATACTGATCGATCGCCCCGGGCCCGTTCCCCATTGCGTGCACATATTCGCACTGGATAAAAGGCTTCTGCCGCTGCCGACTAGCCTCTGCGGGGGAGCAACCCAATAACGGCTCGGTGCTGCCGGTGGCGATCGAGACAACTTCCGGTACCGAGGCGTACATTCTGGAATAAATATCCGTGTAGGCGCCGGTGTAGTCACCCTCGTAGTGCACCGGCCGTCCCGGATCACGGCGATGGACCCAGGCGGACATCGCCGCCAAGTTACTGCCGGTGCCTGATTCATTGCCGAGGGACCAGATCACCACGCTGGGGTGGTTCTTATCCCGCTCCACAGTGCGCTCGATCCGGTCCAGATAAGCCTCACGCCACTGCGCATCGTCGCTCGGATTTTGTACCCAACCATCCTTCTCAAAGCCGTGAGTTTCGAGATCGCATTCATCGATAACCCAGAAGCCCAGTTCGTCCGCGAGGTCTAAAACCCGCGGATGCGGTGGGTAATGACTGGTTCGAATGGCGTTGATATTGAAGCGTTTCATCTGTTCAAGATCCGCGCGGGCATGGTCCTCGTCGAAAACCCGACCCCTGATCGGATGAGTTTCGTGGCGATTGACGCCGTGGAACATCACCGGGCGACCATTGACCAGGAACTGATCACCAACGATCTGTACAGTCCGGAAGCCGATCCGCAGCGTCACCGTCTCCACCGAGTTGCTGAGTTGCAGCTGGTAAAGCCGTGGAACTTCGGCACTCCAGGCCTCGACGTCATCTAGGAGGACATCCGTGACGTCGGCGGCGCTCTGCCAGTTCTGCTCTAGGCCTAGTTCAGGCACACTCAGCGTGATCGGGAACTGCGCCCCCGGGCTGATCTCAACCTGGATCCGGCCCCTGCCCTCAAGATAATCGGCACGTACCCAGAGGTCCTCGATGCCGCCTTGGGGCCGGTGCAGCAGAGTCACGTCGCGGAAAATACCGGGCAGCCACCACTGATCTTGATCCTCTAAATAGCTCGCCGCCGACCACTGATGCACGCGCACCGCGAGCAGGTTCTGTTCGGGCCGCAAGGCCTCAGTGACGTCGAATTCCTGGACTAGGCGACTGCCCTTAGCAACGCCGATTTCGATGCCGTTCAGCCACAATCGGTAGGTGGATTCCACGCCATCAAAACGTAGCAGGGTGCGGCCACTGGGGGTCCAGTCTTGGGGCAGTACAAAGTGTCGCCGGTAGTCACCGGTGGGGTTTTCATCGGGTACGAATGGCGGATCGATGGGGAAAGGAAATTGCACATTGGTGTAGATCGGTCGACCATACTTACCCTCGCCGTGCAACACCCAGTGCGCGGGTACCGGAAGAGTGTCCCAGTCGGCGTCGTCAAAGCCGGCGGCGGCGAAGTCCTCGGCTTGTTCTCCTTCGCCCAACAGCCAGCCCTGATTGTGCTCGGTGGGAGCGGCCGACAGTAGCCGAAACTTCCAATCTCCGTTGAGCGAGAGCTCGGCGGCGTCGCTGCTCAGCCGGGCCCGAGCAGCGGAACGATTACCCTCACCGGGACCCCGATCGATCAAATAACTCACTTAACGGCTCCTTCGGTTAGGCCGCCACGCCAGAAACGCTGCAGCACAATCATGGCAATTGCCAGCGGAATGATGGAGAGCAGGACGCCTCCGGTGGTTAGTTCGTAGAAAGCGGGCAGCCGGTCGACCTGACTGCGCCAATTATTCAGGCCAAGCGTGATCGGGTAGAGCGAATTATCGGAGAGCATGATCAGCGGCAGGAAAAAATTGTTCCAGATGCCCACCAATTGGAACAGGAAAACCGTGACCAGAGCGGGGGAGAGGATGCGAAGCCCCAGGGTGTGGAAAATGCGAAGTTCACCAGCGCCGTCGATTCTGGCCGCCTCGAGTAGCGCGGTATCGACAGTGGAGTCCGCGTAAATTCGGCATAAAAAGAGACCAAAAGGCGAAACAAGGGAAGGAATCAGCACCGACCAGTAAGTGTTTGCCAGGCCGAGCTGGCTGAAGAGTAAGAACATTGGTAGCGCGGTGGCCGTCCCCGGCACCAGAACACCACCGAGAATGGTGCCGAAAACCAGGTTCTTGCCGCGAAACTGGTACTTGGCGAGAGCGTAGCCACCGGCCGCAGCCAGGTAGGTGGCGATGAGGGCACCCACCCCGGCATAAAGCACCGAGTTGAGGAACCAGCGAAGGAAAATCCCGTTGTCATAACTGAGTACCTGGCTAATGTTTTGCCAGAGCGAGAAGGTTCCGCCCAGCAGGAAACCATTGCTGGCAAAGAGGTCTTGGGTACTTTTGGTAGCTGCCACCACGACCCAGTAAACCGGGACCAGAAAATAGACGGCGACTAAGACCAAGACGGCGGTGACCAGGATGGTAGTTGAGGTTGACTTTCCTGCGGACCGATCGGTAGCTGAAGCTCTGGTGGCGCTCATCGGGATTTCCTGTTCGTCAGGCGGAGGAAGATAAAGGACAGCAGGAAGGCGACCAGAGCGATCAGCACTGCTTGGGCGGCGGCTACGTTGTAGTCGTTGTAGGCGAAGGCAGTTGCATAAGCACTGAGGTTTGGGGTGTACTCGCTGTCAATTGTCGGTGCCACACTCTTGAGGACCTGCGGTTCGACAAAAAGTTGTAGGGTGCCAATGATCGAAAACACCGTGGTGAGCACCAGGGCGGGCCTAATCAGCGGAAGCTGAATACTGCGGGCCACTCGCCACGGACTTGCACCGTCCACCTTGGCTGCCTCGTAAACTTCGGTAGGAATCGATTTAAGTTGCGCGACAATGATCATCATGTTGTAGCCGGTGTACGTCCAGGTGACGATATTGGCGATTGACCAGAGCACGCTGCCTGCGCCAAGGAAATCCAGCTGTAAACCGAAGACCTTGCCGAGATCAACCAGCGGGCTGAGTCCTGGCACGTAGAGGAATGACCACAGGATGGTGGCGATCACCCCGGGGATGCCATAGGGCAGGAAATAGACGGCACGGAAGAACCCTGGCCAGCGCGCCGAAGCGGACTCCAGCAGTAATGCTAAAAGCGTACAAAGCGCGATCATCAAGGTCACTTGCACGACGCCGAACAGGAGCATGCGACCGATTGAGGCAAGGAAGTTGCCATTAGCGAGCGCTTGCGCGTAGTTACTAAACCAAGCGAAGTCGGTCTGCACGCCTTGTTCGCCGAACAGGCCGTTCCGGGTGACCTTGGTGAAGCTGCTGCCGATGGCGACCAGAATGGGCAGCACAAAGGTCAGCACGAACAGCGCCAAAAAGGGCGCCAGCAGTAACCAGGGGGCAGCCGTGAGCTGGCGGCTGGCGGTTTTCCGGCTGCTCATGAGGTCACCTTCCGAATGCTGAGACCTTTGTTTTTGAAGGCCTCGATGATGTTCTGCTCGGCTAGTTTTACCGAACTGACGAGCGAAGTTCCGGAGGCTTTTTTCCGGAAGCCGTCGGAGAGAATCTCAAATGACTGCTGAGTCAGTGGCCACCAGGACCAGTCCGGATTTTGTTGCTTGGTGGCGGGTAGGAAAATTTGCTGGTTGTAGTCCTGGCCACCGAAAAAGGCCGAGGGCTGTTGCCGCTGCGCACCGATGTAGTCCTTGCTGGGTGACCATCCGATCCCGCTATTGGCAATCATTGCATCGATACCTTCGCGACTGGTCGTCATCCAGACCGCGAATTCCAGAGCCTCTTGCGGATGCTTGCTATGCGCGAAAACCGCTGCGGTGGAACCGCCGACATAGCTGGAACCAAAGCCCTTTCCGGTCCAGCGCGGTAGCGCTGCTACTCGCCACTTGCCTGAGGCGCCGCTGACGCCCTGGAGCAAGGCGTCGCCCCAGCTGGCGCTGCTCAAGCTAGCGATCTGACCGTTAGCAGCGGCGGCGAACCAGGGGGCTGAGTACTGGCCATAGTTAGTTGTTACCAAATCTTTGTCGATCGCCCGGTCAAAGAATTCGGCCACTTCAAGAGTGGCCCGATCGGTCATATTGATAGTCCAGCCATCGTGCTCGGCCTTTAGCCAGCTAGCGCCGGCTTGGGTTGCCAGTGCGGCGAACCAGGATGAATCAGCCAGCGCGAAGCAGTCAATGTAACTTCCGGCTTTTCGTAGTTCGGCGGCGATTGTCGCCCAATCTTGCCAGCTCGTCGGTGGCGTGGCACCGATCTTTTGGAACAGATCCTGCCGGTAATAGAGCGCCATTGGCCCGGCGTCTTGGGGAATGCCGTAGACGCCATCGAGATAACTCACTTGATTCCATAGCGTGGGGTCGTACCGCTCGGCGTACTGCTTTGCGCCGTAGCGGGAAACGTCAACTAGGCCATTGACCAACATGAATTCGGGGATCGACCGGAGCTCAACTTGGGCGAGGTCCGGACCACCACCGGCAGCCAGCGCTGAGTACATCTTTTGATAACCCCCGGAGTTGCCGCCCGGAGTCCACACCGCCTCAACTTGGATCAGTGGGTGCTGAGCGTTCCAGACATCGCAGACCTTTTGCAGATCTTTTAGCCAGGCCCAATAGGTCAAGGTGATCTTTTCGCCGGGCTGAGCCGCTGGAATGGTAGCTACGGAATTGACCGAGTTGGTGCCCGGAGTGGAACAAGCGCCTAATAGCGCGGCAGTTCCTGCGGATAGGCCGAGCGCGAGGGCGCTTCGCCGGGTAATTGAGGACATCTGACCCACTTCGTCGTGTGAACCGTGTGCTATTGAACTCAAACTCAAACTCAATGAGCAATGAGCAATGAGACGAAGATAACATGAAAATGGGAAGAGTGACCTAATTTGAAGTAACACCAAGTTGTGGCACAGTAGAAACACCATGGAAGAGCATGAAATCTCGGAAGCTGAGCTGCTGCAACAGCTGCGCCGACGCGGACCATATGCCAAAACAGCGGATCGGCGGCGAAAGATACTCGAAGCCGCCGCACAGGTCTATGCGGAATGTGGCTACTACGGTAGTTCCTTGCGCGAGGTGGCGCTCAAGGCGGGAGTTAGCCTGTCGAATCTGACTCATCATTTCGCCACCAAGGAGGAGATTCTGCTTGCTACCCTGAGGCAGCGCGACGCCGATGGACTAAACCAAGACGCTCCGCAGAGCGCAGCAGAGTTCCGCACTCAGATCATTGCTCAGGCGAGGGCCAATGAGGAATTGGCTACTTTGATTGGGCTTTACTCTGTGCTCTCCGCTGAGGCGACAATGCAAGGCCACCCGGCTCGCGACTACTTCGTGGAACGCTTTGCGAATTTGCGCCATGAGTACACCGAGACACTCACGCTACTGGCACGGCAGGGGCAGTTACGAACGGGATTTGACCCTCATCTCACCGCAGTTTCACTAGTGGCGCTTTGGGATGGCCTACAACTCCAGTGGTTGTTGGAACCCCACAAAATTGATGTGGTAAGGCAATTAGATGCCTTCCTGGACGCAATTTTGACCGAATGATTTAGCGACCAGCGGCATTCTGTGGCGGTTGCGGCTAGCTCAAGCTAGCCGCAACCGCCACAGGCTAATCCCTAGGACCAGCCACGGGTGATGTGCAGATTATTGCCCACCATCCCCGCTTGATAGTTCGCCTGACCAAGGCAGTTGCCGTATTCCTTTGGATTTCCGACAGTGCCGACCAATCCGGTTGAGCTGGTTGGCCGACCGATCGTGACATCGATACGCGGCACCGTGGCGCAACTTTGAGTGTCGTAGTTTTCAATGAAACCAACCTGGGAGCCCTTCAGGTTGCCACTGCCAGCGGGAAGTTTATAGGTGCCAATATGCGTGCTTAGCCCGGTGATCAAGTCTTTGGCAGTGCCGGTCCAGGTGTCGGCGCCCGTGCGGGCCACGGTGAGCGTGTACTCATGGCCGTACACGGCGTCGAATTCCGCCTTGCAACTCACTCCTGCACCGCCGTCAGCGCCGTCGCTGCAATAGCCAGTATCGGTCGACGTGGTGCCGGCGATGAAGCTTGAGAAAATAGCCAACATCCGCTGCTTCCCATTTTTATCGGGGCGAGGTTGCAAGCCGGTGTACCCGACATCCTGCTGATTTTGAAAGTTGTATTGATGTGCCGCATAGTTGCCGGCGACATGAGCGGTTGCGGTATTCAGAGTGGTGTGGAAGCTGATATCGGTCAGACCCGCGGCCGGAGTGTTGGCGATCTTCCAGTCGAAGCTGACATTGCCGCCAAAATTTTGGGCGGACGCTTGACCAGGAACCAAAAGCAGTAACACCGCGGTTGCCGTGATCAGCGCACTAGATCCTCGAAACCAGCGTTTGAACGTTGTATTGACCATGACGATCCTCTCTGGAGTGCGGTTCGCTAGACCGCGAGTAAATGATTAGATATGACTTATATATTTAAATTTCAATCATGATAAATCATTGCTTGCAGCTTGGCCGCTGCTCCTCAAAGAGTCAAGGCCGTCGCTCGTTTTCCCGGTGAATTGCCAGCGAAGTAGCAGTGAATTGTCAGCTGGTGGGGGTTCTTTACCGGGCCAAAAATCATTGCTAGCGGCTTTTGTGGGCTGATAGCCTGCCGGTTATGACCCTTCCAGCTCAGCTGCGTGATTGGTTATTGGATTCCGACCCGGTGCTGCGCTGGCAAGTGCAGCGTGACTTACTCAACGAGCCCGAGGAAGTCTGGGAGGCAAGCAGGGCGAGGCTGCGAACCGAGGGATTCGCCGCAAAGCTTCTAGCCTTACAAGACGCCGATGGTCAATGGGCCGGTGGCGCATTCTTTCCGGCAGATTTTGACTTTGCTGGTCCGGAGGCCGCTGACGGGGCGGGGCAGCCCTGGACGGCAACCACTTGGACGCTGAACAGCCTGCGAGACTGGGGGCTGCCAGCTCATGCGCTCTCCGCTACAGCCGAGTTGCTTGCTAAGAATAGCCGCTGGGAATATGACGAATTGCCTTATTGGGGCGGCGAGGTCGACTGCTGCATCAATGCCTGGACCCTTGCCAATGGAGCTTGGTTAGGGGCAGATGTTAGCGGCCTCGCCACCTGGTTTATTGAGCACCAGCTCACCGACGGAGGCTGGAATTGTGAATGGGTAACAGGCGCCACCCGTTCATCGTTTCACTCCACACTTAACTCGCTGAGCGGAATTCTTTACTATCAGGCCAAGCATGCCGATGCCGATGAGCTGAGCGTAACCCGGCACGCTGCGGAAGAGTATCTGCTCCAGCGCAGTTTGCTGTATCGGCTCGGCAGCGGTGAGATGGTCGGCCCTTGGGTGGCTCGGTTCGCCTATCCTTTTCGATGGTTTTACAGCGCCTTGCGGGCGGTGGATTATTTTCGCACAGCTGCACTGCACGACGGCATTGCTGCTGACCCGCGACTGAGCGAGGCCATCGACCTGGTGCGTCAGGCCCAGCAGCCCGATGGCCGTTGGCTGCAAGAGTGGCGGCATCCTGGCCGAGTCTGGTTCGACGTCGATGTGCCGCCGGGGGAGCCCTCGAAGTGGTTGACTTTTTACGCCCTCCGAGTGCTGCAGTGGTGGGACGAGGAGAGCCCCGCACCGCGTTAGAAGGTGCAAATTTGGATTCTTGACCGGGGGCTTAGCCCTGGCTGAAAATCCTCGCGGCATTGCCTGAAAGGATCTGTTGAGCCTGCACGGTGTTAAAGCTATCGCGAATGAATCCGCTCGCTTCGAGGAAGGCCGATCCTGATTGGTAGGGAAAATCGGTGCCTAGCAGCAACCTGCCGACCCCGAATTTTCGTGCCGCTAACTCAAGGACGTCCCGATCGCCATGGGCTACCGTGTCAAACCAAAGCCGATGGGCCGCTGTACTTGGCGGCTCGGGGGTCTGCGGTGATTCCCAGGGCTGCTGGCGATCAAGGCGTTGCAGAATCATTGGCAGGCCGCCACCCAGGTGAGAAGCGATGATTCTCAGCTCGGGGTAGCGTGACGGAAAACCCGAGAGCAGCAAATCAACCACCGCAATGGTGTCCTCGATGGGAGCACCAGCGGACCAGCGCATTGATCGTCCGCGGATCAGCTGGCTATGCGCATCCATCCCGGCGGGATGGACATACAGCACGGACTTTCGCTCATTGAGGGCCGCGAAGATCGGTTCAAAGCCGGGGTCACTCAGCGAAGCACCCAGAATATCGGTGGTGACTGCGACGCCAATCATTCCCAACTCGTCGAGTGCATGGTCAAGCTCGATCAGAGCTTCCTCCACATGAGGTAACGGCAGGGAAGCGAAGGCGGCAAAACGATCGGGATGCCTCTCAACCAGCTCGGCGTACTCCTGGTTGGAGAATCGGGCTGCTTCCACTGCCGAGTTCAGGTCTTGGAAATGTGGTGCCAGCGGTGTCACTGACAGGATTTGCCGATCGATTCCAGCCGAGTCCATTTGTTTGAATCTGCCGCGCAGTTCCTCGACGCTGGCACCCGCCGATAGACCCCGGTGGGCATCGAGATCTGGTCGGCCTAGTCGTGCCAGTAATTCGAGATACTCCTCGCTCCATAGGTGGGCATGCACATCAGTGGTCATGATTTTCCTTTCGATGTGTTCAAACTATACCAATTAGTGTTGTAGACGAAACTTAGTGGTATCGTCTAATTATGAGCACTTCAGATACTCGCGAACTTCTTGACAGCGACGATCAAGGCCTGCCGATTTTCCAACCGAGAGATCGCTCATCAGCCAGTAAGCGGCAAACTATTGCCCGGATGGCCTTGCGGGAGTTCCATCGGCATGGTTTTTCGGGTGCCTCGGTGGACGCCATTGCCGAGGCGGCGAAGGTCTCCAAGCCAACCATCTACCGGCATTTCGACAATAAGGAAAGGTTGTTTCTGGGTGTCGTCGCAGAGGCACTCAGTGCGGCTTATCAGGAGTTGCCGGTGCTGGCCGGTAGCCTGCCGTTTCGACAGGTCTCCGAACATCAAGAGATGTCAGCACTGCTTGAGCGTTTCCTCGCAGCGGCAGCCGAGGCAGTGCTCGGCGAGGAGATCATCAGCCTGCGCAGACTGGTGATCGGCGAAGCAGAAAGATTTCCTCAGCTGGCGGCGCTTTGGGCCAGCATTAACGATGAAATGATCAACGAGCCGCTGATGGAGGCTTTCTGGACCCTCGAACAGCGCGGCTTATTGGCTATCCCTGATCGCTCGCTAGCCGCCCAGCAACTGATCGCCTTGACCATTGGTGCGCCGCAACTTGTGGTGACCTTCCACACTGAGACGAGCACCGCGCGGGCCGCCGAACGTTATCTGTCCTCCGGAATATTGCTCTTCCTCAGTTATTACACCAAGGAACTCCGATGAATCTCGATGAATATTCAGCTCTTGACGGCCTCGCTCTCGCGGAATTAGTGAGAGCTCGACAGGTCACTGCGGCTGAGCTGTCGGTTTTAGCACGTGATGCCGCAGCGCAGATCAATCCAAAAATCAATGCCGTCGTAGAGCTTTGGGAGGATGACCAAGCTGTCCTCGAGACAACTGCCGAAACGACCTTTTCCGGGGTGCCTTTTTTACTCAAGGACATGGCAACTACCCTAGCTGGCCGGCAAGTGGAGTTCGGCTCTAGGCTTGCCGCGGGCTTGACCGCTCAGCAGGACTCAGCCCTGGCCGTGCGTTTTCGACGAGCCGGGCTCAATATGATTGGCCGAACCACAATGCCAGAGTTCGCCGCTAGTACCACTACAGAATCAGCGAAGGACGGTGCCACCGCTAACCCCTGGAATCTACGGCACGGTGTTGGCGGTTCGAGTGGCGGCTCAGCCGCAGCGGTCGCAGCCGGAATTGTTCCGCTGGCGCACGCCACCGACGCCGCTGGCTCAATCCGAATCCCAGCGGCGCAGAATGGCCTGGTCGGCCTCAAGCCGAGCCGTGGCCGCACTAGCCATGCACCTGCCGCGGAGACCATGAACGGCATGGCGGCACAGTTTGCGGTTAGCCGAACCGTGCGCGATAGCGCAGCCTTGCTCGATGCCGTACAGGGCGCGGCGCCCGGAGATCCCTTCGTGATCGCGCCGCCGCGTCGCGCCTATCTAGATGAACTCGGTGCCGAACCTGTAACGCTACGCATCGGCCTGCTGGTCGATCCGGCCAACGGTAGCAAAAGTTCGCCGCAGATTGCGGCCGCCATTGACGAGGTGGCTCGAACGGCAGAGCGACTTGGACATTCGGTGGAACCTTTCAGCCTTGCTCTGGGCCTCAGCTGGCAAGCGTATGTCGAGGCAATTACTGTGATCTGGGCGGCACACGCGGCACCCTGGATAGCTGGCGTTGCCGAAGCGACCGGTCGACTGATCGACGAGTCCACGGTCGAACCGGCAATGCTCGCCCTATACCGCTATGGCAAGTCCTTGACTGCAACTGATCTGGTCCGGGCCGAGGAGGCGGTGAATTTAGTATCGCGGAGTGTGGCCAAACACTTCGAACGCCACCACCTGATCCTGAGTCCGACCCTGCCTCAACTGGCACCTGAACTGGGCGAATATAACGCCGGGCAGAGTGAACTCGACGGACCGGCTTGGATCCGGCATGTACTAGACGAGGCACCTTTCACGGTGGCGGCCAATCTCACCGGTACCCCGGCCATCTCATTGCCGCTAGCTCAGGATGCGGCCACCGGGCTACCCATTGCGGCGCAATTTTGGGCTGCTTTCGGACGAGAAGATCTGCTCTTCAATATCGCCGGTCAGTTCGAACAGGGCATGCCATGGCAGCAGCGTCGGCCGAAGGTCTGGCCAGCGAGCGTAGCTGAATAGTCCGCGTGTAGGGCGGCTGCGTACTCAGTGGGACGCCACAGTGCATCAGGAAAGTGAAGTAGCTACCCGCCGGAGCTGCTGTCCTTGGCTACTGGCTGTCAGCTGCTTGCTTAGAACTAAGCCGATAGCATTTGACAGGCAAGCAGAGGCTTGCCTATAGTCAGATTATGGCTGATGAGCTCTTCAAGGCTTTGGCTGATTCGACTCGCCGCACCATCCTGGACGAGTTAGCCGAGCGCTCTGGACAGACACTTTTTGAGCTCTGCACTCGGTTGAGTGTTAAGCATCAACTCAGGATGAGTCGTCAAGCAGTATCGCAGCACCTTGCGGTGCTTGAGCAGGCAGGCTTGGTCGAGAGCCGTCGTGAAGGGCGCTACAAATATCACGATCTGAACGTTGGGCCATTGCAGAGCATCACCGAACGTTGGATTTCACCCGAAGAAACGGAGCACAAATCATGAGGATTCACCTGACCAGCCTTTTTGTCGACGACCAGGCGAAGGCCTTGCAGTTTTACACCGAGGTGCTCGGTTTCGTGAAGAAGACCGATGTTCCGGTCGGTGAGGATCGCTGGCTTACGGTGGTTTCGGCGGAAGATCCGGATGGCGTCGAGTTGGTACTCGAACCCTCAGGGCACCCCGCAGTGAAGCCTTATCGAGATGCCCTGATTGACGATGGCATTCCGATGACTGCCTTCGAAGTCGCCGACGTGCAGGCCGAATATGAGCGCTTGAGCGCGCTCGGGGTGAAATTTACTCAGCAACCGATTGAGATGGATTCAATCAGCACAGCGGTCTTCGATGACAGCTGCGGGAATCTGATCCAAATCATCCACTCGGCGTAGTGATGGGCGGCCTGAGGCGGCTTTGTACGGTTCCCAATTCAATACTGTGCCCAACTCACGGGCTCAGCCCCTCCTTTTGGTGAGATCCGTAAAAGGGGTGTGGGGCGGTTCCCAGGAACCAGCCCACACCCCTTTTACTAAGTCACGAACAGCTTGAGGTATCGTTGGCGCTTAGCGTGTTATTGCTCAGGATTTGCTGTACTGCGCTGTCGGTGGCGAGTCCGGCAGCGGGGCGAGCGGCGTAGTACTGCTTGAAGCAGGAGATCACTGTGCCGTTCATTGCCTTAATGGTGCCGTCCCAGGTCTGCTGATCCGGACCGGCCCACAGTTGCAGCAGTGTCGAGCCGATGTGCCCCTGGACAGCCGGTCCAGTTGCCCAGTTGGAATTCGGCGTCAGGTTTACGTAATAGCCATCGTCGAAAACGTAACGGTGATCGCCTAGCGTCCAGGCCGCCACCGCGTCTGCCCAGCCTTCGGTCCAGGCGCAAGTCTTTGAAGAGACGGTTTCAAAATGGTGATCACCGCAATTGGTCACCGTTGGGAAACCCTTATTCAACAAGTACTGCCAGGCATGTCCAGCCTCGTGCACAATAGTGTGCATCGATTGTGTCGAAGTGCTGCCAATCACCACAAATTTGGTGCCGCTGAGGTCCCAGTAAGCCGTTCCGGCATCGGTGTTAGTTCCGTTATCGATAGCGTCGCCCCAGGCGAAGGTAATCGCCTTGCACTGTCCATTGGCCTGATTGGCCACCCAGCAATCGGTACTGTTGTTTCCGTTAATACCCCAGAGGCTGGAGAGCGTGTCAACGATCTTGAAGGCACCAGCTTTCGCCGAGTCAACATTCAATCCGCCGAAGTTGGCACTGGTCAGATTGTGCTCATCGAAGTAGGTGCTGGCGTTGGACTTGTTCTTAGTGACTACTCGCCACAAATTGGTGCTGGCCGACTCGAAGACAATCTTGATCGAGCTGCTTGGAATGGAGGAGTCATAGCAGGCGCTAAAGCTGCCGTTGCTCGCGTCTGTTAGTCCCTGGCTCAACGTTGCGCCGGAGGACTTATTGACGAGTTTCCAATTCGCATTCCGAACTTTCGACGTCGTTGTCGGTACGGAGGAAGGGGTGGTGTCGGGGTCGACTGTGTTGGCCGCCGCCTCGGCATCCTTATACGAGTATGAAAGGGTGCCAGTTGCGCAGTTAGTGCTAGTGGTTACCGCATTGGCGGTGACACCGGTGGTTGAGACGCTTGCCGCGGTCAAAACCACTACGGCGGTCGCAGTGGTCAAAAAAGCTGACACCGCGGACCGAGAAGTTCGTTTCATGTTCACTCCCGTGTAAAAGTAAATTACCATTGCAATGTTACCTAGGTCACACTCCGAAGCATAGAACTGCCCGGCATGGCTGACAAGGGCAAAAAAATTATTACGCGGATTATGACGGTCATCGCTCAGGGGAGCTACAGCAGCCATGCCCTCGGGCTTAAGTCTGAATTCCGAGCTGAAAAGACAGCTGGCCCGTTAGCTTAGCGTTGCTGGCGTTGTCGCCAAGCAGTGCTGAGGTAACGGGCCAGGGTGGCGGGGGCCGTTGCGAGCCAGGAACGTCAGCCGGACCAGGCTAGATCGCCAGAGTTCGAACCTGCGAGATCATTGCTTGTCGCAACTAGCTTTCGCTGTCAGACTGTGCCCATGCGTTCCACCGAAATCAGCTGGCAACTCGATGGTATAGGGATGGCGGGTACTGCTGTTCGCCCGGACGGCGACGGTGTTTTTCCCGCGGTGATTTTTGTTGCCGGTAGCGGGCCTACTGACCGCGACTGGTGCTCGCCCTTGTTGCCGGGCAACAACGGTAGTGCTCGCCTTTTAGCGGAAGCCCTCGCCGAGTCCGGTATTGCTTCGCTACGTTATAACAAACGGGTGTCCGGGCCGCACCGTCTTGATAATGCTCAGAAACTCTTCGGACGGCTCAGTATGCAGTCGCATTTGGATGAGCTGTCTGCGGCTATCCAGGCACTTGCGGCACTAGAGTTTGTGGACCCGACGAGGATCATCGGACTCGGTAATAGTGAGGGCACCCTGCACCTTTTGCACTACACCATTAGCAATCTAAGCCCGGAACTCCGTGGCCTGGTGCTGGCAGCTCCGCCAGGCCGCCCTATTGAGGCTGTACTGCTTTCACAATTGCAGCTACAGCTAGCCCCTCTGCCCGGCGGCAAAGGCATGATGAAGCAGGTCCGGGAAGCTACTCAGCGTTTCTCTGCCGGCCAGGCGATGGATCCGGACGCCACTTTGCCCGATGGTGTCAAAGCGGTGCTTGCCAGTTTCGAGGCACCCGCCAATTTGCCGTTGGCGCGCGAGCTCTGGCAGGAATCAGCGACCGATTCGCTTGCCAAGGTAAATGTGCCGACCCTGGTGCTGATTGGTAGGAAAGACATCCAGATTGATACTCGGGCGGACGGTGAACCACTGCAGCAGGCCGCGGCGGGGAAGCCAAATATCAGTTTCGCCTTTCCGGCAAATGCCAACCACATCCTCAAAGAAGAAACTCGCAGCATAGCTGAACTCTCCAAGGCGCCCGGTACTGGTTATAACGAAATTGGTACCAAGCTTGACCAAGAGAGTTTGACGCTCATCCTGGATTGGTTCGCAAGGAACGTCGACCACTGAAACCTTTCAGTTGACTTTTCCGTCAAATGTAATAAAACCCGGTTACCAGCAAACTGAACAGTCGACGGCAGAAGCCGTTGACATTGAAGGAAGCGAGGAAACCAGGTGTTGATGGAGCGTGAGCGTACCTTTGAACAATTACACGGCCAGTATCAACAGAAGGTACTGAATTTTATACGTCGTAGAATTTCGTCCGAGGAGACCGCTCAAGAACTCACCGCCGATGTCTTCCGGATAGCCTGGCAAAAGTACAGCGAGATCCCGGAGACCTCGTTGCCTTGGCTTCTTTCGGTGGCACGCAACGTTATTGGAAATGCTTATCAAGCGCGTCAGCGAGCTCAGGAGTTACAGGAGCGGCTGATCGAGGCAGAGCGCGCTAAGGCGCGGAACGGTCTAGATCCGCAACCTCGTGGACGAGCTGAAGCACTGAATCTTTTACGGGATAAAGAACGCGAGATTCTCATTCTGGCTTATTGGGATGACCTCAGTATCCGGGATATTGCCATCGTCCTGGGCTGTTCGGAATCAGCTGCGAGCGTTCGACTTTACCGGGCTAGAAAAGCCTTTGCCTACGCGCTATCTCGGGGAAACAAGACTCAAGGAGAGCACTGAAATGGACTCGATCGAATTAATTCTCAGAAAGATGGACCCACTCGCGGCCGATGAGCTCGACCAGAAACCGGCTAGTGAAACGAATGATAATGTCGCCACCGCGGAGCCGATTGGCCCACCGGTAATAGCTCTCACTAGCAGACGTCGAGGCTACCGGCTCGCCGGAGCGGGCTTGGCGGCCGCCGCGGCCACTGCCTTGGTGATCGGTGGATTGTCCTTATTGCCGAATAATGCTCACGTCACAGTTGGCGCGGATGGCTCGGGAAAGCCCGCAAGCCCAACCTCAACGCCCTCGCAGAATGTTGCGCTGCCAGCCGTTGTAGTGCCGGTGATACCAAACGCTACCTCTGTCACCACGCCCGATGGCAAGCTAAATTTCGATCTGCCGAGTGGTTACAAGCTGGCTGCTGATCCACAAGCCGGAGTGTTAACCGACGATCCATACGGCGCTAAGTGGATTATCTATAACAACTTCAATAGTTTCACCGGAAATATCGGTCGCGCCAAACTGAACCCGGCAAAAACCAACCCCTCAGCCAATGCACCGATCGTCAGCAATCCGGCGACCGGTTGCGCCACCAGCGCGGCACCGCAGCGGAAGGCTTGGGTGATTGCCACTGCCCCCGCCGACGCCAGCCTGAGCGCGCTCAATGGCGGGCCGGTGGCAGTGCAGTTCGTGGTCTATCAGGATCTTAACAAAAGCTCAGGGCTGGGCCTCTCAGTTGAGCTTTCCGGAACCCCACGACCGCTTGGCCTGATTCCGGGTGGTTGCGGAGTGCCGGACAACTTCTTCGATTCGGCGGCCAAGGAATACGTAACGTTCACCGGCATGCCCTATAGCTTCGCCCAGAAAACCACTGACCCACTCGCCGGAAAAAAGATCAACACCCTGGCTGAGGCGAAAGAATTCACCAAGACCCCTGAATTCGATCAAATGATGAAGGTCTTTCAGTCGGTGAAATCTACCGGCTGAGCTTAGCCGCCCATGCTTGCCGTCCGCACCGCATCGCCCCGGTGCGGACGGCAAGTTTTTTGCGCGATATCCTGCAGGTGGAGTGAATCTTCACGGGAGCGGATATGAAGACTGGCATCAATCAGTCCATTGTTACCTTGGCCTCAGGCAAGCTACGGGGTTTTTCTCGAAGTGGGGTAGCGGCGTTTCTCGGCATTCCCTACGCCGCTTCTCCGGTGCACGAGAGACGCTTTGCCGCCCCACAGCCGCCGCCTGCTTGGCCGGGTATCCGAGATGCAAGTAGCGCAGGGCCGGCGATGCCTCAGGGGCCTTCCCGACTCGAGCTTGTAATGGGAGAACGTCATCCTGACTGGGCCGAAGACGGCTCACTGACGCTGAATGTCTGGACTCCCTCGCAAGCACTCTCGGACGACTCGCCCAGAGCAGTTCTGCTCTGGTTTCATGGCGGTGGTTTTAGCAGCGGCTCCGGTGGCTGGGATTGGTACCACGGGGCCCACTTAGCCGAATTGGGCAATATGGTGGTGGTAACGGCCAATTATCGCTTAGGCCCACTCGGCTACCTCTGGCTACCGGAGATTGGCGCTGAGAACCTTGGCTCGCAGGACCAAGCGGCGGCCTTGAACTGGGTGGTCGAAAACATCGGGTACTTCGGCGGGGATCCGAAGAAGATTACGGTTGGCGGCCAGTCCGCTGGCGCCTTCTCCAGTTTCCAGCTGGCTGCCCAACCAGCAAGTCGCGGCATGATCAAGCGGGTAATCGTCCAAAGCAGCCCTTGGGGACTTGAACCTCAGGACCCCGAGCTGGCGGCATCGCATGCGCGTAAATACTTGGGTCTTTTGGGAGTTGAAGAGCGGGCGAATCCGGCAGCTCAGCTGCGGCAGCTGCCGGTCGAAAGGCTGCTGGTCGGTTATGCGGAACTGGCTCGGGCAGTGGCGGGGCCGGGTAGCGTAGCGCCACCGATGTACCCGGTAGCGGGCGGCCCTGGCACCGCTCAGAACTGGCGACAGACTGTGGACAGCGGCTTACTGGATGGCATTGATATCTTGCTTGGCTCGACCCGCCACGAAATGACAGCGTTCTTCGCTTTCAACCCGCAGATCCAAGGCTTGGATCAAGCGGCCGGGAGAGCCTTTTTGGAAAGCATTTACGGTGAAAAAGCGGTTGAACTCTATCGCCAACACGAGACCCGGCTACCGCAAGCGAAACCTGCGGAAATCGTCACTGCGGTGCAGACCGAGCAAGTGTTCCAACGCGGTGCTGTGGAGCTGGCTCATCGTCATACAGAGCGCGGTAACCGCAGCTATCTCTATCAATGGGACTACCTACCGGAACCGGATCCCGCCAGTCTCGGTGCAACTCACTGCGGGGAGTTGCCGTTCTTGTTCGGCAATTTCGACAGTTTCCAGGACAGCCCAATGCTCGGGGAAGTACCGGAACGTCGCACTGCGCTCTGGCAATCCTTCGGCGGTGCACTAGCGAATTTTGTCAGCCGGGGAGTGCCTGGAGGAGACCCCGAATGGTTGCCATACAACGCAAGAACTCGAAACGAGCCTCAGCATTTCAGCTGAGCTAGCCAACACAGTCAGAGTAGAGCGATGGGGTGGACGGCGAGGTGCCTCGCCGTCCACCCCATCGCTAGACGTTTCTAAGCCCTAGCTCAGATGTGCTGCCAAGTGACCTTGACCCCGCTTGAGGTTGACGTTGCGGTGGCCTTGGTGGGCCCAGAGCCATCCTTCATATCCTTGAGCTGGTAGCTCGGATTTGAAACATCGGAGGCGCTGGCAGAGATTCCGCTGAAGCTCACGGAACCAAAGTTGCTCAACGAACCACCTGGATCTTCGGCAACTACTTCGGCAGTACCCTGGCCGGTACCGCCACCCTGGGTTTGCGAGTGACCGGTGCGGCTAAAGGTCCAGTTCTGGGTATGGTTCGTCTCGGTGATGGTGAAGTCGTCATCATCAGCCTTAGTGACAGTGGCGGTAACATTATCGCCAGCGGCCACCGGATAGTCCGGATATTCATAACCATCGCCGGCTATTGGGCCATCCGGAAAGAATTCTGCGAACAGACCGTAATGCTTCTGCCCATCTCGGCACCATTGGGCGGTGCCGATCTGCTCGAGCTTATCGTTATCAGCTCCGCTCAAACCGCCCAAACCGACCCAGATATAAGCAGTCGAGTCCTCTGTCGAGCTACAGGTGGCGGTCGTGGGCACCTTCCAGGAAGCGCTCACCTGGGTGAAGTTTGCGCCCTCATAGACGGCGCCGGAATAGATATTGATCGTACCGTTTGCGGCGGCCGCAGGAGCCGCATCGGCTAAAGCCCCGACAGCGGTAGAGCCGGCAATAAGGAGCGGCAGGGCAAAAGCGAGCGAGGTTTTCTTGAAGCTGAACAAAAATACTCCTAAATAGTTGGGATCCCGTTCAACGGCGTTGTCGAACGGCATTGGCTTAGGCGTTCATCAGAATGCTCGCCTGAGCTACACACCAGAACGAGCAATCTTCGACACTGTGGTAGTCACAAGAGACGACTATCGCTCAATCTGACTATCTTTCGAGCAATGGCAGAATATAATTCATTATTCGATCAAAACAGAACTAGTTTTTATCCACATCTTTTGTGTCTTAGTGTGATTGCAATCACACTAAGACACAAAATGACGGTACACCCGGAACTCCGAAGGGTCAATGGGTTTCCGTCAGGTCAAAAATGTACCGTCTGCTATCAGAGCGCCTCGCCCGCAGGAAGGGCTTCGCTGCGAGAATGCGGCGAGAATAAAATTAGTGAATGAGTTTGCCTTCGGCGTCGCGTGGCCGCACGGGATGCTCGCTCAGGATGGACAGCCGGTTGAAAGCGTTAATGGTGATCGCCACCCATTCGGCCGCCACAAAACAATCCTCACCAAGTACGCCCCTTGCCGCCGCTAAATCGGCCTGAGAATCATCTGTCAGGGGGAGTGAAGTTGCCGCCTCGGTAACTCCTAACACGGCGGCTTCGCGCTCGGTGAACACCTCAGTTTCCCGCCAGGCAGGCAAGACATCGAGCTTCTGTTGAGGAACTCCAGCCAATCGAGCCTGCCGGCAATGCAGATCCAGACAGAAGGTACAGCCATTGAGCTGTGAGGCCCTGACCTTGATCAACTCGGTTTCTTGCTCAGTTAGACCACGTTCCGCTGCTGCTTTGCTGACCACAGCCGAGTAAGCGGTAATCGCCTGCCAGGCCTCGGGGACTGACTTATCTAAGAAGGGGCGCATCAGTATTGCCCCTTAATGACGAAGTAGGAGCCACGAATAACTCCGGCCAGCTTCGATTTCTGCCGGGCAAACTTGAAACTGGCCGCCAATTCTTCGGGGACCTCCATTCCGTCGGCAAGCTTGAACCCAACCGCTCGCTTGCCGCCGTCGGCAATGCTGTACATCACGTTAATTGACAGACCGGACTGGTAGAACACGTAGTCCATCCGCAGGCCTTCCACCTCAAAGCTGGTAGCCTCGAGCGGGGTTGCCGCGATCTCCAAGCCACGCTCTTCCTTGAGAATGTGGGCAATCCGCTCGACCACCTCAGGAGCCTGCTCTGCTGGGCTCACGGTAAAGGCGTGATCGTATTTGTTTCGGAAATAGCGCGCCTCATTGGCTCGTAGCCCAGCAAGCGCATCAGCAACAGGGGAGGACTCCAACCCCACCGTCGAAACAGTTTCGAAATCAACAAGATAAGACAAAAGGCCTCCCGAATAGATCTACAAGAGCAACTGTATCCTGAGGATCCAGCGCGCTAGTTGTCTTCCGGGTAGATCATTTGAGCCGGTGGCCGACTCGTCCGCCTGGCCACGAAATAGTAGAGCAGCGCTGTTATCAAAAGGCCAACCAGCCAGGAGATATCTGCGCCACCCAGGAGTTCGGTGAGCGGGCCGGTGTAGAGCTTCTGCGCTAGGAACGGGATTTGCACGACGATACCCAACGCATAGACGAGCAGCGCTCTGACGTTCCAGGCGCCATATCGGCCCTGAGCGTCATACAGCGCCGGGATGTCGATACGTTCCTTGGAGATCAGGTAATAGTCGACCAGATTGATGGCCGACCAAGGAGTGAAGACCATCAGAAGCAGCAGCACAAAGTTCCGGAAATTATCGAGAAAATCAGCACTGGCAACCAGCGCAATAAGCATCGAAACCACCACGAAACCAATAATGTAGATCCCCCTGGTGATGGGGGAGACGCTGGTTCTGCTTCGAAAGGCTGTCACCGCAGTAAGGGCCGACATGAATCCACCGTAAGCATTGAGTACGTTCACCGTGAGCTTCCCCACCACAATGACTAGGTAGAGCACGATGGCGATGGCTGCCGGACCGGCCAACTGACCGATAAACCCGACCTGATCGGCCAGGAAAGCCTTTCCAGCGACCGCTGCCACCAACGCACCAAGCGACATGGCGCACTGCGAGCCGATCACGCTGCCCGCGAAAGTCGACCAGAAAGTCCGGCTCTCCGGGGTTTCTCTGGGCAGGTATCGCGAATAGTCTGCAACGTAGGGCCCGAAAGTGAGCTGCCAGCCAGCACCTAGCGCAATCGCGAGCAGAAAGGTGGGCATCTCAAAGGAAATCACATTAAGGTGCTGCAGCACGTCGTACTTGACGAACAAGCAGCCAGCCAAATAAGCAAAGCCGATAATCCCGGTCACGGTGGCAATCCGGCCAATCAAGTGAATCAACCGATAGCCGAAAATGGCGACAATTGCGGTGAGCGCGCCGAAGATCAAAATGCCGACCGCAGGGACATCTACTCCCAAGATCTTGTTGATCGCCTGGCCGGTGAGCACTGTACCGGTAGCGGCAAAGCCGAGGTACATCAAGATCACCAGCAGCAGTGGTATCGCGGCCCCACGTACGCCGAACTGGGCCCGGCTGGAGATCATCTGCGGCAAGCCCAGGCGTGGTCCCTGAGCCGCATGCAGTGCCATCACTACGCCGCCCAGCAGGTTTCCGATCAGCAGGCCAATGATCGCCCACAGCGCATCCGCGCCGAAAACCACCGCTAAAGCCCCGTCAACAATGGCGGTGATCTGCATATTCGCCCCAAACCACAGGGTGAATTGGCTGTGTGGCGTACCGTGGCGTTCGGCATCGGGCACCACGTCAATGGTGCGTTTCTCAACTGTCAGCCGCTGATCTTTGCGGACAGATTTTCCCATCGCCTGGCCTCCTCCACCGATTAGCTAATCGGCCAACTCCGTTGTTGCTCTGCTCGTTTCACCTCGCTCGATCAAGCCTAATGGCGAGCAGCGCAATTGCCAGGCAGGCTATCACTGGCAGCACCAACGGAAGAGTACCAAGCTGCGACGTCCAGGTTCCGCTGGGACTGCTGAGCGTGATGATTCCGGCAAAGATGGCGATGCCTAACGCGCCGCCGATCTGATTCGAGACGAAAAGCACTGTGCTGCCACTGGGAATTTTCTCCGCTGTCAGAGCACGATAGGTTGCCCCCACTGTGGGGCCGCCGACGCTGCCGGTGCCGAGACCGATGAGCAGCGAGAGCAGCGCGAACCACCACAGCGGGGCGGCTGCGCCGGCGAGAACGAAGAGCGTGGCGGCCAGCGCGGTGAGAATCGCGCCGAAGACCACTAGGGGCCTGGCGCCAATCCGGTCACTGAGACGGCCGGTCATTGGCATCGCGGTAAGAGTGCCAATCGCATAAGGGCCAATGAGAAGGCCAGCCGCTACCGGCGCTAAGCCGACGGCCTCGCGGTAGAACTGGGGCAAGCCGAAGAGCAAGGGATAAATTGCAGCTCCGACCAAAAGCATGATCAGCACCCCAGGGGCGAAGCCACGGGCCCGGAAAGTGCTGGGATCAATAATTGCCTGTTCGCCGCGACGACGCAGCCACCAGACAAAGAACAGAAGTGCCACAATTCCGCCACCGAGCAACGCCCAGACTCCACCGTCAACTCCACTCGCGGTCGCGGCCCGCGAAAGACCAGCAAGCAGCAGAACCGAAGCTGCCGATAAAAACAGGAGACCGAGCAGATCGAGAGCGGCATTCCCCGGTTCGTCCCGGGGCAGGATAAAAGCGGAGGCGACAAGGATCACGATCGCCGCAGTGGCGATAATGGCGAAAATCCAGCGCCAGCCGATCGATTCAACCAGAAGCCCGCCAAGCAATGGTCCGACTAAAGGGCCGAGCGACATGGATGCGCCCGCAATGCCCATCACTCTGCCCATCCGCGCGGGGCCAGCAGCCCGGGCGAGCGCGGTCAACATCACCGGTTCGAGCGCACCAGCGCCAAGGCCCTGAATAATCCGGAAGACAATCAGTAACGGCAATGATGGCGCCAAGGCGACGGCCACCGAACTTACTGTCAGCAGGCTGAGCGCGACTAACCAGGTGCGGCGGATGCCGAACCTACCGGAAGCCCATCCACTAATCGGTATTGCTACTCCTGCAGCGAGTAACGCGGCGGTGGCCACCCAATGTACCTGTTCTGCGTCCGCCGGAAAATCAGCGGCAATTTCGGGTACCGCAATGCCTATGATGGTCGCGGAAAGCAGGGAGAGAATGCCTCCAGGAATGAGGGTCGCCGCGATCGGTCCAATCCGACGAACAGTAGACTGAGCAGTATCTTCAATTGAACTCATGAGTTCAGTATACGCACCAGTTCAGTTTTGACCACCAGTTGGTAAAGTTAAGTCATGCGCCCTGATGAGTCCACCCCGTCCCGCACCACTCGAGGAAGTAAACGCGAGGAGATTGTGCGTGCAGCACTGAGGGTCTTTGGCCGCGATGGATACGCCGACGCGAGCGTGGACGAGATAGCCAAGGAAGCGGGGGTGGCCAAACCGACCATCTATACTCACTTCGGAGACAAAGCGGGCTTATTCACCGAGGTCATCGCCGATGCTTCCCATCGATCAAACACTCGAGTGAATGATGTTATTGATTCAATTGATGTGCGCCCCAAGAACTTGAGCAGCGAGTTGGAGCGACTCGGAAACGCACTTGTCGGCTGCCTACTAGACGACGACGGGGTCGCGGTGATGCGGCTTCAACTCGCGGAACGGCACCGTTTTCCCGAACTGCTTGATGAGATCAGGAACAGTAACCGAGACCGGACCATCGATCGACTGGCCGGCAAGCTCGCGCAGATGGCGGCTATTGGACTGCTTCGGCTAGCCGACCCTGATCGAGCCGCCCGCCATTTGATGGCCCTCGTCGGCGATGATCTGATCATTCGCAGCGGCTTCGGCTCCGTCCGCCTCGATCCCGAAACCGTGATAGCTCCAGTCCGGGCCGGCGTTGAAACCTTCCTCGAGGCCTTCGGTGCACCGACTGAACCCAGCTGACTACAGAATCCTGATATTTAGGTTTCCGGGGCGGAATCGATCCCGGATCTCCATCTTCGGACAACAGCACAACTGACCGTCTCGGGGGAGCGAGCAGTACGTGGTGTCACATGTTTACGGAGCTCATCGGCGAGAATATTGGTGTCATCTATGAGCGCCATTTAAATGAGTTGACTTGCTCCGAGAACGCCGCCATTGGGGTCGGCGAAGATCACGTTACGAAACCCCGGAGCGTCCGAAGGGGGCATTAACAAGGACCCGCCGAGTTCCAGCACGCGAGCAGCGAAGTCATCCGCATCGGTGATTTGGACGTTGACAGCCCAGTGCGCCGGAACGCCAGCTGCTGCCGGAGACTCAGTCGCCACAGCAATCACTTCATCGGTTGAGCCTAAATCAGCTAACTCATCTTCGGCAGCCGCGAGGCGCAGCTGAGTGATCTCAGAATCAGGCTTTGCCTCGAAGCGCCAGCCAAAAACTGCGCCGTAGAAGGTAGCTGCCGCAGCTAAATTGGGGGAGTGCAGCGCGGTTTTCTGCCAGGTCCCTGACGCTTGGGAAAGCTCTGCCACGGTCGGACTGCTACCTTGCCGCACCCCGAACACCGCCCCGCTTGGGTCCGAAAGTAAGGCGCTGCGTTCATCTGATGGGCCTTTTAACGGGCCTACGATCAAACTACCGCCGACTTGCTGGGCCTTGGACACAACTTCGTCAAGGTCTGCAACCAAGACATAACTCACCCAGGCGCCGCGATCCAGCATCGCCGGGGCCTGAGCCATCCCAGCCACCCGACGACCATTGAGCCGAGCAACGTGATACTCCCTTGACCCGCTGTCCTGGAAACTCCAGCCGAACAATTCACTATAGAAAGTCACGGCAGTATTGACGTCTGGCTGCAGAGACTCAACCCAGCATGGCGCACCGATTGGATACTTAGGTATTTCGATCATTGTTGCACTCCTTATTTCCTGCTCTCCTCAGTTTCCCGCGTCTTTTCCGCTGCCGCTATCCTGACGCCAGCGTCTGGTTAGTGTTTATTGCGGGAGTTCCTGCTGACTTGGCTTCGCGGATTCTAAAGTCGCACGCTCCTGCCTGCTGAGATAGGCATGCACCTGGGCGGCAACCTCGGTAATCGATTGGGGCGGCAGATAGGCGTCAGCGCCGGCTTCAAGAAGGCGACCCACCGGGCCTGAATAATTCACACCCAGTTCTTCGTCGTCAATTTCGGTAATGATGACCCGCGCTTGCGGAAACTGTTGGCGAAGTATCCCGAGCAGCTGTGGACTAACCGGGTGAATTAATAGCACCTCTGAACTGGCGGGCGCTTTGCTGAGATCGAGCACAATATAGTTTTCGCCAAATTCGTCGGAAAGCCGACGCCGTGCAGCGGACGCGAGCGGAATGGCGGTGGCTATCACTTTCACGCCATCAGGAACTGGATCCTGTTCTGGTTCTTCAGCGCTGGAGTCGACGATTGTGCCCGCTAAGACCAACGAGCGGAACTCAAGCACGCCGATCTCCTGCCCTGAATGCATCAGCTTGAGAGCAGCACCAATGATGGTCTCTTCGAGTTTTGCCCGTATCTCTGCTGGCAACTCGTCGAGATCCAGTTGCGGATCAACCCGCCGACTACTGCGCATACCCTCAGGCAGCCGTTCCGAGTTCGATTGAACCAGCAACTGGTGAGCTAATCGATTCCCAATCTCGTGTCATTAATTCAGCCTAGCTGGAAGCGCCCGATTGGCCCGGCAGGCTCTCGGCGAACGGCAAGACGTTATAGCCTGAGAAGATGACTGAGATGCTCGAGAGTGGTCCGTTTTTTCATGGCACTACCGCGGTTCTAAGCCCAGGCGATTTGCTTATCGCCGGGTTTCAGTCGAACTACCGACCCGAGGTAGTGATGAACCATGTCTACTTCACGGCCTTACGTGATGGCGCAGGTCTCGCCGCCGAGCTTGCGGTAGAGCTGAAGGGCGGGGGAGAGCCCCACGTTTATCAGGTCGAACCCATAGGCGCCTTTGAGGATGATCCAAACGTCACGGATAAGAAGTTCCCCGGGAATCCGACCCGCTCCTTTCGCAGCGCCGAGCCGTTGCGAATTATTCGCGAGATCAACGATTGGACCAGGCTCACCCCTGAGGCATTGCAGTTGTGGCGCGAGCGGTTGATCTCCAAGACGCCTGAAGAACGTGGCGAAATCCTCAACTGAGCTGTGCCGAGAGCGCCGCTAGTCTCTCCCGATCACGGGGTGTGGGTAACGGGTTCCGTCGCGATCCGTGTCTTGGCTAGGCCACCGCGCGCAGGCTTGTCCGGCTCGTTCAGCTTTGTGATGTGCGACAGCCGAGCAAAGACCAAAATCAGCAAGGGGATGGCGACATCGTAGATGAGCACTGCGCCAACATTACCGGGCGCGGTATCACCGTTGGCGAGCCATTGATTGAGATGGCCCAGCGTCGCACCCCAAAGGAACATACCGGAGCCGATCCCGATCGTCACCCGCTCCCGGTATGAGGCCTTGAGTGCTCTGAACCCGGTGACCGCTATGCCTAAGTTGGCAAAGGCAATCTCGGTGGCAAAGGGGGAGAGCGTGAATCCGATCATCTCCGACATGAAATCCGGGATGAACAGGAAAGACAATGTCATCCACAATCCGCCGCCGCCCAAAGCGACGATAGCCCACCAGCGAAACCAGATCTCGGCGGAGGAGAGTTTCAGGCTCTTTCGACGGGCATGAAAAGTCGCGCCAATCACGGCGATCAGCGGGAAGAGTAGGGGAGTAGCGGCTCTGAGGAGGTAAGTAGTAGTCACCATAAGATCTATGTTGCATGGTTAATATTGTTTATGCAAGATTAAGCTATGATCGATGTATGGATGACGGACTTGCCGATTTATTACACCGAGTGGTTGCCCTCCTTGGCGAACAGGCTCGCGCCCGGATGCAGGCTTCCGGCTCGCTAACTTACAGTCAACTCAGACTGCTCGGCACTCTAGAAGATCAGCTGCCAATGACCCAGCACCGGCTGGCCGAATCGCTGGCGATGTCAGATCCTGCGATTAGCCGAGCATTACAACCCTTGGCCGCCGATGGATTAGTGGCAATTGAGGCCGATCCGGAGCACGGCCGCCGAAAGCTCGTCGGGCTGACCGAGAGGGGGTCTCAGCGCTTCCACCAGGCGGGACGACCGATGATCGAAGAGCTCAAGCAAGCGCTGACTAACAGCGGCTTTCCTTATGAACGCTACCTGGCGGATACTCAACGACTGGCTGAGCTCTTGGACCCCAAGAGCTAAATCAGCACTTGTCGCTTTGATCAGCCCTGTAAGCTCTGCGCCAGACCGATGAGAATGCCTTCCGGGCCGCGGATGTAGCAGAGGCGATAGATGTTCTCGTATTGCACTACTTCTTCACTCACTAGCTCTGCGCCGTAGGGTGATAGTCGGTCAAGCGTGCCGTCGAGATCCTCAACTTCGAACATCACCCGGAGATATCCGAGCGCGTTCACCGGGCTCCTTCTATTGTCTGCGACGACGGCTGGCTCCAGGAAGTGGGACAGTTCGAGCCGACCATGTCCGTCAGGGGTCTTCATCATGGCAACCTCGACGCGTTGATTACCGAGCCCGGTCACCCGCCCCGCCCATTCACCCTCTGCCATCGCGCGTCCTTCAAGTTCGAGACCAAGTTCAGTAAAAAACTCAATCACCGTGCTGAGGTCCTCAACGACAATGCCAATATTGTCCATCCTGATATTCATGAGGCTATCCTCTCAGCTCGCCCGAAAGGTGGCGCTCAATATTTGTCAGAGTGGAGGTCCAGCCGTCGTACACGAAACCGTCACCCGGCTTGCCGTCGTAACCGCGCAAATGGAAGACAAGCTCAGTACGTTCACCCTGGGGGATAAAGCTAAGAGTGATCACTGGGGTACCCTCGACGGGGGCGTCCGGCGCACCCCAAGTAAAGACGAGTCGATCGAATGGAGTGACTTCGAGATACTCGCCGCCGGTCGGGAATTGCTCGCCAGTCTCCGCGTTTTTCATCGTGTATCGGTAGCGACCAGAAACTCGGACGTCGAAGGAGACGGTATCGGCGGTCACGCCCAGTGGACGCAGCCACTCAGTCACCTCTTGCTCGTCCGTCCAGGCTTTCCAGAGCAGCTCGCGGGGCACTTCAAAGGTCCGCGTGATCGTAAACTGGCGCTTTTCTGAGAGTGACTCATCATTCATCTTCACGTTCCTACTTCCTTGTTTTGGGATGCTTTTTTCATGGATTCGAGATGCGTCTCCAGTAAGTCGAGACGATGATTCCAATCCCGGCGATGCTTTTCGACCCACACCGACGCCTGGTCAAGGGGCTCCGTCAGCATGGAGATCGTGCGCCACTGTGCGTGGGCGGTCCGTTTCACCAGACCGGCACGTTCTAGCACCTTGAGGTGTTGAGAAATTGCTGGGGCGCTCATCTTGAATGGCTCCGCGACCTCGCTCACTGTCGCGGAGCCCTGTGCGAGCCTGCTCAAGATCTCGCGGCGAGTCGGATCCGCTAGGGCGGCGAACACCATGCTGAGAGAGTCTGTCGCGGGCACTTCATCAACTCCTTAATTAAGTGATCACCTAATTAAACTCTCTCCGTGATGCAGTGTCAACGGTGCCCGGGCAGCCAATAACCCAATCAGCAATCGCACAAGAAGCTCATCTCCAAGGTTTTGGCGCTTTGGCTTGCCCTGCTTCTTACCGGAAAGAGGAAGGGGCTATCACCTGGCAGTAGCTTGGTGGTACAAGATACTCTCTGCGCAATCCAGCACGGACTCCGTAATGGGTCTCGGCTTCCAGCCCAGAGTCTGCTCGGCTTTTGCCCCTGATGATGGGAAGTCATGCCCCAGCTGAAAGCGGATGGCGCGGAGTTGAGGCACAAAGAAGCTCAACGCACGCGCAATGAAGAGCGGCATCTCACGGCTCGGAACCTTTGCAGCAGCTTCGCCGAGATGCTCACGGAGCAGCTGAGCGATTTCCACAACACGAAGACTGCCGCCCGAGGTCGCGAGGAATCGCTCGCCAGCCGCCGCCGGATCGGTCATCGCCAGCAAATGCAATTCGGCGACGTCGCGAACGTCTACCCAGCCGGTGCCGAAGGGCGGACAGATCGGCAACTCGCCGGTGAGCAAGGCGCGAATCGTCCGTAAAGAGGGTGGGTTGTCATCGCCGAGCATCGGCCCGATAACTCCGGTCGGATTGATGGCCGAAAGCTCCAGGCCGCCGCCCTCTTTGTCGATGAAGTCCCAGGCTGCGCGCTCGGCGAGGGTCTTAGATTTTTGGTACGGGGCAATACTGGCCTCGACATTAGTCCAGTCCTTCTCGGTAAAGGGTGCTAATTTATCTTCTTTCGGGTGACCATAGACAACTGCACCTGATGCGCTTGTCAATACCACCCGTTTCACTGCGGCATCTCTCGAAACCCTGAGAACGCGGAGAACCCCCTCGCGAGCCGTTGAAATCATCTCGTCTTCGTTGACCTCTGCACCGTTTCGTAGCGTCGGGGAGGCGACATGCAAGACGAAATCAATGTGGTTCATCGCCTCCGCCCATCCAGTATCGCTCTTGAGATCTGCCTGGACGATCTCCAGGCGAGCATCATCGAATTCAGTGGCGCTATGCAGCTGCGCGCGAAGTGCATCACCTTTGTGAGTATCGCGAACCGTGGTGCGGACGCCATGGCCTGCTTCGAGAGCGGCGAGGATACACCAACCTCCGATGTAGCCGGAACCACCAGTGACAAGTACCTGCGACATAGCTTCATTCCTCATCTTGACTCGTTGCCTTAAAACGCCTTGAATAGGTCGTATCGGAGATCTCTCCGTTTGATATTGACGAGCGTAACGGAGAACTCTCCGATTAGCAAGGAGTGAGTGAGATGGCAAACTCTCGGCCGGCCGAGGTGCAGCGGGCGGACGCCCTAAGAAATCGCGCCCATATCCTTGAGGTTGCTTACCAAGCTCTTACCGAGAACCCGAATGCATCGCTCAACTCCATCGCCAAGCGGGCGAGCATTGGACCAGGGACGCTTTACCGGCATTTCCCGAATAGAGAAGCGTTGCTGTTGGCCGTCAATAGCTCGGAGATAGACAGCTTGGCTGAGAAGGTGGAGCGGTCGCTGGAGGAACAGGAGCCGTTAGATGCTTTCCGGGAATGGGCGCGCAGGAGCGCGGCGCTGATCCGGGTTAAGCATGGACTGGGGGAGGCGCTCTCGGCGGCCGCTCATCAATCAATGACCGAGACTTCCTATGGTCCAGTAATCTCCGCGATTAACCGGCTACTCACGGCGGCGGCCGAGAACGGGGATCTCCGCCCAGGCGCAGATCCATCCGATGTGCTGTTGCTGCTCGGTGCACTCTGGCGGGTACCCGCCGGAGACGCCGGCTTGAGGCAAGCTGATCGCATCCTTGAACTGATCATCGACGCTTTGCGCCCATAGCCGATTGGATGAGAAGATTCGACGCCGCACAGCTGTCGGCGCCCGGGTTCCTATCTTAACTAGGCGCGAACTCTGAAGCGTAAGTGCAGCACTCGTTCGCCTTGGATAACCACATGTGGATCTTCGAGCAGTTTTTGGTTGTCAATGCCACCGAAGAACCGTTTACCCTTGCCGAAGACCACCGGGACGAGATCCATCGCGACCTCGTCGACAAGTCCGGCAGCGAGAACCTGGGAACCTACGTCTCCGGCATTCACCGCAACAACTCGCTCGCCAGCCAACTCCTTGGCCTTGGCAATGGCAGCATCAATGTTGTCGATGAAGTGGAACGATGCCTCCGGATGCCAGCCCTCAGGTTTGGGCCGGTGAGAGACGACAACCACGTGATCCCCAGCGGGCGGGTGCCCTTCCCAACCGTTCATCATGTCGAACAGGTGCCGACCCATCACAATGGTGCCGATGCTATCCCACATGGAGCGGACATAATCGGCCGAGACCCGCGAAACCCGAAACGGGCTGCCGGTGCTGGAATGGTCGTACTCCTCGTCGTCAATCGGAGTGATCGGGGTGTCGCCACTGAAGTACCAGTCGTGAAGTGAGCCGACGTTGTCACTTTCGTCAGCGATGAATCCATCTAATGAAACAACGTCGTGCATAATGACCGTTCCCATGATTTTCTCCTTCATCGTTTCCTCAGACAAGGGTAAAGATGGAGCCTTGATGCATAAACTAAAGCATGCTTCATTTTATGAAGTCAAGTGCTAAGCTTGATTTCATGACGAACCAAAGGTACGGGCAGTTCTGCGGATTAGCACGGGCAGCCGAGATCGTGGGGCAACGCTGGACGTTGCTGATCCTGCGTGATCTGAGTGTTGGGCCTCGGCGTTACTCAGATCTTTTGGCGGGACTTCCCGGCATACCCACCAATACACTTGCAGGACGGCTGAAGGAACTTGAAGAGGAAAGTCTTCTCGCACGAGCAGTTGCCTCCGAGGGGGAGCGTTCAATCGTTTATGGCCTCACCCCGAGAGGTAAAGAGCTGATACCGGTATTGGATGCTCTGTCTCGTTGGGGAGCGGGTGGTATGCGCTCACCGCGCGAGGGAGAGATTGTCACCACGGCGTCACTGGTCGCGGCCCTCAGGGTGGCAGCCGGTGACGGAATCGCGCCGAAGGCCTGGAACACGAGGTACACCATACGGGTCGGCGATGTTGAGATTAACGTCATCATGCGTGACGGCATCATCATGGTGGGGCCGGGCGCTGCGGAGGACCCCGACCTCGTGATCACTGCTGGTCCGCAGATCCGCGATTTACTCGCCGGAGAGCTAGACGCGGTTACCGCCATCAAGAGCGGAGCGGTGCAGCTCGAGGGCGATCCGATGCTTCTGGAACGCTTTGCTGAAGTACTCCGGGTTCCGTACAGCCCGTTCGCTCCGGTAAGTCTCCAATGATCCCGGGTCGGACGGAGTTCGAACAACTCCTCGCAACCAATCTTTACTTAGTGATCGCTACAACCGGCGAAGACGGAGCACCCTGGGTCACCCCGGTCTTCTTCGCTGCGGTCGGTATCGAGAGAGTGTATTGGGTTTCCTCTCCCGATGCGCGACATTCCCGCAACATCACTGGCAACCCCGCCGTCGCCATCACCGCGTTCGACTCCTCCGTGGAGATAGGTCGGGCAGAGGCCGCCTACGCCGACGGTGAGGCCGTCCGTGCACCCGCCGATGAAATAATATCCGGCCTCCGAATCCTCAACGCTCGAGTGCCACCAGCGAAGCAGCTCTCAGTTAAGGATCTCGTACCAGATGGCCCGCTGTGCCTCTATCGAGCAGAACTAAAGCGCCGCCACATCCTCGTGCGCGGTGGCAATCCAGAACTTCGCAATGAACTAGACGTGATCATCGAAGTCTGACTATAGGAAAACGCAACCAAACCTTACAGATCAATCCAGGCCGGCGGCGCTCAAGCTTTGAGGGTTGGCACCTAATTTAGATCTGCGAGCCAAAATTGAATCAAACCAGGCGCTCATCGAGGATTTTGGTGATTCCATCGCGGTAGCTCGTGATGTTGAAGCCGGGGAAGCGGGCGGCGAACTTCGACGAGTCGAAGATATTGTCCTGGCGATATCGAGGTAGCAGTTCTTGCACTTCTTTGGCAGAAGAACTGAAGAGGCCAAGAATCTTAAAGGCCGTCTCCGGCACCGTGTAATAGGAGATTCTTCGACCAATCACCTCAGAGGCCATCTCGATCATCTCGGCATAGCTGAGGCGATTGGGGTCGATGGGCAGGTGCCAAGTCTGGCCATAGGCGTCAGGCGTGTTGCCGATCAGGCCCATCGCTCGGCTCGCGTCCGGGGTCCAGATAATGCTCCGCCGTACGTGAGCGTTGAGGGGGACCATTGGCCGCTTTCCTTGTTTGATCCGGTTGAAGATTGCGGTGTTGGTGAAGCTCTGCGTCTTACCCGGCCCATAAAACTCGGGAGCGCGGCAGATGACGGCTTCAATGCTGCCAGTTCGCATCTCGTCTAGGAGCATATTCGCTATCTCTGCCCGCACGGCCGCCTTGCGGCCGAGGGGAGCAAAAGAGGTGTCCTCGACCTGCTGCGCGGCGGTTTGCGGATACATGTAGGTGTTGTCGAAGAACACCAGTTTGACGCCGTGTTTCTGGCAGGCGGCGATGGTGTTGGCCATCATCGTAGGAAACTGCTGCTCCCATAGTGAAGAGTTCATGGGTAAGCCGACGGCCAGGTAGGCGACAGAACTGCCCTCTACTGCCGTGCTAGTGGCGGCGGCGTCGAGGAGATTAGCTTGGTAAAGATGGTCAGTTTGGTGAATCTTTCGAGGGTTGCGGCTGACAAGGCGGATGTCGCGGGTGATGTTGTCATGGATGTAGCGAGTGAGCTCTTCGGCGATCTGGCCATTGGCTCCGAGTATGGTCTGCATTTCTCCCTCTTCGCTGGTGACTCGTCGGGCGATGTGTTGCCCCTTAGGCGGTGCTTGGCGCCGGTAAGTGCTTAGTCAGCCTCCACCACGCCCACCTTCGAGCCTTTTTCGATCGGGGCGTTTCGGCCCTTTACTACTATGTATACGATGCTTACATTAAAGGTAGATTGCTCTCCGAGCAGAGTCAATATTGGCGGGTCCGCCGTGGCTCACCTCATCCCGGCGGTCAGCTATCGGCGTTTCCACATCTCGGAGCGCGCCAATAGCGCGATACTGAATCTAGCCAAGCCGCAGAGCCACGAAAAGGTAGTGCCCGACATGTCCGAACCAGCCAAAAGTAGTTACCATCACGGGGACTTGCGCGCCACGCTCATCTCCATCGCTATGGAGATGCTGGAGAGAGGGGAGACGTTCTCGATCCGTGCGGTGGCCCGCGAGGCGGGGGTTTCGGCGACAGCGCCTTACCGCCACTTCTCCGGGCGCGAGGCTCTGGAGTCAGCGCTGGCGGCAGAGGGGTTGCGCAACCTCAAGGCTGACCTGACCCGCGATCGACCCCAGCCATCCTCGCTCGAGGAACTGGCAGATTTCGGCGTAGCCTATGTCGAGTTCGCGTTGCGCCGACCGGCCTTGTTTCGCTTAATGTTCGGCAACGAGTGCAATATTCATGACGAGGAGCGCGTACGAGCCGCGGCAGAGGTTCACGAATTACTCGCGACAGCGATCGCGGGAGTTTTCCCCGGTTCCGACCCGCTGAACCTCGCGCTCGGCGGTTGGGGCCTCGTACACGGCCTGGCGTTTCTCTATCTTGACCGCAAGCTCACCGCGCCCTCAATCGAGAAGGTCGCAGCACAGGTGCGCGCATCCCTGCTGGCGGTGTTCTCAACCGGCTCCCAGCATTGATTCAGCCGAGGTCGCGGCACCGTCGAGGCCCAGCGCGAGCCCTGTTGACTCGATGAGGAGGCCGCGATACCGTCGATGTTAGCGGTACACACATCTAGGGTATTGCTTCTCGGAGCGCAATGCGCAGACTGGAGACCATTATGACTGAACTACCTCCCCCCGTCACCCCTTACCTTGAGCCCGAGGCACAAGAACTGTGCGAGCTTACCGACCCGCATCCTCGGATCTACGAGGTCCCGCCGGAGCAGGGCCGCAAGATACTCGCGGACCTGCAAAGCGGGGATGGAGTCGAGCGTCCAGATGTCGACGAAGAGTGGGTTGAGATTGACACTGGTGAATGGGGCACAGTCCGAACCCGTATCATTCGGCCCAAAGGTGGCGCCGCCGACGGCAGTCTACTGCCAGTAGTTTTCTACATTCATGGTGCCGGATGGGTTTTCGGCGACGAGCATACCCACGACCGGCTCTTCCGCGAGCTCGCTGTCGGCGCCGGCGCAGCGGGAGTGTTCCCGGTCTACGATCGCGCGCCTGAGAAAGGCTATCCGACTCAAGTCGAGCAAAACTACGCGGTCGGCCAGTGGGTTCTCAAGCATGGCGCCGATTACGGTCTGGATACCTCCCGCATTGCCGTCACCGGCGAGTCGGTCGGGGGCTGCATGTCCGCGGTCTTCGCTCTCATGAACAAGGATCGCGGCGGGATCGACCTCAAGGCTCAGGTGCTCCTTTACCCGGTCACCAACGCCGATTTCGACACCCCCTCCTACCTGCAGTTCGACGAGGGCTACTACCTCACCCGCGAGGGCATGAAGTGGTTCTGGGATGCCTACACCACCGATCTATCCAAGCGAGCCGAGAAATACGCCGCTCCATTGCAGGCGTCGCTTGAGGACCTTAAAGGACTGCCGCCTACTTTGGTGATTACCGACGAGGCCGACGTACTGCGCGATGAGGGTGAGCTGTATGCCAATAAGTTGCGCGAGGCAGGTGTTGACGTCACCTCGGTTCGAGTACAAGGAATGGTCCACGACTTCCTACTCCTGGACAGCCTGCGCGATACTAAAGCCGCGAACGTCGCCCGGCGCCTCGCGATCGACGCACTCAAAACCGCGTTGCAGTAGATCTCAGCAGCACGGCGGTGGCCCCGAGCATCCTCAAGTTGGCGCCGGGGCCACCGCCGTCGTAGGAGATAATTCTCAGCCACGAGGTCAAAACGACAAAGCACTAGCGAGAGTCGGCGCGACCAGTTGCTCCGTACGAGAGAAAGAAGGCGGGTATGCCCAAGCGCATCCTCAACGTCGTCACCAACGTCGGCCATTACGACGACCCCGGGCACCCTACCGGCCTGTGGCTTTCCGAATTGACCCACGCCTGGCAGGTGTTCGAGGATGCCGGATTTGAACAGACCCTGGTCAGCCCGGCCGGGGGAGAGGTACCGCTCGAACCGCGCGCCCTGAGGTTCCCCAACTACGACAAGACCGCCAAGGCCTGGCATACCGACGCCGCGAAGATGGCCATGTTGGAGCACACGCTCAGCGCAGACCAGTTCGACGCGGGCGACTTTGACGCTATCTACTTCACCGGCGGCCACGCCGTCATGTACGATTTCCCCGGCAGCGAAGGCCTCCAGAGGATCACCCGCGAGATTTACGAACGTGGCGGCATCGTTTCCTCCGTTTGTCACGGCTACTGTGGACTACTCGACACCAAGCTCTCCGACGGGTCCTATCTCATCGCAGGTAAGAAGATGACCGGCTTTGCCTGGGCTGAGGAAGTCCTTGCCCGCGTCGATAAACTCGTCCCATACAACGCCGAGGAACGGGCGAAGGAACGCGGAGCACTCTACGAGAAAGCCAAGCTGCCTTTCGTCTCTTACACCGTTGTGGACGGCAATCTCGTCACCGGTCAAAATCCCGGATCTGCTAAAGCGACCGCAGAGAAGGTCGCCGCCCTCCTCTAAGAATCGCGGTGCTACATCAGAGGTGGCCGCGGCGAACGTTCACCGCATCAATTACACATACCATTGCTGGTGCTAAGTGCGACCCATCCTGCTTCGCCGCCGACGCAGGATGGCGAGCAATTCAGGTGGAGACCACAGCAGGCTAGGCAGGAACGTTCGCGATGTTCCTGCCTAGCCTGAAAAAAATTCCACGCAAAGGATTTGGCGCCCCGTGAAAAGCGTCTCATCAAAAATTGTTGGGGGAGTGACGAACAAACAAAATCTGGGCCCGAGCGCCGCCGTTTAGAGGGGAGGGCGCTACTGGAGGCCGCAGCGAGTTTTACGGCCAGAGATTGGGGTTCAAGTCCGAACCATATCCGCCATAACGTGGCCGCCGCTCTAGGTGAAGGTGTGGACCTGTTGTGTTTCCCGTGTTGCCGGAGTACCCGATCAACTGGTTTGTGGCGACGCGTTGGCCTTCCTTCACTACAGAGCGCGATAAGTGGCAGTAGCCCCAGTCGGAGCCATCAACATTGTCGTTGATGAGAATCATCGTGCCGTAGGCGGATCCCCAGTTTGCCCGGCCGGTGCGGACGTCGCCGCCTATCGTTGCGTAAACAGGAGTGCCGACGGGGCAGCCGATATCGACTCCGGTGTGGTATCCAGCGGCCCATGAGCCCGGCTTCCTCCACGCTGCGGTGATTGGGTGTTTGGCAGGGTCCCGTACGGGGCGAACATAGCTAGCGGCCTGAGCCGATGGGGCGGCCGCGACTCCTGCAACAGTGAGTCCGGCGATTGCGAGGCCACTGCTAAGAATGGCGCGTCGCCCCGGCAGTGCGAAGGATTCTTGTCGTTCTGTCATTATTCTTCTCCTTATCGATCAAAAAAGTAGTCAAAACAAATGAGACGAGCGTAGCTAATACTTTGCATAGGAATGACGACGGACAACATCTCGCGCATGAGAATCTCACGCAAAAGGATAAGCTACGAGCCTTTATACCAGCCTCGCTGGAGAACGATCAATCTTTTTAGCTCGCCGGACTTGGCTAGGCGTCTACGCAGACAGCAGGTCAAGATCAACACCGCACCCGGCATTTGCCTGATTCAAAAGTGGAGACAGAGGCACATCAATGCTTCAAGCTATGAAGGAGCACCTGGACCGACTACTTGCGAGCTCCACAGCAATGATTCGTATTTTACTTTACATAATGTAGATTATCGGCACTTTGTATCTGGTGTCGATAGGGCACTATGTAACCCGACAAGGCACAATTCACTTTGCGCTTTGTGGCGCAAAACTGAAGGTAGTCGACGGGTAGCTGTACGTTGCTTTCAGGCTAAGCGGCCCTTTGGTGCTGTAGCTCGATCGGCTGGCGGAATCCTCAATCGTGCCTTTGATTTGCACAGCGTTCGCAGCAGCTGGAATCTGGAAGTAGATTTGATCGGCTCCGCTGAAAAGCCCAGTAGCTTTTTCAACCTTCGATGCTTGATAATTTTTCCCCTCCACAGTGGCCACAAAGTTTTTGTAATCCGTTTTTCCGTTGGAGTAACTACTGAATTCCTCGGCGCCTAGCTGGCTGCTTGCAGAGATGCTGACTCCCAGCCAAATCATCCCATCGGCCGCCCAACCTTGCCCCTCAATGTAGGGCGCACGGTCAGCATCACTGTTGTAGTCGAAGATACCAAAGGGAGCCTTCTTATTTTGGGCGTCGCCCCAAAGCAGCTTCGCGCCGTGGGCGTCATCCTTCTTTGCATCGGCTTGAAGATCGACGTAATAACCGGCAGCCTTCTCCCCTACCCGTGCTGCCTTGTCAAGGTCATAAGTCTGACTCAGGCCGTCGTAGCTAGCTTCTATCATGGTCCCTTTGCCGTCTCCTGGGACCGCAATCGCAACCGTCGGACCTTTTAGATCCGCCACTTCGTACCTATTAGTTCCAGAAACAATGTAAAAAGACGTCGTTTTCTTTACGTCGGAGCTAAAGGGTGAGCTGTTGCCCTGCTGAGTTACCGGGAAGGAGACGAATTTGCTGCCAGCTGGCGCCTTGACCCTGTCATCGGCTCCGCCTACCCGATCGCTAATCTTGACCTCACCAAAAGTGAGAGTGGAAGATGGTGTCGTCAACTGATGTTTTAGTGCATCCGCGCCGCTGGTCGCCGACGCCGTCGGCACGGCGCCGGCGACGATTTTGAGCTTTCCAAGCTCTGCTTCGGGCGCATCGGGCTCGGTAAGTTGTACTGACTCGTCTACGGTCTTGCCATCAGGTCGGTAAAGCGCAGACTCCACCTTCAGAGCAGAGAATGAGAAGTCCGAAGCCGCCGTCAAGGTGATCTTCTCGCCGTACAAATCACCCTTCAACTTGACTTGATCCCAGCCGACTTGGTCCTGACCTAATCGGGCAATCGGCCCGCAGAGCATGCTGTCATTGACTACATCATCGTTAGTCTGAAAATAGCAGCGTGAGCTGTCCGCCTTAGAAACTTTTGCCCCGGATGCAACATACTGAGCCCATTGATTATCGATCAGCTTGACCACATCGTCGGGCTTATCTACCTCAGTACCATTGAATTTAAGCGTCTTGCCGCTGCATCCTGCAAGTAGCCCGGTCAAGACCAGTAGCACGGACACTATGCCAATAGTCTTGCTTAACCTCTGCTTGGCTGTCATTTCTCCCCCTATTATTTTGCTTCGGCGTGAATCTTGCCACGATCGCTCAGACCAAAAGACGTTAATGATTCGCAGGGCCTCAAACGTTGCGATGCACTTTCGTTTATCAATGATCGTCTGGTTTACACTCAATTAAATGTTATAAACATCCTGGAAATTACACCGACTTACTGGGAATATCCCCGGAAGCAGCTGAAATCTGACTGGATTGGAACTAGCCGCATCCGATGAAACCAAACCCGTACTATCGGGTACGGCAAGACATAGCTACCTAGGCTTGATCTTGAAGGGAGGCCGCCGTGATCGTCACATTGAGTCAGTTGCTGGAGCTTGTTGAAGACTCGCTAGATCAGCAAGAGCTTGATTTAGCGAGCTTTGCCCGCGCACAAGGCAGCACTGAATACCATCTGCGGAGGATGTTTTCCTCACTTTTCGGTATGCCGCTGGCAGAGTATTTGCGACGTCGACGGATGACGGTCGCCGTCGCCGACGTGCTAGGTGAGCGCCGCTTGCTCGACATTGCAGTTCAGTACGGCTATTCATCAACCGAAGCCTTCGGCCGCGCCTTCCGTGCAGTACACGGCTCAAGCGTTGCCGAAGTACGTGAACACGGCGGTCCCCTTCGATCCCAACCGAAGCTTCGGCTAAGAATCACGATAGAAGGAAACACCCCAATGGACGCTCGAATAACTGACCTGCCCGCCACCCGCTTGGTTGGCTACGCTGCCAGGGTGCCGCTGATTTATCAAGGTGCCAACCCGCATATCCAAGCACATATTGCAGCCCTGCCACCGGAGGTGCACGGGCAGCTGAAGGCGTTGGCAAATGCCCAGCCGGAAGGGCTACTCGCAATAACTGCCGACGTCGATCCGGATTACGTAGAAGGCAGCCAGCTCAGCTACCTGCATGGGGTCTCTGTCAGCCCAGAAACGGCAATTCCTACGGAACTCGATGTCATTGAATTAGCAGCTGGAAAATGGGCAGTATTCAAAACCTCGGGTCAATATCCTGCGGCGCTGCAAGAAACCTGGGCCGCCACTGCCACTGACTGGTTCCCGGCTAACCCTTGGCGACTAAGGCCCGGCCCATCAATGGTTTCAGTGCTCGAGCGGTCCGAGGACTTTAGCACCGCCACCACCGAACTTTGGTTACCAATCGAGGAATCCTAATCCCCCACTCCCCTGACCCATGGCGACTGTGTGTCAGCTTTATCGGCGTCAAAGTCATGAGTTTCATTTGTGTGAAAGCGAATGGACAACCCATCCGGATCATGACAGACCAGCAACCAACCAATTATTCCCCGCAGAATGGCCGAATTGGCAACGGCTAAGTTGTCCAGATGGTCCCGCCAGCTACATAGACTTTCTAAGGTGTCTACAGAAAAAACAATAGGATCAAAACCAGACATGCGCTGAGCCAGCGGTGGTGCAAGTCGCAACTCAATGAGGGTGGGAATGCCAGGGATCGAAGTTATGTAGGCGAAAGTCTCACCGTCGATCCCGATGTGATCAAACTCGGGAATCCGTTCGGCACCCAAAACTGAGGCGTACCACCGCAGGCTCTCGGTCAGATTCGAGACCGGAATCTTCAGGTGATGAAGACCGGAAAGTTGAGGTTTGCTTGACATCAGCCCACCAGCCTTATCGTTGTCGGTAATAGTTCTCAGCCTTTCTTGGGCCGAGCCCCAGGTTTAGGTGAGATTGCAAATCGCCAACTTTTGAGCCAGGACGGCTGCGTGCGGGCGCTGACCTTGGCTAGCGCGACGATGACTCTCAAGCACCTCAAAACCCGCGGCTTCAAGTTCCGCGGTGAGCGCGTCGACAGACCAGCGATAGGCCTTCGCTACTGCGTGGTCGAACTCCTCTACCGTTTCGCCGTCAAAAAACCCGATCAATAGTGCACCACCCGGTCGAATGGTGCGGTTGAACTCCGCCAAAGGCCGCTGAATATCTGCAGGATCGTAGTGAATCAGCGAATACCAGGAGAGCACACCCGCCAAAGAGTCATTTCGCCGCTGCAGGCCATCAATGCTGCCAAGCTGAAACTGAACCTCCGGATAAGCGCTCCGGGCTCGATCGATAAATTCTGGGACCTGATCCAGGCCGCTTGCGCTGAGGCCTAGATCATGGAGGAACTTCGTCCACTGCCCTGGTCCGCAACCAGCGTCAAGCACCTCTCCTTCAATGGCAGACGCCCAGTTCCTCACCAACTCACGGTCAACCGGATGCACGGTGACCATAGACCCAAAAAGAGATGCATATTCCTCGGCCCTCAACGAATAGGCGCTACCGACGCTAGTGCTCATCACTCTGATCGTACTTGTCATCAGCCAAAGCTGAGTTCAACGACACCTCTCCGTAGGCGTTCTCCCCCGCGCAGGTGTCGACGACCGAGCAATCAAACCCGAGAGAAGCAAGTTACTCGAGTAAATAACATTTAATACAATTTCACACCGAAGCTAAATATGGAACGTTCGAACCAAATCTCAGACATACCGTACAATGTTACCTCGGGCCACTTAAATCTTGGCTAATTCCATTTCAATCAAAGGTAAATCGTATGAAGACGAAAGCAAGCTTTCGTGTGTCGCATTGGGGACGTAACAGCCTGATTGCGGCCGGAGTGATAGCACTTACCCTCACGGGTCTACCCGCCTCAGCGCAGGCAGCAGATGCCACGCTGACCGGAGTTTCCGACAATCTAGCGAATAGTCCGTATCCCGGAGATAACTTCACTGAACAACCAATCATCTACGATGACGGCGTGCTCAACGACGACGAGCCGGTCGAACTCTATCCGGTCAAGCTCTCTGATGGCAGCACCGTCTGGGCGTTCTGTGTCGAGAACAAATCAGAAGGACCGGTTAGTCCGAATTCCTTCACCTACCAGCCCTGGTCAGCCTCACCGCGCACCCGGGACGATGGCACCACCTACCCGCGTCCGGTTGCTGACCTTAGCTGGATGGCCCAGGTCAACTGGGTAATTAACAACGGCGCACCAGCGAAGACGCTGGCCGAAGTTAATGCCGCGGCAGGGGCTAATGCAACCCAGGAACAAGCGATTGCGGCCACCCAGGTTGCCGTCTGGTACTTCTCGGACCGCACCACTCTCAATGCTGAGAAGGCCGATCCTGAAGTTCTGAAGATCTACAACTACCTGGTGAACAATGTAGGCCAAGTAGCTGAACCGGCCACTACCCTGTCGATTACCCCGGACACTGCCGATGGCAAAGCCGGTACCAACATCGGTGCTTACACGGTGCACACTGGCTCGGCTCAAGACTCCGCCACCATCACTGTCACCGGTGGTCCTGCTGGCTCCAGCGTCGTTGATGCCGATGGTGCAGCTGTGCAGACTGTCAGCGATGGCGATCAGGTCTTCCTCAAAGTGCCGCAAGACGCCGCAGCTGGCTCGGCTACTTTGTCGTTGAGTGGCGAGACCACCCTGCCGGCGGGCACCTTCTTGCGCTCCCCCGACGGCGCTGCTTATCAGTCGTTGATGCTGGCCACCAGCGCTAAGGTACAGAGCACCGTTGCGGCCGCTGCTACCTGGCAGACAGCCGACGTCACCCCGACGCCGACCACCACGGCCACTCCGACCAGCACCTCGACGCCGACCAGCACCAGTTCCACCACGCCGACCAGCACGAGCAGCACCAGTGCCGCTCCGACCTCGGTTAGCACCAGCAGCACCGCTGCCGCTAATGTGGGTGACCCTGGTGACGGATCGAGCTCCGGTCAAGGTCTCGCCAATACAGGCGCGGAGAATACTTCGTTCCTGGCCATCGGCGGCGCGCTGCTGCTGGTCGGCATTCTGTTGGTGGGCCTGACAGTCCGCTCCCGGAAACGCCAGCACAAGCACAGCTAATCGAAGTCGGCCATCAGGCCGAGCCGAACAGCGCTTATGCTGAGTAGCTAAATAGAAGAGTGCCGCTGTTCTTCCCAATCGGGAAAGAACAGCGGCACTCTTCTATAATCGCCTAAAATAGCCGGTCTAACCTGCTACGTAAGCAGCCAAGTGTTCGCCAGTCAAAGTAGCAGCATCGGCTACCAAATCAGCGGGAGTGCCCTCAAACACCACTCTGCCGCCATCATGGCCTGCCCCGGGGCCGAGATCGATAATCCAGTCAGCATGCGCCATTACGGCCTGATGGTGCTCAATCACAATCACTGACTTGCCGGAGTCAACCAGGCGATCCAGCAGTGCAAGCAGCTGTTCGACATCAGCCAAGTGCAGCCCGGTAGTTGGTTCATCGAGCACATAAATGCCGCCCTTCTCCCCCATCCGGGTGGCCAGCTTGAGCCGCTGCCGTTCGCCGCCGGAAAGCGTAGAAAGCGGCTGGCCGATACTGAGATAGCCAAGTCCTACATCGACCAGGCGCTGCAAGATGGCATGCGCCGCAGGGATTTTCGCTTCGCCGCTACCGAAGAAGTCTTCCGCCTCAAGCACCGACATCGCCAGCACCTCATTGATATCGCGACCGCCGAGCTTGTACTCCAGTACTTCGGCCCGGAATCCCTTGCCTTGGCACTCTTCGCAGGGTGTCTCCACGGTGTCCATAAAGCCGAGGTCGGTGGAAATCACCCCTGACCCCTTACAGACCGGGCAGGCACCTTCGGAATTGGCGCTGAACAGCGAAGGCTTCACCCCATTGACCTTGGCAAAAACCTTACGGATTGGCTCAAGCAGGCCGGTATACGTTGCCGGACTGCTACGCCGATTGCCCTTGATCGCTCCCTGGTCGATGGAAACTACTTCCTCCCGATGATCCAACGAACCATGGATCAGCGAACTCTTGCCCGAGCCAGCGACGCCGGTCACCACCACCAAGACCCCCAGCGGAATATCCACGTCGACGTCTTGCAGGTTGTGCGAGTTTGCACCGCGAATCTCAAGTGTCCCGTTAGCCGAGCGCAATGACTCCTTGAGGGCCGCTTTATCATCCAGGTGGCGTCCGGTCAGGGTGCCGCTGGCCCGTAGCGCCTCGAGACTGCCCTCAAAACAGATCTCACCACCAGCACTGCCGGCGCGCGGCCCCAGATCAACAACGTGATCCGCAATCGCAATAGCTTCCGGTTTGTGCTCAACCACCAGGACCGTATTGCCTTTGTCCCGTAGCTGCAGCAGCAACTCATTCATCCGTTGAATATCGTGCGGATGCAGACCAATGGTGGGCTCGTCAAAGACATAGGTGACATCGGTGAGCGAAGATCCCAGGTGCCGGATCATCTTGGTACGTTGCGCCTCGCCGCCGGAAAGCGTTCCAGAAGGACGATCCAGCGAAAGATAACCGAGACCGATGTTCACAAAGGAATCGAGCAGAGCTTGCAGAGTCGCCAGCAATGGGGCAACCGATGCCTCTTTGAGTTCCTTCACCCACCGGGCCAGATCGCTGATCTGCATCGCACAGGCATCGGCAATGCTAATACCAGCGATCTTCGAGGAACGGGCTCCTTCACTCAGCCGGGTGCCGTGACATTCAGGGCAAGAGATGAAAGTCACGGCTCGCTCCACAAAGGACCTGATATGCGGTTGCATTGCCTCCTTGTCCTTGCTCAACATTGACTTCTGAACCTTGGGGATTAGTCCCTCATAGGTCATGTTGATATCGCCGACTTTGACCTTGACTGGCTCCTTATAGAGGAAGTCGTCAAGTTCTTTTTTGGTGTAGTCGCGAATCGCTTTGTCCGCGTCAAGGAAACCCGAGCCGGTGAAGATCTTCACACCCCAACCGTCCGCGGTATAGCCGGGAATGGTTAGAGCTCCTTGATTGAGAGACTTCGTCTCATCATAAAGCTGGCGCAAATCAATGTCGTTGACGGTGCCCATACCTTCGCAGCGCGGGCACATACCTCCGGTGATACTGAAGCTGCGGCGCTCCTTCACAGTTTTCCCGGCCTTTTCCAGGGTTACCGCCCCTGCCCCACTAATCGAAGGCACATTGAAGGAGAAAGCGTTGGGCGAGCCAATATGTGGCTCCCCCAACCTGCTGAACAGCATTCGCAACATGGCATTAGCATCCGTGACGGTGCCGACGGTGGAGCGGGAATTTGCTCCCATCCGTTCTTGATCGACAATGATCGCGGTGGTGATACCCTCCAAAACATCAACATCCGGACGAGCCAAACTGGGCATAAAGGCCTGAATGAAGGTGCTGTAGGTCTCGTTAATCATCCGTTGGGATTCAGCTGCGATGGTGGCGAAAACCAAGGAGCTCTTCCCTGAACCTGAGACTCCAGTGAAAACCGTAAGCCGCCGCTTCGGAATGTCAACGCTGACATTCTTGAGATTATTCACCCGAGCGCCCTGCACCCGAATCAGATCATGATTATCAGCTCGGTGGGAGGTCGCCGTGCCTGCGTCTTTGCTCATCTGGTCTCTTTCTCTCGGCGGAGGCTCGAATTGCCCCGTCAGTGTGCTCAGCCTGTTGCGGCCAAACTGTACGTTATGCGTGATCTGATTTTCTTGTATCTGCTTCGGTGGGGCAATGCTTGCCCTCAATCTTATCGACGAGGCTCCTAGTCAAGCGCCGCCGCTCATCACACCCTAGTTCGCCCTTAGCCCCAAGAGCTTCTCGATTCCTGCTCGATCTGATGGTGCATTGATGCTCCTCCGATGAGGCATCAAGCCAAACGACTGAGCTTAGAGTTTCACTTTCGCTGCCACTTCGGTCGCGCGAGTGTTGAGATATCTCTGTTCGGCCAGGCTGCGGGTGAGTCGGGCTGCCTCTTGGTATGCCTGCAGCGCCTCGGCATAGCTGCCCGCCATCTCGAGCAAATGTCCGCGCACCGCAAAAGTCCGATGATGGGTACCTAGATCAGCTGTAAAGCTAAGGTCCGCTATCTGAGCTAGTCCTGCCTCGGGTCCGTGAACCATCGCGAGGGCAACCGCGTGCCCTAAGCTCGCGAGTGGACTTGGTGCGATTCGATCGAGCATTTCATAGAGCAGCACAATTTGCGGCCAGTCGGTCTCTTCGGCGCTGGGCGCCTCTGCGTGTACGGCAGAGATTGCGGCCTCGAGCTGAAACCGGCCAACGTGCCCACCAGGGAGTGTCCGCTCCAGCAATTCAACGGCCTCAAGAATTTGATGACGGTCCCACTGACTGCGATCCTGCTCGGCTAACGGTATTAAATCGCCGCGCTGATCGAGCCGCGCCACGCGCCTTGAATTCAGCAACAGCATCAAAGCCAGAAGCCCTGCCGTCTCCGCGTCCTCAGGTAGCTGCCTGAGCAGTTCCCGGCAAAGCCTCATGGCTTCGTCGGCGAGCGAGATATTCAGCAAGCTCTCACCAGTGCTGGAGGTATAACCTTCGTTAAACACCAGATAGAGCGAGTGCCGAACCAAGCTGAGCCGCTCAGCTCCAGGGCCTCCAACCCCGGCAAGACTTGCCGAGTCTGCCGCACTTTGAAAACTCACGCCTCGTTCTCGCAACGTTGCTTTCGCCCTACTGATTCTTTGCCCCATGGTGCGCTCCGGCACCAGGAAGGCGGCAGCAATTTGTGCCGTGGTCAGACCGCCAAGAGCGCGCAGAATGAGCGCAACTTGTGAACTGGGTGATAGCGCTGGATGCACGCAGAGGAAGAACAGCTGCAAGGTATCGTCGGTCGCTGATGGCGTCGACTCCAATTCGGTCGCCGCGGCAAGCACCTCACGGGCCTGCCGGGCGTTATCACGACGCAGCAGGTCAAGGTAACGGCGCGAGGCAGTGGTAATCAACCAGCCCCGTGGATACTCCGGGATGCCGACGATAGGCCACTGTTGACTGGCTTCGAGCAGTGCTTCCTGGAGCGCGTCTTCACAGCCTTCGAAGTCCTGGTAACGGTTGAGTAGGGCGTGAAGGACGTGTGGCGCTTCGCTGCGCCACACGTCCTCAAAGGAACTCATTAGCCGTCGCTACCCGGCCCCATCGCCGGTCGGAGCTCAACCGTCTCACCGGGCCCGGAAAACTGTGCCGCGATTTCCTCGGCGCGTTGCTGGGAGGTAACGTCAATTAAGAAAAAGCCAGCGAGGTGCTCCTTAACTTCGGCGTAGGGGCCGTCGGTGGCAAGCTTGGTGCCGTTCTGATCCCAACGGTAAAGCTTTGAGGTGCTGGGGTCTCCCAGGGCTTCGCCCCCTACCAGTTCCCCGTTACTACTGAGCTCGTTGAGCAATTCGTCGAATTCGCGGTCCATCTGGGCGCGTTGCTCAGCCGAGAGATCTTGATAGGCGGGCAGGTAGTTAGCGGTCGGGTGCCCCCAAGGCTGCGGGTTCGAATAAATCAGGATGACGTATTTCATGACTGCTCCTCACAGAGATTCGGATCGATCTAGTCGCGCCAAGTGGCTCGTCTGATACTACGTCGAAGCACCGCCCGGACTTTCGACATCTTTGCCGAAAAATTTTCAGATATTTTTACGAAACGATCTTTAGGCTGTCCAGGATACGTTCCAGGATACGTTGCCGACGTTCAGCGTCGGCGGGTAAACCCAAAGTGGTTTCGGTGATATCGACTGAGGCCAGCAAAATCATCATGTCCTCCGCAGACATAGCGGGATCCAGTAATTCGGCGTTTTGCAGGTTCTCGGCGAGTTCCTCAAAGGCCCGTCGGGTTCTCTGCACAGCATCCCGCACTGCCCCGTCGAACTCCTGCTCCAAGGCGTGGCTAATGGAACAAGTCACCTGTCGGATCTCGATGTAATCAGCAGCGAAACTTTTGAAAGCTGACCAGGAATCAGCAGTCGCTTGCTGCTTCGCCCGATCGGCAATTTCCTGTAGAAGATCCACCAATACGGCGGCGAGCAACATTTCCTTGCGAACAGCCCGGCGATAAAGGGTGCCAATTCCAACGCCGGCCCGCTCCGCTATCTCCGCGGCACTCGGATTCAGATCACCGGCGATGACCAGTTCGCGAGTTGCCCTCAGCAGAGCCTCGACGTTTCGTTCAGCGTCGGCCCGCGGCTGGTGTTCACCAAGCACAAGTTCTCGGGCAGAAACCGAAGCTGTCATGTCCTGAGTATAGCAAAGTGGACGAACTCACTCCGCTTATATGGCATGCTTAAACGGAATGCATTCGTCCGCTTAAGGAGTTTCGTGAACACCGCAATCCCTCGCAATGGCCTCGTCTTGGCAGCTCTCGCCTCCGGATTCGTAATGGCGTCACTGGATTCAACAGTGGTCAACGTGGCGACCGTTGCCATCGGCGACGATTTTGGCAGCTCAATAAGTTCACTGACCTGGGTGGTTGACAGTTATGTGCTGAGTTTTGCCGCTCTGCTTTTATTGGCCGGCAGCCTGGCCACCAGCTTCGGCAGCCGACGGCTCTATCTGATCGGCATGTGCGTTTTCCTGGCGGCCTCCATAGGCTGCGCTACTGCACCTAATGAGGGTTGGCTGATTGCCGCTCGCGCCTTGGAAGGCCTCGGTGCTGCACTCTTTATGCCGAGTTCACTAGCGCTACTTATTGGCACCTTCACCAACCCCGGCCAACGGGCGAAGATGTTGGGACTCTGGTCGGCAATGGTCGCCGCCTCCGCGGCAATCGGGCCCACGGTAGGCGGCTTACTGGTGAGCAGCGCAAGCTGGCGAAGCATATTTCTGATTAATATCCCGGTAGTGCTACTCGGAATTTTTCTTACCCTCAAGGTAATTCCAGCTACTAAGGGCAATGCTGTAGCCATCTCCCCACTCGGTCACCTGCTGCTTCTTTGCACTGTTGCCGCGGCAGCCTATCTGCTCATTCAAGGCCACAGTACGGGCCTGACCGACGGTTCGGCGCTGGCTGCGATAGCGATCTTCTTCGGTGGCGGCGGGCTCCTCATCCTTCAGCAGCGCCGCTCTCGGGCCCAGCTCCTACCATGGCGGCTTTTTACCCGGCCAGGCTTCGCAATACCTAATATTGTCGGCTTCCTTTACAGCGGTTCCCTCTATGGAAGCCTCTACCTGATGGGCATTTTCTTCCAGGAAGCCCGTCACCTCAGCGCCTTTGAGGCTGGACTGCAATTGTTGCCAATGACCGCTTGCTTCCCGTTGGGGAATATCATCTACACCCGGATTCACCATCGGGTCAGTAATGAGACCATCATGATGTGCTGTCTACTGCAGGCCGGAGTTGCTAGCCTGACACTCTTATTCGTGCAAGCTGGCACACCTTACTGGCATATTGCTCTGGCTCTCGGCTTAGCGAATAGCGGCGCCGGCCTAGTCACCGCAGCGATGACGGCGGCGACCGTTAAGGCTGCTGGCGATGAACATGCCAATCATGCTGGCGCAGCACTTAACACAAACCGACAACTTGGTGTGTTGGTAGGGATTGCTGTTGTCGGCTTAGTGTTACAACTCAACTCGGATTGGTATCAGGGGTTCCATGGAGCAATTTGGCTAATCGCAGCAGGCTATTTGCTGGCCAGCCTCTGTGCCGGAACGGCGAGGCGATTCGCTAAACCTTAGTTGGAGCCAGATGGGCAAGATCTCGGCGATAAATGTGAACTAGGCTTCCACTGGGAGTTACGTCCACCCGTGAATGCTCGAAGCCAAGCCTGCGGGCGAGCTTGATACTGGGTTTATTCTCCGGATTAATCACGGCGATCAAATACTCCTGTTTAAGATTCTGCTCGGCCCAGTCAATCCAGGCAGCGGCTCCCTCGGCTGCGTACCCTTTTCCTTGAGAAGCAGTTTCTAGCGCATACCCCAGCTCGAGCTCACCCCAAACATCCCAATAGTGCAGGCCGATTCTACCGATCAGCCGCTTACTCGCCAGTTCTAGCACCGCGCTTTGGCCAACTCCCCTATTGCCCCACTCGGCTTCAAAACGGCTCAGTTGCTGATGCGTTCCGGTGAGGTCAAGTGCCGCCCCGCCGATGTAGCGAGCCACCTCGGGATCGGCATAGATCTCCGCAAGGTCCTTCGCGTCGGTGAGCTTAAGCGGCCGCAACCATAACCTCTCCGTGCCGAGTAAGTGATAACTCTCAGCACTCACTTCTCGAACCCTCCGCGGGCTCAGCGGAACGAGATGTGTGAGCAACTTGCGCTGTATCTTCCGCAGAATTTTTAGCGAATAATGATCGCTAAAAGGAGCGACAGCCTCCCAATCCCAGGCTGCTCCGACGACGTCACTAGCGAAGACAATTTCGGTCGCCAACAGCGTTCGAGTCCAATCAAATCGGCTGAGTTGCGAACGGGTGCGCAGAGCTTTTGTGATCCTTTCACCCTGCACATATAGATCATCTACCCCGTCGAACCCCATCGCCACAGCCATCGACTCCGAGCAATGAGCCGGACCAAGCCATTGGAGCAGACCATGACGCAGGAGCTCTCTTTCCTCGTCTTCAAGCGCTATCTCAACCATCGATTCTGGATCATCGGAATAGCTCATCTTCAAAGCCTAGCTGGCACAGTCCTCGAATGCTCGCGGAAGACTTACGGCTAAGTAGCAGTCAGGTGTAGACATCTCGGTGTGAGAGGAGTTTACTTAATTCATCAAGTGATGAATTAGAGGTGATTGCGATGGAGCGTCGAGATTGTGTCATTGCTGGCGGCGGGCCGGCGGGAGTGATGCTGGGCCTCATTCTGGCCCGCGCCGGCCTTAAAGTGACGGTGCTCGAAAAACACTGCGACTTCTTTCGCGACTTCCGCGGCGATACCGTCCATCCGGCAACTTTGCGCGTCCTCGACGAACTCGGCCTAGGCGAACGCTTTCGCAAACTCCCGCAAAGCAGACTAGGCAATGTGCAGATCCCCGACGGTAAAGGCCAGACCATCACCTTTGGGGATTTCGATTCACTCCGAGCTCCCTACAACTACGTAGCGATGGTGCCACAGTGGGACTTGCTGAATTTACTGGTTGAGGCCGCTCAGCAGGAACCAAACTTTCAACTCATGATGAATACCACGGCAACCGAAGTGGTGCTACACGGCGGGAGCGCTGACGGCGTGCGCTACCAGAAGAAGAATGGTGAGACCGGCGAAATTCGCGCAACGCTCACGGTAGCCTGTGACGGACGACACTCGACTTTGCGTAGCTTTGCCGGACTAGTTCCCATCGAGTACCCAACACCCTTTGATACTTGGTGGTTCAGGATCTCTCGCAACACCGACGAACAAAGCGCCATCAGCACGCTTATTCCCCGCATTGGTGAGGACGGGCTTTGGCTTTCGCTGACCCGACCAGACTATTTTCAAGTCGCCTATTTCGGCGCAAAGGGTAGCGGGCCAGAGTTGCGAGCAGCTGGCATCGAATCATTTAGGCGACGGCTGGCCAAGGCAATGCCCAATTTCTCCGATCGCGTTGAGGAAATCGAGAGCATTGATGAGCTACATTTCCTCGACGTGAAACTGAACCGCTTGCCACATTGGTACAAACCAGGATTCCTTGCTATCGGCGATGCAGCGCATGCCATGTCTCCAGCCGGTGGCGTTGGCATAAATTTGGCCATCCAAGACGCCGTGGCCGCTGGCCGAATGCTAGCCAAACCATTATTGCGAGGCCAGGTTCCACTCAACACCTTAGCCGCCATTCAGCGACGCCGCTGGCTACCAATGGCCGTGATCCAAGGGTTGCAAAGAATGTTGCACGCAGCGGTTTTTGGCCCAGCAGTCAGCGGCAACTCAGCAGGCTTCCCGCGTTCCATACTTTTTGCAGTAAAACACTTCCCTTTGGCGCGAAAGATACCACCACGACTGATAGGTTTTGGCCCGAGACCAGAACATGCGCCCAGCTTTGCTCGGCGTAGGGAAGTTGCCGAGGGCGCTCGCAGCTAGAGGGCAGCCAGCGAGCCAAAGGATCGACGAGACTGCTCAGTTAACCGAATGAGTCGCCAATTCTCGCCGCCCACACGGTGCGTAACACTCATGGTTCGACGCGAGCGTTCAGGATGAGTCACTTCAAGCTCCCACAACTCGTACTCAGCAGAGCCCACTCCCCCGGCCGCTTTGAGATAACCCGACAGCACAAAAGGCCTACGTCTACCAGCTACCACTTGGTAATTCTCGCCACGCCAAGAGAGTTTGACGGGACGACAGCCGGGTCCATTCTGCACGCTGATTGACTCACTAAAAGTGCCCATTTTCAACACCCCTGCCCCGAAGAGAACAACAATTTTCCTGATTGGAATATATATTCGAATCAGGAAAATGTCCAGGATTTTTTACCCAGCATTTTCCCAGCTACTTTCCAAGTCATCACGTAGCATCGAATGGACAAACCCGTCTAGCATGGCATTAGAGTTCGATGGGGCTGCTCTAGACAGTCCGCCGTGGGCAACTGTTGAGACAGCAACATCCCAAAAGAAGGAGCGAACCATGAGCGGCAAAGTCATTCTGATTGCGCGGACCTCTCCGTTGCAACTAGACCTGAACATCACCACGCGCTCCCTCAGCACGGAGGATATTGCTGCGCTGGGCCAGTTGTACTTCAGCGCCTACGATAAGGGCCAGGCCGAAAAGTCCCTAGAAGCGGCGACTGAAAGTATTGCAGCCAGCTTTGACGGCAAGTTCGGCACCTTACTCACCGACGCCTCACAAGTTGCCCTGGATGAAGATGGCAACATCATTGCCGGAATTCTGGTGGTAGAGCGCTCAAACCATGAAGGCACTCCCGAGGCACCGTTTCTGATCGAACTTGTCACAGATCGCGATCACCGACGTCAGGGGCTCGCGGAACGTCTAGTGTTGCTCTCGGGTGAAAAGCTGTTCAACGCTGGCTATCAGGAAGTTGCGGTCCGAGTTAAGGAAAGTAACTCCGCCGCCTTGGCACTCTATCTTTCTCTCGACTTCCGGCGCTGGGATGCCGAACAGGCCGAGCAAGAGGACTGATCCGGAATATCCGGCTGGACCTTCTGGTTGTTCAACTAAAGGGTTCGGATGAATCGAGAAGAGGAGCGAGATGGCTGAGGATTACACCCCGGAGAACGGCACGATCACAATGTTCTCCACCTCATGGTGTGGCTACTGCCGACGTTTGAAAACACAGTTGGACGCCCAAGGCATCGGTTATCAAGAGATCAACATTGAAGAAGTTCCTGGTACCGCTGAACTGGTCGAGAAACTCAACGACGGCAACCAGACAGTGCCAACCGTGATCTTCCCCGACGGTTCTTCGGCGACTAACCCGTCGCTGGCCGAAGTGCAGCAACGGATCGCCGTCTAGTAAGCATCTAGTAGCAGTCTAGTTTTTACAGACCGTAGGCCTCCAACACGGCCATTTTGACCGCTTCAACGGTCAGGCCGGGTTGGAGGTCTTCTGCTGCCCCGGCCGTTTTTGGAGACCAATCCAGACCCAGCTCCCGGTAGACATCTACCAGGGCAGCACGCAGCGGTGAGGCGTCCTGCACCACGATTGCTGAGCTAAATAGCCAGGCCCCAGAGACTACCCGTTGCGCGGTGCCGACCAACTTGATTTGCTCCAGTTCAGCTCCGGCTCGTGCTGGATAGCTGCCATGCACGCTGAATTCACCGGGACAGTACTCCCCCGGAATCTCGCCAACTGCGGCGTCGACGTCGAGAGAACGCAATGCAGCAGCGAATAGCTCGCCGAACTCGCTAAACCGACGGCGCGAACCGAGCACTGCTTCTGCATCGACTTCGAGGTGGTCAATCACCAGGCAGCCTTGGTGATACGCCATCGCGCGGCCGCCAGCGCGTCGCACCAACGGCTCAAAGCCGTGACTACGCGAGGCCTCGGCCGCAGCGGCAAAACCGGGCAGGTTCGCGTCGCGCTGGCCGAAAGCCATCGTCGGCCTAGGCCGGTAAAACCGTAGCGTGCTGCCGCGTCGGCCGGCCTTAACTTCAGCGAGTAAATCCAGGCCGCGCTGCAGATCCGCCTCCGCATCAAGAGAATCAATCTGGTCGATCAGTTCAATCGACCCGGAGTGCTCAGTCAGTGATCGTCACGCCCTTCCAGAAGGCCACCCGATCGGTGACCGCTTCGGCACCTTTTAGTGGTTCCGGGTAATACCAGGCCGCGTCTGTATTGCGTTCCCCGTTGACGTTGAGGGTGAAGTAACTTGCTTCGCCCTTCCAATGACAACTGCTGTGGGTTTCACTCGGTTCGAGCAGCTCTGAGCGCACCGCTGCTAGCGGAAAATAATGGTTCCCTTCGACAAGTTCAATATCGTCCGACTCGGCGATAATCTCGCCATTCCAGATTGCCTTAGCCATCTCGTTCTTCCTCTCGCTAGCTCAGTTATTCGCTTGGCTTGAGGGCCCGGACAGTCAAGATCTGCTCGGCACGTCCGAATGGACCCTGCTCATCATTAAGCACCGAGGAGGTCAACCCTATTCCGTCATCGCCGAAGGTCACCGAGGTATCCAGGCCGAGCCATTGACCTTGCGGCTGTCGATAAAGGTGCAGTGATAAATCTGTGTTCGGGTAAACGTAAGTACCATCACCCGGTGCAATTCTCGGAGCAATGCCGTTCGCGGTGTCCGCGACACCAATCAGTTTGACCAAGTCTGCGGTTGTCTCGCCGTCGACCATTGGATACTTGCTGCGCAGCCAGGAGCGGCCGCGCCCAGGGACCGAGCCCGGGATGGACTGCATTTCAATGGATCGGATGTAGCCGCCGGGCCATTCGGTGAGGCCGGCAGGCACGGTCGCTTCGGCCAGGGGCGGCATCGGCTCATCACCGAGCCCTGCAACGGCGCTTGTATCGGATTTTTGCAACCGCCAAGCGGTGGCCCTAATCGCCGCCCTACCGTTCGCCACCATCTCCGCCTGCACTAATTCAATGGTTTTTCCCGGCCGCAGCACTTTGCATTCGATGCTGAACTCACCGGCCGGAATCAAACCGAGAATATCGAAGCTGATCCTGGCCATCCGAAGATCGGGACGAGGTTGAAACGCCTCCAGCTCGCGAACCATAATTCCGGAAGCCGGTGCCATGTGTTGCTCGTGCGGGTTCCAGGCCCCTTGGGCGTGAATGGTCGATCGGTAGTGGCCCTCGCCGAGCCGGATGTAATAGGCGTTTTCCTCAGTCTGCACTTGACTGATCTTACCGTCTAGCTCTTAGCGCTTTGCTGCTGCCGCCCGGCGCCGCAGCAAGACCACCACAATAATGACCGCCGCTACACCGAGCAGCAGGAGCAGCGCAGCTGGTTCGCCGCCAAAAGCAGCAATCGCCGCGTCAACTACTGCGAGGCCAACTGTCGCATAGAGCAAGGCCCAAATCACCGATCCGGTCACCACGGCGGGCAAATACCTGCTCGGGTAGGGCATCCGGCCGACGCCAGCCGCAAGGTTAATTGCTGTTTGTAAGCCAATGGTGAGGAAGCAGAGCGCGACAGCGGGGGCACCCCAGCGCGCCACAATGGCCTCCGCCCGGGCCATTGGCGCAGAATCCAAGTACTTCTTGAGTTTAGTCTTGCGACCACCGGCAGCGGCTCCACGGCCGAGCCAATAGGTGGCATTGGCGCGCGCCATCACAATGCAGAAGAGCGAAAGGAAGGCTAAACCGAAGGGCAAGGAGGTAAAGAACTCCATCCCGATGCCCCATTCTTCCCTAGCCGCGCTTGAGGTTCCATCTTTTCACACTCGACTTAGGTTCTGCTAAGTCAGGCTGCCAACATCGTAGGCGTCGAAAATTTCCTTGCCGCTTACCCAAGCCACTTAATCCCCCGTTTCAATGGGCTCCGCCAGTTTGCCCCATTAAACAAGACTGCCCGGTGGACGGGGCCAACCGGGCAGCGCATGCTAGGAAGTCAACAGAACCTTAGAAGTCCCAGTCCTCGTCTTCGGTGTTCACGGCTTTACCGATCACGTAGGAAGAACCCGAACCGGAGAAGAAGTCGTGGTTCTCGTCGGCGTTCGGGGAGAGTGCCGAGAGGATCGCCGGGTTCACGTCGGTCACGGTAGCCGGGAACATCGCCTCGTAGCCCAGGTTCATCAGCGCTTTATTGGCGTTGTAGTGCAGGAACTTCTTGACGTCCTCGGCCAAGCCCACGGAATCGTAGAGGTCGTGGGTGTACTGGATTTCGTTCTCGTAGAGTTCGTAGAGCAGATCGAAGGTGTAAGCCTTGATCTCCTCGCGCTTCTCCTCTGAGACTTTCTCCAGACCCTTCTGGAACTTATAGCCAATGTAATAACCGTGCACCGCTTCATCACGGATGATCAAACGGATCAGATCGGCGGTGTTGGTGAGCTTGGCCCGGGAGGACCAATACATCGGCAGGTAAAAGCCCGAGTAGAACAGGAAGGACTCCAGCAGAGTGGAGGCGACCTTACGCTTCAGCGGATCATCACCCTGGTAGTAGTCCATCACGATCTGTGCTTTTTTCTGCAGGTTCTCGTTCTCCACCGACCAGCGGAAGGCTTCATCAATTTCCTTGGTGGAACACAGCGTGGAGAAGATCGACGAATAGCTCTTGGCGTGCACCGACTCCATAAAAGCGATGTTGGTGTACACCGCCTCTTCGTGCGGGGTGATCGCGTCAGGGATCAAGCTGACCGCGCCCACGGTGCCCTGAATGGTGTCCAGCAGAGTCAACCCAGTGAACACCCGCATGGTGAGCTGTTGCTCATCCGGGGTCAGCGTCGCCCACGACTGGACGTCGTTGGAAAGCGGCACCTTCTCCGGCAGCCAGAAGTTATTGACCAGCCGGTTCCAGACCTCGACGTCTTTCTCGTCCGGAATCCGGTTCCAGTTGATCGCCTGGACGTGATCGACCAGTTTGAGCTTATCGGGTGTCATGAACTTCCTCTTTCAAGATTTCCTATAGCCGGGCGGGCAAGGCAGCCTCGCCCGTTTCGCGCCGCACACGACTTCGTCGGAGCGTCGCTGCAAGCGCCCGAGCCTACCCTGGCTGCCCTACCCGCCCGGCGGCTCAAAAGTCGTATTCGCTGTTTAGAGCATGCAGCTAACGCAGCCCTCAACTTCGGTTCCTTCCAGCGCGAGCTGGCGGAGCCGGATGTAGTAGACCGTCTTGATACCCTTGCGCCAGGCGTAGATCTGAGCCTTGTTAATATCGCGCGTGGTGGCGGTGTCCTTGAAGAACAGGGTCAGCGACAAGCCTTGGTCGACGTGCTGGGTAGCCGCCGCGTAGGTGTCGATGATCTTCTCGTAACCGATCTCGTAGGCATCCTGGTAGTACTCCAGGTTGTCATTGGTCAGGTACGGCGCCGGGTAGTAAACGCGACCGATCTTGCCTTCTTTGCGGATCTCGATCTTCGAAGCCACCGGGTGGATCGAGGAGGTCGAGTTATTGATGTAGCTGATCGAGCCGGTCGGCGGCACCGCTTGCAGGTTCTGGTTGTAAATACCGTGCTCCATAATGGAAGCCTTCAATTCACGCCAGTCATCCTGAGTCGGGATGTGCACCTTAGCGAAGAGCTCACGAACCCGCTCGGTCTGCGGGACCCATTCCTGATCGGTGTACTTATCGAAGAACTCACCCGAGGCGTACTTTGAGTTCTCGAAACCACCGAACTTCTGACCGGTTTCAATGGCGAGCAGGTTAGAGGCCCGCAGTGCGTGGTAGACCACCGTGTAGAAGTAGATATTGGTGAAGTCTAAGCCCTCTTCCGAGCCGTAATGCACTCGCTCGCGAGCCAGGTAGCCGTGTAGGTTCATCTGGCCGAGGCCAATGGCGTGCGAAGCGGAGTTGCCCAGGGCGATGGAGGGTACTGACTTAATGTCTGACATATCAGATACCGCTGAGAGCGCACGGATCGAGGTCTCAATCGTGGTACCGAAGTCGGGTGAATCCATCGTCTTGGCGATGTTCAGCGAGCCCAGGTTGCAGGAGATGTCCTTGCCGGTCTCGGCGTAAGAGAGGTCATCGTTGTACACGGTGGGCTTGGAAACCTGCAGGATCTCAGAGCAGAGGTTGCTCATAATGATCTTGCCCTCGATCGGGTTCGCCCGGTTCACGGTGTCCTCGAACATGATGTACGGGTAGCCGGATTCGAACTGGATCTCGGCAAGGGTCTGGAAGAACTCGCGGGCCTTGATCTTGGTCTTCTTGATCCGCGAATCATCGACCATTTCGTAGTACTTCTCGGTCACCGAGATATCGGAGAACGGCATGCCGTAGACCTTTTCGACGTCGTACGGGGAGAACAAGTACATGTCCTCGTCCCGCTTGGCGAGCTCGAAGGTGATGTCCGGCACCACAACGCCGAGCGAAAGGGTCTTGATGCGAATCTTCTCGTCCGCATTCTCGCGCTTGGTATCGAGGAAACGGTTGATGTCTGGGTGGTGGGCGTGCAGGTAAACAGCACCGGCACCTTGACGGGCACCGAGCTGGTTAGCGTAGGAGAAGCTGTCTTCGAGAAGCTTCATTACCGGAATGACGCCCGAGGACTGGTTCTCGATCTGCTTGATCGGCGCGCCAACCTCGCGGATGTTTGTCAGGGCGAAAGCCACACCGCCGCCACGCTTGGAAAGCTGCAGTGCCGAGTTGATGGAACGGCCGATCGACTCCATATTGTCTTCGATACGAAGCAAGAAGCAGGAGACCAATTCGCCACGCTGAGCCTTACCGGCGTTCAGGAAGGTTGGCGTGGCTGGTTGGAAACGACCGTCGATGATTTCATCAACCAACTTGGTGGCGAGGTCTTCGTTGCCACGGGCCAGGTGTAGAGCGACCATGCAGACACGGTCTTCATAACGCTCCAGGAAGCGCTTGCCGTCGAAGGTTTTCAGCGTGTAGGAGGTGTAGAACTTGAAGGCGCCCAGGAAGGTCTCGAAGCGGAACTTCTTCTTATAGGCACGGTTGTAGAGCTCACGGATGAAGTTCATCGTGTACTGGTCGAGAGTTTCCCGCTCGTAGTACTGGTTCTTCACCAGGTAGTCGAGTTTCTCTTCCAGATCGTGGAAGAACACCGTGTTGTTGTTCACATGCTGCAGGAAGTACTGGTGCGCGGCTTCGCGGTCGGCGTCGAACTGGATCTTGCCCTCGGCGTCGTAAAGGTTGAGCATCGCGTTGAGCTCGTGGTAGCCGAGACCCTGATAGGCCTTGGGCAGTTCCTGCTTGCCGTCCTTAGTTGCGTGCTGGCCCGGCGCGCTATCCACCGCGTCTTCTTCGCTGATCGAAGTCACTTTTTCTGCCGTGTTTGTCATGGTTGTGCCCAAAACTGTTCCAATCCCTGGTGAACTCGGTCCACATCTTCCGCTGTGCCCATAAGCTCAAATCGATAAAGAAGGGGTACCTGACACTTGCTGGCCACAATGTCGCCGGCTAGACAGTAGGTCTCCCCGAAATTCGTATTTCCGGCGGCTATCACGCCGCGGATCAGTGATCGGTTTTGCTCGACGTTGAGGAATTTGATCACTTGCTTGGGCACTGCCCCGTGCCCGGTCTCTCCACCGTAGGTGGGGAGAACTAGAACATAAGGTTCAAGTGCCAGAGTGGTTTCATCTTTGGTCATCACCGGCAATCTGGCCGCTTTGACCCTGAGCTTGTCAACGAAGCGGTGAGTATTGCCTGATACCGAAGAGAAATAGATCACGTTGCTGCTGGTTGGATTCATTGCCTTTGCTTCACCCCCGCTTCAAGGGACGGCGTCGCCGAGCTAGCTAGCCGGACGACGCCGAAGCGAGCTAAGCGACGGAGCTGGTGCTGACGTCGCCGGCCTGGGCGAGTTCTTCGATTTTGTCCGGGCGGAAACCTGACCAGTGGTCCTGCTCGGTCACTACGACCGGAGCCTGCAGGTAACCGAGCGCACGAACACGCTCGAGGGCTTCGGGGTCCTGGGAGAGGTCGACGCTCTGGTAGGTAATACCCTTTTTATCCAGAGCCCGGTAAGTTGCGTTGCACTGCACGCAAGCTGGCTTGGTATAAACCGTAACGGTCATGGTCTTCGTCCCCTTCGCGCGATCAGCTAACTGACCGCCTTGACTTCCTTTAGGTATCACTTTGCTGGTTCCTCAGCCTCGTTCTTCCACCAAGTGAATGAGCTTTGGCTGCTGTTCCAGATCCGTAAGTCGATACTACATATAGTGGAGGCCGTTTGCTTGGACCCCAAGATGATGTATTACAAGTATGTCATTTTATGCACCAATAGTCCACAGGCGGCGTCAAAAAAATCCGCGTAAATCCGTGGTTTTAAGGAGCTCTTTCCACAGGGTGTGGAGTACTTAATCACTTAAATTTCCGGGCGTGTCACCTGCGAGTCGGCGTGTCGCAGCTAGAGCGTTTCTCCCCGGCCACTAGAGCCGCGAACCCTCTGGTTTGCGCATTAGGATTTGATCAACGCCCATCCGGCCCTGAGCAAAGGTGAGCTCTCCGCCCGCGAGATAAAGTTCCCACACCCTGGCGACCTCCGAACCCATCATCTCCACAGCGGCATCGATATTCTTATCGAAGCTTGCTCGCCACGCTGCAATGGTTTGCACATAGTCTTTCCGCAGCGACTGCACGCCCAGTACTTCCAGCCCACCCGCTTCAAAGAAACCGATCGTCTCCCCTAAGGGACGCATGTGCATATCCGGGGCGATGAAGGCTTCAATAAAAGGCCCACCGCCAGGGTATTTACCGCGCCGGGACATCTGTTGCACTAGCGCTGTGCCGCCAGCCTTCAGGTTTTCCCGAATCGCCGTCACATAGCTCGGGTAGTTCCGCTGCCCGACGTGCTCCCCCATTTCCAGCGAAACCACGGCGTCAAAGGGGCCGCCAGTAATCTCACGGTAATCCTGCAATCGGATCTCCACTTGCTCGGCGACCCCACGCCGTTTGGAGCGTTCGATAGCAAAGGCGCGCTGTTCCGCAGAAATTGTGACGCCTACCATCTCGACGTCGAACTGCTCAGCTAACTCGATTGACAACGATCCCCAGCCACAACCAATGTCCAGCACTCGCATCCCCGGCTTCAGCTCAAGCTTCTCCCCCACCAATCGGCACTTTGCACCCTGCGCATCGAAAAGATTATTTGCGCCATCTTGCCAATAACCGGAAGAGTAGGCCATTCGCTGATCGAGAATCAGCCCGTAGAAGTCGTTAGAGAGGTCATAGTGATGACTAATCGCCCGCTTATCACGCAGCTTCGAATGCAATCGACCGACCAGTTTCGCTTGCGAATCAGGAGCTGCCAATCGTGGACCGATTGCGCCGGCAGAGCGTGCGATTACGGCTAGCTTAGCCAGCAGTGCCGGAGTGACCTTCAAAGCGCTCAGCCGGCGTTGCTGAACTACCTCCCAGACCCGCCGCAGTGCCGGATACAGTCCTCCCGAGACTTCCAGTTCACCCAGCACATATGACTGCGAGAGCGCCAGCTCCCCCGGTCCCCAGAGCTGACGGCGGAGTACGGCAGGCGAATTAAGCCGCACAATCGGCCGATCATCTCCCTCATGTGCTGCTGTTGCGGAGCCATCCCAAGCGACGATTCGTACTGGTAACTCGCCGCCGATCAACGGTTCAAGAAGATCGGCAAGCTGCTGGGCGATCAAAGCAGTCATGGCAGTTCCCCTTATCCCTTCGATTTACGCAGCTGGAACTGCTGTACGTCGAGGTAGCCCGAAGCGAAGCCAGCCCGCGAATAGGCCAAGTAGAAGTGCCACATCCGGCGGAACGTCTCGTCGAAGCCGAGCTCATCCACTTGCGCGGCATTCCGGCTGAACTGTTCATCCCACAGTCGGAGCGTCTGCGCGTAGTGCTGGCCGAAAGCCATCCGGTTCTCTACCGTCAACCCGTTCAGCGCGCTCTGCTCGGCAATCAACTCTGCCGAGGGAATCATCCCGCCCGGGAAAATATACTTGTGCACCCAGGTATAGCTATTTCGAGTGGCCAACATCCGCTCATGACCGATAGTGATCGCCTGCAATCCGACCGCCCCACCAGGTCTCAGCCGGGCCGCCAAGGTTTGAAAATAATCCGGCATGAACTCGAAGCCCACCGCTTCAATCATTTCCACTGAAACGATGGCGTCAAACGTTCCCTGCACTTTCCGGTAGTCCAGCAGCTCAATCTGAACCGAATCGGAAAAACCCGCCCTGGCGATACGCCGCTCCGCCAGTTCTTTCTGCTCGCTGCTCAAGGTGACGGAATAGACCCGAGCACCACGTTGGGCGGCTCGCAGCGCCAGTTCACCCCAACCAGTACCGATTTCTAAGACATGGCTGCCCTCGGTGACGCCGGCCAGGTCAAGCAGCCGGTCAATCTTTGCCTGTTGCGCGCTGGCGAGCAGATGAAAGTCGGGAGCATCCAAATCAGCGAAGTAGGCGGAGGAGTAGCTCATGGTTTCATCTAAAAACTCGGCGAAAAGCTCGTTGGAGAGGTCGTAGTGCCGGGAGATATTGTTCCGCGAGTTGCTCACCGTATTGCGCTCGCGGTGCGGCTGGTGCGGCAGAATTGCACCGCGCAGTGCTTGCAGGGGCTGCGGAATCAATTTCGATACCCTGGCCGCGAAAACAGTCATCACGGCGGCCAGATCCTCAGCTTCCCATTCGTGAGCCATATAGGCCTCTCCCAGGCCGATCAAACCATTGTGGGCCAGCCGAGCATAGAAACTGCTTGGATCAGCAATCACCATCCTCGGACCGCCCAGGCCGAGAACCGAACCATCAGGGAAACGAACCTCCAAAGGTAGCCTTTTGATCGCACCCTGGAACAGAGACTTTGCGATCGGGCCGCCCGCTCGGGCTCGCAACGACGACGGTGCTTGCGCTACGTCGGGCCAAAGATCGGCACGCACTTTTCCGGATGGAATCGTGTGCGTCATTTGAGGGCCTCCTGGATGGTCTGAACCGACTGGGGTGGTGACTGTTTCGTCTGATACTCGGGTTGGGGCGCAAGTCGCGGCCTGGGTTGCACGGGAAGTTTCCGCCACCAAAGCTTCACGCCTTGGTAGAAAATCTGCACACTCACTCGCAGCGGTGCTAGTGGAATATCTAACAACATACGGCTGATGTTACGAGGTGTAGCTGGGATTCGGTGCCCCAAGACGGTGGCCACGAAGGGTTTCTGCTCCGCTCGTTCCAACACGATGGATAGCTGAGCCCGCTGCGTTGGCTCGGGCAGGCTCATGAGGTACTCACCATCGACGGGGTAAAACGGCGAAACATAGAACTCTTTGGGGATTCTGGCTTTTGTACTTGCCTCCGGGCCGAGCAAATAGACATGTCGCTGACCATAAGTATTGTGAACTTCTGCGACGATGCAGGCCAGTGATCCATCGTGGTGGTGACACCAGAATAAGGAGAGCGGATTGAAAACATAGCCGAGCACCGCAGCGTTACTCAACATGCTGATCGGCCCTTCAGCGGTTACGCCGTGTTTGGCCAGATAATCGCGTAGGTTCGCGCCGATGGTTTTCTCTGGGCTGCCCAGATGATCTCGGGAGCGAAACTGAGCGAAAGGTGCCAGCCACCACGGAAGTTTAGGCGGGTTTTCCGGATCGATGAACCACTGATAGCTACGGTAAGCAAAGGAATTGAGCAGCGGCTCCCGCCGAACGTGCTTGACCGTAATCGCGTATAAGGCTCCCACTCCTAGCGTGGCCATTCTCCCCCCAATCTCTGGGCTGCTCGCCAACCGGAGAGGGCACCATCTTCGTGGAAGCCCCAGCCATGGTAGGCCCCGGCAAAAACCACTCGGTCGGTGCAAATATCGGCTAACTGCCGCTGAGCATTCAATGACCCGGGAGAATATTGCGGATGGTGATAAGTCATCTTCTCGATCACCTTCGCCTCCGAGATCCGGCCAGCTTCACCCAGGCTCACGACAAGACGCCCCGCCGAGGAATCCAGCGACTGCAATCTGCTGAGGTCGTAGCTAACCAATACTTTCTCAGGTGTGGCCGCGCAGTCAGGAAGGCGATAATTCCAGGAAGCACTAGCGTTTTCCGAGCTGGGCAACACCGAGCCATCCGTGTGCAGCCAGGTCTCATTAGTTGAATACGGCATGGCCGCCAGCACCTCACGCTGCTGCGTTGACGCGTTCCCGGCGAGAAGGCGAAGAGCCTGATCGGGATGGGTTGCGATCACCACCGCGTCAAAGGTCTGCTCATGCTGTCTCTCGTCCTCAGTCCAGGCGAGCCGCACCCCGTGCGCTGTCTCAGTCACCGAACTCACCGGTGCCGACAGCTTGATAGTGCTGATCCCTTTAGCGATTCGGCGCACATATTCTTGCGAACCACCGTCGACCGTCCGCCACTGTGGGGAACCCTTGATCCCCAGCATGCCGTGATGAGAAAGGAACTCGAAGAGGTATCGAGCCGGGTACTGTTGCGCGGTGGCCGCATCACAAGACCATACTGCCGAAACAACTGGGGTAATGAAATGGCTACGGAAATAATCACTGAAGTTTTCAAGGGCCAGGAAATCTCCCAAGGTCTGCCGCTCGTTGCTCGCCAAAAGCGCTCTAGCTTGGCGGTGGAACCTGAGCACCTCCAGGAGCATTCTGAGGTATCGAGGTCGCCGCAAAACCTGCCAACTTGGAAAGAGCCCGGGGAAACCCTTCGCTCCGGCGTACTCCAAACCACAACCAGCACAACTGACCGACATTGACATTGTGGTCGGTTTGCTTGGCACCGATAACTGCTTGAAAAGCCGGATGAGCGTTGGATAGGTCTTTTCATTAAAGACGATAAAGCCAGAATCGACGGCGGTGCCGTCTGCCAATTCATGGGTATGGGCGTGGCCGCCAAGCCGCGGATCGGCTTCAAAAAGCGTTACATGATCAGAATCGCTGAGCACCCAGGCGGCCAACAAACCGGAAATTCCGCTACCCACCACGGCAAGCGAACGTGACTTTCGCTGCTCAATTGTTGGCTCGGGGTGGAGCTGCTCGGGCTTGCCTTGGGTGTGATCAATCACTGGCATGATCCTCCTGAATAGATGGCCTCTCATCACTCGTTCGGCGCCGCGCTGCTGCTGGATGGGTTCAGACCGCCTAGAATCGAGGGAGCATTTCTTCAGCACCTCAATCGACAGAAAGGCAGCGTACCGATGGTCAACCCGGTGCACCTCCGGACGCTGCTTGAAGTGACCCGTCGTGGGAGCTTTGCCGCTGCGGCTACTCAACTGGGTTATACGGCCTCGGCGGTGTCACAACAGATGGCTGCGCTGGAACGCGACACCGGAGTGGTCCTTTTCGAACGCTCCGCACGGGCGGTGCAGGCAACGGACGCCGCTCAGGTGATGGCTCGGCATGCTGCCAAGGTACTGACCGATCTGGATGCTCTGCTGGCCGCTGCTACCCGCTCCCCCGGTGGCAACACCGAGGAGCTTCGACTCGGCATCTTTCCCTCGCTAGCCAACTATGTACTACCCAGCGTGCTCCGAACTCAGGCCTGGAAAGACATCGGTCTAGAACTACGGTTATGGGTTGGCGAGCCGGCGCAGACCATCCAAGGCCTCCGCAGTGGCGGCGAACTCGACATCGCCTTGGTCTATCAAGTTGGCCAAAGTGGACTAGCCTGGCCGCATACTCTGAACCGGCAATGGGTGGCAGATGATGTGTTCAAGGTGGTGCTGCCACCGGGTTGGGGTATTCGCGACGGTGCCCAGATGTCGACCTCTCAGCTCACCGAAATGCCCTGGGTAATGCACCATCCGGGAACTCCGGATGCCACCGTGATCGAAAGGCTCTTTGCCTCTTGCAATCTTCATCCGCAGGTAGCCGCTTACTGCGATGACTTCAATGCCGGGCTGGCACTCACCGCAGCAGGGCTCGGAGCTTCATTGGTCCCAGAACTGGTATTGCGGCACAGCCAGGAGAAATTCGTGGTGGTTGATGTGCCTGAGATCCGCCTAGCTAGAACGGTCTTTGCCCTGCTGCCGCAAGATTCTTCGGTCGCTAAGCAGCCGAGCCCAGCAGTTGGAAGAACCAGCCGCAAGAATGCCGCGACGCTCAGCCTGTTCGTTGAACTGCTCAGCCAAGCCTTCGCCGATGCGGTAGCCACCCGCTAACTCACCTGCTGGGTGGTGTGCCCGCAGAGCGAGCTATCCTGCCGGTGCGATCACCTTGGTCACCACTTGGTGTTTCAAAGCGTTGAAAGGCGGATAGATCAACTTCATGGTGTCCGGTTTGAGCGGCTTATCAAATACCGCTTTGCGGTGGCTAAAGGTCTCCAGCGAATGTTTACCATGATAGGCGCCCATGCCGCTGGGACCCACGCCTCCAAATGGCAGGCCAGGGACCAATAAATGCGCGGCCGGAACGCCAAAGCAAAGCGCGCCCGAGGAGGTGTTTTCAATAAAGTTCTGTTTGCTCTGCTTCCGCTCGGTGAAGACATAGAGCGCCAACGGCTTATCACGCTCATTAATGAACCGAATGGCGTCCTGCTCATCGCGCACCGTCACTAATGGCAGCAGCGGCCCGAAAATCTCCTGCTGCATCACCGGCGACTCAGCCTCGGCCCTGAGCACGGTGGGCGCCAGGTAGTTCTCCGTGGCATCGCACTCTCCCCCGGTTACCAGCTCGGCACCCTCAAGCAGTCTCTCAAGACGCTCGAAATGCCGCTCGTTGATGATCCGACCATAATCATCACTGTTCCGAGGGTCGCCCCGGAACAACGAATTAATGGCTTTCGGCAGGATCGCCGCCAAGCGATCCAGCACTTTTTCGGTGCCCAACACGTAGTCCGGGGCAACGCAGGTCTGCCCGGCGTTGAGGTACTTACCCCAGGCGATCCGCTGCGCGGCGGCGCGCAGATCAACCGATTCGTCAAGATAGACAGGCGATTTGCCACCCAGCTCAAGGGTGACCGGGGTCAGATGCTGCGCAGCAGCGGTCATCACTATCCTGGCAACTTGACCGTTCCCGGTATAGAAAATGTGGTCAAAGCGCTCTTTCAGCAGCTCGGTCGTCTCGGGCACGCCACCTTCCAGCACGGCAACAGCATCGCCAAGGTATTTCGGTAACCATTCGGCTAATACGGCTGAGGTAGCGGGAGCTAATTCACTTGGTTTAAGCAGCACCGTGTTTCCGGCAGCCAGAGCACCGAGCACCGGCACTAAGGCCAGTTGCACCGGGTAGTTCCAGGGCGCAATCACCAGCACTACGCCAAGCGGATCATTGACGATCTGGGCGCTGGCCGGTAGCAGAGACACCGGCACGGAAGCGCGCTCTGGCTCCAGCCAACGCCGCAGATTCTTCACGGTATGACTGATTTCGGTGCAGACGAAGCCAATTTCGGTCATCCAGGCTTCATCCGGATGTTTCCTCAGATCCTGATGTAGCGCCTCGGTAAATTCGGCGGTGCGTTCAGTCAGCATGGTGCGAAGCGCCTCAAGTTTGGTCAACCGCCACTCCAGCTTGCGACTGACTCCGGAGTTAAAAACCGACCTTAGTGACTCAACGGCATCATTGCTCATAGCCCCAAGATACTCCGCAAAACGCTAAGAGCCACAGCCTGCCAAATCATTTTGGAAGGCTGTGGCTCTCGAGCATCATTGCTAGACCAATTGAGCACGAACTTCCTTGGTGGCAGCCACCAAATTCCGCAGCGATTCTTCGGTCTCGATATAGCCACGGGTTTTTAATCCGCAGTCAGGGTTCACCCAGAGCTGGCGGGCCGGCACATGGTCGACGGCGGTGCGCAAGAGCTCGCTCACCTCCGCCTCGCCCGGCACGCGAGGCGAGTGGATATCGTAGACACCGGGTCCAACGCCCCGGCCAAAGCCATGACTCTGCAGGTCATTGACCACTTCCATCCGTGACCGCGCGGCCTCAATGGAGGTGACGTCAGCATCCAAGCCATCGATCGCGTCAATCACCACGCCGAACTCCGAATAGCACAGATGGGTGTGTACCTGAGTGCTAGTGGTGGCCCCCGAGGTGGCCAACCGGAAAGCTTGCACTGACCAATCGAGGTATTCGGGCTGATCAGCCTTCCGCAATGGCAGCAGTTCACGTAGCGCCGGCTCATCGACCTGAATGATCTTGATCCCGGCCGCCTCGAGATCGGCGATTTCGTCACGGAGCGCCAGGGCTACCTGATTGGCGGTGTCTTTAAGCGGCTGATCATCGCGCACAAAGGACCACGCCAAAATAGTCACCGGCCCCGTGAGCATCCCTTTCATTGGCTTCTCGGTCAAGGATTGCGCAAAAGCTGCCCACTCCACGGTGATCGGCTGACTGCGCGTGACGTCTCCCCACAGGATCGAGGGCCGGGTACAGCGGCTGCCATAAGACTGAACCCAGCCGTGCACCGTGACGTCAAAGCCTTCAAGATTCTCAGCGAAATACTGCACCATATCGTTGCGCTCCGGTTCGCCATGCACCAGAACATCGAACCCGAGGCCTTCCTGAAGCTCAACCACTCGACGAATCTCCTCCCGCATCAGTTGCTGGTACTGAGCATCATCCAGTTCGCCACGATTGGCTCGCGCTCGGGCAGAGCGGATCTCGCCGGTCTGCGGGAAAGACCCAATCGTGGTGGTCGGCAGCAGCGGCAGTTGCAGCTGCTCTTGCTGCGCCTTAGCTCGATTCGCATAGTCGTCACGGCTGAAGTCTGCGGCGCTCAGCGCTGCCAGCCGCTGACGCACCTCGCTGCGTTGCACACCGGGTGTTTGCGAGCGTCCAGCGATGATCAGGCTAGCGTCACTGATTGCTTGCTGCGCCGAGGCGGCGTCAGCCAGATAGCCAGCCAAGGTGATCACCTCGCCGACTTTCTGGTCGGCGAAAGCCAGCCAGCTACGCAGCTGCTCATTGAGCTGAATCTCCTCAGCGGCGTCGTGCGGCACATGGAAGGTCGAGGTCGAGGTCGACACCGCAAGGTTAATGCCCGCAGAGCTGAGCGTGTCGAGCTTCGCTGCCGCCGCGGCCAGATCATTTCGCCAAATATTATGCCCGTCCACCAGGCCTGCCACCAGCGTCTTACCGGCCAGTGCATTCTTCAGCCCGGGCAGATCGGCGGGAACTTTGCCTTTGAAAAGGTCCAGGTGAAGGGCTTCCACCGGCGCTGCCGCAACGGTTTCCAGCAGCGCGTCGAGCGAACCATAGGGGGTGCTGAGCAACAGCTTCGGTCGAGCCGGGGCCGCAGCTAGTTGCTGATAAGCAGTTGTTACCGCGGCCTGTAGCTGCTCGACCGGCAACTCTCCATCCACCACGAGCGCCGGCTCGTCAAGTTGCACCCACTCCGCGCCAGCGCGGGCCAAGCGCTGCAGGAGCTCAGCATAAATCGGCAGTATTTCGTCAAGCTTAGCGAGCGGGGAGAAATCTGCCGGAGCGTTATCGGCAGCTTTGCTGAGCAGTAAGAAAGTCACCGGACCGACCAGATAGGGCCGGGTCCGCACGCCATTAGCCAGTGCGAATTCAAAGTCCTCGATGAGTCGATTCGAGGTCACCGAAAAATGGGTATCCGGGGCGATCTCAGGGACCAGATAGTGGTAATTGGAGTCAAACCATTTGGTCATTTCAAGGGGCTGCTGTTCAGCATTGCCGCGGGCCAGGGTGAAATAACCGTCAAGCCCCAGCGCGCCATTGTGATCAAGCAGCTCACCGAAGCGCGCCGGGATGGCTCCCAAGTGCGCAGCTGTGTCGAGCACCTGATCATAGTAGGAGAAAGTGCCCGGGATAGCGTCTGGCTGGTCAAGACCTAGGTCGCGGAGCCGGTTAAGGGTGGTCAGCTGCACCTCTTTGGCAGCGGTATCAAGCTCACCGAGGCTGATTTTCCCGGCCCAATAAGCTTCAACTGCTTTTTTAAGTTCGCGGCGTCGTCCAATTCGTGGGTAGCCCAAAATTGAGGCGGTGGGAAAGTTAGTGGTTGCGGTCATGATGTGTCCTTAGTGCGAAGAGCCGAGATTGGAATGGGAGTCTAGGGTGGTTTTTGCGCCGAGCTGCCGTTTTTTGGAAGTTGGCGCTGAGGGCCTGACTAAGTCAAGGCGGTCCAGCACCTCAAGCGCGGCTTGATGCTGGTTGAAGGTGTAGAGGTGAATTCCCGGCGCGCCGACGTCCAGCACCGCCTTGGCGAGCTCGGTGGTAGCGCTGACGCCGATCCGACGGCGTTCGGCGTCGTCGCCAGCCGAGGCTAGCGCAGCAAGTAATCGCTCATCCGGTTGGACGCCGGTAAGTTCGGCCAGTCGTTGAAGTCGTCTGAGCGAAGTAAACGGCATCACCCCGGGGATGATCGGGATGCTCACGCCAGCCCGGCGCGCTTTGAGAACCAATTCGGCGTATTGTTCCGGGTGGAAAAAGACCTGGGTGATAGCGAAGTCAGCCCCCGAGCGCTGCTTGGCCAGCAAAACCTCAATATCGTGCTGCTGACTGGGTGACTCCGGATGGGTGGTCGGGTACGCCGCTACTCCAATGGCCACTTTCCCCGCCGCCAGCATCGCTGATCGACGTTGTTCCACTCGACGAATTAGCTCCACCAGGTCCTGGGCAAAGTTCAGCGCCCCGGCCGGATGCTCCTCGGTGCCATCGTTCGGATGATCACCGCGGAGCGCCAAGATGCCGCGTACACCGGCATCTAGCAACTCGGTGATGATGCCAGCTAATTCATCGGCGGTGTTGCCGATGCAGGTCAGATGTGCCAGCGGCCTTAGCGTGGTCTGGCTGAGCAGGTTGTGAAGCAGTTCCACGGCGGTGTCCCGGTTTGATCCGCTGGCACCATAGGTGACCGAGACGTAATCCGGATTGGTGCTCTCCAATTCACGGATTGTGGTCCAGAGGCCATCGACAGCCGCTGGCGTACGGGGTGGAAATAGCTCGTAGGAGAGCGCAACCGGTGCCCGGTGCTGGGCTGAGATTTTTTCGAGGGGGTCAACAAGAATACTGGGTGGGGACATTTGCAATCCTAAGTTGCTGAGGCATGCCAAGGTGGCAGCCATCCGAGCAGCGTTCCAGCTAGCAGGAACACTCGGACGAACCGGGCAAATGTCAGGCCCACACGGGGGCACCCACACCCTCGCTGACGAGGGTCGCTGACAATTAGTACGCTCTCTACTCTAGGAATCTCATCGACCTAGAGCAAACTTCAGTCGAATTAAGACAAAGTCTTACGAGCATTTGCAAGAAAAAGTGCGACTCACACCGCATGCATCATGAAAAAACCGAATAATGCAATGATTGGAGCCACGCCTTGGATGAGGACCGGGACAAGGAACCCGGGTTTGCTGATCAACAGAATTACCGCCGCGACTACCATGGTGGCACAGGCCATCACCACTAAACCGGCAGCAAACAACATCAGCGCTGGAACACCGGTAAAGAGCAGCACGGCGCCGACGATGCTGCCAATGCCAATCACCAGATTGTAGTACCCCTGGTTGAAGGCCATCTCGGCGAGGGTGTCTGCTTCGTCCTGATTTTTCACACCAAACCGCTGCCAAGCCGCCGGCTGGCGCCAACGCACCGACTCCAAGAACCAGAAATAACAGTGAATTAGGCCTGCCAGAATAGCGAAGATAGCGCTGATCCAGGGCAGTGAAAGTGCGGTCATGCACTTAGAATACGCGCTCTGACCGCGCTATCTGGACATCCGGACAGCCCGCAGCCGAACCTCATACCTCATGGGTTCCACTCTCACGGCTTACCACTGCTTCCCGTTCGGATCATCCGGCAGGTTCCCCACATTGCCGCTGCCCTGCTTGCCGTCAGTACGATCCTTCTGAGCTTCTTTCTGTTGTTGCTTCAGCTGCTCGAGTTTTGACGGATCAGCCGGCGAGTTCGGGCTCTGATTCGGCTGCCCGGGGTCCTGTTGATTCTGGCCTGAGTTTTGCGACTTCTCATTGAGCCGTTCTTTGGACTCCTGCAAGCTTTGGCCCTCACCCTGCTGATTGCCCTCGCTGCCCTGCTGGAAACATCCTTCGGGTGCTTGGTCTGTCACAGCGAGGCCATTGTCGTAAAGCGCCTTAGCACCGCTTTGGTCCCCGGCAGCCTTTTTTGCATCACCGAGCTTCTCCAGGGTGAGAACCAGGTTGACCCTCACCTTGCAGGATTCTTTCTCCGGGGCGAGTCTTAGTGCCTCTTCGAACTGGCCTTTAGCAGCCTCGAAATCGCCCTGCAGCACGTAGCCGTCCCCGTCGTTAAACCAGGCTTTATAGGGCTCAAGTAGATTCGCGAACTTCAGAACCCCGGCCGCTGAGTGCACCCCGGCGGCGTCTCCCCTGGCGAAAGCAGCATTCAACTGGGCTGAAGCGATTGAGACACTGAGGAACTTGCCAGCGATCAACAGAACCAGTAAAACCAAGGGAATAGTGAAGATCAGCAAGCGGCGACGCAGCACCAGCCGGGCGGGTTTCGGCGTGGGTGCAGGCTCCGATGGGATCGTCTCAGGAACTTTGTTCGGAATCAAAGTGGCACTCATTGCGCCCTCCCTTCAGCACTCCGCTGGCGCACCGGCCGGATCTGCCGCCATTGTCGTAGCGTATCGAATAGCTCCCAACCGGCCAAGCCCAGCACCCCCAAACCGAAAATCCAGTACAACTCATACTGAGCCCGGCTACTTGAGTTGCCCTCAATTTTCATTGCCGCACCGGTGACCCCGGCCACCGCATTATCAATACCGTCTCCGGCTTGTCGGTGGAGATACTTCACCGACAGTTGCCCGGCGATCTGACCGAGTTGCTTTTCATCAATCTTAGAGATTGCGTCGCCTTGCCCGCCGGGCGAATTGTCCTGAATGTAGCCCGGCCCCGGCGCAGCGCCAAAGCCGCTATTCCGCTTCATCCGGCCACCTTCAGCGGTGCCATAGCCGAGCACCGCACCACCTGAGATCAGACCTGCCGGAATGTCAAAAGGCTGAGCTGGGGTATTTGCAGTCTGTTCGCCGTCGCCCAAGTAGAAAACCACCCGGGCCCGTTCGGGATGAGCTTTTTGCGCGGCCTGCAGTCTGCTGCGCAGGATCTCAGCCGCCACGGTAACCGAAGAACCGCGAGAATAAAGGGTGATTTCCGGACCAAGCACCTCCACCGCGTTCTCAAAAGCATTCTGATCGCTGGTCAGCGGCAACCTCACTACTGCTTGCTGGTCAAAGCCAATCAGAGACAGGTGCGCACCCGGCAGTTTATCGGCAATGGCCAGCAGATCCGCTTTCATGCCGTCCAGCCGCGGCTTTCCCGAACCGTAGTCCTCAGCCATCACCGAACTCGTGGTGTCGGTGACAAAGAATACGTCGAGTTGCGCCGAGGCGGCGCTCAGATCAGCACCACCCACGCCAGGCCTCAGCATCGTCAGGGTGAGCAGTAAGGCAAGTGCAGCGCGTCGGATCCAGGCCAGCCGCTCGGTCCCACGAAAACCAAACCACAGGCAGACCAGTACCGCAGCCACACCGAGCGGAATCAGTAACCACCAGAAGATTACCGGACTAAAGCTCATCGTCGCAGCCTCCAACTAGCCAGCAGCAAAGCAATAACCGCCGCGCCCGCGATCAGTAGCCAGAGTTCCGGACGGTCGTGGGAAACCACTTGCGGGCGCCCTTGCAGTTTATTCGCCTCGGTGGCCTGCACTTTGTCGACAATCTCGCGGGCCGCATTTTCGTCTCCCAGCACGTAGTACTCACCGCCGGTTCCCTTCACCGCCGCCTGCATTTGCTGGCCCGCCTTGACCCGGGAGGACGAAGCCTCAGGACCATTGGGGTTGATGCCGTAAATCCGGACATTGTTTTTGCTGGCCAGGTCTGCAGATTCCGACAGGCTGAACAACGGCTTGCCCACCAGCATATTGTCGGTGGCGAAGATGATCGAACGGGAACGGGCCTCATTGCCGAGCTTTGGGAAACTATTCACGCAACTGGCCAGACCATCACCAATCAGCGAAGAACCTTTGCCACTGTAAGTGCCTTCGAAAAAGCCGGTGGAATTGCTTTGATTCTGCAACGAATTACTTGCGTCTTTAAGCTGCTCATTAATGAAGTCGTAATCGTCGGTGAGCGGGAAAACCTGCACCGCAGAGGAATCGAAAATCACCATGCCCAGCCGCTCACCCCGAAAGTCCTTAGCCAGACCGCTGAACACCTCAACCAGCTTGGCATCGGTATTAATCATCGAACCGGAGACATCAAGGCAGAGCACAATGTCTCGGTTGCTCTGCTCCGGCCGGATACTGTTCTGCTCTGCCGGGCGGGCTACCGCAAGAACACCAGCAAGCACCAACACCAGCAGCGCAACTAAGGCAGCTAAGGTCCACCATCTGCGCCTCGCCAGGGCGCGTGCATAGCCTGGTAACGCGGTCAACCGCTCGGCATGCGCCACCGGCATTCTCTGCTGATCCTGACGATTGCCGCGCAAAGCGAAGAACGCCAGCGCGGCGAAGGCCAGCAAGATCACTGGAATCAGCCACCACCAGGTTAAGACCATCGTGCCACCAGCTCTCGAGCAATATCGACCGAGTGCCCAAGGCTCTGCGCATCCTGAACCCCGAATTCGGCCGGGTAAAACAACTCCACCGCGTTCCCGACGACCGGCAGCCCAGCTGCCCGAAGTTCACTGAGCGTCATTCTTTCGGTTTTCACTCCAGTGAGTTCTTGGGCGAAGGCACGCACCAAGATACTGAGCTTCTGATGGGCATTGCGTGCCGAAAGCTGCCCGGCATGGTGCTGTGCAGCGACGTGATCTATTTGGCTCAGGTAACGTTGCCGAAGTGAGAGCAGTTTCCTGGGCGGTAGCGGGATACTGCCCACCTCCGGTCGCTCCCTGGTCGTATAAAAAGCGGAAAAATACCAGGCTGCGATGAGCACGAGCAGCACAATGCCGAGTACCAGCCAGAGCGCGGCATAGTCAAGCGGTGGGAAGAACCCTTGCGTATTGTTATCGCCCGGCACGTCGTTGCCTCTCCAGCAGAGAAAACAAGGTTGTCATAACCTCGCTGCTGTGCCCCAGCCACTCCAAAGGGATTCCCTGGCGTGCCATAGCCTCGACGATCTGCGCACGGCGCTGCCCGACGGCAGCGGTGTATTCGGCGGCAAGGCGGGGATCTTTAGTCAAAATCGACACCACCGGATCCAGCCTCTCAACGTCGAAACTATCTCTACGAAGAGCGTCGGCACCGCTCAAATCGGCATCCGATACCACCAGCCAAAGCACCTCGTGTTGCGCTCGCAGCCTGCGCAGTAACCGTTCCTGCTCGGCAGTCACCGGATGCTCATCGGCCACCACGAAAATTAGCCGCCGTTGCCGGACATTCTTTGCGATGAAGCTGAGCTGAGCGGTCAGTTCAGATCGTCCGGAGGACAGACTGGTCGTTGAGTCAACGCGCTGTAGTAAAGCTTCTAAATGCGCCTCGGTACCGCGTGCTGGGAGCATCGCGGTCTGCTCGGCATCACCGTAAACCAGGCCAACAGTATCGCCATGCTTGATCGCTAGATAACCGATCACTCCCAGGGCCATCACCATAATGTCTTTTTTGGTCTCGCCGCCGCTCGCCACTGCTGCCATATTCCGCCCAGTGTCGGCGACCAGCAATACGGTCTGCTTGCGGATCGCCACATAGCGTTTCACTAAAGGGGAGCCGTGGCGCGCGGTGGCTTTCCAGTCGATGTCTCGAATTTCATCACCTGGGACATAACCCCGTAGGTCGTCAAAGTCCAGGCTACGGCCGCGAAAGATGGCGTCGTATTCACCGTTCAGCATGCCCCGCGCTTTACGGTGCGCGAAGATAAACATCTTCGACTTCACCTTCTGCAAAAGCTGTGCCATTTGACTACGGGGTCTGCACTGAGCCGAGAATTGCGTCGATCACGCTCTCTACCTGCACCTGTTCGGCGACCGCAGCGAAGCCGAGAATAATGCGATGCCGCAGCACTCGATGGGCAAGTTCCTTGATGTCCTCCGGGATCACATGATCCCGGCCTTTCAACAGGGCTAGCGCCCGGGCGGCCTGCGAAAAAGCAATGCTGGCACGCGGGCTAGCACCGAATTCAATATATTCGGCCAGCTGCGGGTCAATGTACTGGGCCGCATGTCTGGTGACATAGACCAGGCCGACAATGTAGCGCACGATCGCCGGATCAATGTAGACCCGATGCGTGAGCGCCTGCAATCGACGCACGTCATCAAGACTGGCCACCGCCGTCTGCTTGGCCTCGGCGAGAAAGACTCCAGCGTCAATTCTCCTGATCACTTCAGCTTCCTCAGCCGGAGAAGGGTAATCCAGCACGTCCTTGAGCATAAAGCGATCCATCTGGGCTTCTGGCAGAACGTAGGTGCCCTCTTGCTCAATCGGGTTCTGTGTGGCCAAGACCAAAAAGGGGTCTGGCAACGGGTACACCACACCGCCAATGCTGGTTTGCCGCTCCTGCATTGCTTCGAGCATGGCGCTCTGGGTTTTCGCGCTGGAACGGTTGATCTCATCCAACAGCACCAAGTTGGCGTGCACCGGTCCAAGTTGAGTACTAAACACCCCTTTCGCCGCGTCATAGACCTGAGTTCCAACAATGTCGCTAGGCAGCAGATCAGGAGTGCACTGGATGCGGCGGAACTGGGCGCTCACGGTATCGGCAAGGGTTTGCGCCGCAGTGGTTTTGGCCAATCCTGGCACGCTTTCCAAGAGAATGTGCCCGCCCGTCATCAACCCGATCAACAGCGTCTCGCGCAGCCGATTCTGGCCGACGACCTTATTCTCAAAACTATGCGAAACGGCATTGAGCAAGGCTTGTGCCCCTTGCAGCTCCTGGGCTTCGATACGGGCTGCCGCAGTCATCTGGTTCACGTACTGTTCCACTGCTTTCTTTTGATCAGGTTCATCCGAACTAATCCAATCCAACCATAGCCGGGTGTCGCAATGGGCAGCACTACCCATTGCGGTCTGTGCGTTATACGGTGTCATTCATGACGGCAAAGGCGCTTTCCTACAGCTCAGGAACATCCCAAACAGCCCTGCTAGGCGAAACCATCGGTGAAAACTTCAACCGAATTGCGCAGCAATTCCCTGATGCTGAGGCGCTCATTGAGGTGGCGACCGGACGGCGATGGAGTTATTCGGCACTTAACCAGGAAGTGGACGCATTAGCGCTGGGTCTTCTGGCAAAGGGGATCGCCAAAGGCGACCGGGTGGGCATCTGGGCGGTCAACTGCGCGGAGTGGGTGATAGTGCAATACGCGACCGCGAAAATCGGGGCCATTCTGGTCAATGTCAACCCCTCCTACCGGCAACACGAGTTGGCTTATGCCATTAACCAGTCCGGGATGCGGCTGCTGATTTCGCAGACCGCTTATAAAAGCTCAGCTTTTGCTGAACTGATTACCGCGGTGCGACCCGAGTGCCCGGAGTTGCGCGAGGTGATCTACATTGCGGAGCCAAGCTGGGAACAGACGATTGAGGCCGGCACCGACCAGGATGGCACAGCGCTGATCCGCAGGATGACTGAGTTGAGTGCCGATGATGCAATCAATATTCAGTACACTTCAGGCACCACGGGTTATCCCAAAGGTGCCACGCTGAGTCATCACAACATCCTGAACAACGGCTACTTTGTCACTGAAACCATTGCTATTAGCCAACAGGATCGGATCTGCGTACCGGTACCGTTCTACCATTGCTTTGGCATGGTGATGTGCAATCTTGGCGCCACCAGTCACGGTGCAGCCATTGTGATACCGGCGCCCACCTTCGATCCAGCACTCACCTTGCAGGCCGTGCAGGACGAAAAGTGCACAGCGCTCTATGGGGTGCCGACGATGTTCATCGCCGAGCAAAACCTGCCGAATTTTGCCGATTATGATCTCTCGACGCTACGAACCGGCATTATGGCCGGTTCGCCGTGCCCGGTAGAGGTGATGAAACGCTGTATGACCGAAATGCATATGGAGCAGGTCTCCATTGCCTATGGCATGACGGAAACTTCGCCGGTGTCGATGCAAACCCGCCCGGAGGACGACGTGGAGCGGCGTACCGCGACGGTTGGTCGGGTACATCCGCATCTGGAGGTGAAGATCGTTGATCCGCTCACCGGGCTCACCGTGCCTCGTGGGACTCCTGGTGAGTTTTGCACCCGTGGTTATTCGGTGATGCTCGGGTATTGGCAAAATCCGGAGAAAACCGCCGAGGCAATTGATGCCGCCCGTTGGATGCACACCGGGGATCTTGCCGAAATGCGTGAGGATGGCTATGTCAATATTGTCGGCCGGATCAAGGACATGGTGATCCGTGGCGGTGAGAACCTCTACCCCCGCGAGATCGAAGAGTTCCTCTACACCCATCCGAGCATTGCCGACGTCCAGGTGGTCGGTGTCCCTGATCCGCAATATGGTGAAGAGCTCTGTGCCTGGATTAAGCTCAAGACGGCAGCAGCGCCGCTGGATCAAGCCGCAGTGGCGGAGTTCTGTGCTGGCAAGCTCTCCCGACACAAGGTGCCGCGCTATGTTTTGCTGGTCGACGAATTCCCGATGACGGTGACCGGCAAGGTACGCAAAATGGACATGCGTCAACGCTCAGTGGAACTGCTGGGACTCGGCTAATCGAACCCGCGGGCGCCCAGCCTAGACCGGGGGGGTTACTCCCCTTCGGCGAGCACCAGGCTATTGGCGTTAGGACCAAAAGTGTCTTCCAGTACCAGGCAAGCCGCACCGACCGCGCCGACATCGTGGCTAACGCTGGTGCCGACAACTTCCAAGCCGTGCACAGCGGAAATAACGCTCAATTGATTGAGTAGTTCTGGCAACTTTTCGAGGAACTTGGCCTCGAAATGCTGCCAGAACGGGCCACCAAAGACCACGTGGTCGACATCAAGCAGGTTGGTCAGCACCGATACTGCGGTGCCAAATCGCTCTGCCACTCGGTCAAGTAATGCATTGGCTGTGACGTCACCCTCTTTGGCAGCTCGTACCAGTGCAGCAATACCTTCCTGCAGGCTGGCGTCTTTTAGCTTGGTCACCGCCGAAATTCCGGCTTTGGCTGCTTCTTCGAGAATATTTTCAGGCATGCAGGTGACTTTGATGCAGCCGCGACGGCCGCAGTCGCAAGGTGGTCCGTCCGGGTCGGCGATAATATGCCCCACCTCGCCGGCATTGCCCGAACTGCCACGAATCACGTCGTCGTCGAGCACGATCCCGGCGCCGATGCCAGTACCTAAATAAATGAAAGCAAAACTACCGGTTCCGGACTGGCCACCGGCCCAGATTTCTGCGGCTACTGCCGCAGTGACATCCTTATCCAGCAGTACCGGCAGTTTTAGTGCCCGATGCAGATCTTCGCGCAGTTCCACCCGGCCCCAGCGGGGTAGGTGTGGAGGATTAATAACGGCACCAGCTGGACCGTCGATCGGCCCCGGGGCCGCTACTCCGACACCAGCCACCTTTGAGCGGTCAATCCCAGCCTCATCGAGAATCGACTCGATCTCGGCAGCCATCACTCGAACTGCCTCAGCGGAATCAGCATCCGGAGTGACCGGTAGGGTGCGATGCACCACCACTTCCCCGGTCAAATCAAGCAAGGCATAATTCATCTCGACCGGGTCCAAATGCACGCCAACCGCATACATGCCGTCCGGGTTGAGCTTCAAGATGGTGCGAGGTTTGCCCGGACCGTGGCCGTATTTCCCGGCCTCGACGATGAGATTTTGGTTCAACAAGCGACGACAAATATTCGAAACAGTCTGTGCCGCCAAGCCGACGATGCCAGCCAACTCAACCCGGCTGAGGCCGTCTGGGCTGCGACGGATGGCATCCAGGATGACCGAAAAATTGAATTCACCCATGCGCGGTAGATTGGTACCCCGTCTGCGAATCAACGCCTTAGCTTCTGGCAATCTAATCCTGTCCTTAATCGTCGAAATCCCTTGACTACAGCAGCGACAAGGTATTCTCGGTCGTGGTAGCGACTGATAGGAAACCCTCTCAATGGCAAACATGCCAGCCGCCGAAGTGGAGCTCAACGAAATACTAGTAGCCCAGTTACTTCGCGAACAACACCCGGATCTAGCACACCTACCAATTCACACCCTAGCGAATGGTTGGGACAACAGCGTCTTTCGACTCGGAAAAGATTTGCTCATTCGGTTGCCCCGACGCGAGATCGCTGCCCAGTTGATCCTCAATGAGCAACAATACCTAGGCCAGATCGCTCAGCTCAGCAGCCTGAAGTTGCCGGTCCCGCTGCGACTCGGCAGACCCAGCGCCACCTTCCCCTGGGCATGGAGCATCACACCCTGGTTCGACGGGGAGCCAGCCATCCGGTCCGCGCCAAGCGAGCACGGCGGACTCGCGACGCAACTGGCCGAGTTCATCAACGCCATCCATCGCCCAGCACCGCCTAACGCACCGCGCAATCCAGTCCGCGGGGTGCCGCTACGACAGCGAGACCCCGCATTTCGCGAGCGGGTGACCCCGGGGCGCTTTGAGCGTTATCAGGAGATCATGACCTGCTGGCAGCATGCTCTGCGGGTTCCCGAATGGCAAGCCGAACCTTTTTGGCTCCACGGCGACCTGCACTCGGCAAATATTCTGATCAGCGAGGGCCAGATCGCCGCCATTATCGATTTCGGAGACATGGGCTGTGGTGATCCGGCCATTGACCTGGCAGCAGGCTGGATGCTCTTCGAAAAAACTGACCGGGAGCGGTTCAGGGATTTGTTGAAACCGCAGATCATCGATGATCTCGAGCTGTGGCAGCGCGCCCGCGCTTGGGCGCTGAACCTGGCCACCGTGATGCTCACCCAGTCAGATGACAGCGCCGAATTCCTTGCCCTCGGCGAGCACACCTTAGCCGCGGTACTCGACGAAAGCTGAGAGGCTAAGCGTCGAGCTCGCGAAAGCTCTTCGTCACCACGAACTTCGCGTTCTGAGCGACCAGTTCGGTGCGACCAATGACTTTGCTGAGTGCCTGACGATACGCAAGGTGCCGGTTGTAGACCGTCCAAAGCTGTCCATTCGGTTTGAGTAACCGTGATGCCGCCTCGAATAAGCGATGGGCCACCCCGCTGTGCACTGCCGAACCGGCGTGAAAAGGCGGATTAAGAACTATCAGATCGACGCTTGCTGAAGGCAAGCTAGCTGCGGCATCATCGCGCAGAACTTCAATCGTCAATTCATTGGCTGCTGCCGTGGCCCGCGCTGATTCAACCGCCGCGGAGGAACGATCGGTGGCAATAATCCGCCACCGGGGTTGACGCCTGGCCAGAACTGCAGCGAGCACCCCGCTACCGCAACCAAGGTCGACCGCCGTGATGTTGTTCTCGGGCAGCTCGGGGGAAAAGTGCGTTAAGAGGTAGCGGGTACCAATATCAAGCTTCACACCCGCGAATACCGCGCCATGGACACGGAGCTGTAGCTCGAGTTCGGCAAGATAGCTTTGCTGCGGGAACGCGGGGAACTGTTCCGGCAGGCTTGGCTGCTCAGCGGTGAGCAGGCGTGATTTCTGGCGGGCGAGCCCCGCGCGCACCTGCTTGAAATATTTGGCCAGCACCTGATTCATCGCCAGACTCATGTGTTTCAGCCGCCCGGCAGCAAGCAGTACCGCCTCGGCATCGGCGTAGCGCGCTATCTGCTGGGCAATTTCCTCAAGTTCGGCCAGCGAGCGAGGCAACTGCAGGATAATGACTTTCGCCCCCTGCAGCAGTTCGGCACCAAGCGGGAGCTGGCGAAAATCGGCGCCTAAGCCAAGTTCCTGAGCGTTTCTCTGTAAGGCCAGCTCCGAGGTGTAAAGATCCTGATGGACGCGAATGCTGGGTAGATTGTAACGAGCTGCCAGTGCCAGACTCAGCGCACCATAGTTATCGCCGATCACCACTAACTGCTTGGCAGTTACTAAGGCTGAGTATTTTTCCGCTTCATCGATCAGCAACAGGTCGGAGGCATCCCAGGCGAACAGATTTGCTGCCTCCAGATCTGGGGACCTTCGTAAACGGTCAAAGGCGAAGCTGCTATTCACCCTGTAAGCCTAGTCCGAACCGCCAACGAACTCCGCCCGCTATGGCCCGATCCGGTGCTGCGGCATAGGCTGATCTTATCTAGCTAGCTAAGGAGCCCTCATGTTCGAAGCATCCCAAACCTTCAGCGGATTCTCTACTGACGATA